>JARLHA010000031.1 GCA_031292485.1 Mucilaginibacter sp.
AGGTACATTGATGAGTTTTGTTACAGATTTAACCGGCTTAAGTATCTGGACAATATGTTTCACAACCTTGTCAAAACCATGATTGGAAACGGACCGATATATCTGCAAAAATCATGGATTGTTTAAACGCCTTATTCTATTTTGCTATATGCATTTTGTGATATCTGCAGTTTTGCGGCAAGATAGTCCTGCGTATAGTTCCTGAATTCCCTGATCTTACGGATGTTTGACACGATGGTCCTTGTTTTTAAATCGCCTATTGTCTCCATATCAATTCTTTAAGTTAAATGAACGAAAAAACATGCGGTCTGGTTTTTTACTTTCTTCGATTTATCAGTATTTTGTTATGTTAAATGATTCATAAATGGAAAATCTGTTATGTATGAAGAAATAATTTAACAGATTATTTAATGATGATTAAATTTGATACTATTGTGTTGGATTATTTTATATACCCCTATTGAAGCCGGACAGCATAAAATTATTACTTTGCCCAGCCTTGTTGCTGACCCTGATAGCCTGCTTCACAACAGCATGTAAAAGGGACATCTTGCAGCAAAACCGCCTCAGTAGCAACCCGGATACGGCAAAAACAGATAGCACAGCAGCTTTAGATTCGTTACCATCCTTTAATAACCCATCAGGAGTGGCCATTGACGCTTCGGGCAATATTTACGTGGCTGATTATGGCAATAACCTCATCCGTAAAATAGCGCCCGGAGGTATGGTAACCACCTTCGCCGGCAGCGGGAATGCGGGTTATATTGACGGAAGGGGCACCCTTGCTTCCTTTACTCAACCAACCGGGATTACGATTGACGCTTCAGGTAATTTATTTATAGCAGATGCCGGCGACAACCTCATTCGCAAAATAAGTCCCACCGGCACCGTTACCACCATTGCCGGCAGCGATACAACGGGTTCGGCTAATGGGATTGGAACCGCCTCCTCATTCTTCGACCCGCTTGCCATAGCTGTCGACGCGCATGATAATATTTATGTTGCCGATGCAGGCAATAACCTCATCCGTTTGATAGCGCAAGGCGGGCAGGTAAGCACCTTTGCCGGAACTTTAAATACCGGGACGTCAACCAACTTATCGCCATTCAGCAACCCTTCTGGTGTAGCGGTTGACGGAGCGGGGGATATTTTTGTGGCAAATTACCTTAATAGCACCATCATGAAAATTAATTCGTCGGGGGTAGTAAGCACCTATGCCGGAATGGATACGCTTAAGGGATCAAACAACGGGCCTGCTGCTTTGGCCACTTTTTATTACCCAAATAGTGTGGCCGCAGATGCAGCCGGTAATGTTTATGTATCCGATGGCGTAAATAACCTTATCCGCAAAATTGCAACTGATGGTACCGTGAGTACATTGGCCGGTAGCGGCTTTGCCGGAGCGGCTGATAGTACCGGAACCAGCGCATCGTTTAATTATCCTGCCGGCCTTGCAGTTGATGCAGCAGGCAATGTATATGTAGCCGATTCAAATAATAACCTGATCCGTAAAATTACTCCTGCAGGTGTAGTAACTACCGTCGCAGGCAGCGGTTTACAGGGCGCTATAAATGGTACGGCGGTTGCCCGTAAAAATCATAAGCTGTTGGTGAAGAAGGCTTCGAAACCAACGCCGAATATATTTTACAAACCGGGGAAAGGGTAGTTGGAAGTTTAAAATAATTTCGGATCAGGCATCGCAAAGCATCAAATTACATTTCTGTATAAATCTCTTCAAGGCATTAATACACGGCAAAAAAAGCCGTGTCATGATTTTCTACGCACTGAAAAACGTGATAAAGATCATTCTATTTATGTACGTCCGGCACTTAAGTTCCTTGCAGATATGCTATCTGCCTGTTGTACAGTATCTTTTTATTGAAACTGCTTAACGGTAATTAAGTGATTCTCGTCATTTATTCAATACTTTATATAGGTTAACTTACATCTTGTAAAACATATTTAATTGATTGAAATTGATGCCGGTTGAAAAATTGAAATGATGATGCTTTATCCGGAAACTGAAATAGAGCTTTTAGCAAAAATGGGGGGAAGTACAGCCTCGTTATTTTTATTTCATATCTGTACTAAAAAAGGAAATAAATTGTAAAATCACTGTTAATATGTTAGCCATTTTAACAACCTAAGTAATTTATTATTTTTAATTTTACCATTCGGTGGGTCCTCTCACCAGTATTTTGCCAATTAATAAACTATAGTTGAAACCAACAGACGACAAAAACCCGGAATACTTCCACAAGGTAGTGGATTGTCAGTATGCTTGTCCCGCACACACACCTGTGCCTGAATACATCAGGTTAATAGCAGAAGGAAAATATACTGAAGCTTATATGATCAACTGGGAATCCAATGTGTTTCCCGGTATCCTCGGCCGTACCTGCGACCGCCCATGCGAACCCGCATGCCGGCGTGGCAGAGTTGAAGAAGAGCCGGTTGCTATATGTCGCTTAAAACGCGTAGCAGCCGATAACAAAGAAGATGTAAAGCAATTTATGCCGAAGGCGCCATTTGAAAAAAATGGTAAACGGATAGCGCTCATCGGCGGTGGTCCGGCATCGTTGACGGTGGCCCGCGACCTTGCCCCGCTGGGTTACGAGATCCATTTATATGATGAGCAGGATGCAGGCGGCGGAATGATGCGCAGCCAGATTCCTTCGTTCAGGCTGCCGATCGATGTGTTGAACGAAGAGGTGGACTATATCCTGGATCTGGGAATCCATACCCAGTTCAAAACTTACGTATCCAGCCTGCAGGAAATTTTGGATATGGGCTACGACGCTGTATTTGTTGGCACCGGCGCCCCCAGGGGCCGCGACCTGATCATCCCCGGCCGTAAAGAAGCAGACAGGAATATTCATATCGGGGTAGACTGGCTGGCCAGTGTGGCCTTTGAGCATACCCATAAAATCGGTAAAAAAGTGATTGTACTGGGAGGCGGTAATACCGCGATGGATTGCTGCCGTACCTCGCGCCGCCTGGGTGGCGAACAGGTAAAAGTAGTGGTACGCAGCCCCTATGCCGAAATGAAGGCTTCGCCCTGGGAAAAAGAAGATGCATTGCACGAGGATATCCAGATTCTGGATAACCATGTGCCCAAAATATTTGTAGTTGAAGACGGCAAACTCAAAGGCATGACCTTTGAAAAGGTACATGCCGTATTTAACGAAAAAGGAAAACGCTCCTTAGTGCCAACCGGCGAACCGGAGGTATTTATTGAAGCAGATGATGTATTGGTTGCTATCGGTTTGGAAAATACTTTCCCCTGGGTTGAAAAATCAACCGGTGTGGAATTTGGCGAATGGGGCATGCCGGTAGTAGATGCGGTTACCTTCCAATCCACCAATAAAAGCGTTTTCTTTGGCGGCGATTCAGCATTCGGGCCAAAAAATGTGATCACCGCTGTGGCACACGGGCACCAGGCCGCTATCTCCATCAATCTTTATCTGAAAGAAAAATCGCTTACCGAAAGACCTTCGCCATTTGTGAATTTGGTGAGCCAGAAAATGGGCATCCACGAGTGGAGCTATGATAGTGAAGTAGAAAACGACCTGCGGTATGCCGTTCCGCATGCAGCCAAAACGGTGACGTTAAAAGACCGTAAAATGGAAGTGGAACTGGGTTTTGATCTCCAGACAGCCCTTAAAGAGGCCCGCCGCTGTTTGAATTGCGACGTGCAAACCGTGTTTGTGAAGGACAGGTGTATTGAGTGTGATGCCTGTATGGATATATGCCCTACATCATGCATAACCTTTACGGCGAATGGTGAAGAGGAAGACCTGCGGACGCGTTTAAAGGCACCGTCATTGAATTTAAGCCAGGATCTGTACGTATCAGACACCCTGCCAACCAGCCGGGTAATGGTAAAAGACGAAGACGTATGCCTGCATTGCGGGCTGTGTGCCGAGCGTTGCCCTACTTCGGCCTGGGATATGCAACAATTTTTATATAAGGTTACCAAAGCATGTTAAGTGATGCATCAAGATAAAGTGAACGATTTTGTGGTACGGTTTGCCAATGTAAACGGTACAGGTTCAGCAAGTGCCAATTACCTGTTTGCAAAAGCTGTTTTCAGGATGGGGATCCCGGTTACCCCAAAAAATATTTTTCCCTCAAACATACAGGGACTCCCTACCTGGTACGATGTAAGGGTGAGCGAAAAAGGCTATTTAGGCCGTCGTGAGGGCGTGGATTTTATGGTTAGCGTTAACCCTCAAAGTATGCCGGATGATGTGCGTTCGGTTAAAGAGGGTGGCTATTTTTTGTACGACAGTACCAAAAAACTGCACCCGGAGCTGATCCGCGAAGATGTAAATTATATCGGCATCCCGTTGATGGAAATCTGTAACCGCGAATTTACCGATCCCCGTCAGCGCCAGTTGTTTAAAAATATTGTTTATGTGGGTGCGCTGGCACAGTTGCTCGGTATCGAGTTTAGTGTTCTGGAAACGTTGCTGGCCGAACAGTTCAACGGCAAAGAAAAACTGATCGCCCCCAATATTAAAGCTTTAAAGCTTGGCGCCCAGTATATTCTTGATAATTATAATTACCCTATCGACCTGAAACTTGAACGCCGCGACCTGATAGGCGACAAGATCATGATAGATGGCAACGCTGCCTGCGGCCTTGGCGCTGTTTACGGCGGGGCAACCGTTGTGGCCTGGTACCCCATCACTCCGTCTACCTCTGTCGTGGAGGCTTTTGAAGGTTATGCCAAAAAGATGCGGATTGACAAAGAAACCGGCAAACATAACTATGCCATTGTACAGGCCGAAGACGAACTGGCCGCTATCGGTATGGTGATTGGCGCCAACTGGAACGGTGCGCGTTCGTTTACCGCCACCAGTGGTCCGGGTTTATCATTAATGAATGAATTTTTGGGCCTGGCTTATTTTGCCGAAATACCCACTGTATTGATTGATGTACAGCGTACCGGCCCATCCACAGGGATGCCGACACGTACCCAGCAATCGGATATTTTATTAGCGGCTTATGCATCGCATGGGGATACCAAGCAGGTATTGCTGTTCCCATCTGACCCGAAAGAATGTTTTGAAATGACCGCCGACGCATTCGACCTGGCGGAACTTTTACAAACGCCCATCATTATGATGACTGATCTTGACCTGGGGATGAATGATCACCTGTCGGAACCGTTTGTTTGGGACGATAAGCGCAAATACAACCGCGGCAAAGTGCTTAACGCACAGCAGCTGGAAGAAATACCTCATTTTGGCCGTTATTTGGATGTAGATGGCGACGGCATTACTTACCGCACCATCCCCGGCACGCACCCGACCAAAGGCTCGTTTTTTACAAGGGGGACTTCGCGGGATGAATTTGCAGCCTATACCGAAGACGGCGATGTTTACGCCCGTAACATGGACAGGCTTTTAAAGAAATGGGATACCGCCAAAGATACCGTGCCCGGCCCCTACCTGTACCAAAAAGAAAATAAGAGCCCTTACGGGGTGTTGTTTTTCGGCACATCAACCTACTCGGCTGAAGAAGCGATGGACCTGATGAGCCAGGGCAATGTATCTTTTGACGCCATGCGGATAAAGGCTTTCCCTTTTAATAAAACCGTGGAGGATTTTATCAATACCCACGAAAAAGTATTTGTAATTGAACAAAACCGCGATGCGCAGTTGCGCACCCTGCTGGTAAACGAACTGGATGCAAGTCCCCAAAAACTGATACGGGTATTAAACTATAATGGCATGCCTATTACAGCGGATAACATCATTACGCAGATCAGCAAAAGTTTATCACCGGCTAAAAAATTGATTTACCACCAGTAAAATATTGTCATGACTTATATACGTTCACAATTCCGCCATCCCGGCCTGCCAAAAAATGATTTGGGCTATACCACCAAAGAATATGAAGGCGCTATATCCACCCTTTGCGCAGGCTGCGGGCACGATTCTATCAGCGGAAGTATCATACAGGCATGTTTCGAAATGTCTATCGCACCGCACCGCATAGCCAAACTATCGGGTATCGGCTGCTCAAGCAAAACGCCCACTTATTTTTTAGGGCACTCGCATGGCTTTAACTCCGTGCATGGCAGGATGCCATCCGTTGCCACCGGCGCCAATATGGCCAACCGCGACCTGCTTTATATGGGCGTATCCGGCGATGGCGACAGCGCCTCGATAGGCATGGGGCAGTTTGTGCATGTCATCCGCCGCAACCTTAATATGGTGTATATCGTGATGAATAATGGCTGCTACGGCCTTACCAAAGGGCAGGACTCCGCCACCGCGGATGCGGGCTCCAAAAGCAAAAAAGGCGTAGCCAACCCTTTCCAGCCGATTGATATGGCGGGCCTGGCGCTTGAACTCGGTGCAAGTTTTGTGGCCCAAAGCTTTTCGGGCGATAAGGAACAACTGATCCCATTGATCAAAGCTGCGATAGACCATCCGGGTTTTGCGTTTATCAATGTGATCTCGCCTTGTGTTACGTTTAACAATAACCCCGGCTCTACAAAATCTTATGATTACGTGCGCGAACATGTAGAAGCCACCGCTACCGTAGATTTTGTGCCGCTAAAAAAAGAAATTACCACCAGCTATCAGAAAGGTACCGGAACCGACATCAAAATGCACGACGGCTCCTATATCCACCTGGAAAAACTGGCCGATGACCTTGACCCTTATGACAGGCTCTCGGCCATGAATGCCCTGCAAAATGCCCGCAACAAGAACGAGATCCTTACCGGCTTACTCTATATCAACCCCGAATCAACCGATCTGCACCATACCATCCAAACCTCCGACAGGCCTTTGAATACTTTGGGACAAGAGGAATTATGCCCGGGAAGTGGTGTTTTGGAAGGGATAAATGGGGAGTTGAGGTAGGGGGGACGGTTAGGCATTTCAAGATCATAAAGCCGCTTCTGTCCCCGCAGGGTCTCTCGCAGAGGACCCTGCGCTGGAAGTTTTGAGGGTGGGTATTTCTGAAAGTCTGTAATTTGGATGGAGGGCATAGGAAACTGCCTATGTCGGCACCCACTCCAACGCAGGGTACTTTTCAAGAGAAGCTACTAAGACGAGACCGGCTTTTTATTCTTGTCCTATAATCCCCGAGCTGTATGTTTTTCAGAACCAATAGTCCCGATAATCTGTAATATGCACAAACGGATGTGGTTGGTTCAACTCGTAAAAGGCGGCGCTGCTATGCGGATAGTCCGTAAATTCATTTGCTAATTTCCATTTTCCGCTAACCGGGTTGTGGTGGATATATTCCAATTTCTGATATAAAAAATCAAGAGTGTAAACCGGTTTTGCATCAAAAGAAGGTTCAAAGGCTTTATGCAATTGACCTTTCATCCGTTCTTTTTCAGTGCAGGCGGCAGAAAGAATATTTAATAACCGATAGTTTTGCTGTTGATTAAGCCGCTCTATGAAGTCATAAGCCATAAACCGTTTGGCGTTGCTGATGATGGCATTCAAATTGCCATTTAGTTTGGTGAGGTGCAACAACAGATGAACGTGGTTAGGCATGATAACAAAAGCCAATGTTTTGATCTGGTGTTTGTCGTCAATTAGTTTTAGCCATTTGTAAATAAGGTCGTGTGAGTTAGTATCGTCAAAACGTGGCAGCCAATTGTAACAGGTAAAGGTAATGAACCATGTGTTTTCGGTTACTTCGTGCCGGGTGCGTATCGCCATAGGGTAAATATAAATAATCTCTCTGACAAGTTGGAAAACTTAGCACGCGGCGCAGGGTCCTCTGCGAGAGA
>JARLHA010000032.1 GCA_031292485.1 Mucilaginibacter sp.
ATACCGTATCCGTCTTTTGGCGGCCTCAACCATTTCCTGGTGGTCAAATACCAGCTTTGGAATACGTTTTAGCGGAAACCATTCGGCATGATAATCATTACTTAATTGTGTCTCGTATTGATGAATGTCAATCAGGGCAAAGTAAGCCACAGATGCAGTTCTTTCAATCGGATCCCGCCCCGTATCGCCAAAAGTATGCAATTGTTCAAGGTAAACCCCATCTAAACCGGTGAGTTGCTTTAATATCCTGCTGGCAGCCTGGTCGATGCTTTCATTCGGTTGTACAAAGCCCCCCATCAGGCTCCAGTTACCTTTTTCGGGCTGAAAGCCTCTTTTTATTAAAAGGATCTTTAAAGTCTCACCGTCAAATCCAAAAATAATACAGTCAACTGCTAATAACAGGCGGGTTTGTTTTGAATATTTATGCATTTTTAAAAGGCTGGGATTTTATATAGTGAGCAAATATAATTTTTTTATTGCCTAAATTTTTTTAAGCATCTTTTTATTAAAAAAAATGCCTTTTTTGCAGCAGTTTAAAGGATATTAGTGTATTAACTACGCTAATAAAATAATATTTATTTAAGTGTTTGTTTTACAATTAAAAAAAATATTCTACCTTAGTTTTTAATTGGAACCAGTGCAGGCTGGTGCTAAATATAAACCAAATAGCCAAATTATTAATTTTTAAGTGCGCTTGACTGCTAATTGAAGGAAGCGTTTGCTTATTGATATCTGATTTTTATTAAGTATGAGAACAATTGCTACAAACTTTTTTTTTACTCTTTTATTGGGAGCGCTATTTTGCATGGGCTGCCAGTCCCCATTTCAAAAAACTGCAACTGCTGCTGATTCTGCTGCCGTACAACCGGCAAAAATACCTGATGCTCGAAGTTTTAAAGAAGATATAGATGGGAAACAAACCGGTTTTTTCATTTTAAAGAACAGCAAAAATTTCCAGGTGGCTATTACTAATTACGGTGGGAGGATTGTAAGTGTGTTAGCACCTGATAAAAATGGGAAACTTGTTGATGTAGTATTAGGCTACGACGATGTAAAAACTTATCAAAAACCAAAGGAGCCTTTTTTCGGGGCTATAATAGGCCGCTATGGCAACCGGATAGCCAAAGGAAAATTTGCGCTTGAAGGGAAAACGTACCAGCTTGACATAAATGATGGCGTAAACACACTGCATGGCGGTTTTAGCGGCTTTTATTCAAAGGTTTGGGATGCGAAACAATTGTCTCTGCAAATGCTGGAATTATCTTATCTTTCTAAAGATGGAGAGGGTGGTTATCCCGGGAATCTGAAGGTTAAAGTTACCTACACTTTAACGGATGATAATGCTATAAAAATAGCATATTCAGCTACCACAGATAAAACCACCATTGTAAACCTCACCAATCATGCTTATTTTAATTTAAGCGGGGCAGGGAGCTCAACCATTACCGACCATTTATTGCAGATTGATGCGGACACGTTTACCCCGATTGATACCACGTTGATCCCGACAGGAAAACTACAGCCGGTTAAAGGGACCCCATTTGATTTTACTTCTGCCAAGGCAATTGGTGCTGATATTGGTCAACAAAATGATCAGCTTAAAAATGGCAAAGGTTACGACCATAATTTTGTGCTGAATAAAAATGACGGCAGCAAGCCCGTTGCTACTGTTGTTAGCCCCAAAACCGGTATCATTATGGAAGTTTATACCACCGAACCGGGCCTGCAATTTTACAGCGGCAATTTTTTAACCGGTAAAACGAATGATGGTAAAGGCAAAGCGGCTTATGGTTATCGTTCGGCTTTTTGCCTCGAAACACAGCATTTTCCGGACTCTCCGAACGAAGCGGCATTTCCTTCAACAATTTTAAAATCCGGAGCAATATATCATACCCTAACTACCTACAAGTTTCTGAATAAAAAACGTTAAAAGACATTCAGCTAATATTCTATTGATCCAGATTTTTAAATTAAACTGACTAATGGTGCCGGAGTCCGAAATAAAAGATTTATTGGGTGAGATTGCTTTAAATAACAGTCGGACGTCCTTCAAGAGGCTGTATCTATTGTATTATAATAAATTATTCAGCCTGGCAAAATCGTTAGTAAAATTTGATGAAGCAGCCGAAGAGATTACCGATGATGTGTTTTTAAATCTTTGGACTAACCGGAGCAGTTTGACCTCAATCAATAACTTTACCTATTATTGTTATACCGCAGTAAAAAACAAGTCGCTTACCCATCTTTCCAAGCCACAGATTAAGAGAATTGAATTGGAAGATGTCGGTTTCGAAATTAACGATACATCAGCCAATGCAGAAGACCTGCTTATTGCTGAAGATCTTTCCAGGATCATCAATCATTCATTGAGTAAACTCCCGGAACAATGCAGACTTGTATTTAAATTATTGAGAGAAGATGGTTTGAAATACAGAGAGGTTGCCGAACTGTTAGATATATCTGTTAAAACTGTTGAATACCATATGGGCAATGCCCTAAAACGATTGAGCCAGGATATAAAAAATTCCAATAAAGCGATTAACACGCCAGCTCCAAATATTTTATTTCAAAAAAAGTAAGTTTTTCACCAGGGTATATTCATTATTCATAGTCTTTATATGCAGAACCGTATATAATGATTAATAATGTTTGGTTACTTATCGGCAAAAAGTTAAACAGCGAAGCTTCCCCCGAAGAATTGCGTGAACTGGAAGAAATATTGCAAAATAGCAATCCCGAACGGTATCCGCTTGCTTTATTGGAAGAGATCTGGAAAAATCAACATCAAACAAAATCAGACGGGAAGTTAGAAAAAAAATGGAAGGCTTTTGAAGATAAGATTAATGCAGCGGAAGAAAATGAACTTATTGAAGCAACATTTGAGAAAAGAAGCATCCGGCAAAGAATAATAAAGCTTGTTAAAATATCCGCGTGGATAGCAGCCGCAAGTTTAGTTTTGGGGCTTTTTTGGTTTACCCGGGATGGGCGCACGAACAACAGCCAACCAAATGAGATTATTGCTCCGAAAAGTGGTTTCAGTAAAGTTCAGTTGCCAGACGGTAGCAGGGTTTGGCTAAACGCCGGGAGTAAGCTGGCTTATAATGTTGATTATGGCAGCCAGTTCAGAAAAGTATCACTGTCCGGGGAAGCATTTTTTGACGTAGTAAAAGATCCGCAACATCCTTTCATTGTTACAACTTCAACTATACGGATAAAGGTGCTCGGTACGGAGTTCAACGTACGCTCTTATAATAACGACAAAACTTCGGAAGCTGCCCTGGTAAGGGGAAGAATTGAACTGACCGTTCTGAAAAATCCCGAAAAGAAAATCATTTTAAAAGCTTCGGAAAAGTTAACCATTATTAACTACGAAAATGCCCCTGATAAGGTATCTGCACAGGCAAGTTCAGGAGAGGTTGCCGCAGAAATACCACTGATAGCATTAAGCAGGATACACCAGGCAAAGCAGGACACACTACCATCAGAAGCGCTTTGGCTCGACAATATACTTGCATTTGATGCTGAAGATTTTGAAAGCATTGCGGTGAAACTTCAGCGCCGGTACGATGTAAATATCGTTTTTAAGAACGATGCGGTAAAAAGACTAAGATTTACCGGAAGATTTCAGAATGAATCTATCGACAAGGCTTTGAAAGCATTGCAAAGTACCGCCTACTTCCATTATAAAATTGATAATAACCAAATTATAATCCACTAATTATTGAACGTAACGAAACAGCCTATGCTTAAATAACCAACTCAACCAGGCCCAAAAAACGGGGAAATGTTGACGCATCCCCCCGTGTAGTGGTATTTATTAACTACCAGCTCTTTAGAAAACCAAATAGTTAAACAACCTTAATGCTAAATTATGAAAAAAAATGCAAACCGCATTAACCAATTGCGGTTGAACCAATTTTTGAAAGTTATACTTATGCTAAAATTTATCCTTATCCTGATAATAGTCTCTTCATACGGGGCTTTTTCAAAGGGGTATGGTCAGATCAAAATAAACGTCAATTTCGAAAATATTCCCTTAAAAAGGGCACTTAAAGAGATTGAAAAAAAGTCTGATTATCACTTTTTGTATAATGACGACGTGCTGATAAAGAATGATTTACCGGCGAGTTTAAATGTTAAAAATGCATCGCTTGATGAAGTGATGAATGTATTGCTTAACAAAACCAATCTGAGTTATACGTTAAGTGCCGATAACCTCGTGATCATTTCCGAAAAAGGAGGAGTTATTTCGTCGGTTAGTATAACCGGCAAGGTAGCGGACGAAAATGATCAGCCGTTGCCGGGTGTAACCGTTAAAATTAAAGGCACCGCAATAGGTACGCAAACTGATGTAAAGGGCAAATATGCATTGAGTGTTCCGGATGCCAGCGCTGACAATGTTACCCTTGTTTTTTCATTTATCGGTTATGAGTCACAGGAAGTTTTACTTAATGGTAATAAGACTATTAATATACAACTTAAACCAGCATCTAACTCACTAAATGAAGTGGTTGTAGTGGGGTACGGGTCACAGAAAAAGGAAAACCTGACTGGTTCCGTTGCTGTGGTCAATTTAAAAGATGCCGATAAAAGGGTAACTTTTGATGTAGCCAGAGAGTTGGAGGGGCAAGTTGCAGGTGTTGAAGTTAACGGATCGGGAGTGCCCGGAGAAGGCGTTGTTATTCATATCCGTGGAGTAAGTTCATTGGCCAATAACAACCCTTTATATATAATTGACGGTGTGCCGACCATGGCGCCTTACGATTTTCCGACAGGCGAGATTGAAAGCCTGCAGGTTATTAAAGATGGATCTGCTGGTGCTATTTACGGTTTTAGGGGTGCAAATGGGGTAATTATCATTACCACAAAGAAAGGAAAGAACGGACCGCTTAAAATTAACTACAACGCTTATTACGGAGTTCAGAACAACCCTAAAGAATTATCGCTTACTGACAGGGTTGGCTACCAAAAAATAGCCGATGCTGCTGAAACCAATGCGGGTATATCGCTGGCGCCTGCAAATGACCCAACGTCAAGTTTGTTTATAAGTAACGTAAATACAAACTGGCAGAAGGCCGCCTTTAAAACGGGTCAAACCCAAAACCACGACCTGAGCTTTTCGGGGGGTAATGAGTTTACATCGTATAATATAGCTTTTGGTTATTATAACCAGACCGGTACGACAGTTGCCGGCCCCAACTATCAGCGTTATAATGTAAGCGCCGGTATGCAGGGTAAAAAGGGTATATTTTCTTATGGAGCAAAACTTTCTTTTACAGAAGCAGATTATAGGAATTTAGCCTATCCGCGTTTGCATGGTACAGGTAACGAAATTGTGGACCTTGTAGATGCAATTCCAACTATGCCAGTATACGATCCATTACGTTTAGGCGGTTATGGCGGGGTAGATCAGAACACCCAAAGGGCAATCTCTTTAAATATTATCGGGGTAAACAACCTGATTACCAACACAAGTCAGCATGATCGCTTTTTAGGATCTGCGTGGGCTGAATTGGCACTGGCAAAGAATTTAACCTATCGTGTAAATATGAGCTACGACAGGACTGATTTTAGTAGTTATTATTTTGAACCAACATACGATTTAGGATGGTTTTATCCAAGTGTTTCGGCCTATTACAGCAATGGCAGAAGCGCAGCGTTTACTTCGGTTATAGAAAACACCTTAAACTATAAGATAACAGCAGGTAAACATAATCTTGAATTACTTGCCGGTACAGCTTATCAAAAAGACAGTAACAGCAGCATATTTGGCTATGCTACCGGTTTAACTCAGCCGTACCTGCAATCGTTTGACAATGTAAGTATCCTTGCAGATAAGTCTGTACTTGGTAACAGTGGTGTCCGTTATTTTTATTCACCAATATTCGGGCGTGTTAACTACAATTATGATGAGCGCTATTTAATCACCGGTAACGTTAGAAGGGATGGCAGCTCGCAACTTACTGCAAATAACCGTTATGGTAATTTTGGCGGTGTTTCCGTAGGCTGGAATATCAACAAAGAACATTTTATTCATCTTCCTGATGCTATTACTGCTTTAAAATTACGCGCCGGCGTTGGCGTTCAGGGTAACGTTGAAGCCTTGGGTTGGTATCCGTATCAGGGTATTGTAAATGCGAATGCCGGTTATGCTTTCAGTACAGGTAGCAACACCTCCCTTGTATCCGGAACTACGCAGACTCAGGTATTTAATCAACAAGCGAAATGGGAACAAAAACAAACTAAAGATATAGGATTTGATTTAAGTATGTTCAATGACCAGTTAGCATTTACTGCCGAATATTATGATAACAAAATTAACGGTATCCTTTTACCTGTGCCTATTGCTCCATCGGTAGGGGCAATCAATACACCGGTTGTCAACGGGGCTACATTTACCAACAAAGGTTTTGAGTTTAGTGTAACTTATCATAGCCAAACTAAAAGTGATTTCCACTATGACATCAGCGCCAATGCATCAACCCTAGCAAATAAAGTATTGGCTTTAGGTAACGGCAATATTCCGATTTACGGGGCATACAGCAAAACAGAGGTTGGCCACGAAGTCGGCCAACTGTATGGTTATGTTACAGATGGCATTTTTCAGAATGCGGCCGATCTGTCATCTCATGCCAAACAGATTGGTGCTACAATAGGCGACGTTAAATTTAAAGATTTGAACGGAGACGGGGTTATTGATGGTAACGACCAAACATATCTTGGGTCGGCAATACCAAAATTTTACTTCGGGTTAAACTTTAGCGCTAACTATAAAAGCTTTGACGCCTCCATCTTCATCCAGGGCAATACCGGCAGTAAAATAGCTGATGGTGTTTACCAGGGCCTGATGACCGGACAATATGGTAATGCTTCTACAGATGAATTGAATTACTGGACGCCAACAAATACAAACACTAACGTGCCAAGGCCTATTATCGGGGACCCTAATGCGAACGGAAGAAATTCTGACAGGTTTATACAGGACGCATCTTATGCACGTATCCAAACTGCACAGCTCGGTTATACCATACCCGCTGCGACACTTAACAGAACGCATGTATTTAGCCGCTTCCGCGTATATCTTTCCGGACAAAATTTGTATACACTAAGTAAGTATAAAGGATTTGATCCTGATTTTATTAATGACGGAACTGTTAACAGGGGCTTTGATTATGGATCGTTCCCCAATCCGCGTACCATACTATTAGGTGTGCAAATTGGTCTTTAATATTAACTATTTTAATATTTATTATAATGAAAAAGATTTTCAATAAAAATATAGCAGCGATCACACTATTGTTAGTATTTACGGTAAGCTGCAAAAAAAGTGACCTGAATACCGTTAACCCAAACGCCCAAACGACCCAAACATTCTGGAATACCGGAGATGACGCGGTTAAAGGAATTAATGCCGTGTACGGGAGCTTAATAATTGATGGTTCATATATGCGTTTTACGCCGGTAATACAAAACACCAGGGGTGATGATGCAACCAGCAATAGTCCGTGGGACCAGATTTACAACTGCGGCAAGTTCAATATTATTTCTACCGGGTTTACTTCATCTATTGCCTGGACAGCCTATTACCAGGGGGTTTTACGGGCTAATGAAGTGCTTCAATACGTTCCGAAAATTAATATGGACGCAGACCTTAAAAATCGGGTATTAGGCCAGGCATATTTTTTAAGGGGCTTATACTACTTTCATTTGGCCGATTTTTACAAGAACGTTCCTATGCCGCTAACGCCGGCCGCTGGTCCGGCTGATTATACGGCAAAACAACAACCACAGAGTGTTGTATGGCAGCAAGTGATTAGCGATTTTAAAAACGCGGCAAGTTTGTTACCAGTGAGCTATGCTAATTTAGGCACAGTTGATAATCAGGTTGGCAGGGCCACTAAGGGCGCAGCGATGGCATTTTTGGGAAAGACGTATTTGTTCACTAAAGATTTTAATAATGCCGCAACTCAATTTAAGGCTGTTATTGATTTGGGTGTATACAGTTTGATGCCTAATTATTATGATAATTTCTTTACTAATTCGGAAAATAATGCCGAGTCGGTATTTGAAGTTCAGTTTACCAGGGATGGTGGTACGGATTTAGGATGGGGCGGCGATCCTGGTTCTACCTGGGGGCACACTTCGGCCCGCGCTATAACGTTCGGTGCTTTTAGCTTTGGTTTTGGAGATGTTCAGCCTACACGGGCACTTTATAATGACTATTTGCTGGAGCCGACCAAAACCGGCGGCGTTGACCCCCGTTTAGACGTAACCATGTATTACAATAAACCAGGTGAAATGTTATATGGACAAAGTTTTGCAGCCGCGTATGCTGGCAGTTCTTCGATGAGCGCTCTTTTTTGCCATAAATACGAGAATGGTGATAGCGGGCAGCCGAACGAATATGACTGGCGCTCGGGCATTAATGAGCGGATGATGCGTTATGCTGATGTGCTTTTGATGTATGCCGAATGTTTGAATGAACTGGGCAGTACAGCACAGGCATATCCTTATATTCAGCAGGTGCGCGATCGGGCCAATTTAGCTAACCTGGCAACTATCAGCCCTGGTATGACACAATCACAAATGCGCGATCAGATTGCCCACGAGCGTTTCCTTGAATTCTCGCTTGAAGGCCACCGTTTTGATGACATTGTCCGGTGGGGATGGTTACAGGATCCGGCTAAACTTGCATGGTTAAAATCAAGAGATCCTGAATTTAATACCTATCAACCAGGAAGAGAGTACCTGCCTATACCATTGGGAGAACTTCAGACTAACCCAAATGTAGTCCAAAATCCAACCTATTAATTTGATAAGGGGCTGTATTATGCAAAATATGCAGCCCCTTTTTTATAAAATGTAATACTAACTCAATAGCCATGATAATAAATAAATATCTATACAATTGCCTGATTGTAATGGCTCTATTGTCTTCCTGCAAGAAAAACAATCCGGCACCCGCGAAAATTACCACAGATACCACAACCAAGGTAACCCCCACCTTTGATGTTGGTTCTATTACAGATACTTATGCAGATATTGCACCATTTATTTATTATCCCAAATGGACAGATTACAATGTACATGATCCCTCTATAAAAAAATTTGGCGATTATTATTACTGCTATAGCACCGATGCAGGTTTTGGTATTACAGTACGGTCGGGCATACAAATCCGAAAATCAAAAGACCTGGTACAATGGGAGTTTGTGGGCTGGGTATTTTCATCATTGCCGGCAATGGGGGCGCAATATATTACTTCGCAGGGAGGCACTCCGTACGATGCTTTATGGGCACCCGATATCATAAAAATTGGTAATGAATACCGATTATATTATTCCTTGTCATCGGCAACTGCCCGCTTAAGCGTAATTGGTTTGGCTACTTCATCATCACCCGAAGGTCCTTGGACAGAAAAAGGTATTGCGGTTACCTCTACTAACGATAGCTCTGTGCAAACCAATGCGATCGACCCAACGGTCATCACCACAACAAGCGGCGATCAATGGATGTATTATGGGTCGGCTTGGGACGGCATTTACGCATTGAAGCTTAACGCCGCTACCGGCCTTGCGGCCACATCCGGCGATAAGGGCGCCCGGGTAGCAAACAGGGGCTTTACCAATGGAAAATACAATGGCAATATTGAAGGATCTGACATTATCTACAATCATGCATTAAACAAATATTTTCTTTTTATTTCATACGACTGGCTGCAAACCAAATATAACGAGCGGGTAGGGAGAGCTGACAACCCGCAAGGCCCATTTTATGATTACAATGGTGTGGATTTGAATACCAGCGTTGATCATGGCCCGATGATAATCGCTCCGTATGAATTTACTGGTCATGGCGGCTGGCAGGGAACTGCCGGTGGATGTGCATTTGACGACGGCAACGGCCAATATTATATGGGCCACAATGGAAGACCTGGCGTTAATTCCTATTATATGGATCTGCATATCCGAAAAATTTCATGGACGCCTGACGGTTGGCCCGTGGTGTCGCCGGAACGCTTCGCAAATGTAGCGCAAACAGCTGTTAGCAATTCGGACATAGCCGGTAACTGGGAGCGTATTGAATTGAATTATACCGTTGTGCCGGGCTATTCAGCCGAGCAGGTGTCGCCGGATTTCCAGGTGGCTGCCCCCATGGTTTTGGGTACAGATGGTTCTATCAACGGCGATGCCACAAATAAATGGACCTATAATTCGCCCTGGTTGCAATTAAAATGGAACAACGGGAATACCGACAATGTGATGGTTGAAAGGGAAAGGGACTGGGAAAATAAAGTTGCAACTACGTTAGTGTTTACAGGTTTAAATAACCTGGGCACGGCGGTTTGGGGGAAGAAGAAATAACATAATCAATTTATAGTTTATAATGAAAAAATACTTTTTAACACTATGTGCTACAGCGTTTTTAGCGCAGGCTTTTGGCCAGTCAAACAATACAGAAAAGATTTTTACCATTGATGCGGACAAAATAAAGACACACATCCAGTCTGCCATGTATGGAATCTTTTTCGAAGATATCAATATGTCTGCGGATGGTGGTGTTTATGCCGAGCTGGTTAAAAATCGTTCGTTCGAATTTAAAATGCCATTAATGGGTTGGAAAGAATTAAAACAAGATGGCACCGATGGCAGCATTTTGGTTTTAAACAGGGGCCGGGACAATCCTGATAACCCCAGGTATATCCAGGTTACATCAATATCATCCAAAGGTTATGGCCTCAGTAATGAAGGTTTTCACGGCATGGGCATCAAAAAGGATGACAGATATAATTTTTCGGTCCTGGCAAAATTATCCGGAGCTAACGGTTTAAGCCTGCAAGTTGAATTGGTTGATAGTAAGGGCGATATTATCGGCAGTGCCGCTGTTTCGCCGTCCTCCGGTGAGTGGAAAAAATATACAGCCAGCTTTATTGCGTCCGAAACAGAACCTAAGGCAAGCCTCAGAATTTTCATAAAGGGTACAGGATCTGTGGACCTGGATATGATCTCGCTTTTTCCGCAGGATACCTGGAAACGACGTCCGGGAGGCCTGAGAGCAGATCTTGTGCAAAAACTTGCTGACATGAAACCGGGGTTTTTACGTTTCCCGGGCGGTTGTATCGTTGAGGGGCGTGAGCTGGATACCCGCTACCAATGGAAAAGAACAATAGGTGACGTGGCTAACAGGCGCATGATCATCAACCGATGGAACACGGAATTTGCACACCGGCCGGCACCAGATTATTACCAAAGTTTTGGACTCGGTTTCCTGGAATATTTTGAATTGGCAGAAGATATTGGCGCTTCGCCGCTCCCGATTATCAACTGTGGTATGGCCTGCCAGTTTAATACCTGCGAAGTAGTTCCTTTAAATCAACTTGGCCCTTATGTACAGGACGCGCTTGACCTTATTGAGTTTGCAAACGGTTCTGTCACAACTAAATGGGGTAAAAAACGTGCAGAACTTGGTCATCCGAAACCATTTAATTTAAAAATGCTTGGCGTGGGCAACGAACAATGGGGCGATCAGTATATCGAACGATATAAGATATTTGAAAAAGCCATTCATGCCAAATATCCGCAGGTCAGGTTGGTAAGCAGTACAGGGCCTTCTCCTGATGGCGATATATTCAATCATTCAAACAAAATCCTCCGCGGGCTGAAAGCCGATATTCTTGACGAACATTATTACAGTTCGCCCGAATGGTTTTTTAAGAATGTAACGCGTTATGACAATTACGACCGAAAAGGTCCTAAAATATTTGCCGGCGAATATGCTGCGCAAAGCGTAGCAACGGTTAGTCCCGAAAATAAAAATAACTGGAAATGTGCGCTTTCTGAAGCGGCATTTATGACGGGCCTGGAACGTAATGCAGACGTTGTAAATATGGCCTCCTACGCGCCATTGTTTGCACATGTTGAAGGCTGGCAATGGACACCCGACTTAATCTGGTTTGATAACCTGCGTTCATATGGCACCCCTGATTATTATGTACAGCAATTATACTCTCTGAATAAAGGAACAGATGTCGTTCCGATAACTTTAAACAAGGAAATTGTAACCGGGCAGGATGACTGTTTTGCAACCGCAGCTTTGGACGCCAACACGCATGAACTGATCATTAAAATTGTTAATGCCGGTAAACAGGGGCAAAGCGCTGATTTTGTGGTTAATGGTATAAAAGCCGGAGCGGAGGGTACGCTAACCTTATTGCAGAGTGATGATTTGAGTGCCGTCAACTCTTTGGATAACCCATTTGTAATAAGCCCTAAAAACAACACAGTTATATTCAACAACAATCATTTAAAGATGGCCCTTAAACCCTATTCATTTAATGTGATCAGGGTAAAAATGGATAAGTTACCTTAATAGTAATTGTTACCATGAAAAAAATATTTTTGTTGGTTTTAATGCTTTTTGTTGCCGGAATTACCCCCGCGCAAACATTGAAAACAGATATTTCAGTTCATGATCCGGTGATGATAAAGCAGGATAGTACTTATTACATGTTTTGCACAGGTCGGGGTATTTCCATGTGGTCGTCGATTGATAGGATTAATTGGAAGGCCGAAAAACAGGTTTTTGATGTGGCACCGCTTTGGGCTGGTAAAGTGGTGCCTGGGTTTAAAAATCATATATGGGCGCCTGATATATCATATTACAACGGCTTGTATTACTTATACTATGCGATATCTGCTTTTGGTAAAAATACCTCAGCAATAGGTCTTGCTACAAGTCCTACTTTGCATACCAGCGACGCGGCTTATAAATGGACCGATCAAGGGATCATTGTCCAATCAATTCCAGGCAAAACGAATTGGAATGCAATCGATCCAAACCTTATCACTGACATCGACGGAACTCCTTATCTCGCCTTCGGGTCGTTTTGGGAGGGGATTAAAATAGTAAAACTGAAATCAAACAGGTTGGAGGTTGACGGACCGATCAGCAATTTGCCCACCATTGCCAGCCGTGTCCGCAATAAATCAATCGGCAACCCTCCGGCAATAGCTGATAACCCAAAGGACGCTGGCGGCAATGCCATCGAGGCTCCGTTTATTTTTAGACACGGAAAATACTTTTACCTTTTTGCTTCAATCGATTATTGCTGTAAAGGCCCTAAAAGTACCTATAAAATGATCGTTGGCCGTTCAAAAAAACTGTTAGGGCCATATTTCGATAAGGCTTATGTAAATATGAATGAAGGTGGCGGCTCAATTGTTTTGGCCGGCGATAAGGACTGGTATGGCGTTGGCCATAATGCCGTATGTGCTTTTGAAGGAATTGATTATCTGATCTTTCATGGTTACGACGCGGCTGACCGCGGAATTTCAAAACTAAGGATAGTAAAACTTAAATGGCAGAAAGGCTGGCCGGAAATTGAGCCAAAAGCCGGACAAAATAAATAAGATAGAGGTATGATCAAATCAGGGAATAAGTATTTATTAAAAGCCATTACCGCTTTGGCCTGTATTGCACCGTTTCTGGCTGTAGGTCAGGATACGGTGATTCATTCAAAGGGTAATCCGATAATCAGGCACGTTTTTACGGCTGACCCGGCTGCTATGGTATACAAGGGCAGGGTTTACCTTTATACAGGCCACGATGAAGCCCCGGCTCGTCACAACGGCTATGTGATGCACAATTGGCTATGCTTTTCTTCTGACGATATGGTGAACTGGACCGAACATAGGCCAATCCCGATGGATGTTAAAACTTTTAAATGGGCCAAAGATGATGCATGGGCCTCGCAAGTGATTGAGCGCGATGGGAAGTTCTATTGGTATGTTGCAGTTGAGCATGGTACTGTACCCGGCAAGGCAATCGGCGTTGCTGTATCCGACAGCCCAACCGGGCCCTTTGTTGATGCCAGAGGCAGTGCATTAGTTACCAATGATATGACCACGGTTATGAAGCACCCCTGGGATGATATTGACCCTACGGTAATAATAGACGATGACGGTCAGGCCTGGTTGTTTTGGGGGAATGGCATTTGTTATTACGCAAAACTGAAAAAGAACATGGTAGAATTGGACGGGCCTATTAAAACGCTTATACTGCCACATTACACAGAAGCGCCATGGATACACAAGCGCAAAGGCTGGTATTATCTATCATATGCCTATGACTTCCCTGAAAAAACGGCATATGCCATGAGCAAGAGCATTGAAGGTCCTTGGATATACAAGGGAATTATTAACGAACTGGCAGGGAATAGCAACACCAATCACCAGGCGATCATTGATTTCAAAGGCAAAAGCTATTTTATATATCATAACGGTGCGCTGGCCGCCGACGCGGGAAGCTTTCATCGTTCAGTTTGTATCGACTACTTGTTTTATAATAAGGATGGTACTATTAAGCGGGTGATAATGACAAGTGAAGGGGTTAAAAAGGTGAAATAAGGCGTTTAACAACTGAACGGTTTTATAACGTAATTTCTGACAGTTGATTAAATTTTATATGCTGCATAGTTGATTAATCAGGGCGCTTCAGGTGAGATGGAAGCGCTTTTTTTAAAAGTTCCGGGTTTGCATTAAAGACATGTTAAAAATAAGCCTGACATATAATCATGACGAGAAAGCTAAGTTATAAACACAACTTTAAGCGCTTTAAAAAGCATTTATTAGTGCTGGCGACGGGTTGTTTGTTAAATCAACCCATCCGGGCTCAAGATAACAGCCTTGCTGCCAAAATACAGGTAAACCTTGACAAGGCAATTGCACCGATGAAACCTATATGGGCATGGTTTGGCTATGATGAGCCTAACTATACTTATATGAAGGACGGCAAAAAGCTACTGTCGGAAATAGCCGATTTAAGTCCTGTGCCGGTGTATGTGCGTACCCATAATTTGCTCACTTCGGGTGATGGGGCACCAGCTTTAAAGTGGGGATCGACCAATGTTTATACCGAGGATGCAAACGGAAACCCCATTTATAACTTTCATATTATTGATAGCATATTTGATACTTATGTAAAACGGGGGATGAAACCACTTGCCCAAATTGGTTTTATGCCCGAAGCGCTGTCAATTCACCCGCAGCCGTATAAACATCACTGGAAACCAGGTATATCTTACGGGGAAATTGAGACAGGATGGGCTTATCCGCCTAAGGACTATAACAAGTGGGGGCAATTAGTATATGAATGGGTAAAACATTGTGTGAACCGGTATGGTAAAAAAGAAGTTGAAAGTTGGTATTGGGAGGTTTGGAACGAGCCCAATGGCGCATACTGGAAAGCCACGATGCCCGAGTTTTTTAAATTATATGATTACGCTGCTGACGGTGTAAAAAGAGCATTACCAACAGCCCGAATTGGTGGCCCCAATGTTACCGGAGGCGCAGAAAAATGGCTCAGCGCTTTTATTAAACATTGTTTAGCGGATACGAATTATGTAACCGGTAAAATCGGATCTCCGCTGGAGGTTATATTGTTTCATGCCAAAGGCTCGCCAAGGGTAGTGAACGGAACGGTTGTGATGAATATCAGGCAGCAATTAAACGACATTGCAAATCATTTTAAAACGATAAACGCTTTTCCGCAACTAAAAAATATCCCGGTAATTATAGCCGAATCGGACCCGGAAGGCTGTGCTGCGTGCGGGATGACAACCAATCCCGAAAATGCCTATCGTAACGGCACCATGTATTCGAGTTACACAGCCGCGGCATTTGCCCGTACGTATCTTCTTGCCGACCTGTATCACGAAAACTTGTTAGGCGCGGTTTCCTGGTCATTTGAATTTGAAGATCAGCCCTGGTTTGCCGGTTTCCGCGACCTGGCCACGAATGGGGTAGACAAACCTGTGTTGAATGTTTTTCGCATGTTTGGTATGATGAAAGGCATGCGCATACAAGCAGAAAGTAACCGTATGTATCCGCTTAAAACTGTCTTGGATTCAAGCATAAGGGGATCACTGACAGATATCGGTGCTTTGGCAACTAAAGTTGCAAATACGGCCGCCATAATGGTTTGGAACTATCACGATGCCGATGTTCGCGGGCCAGGCGAGTTGGTACAGGTAATTATAAGCGGGATACCGGTACAAAAAATAAAGTTTACCCAATATCGTATTGATAAAGAACATAGCAATTCATATGAGGTATGGAAAAAAATGGGTTCGCCTCAAAACCCAACCAGTGTACAGATCAATAACCTGGAAAGATCCGGTCAGCTGGAAACTATGGAAATGCCTGAAAATATTAAGATAAATAAAGGTATCCTAACTTTAAATATAATGCTTCCCCGCCAGGGCGTTACTTTGTTAAAGCTCGATTGGTGAGTTACTGAGACATCATGTTTGTTGGTACGATCAGTTTCAGATATAATACCCCTGGTTAGTACGGTTGTTTATAAAACCCGGCTGTTCGTCAAAGAGTTGCTGATCTTCGAATGTAAATAAATGAAGTTCAGGCGGCAAACACACCGGAATAATAAAGAGGCCAAATAAAATGGTGGCTCACAGCTGGCGATACACGGATAAAATTATTGAAACTTCATTCGTCAATTTGTAATTGACGTGACGGTAGTCTTTCCTTCGGCTTTCACCTGCTTAAAATACGCTATAAGCGTGTCAATGTTTTCGAGGATGTAAACTTTGGCATGTATTTTATCCACGATGTCGGGGAAGTCGCCCATCATATCGCACATAATGTCTTCAAAATTTTTATCGTTCAGGCGTTTCATGTGGGCAGGGTTATCACCGTAATAATAAACCTGTTTTTGGTAGGTGCCACCACCGCCGCGGCCTATCGGAATTGAGACACCGCCGCCTACTCCGGCACCTATCCCGCCGGTGCCAACGCCTGCGCCGATGCCGGGATCGATACTTATGCCACCGCCGCCACTACCGGTTTTTACGCCACCGGCGGCGTAGAGTTTAATGTCTTCATCCAATACAACTCTTACAAAGTCAAAGTCATTATGCGCCCATGTTTCGTTGCCCGGCGCGTGGGCCACAACAAAACTATCCCGGGCAATAACAAATGATTTTAAATCACTGGCGCTTAGCTTAAAGGGTTCGGCTTTTTTGTCTTCCTTAAATTCTATAAAAGCTTCACCTTTTATAGGTGCTTTGCCCGAACCAAAACGTATAAAACCGGTTTCAACGTTACCTTTCACATCGGTAAAGCGGCCTGCCATCCATTTTTGGCCATATGATTTTAATGATACAATGGTCAGTATAAAAAATAAAATGATTAAAATTGAGCGCATAATTATTAAAACACAAATAACGCAATTTTAGCATATTTAATATGATGAATGTTGACTTACGCAGTGATACTGTTACCAAACCTACACACGGAATGATGGAAGCCATGATGAACGCGAGGGTTGGGGATGATGTTTTTGGCGAGGATGAAAGCATTAATGAGCTGGAGCAAAAAGCCGCGGCTATATTCGGCATGGAAGCCGGTTTATTTTGCCCGTCAGGCACGATGACGAATCAAATCGGCATCAAATGCTTTACACAGCCGCTGGACGAATTAATTGCCGACCAAACAGCACACGTTTACCGCTACGAGGGCGGCGGAATAGCGTTTAACTCATCAGTATCAGCGAGGCTTTTAAATGGCTACAGGGGAATCATAACTGCCGAAATGATTGAACCAGAGATCAATGCTATTAACGATCATTATCCACGCACGAGTTTGGTGGTTCTAGAGAATACCGTAAACCGGGGAGGCGGTAGCTGTTATACGTTAGCCGATATACAACCAATAGCAGACTTATGCAAAAACAAGGGGCTGAAATTGCACCTTGATGGCGCCCGTATATTTAACGCTTTGGCCAAAACCGGCGACAGGGCTGAAGATTATGGCCGATATTTCGATGGTATTTCGGTTTGTCTTTCCAAGGGGCTTGGTGCTCCTGTCGGATCGGTGTTTTTGGCAAGTAAAGAAACTATTAAATATGCCCGCCGGGTTCGCAAGGTTTTTGGCGGAGGAATGCGGCAGGCAGGCTTTTTGGCTGCCGCAGGTGTATACGCACTTGATCACCATGTTGACCGCCTTAAAATTGACCACAGCCATGCCCAAATATTGGCTGAGGAACTTGCTAATTGTGGCTGGGTAGCCAACGTATTGCCCGCTGAAACCAATATTGTGTTATTTGATACGGTTGAACCCGCTGCCATAGTTTTAGATAAACTTGCTGCAAAAGGTGTAAGGGCACTTTCAACAGGGCCAAACCGGATAAGGTTTGTGTTGCACCTTGATGTACATCCAGACCAGGTGGAGTATGTAGTAAGTGCCCTGAAAACCTTTGAAGTTTAGAATTGAGGGATCAGCAACAGGGTTTATCAATTTGACTATTATATTTGACCTGGAAAATGTGAATTATTTTATATTTATCTTTGTGTTGAGCATTAAGTGAAATAAAAATGACCACTATAACTATTCAATTACCTGAAAATGAAACCGGCATCATTACAACTATAAAAGATATAGTTAAAAATGTGAAGGGTGGCCGGATTGATATTGATAGCGAGGATGATGGATTTACCGATGGTGAGTTTGAAGCATTAAAAAGGAGCTTAAAGGAAGCATCAATGATTAAAAAAGGTGAACTTAAGCCTTTGTCAATGAATGACCTTTGGGATGAGTAATACCGTAAAACCTACGCCTGAATTTAAACGGGATTTAAAACCTCTTCTGAAAAAATATAGGACCCTTAAACAAAGTATTTTAAATCTTGAAAGTGACCTGATTGAAAATTCTTATTTGGCGGAATCATATGGACATGGAATTTATAAAGTCTGAGTCTCTGATGAGAGCAAAGGGAAAGGTAAGAGTGGTGGATTCAGAGTGCTTTACTATCATCTAAATAATACTAATGAGTGCATAGAAATGCTTTTGTTAAACATATTCGATAAATCTGAAGTGTCAACAATTAAAAAGATTGATGCTGTCAAGCAATTGAAAGAAATATTAAAGGAGTATTTTACGAAATAAAGACAATTTAAGTCACACCCTAAGTCAAAAGGGATAATACTTCAGACTTAGGGCTTTAGACTACAGACTCAGGACTTTACCACCCTGTCCGCTGATTGCCTTTCAACCATCCAGCCGGGGTACTCACGGGGTAATGCACTAACTTCATCTATTTTTTGCAAATCGTCCGCGGAAAGTTCAACTTCAGTTGATTTGATATTAGCATTCAACTGATCCACCGTTTTTGCGCCAATAATAGTACTGGTAACACCTTTTTGCTGGCGTACCCAAGCCAGGGCAATTTCAGCCACAGAAGCGTTGTGCTGTTTGCCAATCTCTGTGATCACGTCAATAATATCATAGGTTTTTTCTTTATTGATCGGCGGAAAATCGAAAGTAGCGCGCCGCGAACCTGTAGCCGTGTCTGCATCTCGGGAGTATTTACCACCAAGAAAACCGCCGGCCAAAGGGCTCCAGGGCATTACGGCCAGGTTTTGGTCAGCAGCAAGCGGTAATATTTCCCGTTCAATATCGCGGCCGGCAAGCGAATAAAAATACTGCATGCCCACAAACTTGTTCCAGCCGTGTTTTTCGGCAATGCCCAGGGCTTTCATCACCATCCAGGCAGGCCAGTTGCAAACGGCTACATAACGCACTTTGCCTGTTAAAACAATATCGTTTAATGATCGCATTATTTCTTCAACCGGCGTTTTTGGATCAACGCCGTGCACATAAAGCACATCTATATGATCCAATTGGAGCCGCAGAAGGCTTTCGTCAACAGATTGAAAAATATGATAGCGTGATAGACCAACATTGTTCAGGCCATCGCTCATACGGCCACGCACTTTGGTAGCAATTACGAGATCGTGGCGGTTTAAACCGAGGTCTTTTAACGATTGGCCAAGGAGTTTTTCCGATTCGCCATAAGAATACACGTTCGCGGTATCAATAAAGTTGATGCCAGAGTCCACCACAACTTTCATCAGGTCGTTAACTTCTTTTTGCTGGATACTGCCGATGGCTTCCCAATAACCCTTTCCGCCGAAGGTCATGGTGCCAAAACACAGTTCGGAAACCACCAGGCCGGTGTTCCCTAAAAAATTGTATTTCATAAGTTTGATGATTTTTGTTATGAAAGTAAAGTTGAGGTTTTTATTGGGAAAGGTTGGTCAGGGGAGGGTAAAAAAAGAGCTGACACGAATTTTCAAGAATGAGTTCGAACATTCACGAATAAGAATAGCACGAATTGCAGCGAATATAATAGGAGGGGCTGCAACCGAATCAATATTGCAATTTTTTTTATTTAATAGATTGTTTTTAAGTGTAATAACTGGTTAATTAAGGTAATCGGGCAATTATCAGTTAAGCTTGTTTTTATCACATTTTAGCCAAACTTTTTTTTGAAACAATTTAACCCAACATGCTTAATTAACCAGTTGAAAAGTCTATTTATCCCCCTTTTTCGTTGTAATAAACACCACGCCATTCTTTGCCTTGTCGCCGTATTTTTTAGTTATTTCGTCGCCTGATTTTACACTCATGCTTTCAATCTGGGCAGCAGAAAGTTTTTTCAGGTCTTTTTCACTAGCTGCTTTTCCGTCTATCATAATCATTTTAGCGGAAAGGTGCTCGATATTTGTTTCGTTATTGCCATTTGCATTGAACGTAAAGGTTTTTCCTGAAAAATTGGTGTAGGTTCTGCCAGTTCCTTTAAAACTATAAGCGATCCGGGGCTTAGCATCAAGTTTTAATTTAGGTGATATTGTATAAGCCCCTTTGTCAACTTTTAAATTCAATACCCTTATTGTATCTGGCTCTGCATATGCGTCTGCAATAAGCACCGGCTCCCCGGTAACGAAAGCCAGGGTGTCGCTTTTTAACCTGAGTGAAGGGGATTTCTTCGCCCTCAATTTATAAACTTTAGGTGCTGATTCAACAATAACTGCATCTGACCCGGTAGTATTAGAAGATCCTGTGCTTAAGGTTGCGCCGCTGTTGTTGCTATCCCATGACGAGTTGGTAACAGCCATTGAGCCATTGCCCGCCACCGCAAGTTTAGCCATGTGATTTAACTTGTCAATTCTTTCTTTCAGTTTTTTACCTGTGTCCGAATCGTCTGTTGTTACAAATAATACGCTATGTTTATTATGGGTTTCGCTTAACAGTGAATTGGCATCTTCAGCAGATAGCAGGTCAACACTTATAATATGATCGGGATCAAGCGCCTTAAAATTAGCCTTTGTCGATTTTACACCATTTATTACGTATTTCAATGAATCGGTAGGCTGGCTGGTGCTGAGGAAGAAGCCGCCATTTCGTAAGGTGTCCAAATCTTTATTTGTTATTGAAATGATATTGTTACTGGTTTTGCTGTTTGCATGCATCGAGGGGGGTATTGCGATTTTTGCGACGCTGTTACCGGCGCCAATAGCTGACTTGATTTCAGCGGCCACTATTTTACCAACATTACCGCTCTTTTTGATCAGAGCCGCCTTTGATATACCAAAAACGAGTAGTAAAGCAACTACTGCAGGCACTAAAAATGCATAGCGTGTCAGGTTAATTTTCGAAGATCTTTTTGAGTTCATCATGATGATTCTTTTTTTAATGGTTGAAATATTAAAGTGATTAACAATTCCCTGTGGAGCCGCCGAAAAACTTACGTTTACCAGGCTATACTGGTATTGTTTTGTGTCGACGCCCTTATTTAGTATTTTTCTGTCGGTAATAAACTCAATATTTTCCCGTATCGCTTTTTTAATCAGCCAGATTCCCGGGTTAAACCAATAGAAAATAGCACTTAATTCGCCCAGAAGGATATCCAGGGTATGTAATTCGCTAACATGAACCTGTTCATGCAGCAGGATGGAGGGCAAGTCGGTTGCTTTATGCATTTCGGGATTGATATAGATGTTTTTCCAGAATGAAAACGGCCCCGAGTTTCCCTTGATGATTCTTACCTCGTGCCCATTGATTTGGCCGGCTTTTGATTTGCGGTAAATCCTGAACAATGATATAAACTGGATAAACAACCTTATTGCAAGCACTGTTGCGCCCAACCAGAAAACGATGCTGGCCCATTGCCAATAATCGGGTTTGTAAAGAGGCTTTATTAAGTGTTTTGCGGGTGCCTGCAGGTTATAAACTATGGTTTGTACAGGGTTGGCGATATCGCGGTGTTGCTCAAAAAAACCGGAAAGGTTAATCTTTGGGTAAACTGATGCAAATAATATCGCTGTTACCAGGTAAATACGGTTGAGCGTATAAAAGGTAAGTTGCCGCAGCACCAAATAATAGCCTGCACAAAAAACCAGCAGCGCTATATTCACTTTTAGTAAAAAAACAAATAATCCGGGCATGGCTTTAGGGTTTATGGTTTTCAATCAGGTTAATGATCTCTTTAAGGTCCCCGGCGCTAATTTTTTTTTCTTTGGCAAAAAATGTTACCAGGTCTTTATAGGAGTTTTGAAAATAATCGTTTACAAAACCGCTCATAAATTTCTTTTTGTATTCCTGCTCATTGATTGCAGGGGTATACCTGAAAGAGTTTCCCATTTTCTCGGCGGTCAAAAAACCTTTTTTTTCAAGGTTCTTTATAGTCGATGCCAGGGTGGTATAGGGCGGCCTGGGTTCGCTAAGCTGGTCGAGGAAATCTTTAATAAAACCAGTGCCCGTTTGCCATACCGCCTGCATGGCTTCTTCCTCTTGAATTGATAATTTCTCCATCTGTTTACGATTATTTCGTAAATCTACGAATATATCGTAATAAACCAAATTTATTTTAAAAAGTATAATTATTGTTACATTCGGTTGCGATATAAACTAACTTTTGTATTAATAGCGGACGGGCTTGGAACATTCGCCGGAATAAATTAATTTAGTTGACTAAAATCACAACTCTATGTTAATCAACCGAAAAATTTTGGCTACGCTGGTTATTACATCTGTAATATCTGTTGTAGCATTAACCTCCATGGCACCCCAACAGGAGAAGGAAGGGTTTAAAAATGTAAAAGTATTACCCAAAAGCCTTACAGACCAGCAATTGCATGGCGTTATGCGCGAATGGTCAATGTCATTAGGGGTGCGATGCAATTTTTGCCATGCGCCTAATGCAGAGGGTAAAGGCCTGGATTTTGCCAGCGACGCCAAGCCTGAAAAGAAAATGGCCCGGGGTATGTATAAAATGATGAGTAAAATCAATAAGAAATTTTTTGAAGCACAAAAGGATTCGTTGGGAATGATGATGCGGTCGGGCGTAAATTGCTATACCTGCCACAGAGGAGAATCCCATCCCGAAACTAAACTTCCTGAAATGAAAAGACCCGGTCCGGGCGGACCCGGCGGTCCCGGCCCTGGTGGTCCCGCCGGCCCTGAGAAACATTAATAATAGTAATAATAAGCACCCTGCAGCCAAATACTCAGGGTGTTTTACTTTATATGATTATGGCAACAAACGAAATAAAGCTACGTGATGCACGCGAAGATGACCTTGAGGCTATTTTGGATATTTACAATGATGTTATTATCAATACAACCGCTGTTTATAGCGAAAAACCACATACCCTGCAAATGCGCACTCAATGGTACCATGAAAGGGTGACTAATAATTTTCCGGTGTATGTAGCTGAAGCAGAGGGGAAAATAGCAGGGTTTAGCAGTTTTGGCCATTTCAGGGCCTGGCCATGTTATCGCTATACGGTAGAAGTATCAGTTTATGTGGAACAATCGTCGAGAGGAAAGGGGATCAGCAAAATATTGACCCGCGCTTTAATTGAACGGGCGAATGCGATGAATATACACGCAATTATAGCAGGAATCAGTGCAGATAACGAAATCAGCATCAAGCTTCACCAATCCTTTGGTTTTAAGGAGGTAGCAAACTTTAAAGAAGTTGGGTATAAATTTGGCCGTTGGCTCGACCTTAAGTTTTTTGAGTTATTAATAGATAATAATCCGGGGCCTATTTTTTAATGGTCTTTTTAAGGTATTTATTATACAAATATTCAGCATATCCTACACTGATGTAGTCTGGGAATTTCCAGTTAGGGAAATAGGTCCTTTTTAGGTATTTAATATAGCTAAAGAATAAAACTCCGATAAATAGAAATACTGCCAGAGCGAAAAGAATTTTAGCAAATAAAATTAAAGTATCCATGCGGTTTGCTTTTTTGAGTGTTTTACGACAACAGTGTGGATATAGTTGCAGTTATTTTAATTTTGATGAGAAATATTTATGGCGGAATTAAATTGGTTTGATAAATTGCTGATATCCAGTTATTAACACTAAGTATAACGAAACCGCCTGCTCGTACAGCAATATCTTTGTTTTCTATTGCGGGTTTAAGCACTTTAACTTTCCGCCTAATCCATTACATTTGTTTTCTATGCAAAAAATTCTTGTTGCCAACCGGGGCGAAATAGCTTTAAGGGTAATGCGCTCGGCGCGCGAAATGGGTATAAAAACCGTTGCTGTATATTCAGATGCCGACCGTGACGCGCTGCATGTCCGTTATGCTGATGAAGCGGTTCATATAGGCGAAGCGCCTTCGGCCAAATCATACCTGGTGGGCGAAAAGATCATAGCGGCCTGTAAAAAAACAGGGGCAGAAGCGATACACCCCGGATATGGATTTTTGAGTGAGAACGCGGCTTTTGCACGTCAGGTGAGGGAAGCGGGACTGATTTTGATAGGCCCTTCGCCTGAGGCCATGGAAATAATGGGTAACAAGCTTTCAGCAAAAGCAGCGGCTTTGAAATACAATATCCCGATGGTTCCGGGAACTGAAGAAGCTATTACGGATATCGAAGAAGCCAAACAGCGGGCCGTTGAAGTGGGTTTCCCGATCCTGATAAAGGCGGCAGCAGGCGGCGGCGGTAAAGGCATGCGGATAGTGGATTCCGCAGCTGATTTTGAAGAACAAATGGCTTTAGCGGTCTCTGAAGCGACGTCGGCTTTTGGTGACGGTTCCGTTTTTATTGAACGGTATGTTTCATCTCCAAGACATATCGAGATACAAGTTCTTGGTGATAGTCACGGTAATATACTGCACCTTTTTGAACGGGATTGCTCGGTACAACGCCGCCACCAGAAAGTAATTGAAGAGGCACCGTCATCCGTATTAACGCCTGAAATCAGGCAGCAAATGGGTAAATGCGCGGTAGATGTGGCCCGTTCGGTTAACTATACGGGGGCGGGAACTGTTGAGTTCATCATGGACGAGCAGCTGAACTTTTATTTTTTAGAAATGAACACCCGCTTGCAGGTAGAGCATCCGGTAACAGAACTGATCACCGGGATCGACCTGGTGAAAGAGCAGATCCGTATCGCCAGGGGGGAAGCCATTAGCTTTAACCAGGAGGATCTGGAAATAAAGGGTCATGCTATCGAACTGCGCGTTTATGCGGAAGATCCGGATAATAATTTTTTGCCTGATATTGGCACCCTGCAAACTTATATCACCCCAAAAGGACCAGGTGTTAGGGTTGACGATGGCTTTGAGCAGGGGATGGACATCCCTATTTATTACGACCCGATGATTGCCAAACTGATAACCTATGGAAAAGACAGGACCGAGGCGATCGAACGGATGCTCCGCGCAATTAACGAGTATAATATAACCGGTATCACCACGACCCTCGGGTTCGGGAAATTTGTAATGCAGCACGAAGCTTTTACTTCCGGAAACTTTGATACACATTTTGTACAGAAATATTTCGTACAGGGATCGCTGCAGAACAGTAAAGATGATGAAGCGATGATAGCGGCGCTTATAATGGAAAAGCTTTTAAGTGAAAAAAAAGTATATACGGTTGAAGTTATTGGGGATGATTTAAGAAATTGGGTGAAAAACAGGAAAGAATTTTAATTCAGTGAAATAGGTTATTTCGCGGAATTGTCAATTGCTGTCGGTAACATCCATGGGGATGAATTTTGGTAGTATCAGTCCATTCGGCTTTTTCTTTAACGAGTCAATTTTACCCTTTTTATTGATCTGGTAAAAATGTTCGTTCCTTGTGATCTTGACTTTGGACGCCGAATCGACCTCATACGATACATCCCGTGTAAAAAATTGGGTTTGGTTAAATACTTTATAATCCAGTTTGTTATAATTCGTGCCATAATCAATATCACAATCAGTTTCAACACGCATGCAGTCGGTGTTTTTCGGGCTGTTTTTTTTGTAAACAAGCAAATACTTTTCAAGGCATACGCCTTCAAAACCCATTGATAAAATAACAATAGGATAATTAGAGTCCGGATAGTAAATTGTGTCGCCCGAAAAATGAGAGTAATGTGTAAAATAGCCGGTATCGGTCAGATGCCGTTGCAGCTGCAAAGCAGGTATGTCCTCTTTTGCCATGATGCTATCAAAAAAAGTTGTTTTCCGCGGAGCTTTATTTGTTGAATCGAGCAGTTGAGTGCTGGACAGGCGCTTTTTTTCGAAATTATTGCATGAAAAGATTACCAGGCACCCGACCCAAACAATATTGATCACTTTTATTTTCATCTTAATAGGAGTTGTCTGTTTTATTCGTCAGGAAGTAATCGATCAGCTCAGCTTGAGCCGCATTAATTTTAAGCCGGGCTTCATCTGCATCATACCAGCTGGCGCGGTCGATCTCAGGGAATGATTGGATTCTGCCTGATTTTGGCGGCCATTCCATTTCAAAAAGGTTACTGGTTATCGTTGCAGGGTCAATGTCGCCTTCCAGGGCCCAGGCATGAACGATCTTTCCGCTTTTTAAGGTTACCGGTTCCAAAGCTATAAAATCACCATCAACCAGTTGGCCGGTTTCTTCTTGAAATTCCCTTTTTGCAGCTGTGAGGGCTTCTTCATCGTCCAGGTATTCACCTTTGGGAATCGACCATACACCCAGGTCCTTGTTTTTAAAAAACGGACCGCCGGGATGAACCAAAAAAAATTCAAAATGGTTATTAATTTTACGGTACAATAATATACCTGCACTTTTTTTCGGCATAAGGAAGATTTAGAGACAAGTTTACAAAATGCAAAACTATTATCGCTAATTTTACTTTGTTAAGCAAGAATAACAAATAAGATGATTGACAATAACTGGACCAAATTTAAAGTGATCGGCGACTTTAACACTGACATTAGGAGTCTGTACGAGGCCTGGGCAACCCCGGCAGGGCTGGAAAAATGGTTTTTGCGAAAAGCGGATTTTTATACGATCGCCGGGAGGCTCCGGGAACCAGGAGAATTTGTTTTAAAGGAGGATACCTATGAATGGTACTGGCATGGTTTTGATGATAGCGCGGTGGAAAAAGGACAGATCCTTGAAGCCAACGGTACTGATTTTATAAAATTTAGTTTTTCTGGCAATAGCATTGTAAGTATCAATATTTACACCCGTAACGGTATAACCATAGTGGAACTTACCCAGGTGAACATACCTGAAGAAACTGATCCTTCAAAAAGCCTGTTTGTGCAATGCCAGGTAGGGTGGACCTTTTATTTTGCGAACCTGAAATCAATAATGGAAGGCGGTATTGATCTTAGAAATAAAAAACTGGAAGTAAGCAGTAATTTTAAGTAACAGCAGGCCAAGCCTCCTGGCCTCCGTAAATTGGCGGAGGAACAAAGGACTTAAAATTCGTCAACCGTATCACGTGTGAGCTGATCGGTTATAAATAGCGTTAGTTTTTTGTCTTTGGTGTCGATGTTGAAATTGCTTGTTTCGGCGTAATCATCCGTCCTGAAAATATCTGCACAGCCATAGGTAAATGAAACTTTATAAGCCAGTCTTACTTTGCCAGAATGAGTTTTAAAATCGAATTCAGCATCGGTTATTTTTATTGCCGACGCGACAGGAGAGCCGCCATCTTGCTTATGGAATTCTACGAGCCAGGGCGCAATTTCTGTTAAAGCGCTTCCTTCATCTTCAGATAAAACGCTTTCGATTAAATCTTTTATGGTAATTTGTTTATTCTGAAGTCCGGCTAAATGTTCTTCCTTAATATCAAATGTCAATGCGGGCATCCGCAAATATATTTTATCTTTTCCAAAACCACCTTAAAATGACTTTTTACTGATGGCAAATAATTAGTTTTGCGCAATAAAAAAACGCCCGATCAAGGGAGTGTTATTAAAAATTAAGAATGCAGTTGTTTAACAATTGCTCCGTTAGGAGCAATATATTGGTAGAAAATAGATGAAATGGGTTTAGCGTGCCGTTAGGTACGCAACTTCGCCAGGTTCCGTACCCAACGGCACGGATTTCGTCTATTTTTTTATATCTACCAATATTTGCCCCTTACAGGGTCATCTCTTAAAATAATAATATTCCATTCAGGGCATAAGAGGCCATTCATTATGTTTACAGGAATCATCGAAACTTTAGGAAAAGTGACCGCTTTGCGGCACGAACAGGGGAATTTGCACATAACCGTGGAATCAGTAATAGCCACTGAATTGAAAATCGACCAGTCGGTTGCGCATAATGGGGTGTGTTTAACGGTTATAGCCCTTGCTGATGGCGCGCATACCGTAACCGCTATCGAAGAAACCTTAAATAAAAGCAGCCTCGGGCAGCTAAAAACCGGCGATCTGGTCAATCTTGAGCGCTGCATGCAAATGAATGCCCGGCTGGATGGCCATATTGTACAGGGCCATGTGGATCAAACCGCTGTTTGTACAGGCTTTAAAAAGCTTGACGGCAGTTGGGAGTACACCTTTGAATATGATGCAACCGCCGGAAATGTTACGGTTGAAAAGGGCTCCATGTGCGTTAACGGCATTAGCCTCACCGTTGTAAATTCAAAAGCTAATAGCTTTTCAGTCGCTATTATTCCTTACACATTCGAGCATACCAACCTACAGCAGGTCAGGGAAGGTTCTGTGGTGAACCTTGAGTTTGATATCATCGGTAAGTATGTTGCCAGGTTGATGCAACGCTAACGGGATAATTCTCCTATCCGCCTTTTTGAATACGTAAGGTAAGGTTTCTGCTCCTCCGGCGGATCGCTTTTTACATACTTTTTATAGTATTGTAGTGCCATCTCCTTCTTTTTTAGCTGCACGTCATACAAACTGGCAATATCATAATAAGTTAAAGGCATAGCGCCATACAACAGGCTTTTTTGGTAAGCGCCTACCGCGTTTTTTACCTGGTGCACCTGGCTGTATGAATCGGCCATCTCGCTGTAATAAGAGTTAACATTGTTCGAGATCGCTTCCTTTATCGCCTTTTCAAAATAGCTAATGGCCTTATGCTGGTCGCCTAAAGCTTTATAGCTCATGGCGGTACAGTAATATGATATTTCCGTTGCTGTATTAGTTTCTTCCAAAAGTTTAAAAGTATTGATACAGTTGTTGTAATCTTTCAGTTTGTAATAGGAGGTGCCCAGGCTATTAATCACTAAATTTTGCCGTTGCCCGTAATTAATCAGCCTGGTACATTCCAAAACCGTTTCGGGGTACTTTTCGAGGTGATAGTCTACCTGAGCTTTACTAAGCAGCAATAATAAATTCGCGGTATCAGCTTTCAAAGCCTTACTTACTATCGTGTCCGCCTTTTGAAATAGTTTTGCATTGATATAAAATGATGACAGATCATAAGCCACGTCCGGCTCAGCGGGATTGATCTTGTTTGCCTTTTCATAATACTTCGTGGCTTCAGCCAGGTTGCCGGCATTTATGGCCATGCTGCCCATTTGTTTATAAACGCTAAAATTTGTGCTATCCTTTAACAGGATCTTTTTATAATAGAATAATGCCTTAATGTTGTTGCCTCGTCGCACCATGATGTTACCCAGGCTGAATAGGACGGATGTGTTGGTCGTGTCCGCCATATAAATGCGCTCATAATAGCCTTCTGCATCCGGTAGCCTTCCGGCCATTTGGGATGAATAAGCAAGGCTGCTCAATATTTTCAGATCCGTAACGGGTTCCGCGTATGTTTTTTTAAGATAATCGGCGGCGTCGGCAAAGCGCTGGTTTTGATAATATTCCAGCAGCAGGGCATCATCGGCTTTATTGCCCTGCTGCCCGTACACTGCCGGAATAAAACAAATTATGATGAGGCTTATGTATAGCGATTTCATTCAACTAAATTATTAGTTATATATCATAAATCCAAATTTTTAAACATTTTAAGTAAAAATATGTTGTATCTGCATAACCAAAAACAAAGCATTATGGATAAGTTAAAGAAATTTGGGTTGATGGAAAAAATTGTCCATGAATTGGAGGATTTAAGAAATAGTCAGCAGGCCATCATCGTAAAGTTGGCAAAAGTAGAGGTGGACAATATGGAACTCGGCAATAAAAGGCTTGAAAAGGATTTGCCTGGTATGCACCAGCGGGTTACCGATAACCTGGACACCATTACCGGCTTACTGGAAGATTTTGCCGCCCAAACTGATCAGTACAGTGATAAAAATAATATCACTGCATTAAAGGAACAGGAAGCGATTGACAAAGTATAAAAAATGATCCCCGGCAACGGGGATTTATTTTTGCCCGATATTATACGCTGTAACCACTCGTGGGTTATTGATACTGGATATAGATCGGTTTCGGCTTCAGTTGCAGGATCTCTTTAGGCGTTAACATGCGGTGGGTGTCTTTCTTAATGTCGTTTTTATAAAACAACTTAAAGCCCGTAAATTGAACTGGCTCGCGGGCCACAATCTGGCGGTAGGTGCCCTGTTTTAAACTGATACCTCCCCAGCCATCCATGTCCATCACAAACTGTACTTCGGGAGATAATTTAATCTTCTGGTAATTGGTTACCATTCGTTGCGTAAACCTGTGGATGATAAATATTTTGGGCGGCAGGTTATATTTTTTCACCAGGCCGGCCAGGTACTTGCTTACATAATTGATGTCTTCTGCATCCAAAGTTCCAATCCGCTTGCCGGGAACGCTGCCTTCTTTCATTGAAAATTCCGGGTCAATCCCCAGGTGTACATCCGGCATCTGTAGGTATTTTTCAAGCCTTGGTATTTCCGTTTGTACCGTGCTGAAACCATCCTGAACATCAAGGAAAATGAGCGCATGTATTGATCGCGCCATGTGGATGACGCTATCGATTTGCTTAAACGGCATCCGCAGGTTATGCAGCCCATTGCTGCCCGCATCAGCCTGTGCGGTAACGCAAATGTAATGCAGTGCAGGGATCACCGGTGTGGTGGTATCGGCCTTCTCCCAAACTTTCACTTCTGCTTTTAATTTAGCCAGCATTATTTTAGGCGGGTATTGCCCCAATACCCCCATATTTTTAGAATACATATTGCCGTAATAAGCCACAATCCGGTTAAATGGCAAAAGCGCTCCCGGCAAAGGCTTGGGCGTGTTTTTAACCGGCCACCTGCCCGTTTTATCACCATTCGCCAATTTGTGCATCAGCGAATCGTATAAAAGAGTATCTAAGGGCTTAACGACAACGGTATCAATAATTGTTGGATGATTTGCAGCTTTTACTGATTGGTAGAAACAAAATAGCGCTATGCAGGCAATTACGTTTTTTTTCAAAATAAACTTTTTTAACTAATCTCTAATCTCTAATCACTAATCTATACTCTTTCCCTTCATGGCCACGCTTATCGCATGGTCCATCAGGCGCTCAGCAAAGGGGCGGGTAAATTCGTTCAGCTCGTCAATAGCTTTATGAATTTTATCCTTATCGCCACCGGGCAATACTTCTTTTAAAGTATTTGTATAGCTATTTGTTTTACTAAGTTCATCTTCTGATAAAAAGTTGCCATTTTTCCGCAAAAAACTTTCAACGGTCTTAACCATTTGTTCACCTTCCACGCGCGCTTCAATCAGCATGCGCTGGCTCACATCTTCTTTGGCGTGCGTTATACTGTCCATCAGCATTTGTTCCACCTGGTCGTCGGTAATGCCGTAAGTAGGTTTTACTTCCACTTCCTGTTTTACGCCGGAGCGAAGCTCCATCGCCTGGATCTTTAGGATCCCATCGGCGTTCAGCAAAAAGTTAATATCCACTTTAGGGAAACCAGCCGGCATCGAAGGGATGCCTTTTAATTCAAATTCAGCCAGTTTGCGGTTTTCTTTGATCAGGTCGCGTTCACCCTGGTAAACGGCAATTTTCATATTTACCTGCCCGTCGATACTGGTGGTATATTGCCTGCCGGCTTTGGTGGGCACTTTAGAGTTGCGGGGGATGATGACATCCATCAAGCCGCCCATGGTTTCAATGCCCAGCGAAAGTGGGGTAACGTCGAGCAATAATATATCAGTGCGATTACCGGCTAAAATATCAGCCTGTATAGCGGCGCCAAGGGCAACTACCTCGTCGGGGTTCAATTCATCATGTACAGGCCGGCCAAAAAACTCCGCTACCATTTTCTTAACCAAAGCAGTGCGGGTTGAACCACCTACCATGATCACTTCATCGATCTGGCTGATCTCCAGTTTGGCATCCTTTAAAGCGTTTTTGCAGCAGGTAATGGTTTCTTCTACTTTCGGCAAAATCAGCTCATTAAATGCTTCTCTGGTAATGGTACACCAGATGTCGCCGATCTTATCGTTCACCATGCTCTGGTTGGCGAAAGCTTTTTTGGCTTCTTCGGCCTTTAAACGGAGTTTTTGGGCCAGTTTATGATCAGCCAAAACTTCCGCTTTGTTCAGGTTGTTTTTTTCGATCCAGTAATCTACAATGGCGCGGTCGAAATCATCGCCCCCTAAAAAGGTATTGCCATTGGTTGACAGCACTTCGAAGATGCCGTTTTGTATTTGCAGGATGGAAACATCAAAAGTACCGCCTCCCAGGTCATAAACCGCGATTGTTTTGGTTTCTTCCGGATTAAGGCCGATGCCATAGGCGAGGCTGGCCGCGGTAGGCTCATTCACGATACGCAATACATCCAGACCTGCCAGTTTACCTGCATCCCGTGTTGCCTGACGCTGTGAGTCGTTAAAATAAGCCGGAACAGTGATCACCGCGCGGTTAACCGGGGTTTTCAGCGCATGTTCTGCACGAGTTTTCAACTCTTTCAATATCAGGCCTGATAGTTCTATCGGCGTATAAAATTTATCGCCAACCTTGATCTTTACCAGGCTGTCGCTGTCATCATCAATTACCTTGTAGGAGAAGAAATCCTTATAATTCTCGATGTCTTTGTAAGAACGGCCCAGCAAACGTTTTACCGAGAAAACGGTGTTCTGCGGGTCGGTGATCAGATATTCCTTCGCTTCGTTGCCTACGGTGATATCCCCGGTCGGACCGAAGTGCACCACCGAAGGTACTAAAACGCCTTTGCCGGTATCATTTATAACCTGCGGGTCTTTGTCCGGGTTGATAAAAGCCACCAGTGAGTTGGTGGTCCCCAGGTCGATACCGACGATTAATTCTTCCTTTTGAATAGACCCTGTTGCCAGGTTGATAGAAACTTTAGCCATGTTTACGTATAACAGCGGCAAATGTAGCGAGTTTTGCCTTATCCTGTGTCATTTAAGTGTTTTAGATTGATTTCAGATATCGGACGTTCGATTTCGGATTTGAATAATGCGCGAATTGTTGAACTTCTAATTTCTAAATATCAGGTGTAAATATTGAAAAAGAAAATTCGTTGAATTCCTTAATTCGAAAAATTCTGGTTCAAGCAATTATTCCTTACTTTCACCCCAATGAAAAGTTATTTCTACCTGTTCGTGCTGCTACTTATAACCGCTACTGCTACTATAAGTAAAGCCCAGGAATTCGGCGGCAACCCGCCATCAATTAAATGGAAGCAGATAGATCTGCCGGTAGCCAAAGTTGTTTTTCCTTATGGGCTGGATTCAGCCGGGTTAAGGGTAGCCAATATCATCAGGCAAATGAACGGCTCTATTCAACCCACCATTGGTTTTAAACAACGGCAGATCAGCGTCATACTGCAAAATCAAACCACCATAGCCAACGCTTATGTAGGATTGGCACCCTTCCGCAGCGAATTTTATTTAACGCCAGAGCAAAACAGCTTTGATATTGGCAGCCTTTCGTGGCCGGAGCAATTGGCGATCCATGAGTTCAGGCACGTGCAGCAATACAATAATTTTAATGTCGGGTTTTCGCACGTGCTCAAAGTGCTTTTTGGCGAGGGCGGGCAGGCGGTGGGCAATGATATTGCTATACCCAACTGGTTTTTTGAGGGCGACGCCGTTTTTAACGAAACTCATGTAAGCGAACAGGGTAGGGGCAGGTTGCCTTTCTTTTTTAATGGTTACCGGGCCTTATGGGCAGACGGCAGGGATTATAGTTATATGAAGCTCCGCAATGGCTCCTACAGGGATTATATTCCCGACTGGTACCCGCTGGGTTATATGATGGTGAGCTACGGCCGCGAAAAGTACGGTGATGATTTTTGGAAAAAGGTAACCCAGGATGCGGCGGCATATAAAGGTGTGTTTTTTCCGTTGGATAAGGCGATTAAAAGATATTCAGGAAATGATTTCGAGCAGTTCCGGAAAGATGGATTTGATTTTTATAAAAAACAATTTGGCATACAGCAAACTGCTAACAATTCACTAAATCACTCATTCACTAAATCACTAATTCAACAACATTTTGATGCGGATAGGGAATATCCAGCCTATGTAAACGATACTACATTGATTTACATGAAAAGTACCTATAACCATATCCCGGTATTCGTTGAGAAAATCGGTAATCAGGAGCGACAAATAGCAGCACGAAGCGTGTCATTGGATACTTATTTTGCTTATCATGATGGCAAAGTAGTTTATGCGGCTTATCGCCGAGATCTGCGCTGGAATTATCGCGACTACAGCGAACTAATGCTGCTGGATGTTAAAACAGGCAGGGAACTACGGCTTACGAAAGGCACGAAATATTTCTCGCCCGATTTTAGCGTGGATGGCAAAACCATTGTGACGGTAAAAGAAGGCACCAATGGGAGGTGTGATATTCATTTACTTAACGCAGCTAATGGCAGTTTGATCGCTATCGTTCCCAATAAAGAAAATCTGTTCTATACCTATCCTAAGTTTTATGGGAATAGCCAGCTGATCGCTGCGGTAAGGACACCCAAAGGCGAAATGACCTTAGATCTGATCGATATAAAAACAGGGAAAAATAAATATTTACTTCCGTTTTCTTATCAGCCAATAGCTTTCCCGCTGGTAAAAAATGATACGGTTTATTTTTCAGCAACGCTGGGCATTGATGATCGTTTATTTGCATTGAGTTTAAAAGCAGGGAAATTATTTGAGCTGAAAAATTACAATCTAAACCGCTCCATTGGTAATTATCAGCCTGCTGTAAGTGACAATAAATTTGCCTGGGTGGGTTTTACCGCTTTTGGCTACCAACTAAACGAGTGTGATAAGAGCAAACTCGAATGGGTCGAAATAGCGCCAGCCATAGCCCGCGACGGTTTGTCAAATTTTGGTATCAGCGCATTAACCCGCGATAGTTCAACTGACTTGTTGGCTAAAGTTAAAAATGATTCATTGCCCGTTACCCAATACCGCAAATCACACCATTTGCTGAACTTCCATAGCCTGATCCCCAATTTTGTGGACCCGGATTATACCATTAGCCTGGCAGGGGAGAATGTATTGAATACCCTGCAATCCCAACTTTCCTTCACCTATAACAGGGACGAGGGGTATAAGGAGTTTGGCGTTGATGCCATTTACGGCGCCTTGTTCCCCTATATTTCGGGCGGTTCGGATTATTATATCGGCAGACGCGGATACCACAACGGTAACAATGTTTACTGGAATGAAACCGACCTGCACGGCGGCTTTGAACTGCCGTTAAACTTAAGTGAGGGTAAAAACCTCACGTATTTAAGGGCCGGGACCGATCTGTATTACACCTCTGTAAATTTTCAGCAACCCTATAGGGGCTTTTTTTCTGATAGGTCATACACCTACCTCAACTACTATCTTAGTTTCAGCAATACCATACAGCAGGCTAAGCAAAATATTTACCCGCGTTTTGGCCAAAGTATTTATTTGAACTATAAATCAGCTATTTCGGGGAAAGCTTCGGAGCAATTCCTGGCAAATGGGTTTTTATACTTACCGGGTTTTATGTTTAGCCATAACCTGGTTTTTAATGTGGCCCACCAGCAAAAAAACAAAAATGATGTGATTGATTTTTCAAACGGTTTTCCCTTTTCCCGCGGTTATACTGCGGAAAACCTGTACGACATGAACAAAGCCGGGGTTAACTACCATTTTCCGGTGGCTTACCCGGATGCAGGATTTGCCAATACCTTTTATATTTCCAGGATCCGCGCTAATGCCTTTTATGATTATACCTACACCACTGATTTTTATACTGATGGAAGTAAGTTTAAGGGCACCTTCCGCTCAACCGGCGCTGAAATCTATTTCGATTCGCATCTATTTAACCAGGGGGCTATCTCTTTTGGCTTTCGTTACAGTTATCTTGTCGATAGGGACATTTTTGGCGGTGCCGGGCGTAACCGCTTCGAGATCATTGTGCCAGTTACTATATTTTAGCGTGGTGATAGAAGGTTTTATTTTTCTCCGAATAAAATATTTCGTGTCTCCGTTTCTTTTTAAATATATTTGATTCAACCAATTATATCCCGGCGCCTACGTTATGCTGCACAATCATTAAGTTTGGCCAGCAGCTACCGGTACGCAGGATCGTTCGATCATCTCTAAATAAAAAATTTATGTTAAACCTATCTGTCATACTGCAAGACAGCGCCAGCAGGTATCCGGCAAAACATGCCTTTACTTTTATGGACACTACGCTTACTTATAGCCAGGTTAACGATTATGCAAATTGCGTTGCCAACGGTCTAAAATCCATTGGGATTCAGGCAGGCGATAAAGTGGCTTTGGGTTGCCCGAATTTGCCTTACTTTCCGATTATATATTTTGGCATTATAAAAGCCGGGGCTGTTGTTGTGCCGCTGAATGTGTTGCTCAAAAAAGACGAAATCGAGTATCACCTTCGCGATAGCGATGCAAAGGCGTATTTCTGTTTTGCCGGCACGAACGATTTCCCGATGGGCGAAACCGGTTATGCTGCTTTTAATCAAGTAACTAGTTGCGAACATTTTTTGATGATCATGCCTACACCAGGCGCGCCTTCAGCTATTCAAGGTGTAACAACCTTGAGCGAATTTATTGCTGATCAATCTGCCGCATTTGAAATGTACCAGACCGATGCTGAAGATACCTGCGTTATTATTTATACATCAGGAACCACGGGGCAACCAAAAGGAGCGGAACTTACCCATTCAAACCTGCTTTTAAACGCGATTGCCATATGCGACCTGATGCATAACGATGACGACGATATCGCGCTTATCGTGTTGCCGCTGTTCCATATTTTTGGAATGACTGTTATGATGAACGCAGGTATATACAAAGGCCGTTCGAGCGTTATGCTGACCCGTTTTGATGCCGAAGCGGTTTTTGATGCCATGCAAAGACATAAAGTAACGCTTTTTGCCGGCGTGCCAACCATGTATTGGGGTTTGTTGAATTATACGGACCCAAAATTTGATTATGAAAGCATTGCGAAAACATTAAAAGTGTGTTGTTCAGGCGGAGCTTCTTTGCCGGTTAAGGTATTGCAGGATTTTGAAAAACGGTTCAATGTGCCCATCGTTGAAGGGTACGGTATGTCGGAGGGTTCGCCGGTGGTTACCTTTAACCAGCTGAAAGCTGTTAGAAAACCTGGATCAATAGGTAAACCATTTTGGGGCGTTGAGGTGAAGCTGGTTGACGCTGATGGGGCAGAGGTGCCGGTGGGTGAAAAAGGGGAGCTCCTTTACCGCGGGCACAACGTGATGAAAGGTTATTATAAAAAGCCAGAAGAAACGCAAAAAGCATTGAAGAATGGCTGGATGCACTCCGGCGATATTGCGGTAAAGGATGAAGACGGCTTCTTTTATATTGTAGACAGAACTAAAGATATGATTATCCGCGGCGGTATGAAAATATATCCCCGGGAGGTAGAAGAGCTGATGATCAAACACGATGCGGTTTCATTGGTGGCCGTTATTGGTACGCACCATGAAGAAATGGGCGAGGAAGTTAAAGCATTTGTGGTGTTAAAAGGCGGCTATACTATTTCGGAAGCTGAACTGATCGCCTGGACGAAAGAACGCATAGCATCTTACAAATACCCCCGCAATGTTGAATTTATTGAAGCCCTGCCGATGAATGCTACAGGTAAAATATTGAAACGGGAATTGAGGCAATTGTCTTGAGGATATTTTGCGAATTAATTAAAAAAACTAAGCCAACCCTCTTCGGTGTATTCGTTGGATTATTGCAAAACTCCTTCCACAAACACCGGCGTTTCAGTAACCTCAATTTTTACTTTGCCATTTACCGTGTTTACCTGGCTTTTGTCCATTACATCAGCCCCTGCTTTCGGGCGGTAAATATTGGCGGTTTTGGCTTTACCGAGATCGAGGGTAAAGGTGCCTTTTCTCCCGGTTTCATCAGGGATTGTAAGTACATACATGGTTTTTTTACCCAAAGTATATTGGTCAACCAGCGGGTCCCTGCTGATGGTTTTTACATAATTGTAATCGCCCATCAGTTTGGTGGTTTGTAAAATATAGTCAGCGGCAGGTCGCCGTTTAATTCCTTCATTCAGGCCGGAGGTTGCGTATTGTGTTGTGCCTCCGGCATGATCGTCAAACAACTGGTAAAAAAAAACACGTTTTACGCCGTAGCGGATGTATAGCAATGATGTCCTTAAGATCCAATCAGCCTGGTCCTGCAATACCGTTTTATTGCCGATGGATTCTGCCTTCTGGTAGCTTTCCTGATTAATGTCGTAACCGGTTTCGGTTAGCCACACTTCCGGCTGCTGGGGCAGGCTATTAGCTAGTTTCACAAAATCATTGGCAATGCTGCCATCGTTTGATAGTTCAGGCGCAATGCCTGTCGTAGCGCGCTTATGCGTTCTAACGTCGCCGTTATTGGAGTATAAGTGATAATTGATCACATCAAAACAAAGGTTAATGCTGCCGTCCTTTTTGTATCCACGGTGTGTTTTGCACCAGTTGATCATCCTTTGTACATATTTAATATCAGCAGAAGCCAAGCCACCCATTACCACCTGCATATTGGGGTCGGCCGTTTTTACGCCGGCACTAGGGCCCATTTTACCCATATTACCATCATAAAACGCAGACATGTTAGCGGCATATTGTTCTGGGTTCTGATGAGTTTCATCGCCGCCCCACCACCTGTCGCGTTCGTTTCCGCACTCTATATATTTTATCAGGCCCATCCCAACATTAGGTTGATTGGGGATGTCATCGTTCCAGCGCTTGTTGGTAACTACTTTAACCAGCGATTTGTTCACATTTTTATTATACCCATACCGGGCTGCAAATTGAAAAGCCATTTTTGCCTGGTCGATATATGAGGCCGGGTCATCCAGGCTTTTGCCATAAATTACAGGAGCATTGTCATTATCCCGCGAGCTGGCAGGGTAGGTGTTGATCATCCATTCAGGTATGTTTTTCAGATCGGCTAAAACTAAAATCCCATCTTTTTTACAACGTTCATATATTACATCGTAGTCCCAGCCACCACTTAATGCCGGGTTAAAGGAATAGTCACCTTTGTTGCCGCTTTCCATCCTGTCCCAGTTCAGGTAATGCCGCACTGCGCTGAATGTTTTGATAAGTGCCATATTATCCTCATAAATATGTTTCCTGTCGTTCGGGCTGCCCGGGTTTTCCTCAAAGTTCCATTCGTAGGCATTGATGCCAAACATATTTTTTAACGGAACCGGTGTGCCCGGGCGTACGTAGTTGACCTGCGGCTGGTTGATCGGGTTAATTTTGTTGGTATCTGGCATAATCGCGGCTGTGATACTTTTTACGGCGGCGCTGTCAGCGTCGGAATTTTCGTTATTGCAATTGCAGAGAAATACAATGACTGAAATGGTCAAAACAGTTTTCAGGCGAAATATCATATACATAAATATGAGCATTTATACGGGAAGCTGTATCAAGAGTTATTGTCTGAACACGATTTCCGGATTTTAAAAATTTATAAGATAGATACAACCTTGTGTCGTATCAACCATAAATTGACCAATCGTCAATCTACAGGTTTACTGAACGCAAAAAAGCATAAAGATGGTTTACACTGGGTTTACACATTTTAAAATTTACATTTTATAAATATCTAATAATGAGTATTTTATATGTTTTTTTATTAAAATGGGGTTTACACTATTTTACATAACTCCCTCCCGGTAATTTTAAGCTGTTTTGATAAAGCCTGAACGTCAATTTTAGATTGACATGACACTCAATTCAATTAATCGTTTCAATCTTAAAAGTTATATAGTAACAATCTCACCTGATTTCAAACTGAATCCGCTCAAATGCCGGTATAATCTTAATTTACGGATTTTAAAGATTTATAATATTGGCATGACTTACATCCTGTAAATCGTTCCAATCTTATAAATCGTGTCCAGACCTTACCCGATCTCAAACTGCAGCCCGCTTAAATACCGGTACAAGCCGGATTCATTACTGATCAGTTCGGCATGACTACCTGATTCAATTATCTTTCCTTTTTCCAGAACGATGATCTTATCCGCTTCGCGGATAGTGGAAAGGCGGTGGGCGATGATAATGGAGGTTCGGTCTTTCATCAGTTCTTCCAGCGCTTCCTGTACCAAACGCTCCGATTCAGAGTCGAGTGAGGATGTCGCTTCATCAAGGATGAGGATAGACGGATTTTTAAGCAATGCGCGGGCAATAGCGATCCGTTGGCGCTGCCCACCTGATAATTTTACACCACGTTCGCCAACAATCGTATCATATCTTTCGGGGAAAGTATCTATAAACTGGTGCGCGTTTGCCCTTTGGGCGGCCTGGATAATCTCTTCCTTGGTCGCGCTTAATTTACCATAGGCAATATTTTCCTGTATCGATCCGCCAAATAACATCACATCCTGCGGAACAATGGCCACCTGGTTGCGGATGTCAGTGAGCGAATATTGATCGGATGGTTTGCCGTCAAAGGAAATAATACCGGTTTGCGGATGATAAAATTGCAATATCAAAGCAGCCATGGTTGATTTGCCTGATCCGCTCGGGCCAACAATGGCAACCCGTTGCCCCGCATCAGCTTTAAAGGAAATTTCCTTTAGAACAGTGATTTCAGGGCGCGAGGGATACGCAAAAACTACCTCATTGAATGCCACGTTCCCTTCAATTTTTTGTTTGATAGTATTATCAATTTCCCTGATGGAAACTTCTTCGCCCTTTTCCTCCAATATTTCCAGTACCCGCTCACTGGCACCAACCGCTTTTTGCACATTGGCATAAAGGTCAGGAAAGCTGCCCATAGCACTGCCCACGAAAGTTGAATAAAGGGCAAACGTAAACAACTCGCCAACCTTTAATTCATGATGGCTCACCAGGATGCAGCCATAGCCGACTATAGAAACAATGGCGCCAAATAAAAAAAAAACGACAAAGGATACAAAAATGCCCCGGTATTTAGCCCCTCTAATGGCAATGTCTGCAACTTCCCTGATGTTTTTGCCATAGCGGCCTGCCTCAAAGGCTTCATTAACAAAAGCTTTTACATTAGCTATTCCCTGCAAAGTTTCTTCGATAATGGTATTTGATTCGGCCAGTTTGTCCTGGGCCTGTTTGGATATTTTACGGATAAAACGTCCAAAGAAAATAGCAAATACGATTAAAGGCGGCAACAGGATCAATAAAGCAACGGCCAGTTTTATAGAAATCACCGCCATAAATACGATCCCCCCGACCATCAAAACAGATTGCCTGATCATTTCGGCAATGGTAGTGGTCAATGTGTCCTGGATCTGTGATAGATCGGCCGAGATCCGGCTGTTTAATTCGCCAACCCTCCGGTTCGAGAAGAAATTCATTGGCAGGGTGATAAGTTTAAAATAAGTATCCCTGCGAATATCAGCCAGCGACCGTTCGGCCACGTTTACAAACCACAAAATCCTAAAAAAGGAAACAATGGCCTGGCAAAACAGCACGATCAAGGCTAAACGCAATATTCCGCCTATTGTATCGGGTAAAATACCTGTTCTAACATGTTTCCCCCCGGCTGTATCAATCAAAGCGCCTATAAATGAGGGGAAAGCCAAACCGACCAGGCTGGATAGTAATAAAAAAAACAAGGCGGCTATAAACATTCCACCGTAAGGTTTGATATAGGCTAACAATCGCTTTACCTTTTTTAAAGTTTCCTTGTTTAATTTCGCTTTGGGTAATTCAGCTTCGGGTTTGTTGCTGCTGTTAAGTCGTCCTCTGGCCATTGAATCGTATTAAATTTCTTTTGGTATAAAGATAGGACGATTGCCAGCCATAAATATTTTAAACCGGACAAGTTTACGGCAGGCGACCCTTGCTATAGGTTCAAACTTATACTTTTACGTTTCGCGGGCGTGTTAATAGGAATAAAAGTAAAACCAGCATCGCGGCCAGTGCAATGATAAAAGCACGGATTGTTTTTTCTTCGTCCTCTTCTTGTTTTTGAGATGCTGTTTTAAACTGCTCAACCTGTTTTCGTAACTTATTGATCGTGATCATATAGCCGATCCTGCTTTCTTCCACTTCGGATGAATGCGATTGTACCTGATTTTGCTGAAAAGCACGGAATTCAAGCAGGATCTTTAATTGCTTATATATGTCATCATCCGTTTTGATAATATCGATCAAAATGTCATTTGACCGGCGAATGTCTTTTTTCGTCTGAAGTCCGAAAATGCCGGTGTGCATCGCTAAACTCTCACTGTACTGCCCGAATTTTTGGGTTCGTTGAGCGAGCATGCTGTTTATTTTGGCACGTTGCAGCTGGTAGGCAAGTGAATCATTGCTTTGCTGTGCATTTGCGCAAATTGATATCAAAACAAAAAAGGTAAAAAACGTAAATTTTTTCATGCTGTGTAGTAGTTGATTAACACGATTGAAGGCCATTGGTTTTGCCACTCGCTATTTAGCATGAATTTGTGTGCCTGTCAAATATCCAGGAAGCGGCGATTTTATTGATCTTGGAAATCAATGACAACCGTGTCACCAAGATTTAAGCCAAGCAAACCGCTGGCATTGCCCTTATTAATAGCAATCTCAAGATGGTCGCTTATACCGAACAGACATAGTTTTTCACCTTCCGGAACTTCATTATAATGCCAGCTGAGGTGATTGATGGTCTCATTGCGTTTAAATGAAAGCAGGAACCGGCGCCCTTGTTGAACCGAAGTAAAAAAGTCTTTGGTAATATTGGTAATCACATTCTGGAAGGAATCGATATAAATAACCGCACCTTTTATTAGATTTTTTTCGATAACGGGCTGCAGGTTCATTTTTTTCTCGATCTCATCCACCCGAAGGCCAATTTCCGAAAGCTTACCATTATTGGCCAGGTGGCAGGCGGCTTTCACAAAAATATCAGCCAGCGGAAAATGCAGGAATTTAAGGTCCTGCATAATGTTTAATTCAAATATCTCGTCGGGTTCTGTATCAAACATCAGCGAAAATATGCCATTGTCGGCGCCGACAAAATAGTGCTTTTTGTACCTGATAGCCAGGTAGCGGGTCTCTTCATTATAAACTGTATCGATGCCGATCAGGTGTACAGTATCCTCAGGGAAGTAGTAAAAACTGTTTTTTAAAATAAACGCGGCCTGCTGAATATTATAGGCGGCGACACTGTTGGTAATGTCAACAATGTTCACCGAGGGCAATAATTTAAGGATACTTCCTTTAAGGGCAGCCTGATAAATATCTTTATCGCCCAAATCAGTAGTTAAAGTTATTATTGCCATTAATTTTTTAAATATTTATCACTAATCTTGTGCAAGCATTTTAGATGTTGGATATGAGATGTAAGATTTGAGATAGATTAGTCTCATATCTCAAATCTCACATCTCATTTCTATTAAAACCGCTACAAATATTCAATTTTTAATTCATAAAAATCTGTAACTAAAAAATCAATTTGTATTGAACGAACTTAAATTATCAATTGAACAAATAAACCCAGCTGTATTATGGGGGCCCAACAATGATCATTTTGAGATCATTAAAAAGCAATATCCAAAACTTAAAATAGTGGCCAGGGGCAATGAAGTTAAGGTACTGGGGGACGACCACGAGATCAACATCTTTAAAGAAAAATTTTTGCATTTGCTGCAGCATGTTGAGAAGTACGAGAACCTTAATATCACCGATCTGGAGCGGATTCTGGGGTCTAAAGCTTCAGATATTACCTTGCCGGACAATTCGGCCGATAAATTTGCCAGCGGCGAGGTGATTGTGTTCGGGCCTAACGGTGTAATGGTAAAGGCGCGTACCGCCAATCAGCGCCGTATGGTTGAATGCATTAATAAAAGCGACATCCTTTTTGCCATCGGCCCGGCTGGTACCGGTAAAACGTATACGGCAGTAGCCCTGGCAGTAAGGGCGCTAAAAAATAAAGATATTAAACGGATCATTTTAACCAGGCCGGCTGTTGAAGCAGGGGAGAACCTCGGATTTTTACCCGGCGACCTTAAAGAAAAGATCGACCCATACCTGCGCCCGCTTTATGATGCGCTGGATGATATGATCCCGGCTGAAAAATTGAAATTCTACCTGGAAAATCGTACCATTGAAATTGCGCCGCTAGCGTTTATGCGTGGTCGTACTTTGGATAATTGCTTTGTAATTTTAGACGAGGCCCAGAATGCCACTGATATGCAGTTGAAAATGTTTTTGACCCGTATGGGGCCATCAGCAAAATTTATTGTAACAGGCGATGTAACCCAAATCGATTTGCCCAAAAAACAGCAATCGGGCCTGCATACAGCTTTGCGCATATTAACCGATATTGGCGGAATTGAAATTGTTTACCTGAGCGGTGAAGACGTGGTAAGGCATAAACTGGTAAGGAAGATTTTAGCCGCTTACGGAGATATTCAATAAGTCCTAAGTCGTGAGTCTTTAGTCTAAAGTCAAAAAAGTTTAGACTAAAGACTCAAGACTTAAGACTCAAGACAAAAAAACATGAACTCAATTAAAGAAACTCATTTTAATTTTCCCGGCCAGACTGCTTTTTACAAGGGTAAGGTTAGGGATGTTTATACAATTGATAATAAATACCTGGTAATGGTTGTTACCGACCGGATCTCCGCTTTTGATGTAGTGCTGCCAGAACCAATACCTTACAAGGGGCAGGTATTGAACCAGATTGCTGCTAAATTTTTACAAGCTACAGCCGATATTGTACCAAACTGGGTGGTTACCGTACCAGATCCGAGTGTTACTATCGGTCGGATTTGCGATCCTTTTAAGGTAGAAATGGTTATACGCGGTTATTTGGCCGGCCATGCCTGGCGCGAATATAGTGCAGGCAGGCGGCGGGTTTGCGGCGTAAGCTTACCTGAAGGGCTAAAAGAAAATGACAAATTGCCCGAGCCGATTATTACCCCGACAACCAAAGCTGCCGTGGGACATGATGAAGATATTTCGAGAGAAGAGATATTAGCCAGGGGAATAGTTGCCGCCGAGGATTATGAACAGCTTGAAAAGTATACCAGGGCCCTGTACCAGCGCGGTACCGAAATAGCCGGTAAACAAGGCTTAATACTGGTGGATACAAAATATGAATTTGGCAAAGCCGATGGCAAAATATTCCTGATCGATGAAATCCATACGCCTGATTCCTCGCGTTATTTTTATAGTGAAGGATATGCGGAACGGCAGGCAAAAGCAGAGCCGCAAAAACAGCTTTCAAAAGAGTTTGTAAGGAAGTGGCTGATTGAAAATGGTTTCCAGGGAAAGGACGGACAGGTAGTGCCTTTAATGACAAAAGACATTGTGAAATCCATTTCAGATCGCTATATTGAGCTTTATGAACAGATTACGGGCGAAGCCTTCATTAAGCCTGCGGATGACAATGTTTTAAGCAGGGTAGAAAATGCGATAAAGAATGCGCTTCCTAGTTTGTAATTTTTATATTTGTACACAAAATAATCTTATCTTAGCTTTTTAATTGATTTGAAAAATGAAATTTACTGTTGATAAACACGAAAAGTATATTCTGTTAAAGCTAAATGAATCCAAACTAAATTCATTGATATCTCCGCAGCTAAAATCTGAGTTGATTTTAATGAATACGGAAGGGCAGCGGAATATAATTTTCGATCTTTCCCAGGTTAAATTTGCCGATTCCTCAGGATTAAGCAGCTTGCTGGTTGGGCATCGTTTATGCAAAAATGCTTCAGGTACTTTCATTTTAACCGGTTTAAATGATGCAGTGGCCAGGCTGGTAACAATTTCTCAGCTCGATAATGTACTTACAATCGTTCCAACTCCGGAAGAAGCCATTGACCTGGTATTTATGGAAGAAATTGAAAAGGAATTAAAAAAAGAAGCAAAATAAATAACCTGATTGTTTACCAGGTATGAAATTTGAAGTTACAATACTTGGCAGCAGTTCGGCAACTCCCATTTTTAATAGAAATCCCTCCGCGCAGGCGCTTAATATTAACGAGCGTATTTATCTTGTAGATTGTGGTGAAGGCACCCAGCAGCAAATGTTAAAATTTGACATTAAAGCCAGGCGTATTGACCATATTTTTATCAGCCATCTACATGGTGACCACTACCTTGGTCTTATTGGTTTGCTTTCATCAATGCAGCTAAATGGGCGGGACAAACCCCTGAATATTTTTTGCCCCGCCAACCTGAAGGAGATCATCGATATCCAGCTGAAGTTTTCGGAAACAGCGTTGGAATATGAGGTGAACTACAAGTTTACCAATGCAGAAGTTGCTGAAGTTATCCTTGATAACGCTGATGTTACCGTAGAGACCATTCCGCTTGATCACCGGATGGCCTGCACCGGATTTTTATTCAGGGAGAAAAAGCGGATGCGTAAACTGATCAAAGAAAAGGTTGAAGAATTAAAGATACCCGTTGAATACTTTTCTGCGCTAAAAAAAGGGGCTGATTACACGGCACCCGACGGTAAGCTATATAAAAATGATACACTGACCATAGATTCAAGCGAGCCGAAGACTTATGTGTATTGCTCGGATACATTGCCGGGAGATTGGTATATTGACCAGATAAAGAATGCTACCCTGCTGTATCACGAAGCTACCTTTTTGAACAACATGCTTGAACGGGCTATCGAAACACATCATACTACTGCATTACAGGCCGCTGAAATAGCCGTTAAATCAAATGCAAAAAAACTCATTATAGGCCATTTTTCGGCACGCTACAAAACACTAAATGAACTACTTGATGAAGCGAGGAGCGTTTTTCCAGAAACTGAACTCGCTATTGAAGGACGGGTTTTTGAAATAGAATAGGGTGTTAATTGATTAGAGAATAGTGATTGGAGAATTATTTAAAGCGGCACGTAACTTTGTCAGTTTTCACCGAACAATCATTTTAAAAGTGTCTTTGCTGGTATATTAAATACTACAATAAGGTGGGCTATATATTTATTAGCGGCCTCATAGCAGTAAAGGGAAGGACTAAAGAGAAGCGTATTGATCGGAGGTATATTTAAAAAACTAATCTCCAATCTCTAACCTCTAGTCACTATCCTTACTTCTTCCCTCCAAAAACTGAAAAGCTTACGTATTTTTTAGGATGGGCTTTGATATCAATAAAGAGGCTGTTAAGATTATTGGTTGCATTTTGCAAATTATCATAAACTTGTCTGTCATTTAGCAGCATTCCCAACGTGCCGTTATTGGTATTTATTTTGCTGATAGTTGCCTGCAGGTCGGCCATGGCTTTATTAGCATTATCAAGTGTTTGCTTGATGTTTGAATTGGCAACGTCGTTACTTACTTTTTCGAAATTTGCCGTAATACCATTTAAATTTGCCGAACTCGTTTTTAAATTTGAGGTTACCGTTTCTGTATTTGACATAATGGAATTAATATGCACGGTTTGTGTGCTCACCAAGTCGTCAATCTTTTTTGTGGTTCCTTCAAGTGTTTGTAGTGAATTGGCTATGCTGGCAAAACTCCGGTCAACATTTTTTTGAAAATTCGGGTTTAGTATTTTGTTTACGGCCGCCAGCGAGGAGTCTAATTTACTGATCAGTTTTTCTGCCTTCATTTGAATTGGCTGTAAACTTTCAGCTAAGCTTCCCTGGATATCGGCCCTTAAAGTGTCTTTATCCTGTGCGGGTAAATTGCTGTTGCCAAACACGAATACAATGGCCTTGCTGCCCAACAGATCCGTACTAACCAGTTTTGCCAGTGTGTTTTTAGGAACTTTGTACTGGCGGTCAACACTTAGTTCAACTACAGTGCTGCCATTAGCCTGCAGTTTCATTTTTGAGATCCTGCCGATCTGGAAGCCATTTACCAGTACAGGCTTTGATATCGCCAGTCCGTCAACACTGCTATACACTGCGTAAAATTTATTAGTACCCGAAAAAACATCATCCCCCCTTAAAAAGCTATATCCTAAAATAAGTATGGTAATCCCGATGACGGCTAATACGCCAATTTTTGTTTCGTTTGTTATTTTCATATTCAGTTTTGAGATGGCAGACTGATCAGGCGGCTAAAATAGCTATGCCATTTCACAATTCCGACATATAAATCTCATATGTTAGTATTAATTAAGGTAAACTGTATTATTTGTTTGATGAGCATTCCGAAAATTAATTGTCAGGTACCGTATTATTAGGGCGAAACCTGTTCAACTTCTGCTTTATAACTTTCAATTGCCCGAACAATTGAGGCTACAATTTCATCCTGGCCTTTTTCGGAATTTAAATAGGCTTCATCATCGGGATTATCAATAAAGCCTGTTTCAACAAGCACAGCAGGCATCGCGCTGTGACATAAAACCAACACACCCTGCTCCCTGATACCATCGCTGTGCCTGCCATCCGTATCTACAAACTCGCTGTTGATCAACTCAGCCAGGTGAATGCTTCTTGTACGGTATTTGCGCTTGTATTCATTCATCAATATCATAGCTTCCGGATCATTAGGATCGGGGTTGGTATCCATTTCCGCATCATCTTCAATCAGGTTTTTTTTAATGGCATTTTCTTCTTCTTTGGTGCGGTGAAACCCATAAACCAACATTAAAACCCCTCTGCCCGAACGGTCAGGAACATCAACGTAATGATATACGGGCTTGTGGTGTTTATGGCCAACCAATTCGCGTATACGCCTGTCCGGAAGTGAGTTGCAATGCAGCGAGATAAACAAATCACCCTTATTTTCGTTTGCAATTTCAGCGCGTCTTTGCCACGATACATCGTCTTCGTTTGAACGCGTTAGCACTACTTTCACACTGGGTAGTTCTTTTTCTAACTCTTTTTGCAATTTAAGTGCAAGGGCAAGCGTTACATTTCTCTCTGAGGAATATGAGCCGGATGCGCCGTGAGAATAATTGCCAGTAGTGCCCGACGGCTTACCGCCGTGCCCGGGATCTACAATAATTGTTCGTAGTTTATAACCGGTTGTTGTAACTGTATCATGTTTAGTATGAGTGGTTAATGCAAAAGAAAATACAGGTATTAATGTTAGTAATAACGATAAACCGTAATTCAATCTTTTCAATGCCTTATTTTTCATTATTTTTGAACGCTGTTAACAATATCTGCAAAAATACTATTCATTATCTATTTTGAAATTCATTAGTTTACTTTTTCTTCTTGCAATTATTTTAATAGCCAATGTGACTACCTATTCACATGAACGGAATTCTTATTCATTTATGTATAAGCCATTGGCAGATACTATCATAAAACTGGATTCCATTAAAGACCGTAAACTCCTTAAAGATAAAAAATCTAAGTCAACTACGCCAATAAAAAAATCAGCCGGCGCAACCGATACCACAAAAAATAACAGCAGCCTTAAATCAGAAGTTAAATCCCATGCCGATGATTCAACCCTTGTTGACCAGGAGCATCAGATCACTTATTTATATGGTAACGCCCGGGTTACTTACGAGGATTTTGAGTTGGATGCCGATTACATACGCGTCGACCAAAAAAATCACCTGCTTTTTGCAAAAGGCCGAATTGATCCTGTGACCCACCGCTACGTTGGCCGGCCAATATCCAAACAAGGAAAGGATAAACCATTGTTAACGGATTCATTGCTGTTTAACTATAAAACAAAAAAGGGTAAACTATACAATCCGGTTTCTGATCAGGATGGTAATTTTCTTTCCGGTGGGGTGGCAAAAAAACTAGATTCCGTTCAGGTTGCTTACAGGAATGTTATCTTTAGCACCTGCGATTTGCCCTATCCCGATACACACTTCGGGATTGTGATAACACGTGGTATTGCCGAAAAAAACAGGATCATTTCCGGGCCGGCTTATCTCGAAATCGAAGGGATTCCGCTTCCGTTGGCCATTCCTTTCGGCTTTTTCCCAAAACCTGATACAAAAACGTCCGGTATTATTATTCCCACATTCGGCGAAGACCAGAAACTCGGCTTCTATCTCCGCAATTTCGGCTATTATTTTGCCGTAAACGATTATATGGATATTACCACTACCGGTACGCTTTATTCAAAAGGGGCCTACGAGTTGAATACGACGATACACTATTTAAAAAGGTATAAATATTCCGGGGATTTATCATTAAGCTATGGCTCGCACAATTACGGGCTCCAGGGAGATCCTCCAACCAAAGATTTTAACGTTACCTGGTCTCACAGCCAGGACCCCAATGCACACCCCGGAAGTACTTTCAGTGCGTCGGTAAACGCCGGTACCTCAACATTCTATTCAAATAACCCATCATATAGTAACTATAACCTGCAGGCGCTTACACAAAACAACCTGCGGTCAACCATTAACTACAGCAAAACATGGGGCTCTCTTTTTAATATGAGCATTGGCCTCGGGCATAGCCAGGACCTTACCAATAAAACCATTTCGTTACAGCTGCCTACCTTAAGTTTCTCCATGGCTTCTCTCAGTCCCTTTGATACCAAAGACAGGGTGGGCGACCCCAAATGGTATCAAAAAATAACCGTTAGCTATAGTTTACAGGCGAACAATTCAATAAATAATTTGCCCGAAGCTGAGCTTTTTAAGGGTAATACCTTAATTAAAAACCTGCAAACCAATATTACCCATAATATTCCGATTGGTTTAAGTTTAAATGTGTTCAAGTATTTTCAATTCAGTTCCAATGTAAACTATACCGAACATTGGTACCTGCAGTCCATCAGGAAAAGCTTTGCCAGGGGAAGTATCTCGGGTCTCGATTCCATGGTGACTGATACCCTTAACGGCTTTAAAAGAGCGGGGATTTATAACCTGAGCACCAGCCTTTCTACAAAGGTTTATAGCACCATCAGCTTTAAAAAAGGCAACCTGATTGCTATAAGGCACGTTATGACCCCCTCGGTTAGCTTTAATTATAACCCCGATTTTTCGCAGCCAAGCTTCGGTTATTATAAAACAGCGGTGAGCAATGCTGTTATTCCATACCCATATTCAAGCCAAACCTACTCGATTTTTGAAGACGGTTTCCCATCCGCAGGCAAACAAGCGGGTATTGGGTTAAGCCTCGATAATACGATTGAGGCGAAATTTAAACCGAAAGCAACCGATACAACCGGGAAACCAAAAAAGGTTGCCATTTTGCAGGGTTTAACATTTTCAACGTTTTATAATTTTGCACAGGATTCGCTCAGGTTATCGCCTATATCTTTTTCAGCGCATTCAGCTATCTTTAATCAAAAGGTAAACCTGAGTTTCTTTGGCTCGTTAAACCCCTATGTAAACCAGGTGCTTGATTCCATTTCTAACGGACAAATATTAAAATACACCCACGAAATAAATAAATTTACCTGGCAGCAGGGTAAGTTCCCAACGCTTACATCATTTAGCTTTTCAATGAGCGGCAGCTTAAACTCAACTACATTTAATCCAAAAACGCCGGTGCAACCAGGCAGTACATTGCAAACCATCAATCCGCAGCAGGCACAAAGGCTGGCGGTAATAAACAGCGACCCAAGCGCCTATGTCGACTTTAACGTGCCCTGGAACGTATCGTTTAATTATAGTTTTAGCTATAATAATAATATTACCAGTACCAATACAACCAATACCATCATGTTAAGCGGCGATGTCAACTTAACATCAAAATGGAAAATTCAGTACAATACCAACTACGATATAAGGGCGCGTAAACTTGCAGTTACATCATTTGCTATATATCGCGACCTACACTGCTGGGACCTTAACATACAATGGGTACCCTTTGGGCTTTATAAATCATATAATATTACTTTAAAGGTTAAAGCTTCAATTTTACAGGATTTAAAACTGAGTAAAAGAAGCGACTACACCGCCAATCAAAGCTTTACGCAATAATGTTAGCAGAAATAATTACCATTGGCGACGAAATACTGATCGGCCAGATTGTTGATACGAATTCGGCCTGGATGGCCCGTGAATTGAATAATATAGGTATCCGGGTTAAACAGATCTCATCGGTATCCGACGACAGGCTGCACATACTTACCGCCCTTGCAGAAGCAGCAGGCAGGACGGATGTTATTTTAATAACCGGCGGACTTGGCCCCACAAAAGACGACATCACTAAAAAAACTATAGCCGATTATTTTGGGGTAAAATTAATTGAAAATAAAGAAGCCCTGGAGAATGTGACCAATATTTTCGCCCGGTATAACAGGCCCTTGCTTGAAGTTAATCGCCTGCAGGCTTATGTGCCCGAAAACTGCGAGATAATTTTGAATAAAAACGGAACGGCGCCGGGTATGTGGTTCAATGAAAAAGGCAAAATATTTGTTTCGATGCCCGGCGTACCGCACGAGATGATGTATATGATGGAAGACGAGGTAATTCCTAAACTTAAGTCATCATTAATTCTGCCGGTAATTATCCATAAAACAATTTTAACGGTAGGTGAAGGAGAATCCTTTCTTGCTGAGCGGATAGCAGATATTGAAGCTTCGCTACCAGCACACATAAAGCTGGCGTATTTGCCCAAACTTGGCCAGGTGCGGTTGCGTTTGAGTGGTTATGGTGACGACGACATAATACTAAAAAAAGAAGTAGATGAATATGCCCGTAAGATAATTGAACGGGTTGCAAACGTGGTGGCTGCCGAAGAAGATATCCCCATTGAAAAAGCTATTTTAAATTTTATGGACGAAAGTGGCCTTACCTTATCGGTAGCTGAAAGCTGTACAGGGGGCTATATTTCGCAATTATTTACACAACATCCCGGCGCATCGCGGGTGTTTTTTGGTGGTGGTATTACCTATTCTTACGAATTGAAGGAATTTATTTTAGGAGTAAAAAAGGAGACTTTGGATCAATTTGGAGCAGTAAGTAAAGAGTGTGTAACAGAGATGGTTGAGGGTGCGTTAAAGAACTTTAAGTCGGATTATGCACTTGCAGTTACGGGTATTGCAGGGCCGGATGGAGGTACCCCCGAAAAGCCTGTGGGAACTGTTTACATAGCCGTGGCAAATATTAACAAAACCATAGTAAAGAAATTAACATTTGGTAATAAACGCCAGCAAAACATTGAAAGAAGCGCGATTTCGGCTTTAAATATGTTGAATACTTTACTTCACGATAGTGGAAAATTAGGATAAAAACAGCTAATTTTGGGCTCTACGATAAATATTGTCTATGGCCAAATACAAACTGTTACTGCCTAAAATGGGGGAAAGCGTTGCGGAAGCAACTGTGATCAGATGGACCAAAAATCCGGGGGATTATGTGGAATCGGACGATACAGTAATGGAGATCGCTACTGATAAAGTTGATTCTGAAGTACCGTCACCGGTGTCAGGTAAATTGCTCGAACGGTTTTATAAAGATAACGATGTGGTGCAGGTTGGAGCGGTAATCGCGATCATTGAAACTGCCGACGCCGAGGAAATTGTTACACAAAAGGTAACAGGAAATGACGCTTTGATCGAAGCCACACATGCAACCTCTCCTGTTTCTGAAGTTCATATAGCAGCCCCGGTGATTGAGGTTCAACAAACTGCCCCGGTAGCAGAAGTGCCTGCACAGGTTCCGCAAGCGCCGCAACCGGAAGTAAAGCAGGTTGAAGAATTTAAGCAACCTGTATTTGCTGAACAGCGTGGGGAATTGACACAACCAGTTCCATATACCGAGCGGCTTGAAGGAGTTGATGAGCCTAAAACGGAAGATGGCCTGAAAAATGGTTTAAGATTTTACTCGCCTTTAGTTAAAAATATAGCAGCACAGGAAGGTATCAGCAATGCTGAACTCGACAAAATTCCGGGTACAGGGGCCGAAGGACGACTAACTAAGGATGATTTATTTAATTATATACAAAACAGGTACACGATAACTTCGCCAACTGTCAATGAGCCTGTTGAAGAAACTCCAACAGCAACAAATACCAATGAGCCAGAACCAGTTATTGAAACCCCGGTAAGTGAAGCTGTTTTTGAAGCACGAATACCAGAACCGGTTTTTGAAGCACGCAAACCTGAACCTGTAATTGAAGCACCAAAAGCTGAGCCGATAATTCAGCCGATTGCGGAAAGCAGTAATAAATCGTCCGCGTCAATGTCGGGCAATGACGAGATCATTGAGATGGACAGGATGCGCCGCCTGATTGCCGACCATATGGTAATGAGCAAACATACCTCGCCGCACGTAACTTCTTTTGTGGAAGCTGATGTCACCAATCTGGTCTTGTGGCGCGAGAAAATAAAAAATTCATTTGAAAAACGCGAAGGGGAGAAGATAACCTTTACACCCATATTTATTGAAGCGGTAGTAAGAGCGATAAAGGATATGCCGATGATTAACATACAGGTTAACGGAACCCAGATCATCAAAAAGAAAGACATCAATATAAGTATGGCCACTGCATTGCCGAGTGGAAACCTTATTGTACCTGTAATAAAAAGGGCCGATGAATTAAGTTTGATCGGGCTTACCAAGTCTGTAAACGACCTGGCAAACCGGGCACGCACCGGCAAGTTAAAACCGGATGATGTGCAGGGTGGGACTTTTACCATAACCAATGTCGGTTCGTTCGGCAACGTTATGGGCACGCCTATTATCAATCAGCCGCAGGTGGCCATTCTGGCTGTCGGTGCGATAAAAAAGAAACCGGCTGTAATTGAAACCCTGCAGGGCGATATGATAGGCATCAGGCATATGATGTTTTTGTCGTTATCATATGACCATAGGGTAGTAGACGGGGCCCTCGGCGGATCATTTGTGAGAAGAGTAGCGGATTATCTTGAAAACTGGGATCCCGGAAGAGAGATATAATCCTCGTATCATCTGATAATTTCAAATTATACTCAATTACAAGTTCACAACGCACTTTTATAACTATCAGGAAGGCTATTTATGTCACGATATAAATAGCCTTCCTTTTTATTCATCTAAGCAGCTATAGTGTCGTGTCAACCATAAATTGACTAATCATCAATCTGCAAGTTGACTGAACTCAAAAAGCACAAAAAGGGTTTACAAAAGGTTTACACATTTAAGGGTTTACATTTCGTAAATTCCTAATAATAAGTTATTTATGTGTTTACCCATTAAAATTGGGTTTACACTATTTTACATAACCTCCTCCCGGTATTTTTAAGCGGTTCCGATAAAACCTGAGCGTCAATTTATTAATGACATGACGCTAGCTTGTTCAAACATCTACAGGCTATGGTTGGGCTGTTATAACCGATTTTAGGTTAGATACCATGGTCATATTTTGGACCTGTTTCGCGGGCCCGGCACTCATAAAATCAGGGATAGCTATTATTCCCAGAATCAAACATAAATTAAGTGCATTGCGGCTGGCATTAATGATATTTCTTTGGCTGATCTGATAGCATCTCCCAAGTACGGTTGCTGACCCTTACAGCCTGCACGGGAACGAAATTTTAAGTGTGTTTTGTTAGCTGCACTGCGTTTTTAATAGCTGACGGCTATCACACAAAAAAAAGCATTTTAAAGCAATGACGCATCCTTACGTTGAGTTTCAGTATTAAATTTCCGGGTGACGGTTTCGTAGATGATCTTCAGCCAAATTAAAACACATGGCAAAGCTTTAAGTTTATATGGGATCACATACGTTACCCTTATATAATGGGGGAAAAGATCTGAAGGGGAAAAGCTTGTTAATAACAATGCAAAAATGAACAAGGATAGCTCTAAACGGGTGACCGGCCTGTCGAGGTTCATAAACCAGATCGCTACGCCTGCGAAAGCAATAATATAGGTAGGCGATTCGGATGAACTGCTAAAGATGATAACGAAAATAAGGGTTGAAGCCAGCAATAATAGCTGATACGGGAGTACTTTGTAATATTTTATCCTCGCGTACCAGGCTGCAAATAGTAAAATCCCGGGTATGATGACAGCGATATTTGATAATTGCCTGTAATTAAAAATGTTGCGGATGAGCCCCATCAGCGAAACATCCTGCAGGCTTGGGCCTATATTACTTATATTTTTTCTAACCAGGTCGCCATACCAATCATGGTAAGTTTGAACAATATAAGATGGCGAAGAGATCAGCATCGGAAGTAAAAACAACACTACCGACCAAAATAGCATACTCAATATGAATTTGAATTTGTTATCAGAAAAGAAAAAGAAAGCCAGCCCCACCACGCCATAAAGTTTTATAAATGTGCCTAAACATATCATCAGGGCTGCCCAAAAATCCTTCTTATCTCTTATAAATACAAAACTCAAAATAATTAAAGCCCCAATTAAAGGGTTGATCTCGACGTTTGAAGTGGAGGTCATCAATTCATGGGCACAAATAAGCAGAATGGGCAGATAATACTGATTTTTTAAGGGAAGCAATTTAATAGCTATATACAAAGCCCAGGCATTAAACAACACCCAAAGTATAACACCCAGGCTGTCAGGCAATAAAGCAAATGGCGCCATTAGAAGCGCAAATATGGGCCCATAATGATACAAGTCGGTATAATGCTCGGGCTGCGGGCCAAAAACTGTATGGAGGTGTATGGTATTTACAAAGCCGAATTTATAAACAAAATAATTATTGTGTATATGATGCAAAATAACGCTTTTAACCACTGCGAATATACTCAGTCCGAAATAAAGTGTCAGTACGAAAGGTTTGTTATAAACGAGTTTGGCGAGTTTCGACATCAGTAATTATTAACCGGTTTGCCTGCAAATATAGTAAACCACATAATATGGTGTTTAAACTATCGGTATCGTAATGATAAATTCGGTTCCCTCACCCTCAACGCTGTTAACACTTATGCTGCCGCCGTGTCCTTTTACTATTATATCGTAGCTTAAAGACAGACCCAAGCCTGTGCCTTCTCCTGTTGGTTTCGTCGTAAAAAAAGGCTGCATGATCTTGTCTTTTACTTGCTCAGGGATGCCAATACCATTATCTTTCACTTTGATGATGATCTGCCCGTTTTCGGCATAAGTGTTTACCGACACTTCCGGCTTGTAACCCGTACCCGCTGTTTTTGACTTTTGATTCACCGCATAAAAAGCATTGTTAAACAGGTTAAGCAGTACCCTTCCCATATCCTGCTGCGATACATTTACTTTCGGAATGCTGGGGTCAAAATGAGTGATCATTTCGGCATTGAAGGACTTATCTTTCGCCCTTAAGCCGTGGTACGAGAGGCGCAGGTACTCATCCCCCATTACGTTTAAATCTGTTGGTTCTTTTTGTCCGCTGCTGCTTCGGGAGTGTTCCAACATGCCTCTTACAATGCCATCTGCGCGCTTACCGTGCATATTTATTTTCTTCTCGTTTTCCTGAATATCTAATGCAATAGCTTTTATTTCTTCCAGGTCACCTTTTTCTATTTCGATTTGCATCTCATCAATCAGTTCGGTATTTACTTCCGAAAAATTATTCACAAAGTTGAGCGGGTTTTGTATCTCATGGGCTATGCCTGCCGTAAGTTCACCCAGCGAGGCCATCTTTTCGGATTGTATGAGTTGGGCTTGCGCCGATTTAAGTTCGTGTAGTGAACGATTGAGTTCCTTTGTGCGCAGGGCTACTTGTTGCTCCAGCACTTCATTTTGCAGCGATAGTATTTGCTGTTTTTCCATTTCCTGCTGCAGGCTCCTGGCCGACAATGTCTCAACTTCGTCCAGTTTCTGGCGGAGCGAAACCAGGTTTTGAGCAAACTCACGTGCCAATAGGATAGAAAGGATAATTGATGGCGGCAGGAAAGCGAATGCTACCTCAAAAGATATAAGTAAATCAGATTGAAAGCCTATAAAACCGTTTGTACTGAATAGCAAAAAAAAGATTGCAGCGATAATGATTCCAGTAAGGAACAGTACCGCCCCATCCTTTTTGTCCCTGATTGCCTTAACTGATACCGCAATGATTAATAGGTAGAACATCATGTTGTAAATGGCCAGTACCTGTTGATTGGCGGCATTGTCGCCCATAAACTGTATCACGATGACCGGCAAACCAAGCGCAGCCAGTGCCTTAAACCAGCGACTCTTTGGGTATCCGAAAAATGCGTACGTCATCAGCATCAAAAAAATAAAATCGAGAGGTGCGGCGATATTAAATACAGTAAGCATTATTGTATATGCATTCGTCCCTTGCAGTATGGGCTTAAAAAGCCCGTCGCAAAGGGTAAAAAGTTGCATAAAGGCGTAGAGTGACAGGTAAAGATTTACTTTTCGCGACCGGTCGAAAAAATAAATAGCGAGTTGAAGGATGGCCAGCAGCATAAAACATCCCGACACCCATGCGCGTGTAGTGTAGAAGTTTACCTCCTGGAAGAGCGTATTCCAACCACTATCCATCTGCATAAACGTAGCCCGGATCACCGGGAAACCATACCCGATAACAGGGTTTGAACGGTTAAACGAGTACCTGATGATGATGTGTTGTTTCGGCGCGTTACTAAGTTGAAGGGTTAACGGCTCGTCAATGGAGCGGCGGTCATCTTCTTTTTGATTACCAGAGCCAACTGTGCCCATAGTCCGGATTAATACGCCATTAAAATAAATTTCTGCCGCACCATATTGATTGACTATCAGCGACACAGCTTTCCCGCGTAACGCCGGGGCCACATTAAGCGTTAGCCTGAACCAACCTATCGCCGCCCGCCTTACCTGTGGTAAAAAATGCATGAACTGCGTAGGATCGAGGTGCTGCCAGCTATGATCGTTAAGGCCGGTGTCTGCCCAGGCCGGGTTATCGCCTGCATGAAATTTCCATTGGCCTGTAACATCGGCCGGAAGGTTATTTAATTCGAGATCGGATTTGTTCGGGACTTGTCCGAAGGCAGCTGCAAAACAGAACAGAAATGCAACAAATAAAAGTCTTTTCATGATAAAGGTAATGTGACGATAAACTCGGTAAACTGGCCTTCTTTAGTGTCAACGGCGATGCTTCCGCCATGCCCCTTAACCACGATATCATAAGTTAATGAAAGTCCCAAACCCGTGCCCTCGCCTGTCGGTTTGGTCGTAAAAAACGGCTGCATAATTTTCTCTTTTACCGCATCTGGTATCCCCATGCCATTATCCTTTACTTTGATTATTACCTGCCCGTTTTCTACGCTTGTAGAAACAGTTACTTCCGGCTTGTATCCCGTTCCGGCGGTTTTCGATTTCTGATTCACAGCATAAAACGCATTGTTAAACAGGTTGAGGAAAACACGGCCAATATCCTGTTGAACGATGGTGATTTGTGGTACATTTTCGTCGAAATTTGTAGTCATTTCCGCGTTAAAGCTTTTGTCTTTAGCACGCAAGCCATGGTAGGAGAGTTTAAAAAACTCATCCGCCAGCACATTGATATTGGTGAGCTGCCGATCTCCGGTATTATTACGGGAGTGGAGGAGCATGCCCTTTACAATAAAATCGGCACGTTTACCATGCTGGCTGATCTTTTGCTGGTTTTCTTTGATGTTTTGTGCGATGGCCTGTACTTCCGCAAGATCGCCTTTGGTAATTTCCTGCTCCATCTCATCAATCAACTCGGTGTTTACTTCTGAAAAATTATTGACAAAATTGAGCGGGTTTTGAATTTCGTGGGCAATTCCCGCTGTCAGCTCGCCCAATGAAGCCATTTTTTCACGTTGAACTAATTGCGCCTGTGTGGTTTTGAGATCACTGTAAGCTTGCTCAAGATCGTCACGCTGTGCCGCTATTTCTTCTTTTTGCGCGTGCAGCAAATGATTAGCTCTCTTCCGTGCATTGTTGCTGTACCAAAGTATCAGCACGATCAGTACTGCCACACCCAAAATGCCGATAAGGGTAAAAAAACGAACTTTGTTTTGGTAAGCAATTACTGAAGCTTTTAGTGCATCCTGCCGTTGCTGTTCGCTAAATGTTAGATTTTGAACCTGCAACGTTTTTTGTTGATTGAATAAGCTATCCTGCGCCTTTAGCATAATCTGTTGGTAATCGTACGCCTGTTTATAATCGTTTTTCTTTCTGAAAACATCCGTTAGCAGCGAGGTTGTCAGCATAATAAGGTTCGGGTTACGCTCGATCTGCGCTTGCTGATATGCTATTTTTGCGCAATAGATACACGAATCGATTTTGTTCAGCTTCTGATAGGCCTCGGCCATTCTACGGTAATCTTCGCCTTGCAAATAGTGATTGAGCAAAGTTGGTTTTTGTGCCGCGCTTTTTCTAAAAAAGTCTGCCGCGCGGGCGTAATTGCCTTTTTTATATTCAATAATGCCGAAATTCCTGATCAGGAAACCCACATCCAATAACAGGTGCTTTTTTAAACTTAGCGCATAGGCTTTATTGGTATACCACAGCGCCGAATCGAGCTGGTTCATATCAAGAAACTGCCTGCTTAAATTATTGGATTCTACAATAGTTTGCACATCCAGGTGCTTTTGTAACGTTATCTCTAATCCTTTACGGTAATACTCCAGCGCTTTGGCGTCGTTTTTTAAGGTGCTATAGGTTAATCCCAGGGTATTATAACATTCGGAAAGTGTAGCGTAGTCCTTTATCTCGGCCGCTATAGGCAGCACTTCAAAGGTTACCTTTAGCGCTCCCGGCAAGTCTCCCCTTTCATTAAGAAAATTCGCCATATCGGCCAGCGACTGCACCTCGCCTTTTTTATAACGTATTTTGCGCGATATTGCCAGCGCCTGCCTGGTGTGCAGCAGGCCGGAATCGGTATTCGTCTGAAGTTCGCTCTCAATAGCCTTATCGTCAAGAAGTTGCACCAGCGTGGTATCCTGCCTGTTTTTTTTGTAAGCTTTCGTTAAGCTGTCTATATCATTTTTTTGCGCGGATGCAATACTGCACCCAATTATCAAAGGCAATAATAGCAATAGGGTTTTTCTCATATAATCAGGGATTGCGATAAATTGCTTTAAGGTAATACTTTTATCAATTAATAAACAAATAATAATTGCCTTATACCCCTACCTTTCAATGGAATACTGTATCGCTATATATAAAAAAAGGCCCCATAAGGAGCCTCTTTTTAAAAACTAAATAAACACAAAATATCAGATTGCTTCAGCAGTTTGCTTTACTTCAACGGCCAGGTTAACCCGTGCAAGCTGGTCGGCAAAAGCGACGAAGGCTTTGTTTTCAGCAATGACCTGCTGGTTATCGATCAGGCTTTGCAGGTTGATCTTCCCGATCACATATTTATACGTACCCGAATAATAACGTTCGTGGATGTGGACGAAATTGAGCAGTTCCACCAGTTTTTCATCCTCATACCGCAGGTAAATATTCAGCTCAATATTGTTGGTGAAATTAAGATCTTTTCGTTCCTTCGCTTTTTTATACTCATACTGGTAATCATAACGCAGGGCCGCTATATCCGATAACACTGCGGAGCCGGTAGGATGGCCTCCTGCACCTTTTCCAAAAAAGAATTGCTGATCGGCAAATGCAGCCTGAACAATTACACCGTTGTATTCATACTCAACATTGTATAAAAATTCTTTATCGTTTACAAATTTGGGCAGCACGAATAAGGCCACATTGCGGTCGTCCAATTCTTTAGCTACAGGAACAAGCTTTATTTTAAGGTTTTTTTCTCGGGCATACTGCAGGTCGTAAGCGCTCAGGTTTTGTATACCTAAATTAAAAACGTCATCCGGCTGCACAACTACGCCATAAGCATGTGCGGCGGCAATAACCAGTTTATACTTGGCATCAAAGCCGCCAACATCACTTGTAGGGTCGGTTTCCGCAAAGCCGAGGTCTTGAGCCTGTTTAAGCGCTGAATCATAATCAAGGTTTTCAATAAAACCTTTTGATAAGATATAATTGGATGACCCGTTGAAGATCCCGCTGATAGAATGCAGCAATTCATTATCGTAATATTCCTCCAGGTTGCGGATGATGGGGATACTGCCGCAAACCGCACCTTCGTATAATAATGAAGTGCCGTATTTGTGCTGCAATGCGATCAATTCTTCTAAATGCAGGGCGATCATTTTCTTGCTGGCCGATACTACATTTTTACCCGAACTCAATGCCCTTGATACAATTTCAAACGCAGCTTCGGTATCATTAATCAATTCAACAACTGTGTTGATCTCGGGGTGATTCAACAACTCGTCCCTTTCTGTTGTAAATAAATGGGAGGGGAGCGATCGTTCTTTATGCGGATCTTTTATGGCGATCTTTTTGATTTCCAGGTTAAGGTGTTTCGTTTTTATAATATCATACAAGCCCTGGCCAACTACGCCAAAGCCAAATAGTCCTATATTTAATTTTTTACTCATTACGCGGTTCGTTGCAGTTCAATTATTTTTCCTTTTACGTCAGTCTTAAAAAAGGAGGTGATTATGTTAGTTAATGCTTCTGTTTCAATTAAAAATCCATCATGGCCGTAAAACGAATCCAGTTCAGCAAAAGCTGATTTTGGGATATGCCTGAACAGGTACTGTTGTTCTTCTATCGGAAATAATACATCTGATTTAATGCCTATGACCAGTGTGCGCGCTTTAATCAGGCTTAAAGCCTTTTCAACGCCGTGCCTGCCACGGCCTACGTTGTGTGAATCCATACTTTTGGATAGGTACCAGTAGCTGTATGCATTGAACCGGTTTACCAATTTTTCGCCCTGGTAATTCTGGTATGATGATGCTTTATAACCATCAACAAGGTTGTCTTTTTCTTCCTGCTGGGTAATGCCGTAAGTTTTATAATTGCGATAGGATAGCAAGGCGATGCTCCGTGCTGCTTTCAATCCCTTTTTACCGCCGTCGGGTGTATTGGAATAAAATGTACGGTCAGCGCTGATGGCCAGGCGCTGCGACTCATTAAATGCGATGCCCCAAGCTGAATGTTTGGCGTTTGTGGCTATAAGAATCAGGTTTTTAATGCGATCGGGTTCACTTATTGCCCATTCAGCTGCCTGTTGTCCGCCTAATGATCCGCCTAAAAGTATTTCGATATGACCGATCTGCAAATGATCCGCTAACAACTGATGGGCTTTTACCATATCCCTGACCGTAAATTGAGGGAAGGCAAGATAAAACGGGTGACCCGTAACAGGGTTGATGCTCAGAGGATTAGTGCTGCCATAAGCAGAGCCGATGATGTTTGCACAAACAATAAAATACTCAGCAGGGTTAAAATGGTCATGTTCACCAAAAAGCCCTTTCCACCAGTCAAATACATCGGAGTTTGCAGTAAGTGCATGGCAAACCCAAACGACGTTGTCGCGATTTTTATTTAAAGTTCCGTAGGTATTGAATCCAATCCGGAGTTCAGGCAATTGCTTGCCCGACTCCAGTTTGAAAGACTTATTGTATTTAAATATTTCTGTATTCATTTTTTATGTTGTCATTGGCGATTAGTGATCAGAGACTGGAGATTAGAGATTAGTTTGACCAACGCGTGGCAACTTGCATCTAATATCCGGTACTAATCTCTAATCAACTAATCTCTATTTAACTAACCCGGCAAATGCTTGTTCAAAGTCTGCTTTAATATCATCAATATGTTCAAGCCCAACAGCTACGCGTAGCTGGTTGGGTAAAACACCAGCCGATAACTGTTCTTCGTCTGAAAGTTGCTGGTGGGTGGTTGCTGATGGCTGTATGATCAGCGTTTTTGCATCACCCACGTTTGCAAGGTGGCTAACTAACTTCAAATTGTCAATTACCGTACCCGCATTTTCTTTATCTCCTTTTACCTGGAAAGTTAATACCGCGCCAAAACCATTTTTCAGGTATTTTTTTCCAAGGGCATGGTGCGGGGATGAGGGCAAGCCGGGATAGTTTACACTTTCAACTACAGGGTGCTGATCGAGCCATTTGGCCAGCTCAAGCGTATTGTCCACGTGGCGCTGAACGCGAAGGGACAATGTTTCCAACCCTTGTATATTCAGCCATGCGTTAAAAGGGGATTGGGATGGCCCGAAATCACGCAAACCCTCAACACGCGCCCGTATGATGAACTGAATATTGCCAAAAGGGCCGCCGATGCCAAAAACATCAGCGAATACCAGCCCATGATACCCTTCAGAAGGTTCAGTAAATTGCGGGAATTTGCCATTACCCCAGTTATAATTACCGCCGTCAATAATGGCGCCGCCAATACTTGTCCCGTGGCCGCCTATCCATTTCGTAGTCGACTCAACAACCACATTAGCGCCATGCTCCAGCGGGCGGAATAAATAACCGCCTGCACCAAAGGTATTGTCAACGATCAGCGGCAGGTCGTATTTCCTGGCAAGCTCAGCAACCTTGTCGAAATCTGCGATATTAAAGCCCGGGTTTCCTATAGTTTCAAGATAGATGGCCTTGGTTTTATCGTCAATCAATTTTTCAAGGTTCTCTGCTGTATCGTCTTTCGCAAAGCGTGCGTCGATACCCAAACGTTTAAAGGCTACTTTAAACTGGTTATAAGTGCCGCCGTAAAGGAAAGGGGAGGTGACAAAATTATCCCCAACCTGGAGTATATTATTTAAAGCAATGAATTGGGCCGCCTGGCCAGAGGCTGTTGCCAAAGCCGCCACACCGCCCTCCAAAGCAGCGATACGCTTTTCAAAAACATCGGTGGTAGGGTTCATCAGGCGGGTATAAATATTTCCAAATTCTTTTAATGCGAAAAGATTGGCGCCGTGCGCTGCATTTTTAAATACGTATGAAGTAGTTTGATACAGCGGTACGGCACGTGAACCTGTAGTTGGATCGGCCTCCTGGCCGGCATGTAATTGAAGTGTTTCGAATTTTAAGTTTTCAGCAGACATGATTTTTAAATTTAATAGTGAATGATTTGTTTACAGACTTGTTCACCAAGGATTCTAAATCCTTTTGTGAAAACACGTAATTTTTCGGGAAAGGGGAAATTAAAACGTGTTAAGGATCAGCAACAGCAACACATGCACATATTACAGTTATAGGCATAACTATAAATATATACGGGTTGGGTTACCTGTTGGCCCCTAAAAATGGATTGAAGAATGTTGTAAATCAGACTTTTCATGGTTATTAATTTATATTCCCCGGGATATTTACCGGGCCAGGAATTGGCACCTTCTCTTTTTGAGGGTTGCCAGCGGGTCATTGAGCCTGATCTCTCGCCGCTTCTTTATAAATCAAAACCTGTGTGAGAGGTAATGATCATGGTATTGCTACCAAATTTTGTTTCAAATATAAGGTAGTATTAGCTAATATTCCAAATTAAATTTCATTTTTGAGGCGAGGGGTAAAAGGCGAAAGGTAAAAGGCTAGTTTGTTACTTGATTTATGCCCTGCTTTATTTTTAAAAACCTTTTACCCTTCACCTTTCGCCTTTTACCCCAAATTGTCGCAAAATGCCCCTTACATTGGCGTATTTACACCTAACAGGTGTTGTAATATTACCCTACATTTGGTTAATCAATTTACAAAACTATGTCAGCAAAAAAAGTATTACTTGACCAGTATGATTTGCATAACGTATTATATAACAACGTTTTGGCGGATATAACAGAAGAGGAGTCAGACAAATGTATAGCCGACCCGATGAACTGCGTTAAGTGGCTCGCCGGCCATTTGGCCTGGGCGCAGCTTAATTTGGGCAATATCGGGGGCGTTCCCATCGACTTTGCGTGGCGCGATCGTTTCCACACCAAAGAAGGTGCAACGCCGCAGGATCTTAACGCCCCGCCAAGTGAAGTGCCTACCTTACAACAGATCAAAGACAAATGGAACGAAATGGGGCCGGTGATCAGGAAAGGTTTGGAAAACCTCCCGGATGCTGCGCTTGACACTGTAATAAACATACCGCACCCCATATTTCCTTTTGATAATACCCTGGCTGGTTTATGGGCGTTTATAAATCATCACCAGGCGTATACCATTGGCCAGATTGGTATATTAAGAAGAGGGTTGGGTAAGAATGCTATGAAATATTCGTGAAGAGGTGAAAGGACAAAGGTTAAAGGTGAGGAAACGAATTGATGTAAAACGTTTCGCCTTTCACTTTTAACCCCGAGAAAAACCTTTTACCTTTTCGCCTTTTACCTTTAACCAAAAAAAATAATATATGTCGGCAAAAGATCAATTACTTATTCAGTATGATTTGCATACTACTTTGTTTAACAATGTTTTAGTGGATATAAATGAAGAAGAATCGGAGGTACGGCTTGCACCGGGAATCAATCATGTCAAATGGTTGGCCGGGCATTTGGTATGGGGCCAGCTGGGTTTAGCAAGGATTGGAAATGTACAGGTAGCTATTCCATGGACAGATCATTTTAATACGCAGTTAACCGAACCTGTAAGTGCCTCAATTAAAATACCCTCGCTGGAAGAAATTAAAGCGGAATGGAATAAATACGCCGGGCTGATTCACGATGGGTTGGAGAAAATGACGGACGAAGCCTTAAATAGCCCAATCGAATTTCCATTGCCTGCTTTTAAGACTACGGAAAGCTTGTGGACATTCATTAACCACCACCAGGCATATACCATTGGCCAGATCGGGATTCTTCGACGTGCTTTGGCTAAGGAGGCGATGAAGTATAGTTAGAGATTGGAGATAAGAGGTTGGAGATTAGTTAGAAATAGTCGTTATACCCGGACATGACCGAATAATTTCTTTCTGATCTTCAGCAAAAATCTAACTCAAAGCAGCTTCCATATCTGCCACCAGGTCATCAATGTGTTCCAAACCAACGGATACCCTTAACAAGTTAAACGGTGTTTTGGTATCTGGCCCTTCAACTGTAGCACGGTGCTCAATTAAACTTTCAACGCCGCCCAGGCTGGTGGCCCTTGTAAATATTTTAAGGTTGTTGATCACGCGCCTTGCTTCTGCTTCGCCGTCTTTTAAACAAAACGACAGCATTCCGCCAAAACTATCCATTTGTTCCTTCGCAATTTCATGCTGCAGATGCGATGGTAAGCCCGGGTACATCACTTGTTCAACTTTTGGGTGGTTTTCCAAATATTCGGCCAGTAATTGCGCATTATGTACGTGGCCGCGCATCCGGTATGGCAGTGTTTTCATGCTCCGGGTTAGCATATAGCAATCCATCGGGGAGGGGATGGCGCCTCCGTATTCCTGCACCTGGCGGATTTTTGCCCACCAATCACTTTTTTCTTTAGTGATCAGCGCGCCTCCCATCAGGTCGCTGTGGCCGCCAAAATATTTGGTGCATGAGTGCATTACCAGGTCTGCGCCCAATTCCAACGGTCGTTGGCAAACCGGTGTTGCAAAGGTGTTGTCGCAGGCTACTTTTATGCCATGCTTTTTTGCAATTTGAACTACTTTTCGGATGTCGGTGATTTTAAGCAGGGGATTTGACGGAGTCTCAACCCAGATCAGTCCGGTGTGGGGCATAATATGCTGCTGTAAAACTTCGCTGTCATTGACGTCAATAAAATCAAATTCAAGTATCCCGGCAAATAAATTTTTAAGCTGATTGCGCAGGCCGTGATACATATCATCAGGTGCAATGATATGCGTGCCCGGCTCCAGTGATTGAAAAACCGACATTCCTGCTGCATTACCTGATGAAAATGAAGCTGCGTCAGCGCCTCCCTCCAGTTTCGCCAGTAAATTTTCGAGCAGCGCACGGTTAGGATTACTGGCCCTGCTATATATATGCCCGCCCGGGAAAGTGCCATCAACAGCTCTTTCGAAGGTGGTTGATAATACGATGGGCTGAATTACTGCTTTTGAGGAGGCATCAACGTGATTGCCCGCATGAATGGCGATGGTTTCGATCTTCATAATATGCAAACATATTAAAAATCGAAACCATCAGTCCATCAAAGAATGTGGAATTATATAAATATTACAGCCACTGGTCAAATTTTCGGATAAACCAGCCTTTGATCAATTGGGTTAAAAAGCAGTAGCCTAACAGGATGGCCACCAATAAAGGGAAAAACAAAAACGGCATTGCCTGCAGTTTAAATGCGCCGGCCAATGGCGAAAACGGCAAATAAATCCCTATAGCCATAATGGCGGCGGTTAGCGCGATAACAGGGAACGTTGCCCTGCTTTGTATAAATGGTATTTTGCGGGTTCTGATCATGTGAATAATGAGGGTTTGCGACAACAAACTTTCAATAAACCAGCCAGTTTGGAAAAACTGTGCATGCTGAGGCGAATTGGCCTTAAATACATACCACAAAACAGCAAATGTAGCATAGTCAAATATCGAACTGATCGGCCCTACATAAAGCATAAACTTGCCAATGCCACTGGCATCCCATTTACGCGGCGTTACAATATAGTCATCATCCATAGTATCCCAGGGTATGGATATTTGGGAAATATCGTACAATAAATTATTGATCAGAATCTGTATCGGAAGCATCGGTAAAAACGGCAACAAGGCACTGGCGCCCAGCATGCTGAACATATTACCAAAGTTACTGCTGGCAGTCATTTTTATGTATTTGATGATATTGCCAAAGGTGCGGCGGCCGTAAATAACCCCTTTGCGCAACACCATCAGGTCTTTCTCCAGCAAGATAATGTCAGCGCTTTCTTTTGCAATATCCACTGCTGTATCTACTGAAATACCTACATCTGCGTCGCGGAGTGCAGCTGCATCGTTAATCCCGTCGCCCATAAAACCAACTGTATGACCCTTTGCCTGCAATACCTTCACCACCCGCGATTTTTGGATCGGGCTTAATTTTGCCAGGATACTCACATCGTCGATCTGTTTTGACAGTTCATCATCAGTCATTGTTTCCAGGTCGCGCCCCAGCAAAATATGTGAAAACGGAATACCTACATCCTTACAGATCTTTTTGGCAACAATTTCATTATCCCCGGTAAGTACTTTAACCGTTATCCCCAATTTATGCAGGGCTTTAATGGCAAGCCCGGCAGATGGTTTTGCAGGATCTAAAAAGCCGATAAAGCCGGTGAGGATCATATTGCTTTCGTCAGCTTTGCTGTAATTTAGCGGACGTTCCTCATATTCTTTTACGGCAACCAACAACACCCTTAAACCCTCTTCATTAAGCTGTTTTGTTTTCTCCAATACGATCTTTCGCATTTTGTCGTCCATCAGGATCACATCATCTTTTTCAATTTGAAGGCTGTCATCTTCGCCGGGATCAAATGCGTGGGTACATAAATCCAGCACTTCTTCAACAGCGCCCTTGCAGATGAGTAAGTGTTTGTGGTTCTTTCCTTCAAGGATAACTGACATCCGCCTCCGCTGGAAATCAAAAGGGATCTCATCAATTTTTTTATATGATTCTCCTTCTTTTAAACAGGAATGATGGTCTACGTGCTCCAAAACGGCAACATCCAACAGGTTTTTAAGCCCGGTTTGATGGAAGCTGTTCAGGTATGCCCATTTCATTACTTCATTATCTTCATACCCGTAAACGTTCAGGTGCCTTTCCAAAACAATTTTGTCCATGGTAAGCGTCCCGGTTTTATCGGTACACAGAATATCCATAGCGCCAATATTCTGGATAGCGTTTAGTCGTTTTACAACCACCTTCCGTTTCGACATATTTACAGCGCCCATTGCCAGGTTTGCCGTCACAATCATCGGTAGCATAGCCGGGGTTAAACCTACTGCGATAGAAATACCAAACAGAAAAGCCTCCAGCCAATTGTGTTTCGTAATGCCGTTGATAACAAAAACCAACGGCACCATCACCAGCATAAAACGAATCAGCAGGTAGCTCACGCTATTAACGCCTTTATCAAAACTTGTCTCGGCCCGTTTTCCAACCAATGATTTTGATAACGAACCAAAATAAGTTTCCTCGCCAGTATTAACTACTGTTGCTATGGCAGTACCGCTAACCACGTTGGTGCCCATAAAACAAACATTATTGAGTTCTAATGGGGATTGTTTTGCTGCGCCAGGTACGGCATCTCCTGTTTTTTCGACCGGGATCGCCTCACCGGTAAGCATCGACTGGCTTACAAATAAATCTTTTGATTGCAGAATGCGTATGTCCGAGGGGATCATATCCCCGGCTGAAAGTTGAATGATATCTCCGGGCACTAATTCCTTAATGTCTATTTCTTCTTTCCCTTCGGCTCTTAGTACTGTAGCGGTAGTCTTTACCATCGATTTCAGCTTTTCGGCTGCCTGGTTACTTCTGAACTCTTGTACAAAACGCAGCAAAACGCTGATCAGCACCATTGTACTGATCACCGCTACGGTTGTATAATCCCGTTCGCCGGGCTTTTGGATGATTACATCAGTAATTAGCGAAACTACCGCCAGGATAAACAATACACCAATAAATGGATCAATAAAAGCCTGTAATAATTGAATGTACCACGCGGGGGCCTTTTCGTTTACTATTTCGTTTAATCCAAACACTTCCAGGCGGTACTGTACCTCCTCAACCGAAAGTCCGGCCATTCGGCTTTCCAGTAAGGTGAGCGATTTTCCGTTTGCGCAAACAGCTACGCTTTTTAGTTTGGCTATTGACGCAGTATCAAATTCCTGTGGATTGGTTTTTTTGTTCCGCTGTATGAAACTGTATTTTTTTATCTTTTCTTTTATATCAGTTGCCATATAAGCTCCCCCTTATTCCATTAAAGTTGCACTTAGGCTAAGTGCAATTATTGTTAAATTTTTTTCTGTTGTATTACCCAATCATGGGCTTTACCTGCAATAATATAACGTGTTGTTGACTTTTAACATTAATATTATATTAAGTTATTGTTGTTAATTGTTATGTGGAGTGTACATTCAGCCCGGACCGCTGATGGCGCAATGCAAATGATACCCTGTGTGGGTAAAAAGAAATTCGAAAAAAGACAGGAATTTGTGAAGATTAATGGCACGGGCTTTCCAGCCAGCTATATTTGATTTAGCTGCCGGAAGTACAAAACAGAAGGGTGTATGCGTATACCATACACGTCTGTTTGCCTTCCATTTTAAGCGGGAGGGCATTTTTAACATCATGCTGATAACTACAACTCGGGCCTGCGTCCATTTTAATTGTTTTTATTAAGGCAGCTAAAAACCGCCATTTAATTTCGCGCAAAAGTATGTTTTTAATTTGATAATTTGAAGGTTTGATAATGGAAATAATTTCAAAATTTGGCAATTTGAGAATTTAAATATACTTTGATATTCATCTTCAAATTAACGAATCTTCAAATCTTCAAATTGAGAAGAAAACCGTATTTTAGTCGCAAATGCAATCGTTTGAAATAGATAAAACCGACCTGCTGCGCATTGAAATTGCGCTGGAAGGTAATGATGCTGGGCTTGAGAGTGTTCTGAAGGAATATCATGCTTCAGAGATTGCCTTGTTATTTGAAAAACTCCCAAAGGAGGCGAAAGAAAGGATCATTAATATTCTTCCAACTGACATTGCTTCGGAGGTAATTTCGGAAATGGATGAAGAGCACCGTCCCGGTGAGCTGCTTATCAACCTCGATCCTGAAAAAAGGCAGGAAATTGTTGAGGAACTGGATTACGATGATGCTACCGATATTATTTCACAGCTGGATGAAGATGAGCAGCAGGAGATTTTAGAGGACCTGGACGAAGAAGATGCCGAGAGTATCCGTGCCCTGATGAAATACCCCGAGGACACGGCTGGTGGTATCATGAATTCTGAGATTGTAAAGGTTAATATCAACCTTGAAAAGAAAGATGCCTTAGATGAGATCATTCGGCAGTCGGAAGAGATGGAGGAGTTTTACACCGTTTACGTTGTAGACGATCACGATATTTTACAGGGAATATTATCCATAAAAAATATCCTGAAGGCAAAAGCCGACGCCCATGTTCGCGAATTGGTTAATACAGATTTTGTTTTTGTAAAAGCTGAGATGGACCAGGAAGATGTTGCCGGGTTGATCTCTCAGTATAATTTAACAACAATACCTGTTGTTGACGATAATATGAAACTGCTTGGGCGGGTCACCGTTGATGACATCATCGACGTAATGGAACAGGAAAGCACCGAAGATATATTAAAGTTTTCGGGGGTTTCAGAGGATGAAGAGTTGAGCGGTAACTGGAAAGATGCCGTAAAAAGCAGGCTTCCGTGGCTGGTCATCAACCTGGCCACCGCATACCTCGCGGCTTCGGTGATCCGGCATTTTGATAGTACGGTAACTTTGATAGCGCCAATAGCGGCGTATATGACCATCATAGCAGGTATGGGCGGTAATGCCGCTACCCAAGCCCTGGCGGTAACTGTCAGGCGTATATCTTTAAATGACCTTACCGACAAACAATCATATAATGCCGTTTTAAAGGAGTTTTTGGTTGGGTTGCTCAATGGGGCAGCAAATGGCCTGATCGTTTTTTTTATTGCGTGGTTTTATGATTCGGACCCGATGCTTGGCCTGGTTTTATTTTTGGCGATGACGGGTAACCTCGTTGTGGCCGGCCTTACCGGGGCTTCCATCCCGTTAATTTTAAAAAGAGTAGGCATCGATCCCGCGGTCGCTTCGTCTATCATTATCACAACTTTTACAGATTGTGCCGGTTTCTTTTTACCGTTGTGGTTTGCATCAAAGTTGTTGTTAGACAGCCACCATCATTTAATTCATCATTGATTAATTCAATATTAAATATAAAAATACCTACATAGAAATAGAATGACCGAAGTACGATACAATTGGACAAAAGAAGAAATTGCTGAAATTTATCACCGCCCGCTGTTAGATCTGGTTTACGAAGCTGCAACGGTGCACCGTGAAAATAAGGATTATGCAGAAGTGCAGATCAGTTCTCTGATCTCGATAAAAACAGGCGGATGCCCGGAAGATTGTGCTTATTGTCCGCAGGCAGCCCGCTACAATACGGGAGTTGATGTGCATGCTATCATGCCAAAGGACGAAGTTATTGCCGCAGCCGAAAAAGCAAAAGCAGGTGGCGCGTCACGGCTATGCATGGGTGCGGCCTGGCGTGAAGTGCGTGACAACCGCGACTTTGATAAAGTGATAGAAATGGTAAAAGCCGTTAATGAGCTGGATATGGAAGTTTGCTGTACTTTGGGTATGCTTACCGAAAGCCAGGCGCAGCGGTTGGCGGATGCAGGCCTGTATGCTTATAACCATAATCTGGATACTTCTGAAGAAGATTATAAACGTATTATTACTACCCGTACTTATGATGACCGTTTAAAAACATTGGAACACGTACGTAAAGCAAAGATCACTGTTTGCAGCGGGGGCATTATCGGCCTTGGCGAAACCGTTGAAGACCGCATATCAATGCTCAAGACATTATCAAACTTGCCAAAGCACCCGGAGTCGGTACCCATCAACGCTTTGGTGCCCGTACAGGGGACACCTTTAGCAGATCAGCCGAGGGTTTCTGTATGGGAGATGGTAAGAATGATTGCTACAACGCGTGTCATTATGCCGAAAACAGTGGTGCGCCTTTCAGCTGGTCGTACTGAAATGAGTTTAGTTGAGCAGGCTTTTTGCTTTATGGCGGGCGCCAATTCTATTTTTGCAGGCGAAAAACTGTTGACAACACCTAATCCGTCTTTTGATACTGATATGGCCATGTTTGAGTTACTTGGGCTAAAGCCGCGAAAAGCGTTTAAGAATGGGAGGGTGCCGGTTCCGGAGGTACAAGAAGTATAGAATTATTAAGATATGAAAGTTCTTTGGTGCTGGCGTTGTAAAATGGAGGTGCCTATGCTTGATGAGGAAGAATCGAGGGGAAGCAAATGAGCATACAGTTTAGGATTTAAAAACCTAAAAACAAATAGGTTAGGTCGATTTGAATGGTTACTGGACTATTACAATAATTTAACCGGGTTCAATGAAACGGAACCAAATGCAATTTTGCATCATCAGATTTCGTTATACGGTACGCTTTGTGAAAACTGTGGTAAACCAAACCGAACCCCTTTGGCGAAAATTTGTGCCGCTTATGGTAATAAAAGACAATGAAATGAATAAAATTCAACACTACCCGGGAAGAAAATGCGAAAGAAAGGAACCAATTTTTTGCCGGTTTGTCGTATTCTGAACGATTAAGATATGGGTTTAAACTACGGCATAAATATAATTTCAACAAGCAACCGGTAGAAAAGGTGCGGGGTTTTAAAATTTCCCATTCTTACGATGGTATTTGACATTGAAGATGAATTTTACCAGTATACGAATGCCGTTGATTATGTTTACCTGCTAAAGAGGATGCTTAGACCCGCCCTGAAAAAGATGGGTAAGTGGAGCCGGATGAGATGACGTCCGATAAGAACTAAGAAATGACTACGCAAAGGTAGCTAATTTCACACTCACACCTTCGCAGCCAAAAGCCAGCGCCATGCCCAACGGGTTGCGCCGTTAAAACCTTTCCAGCTATCCACAAATTGTATGATGCCGGTAAGGCAGGTTTCGCTGAATTTCTTTTTAAAATTCGGGGCGGCCATTTTATAAAGCTGTTTATAATTTTCAAGGCCTATGCGTTTATATATTTCTTTTTTTACATACATGGTTCGCAAAAATAAAATATTGAACAGGATAACATAGCTATACAAAGTACGCTTAATATAGCCGGCTTTTTCTGAATATGTTTTTAAAAGGTTTTTAGTAAATAATATATGACGGGCTTCTTCCACTGCGTGCAAATCAAACATCTTTTTTAAAACCGGGTAAATATTAGGTGACGTTCTTGCGCAGTTACCATAAATATCAGTCACCAATTCTACCGATATACTGCCCATAAATAAATAATCTGCGGGGAGATATTTATTACTGAACATACCAAAAAATTTGTGTGTGGCTGATTGGCTTACGGGTTTGCCGCCAAGTCTGGAAATTGCCTGTCCAAACATTTCCTGATGCCTGAATTCTTCAATAAGTTCCCGCAATAAAAAGCGGTGTTCAACATTATCGGGCGGCAGTGTAAGGAGGTGTCTTGTCATAAACAGACAAAACAGGCATTCTCCCCAGGCATATGAAGCTATAACCTGTACCAATTCTTGGCGCCCGAGTTCTAATTTTTGATTGCTGGTAAGCGTATCATATATTTCCAGGCCATGCAGGGATGTCATGGATTCGGGAAGAAAAATATCATCCGCGCCAGGATCCAGATGCCATGGGATGTAAGTTTCCGGCATTAAAGGATGTTCTTTACTGATCTTTATTAAACGTTCAATCTCGTTGGCATCCATTATCAAAGTGTATCCTGTTAGGATAACCTTAATTAATCGCCACAGTTTGCTTATACTGCAAATAATTGTCCCAGATCTTTAAATGATTTAAATTCAAGCGCATTTCCTGAAGGGTCGAGAAAAAACATTGTGGCCTGTTCGCCGGGCAGTCCCTTAAATCGGATATAGGGATCTATTGCAAATTTTACGTTGTGCCGGCGTAACCTTTTCTCAAGTTCGTGCCATTCATCCCATTCCAAAACTACGCCGTAGTGAGGCACCGGTACATCGTGGCCGTCGACAGGATTAAAATGATGTTCAGTTTTCTCAACGGGGCGTGGTTTTAAATGGATCACAAACTGGTGCCCAAACAAATTAAAATCAGTCCACGTATCCGAGCTACGGCCTTCGCTGCAGCCCAATACTTCCCTGTAAAATTTCCTGGCTTCGTCAAGATCGTAAACCGGAACCGCGACATGGAATGGTGTCAGTTTGGATTTCATTTCATGATATTTTGAAATGTTGTAAAGTTAAAACGATAATGGAAAACTTAATGACATGTTATTTCGCAAAATAACTTAGCAACCGTTCAATCTTTAAACTTTATAACAAGTTACTTAACGTGATACCGGTAAACCACCCGTCCTATATTTCCATCCTTGTCTAATCCTTCAACCGTAACGCGGTAAGTTCCTTTTCCATCAGCGTTAAAATAGTCAACTTCTGCATTTCCGGTTTTATCGGTTTCAATATTTGGATTCCAGTAAATTGTGCTGCGTGTATCAATTTGGGCTGGCTGGTTTGCCCGCGGCCCTGTATATCTTGGCATATAAAATGTTTTAACCGGCTCATATCCTTTAGGTAAAAGGGTCACTTCATTGCGGCTGCCTATTAATTGTTTCAGGTCCTGGTAACTTATTTTTTGAGTTTCCATTTTGCGCAGGTTCACCACTATGGCGCCGTTTGAATTGTAGGCACTGTTTATAAGCCCCAATTCGTCCTTTGTAAATATTTCAATCGATTCAACAGTTTTAGGGTCGACACTTTGCAGGTAGGAAGCATCAACCGGCATTCCTTTCACAAATACCTGCGTCGGGATTCTTTTACCCTGTATATAATCTCTCGAAACGTAAAAATTCTCATTGTCAAATGTCATTCCCGCCGCAAGTGATTTAATACATTCAAGTAGCGAATTGCATCCATCTAACTGGTCTGCTTTTATAACGTGATCGGGCTGGTCGCTAAGACTGGCTAAATTTCCATAGTCTTTATGGCTTACAGTCTTTACGATTCTTTTATCCCTTATAACAACTTCCTTTAAAATATGTAAATTATTGAATTGAAGCTTGCTGTTTTTCAAATACGGACTAAGTACACTGTCAATATTGGCTATGCCATCGGGCTCAGCATAGTTAATCGGGATGGATTGCCTTGGTTCGCCATCCACAGTAAGTACAAGGTCGCTGGCGTGAATATTATCACGGGCGCTTAACATCACTTTTGCAGAATCAGGAAATACAAGGTTGGGGAATATAAATCGCCCATCGGCATTAGTTATTGTATTGGCGAAATAATTTTTGTCAGGTATGGATATGTGTACGTTTCCCCTGTTAACGGGGATGCCGCTTGACGACCTTAATGTGCCAATAATATCGATGCCCTTTTCAACGGCAAAAGCCACGGGCCTTTGCTTGTTGTTGATAATATCATCATACGAGTACCGGCGGTAGCCTTGTGTTTGCAATAATATGTCCAGATCAGCCTGCGCTTGTTGATCGGGATGATTAAAGTAATAATTCGGCTTTTCGATAAAACCGTTGATATCCGAGGTTAAAAGCAGGTTGGTTAATATGGTGGATTCTGCATTTTCATCAAACGGGACCTTCGATTCATCTATAACCGAAACGGAAAAATTACCCTCGTCTGGCTGTCCGCTATTTTTTGCAGTCAATTTTAACTTTGCCAACTGCCTGGTCTCATAATCAGGGTGGTCGCTGTTTACAGTAAGATTTAACTGATCATTGTGTTGTATAAATGCAATACGTTCGCTAACAGGCTCTCCCTCGTTGGTAAAAAGCGTTAATTGAACAATTCCGGTGGGGAATTTACTTTTAGGAATAGAAGCACTATAAATTGGGCCAGGTAACTGCAATTTAGCTGCAAAAGCGATTGCGCCGCTTGATTTTCCGATAATAAAGAAAGTTTTTCCCTGGAAATCTTTCAAAAAAGCCTCATCAGCCTGCAATTTTATATTTAAATTCTCGGGGTCGTTATTATCAACACTCAGGTCGATTCCATTACTTCCTACTTTCGGAAAAACCGGGTTAGCGGAAGTTCCGTCTGCATAAGTTACATGGGCTGTGTAAGTTTTTCCGTCTTCGGGTGTTAAAATAAAAGCCCCCATGCCCAGGTGAGAAGAAGAAAATTCGTTGACGACATTATTGTTATTATCCGTAATTGTGCCTTTCACATCGATGCCTAACCCATCAGGTTTGATAGCTTTGAAAGCGATTTTTGTACGTACACCGGATATCAACTGGCCACCTTCCGGAAAAAACTGCAGATCGTTTGGACGGGATACCGGCTTCAGCGAAAATGAATTCGTTACCAGTTTTTGCTGCCTGTTTTCAATTTGGGTAACAAGGTCAGCTGAGTCCAGGCTTAAATTTTTAGTGTTTATAAAACTAATATCAATAAACCCGTTTTTATCTGTGATTCCTTTTCCTTTGGCGATGGATTCATCATCTCTTTCGACTGACCAACTAACTCTCTTTTCTGCAAATGGCATACCATCATTATCTTTATAAAAAATACCGGCGGATATTTTACTGGATTTACCCGAAGCTGTCTTCTTTAAAGAAACCTGGGCAGACAGCGGATTATTGATAGCATCACCTAAAGTTATATTTTTGTTAAAGAAATAGGCCACTCCCAAATTATTCATATAATTGGTATAGGCTACTATCCGGTAATTTCCCTTTTTATAAACATTTTGATTTAGCGCGATATGTCCCCAGGTAACGCCATTTTTTACCTGCAATTTCAACGATTGCGCCAGCGAATCGCGTGGCGCCAGAAAATCGACATATATAATTTTGCTGAGCAATGACGGTTGGTGTATGCCGGTTGTTAAATAAGCTTTAAACCAGATCGTATCACCAACGGCATAATAGGGTTTGTCAAAATGCAGGTATACTTTTTCTATGGGAAGGTCGGTATAGGCCTTCGCCGATTTGGCCAGCAGCTGGTTTAAAACCTCGCTGTCGTTTTGTGCTGAAACAGGTAAATAAAATAAGGAAATAAATAATGATAAAATAAAAACGGATCTGAAAAACCTCATAAAATTAAATTTATCCTGCTATACCGGGCTAATATACCCCATTGCTGGGTTAAAAATGATAAATTGACAGCACTTTAACATTTTTATTACAAAATTTAACAATTGCTCTATTTAACAGCCATCTGAATCGTATTTCTGCTCAATTGTTCCAGCAATATAGTTTTGCCGGCTTTAAGTTCGTTTAACCAGTCAGCAGTATAATGTCTTACTGTTATCAATGTAAGGCTGTTATTATATTTCACTTTAAACCCTGCGCTCAATTCATCAAAAAGCTTTTTAAAACGATCTTCTTTATAATCAAAACAAACTGAAAAGCTTAATGCCGAGGTTTGCATCATATTTACTTTTACATGGTTTTGTGCAAACATTCTAAAAATATTACTTAAATGATCCTCTGAAATAAAGGAATAATCTTTAGCTGACAACGAAAGCAATACCTGGTTGTGTTTAAGGATAATTACCGGTTTTGTGAAAATGTTTGCGCTGTTTTCGTGGATGATAGTACCGGGCGCTTCCGGCTCATTAAATGGTTTAACCAGCAGCGGTATTTTAGCATTTTGCAGCGGCTTGATGGTTTTAGGGTGAATCACACTGGCGCCATAGTAGGTCATTTCAATCGCTTCCGTATAGGACAGTTCGTCAAATTTAACGGTGTCTTCAAAAAACTTTGGGTCGGCATTCAGTACCCCCGGCACATCTTTCCAGGTGGTTACAGATTCGGCGCCTAAACACGAAGCAAATATGGAAGCCGTATAATCAGAGCCCTCGCGACCCAGCGTGGTAGTGAAATTCTCGGATGTGCCCCCTAAAAAGCCTTGCGTTACCACAATGCTTTTTTGCAATAATATGGGAATGTCTTTTTGTATGGCAGCGCAGGTTTTTCCCCACTGAACCGTTCCCTCCCGGTAAGTATTATCAGTTTGAACATAGCCGCGCACATCAAGCCAGGTGCTTTTTAAACCGGCTTTATTTAAATAAGCGTTCACAATGCGCGTGGATACCAGTTCACCGATAGACACGATCTGGTCGTAAATAAAATCAAAATCATCGTGCGGTTCATCCTCTATAGCCCAGTCGATCTCTACAAAAGTATTAGCTACCTCATCAAAAACGGGATTTGATGGCTCAAAAAGTTGTTCCATTATTGCATAGTGGTAACTTTTGATGTCTTCAAAGATCGCCTGCAGCTTATCGTCCCCATCAAAATAGGCCATAGCAAGTTTTTCAAGCGCGTTGGTAGTTTTGCCCATGGCAGATACTACGATCAACAATTGATTCCCCTCAAATTTTTTAACCACACTGGCCAGGTTAACTACGCCATCGGCATCTTTTACCGATGCCCCCCCGAATTTAAAAACAAGCATTATTTAGAAAGGTATTTTAAAATTATAACTCAAAATTCAACAGCTGCTCCCTGGATAAAGCCCCGTTAAGCCAGCCCGCTTCAATGCCGGCATCGTATTTTTTATAAAACCCGATAGCTGGTTCGTTCCAGTCGAGTACTTGCCAGGACATTCCGTTAAAGCCCATTTCTTTTGCCTCAACGATCAGCCTGTCAAACAATAATTTACCGACGCCTTTACCGCGCATTTCTTCGGTGACGATCAGGTCCTCCAGGTACATACGGCAGCCCTTCCAGGTAGAGTAACGTACATAGTATACAGCAAAGGCTACGATAAAGCCGTCAACTTCGGCAACAAAGGCCTTCCAAACAGGCTTTTCCCCAAAGCCGGCATCTTCAAACTCCTGCAGGGTAACGGTAACCTCTTCGGGCGCTCTTTCAAAAAGCGCCAATTCTTTCACCAGTTCTAATAATCGCGGGCAATCTTCTTTTTTTGCTATTCGTAGTTGTATGTTCATTAGTTCAATAGTTCACTGGTTCATTGATATTATGGTGGATTTAGCTAATCGCGCAGCAATCCATATTTGACAATCTGCTTTCCGCTAAGGAAAAATCCGAAATCGAACATCCGAATTCCGAAATCAATTTCAATTATTCTTCCAATGTTTAATCACCCTTTGGCCAAATATTGTGCTGCCGAGCCTGATCATATTACTGCCCTGCTCAATGGCGACTTTATAATCTGATGACATGCCCATTGATAAGGTATCAAATGCGGGTTCTTTCCTGAAGAAGCTTTGTTTGATGCCATCAAAAAAAGTTTTTAGCTCATAAAATTCGTCCTTAATCTGTTTTTGATTATCGGTATTGGTGGCGATTCCCATTAATCCCCTGATCCGGATATGTTTTAAGGCTGCAAACTCCTCGGAGCGAAGCAATTCTATCGCCTCGTCAAAACCTAAGCCAAACTTGGTTTCTTCATCGGCTATGTAAACTTCTAACAGGCAATCAATAATCCGGTTGTTTTTTGTGGCATGTTTATCAATTTCCTGTAAAAGTTTTAAGCTATCAACAGATTGGATCATACTGATAAAAGGTGCAATATATTTTACTTTATTGGTTTGTAAATGTCCGATAAGGTGCCACTCAATATCTTTGGGTAAATGTTCATGCTTTTCAACGAGCTCCTGTACCTGGTTTTCGCCAAATAAACGCTGCCCGGCGCTGTAAGCCTCAAGCACTTCTTCGTTTGATTTTGTTTTTGACACGGCTAAAAGGGTTACATTTATTGGGCCGGTTTCGTTTTTTAAGCTTTTTATATTATCTGCAATGCTCATTTATCCGTAATTTTGTTCAATAATAAGCCGCTAAATTACAGAATGCGTAAATATATCACCTTGTTTTTTTCAGTAAGCTTACTTTTATTTGCATGCACTACTAATAAAAGTAAAGTAGAAATCATTGAACATGACCAGATGGTCAGGCTGTTAACTGATATTCATGTGCTCGACGGCAGCATGTACAATACTGTTTCGCAAAGCACGGATACTTTGTATAAATATGGTACGGCGAGGTATCTTACCTTATTTAAAAAATATCATGTTGATTCAGTGGAGTTTAGGCGGAGCCTGAAATACTATACTACCCAGCCCATTGAATTTCAGGCGATGTATGATAAAATATTGGTCAATCTTCAAGCCAAAACAGATTCCATTAATAAGAAATTACTCAAAATTACGAATGCCCCACACCCGAAATAATACCGATAAACTAGGTTTTACCGAGGTAAAGGAATTAATTAAAGCTCATTGCCTTAGCGAAATGGGCCGGCAAATGGTCGACAAGATCCAGGTGATGAATAATTTCGACCAGATCAGCAAGTTCCTGGGCCAGGCAAATGAGTTTAAAAATATTTTAGAGAATGATGATGCTTTACCGATTCATCATTTTTTTGATATTAAAGCGCTTGCTAATAAAGCCAGGATTGAAGGCGTTTTTTTAAGTGAAGAAGAATTTTATCAGGTACATGCGTCTTTAACAACCGTATTTGCCGTAATTGCCTATTTTAACGGGCGGGAAGGTTTATATCCCAACCTGGAAGCCTTATTTGAACATTTGCCTATTGAAAAGGCGATTATTAAAAAAATCGATATGGTTATTGATCAGAAGGGAAAGATCAGGCCAAACGCATCGCGCGACTTACAGGAAATTACCTCGGGCATTGCACGGGCCGAACAGGAAGCCCGCAAAAAGATAGACCAGATTTTTAAAAACGCAGGTAGCAATGGGTGGACGGCCGACGGATCACTAACCGTGCGCGATGGCCGTTTATGCATCCCCTTACTGGCGGAAAACAAGCGAAAATTAAAAGGTTTTATACACGATGAATCGGCATCAGGCCAAACGGTTTACATGGAGCCGGAGGAAGTGTTCACCCTGAATAATCGCATCCGCGACCTTGAGTTTGACCGCAGGCGCGAGATCATTAAAATATTAACGGCTTTAACTGATGAGCTAAGACCTTATGTACCATTACTTTTATCGTACCACAGCCTTTTAACCAAACTTGATTTTGTGAGGGCTAAAGCGCTTTTTGCAATTGACATTGAGGCCGAAATGCCCCAATTGGTAAATGAAGCAAGTATAAAGTTAACTAATGCAAGGCACCCGCTTCTACTATTGAATTTTAAAAAAGAACATAAAACTGTTGTGCCTTTAAATGTGCAGATTGACGAGCATACCCGCATTGTTGTTGTTTCCGGGCCAAACGCGGGAGGGAAATCTGTTTGTATGAAAACAGTTGGCTTGCTGCAAACCATGGTACAGGCTGGTTTATTGATCTCAGCTTCCGAAACCAGCGTTGTGGGGGTATTTAAACAGTTGTTTGTGGATATAGGCGATGATCAGTCGCTTGAGAGTGATTTGAGTACTTATAGCGCCCACCTTTCAAAGATGAAAGAGTTTGTAGAGCAGGCTAACGGAAAAACATTGGTGTTGATAGATGAATTTGGTACAGGTACTGATCCTCAATTCGGTGGACCAATCGCCGAGGCAGTGCTGGAATCCTTAAATCATAAAAAGGTAAAAGGCATGGTGACTACCCACTATTCAAACCTGAAAATATTTGCCAGCCGCACTGAAGGGATAGAAAACGCCTCGATGTTATTTAATAATGTGGAAATGAAGCCGCTTTATATGCTGGAAGTGGGTAAACCCGGCAGTTCGTACGCCTTCGAGATCGCCCAGAAAATTGGCTTGCCCCAAAATGTACTTAACCTGGCCAAAAACAAGATCAGCGCAGGCCAAAAAAAGGTAGATACTTTGCTGGTTGACCTTGAAAGGGAGAAGAAAGAAATTTACGATACCCGGGTAGCGCTTGAAAAACAGCAGCGACAGGTGAACGCGCTTCTTGCCGAAAATGAGACTTTGAAAAGCTACCTTGAAGAAAACAAAAAAGCGTTAATCAGGGATGCTAAAGATCAGGCAAAAAATATCATTTTAAATGCAAATAAGCTGGTGGAAAACACGATCTCAGAAATAAAAAGCAGTAATGCCGATAAAGAGACAACACGTGTTTTGAGGGAGAAATTAAACACCGAACTTCAAAAAAATACGGTTAAACCTATTGTCGTCAAACCATTGCCTGCTGATGAAGACATCAAACCAGGCGATTGGGTTAAATTAGCAGATAGTGAAACAACCGGGCAGGTGATAGAGATCATTAAAGATAATGTGGTAATTGCTATTGGCGATTTACGTACCGTTGCCAAAAAGAAACGGGTAATTAAAGTATCCAAATCATCTGTACCAAAAGAAATCAGGCGAAATTATAACAACCACACCGGCGACATGGCCAGTTTTAACCCAGAAATTGATGTAAGGGGTATGCGAACAGAAGACGCTTTAAATAATATCGAAAGGCTTTTTGACCGTGCCCTGATGATGGGATTTGGTAATTTAAAGATCATCCACGGCAAAGGTGACGGTATTTTGCGCAAAATGATAAGGCAATACCTTAAAAAATACGAACAGGTGGACCGCATGGAAGATGAACATGCCGACAGGGGCGGGGATGGTATAACTTATGTATATTTTAAATGAACCACAGCCATTTTTTTAAGTTGATAAAAATTTAAATCATGAATTTAAAAATAAGTTTTTTCTGCATTGCCATTGCCGCCAGTTTACAATGCGGCGCTCAAACCATTGTTAAAAGTGCTGACCCTCACATCCGTTATTCCGGCCGCATAGCGATGAGGGATAGTGCGGCGGAACTATCATGGTCGGCCAGTTCAATAACCGTAAATTTTAAGGGAACCGGAATCAGCGCCGTATTAAAAGACGAACGCGCTGATAATAATTATAATGTGATCATTGACGGCAAAGTTACCAGTATCATCCATCCTGAATTAACTAAAAAAACTTACCAGTTAGCCGATGGATTAAACCCCGGAAAACATACCCTTGAATTATTTAAACGAACTGAGTGGGCGATGGGGAAAACGTGGTTTTACCGTTTTGAGCTACCAGCCCATAGTAAAATCTTACCTCCTCCGCCTGCTCAAAAGCGCAAAATAGAGTTTTTTGGCAATTCAATCACCTGTGGTTATGCTGACGAGGATACAACGGGTAAAGACCGTGGTACAAGTCCATATGAAAATGGGTACCTGAGTTATGCAGCCATTACAGCAAGACATTTTAATGCTGAAATACACAACACATCAAAAAGCGGTATTGGAATCACCATAAGCTGGTTTCCGATGATTATGCCTGAAATGTACGACAGGCTTGATGCAACTGATCCAAACAGTAAATGGGATTTTTCAAAATATACGCCGCAGGTAGTGGTTATCAACTTATTTCAAAATGATTCGTGGTTGGTTAATATGCCCAATAACGAGCAATTTAAAGCCAAATTTGGAACCCAGCCGCCAACCCCTGAATTTATTATTAACGCTTATCAAAGCTTTGTTAAAAGCGTTCGATCCAAATATCCCGATGCGAAGATCATTTGCATACTGGGCAGCATGGATGCTACCAGGGCGGGTTCGGCATGGCCGGGATATATTGACAAAGCCGTGGCAGGACTGAATGATAAAAATATCTACACCCATTTTATTCCCTATAAGAATACCAACGGTCACCCGAGCCTTAAAGAACAACAAGCTATGTCAGATGACCTGATCGGGTATATGGAGAAAAATATCGATTGGTAAAGTACCGTTCCCCTGTAGATGGGAACACCGGTGAACAGGGGGAACAGCAGGGACGTAAATGTTGTTGAAATATCTGTAAATAAGCTGATTATATCAAAAAAAACCGTAAGGCGGCCTGCTAACTTCGTAATGTTGTTTTTTAAGGTGTTAATAATGAAATATTTACATATTTTGAATATTTGCTTTTTTTGACAAATGCACTATATCTTCCATTCTTTTTAAAGCACGACTTCTTAATCCTTTATATTGCGAGTCAGCAATTTAATGGAAATACCTTATCTCAAAACATCATTATTTTATCATCTGTTGGAAAAGTTAAATATTGTTAAATGGAAGCGAAATAGGCTATCTGATGCGAAATTTTAAAGAAAAATAGCGATAATTATCAATCTTATCGACACAATTACCCGCTTCGTCTAATTTATAAAACTGCGGGATTACAATTGGCTACCTTAGTTTGATATGTTGAAGCGTTTAAAACCGGCTGTTATTATCGAGGTGCTTATACACATGTTGTTTTGGGTACTTATTACTGTTTTCCCGTTCCTTTCAGGGCCATATGCAAATTTACGGCCCCGGTTCCCGTTTTCGCCATGGCATTTGGTTATTATCAATGCCTTCCTTGCCGTTCAGTTTTACCAGAATGCTTTCTTCCTGATACCTGTAATTTTAAACAAGCACAAAAAGATCCTGTTATATTTTATTTTATTGCTTATTTCGTTCATTACCATAGATATCATTATCAATCAAATACAGCCCGAAAATCCTTTTCCGAGGTTTCAACCGGCATTCGGTGTACCGTTAAGGCCACCGCTTGTTTTTAGGTTTAATATTTTGCCGTTAATCGCCATTACTGCCGCAGGATTCGCGTACCGCTATCTGGCCGACCAGGTCAGGATAATTAATAACGAACGGGAAATTGTTAACGAGGCGTTGGTATCCGAACTTGCTTTTCTGCGTTCACAGATCAGCCCGCATTTTATTTTCAATGTAATTAATAGCATCGTAGCGCTTTCGCGATTAAACCCTGCGTTGGTTGAACCTACGCTGATACAGCTTTCAAAATTGCTTCGTTATATGCTTTATGTAAGTGATGAACAAAAAGTTACCCTGATCAGAAAGGCTGATTATTTGAACAGTTATATCGAACTGCAAAAGCTGCGTTTCCAGGACCAGGTTAAGGTAAACGTAAATTTTAACATAGCGAAACCTGAAAAAACCATTGAGCCGATGTTGTTAATACCATTTGTTGAAAATGCTTTTAAACACGGCATCGGGGAAGTTGCGGCCCCCGTTATTGAAATTTGTTTAAAATCAGATAATGACCAACTGGCTTTCAGTGTACAAAACACTTACAACCCAATGGAACCAAATAAGGACGAGCCGCACGGGATAGGATTAACAAATGTGAAAAGGCGGCTCGCTTTGCTGTACCCCGGGAAGCACGAACTGGCTATTGATAAAAGGGGGAATATTTATACAGTCAAGCTACAAATACAATTGAAATGATGCGATGCCTGCTTGTTGATGATGAAGCCCTTGCGCTTGATCTGTTGGAAGATAATTTAAAACACGTAAACTACCTGCAGGTTGCCGGCCGCTGTCGTACAGGCGGCGAAGCTATATTGTTTTTACAAAATGAGGAGATTGACCTTTTGTTTTGTGATATACAAATGCCCGGCCTTAACGGCCTGCAACTGGTAAAAAGCCTGGTAAAGAAACCGATGATCATTTTTGTTACCGCTTATGAAAAATTTGCTATTGACGGTTTTGAACTTGACGTAATAGATTATCTGGTGAAACCTGTATCTATGGAGCGATTTTTAAAAGCCTGCCAGAAGGCTTATATGCTCTATGAATTAAACAGAAAATCGGTGGTGCAGGGGCCTGTAAAAAAACAATATATTTTTGTACATGCTGATTATAATCTGGTAAAGATCAATTTTAATGAAATTGAATACGTTGAAGGGCTGAAAGACTATGTAAAAATAAACCTTATTAACCAGCAGAAGCCGATACTATCACGTACCAGCATCAAGGCGCTCGAGTTACAGTTACCTGATGAAATGTTTTACAGGATTCATAAATCGTACATTGTTAATATTGACTACGTACAGCAAATAAGGCGGGGAAAAATAAAAATGGTTAATTCAGAACTGCCCTTAAGCGACAATTACAGGGACGTGATCCATAAAATGATCGGTAAGGAAACAGCACCGTAGCATAAGTTGTGGCTTTGGTCTGCACATTAACGCTCCTTATCTCATTTATTTCCCATCATAAGATACATGCTGCAACTTCGTCGGGATAGAAATTAACCGGATGAAGAAACTAATACTTGTATTTTTATTTACCGGGTTTGGCTGCACTGCATTTGCACAGCAAACTCAAAAGATCCTCGAAAAAACCAACATAGACCATTTTTATACCTGTTCGCTTGATCTGTTGCTGGATACCTTATCCATCAATTACCACCTGAATATTGTTTTTGAGCGGGATTCGGTAAGCAAATTTGATATCGCTGAACACTTCTTTAATGAATCGCTGAAGTCAGTACTGAACAAGGTTTGCAGTGATAATTCCCTGCATTACTGGACGGAATCGGATGGCACCATCTACATCCTTCAAAACACAGATGACCTGGCCAGGCTGAAACAATTAAACAGGCTGAAACAAACGAGGCTGGGGAACGTGAAACCTTTGATTGAAGAGCCTAAAGCCCCCCCCATGCATTATTTGTTCAGCATAGGGGGAAAGGTAATCGATCAGGCATCAGGGGAGTCGTTGCCATCGGCTACTTTAAGGATCCGCAATACAAACATATCCACCTCTACCAATACCGACGGTAATTTTACCTTATTTAATATCCCATCAGATACCTGCGTAGTCGAGGCTTCCTTTTCAGGATATCAAACGGATTATATCCGGCTGAATGCCAAAAACATCAATACCGAACTGGTATTCGGCATGTTTAAGGCGCTAAACACATTGAACGAAGTGACGGTTTTAGGTAAAAAAAGCGGCGTGATGAACACTGACACAAAAAAAGTAGGCGTTTTGCAACTGACACCTGCCAGTTTAGATAAACTCCCTAATATAGGCGAAAAGGATATATTGAGGGCATTTCAATTGATGCCGGGCGTTAGCGCCACCAATGAGTCCTCGTCCGGGGCATACGTTCGCGGGGGGACACCCGACCAAAACCTGGTTGTTTTTGATGGGTTTACCATATACCAGGTGGATCACCTTTACGGTTTTTTCAGCGCCTTTAACAGCAACGCGGTTAAGGATGTACAGTTATATAAGGGCGGTTTTTCATCTATCTACGGCGGCAGGCTCTCCAGTGTTACCGAAATCAACGGAAAAGACGGGAACCATAATGAGGCCAATTTTGGTGTTGACCTGAGTTTATTGAGTGTGAACGCATTTGCAGAGTTGCCCTTAAGTGATAAATCATCCCTGCTGATTGCACTCCGGCGCTCCTACCAGGGCCCATTTTATAACAAAATATTCAAGCAGTTTAATACCTCAACGGTACAGGCCGGCCCGGGCGGCGGTGGTGGCGGCCCGGGTGGGCCACCGGGAGGAGGCGGGTTTGGAGAATCGACAACTCCCGCGTCCCACTTTTACGATGCTGACGTGCGGTATAATTATCGCATGAATAAAACCAACTCGATCACCTGGAGCTTTTATAACGGCGAAGATAAAACCGATAACAGCAGGGCATTACAAATACCCTCATTTTTAAGCTCAACTACAGGCAATATCAATATTACGGACTACACCAAATATGGCAACACCGGAAGCAGCGTCAAATGGTTCAGCCAGTGGAACAAAAAGGTACATTCAAATACCTATATTACTTATTCCTCCTATTTTAATGACCGGGTTCGTTCAACGTCAGGGACTTCAACAGACAGCAACGGCAATACCACAAGTTTTGAGAACGGCACGTCCGAGAAAAATAATCTGCAGGATATAGGGGTAAAATCAGAATGGGAATGGCAGGTAAACAATACGTTCAAATTCCTGTATGGCGGTTTCGGAAACTTTCAGAAAATTAACTACAGCTACATTCAAAATGATACCAGCATCTTAATCAATCAGCATAACAGGGCGTTCTCTGGCGGCACTTATGCCGAACTGGAAATTGACCCAACTGACAAACTACATTTACAACCCGGCTTTCGTGATACATGGTTTCAGCCAACAGGCAAATTGTACGTGGAGCCACGCCTTTCTGCAAGCTATGTTCTCAATGAACACTATACGTTAAAGGCTGCTACAGGAGAGTTTTACCAATATATGAATGAGGTTACGCGGGAAGATATTGTAAACGGCAACCGGAGTTTCTGGGTGTTATCCAATAGCAACAACATTCCCGTGAGTGAGGCAAAACACTACATGGCCGGCGTAAGTTATGAGAATGAAAAGTTTTTGGTAGATGTGGAGGGTTATTACAAAACCCTGTCCAATTTAACCCAATACACCATCAGGCAAACAGGGATGGGGCCAGGAACCGTCAGCTCGGTTGAACAGGATTTTTACACCGGCACGGGTAGGGCAGAAGGAATAGAAATATTGCTGCAAAAAAAATTAGGAAACTATACAGGGTGGTTGAGCTATACGCTTGCCGATGCGAAAAACAAGTTTTCCGTTTTTGGCAATAACTACTATCCGGCAGACCAGGATATAAGGCACGAATTTAAGGCCATCAACATGTATCATTATTACCGCTGGAATTTTTCGGCAGTGTTTATTTTCAGCACAGGGCATCCATATACCGCACCGCTGTCAAGCTATACCATCACCACGCCTGACGGAAATACTTCAACAGCCTTTAATATCAGCGGCAAAAACGCCCTTCGTTATCCGGATTATCACCGGCTTGACCTTTCCGCTACCTATGACCTGATCAAAATAAACGGGAATAAAATTGGCAGCATCGGCCTGTCTCTTTTTAATGTTTATAACCATACCAATATCTGGTATCGTGAATACCAGCTGCAAAATTATGCAGCTATTACTACCGATGTTAATTACCTGGGCTTTACTCCCAATATAACACTAAGCTTAAGATGGAAATGAAAAGACAACTATTAAACCGGGTATTGTTTTTATGCTTTGCCGCAATAATCGTATCGGCCTGTAAAAAAGAAAATACCAGCATCAGTACTGTTTATTTGCCTGTAGTTGAGGGATACCTGATGCCGGGGCATGCATTGAGCATAAAACTATATCAACAAAAGTCGCTGACCGATACAGCCAAATATGGTGCCGCAATAACCGGCCTGCAGGTTTATGTATCCGACGGCAGCACAAAAGTTCAACTGACCGAGTCGCCAAAAGGCACTTATACCTACAGCAATCAAAATTTCCTGGCTGAAGGTAAAACTTACACACTTCAGTTTAATTACCTTACCTATAACGTTTCGGCTACAACCGTTATGCCGGGTAAACCCACAAACTTTGCAACACAATACGGTTCGGTAACCCTATCAAGTACAACAACTTCTGATCCCAACACCTCAAATACCACTATTGACAAACTGACTTGGGATAATCCTGATTCCTTGAATCATGTATTGGTTTTTGATAATAAGAATGGCGCCGATTTCCCGCTCAGCAGTTTTGGCGGGACCCGGGCCGCAAATTTCGAATTAAATACTAAGCGTGCTTCATACTACAATTTAACACAGTCTACTTTCGCTTATTACGGCCATTATACCGTGGTATTGCTTCGGGTTAACCAGGAATTTATCGACCTGATAAAAAGCAATACCAGCAACTCCACCTCGCAAAACCTTGCCAATATTCCTACGAATGTGGTAAATGGTTACGGGATTTTTACAGCGATGCAGGCAGATACACTTAGTTTTAATTTATTGTAATGAAATACTGCTGCCGGCTTACATTAAGTATCTATTGCGTCAAATCAACCGTGTTTCGCGCATTTATAGCTATTTCCACAGCGGCTGTAGTACTTGCGTCATATCGCCTGCGGCTGGTAAAATACTTTATGTATAGCCAGATGGGAAATTAGCCGGAAGCCCCACGATGGAAGAATCCGCAAACCTATCCGTAAGCAACAGGTGTACTTTAGGGTGTAACGAAGAATTTCCTTCGAGTAGCCGGAACGCAACACGTGAAGATTTTGAACATGTCATTGCCTCCATTAAAAATGGATTGATACACCCTCTCAGGTATATCACTCACGGGTGCGGTTTGAGGATGTGAAAGAAAATTTTTCTGCATGGCTGCCAGACCGGATTTAAGGGCGATCTTTTCAAACTTCTGGTTCTGTCAGGTGTGCTACTGATCTTACATTTATATCTTCTACTATTTTCATTACATTGTAGTGTACGCTAACTAGTTAGGTAATAATCATCAAATGGTCATTTTAATCTTTGACTATTCTAAGTTAAGTGTATATACGGGTAAAAACTCGCGCTTCTTACTAAATGATTTTTTATATTTGTGTACTTACTTTTCACAAAAATATGAAATACCTGTCGTTATTAATTTTAACTTTATTTACCTCAATAAAATCTTTTTCCCAAACAATTCCGGTTGGAAACAGCTATACTGAACAAATCGCCAGGATGCATCAGCTTTTAGGCGTGTCAGACATTTCTTCTTCATTTTGCATAAGGCCGCTAAATGTCAGTCAGGATTCTTCGGTGGAGGGTTTGATCGCCGGTAAAAACATATTGCATCAGTCTGTTGGTTTTACTGCACAACTGCTTCCGTTTAACTGGGTCAATGAATATAATTTTAACAGGCCTTATGGATATAATAACAGTTCGCTTTACCCTGCTGCCGGATTTCAAAGCAGGATTAGTGCCGGATTATTTATCAAATCAGGAATACTTCGTATCCAATTAAAGCCCGAATTTGTTTATGCACAAAATAAACCGTTTCAAACATTTGCCGAAGTCCAGGCAAATAACAATTCGTCCGCATTATTGGGCTCATATTTTGGAATCGTTAATGGCATCGATGCCCCCGAAAGGTTTGGCAATCGCGCATTACGGCATTTATATCCTGGCCAATCAAAAATAACAATTATTTTAAAAAATATTGAAGCGGGGATTTCCACAGAAAACATGTGGTGGGGCCCCGGCATACAAAATTCCATTATGATGAGCAATTCGGCCCCTGGATTTTTACACTGGACGTTTAACTCAGCAGGGCCCATTAAAACCGCTGTTGGATCATTTGAGTGGCAAATCATCGGGGGAAATTTAAACCAATCCGGTTATCTGCCACTTGACACGGGTAAATTAGTATACGGCAAAGGTATGTATAGCCCTAAGCCAAAGGTTACAAGGTATATTTCTGCATTTACGGCAAGCTGGCAGCCTAAATGGATAGAAGGCTTGTTCATCGGTGGTTCTGCTTATGATTACTTAAATAAAGACTCATCATACAATGCCCACAATATCATCCGAAAATTAATACCTGTAATCACAGGCTCGTCAGTTGCAGCAAATGCGATTACCAATACAAGCACCGGCGATGGGCAGGATTTTGCATATGCGCTTAATATTCGCCAGGTTTTAAGCAAATATAATGCTGAAATTTATTTTGAGTGGGCAAGGAATGACAGGGCTGGCAACCTGAACGATTTTTTACAGGAACCCGAGCATTCTTCGGCCTATACAGTGGGCGGCACCAGGATATTTGAATTGACTAAAAAGCAATTTTTTCAAATCAGGCTCGAATTAACACATTTACAAAGCGCGGCCACTTTCTTGCTTCGGCAGGAGCCTGAATGGTATGTCCATAGTGTAGCTCCAAGGGATGGTTATACCAATGACGGCAGATATATTGGGGCTGGAATCGGCCCGGGGAGCAATAGCCTTATGTTTGATTTTAGCTTACTAAATGGCATGAACTCGTATGGCATGACAATAGAAAGGCTGGTACATGATAACGACCTTTATTATTATGCTTTTATGGGCACAGGTATTTTCAACAGGCAGTGGGTCGATATTTCAGATACTTTTTATGCCAACTTCAAATTTAAAAAATACCTTGTTTCTGCTGAGCTTACACCAATATACTCCTTAAATTATGAATACGCAGGGGGCGCCAGCTATAATTTACATGCCAGTATAAATCTAACTTATTATTTCGATTGACAATTAATTATTTAAATCACAAGTTAAATGCCCTGAAAAATAAGATATTACCCGATTAAGGGCATTGGGCGAAAAAGAAGAAATTGCAAAACAAAAATGGCAGGATAATTGGTTAGTAAAATTAATCTATATTTGCGCCGTTGTTAATAAAAAGGCACTAATTAAATGCCCCTAATAATAAAATGTCTAAACTAAATTAGGAATGCCTTATACACTATGAAATATTTAAAATCAATAGCATTCAGCCTTTTATTCATCGTTAATTTTATTGTTTCACAACCCTTGCTGGCGCAAACAATGCCACAAAATCTTTCAAATGTAAATGTAAATGAACTTTCTGATGGTCAGATACGTCAACTGATGCAACAGGCGCAATCTGCCGGTTTGAATGACCAGCAACTTTTACAGGAAGCTGCCAACAGAGGAATGCCACAGGAACAGATTCAAAATCTTCAAAAACGAATCTTAATCCTTAGAAAGTCGAATAACAATGCTGCAAATTCATCGGATACGCTATCATCGCAGGCGAGGAGGTTGAATTATAAACCTGACACTATTCCGGATACACTGAACAACCTGAAAAACAGAGCGGATATTTTAAACACTTTACAACCTAAGATATTTGGCGCCGATCTTTTTAGAAATAAAAATTTAACTTTTGAACCAAACTTGAGCTTAGCTACCCCGATAAATTACATTTTGGGGCCTAACGACCAATTGAACATTAATGTTTATGGCAATTCTGTTGTAAACTGGAAACTGAGTGTTTCGCCGGAGGGTAACATTAATATACCGGGGATCGGTTTGTTAAATGTTTCGGGCAAAACCATTGAAATTGCAACTTTGATTATAAGAAATAAGCTAATCGCTGCAAATTATGCCATTGGTAGAGGAACAAATGTTCAGGTTACCCTCGGTAATATCAGAAGTATTAAAGTTATTATAGTAGGTGAAGTTGTTAAACCGGGCACCTATACACTGCCATCCTTGGCCACAGTATTTAACGCGTTGTATGCAGCCGGCGGACCTGGTGATAACGGTTCTTTCCGCCAAATAGAAGTTATTCGGAACAATCATATTATCAGGCGGCTTGACATTTATGACTTTTTGTTAAAAGGCGAGCAAAAGGACAATATACGATTGGAGGATCAGGATATTATCAGCATTCCTACCTACAGGATCAGGGTTGAAATGACCGGCGAAGTAAAAAGGCCGGGGTTGTTTGAAGTTTTACCAGGCGAAACTTTGAAAGATATTATCGGTTTTGCAGGAGGCTTTACTGACCAGGCTTATACAGATTTGATTAAAGTCTCTCAAATAAGCGAACAGCAGCGACGGTTAACAGATGTACCTGAGGCTGACTTTAGTAATTATATCCCGCTGCGCGGCGATAAATACACGGTTGAACATATTTTGAACCGGTATGAAAACCGGGTTACGATAAAAGGAGCTGTCTTCAGGCCCGGCGAGTATGAACTTGAAAAGGGCTTAACAGTATCCCGGTTAATTCAAAAAGCGGCCGGTTTAAAAGAAGATGCTTTTACCGGGCGGGTAGGTATAACCAGGCTGAAATCCGACAATACGATTGAACAATTATCCTTCAATTTGGGTGATATTATAAATAAATCAGCGGTTGATATACCATTACAAAGAGAAGATATAATAAACGTATCCTCTCTTTTCGACCTTCGGGGTAAATACAAAGTTTCGATAAAAGGTGAAATAAGAAAACCCGGCGATTTTATTTATGCTGATAGTATGAAAGTTGCCGATCTGATAATTAAAGCAGGCGGGTTTACAGAAGGTGCAAGCCCCAAAAGAATTGAAGTTTCGCGCCGGGTATTTGACAGCGATCCAAAAGTAAAAAACAGTAGGATTGCACAAGTTTATAGCGTAAATGTTGGTGCCGACTTAAAAGCAGATGATGCGAATTTTACTTTAAAGCCCTTTGATAATGTTTCGGTATATAGTTTGCCCGGCTTTGAAATACAAAAAACGGTGAAGGTAGAGGGTGAAGTTGTTTACCCCGGATATTATACTATTGAAAAAAAGGACGAAAAAATATCGGACATAATTGCACGTGCTGGTGGGCTTACTGTATTTGCCGATATAGAAGGTAGCAGCCTGAAACGGGATAATACTGCTATTTTAGGGATTGATAAAACCAAAAACGACAGCACGACTTTAACTTTAAACAAAGAACGGGCAGAACGAATGAAGCGCCTTCAACGGTCTTATATGGATTCAACAAAAACTGATACCACACAATTCAGGAATAACTACATAGGTATCAACTTAAAGAAAATATTGGATAACCCCGGAAAAGGCGACGACCTGATCGTAGAAGATAACGATGTGTTAAGGATTCCCAAGCAACAGCAGGTGGTCCGGGTTAATGGCGAGGTATTGTACCCCAGCGCAGTGGTTTACACGTCAGGCAAAACTTTCAAAGATTATGTACTAAATGCCGGGGGCTTTTCACCGGTAGCGCTAAAGAGCGGGGCATACGTTGTATATCCAAACGGCACAGTAAATGGTACGCGAAAATTCCTTTTCTTTAACAACCATCCTAAAGTTAAACCAGGCAGTGAAATATATGTTCCAAGAAAGCCTGTAACAAAAGGGACCTCTCTGCAAGACATCTTAGGCTTTACAACTGGTTTGGTATCGCTAGTGGTATTATTTATTACAATAAAGAAACTGTAAGGCGGCACAATAACCGCAATTATTGATTAAAATATTTTATGGATCAAGAGGAACAGGGAAAGAAAACAGAGAATCCTGATGAAATATCAATCGGTGATATTTTATTAAAGGTTCGGTCTGGAATCAGGTACATTAAAACCAAGTGGTTAACAATATTGCTTTTTGGAGTTTTTGGCGGGTTACTTGGCTTTGGGTATTCCATAATTAAAAAGCCGGTTTACACTGCTACCTGCACCTTTGTTTTGGATGAGGGAAATAAAAGTGGTGGCGGATTGGGCCAGTATGCCGGCTTGGCTTCACTTGCCGGGATAGATATCGGTGGTAGCGGGGGTAGTATTTTTTCGGGTGATAATATCATTGAATTATATAAATCTCGCTTAATGATTGAAAAGACATTGTTAAGTGAAGTTGATTTTAACGGTAAAAGCGCTTTACTGATAGATAGGTATATCAACTTTAACAAATTGCGAACCCGATGGAAAGAAAAAGATCAGATCGACAGCATAAACTTTTCAGGAAACCCTGCGAAATTTACCCGCAAGCAAGACAGTATAATAACTGATTTGGTTGAACTATTTAACAAAAAGGTTTTAAGTGTTGATAAACCTGATAAAAAACTAAGCATTATAAATGTAAATGTTGCCTCAACCGATGAACTATTTGCCAAAGAATTCACAAATAAGCTTGTTGAAACCGTTAATGATTTTTATGTGCAAACTAAAACCAAAAAAACGCAACAGAATGTTCAGATCTTACAAAGACAGGCAGATAGCGTCAGAAGGGAATTAAATTCTTCAATATCAGGTGTTGCTTCGGCAATTGATGCCGCTCCGAATGCAAATCCCTCTTTATTGTCATTGAGGGTACCATCCCAACGAAAGCAGGTTGACGTACAGGCGAGCACAGCTATTTATGCCGAAATAGTAAAAAATCTGGAAATTTCAAAAATTTCATTGTTGCAGGAAACACCGCTGATACAGGTAATTGATAGCCCTGTGTTGCCTCTATTTATTGATCGCGTAACGAAGCCTAAGGGGATTATTGTGGGCGCAATATTAGGCATACTTTTCACTGTTGTATGCATTGCTGGCAGGAAAGTAATGCTTAAATTGGTTTGAGAGTAAAATTGTATAGTTATTAAGGAATATGTTTCGTGAAATTGGATTGTTTTTTGCTCACTTTAGGCTGTATATACTCAATAGCATAATTATGAGGATACCTATAAACTTTATAAGGATGTTTTTAGTTAAGAGATTTATAATTGTTGGTAAAAATTCTTTTGTGTCTATGAATGTGAAATTTCTCAATTTGCATGCTGTACGGTCACAGATACAAATTGGAGATAATTGCATCATCAATCCCAATGTATTGCTTGATGGCAGGAAAGGCAGAATAATAATAGGCAACAATGTAGATATTTCCAGAGATACTTATATATATACTGCCCAGCACGATCCCCACAGCGATTATCACAATATAAAATTTGCAGATGTTGTGATCAAAGATTATGTTTGGATTGCATCACGGGCTACAATCTTACCTGGCGTTATCCTTGAAAAAGGATGTGTAGTTGCATGCGGTGCCATTGTAACCAAAAGTGTTGATGCAATGTGTATTGTGGGTGGCGTACCTGCCAGTGTAATTGGCAAACGCCGGTCTCAATTAAAATACAAAATAGATTATCATCCGCCTTTTTACACTTAGTATGATATATATAGCAGATAGGCATGTAGAGGACTATTTACATGTGCTTGCAAATTTAAATACGGTGAGGATTTTTAGAGAAGCTTTTTCTGAAGAGAAAATTTGTTTTATTTCTGCACAGGCCCATAATCTAAAGGTAAAAACCCTTTTAAATGACACAGATCCGTTAACGGAGTTCAGGACTTTTAAAAACAGACGACCGGTTAAAAATTTAGCGTTGAGGGCGCTATCGCTCACCAAAAGAGCCGTTGATGATATTTTTTATTTTAAACGGCTCTTTGACAGATCGACACCCGAAGATATATTGGTTATATCGCATATCTATCCGCATTCTTTAATTTTTTTTAACCTGCTTAAGAGATTTTATCCCCGCCGGGTTGTTTTGATTATGCTACATGGCGAAGTAGAGTATACTTTATTTGCATACAGTTCAACACAAAAGCTAATTGGGGCAATATATAAGCTTTGCTTTAGAATAACACCTAGCAGGCTTAATTACATTTTTCTGACAAAAGCTTCATGCAACATTATAGAAGGCGCAGATATTTTTGCTGGGGCAAAACCAATATGCATAGAATTGCCAACCATGGTAGCTGGAAAAATCATCACACCAAAAGATAATGATGGCCAACGACCTGTTAAAATAGGCCATATTGGCAGCGCAGGTAAAAGAAAGAATGTTGACCAACTTTACGTACTGGCTGATATGGCACAGGACCTGATTGCCGACAATAGCATCCAATTTTCTGTAGTAGGCGTGCTGGAAGCATCAATAAAACAATATCTCACACCGCTGGTAATCAATTTTGTGAATGACCAGATAAATGAACCTATTGACAGGGACGCCTACGATGAAGAGGCTTCCCGGCTTGATTATGCGATATTCTTTTATAGCACAAACGATTTCTTGCTACGTAGCAGCGCTGCTTTTTTTGATGCTGTTTTGCACGAGGTGCCAATTATAGCTTTCAAAAACAGGTTTTTTACCGATCTGCTTGAAACCCACGGTGCTATGGGGTATCTGTGCGGAAACCTGAATGATATGCAAGCAGTCATTCACAAAATCGTCTCGGAGCCAGAAGTAGCGCGGAGGCATATGGCCGATTTTAAGCGCAATATTAGGGTATATAAGTCGACGTTATCTATCAGTAGCATAGCAATTGATCTTAAAATGCAACTAAAAGGCTTATTACCTGATGCAATGATGAAAGAATAGGGCTCGGCCTTGTATTAGTGGTCCGGGGGGACTGACGTAGTCGTACACCCGGTTGTAATGTACAAATCATGATTGTACACATTTTTATTACGGAAGATCAAGTTATAAATGTTTACTTATATATTATTGATAAGCGGTATAGGGCTGTTTGCCTTTATTGAATCTTCAGGGTTCAATGATTTGCGTATTAAAAAATATAAGGGACTTTTAATATATATAACTTTTGCAATTTTACTTGTATTTATAGGACTAAGGTATAAAGTTGGTGCAGATTGGTTACAATATTATATTTATTACGATAAAGTTGAAAGTGTTTGGACCATTTTATTTGATGCCAAAAACGCCCCTTATTTTTATGATCATAACTGGGAGCCGGGATTTAAACTTTTAATGTCGCTCGGAAAATCGGCCGGGCTCGAATTTGAAGTGGTTATTTTTTTGATAACGGCTTTTAATCTTTATTCACTTAACAGATTTTTAAAGCAATATCTAAAAACAGACGTGAATTTGTTTTTGGTGTTGTTTTTATCGCTCAATATGCTACGCGAATTTGATATTTTACGGCAGTCCCTGGCATTTTACATTATGCTGTTTGCCTATCAATATATTAACAAAAGCTTTATTAAATATTTGCTTATTTGCCTTGTGGCAGCGATGTTTCATACTAGTGCAGTTATTTTCATTCCGCTGTACTGGTTTTTGGGTATGCGGGTTAAACGTAATTTTTTAATTTTTACGCTAATTGCATTTATACTTAGCCTGGCGCTCAGGCTCCGCATATTAACTATTTTGGTTGGTATCATGGAAAAAGCGCTGCCGGGTGGATCAGCCGCTTTTTTCCTGCATCAGGTTAAACTATATCTTGACTTTTATCCTGTGCAAAGCAATATCAATTTTGTAACGATGATTTGTGTGGTATTTTTGTTGGTTCTTATTGTGTTTTACAAAAAAACCACCTCTTTTGATCAGCGCTTCGTTGTAGCGTTCCTCATCTTTGTATATCTATCCATGGTTTTGTCGGAGATAGGCGAAATACAAAGTCGGTTCGGTTATTATTTTACAATAGGGCTTGCATATTGCGCCTGGAGTATTTTAACATTGTTCAGGCGTTATGCCAGGATGGCCTATGTGATATTGGTGGTCTTTTATGCTGATGTAAAAATTATTTTACCTTTCAGAATCGAGGCAACAATGCTAACATATACCCCCTACAGGAATTATTTATTTCACCTTGACCGCGATGAGCGGACCGAACAGGAGATTATTACCCGGCATGCCGAGTCGCAGGAGAAATCTAAGGATATTTTTAACGACAAACCCACAGACTAATGGTGAAATTTATTCTCTTATTGGCCGGTGAACTGGTGTTGCTTCCAATATTGTATGTTAAAGAATTTTTGAAAAGATATATTGCAATTCCGGCTGGCCGGGTAAAAATACGGAAACCCGTTCAAAACAACGAAGTGCTTATAGGAATACATGATTGGGCTGGCTATAACCTGAAAAGGAAAAAGGTGGTAAATGATATTCAGTTTGATTGCGGCCTTAGTTACCAGTTAGACCGTGTCGCGAATTATAAAGGAGCTCGTAAGCTTAATTTAAGCCTTACCATATCTGGTTATGATGAAGGAAAGCATGGATTAAAATACAGGGGCCTTAACTTTACCCCTGTTTCTAATATCGGGATGGATTTTCAAGGTTATGGGCACACTATATTAAATAATATAGGTTCAAAAAATTGTTACCTGCTTTTGATGAATTCTTCTGTAGAAGCAAAACAGGTTGACTTTCTGGATGATTATATCGACTTCCTTGAACAAAATCCACTTGTCGGTTTGCTGGGTATTTCCTATTCCAGCAAAATGTTTCAAACAGTCATTAGGAATAATTTCACGCCTCATATTCAAAGCTTTTTTATGATAACTACTTTAGATGTTATGAGCGAAGTTGTTGCACATAACGATGGCAAATTTCCGGGGCAGAATATAAATCATAAAAGGCTCCTGATAAGGTTTGGCGAAGTAAAACTTTCAAGGATAATAAGTAAACTGGGTTACCAGATTGCGGTTGTTACCGAAGATAATACACCATTTATTTTTCCGCGAACAAAAAGCTGGTTTAAAACGGCTTACAGCCAGTGGACGTTACCTTTAGGGGAGTATCGTTTTCAGGTAAAACATCCTAACAGAATTAACAGCATAACTAAGTAATTATTTAAGTGAAGAAGAATTACATATATACACTTTTACTTACTATTTTCAATATCATATTCCCTATACTTAGTTTTCCCTATATCTCGCGCATACTGGGGCCTACTGGTGTAGGCAAAGTGCAATTTGTAATAACATTTGCCCAATATTTTGCGTTGATAGCGGCGCTTGGCATCCCCTATTATGGCGTTAGAGAGATAGCGCGTGTACGACTTAACAATAAGGAGCTTTCCAAAACATTTTCAGAGCTACTATTTATATATGTAATTACCAGCGTGCTTATCTCTGTTGTTTATATTATAGTAGTGATGGCGTTTACTCGTTTTTCTGCAAACATGAGTTATTATCTGCCAAGTTTACTTATTGTATTGCTTGGATTTAGTTCTATAGATTGGTTTTATCAGGGAATAGAGGAGTTTAAAAGCATTGCGCTACGCTCGATTTTCATTAAACTTATCTGTTTGATCATGATGTACATTTTGGTGAAAACAATACATGATGCCCTGCTATATCTCTATATTACTATATTCTCGGTACTCGGTAATAATATCATTAATATGGTATTTCTCCGAAACAAAGTTTCTATTGGTATCAAAAAAATAAATCTGCGCAAGCACTTAAAACCTCTTTTTTACATTTTTGGCGCAAATTTGAGTATTGCAATGTATAATATGCTGGATACGATATTACTGGGTTTATTGTCTAATGACAAATCCGTAGGGTACTATACAGCAAGTACTAAAATTACACGGATCGCCATGCCGCTGGTTGTCTCTATCGGCGCGGTACTGCTGCCTGAAATTTCAGCCTCTTTCCATAACAAAGACGATAGGTACAAGGAGTTACTGGCAACGTCGTATAGCTTCATTATCTTGTTAGCCGTCCCCATTACTTTCGCCCTGTTTCTTTTAGCCCCCGAGCTCATTCATTTAGTATCCGGAAATGCTTTCAGTTCGGCCATCGTACCCATGCAGATACTTTCTGTCCTTCCTGTTTTTATAGGTATGGGAAATCTGCTTGGTGTGCAGGTGCTCATATCAAGCGGAAGAGAACGGGAGATGCTTAAATCCGTAATGGTTGGTATGGTACTCTCCATTGCATTAAATATTGCATTGGTGCCTAAAACGCACGAAGTAGGAGCTGCAATTGCCAACTCAGTTACTGAACTTATTGTGTCATGTGTTTTCTACTATTTCGTCAAAAAGGCATTTGGGATTACTTTTTCCATTAAAACTTTTTTCTATTCAATATTGTCATGTTTACCTTTTATCCCTATAATATATCTGCTGCGAAAAAGTATGCACAGCGAGATTTTATTATTGGGCGTAAGTGCTATATCATGCAGCTTTGTTTACTTTGTTATTAAATACTTTTTTTTGAAAGATATTTATACTTCAGAAATCATCGATAAGGTGAAAGTTGTTTTTTTAACCCGGCTTGGGCTGAAAAACGATCAAAAAAATAGCGAATAATGTTAAAGATTACCATCGTAATACCAGTTTATAACAGGAAAAATATAACAATTGCCGGGTTAAATAATCTCGGAGATGCGTTAAACTATTATCGTCAAAATGGTTTTAAATCCCTGGATGTAAACATCGTAGTGGCAAACGATGGCTCGACGGACGGTACCGGCGAGTGGATCAGAGCCAACCGTCCGGATGTTTATATAGTTGAAGGTACCGGTAATCTTTGGTGGAGCGGGTCTGTAAATGCAGGCATGCGCTATGCAATAGATGAACTTGGCGCCTCCCATATTTTGCTTTGGAACGATGATATCATTTGTGCCAAAGATTATTTCTTTGAGTTGGAAAAAGTTGTTACAGCAAATCCTCAATATCTCCAATCTATATTGGTATCAAAAGTGTTTTGGCTTAACGGCAATGGGCGCCTGTTTAATTTTGGAGCTTATTATAACAAAGCTAATGGTAAAAAAGTATTGATCGGTTTAAATGAGCAAGATACATTTAACCAAGTAATCCGTGTTGATTGGTCGGGCGGTATGGGCACAGTTATACCCGTTGAGATAATTGGTCGGATCGGTTATCTTGATGAAGTGAACCTGCCGCAATATCATGGCGATATCGATTTCTTTCTGAGAGCGAAAGAACAGGGATACGCTACATACGCTATTCCATGGCTGAAAGTTTATAATAATGCAGCAACAACCGGCGTGGTTAAAGCAAAAAAAATTAAAGATTTCAAGATATTATTTAAATCGAATAGGTCGCTATACAACTTTAAGCAAAACTGTTACTTTAACGAAAGGCACTCAAACACCTTGGTTAGCTGGCTTTTGCTGTTCAAAAGCTACGTTGCAGTAGTGGTTAAATCCCTACTTTAGTAAGAGGATGGGAATAATGTACCGAGTTAAATCACCAAAATTTACAAACAACTTGTTAACAGAGAGTGTACGCAATAGACTTAATATGAAAAGCTATTTCATATGCTTAATACTTTTAAAGATTAAATAAACTAATGTAATGAAAATAGCCTTACTTATTCCAACGCTTAATGCAGGGCACGATTGGGTGAAAATGTTGGAAAGTGTTAATAAACAGTCGGTTGCTTTTCACAGAAAAATGATAGTAGATTCCGGATCGATGGATAAGACCTCGGATTTGGCCAGATTATACGGATTTGATGTCAATGCTATCAACAAATCGGAATTCAACCACGGTAAAACCAGGCAACAACTTGTGGATGCAGCTGCAGATACTGATATCTGCATTTTTTTAACACAGGATGCCATTTTAGCATCGCCTGATAGTATAGCCAATTTAGTTAGTGCATTTGATGACCCGGAAGTTGGGATGGCTTATGGCCGCCAATTGCCGCATAAAAACGCGGGTGCCCTTGAAACACATGCAAGGGTATTTAATTATCCGGCAGTGCCAGAAAAAGTATCGCTTGCTGACGTGCAAGCCAGAGGCTTTAAAACTTTTTTTTGTTCCAATTCCTTCTCCGCTTATCGTAAAAGCGCGTTGGAGGCAGTTGGGGGCTTCCCTTCTGATTCAATTATGGGGGAGGATGCTATTGTTGCCGCAAAAATGTTAATGGCAGGGTATAAAAAAGCTTATGTGGCCGATGCAACTGTATATCATTCTCACAGTTACACGCTTACCGAAGAATTTAAACGCTATTTTGACACACGGGTTTTTCACGAACAAAATAAATGGATGATTGATAAGTTTGGAAAGCCAACCGGCGAAGGACTTAAATTTATTAAGTCAGAATTGCAATATGTTATTAAGAATGATTTTATAAGTATTTTGAAATCTATAACATCTATTGGTGCAAAATGGATGGGCTATAAGAGTGGAAAATATTTCAAAAAACTTCCAATTGGGATCCTGAGGAAAATATCAATGCATAAATTTTATTGGAAGTAATGAGATGGACGTCCACAATGCGTTTGGAACTTATGCCAATTAGCAACCGACATTAAGTTTAATTGAATTACCGGCCTTTTGAAGTTTTGAAGCATCATTTGTCGAAAGCCCAGACATTTGTATTTGCCGCCGAAGAAGATTTTGGTATTTTACCGGTGGAAGCGCAAACTTGCGGTACCCCTGTAATAGCTTATGGCAAAGGAGTACCTACCGAAACCGTTATAGAAAATAAGACAGGTGTTTATTTTACTGAACAATCTGAGTCATCAATAATAAACGCAGTAAATTATTTTGAAAATAATTTGCACCCGTTTAACGCTGTTGAAATTGCAAAACATGCATCTTTATACGCTTCAAAACGCTTCAGGCAAGAAATAAGTGCCTATTTGTCGGAAATTGTTCTTCGAACGACAAATTAATACCAACCAGTTAAATTTCGGCCTAAAAATTGTAACGTTTGGAAATTGTGTTGCAGTTAAATTTCTTTTATTCGAGAGTTCTTAATTTTATTTAATATCTTTGAAAAAAAACCTTATCCTATGTCTGTCCGCTATTCAAAACATCTTCCCCCAATTATTTTTTTTAGCGATCTCTTACTGTTCAATTTAGCATTCATTGTCGCCCACTATATAACTTTTGATACCTATCGGCTGCAAAATCCATCTGTCATTTTTGTATTATCGGTTAATATCGTCTGGGGGATGATTTCCTTAATGTCAAAAAGTTTCCGGGTGAACCGGCCACTAGTGCTGAGTGATAATATTAACAGGCTCTTATTAACATTAATTTATCATTTATTAATCGTATTCGGCATTATATATCTATTTAAGGTACGTGATATATCCAGGTCGGAAGTAATAATTAGTTATTCATTGTTCTTTTTCTTACTATTCCTGCAAAGATCATCCCTGTTCTTTTTCCTGGATTATTACCGTAGTAAAGGGTACAATCATCGCCAAATTTTAATTTTTGGTGATGAAGAAATTGCTGCGCGGTTGGTAAAGTCATTCTCTCAGCACCCGGAATATGGATATGATCTCGCCGATTTTATTTCGGAACAGCAATTAGCCGATATGCCTGAAGAAATTTTAATTGAACATATTTTAGATAAAAAGCCGGATGAGATATTCATTTGCTACAAATTGATGAATTCAGAATTATTGAAGCGTCTGATACGGTTTGGGGATGAGAATTTTATCAAAATTAAAGTTGTTTCTGATCTGATTTTAAGTAACAACTACGCCCAATTGGTTAATTATGATAACGTGCCGGTTCTCCATATTACCTCGCACCCCGAAATAAGTTTAAAGATCAGGTTTTTAAAACGTAGTTTCGATATCATATTTGCCTCTGTTGCTATCGTTTTGGGTGCTCCATTATTTATTGTTTTATACTTTATTACAAAAGTAACCTCTCATGGGCCGGCGTTTTTCAAACAGGAGCGTATTGGCAGGAATCAGAAACCGTTTTATATATTTAAGTTCAGGAGTATGTATATAGACGCCGAACGGAATGGCCCGCAATTGTCAAAGCATAATGATTCGCGCATTACCGAATGGGGCTTATTTATGCGAAAAACAAGGTTAGATGAGTTGCCTCAGTTCTGGAATGTGTTAAAGGGTGAAATGTCTATCGTTGGGCCAAGGCCGGAAAGGCAGCATTTTATTGAAAAAATCGTAAAAGAAAACCCCAACTATAAAAAACTGCTTCGTTTAAAACCGGGACTAACATCATTAGGGCAGGTTCACTACGGGTATGCACAAAATGTTGATGAGATGCGCGACCGTATGAGGATCGATTTAATTTATTTTCAAAACATTAATTTACAAGCTGATCTGAACATTATTTTTAAAACAGTCGGCGTAATGATCCAGAGAAAAGGAAAGTGACCGGAATTAATTAATAGAAAAAAATATATACATCGGTTTTTTCCATTGCATGATTTTTTTTATTCGTTCATATCATGAAGCATGTAAAAATGCTTTAGATGAAATATGGATCAAAGGCATGCTTATTTTATCAATTCATGTAACAGCAAAAAACTTTCCACCTAATAATATTGTACCAGCGCTATATGATCATAATCTTTCAAGATATCCTGATCAACAAATTCTATATCACCGCCATTCTGCAACACCTTTTCAATAATATCATCCACTGCGTCTCTTATATAGGGGAATTTATCGAAGGGTTCAACCAATTCGTCAATAATAGCTTGGGTGGCTCCGTGTTGCGCGGCATACCTGAAATTTTTTTCAACCACCAATAGGCGCCCATTTTGGCCGACTGCTTCGTGCCACACATCCTTTATCCCGACGGCCAGTTTATTTGCGCCGGCTGCTTCTTCTAATTTATCCAGTAGCTTTTTCTCTTCAAGTTTCTCCCATCCGGCAATATACCGGCTTGCTGTTTCCCTGAGATCCGGCAAAGTCGCTTCTTCATAATTTCCGTGTATATATTCAATCACAGCCGCAGCGTGCCTGGTAAGCTTTTTGAAATGACCCGCAATCCTTTCAGTGCCCAACACCACAAGAGGCAATTTGTAAGTATTCAGTATCTTGTTCAGGCCGTTATCAATGTTCAGTAAAAACTTATCCATTATGGTTTCTTTCCGGTCAGACATATCGGAGAAATTTGCTACCCTTTCCGGTGCATCATTCACATAAGCATATACTGATTCCGGCATATTTAACTCCACCCTGAGAAGTTCTGCATTCCCCAGGTAAATCTTCGTCTCCTTCCCGCTCAGCACGAGTAAAAGGTATTTGTGCAATTGCTTAGTATTATAAACCAGATCGCGTATTTCGAAAGAATCATCCACAATAACTTTTTCTTCCACAGGAATATCCAGATATAGTACTTTTTCAAATACTAGTGATACATAGATAACAATTCCCTTTTTTCCGGTATTGAAATCGATATTTTCGATCACCTCCAGGAGTTTTTGCATTAGTAATTTACAAATCTCAGCGGGGTAATTAAAAATTAACTCCCGTTCCACTTTGTCGGCCGCTATCTTCAGGGAATGTCTCAATTCTGTATGTAAATTGATTTTGGTTTTAAACGGCATTATAATAGAAACAGCAGGCCTATAGTGTACCGCTTTCAGCACGTCTTTTATTTCGGGTGTAATAAATTGGTTCATGATAAACTAATTAAGAAATCTAAAATACGCTCAATCAATTGCGGGAAAATTGATTCCCGTCACTAAAGCCAATGATCTTGAACACTAAAGATTTATATAGGCATAACGGTATGGCGTTGCTTTTACTCCGCGAAACCAGGTTCAGAAAACACATAGTGTACAAATTGAAACACGTTTTTACGTGCTTTTGAAGAGGGTTATTAGTTCGGCTCAACCTTTCGTAACTTTTTGATTTCATCAAAAACAAGGTCGCAGCGTATCAGGTTGCCGGATAATGATAAGAATCATTTTATAAATTGACCAGCAACATGATTGAATCATCAGGCGCGGGATAAATTTGTTATAAGAAAACAATACTATCATGGAAACTAACTCAACTATTGTAACGCTTCACAATCTGCTTGATTTTAACGCAGGCAAATTTACCTGTGCAGAAAATGAATTAAAAAAAAGCATGCCAGGATGGATCGGCAAGGCCGATTCTGTATTACTTAAGGGGGTTTTGCAAAAGTATCTTGATTTCACAGAGCAACATATTGAAAAAATGGAAAGCTTTTTCAAGGAAGAACAATTCAATTCAATCGCTCTGGTTAATCCTGTGATGGATGCATTTATAAAAGAAACAGACGAAAGCCTTTTATATTGTGCCGATGCTGCCGTAAAAGACGCTTGTTTGCTGGCTTGTATACAGGATATCAATCACTTTAAAATTAGCAAATATGGAACAGCATCCGCGTTTGCAAGGGATCTGGGCCTGGATAAGGCAGCAGCTCTTTTTTATGAATTAGAGATCAATGAGAAACACATTGATGACCGCTTGTCTCAACTGGCTACGCACGAAATAAATATTAAGGCAAAAACGGCGGTTCTATTACCTTGATAAAGAAGATGGATATTCCGTAACCTAAGGACGCACGCTTCACGATTGGCAATTTGCCCTTAAAAACGAGCGTTATTTATTTACGTAGTATGAATGCTATTGTCATCTTTTGCACAGGTGCCCCCGGTGATCAATTAAGCAGTAGTTAACCGCAAATAATTCAATATCTGCAAAAAAAATTGGGTCTTTGCCTGGCTAACAACTCGTTATATTGATATAAAACAGTTGTGTTCCTTCTTAGAAATCAAGCTGAAATTATTTTTCATGTTTTTGACGTTAAAAAGTGGAACAAAAATAAGCTTTCAATCAGGTGTGTACAAGAGGTTCAACTATTTTACATTTTGATTTTTTATATGCGAATTGGTGGCTAAAATAGCCTTTTGGCACAAAAATAAAAGCCTGCAGTCATTTGATTTGCAGGCTTTTATCTATTTTTAATGTAGAAATCAGCGGTGAGGGAGGGATTCGAACCCTCGGTACAGTTTCCCGTACGTCAGTTTAGCAAACTGATCCTTTCGGCCTCTCAGGCACCTCACCAATTTTTTTGTTTACGACTGTTATTTCTTAAACCCTTTTTTCGGGACTGCAAATATAGCAATTCGGTTAAGCCGTCAAAAAAAAATTTGTTTTATTGGTAAATAGAGCGATTTAAAGCGGCAATCTCAGATTTTTTGGTTTGTATTCCATAGATAATCAGCTGTCTGCCGGTTATTTGTAATAATGAGGTTTTGAGCCCCGAGACCTCCCAGTAGTAAATATTTTATGAAATACCCCTGAGAAAAGCTTTTTCAGTTGAGTTTTTGCTGCGCGACAGGCTAAAAAAAATATTTCTCAAATATTTGTTATTCTAAAAAACAACTTTACATTTGTAGTGTACTATTATACTAATACACTATATGAGTGTGATACAAATTGAAAATTTAAGTTTTGGATACAGGAAAAAAGATCTCCTTTTTGAGGGCCTAAACCTTTCATTAAACAAAGGGCATATATACGGACTGCTCGGGAAAAACGGGGCCGGGAAATCTACGCTGTTAAAAAATATGACAGGGCTTGCTTTTCCGCAAAAGGGTAATTGTTTGTATAACGGTATAAATGTTTCAAAACGCCCTGTTTCTGTTTTGGAGGATATCTATTTTATTGCCGAGGAGTTATATGTTCCCTCGCTTGCGCCCGTGCAGTTTGTAGCCAGCACCGCCGGGTTTTATCCTAAGTTCAGTCAAAGCGATTTTTACCACTACCTGAAGATGCTGGAGGTTGATATGGACGGCAAAATGGATAAACAATCCTTTGGTCAGCAGAAGAAAGCGATGATAGCTTTCGGGCTTGCCACAAACACAAACCTTTTGATAATGGATGAGCCTACCAATGGACTGGATATCCCTTCAAAAGTACAGTTTCGCAAATTGATCGCGTCCGTACTTACCGAAGACCGCTGTATCGTGATCTCTACCCACCAGGTACGCGACCTCGACAGCCTGATCGATACTTTATTGGTTTTGAATGACCGTGAAATTGTGGTTAACCTGCCAATGGATGAGGTGGTGGACAAGCTGATTTTTGGTCTTTACCCCAATACTGAAGGCCTGCCTGTAATTTATGAAGAAGAAAGTATCCGTGGCAAAAATGCCATCCTTCGCAATACAACCGGCAAGTTTAGCAAAGTTGACCTGGAATTGCTTTTCAACGGCATTATAACCGGTAATAAAACCTTATTGGAAATTTTAAAAGCATCGCCCAATGAATAACATATTTAACTTAAGCAGGTTCAACAGGCTGTTTGTAAAGCATACGGTCGAAAATTATAAAAGCTACCTGATGTCGTTAACCGTGTTGATGGGGGTGATGATATTAGGCGGTAGTTTTTTAATTTATATGATAGAGGCCCCAATGGATAGGGGCTTGCAAACTGCTCTTTTCTCCATCATCCTTTTATTAGCCGGAACGATATTTACCAGTACCATTTTTTCGGGTTATGGCGATAAGAAAAAAGCTGTCGCGCTGCTTACCCTGCCTGCCTCGCATTTTGAAAAATATCTGGTGGCCTGGATCTATTCTTTTTTGCTGTTTATAATACTTTATACAGCTGGTTTTTTCCTTGTTGTATCATTCGCGATAAATGTTAAACATTTTCCGGGACACCAGGACGGGGTAATCAATTTTTTTAAAACACCTGTATGTCAAATGTACATCTTATATGCATTGATGCACGCAGTTGCTTTTTACGGGGCAATTTTTTACGATAAATTACACTTTATAAAAACAGCCTTTTTATTTTTCATATCAGTTGGATTATTAATTGCCATCAATAAAATTCTGCTGAGTGTTTTTATCCCGAAAACCATTGAAACGACGGTGCCATTTGGAAACTTAAGGATTCAAAGTGATCAGCAAACTTTCGAGATTAACGTTAGTCAACAGGATTACTGGATGATAGCAATCATCTCAGTTTTAGCAGTTGTTTTTTGGATAGCGGCCTATTTCAGGCTAAAAGAAAAGCAGGTTTAATAAACAAGTAGAAAAATGGAGTTTAGAGATAACGAAGCCATCTACCTGCAGATTGCCGCTTTTGTAAGTGAAAATATCCTTGCGGGTAAATGGCCGGCAGAACAAAAGATACCATCGGTACGCGACCTGGCTGTGGAACTGGAAGTTAACCCCAATACGGTGATGCGATCATACGAGTTTTTGCAAAACCAGGGGGTGATTTATAACAAAAGAGGGCTGGGTTTATTTGTGGCTCCTGATGGGTATGACAAAATTAAAGCGTACCGGCGCGACCGCTTTATTGAACAGGACCTGCAAGGCATTTTCAGAAATATGTATTTGCTGGATATCAACTTCGATGAAATGCAGCAATGGTATGAGCGGTTTAAAAAGGATAATTACAAATCTGACAATAACGATGAAAACAAGTAATAAATTGGTAATTACGGGAATCATCCTGGTTTTAATATCGCTGGCAGGGTACGATTTTTTGCTTAAGAGGGCTTATATTTCAGGAAAATACAAAGATCCTTACAATACTTTTGTCGATTTGAACTTTAAGGGTTTTGATACAGTTGACCTGGTTTCCTCAACGGCCGTAAATGTAAAATTTGTGCAGGGGCCGTTTCGTGTAAGGATCGATTCGAATTTTGCAGAATACACGCGCATCAAACAAACAGGCAAGCGGCTGCAGATCAACGCTGTGTTTGAAGCTAATTACCTGTCTGATCCTAACCCCTATATTATGGTGATTTCATGTCCTCACCTGTCGGTTATTAATATCGACGCCACCTACAAAGCAGACGGTAAACAGGTAACAGATACCATTGTAAGGGATGACTGGAGGATGCGTAAGGTTTTGATAGATGGATTTAAGCAGGATAGTTTAATTATTAACCAGGATTATGGCAGTACGGTTGTTCTTGTAAACAGTCATCTGCAATCAGTCAACACTGCCACCGGCAGAAGCGGGAAGAGCGGTTCAAAACTGGTTATACTTGAGCATAATCAAATACAAAAAGCACATCTTGATATTCTGAATAACAGCACATTATTATTAGATAATGCGCAAATCGGCGATCTGCATTACAACTTAGCTGATAGCGCCAACTTGATACTGACAGGTAAAGCCACCAACTTATTAAACAATTCTAAACCTCATCAAAAATGAAATTAACAATCAACAACCTATCCAAAACCTACCCAAATGGGGTACAGGCGATAAAGGATGTATCATTAACGCTTAATAATGGCATGTTCGGGCTGTTGGGACCGAACGGTGCAGGTAAATCCTCGCTGATGCGTACCATTGCCACCTTGCAGGAAGCCGATTCGGGCAGCGTTTTTCTGGACGACCTGGATGTGCTAAAAAGCAAAACAGAAGTACGGCAATTGCTTGGTTATTTGCCACAGGAGTTTGGTGTATATCCTAAAATATCGGCTGAGCGAATGCTGGATCATATCGCTCAATTAAAAGGAATTGGCAATAAAACCGAGCGAAAGGATCTGGTAAATTCCCTGCTGGAGAATGTCAACCTGTCAAAAGATAAAAAGAAGCACCTGGGGACATATTCAGGCGGGATGAAGCAACGCTTTGGCATAGCCCAGGCCCTGATTGGCAACCCGAAACTGATTATTGTAGACGAGCCAACGGCGGGCCTCGACCCGGCGGAGAGAAATCGTTTTTACAACTTATTGAGCCAGTTAGGGGAGAATACCATCGTCATCCTTTCAACCCATATTGTAGAAGACGTGAGCACGCTTTGTTCCAATTTCGCGATCATTTGCATGGGGGAGGTTTTGTATTCAGGCGAACCTGAGAAGGCGGTAAACGAAATGGAAGGGAAAATATTCAGCAAGGCCATCAATAAAACGGAGCTGGGGCATTACCAGGATGATTTTAAAGTGATCTCTACCCAATTAAAAACAGGCAAATTACATATCAGGATAAAACAGGAAACCGAACCGGGGAACGGCTTTACTCCGGCCATCCCCAACCTGGAGGATGTATACTTCAGCAATATTGCTACCCGTGTTGATGTTAATACTATTTAACCACCCATTAAACTTATTGGTTATGTTTTGGAAAATATTTCTGTTCGAAATTCAGAACAGGCTGAGAAGGCCTGCCGTATATTTATACTTTATTGCTGCGCTGATTTTTGCGACCTTCATTTTTGCAACCGGATCGATGCCATTGGCTGAAAAGGAGCATATTAATTCGCCATACACGATCGCATTGTATTGCGCGGCTATTACCATGCTTATGATGCTGATCAGTTCGTCAATAATGGGCACGTCACTATACCGTGATATTGAATACAATACAAAGGATTATTACCTTACTTACCCAATAACACAGGCTGGATATTTTTGGGGGCGCTTCATTGGCTCATTTTCAAGCATGTTGTTTATTGCTTCCGCGATAATTATCGGCGCTTACCTCGGCACCAAACTCGGACCTGCCACGGGCTGGAGCGACCCTAAGCAATATGGCCCCAATTATTTAAGCTACTACCTGCATCCTTTTTTTACAATGGCCTTGCCCAACCTGTTTTTTACTTCTGCCCTGTTTTTTGGGCTGGTGGCCATAACCCGCAATGTAAAGGTAATTTATGCCGGAGGTATCTTACTGTTTTTAGGCTATTTTCTCTCCATATTTTTCCTTAACCATACCAATAACGCCACAGTAATTAACCTTGCTGATCCGTTTGGAATTAACGGGGTGAGGTTGCAGACAAACAATTCTTCATCTATTCAACAAAATACCACCGCATTCCCTATTACCGGAACATTTTTGCTTAACCGTGTGATTTGGACAGGTGTTGGCCTTGTGATCCTTTTGTATACCTATTTTACCTTTAGTTTTGAAAAATTCTTTAGTGGGAAACGAGATAAAGCCGCCATTGATAATGAGCCTGCTTTAGCAAAGGAAACATTCGTCCCCAGTGCCAATACCAGCTTTAAAGGATCATACAACCGCAAAACACTAGCCAGTCTCACTAAAATTGAATTGCTGAATATCGTTCGCGATAATTATTTCTGGATCATTCTGTCGGCGGGTGTTTTTTTCCTTGGCTTTGTATTCTGGATGGGCAACAATGACAACGGTGTGCCTGAATTTCCGCGTACGGTAATGCTGATGGGTATTTTCAATAGTGTTTTTCCCTTCTTTATCTTTTTTATCATCATATTTTATACCGGCGAAACACTTCACCGCGACCGCATAACCCGCTATGCCTATATCAATGATTCATTACCGCCGCCAAACTGGGTTTTAAACGGATCAAAACTAATAACCCTGTTAATACTAGGTTTAGGTTTAACATTAATTCCGCTGGTAACCGGCTTTGTGGTACAAACGGGCAAAGGTTTTCACAACTATAACTTTCCGGTTTATTTGATCTATATGTTCATCATTACTTTGCCGTCATTGTTAGAGATGGTCGTGTTTTCGTACATGGTGCATGTGCTCATCAATAACAAATTCGTGGCCCATGGTATCGGTGTTTTCTTTTGGGTAGGTGTTTTCTTTTTGCGCACTACTGGCATTTTTAATTATAATTTACTGCTCTACTCGTACACCCCCTGGTTCGGCGTGTCTGATATGGATGGAATTGGCCACATGATGGCGCCAGTCAATTGGTTTAACCTGTACTGGCTGCTTTTCGGAGGGCTATTGATCATCCTTTCGGCCCCGTTTTATTACAGAGGAGTAATATCTTCCTTTAAGGAAAGGTTGCAGTTGGTTCCGGAGCGTTTTGATAGAAAAACGAAACTTTTTACCACCATTTTGCTGCTTTGTTTTTTGCCGGTTGCCGCTTATATCTATTATAACGTGAGTTACCTGAACAACTACACAATGAAAACAGAGGATGACAGCAGGGCAATCATTTATGAAAAAACATTAAAACATTTCGCCAGCCTGCCATTACCAAAAATTACCAGGGTAAAAATGTTTGCTGATGTTTACCCTGATAAACAGGCTCAGTATGTAAAGGCTTTTTTAACGGTCGTTAATAAAAATAATAAGCCGATATCGCAGATGCTGTTGGATGGAGATCAGCTGGCGGATTATGATATTAAAATTGACGGCAAACCAATGCCGTTTACCACCCCTCTAATTTATCAAAGGGCATTTTTAAGCTGGTTCCGGTCAAAAAACGACACGGCGGCATATCGCTTATATCACTTTGGAAAACCACTGGCAGCCGGCGATTCTGTCGAACTGGAGATCAATTCACAGGTAAGCTTCAAAGGATTTGCAAATGGTTTATATGGCGAAAGATTGTTGCATAATGGAACCATTTTTACTGGTGGATTGCCTGAACTTGGTTATGACGATGATGATGAGATCAATAGCCCGTACGTGCGCAAGAAAGCCGGCCTGCCGCCAAAAGAGGAAGAGGAGATTGCACAAAATGACCCGGAGGGCGTCAATAACCTTAAAGCGGGCAAAGCGACCGATCTTTTTAGCTACGACCTTACCATAAGCACCTCCGGCGATCAAACCATGATCTCATCTGGTGAATTGGTGAAGCAATGGAAACAAAACGGGCGAAACTATTTCCATTTTTTACAAAACCAGCCCGGCATGTACGCCCCGCTTGCTGCGGTGGGTGCAAAATATGCGGTAGCAAAGGATACTGTTCATCTGGGGCACCCGGTAAATGTTAGTATTTATTATCATCCCGAACATAACTGGAATATCAACAGGTTTATGGCTGCCTATAAAGATGGTCTGCACTATTTTAGCGCAGCATACGGTCCGTATCCTTTTAGAGATATCCGGCTGGCTGAGACATCGCCATATGGGCCCCGTATTGGATCATTTACAACATTTGATACCTACGCCGAATATTTTGCATGGTGCGCCCATTTTGATGACCCTAATCAAACGGACTATTGTTATTTTAATACCGCCCAGCAATTGGCGCAGCAGTGGTGGCGTTTCCAGGTAGCGCCAAATAATACAGTTGGGTCATTAAATATTGCCGAAGGTTTAGCCCAATACAGCGCATTGGTGATGATGGAAAAGAAATACGGCAAGGATAACATGAAAGGGATAACCATGGATCAGTTATGGTTTTACCTGTTCATCAGGCGCAGGCTTGAAGAGCCGGAACATCCTTTAATTCGGTCAAACACCTGGTTTGAGTGGGGCGGCAAAGCGGCAGTGGCGTTATACGGTTTAAGGGATATGATAGGGGAGGACAGTATAAATGCTGCCCTAAAAGAGTTTAAGGACGCTTATGCATTTAAAAATAAACCTCCGTTTGCCGGTAGTAATAGCCTTTATAGCTATTTACAAAAACACACGCCCGATTCATTGACGTATTTTTTAGAAGACACCTGGCAGAAAATAACTTTATATGACAACAAGTTATTGGACGTTAAAGCTGTGCCAACAGGTAAAAACAATGAGTATAAAGTGACTTTAAATACCGATGTAGCCAAAGTTTATATTGATGGAAAAGGCAACGATGTACCTGCTTTGAAAATGGATGACTATATCACCATAGGGATATTTGCTGCTGATAGTAAAAATAAAGACGGACGGACGCAGGTAAATCCATTGTATCTAAAGAAATACAAGCTTACTTACGGCAAACACAATTTTGAAATAATTATCAAAGGTAAGCCCGTTCGTGCAGGTATCGACCCTTACAGCAAATTGATCGACCGTAACCCTAACGACAATATGAAAGACTTTTAGGTTGTGATCTCGGTATTTTTGAGCTGTTTATAAAGCGGGCAAATGCCGTATTTTATAAAACAGTAAATGAAAAGGTGAAGGTGTATTTATTGATTTACACCTTCACCAGTTTCCATTTACCCCGCCTGAAAAGGTAAAAACTTAACGCAGCGGTTACAAATTGGGAAATTACAATAGCAATAAAAATCGCTTTGGGTTCTTTGATATAATACTGGCTTAAAAACCAGGCCAGCGGAATTTGAAAAAGCCATGAACCTATAAAATAAACCAGGGTTGGTGTCCGCGTATCGCCGGCGCCATTATAGGCATTTAACATAACCATTTCGATGCCGAAGAAGATATAGCTTAAGCTGACGATACGAAGCGTTTGTATAGCGAAGTGCCGTGCTTGCGGATCGGTATTAATAAAGTTAACTACAGGTGTGCCGAAAATAAAGAAAAACAAACTGACGAGCACCATGTAAATAGTAACATAGCCGGTAGTTATCCATACGCTTTTTTCTGCCCTTTCAGGATGGCCTGCACCAAGATTTTGGCCGGTTAAGGTAGCGGCGGCGTTGCTCATGCCCCAGGCTGGCAGCAGGAAAAAAATCAGTAAACGGATGGCGATCTGGTAACCAGCCACGGCCGCCACCTGAAAACTTGCCATCAGCCGCGTCAGAAATATCCAGCCCCCTGAACTCACCAGAAACTGGACGGCGGCGCTGCTGCCAATATTAATGATTTGCAGCATGAGTGCCTTTTGTGGTTTTAGTTGGTGGAGATAGAAAGTGAGCAAACCTTGTTTAATAAACAAACGGTATAATTGATACAAAACGCCGATGCCCCGGCCAATGGTGGTGGCAATTGCCGCGCCTTTTAGGCCCAGCCCGGGAATGGGGCCCCAACCGTAAATTAATAAGGGGCATAAAATAATATTGCAACCATTACTGATCCACAAACTGCGCATGGCAATACTTGCATCCCCCGCACCCCGAAATATACCATTAATTAAAAATAACAGCATGATAACCAGGTTACCGCCATACATAATCTGGGTGTAACGGATATTTTCCGCGATCATTTTAGCGTTTGCGCCCATTAGGTGCAGGATATTTCGGGCGAAAGCTACACCGCCAACCGACATGATCAATGACAGTACCAGCGCAAACACGATCACCTGCATGCCCGCATGCGCCGCCTCCTGATATTTTTTTTCGCCAACGCGCCTCGCTACCAGTGCGGTAGCCGCCATGCTTAAACCCATAGCTATGGAATAAACAATACTGAGTACCGATTCAGTTAGGCCCACTGTTGCCACCGCTGCATCGCCCAGCTTCCCTACAAAAAAAATATCAACAACAGCAAAAATCGATTCCAGCGACATTTCAAGGATCATGGGAATAGCTAGCAGTAATACCGCTCTGCGGATGCTGCCTGTTGTATAATCCTGCTCGCTCCCCGCTATGGCTTCGCCAAATAGCTTAAAAAAACGCTTTAATTTTGCCGAAGTACTGAGTTCCGTCATTTGTTTTTATACCGTGGCATCTTTAACCCCGGTAGTTGTCTGCCTTTTGTGATAATAAATATACGAAACTGCTAGTATCGCCAGAAAAATGAACATCGGCGCCCAATTACTGACCGGGAAATTGGTTGCATATAAAGAATAGGTAGCGCCAAGCAAATCAAAAGTAAAGCCGGCGTAAGCCCATTCTTTTAGCCTGGGGTACCCTGGTACCAATATTGCAATAACGCCCAATACTTTGGCGACAGCTAAAAAGTGGAATACATATGCCTGATAACCCATTTGGGCCATCATTTTGGCGGCGTCAGAGTTTTTCATGAAGCTGCCGATTGCTGACCATAGCATTAAAAGTACGATCAGGATTGTAGACACCCAATAAATAATGTTGATCTTTTTCATTTTTTTAATTGTTCAAGGTTGTTTAATAGACTCATAATAAAATATAACGACAACGGGTTTAAGTACGTTAACGTTTGCCTGGTTCATGATGGGTTAGTTTAGTCAACGGCATAAACATCAGTTAAAGATAGCGGATTGATGGCTTTTATCCTCAAAAACCTTTTCCACAAAAAACGGACAAACAAACAACTTTGCCGATATATATACTGTTGTCAGGACAGGGAATTATTTATCTACAGTGCTTTTATCATAATTCAGCATCCACATAATACCAAATTTGTCTGTAAAACAACCAAATAATGATCCCCAAAAAGAATCTTTTAGCGGGTCGAGTATTTTTCCGCCTGCTGAGAGTTTCGAATATAAAGTATTAATCTCTTCCGCGCTGCTGCAGTTTAGCGAAAGGGCTACATTATTTCCTTTGATGAACCCATCCGGGCCGACCATATCTGTAGCCATTAAAAGTAATGGCCCTTTGGTTAACGATGAATGTAAAATGCTATCTTTCATAGCGGGCGCACACTGATTTGCTATAGGCGAATCAGCAATAGTTTGAAACGTTAACTCGCCGCCGATGCAGCCCCTGTAAAATTCCATGGCTTTTCGGCAATCGCCGTTAAAGCCAACATAAGCGTTAATTTGTGTCATAATCAATTGATTTTTAATAGTATGATGAATAACCTGGGCGATTTATGCCATCGCCAAACAAACCTACAACAAACCAATAACGTCAAAAGGTGGCGGGCATGACATAAGAAGGGGGAAATTGTGACAAATTAATACTGGCTGTATCCGGACAGAAAATCGAAAGAAGGAAAATCCTCGTGACGTTCCGCAGGATCAGGAAACTACGTTGGTTTTTATAACGATATGTGAAGTTGGATAAATCCGGATGTATTGGATGAATTACTTCCCGTCACAATAATAAATCTCACCTTCTTTGGCTGTGCCTATCCTTACCAGTTTTTTATTTTTCATGATATCAGCTAAGCTGACGAGTTCGGTATTGTAAAGGTTATCAAACCAGATGAGGTAAAACTGTTTATGTGCATAAAATTTTTGAACATCCTTTTGGAAAAACTTATGTGGAATCAGTTCCGATGATGTACCGGTAAACAGGTAAACCGCCTCATTGGCATCGCTGAAGATAGGCACGCCGGGTTTATAGATGTTTTTATGCTGTTTTAAATAAACTACAAATTCAGATTTGTTCCAGTCATCATCGCTATACCCGGGTACGCCATAATCGCCCTCATCATCATAGCGTTGGTAGTCTGCCTGGTAGGTAGCATATTCAAATGCTACCATCAGCACAACTGCTACGCCTGCAAAAACAAATTTAGCTTTTGATTTGATAAGGGTCAGTAGGTCGGGCACCCAGCAGGTACAAGCAATTAAAAGCGGGATAAACAAAGGCGATAACAAGCGGCTGTTAATGCGCTCAAAACGCTGGATACTTGCCCAGATCAGGATAAACAAGCCATAAACAATGGCAAAGGCAATTACAATATTTTCGTAGCTGTTAATTTTGCCTTTAAAGGCTTTCCATAGTAAAACAGCGATCAATGCCAATAGCACTATTGAGGCTATTAATATAGCAAACGGATAAACCTTATTGCTCAATGCGCCCCAGTCAACTATTACAGTTCCGATATAATATAAGTTGTCTTTAAACGGAGTAATAGATGGCTCGCGGGTACCCGTGCTCAGGCCGGTTGCGGTGCTATTTATTATAAGGTTGGCAACCAAAAGAGAAATGGATATGGAACCATAGAATAGGATATGGCCGACCTTTTTTTTCCACCAGGGTAAGTGTTCATCCAGCAAAAGCATTAATCCTCCGGCGCCGATAATGGTAATGCCTACATAACGGGTGATACAAGCGATGGCTGTAATAATGGCCACCCATAACAGCGATTTTAAAGTATGCGTTTGCATATACCGCCAATAGGCGATGATGAAAAACATGATCTCCAGGATAAAGAGGGTCTCGGACCACAGGTAAGTATAGATTTCAAGCAGGCACGGACTTAAAATAACAGCTGCCAGGATAAGCCTTTTGTAGCTGGATGAAAAAGCAATAACGAAGATCTCAATCCTTAAAATGACAATGAACCATGTATACCATTCAAACGGCGGCTGATTAAAAAAAAAGGATTTAGACAGCCATCCCAGGTTATCAGGAAGCTCCGCCTTGCCACCCAGGCGTAATGCGATCAAATAGTCGGCAAGCAACAGGATGGCAAAGGGGATCAAAAATCTACCCTTGCGAACAAATTTATGTTTTCGGAAAGTATCCCAATCGAAAAAACTGCTGTGTACTAAAAACTTCGACATGATCCAACCGCTGGAAAAAATAACGCCGGCAAAAAGCACAGCATTTATCATCGCGCCGGCTTTAATCGGGTCGGTGCCTGTAATAAACTGGACAATTCCTAAAAAAAAAGGGTAAAAAACAGGGAAAAAAGTTAGTGGTGTTTTGTTAAAGGTTAGCAGTGAAAGATGGGACTGTATATTTGTCGCCGTACTGGCATACATGATAGAATCAGGCGAAATACCCACACCGCTGTAAGCTGTGTACAGGTGAATAGCATAAAAACCAATGCAGGCTGCTAAAAATGAATCGAGATTATTTAAATAGCGGGATGGTTTCATGGGAATGTGTTGTATTGTTGTAAAGTTGAAATGTTGTAACCTTACAATGTTATTAAAAATTTCGATTGTTTTACTTTAGAAAGATGAGCGGGCTCCCTGGTAAATTTTTAACATTACAACCTTTCAACTTTACAACTTTCTAACGCCTAGGCAATCATCCCCAAAACCTCGCTCAACGGCTGGTCGCTATCAACTAAAATTCCATTTACGCCGGCTGCTGCGGCAGCTGTCATATCACGTTCCCGGTCTCCAATAAAGTATGATTTTGATGGATCGAGGTTGTATTTTTCAATCCCCCGTAATAAGAGCCCTGGTTTTGGTTTACGGCAATCGCAGTCGCCTGTAAAATCAGGGTGATGTGGGCAATAGAATATATCGGTAAATTTAACTCCGTGTTCGCTGTACACTTTTTTTAATTGACTGTGCATTTTAGCCAATTCATCCTCGTTGTACCAGCCCTTTGCCAGTCCGCCCTGGTTGGTGGCTACTATAAGTAAATAGCCTTTGTCCTGTAATGTTTTTAAGGCTTCGAAATTATTAAGGATCTCAAAATCTTCAAGGTGGCACACATAGTCGCCCATTTCACGGTTGAGTACCCCATCGCGATCTAAAAAAATAGCTTTACGTCTTTCAGGCATTTATTCATTTTTTTGCAAAGGTAACAATTCTGCAAAATAAGAGGGTTGCAGGCGCAGCTATTTAAGTTGTTGTTTGATTTGCCGGTTTTTAAACAAAAATCCCGGATCAAAATATAAGTTTTGATCCGGGATTTAGATTCAAGGCAAACACTTTTATTTTAATTACTGCTGAAGGTATAAGGCATGCTATTAAATGCGCCATCGGCAACCTCATTAATTGTAATCGAGATTAAATTGCCGTTCCCGTCATAATTATATTTTCTGGAGACGAGCGAAAATGTTCCTGTCACCACTTTCTTAACGGAATCAACCGCGGTAAACACCACTGTTCCTGAGCCAGGGCCTACCGCGCCTTGTTCTACAAAACCACTGCTGCCTTTCGTGTAATAGGCAAACTGATACATTTTCGCGCTATCGGCAAAAAACGTGTTCAAGGGGAATCCGGCAGTATTACTGGAGCTCGGTATGTTTATAGAAATAGTAACCTCTTTATTGTTTGCAATACCTGTACAGGTGAAAAGTTTAGTTTTTGCAGCCGAATTATAAGTGATAGCCGCCTGTATTGTATCAGCGCTCCATGTCGTATCGTTAACAATAGCAAACATGGTGTTGGTGGAGGCTGCATAAGCTGTGTACGTGTCTTTTTTACATTTTTGCAGTAAAAGAACTGCTAATAACAAAGTAGCAATAAGTGAAAGTTTCTTCATATATGATTGTTTAGCAAAAGAACGACTTTTACCTTAGATTAATATAACAGGTATTGGTTTTTTTACACAATTTAACAATTGGGAGGTTAATAGTGAATGATGAGTAGTGAATATTGAAGTATGGACTGGTTGTTTAAGCCATTATAATTCACCATTCGCTACTCACCATTCACTATCCTACTTGAAATATGACAGAGGGATCTCTTTCCACATACCGCCGGAAAGGCCGCCGGTGAGCAGTTCGTAAATAAGATATAATGGCCAAAAAATGTAACCAAGCAATAAAAGGATAAGGTTATGGTTATAGTACCAGTTTATCATTAGTGCGTAAATACCCAATACAAGGTAAAGGATACTCGAATCTCTGTTTTTCATTTTAAATTATTTGATGTGGTTAAACTAATACTAATTGTTAAAAAAAACAAATGTTTGAAGCGTGGCAGATATTAAAATCATGTTAATAACAAATAAATAATCAGTGTTGTTTGTTAAGCATAAATATATATCTTGCCCAAAGTTTGTGCTAGTTTATGCTTAATAAATTTCACATCAAAAAATAATTTATAAAAACAATTTACCCCCCAATTGGGTTAACTAAAAAAAAAACTTATCATGGCAACAACAAATGGAATTACTGCTTACTCAGTAAAAACAAAAACAAAGAATGTACCAATGATCGATCCGGTTATCGATATTAAGTCAGGAAGGTACATTGCGACAGGAACAGATGGAGCAGGCAACAAAATGGCAGCTATAATGGGCAAAGCAGCCGCCGAAGAACATATCGCTAACGGCAATGCAAAAAAAGGTTCAGGCTGGTAGTTTTTTCGGGGCCAAAGGTTAAAGGCGATAACTAAAATGTTATTTGCTTTATTTGGTCTTCCTGAATTGATTATTTATCCCGGCTTAAATATAACTAACTGTTTTACAGTTGTTTTTTATTTAAGTCGGGGTTTGTTTTACGCTCAATTTACATCGAGCTGCAAAATGCGCACTTTATAGGCAGCCGGCAACAGGGTGCTTTTTAACCTGGTATCGAGTTTCATCATCCGGAGCTGTTTATAAAATTTCAAGAGCGGAATAAGCCAGTATTTATTTTTTAGCCCGAGCAGGTAACTCACCCTGGCAGGCACGAGCTGGAATTGCACCTGTTTTAAAATAGCATACCTGATGGCACCCAGTTGTTTTTTATACTGGTAATAAAGATCGGCGGTAAAGTCACTTTTAATCAAATTTTCATTGAGATGCTCCTCTCGCGATAGCCGCCATTGGCTATAATCAACCGGTAAATCTGCGAGTTGCATGCGGTTCCCTACGCTAAGAAAGACCTCAAAAACTTCAGCTTTTTCTTCCTTCGTCAGCATCCTTTCCAATAATTCATACGAACGGATCGAATAATCAATTAACAGGTATAAGACGTCGCGGTAAGCCCAATCCGGGATTTTATCATTTCTTTTTTTTTCCACATCCTGATGAATAGCTGTTATCCGGTCAATGGATGCAAGTGCTTTTGATTCTTCCGAGAAGATGATTTGACCCGCGTATTCAACGGTTGAAAATAGCCTGGCGAGAGGGTCTGACGGTAGTCGGCCGGTGAAGTATAGCCAGTCAACGGCCTTGTTCAACGCGAACTCCGCCGCCGCGCCGGCGAATATAAAAAGAACGGTATCGGCTTTGCCCCATATCTTCCTGACGATTGAATTTTTATCAACAAAATATTTTTCCATATAAAAAATTACAACGTTTGAAGGCTTAACCTGAGGTTCTCAGCCACAATCACTAAAATAATACCTAACGTATAAACTAATAAATCTGTAAACGAAAAAGAGGTACCCAACAATACTTTTGCCAGCCTTGAATTTTCCAACCCCAAAACTCTTATCAAATGAAAATATTGCGAAACCTCAATAGTATAAGCAAATAGCAGAACCCCACCTGCGGTAAGCAGCACCGGCAAGTTGAAAAAGCTTTTTACAAAGCAATAAATTAGTATCACCACCAAAAAATCACCACCGTAGGGGCGGATAAGAGAGTCATGCAGATAAAGGGCGATGATTATTTCGCTGATGAACAGGAGAAAAGCTGCAATAAAGTAGTCGATATGGAATTTTAACACAATAAAAGTACTTTGCAAAACAAAGTAATTGATAATTAATTAAAACTCCAAACAAGTGAAAGGGTAATTACTCTTTTTCTTTTAATCCAGGTGTTTCGTTTTTCCGAAAATTATCATGTATAGCCAAACCGGTATCCCAATCCGAAAAATTTTATAGAAACAACTGCAATTATTCATCTTGCCTTGTTGACAGGGCAAATTTTATTGGGGGTAGTCGTTTTTTTAACTTGTAAATCCCTGTTATTAACATACAGTCGGGGAATCACACAGTCTTTTACATCGTTTCATTTATGATGTTTGCCACCATCTTCCCGGAAAATTAATTTATAAGCAGTGCCCAGCCTGCAGACTGCAAATTGCCGGCTAATAACTGCAAACTAATTACCTCCAATACCCTCTATGCCACCTGTATCCGCGCGTGCCACGCTCCCAGGTCCCACGCATCCATACCCGGCCTGGTCTGGGGCTGGCCCAATGGCCGCGGAAATATACGTATTGCCCACCTTGCCAGGCCCAATCGCCATCAATCCAAATTGCGCCTGCATAAGGAGCTGCCGGCCTTTCGTAAAGCGGCTCCACCGGCCTGTTATACACATAGTAACTTCCGGCACATGATGCCAGAAAAAGGGAACCTGCCAACGCGAGCATCATCCCTGATTTTGATATTGTTTTCATAGGTTTTACTATTAATATCTGAATATGATAATAAAGATATTGACAAATAATACCATAAAAGGTTTGAAATTTTTAAAGATCAAAAATCAGTGTTTTCTCAGAAATGTGGCTGGAAATCAACGTTAGTGATGTTTGCTGAATTTGTTCGCAATGACCAGATCTTTGCTGCCGGCTGTGTACTCATAAAACCCTTCTCCTGATTTAATGCCTTTGTGCCCGGCGGTAACCATGTTCACTAACAGCGGGCAGGGCGCATATTTTTGATTGCCAAAGCCATGATACAATACATTTAATATTGCCAGGCAAACATCCAGGCCAATAAAATCAGCCAGTTGCAGGGGCCCCATCGGGTGGGCCATACCCAATTTCATTACTGAATCAATTTCGGCCACACCTGCCACACCTTCATATAAAGTATAAATAGCCTCATTGATCATGGGCATTAAAATCCGGTTGGCTACAAAACCCGGATAATCGTTTACCTCGACGGGATTTTTATCCAGTTGTTTCGCCAGATACATCACCTTCTGAGTAACATCGTCAGTCGTGGCATAGCCCCTGATCACTTCAACAAGCTTCATCAATGGGACAGGGTTCATAAAATGCATCCCTATAACATTGCCCGGATTTTTGCTTACCGCGGCTATTTCTGTGATGGATATGGACGAGGTATTCGAAGCAAGGATCGTATCGGCTTTACAAAGATGACTCAGTTGTTTAAACAGGTTTAATTTGATCTCCTTATTTTCAGTCGCTGCTTCCACAATAAGATCAGCATTGGCTATGGCCGGTTCAAGTTCGGTAAAAACGGCGATCCTGTCAAGGGCCGCAGTTTTAAGTTGTTCGTCAATCACACCTTTTTTTAGCTGCCTGTCAAGATTGTTGGTTATGGTGACTATTGCCCGGTCAAGTGCGTCTTTACTGATATCAAATAAGGCAACCTTAAAACCATGCATAGCAAAGGTATGAGCAATGCCGTTACCCATGGTACCGGAGCCAATTACTGTAATTTGTTTCATTTAATTATAAGTTATTCTATATAATCCAGGTTATTATCGCCCGAACGTCCGCGGCTTCTTCCGGACTCATTTTTATTTATAAGCCATCAATATAATTTCCGGCATCAATTATCGCGTTTTTATCTATTTTGGTGTACTCGGGAATATGACCCAATAATTCAAGCCCCGTATTCTCAAGGATAAATTCTTTCGAATAAATATCTTTCACCCCGTTAAAAATGATACCCCTTACCGGGATCTTCTCATTTTTTAAGGCATAGGCTGATAATAAGGTGTGGTTAATGCTGCCGAGGTAATTTTGTGAAACCAGTATAACAGCCGCGCCTAATTGCCTGATCAGGTCCAGCATTAAAAAATCGGTGTTTAGCGGTACCATCAAACCGCCCGCGCCTTCAATAACCAGTATATTATTTGTTTTTGGCAGTACGATGTTTTCAGGGTTGATACTTATGCCGTCGATGGCCGCAGATTTATGCGGAGAAAAAGGCTGGGTTAACCGGTAGGCTTCTTCAAAAAAAGCAGTTTTTGAATTTGAAATCAAATTTTTAACCGTTATTGTATCACTGTTTTCCAGGTCGCCCGATTGGACTGGTTTCCAGTAGTCTGCCTTCAGCTTTTCCACCAAAACAGCAGATACAATAGTTTTACCGATGCCTGTGCCAATCCCGGTTATAAATAAGGGCCTGTTATTCATTTATAAAACCATTAATGATATCTGTCAGCAAAGTTATTTCATTTTTGGTATTAAACGAATGCAAACAGATCCTTATCCGTTCGCTTTCCGCCGGTACCGTTGGGCTAAGTATCGGCCTTACATCCAAACCATTATTTTGGAGGATTTGTGCCAATAATTTTGCTTTTTCATTGCTTTTTAAAACGATGCATTGAATCCCGCTGTCGCTTCTAATCAGTGGATAACTTTCATTATCCTTTATGCTTTGTTTAAAGTGTAAAATATTTTGCTCTAATAGTTGAGCCTGATCTGCCGATTCCAATAAAAGCCCGTAGGCCATTTTTACTGCCGCCAATTGATGTAAAGGCGCCGCTGTGGTATAAATAAATGAACGGGCAAAATTTACCAGGTATTCCTTTAATAAGGCACTGCCCAGGACAACAGCCCCATGACATCCCAGCGCCTTCCCGAAAGTGACAATCCGCGCAAATATACTGTATTTCAACGTTTTGTCAATCAACCCCAATCCGTATAAGCCAACTGCGTGGGCTTCATCAACAATTAAATGCGCGTTGTATTTATCGGCCATGTTCAATATTTCAGCGATAGGAGGGGTGTCGCCATCCATGGAGTAAACACTCTCAATGGCTACATAGCAGTTTCCCTTTGCCTGTTTCAGTTTATCTTCAAGGGCCTGCAGGTCGTTATGTTTAAAAGTATAGCGGTTGGCATAACTTAATCTTGCCCCATCGATAATGGAAGCGTGTATCAGTTCGTCAGTAATAATGGTATCCCCGCGCTGAGGCAGCGAAGAAAATAAACCCAGGTTAGCATCATAACCCGAATTAAATAACAGTGCGGCTTCACACTGGTGCTGTGATGCAATATAGCCTTCCAAAGCCAGGGCATAATCCGAATTTCCGGAAAGCAGGCGAGAGCCGGTTGATCCGGTTGAGCCTTTACCGTTATTTTTTATTTCCTCTTCAACTTTATTTTGTAAAACCGGCGATCCTGCAAATCCAAGGTAATCATTTGAACAGAAATCGACCAGTTTATTTTGGGGTTTTAGGGAACGCAAATTACCGGCCATGTGCCTTTCATCCAATTTCTTTTTTATAAATAATTCCGATGCCGTCAAAATGAAAAATTTTTGCTAAAATAAAGAAAGCGCCCCGGTTTAACAGGGCGCTTTCTTAAAAATTTACTTGGGCAGGGGCATTAATTACCTCCGCCACCACCGCCGCCACCCTGTTGCATACGGGCGCGGTTTTCCTCCTGCATTTTTTGATAAGCTGCCGCCTGGTCGGGGGTTAATAGTGCTTTAATTTGTGCATTTGTTGCCTGCATTAAGGGCATCATTGCCGCTCTCATGGCATCCCTGTCGCCATTTGCCGCTGTTCTGATGCTGTCTCTTTTTGTGGCCTGGGTTTTATAAATTGCCAACACCTTGGAGGTTTGGTCGTCAGTTAATTTCAATTGCGTTTGCAACTGTTTAGCCCTATCCTCCGGACTCATCCGCATACCGCCACCTTGTGCACGGCTTACTGCTGTAATTCCTAAAAGGAAACAGCACATTAACAAAATTTTTCTCATTACTTTTTAGATTTTTATATTTAGATAAAGTTAAGTTCAATTAGTTTAAATAAGAGGATGTAACTTAATTGTTGCCTTGAAGATTGGTTGATTAAGTTTATTGAGTTGATTAGGTGAGTGGTTAGCTATAGGAGCATAGCCCCGCGTAACTTAACAAAATAATTAGACCGGCGGGGACTAGTTGGATTAAGTGAGTGGTTTGTTATACGGGCGTACGGAGATTTGCGCCGTGTAACTTAATCACCTACTCACTTAATCAACCTAATTAACTAATTAGACTGCAAATTCGAAATAGAGCGCTGCATCTGGGCCATCATGCTGGTAAGGCTTTCTAATGTGGGCTCTGGGGTTGGTAACGGGAAATGAGTTGATATAAATGCTTTGGCCTTCCATATTTCCAGTATATCTTCGCTCGTTATTTCGTAAGGCTCATATACCGGGTTATCAGATATAAGTTTAAGCGGTTTGTTTTCTTTAAATTTATTACCGATGCGTTTGTATACAATACCATCATTTTTTGATATCACCACATAGGTTTCTGCCGGTTTTACATCCGCCCAATTTTCAACGTATTCGCCTATTATAATAGTTCCTGAAATTAAAGGAAGCATCGAATCACCTTTTATTTCAAAAGCCCTGTAAGTACCCTGTTTAAACATAGGCAAATAAAATTTTGGTAACTGGGCCACATATTCAGGATCGGCATAGCCATTCAAATAACCTGCACTAGCTTTTAAAGGTACCAGTTCGATGTTTTCGTTATCGTCCTTGTCAACAGAAATACTTAATACGCGCAGGTTGGCAGGGTTGCCTTTCGGTTTGGGGGCCCATTTTTCGTTGATGGTTTCGTTAATAAAGTCGTCAATCGATACATCAAAAAATAATGCTATTTTTTTTAGCAGTTCATACTTCGGATCTGCTCTTTCTTCTTCATAAGCGCCTACAAGCGACCTTTTTATGCCTACAGCGTCAGCAAACTGCTGTTGTGTAAGGCCTTTCTTTTTTCTAAGAAATTTAATATTTGAAGGAATTTTTGACATAAAATTTGGAATTGCTAAAATAATTAGTATTTTTATGCTCATAAAATTAGTAATTATTTTTAAACCAGCAAAATTTATTTATCAATATGAAACGATTCATCTATATTATTACCGACAGAAACCGCAATAACTTACACGTAGGCCTATGTTCTGACCTGTTGAAAACGTTGGAATTTTATCGCCAGATGCCTACTTTATTTTTTGATAATGCCAACCAGCTTAACCGTTTGGTTTATTTTGAAGAGATCAATACAGAAGAACAGGCTATGGAACGGTTTAAAACAGTAAGCACCTACACCAGGCCTCAGAAAGAAAAAATGATCAGACCGGTAAACCCTGATTGGGTGGATCTGACCATTGGATTAAATTACGAAAGCGGAGTAAGAGTAAGACCCCAACTCCGCCCGTCAATCGGTTCAAGCCGAAGAGCGCTTACTTTTTAATAAACTTTAAAGCGCCCGAGTTCATGCAATATCTTTTGCCACCGCGATCTTCCGGTCCGTCGTCAAAAACATGGCCAAGGTGCAGGCCCGTGCTTCGCTCAATTACTTCATCGCGCATCATACCATCGCTGTTATCGGTAACAACCTCTATTTTTTTGGGGTCTACCGGTTTTACAAAACTTGGCCAGCCGGTACCGCTATCATATTTGTCATCCGACGAAAATAATACTTCGCCGGTGGCCGCGCTAACATAAACGCCTTTTTCATGGTTGTTAAAATAGGCATTCTGATAAGGAGGTTCTGTTCCGCTTTCCACCATTATATAATACTGGTTGGGGGCGAGTATTTTTTTCCATTCGGCAGGAGCTTTGCTCATTTTACGTTTCGGGTCGTATTTTTTTAACTGCTGGCCGCTGCTCGGCTGGCAACCAAATGCCGTGATCATACTCACGAGCAGCATTGCTAAAATTGATTTCTTCATTATTTAATCTTTTTATATTTAGACGACAGGGATTTTATTTCCTTACAAAAATAATTACGAAATATCTTAACAATGGGTTTGTCAGCGCCGGGTCTGATTTACATTGCTTTTGGTTTGGGAAACAGTACCGAAGTCACAATATGCAAAATCCCATTGCTTTGCTGGATATCAAATTTACTGATAATGCTTTGCCCGCCATTTTCGTCAATTAAAACAATATTGCGGTTTCCGTCAATTTTGGCAGTAAGTTTACTGCCTGCAATAGTGATAAAAGTGGCCTCGCCATTATTTGCATTGATTTTTTTCTCAATATCATGGGCTGTCAGGCGCCCTGCAATAGCATGATAGGTAAGCAGGTAGCTCAGGTCGTCTTTATGGTTAGGTTTAATAAGGGTATCTAATTCGCCTGCCGGCAATTTTTCAAAGGCTTTATTCGTCGGCGCGAAAACGGTAATCGGCCCTTTGCTTTTAAATGTCTCCGTTAATCCGGCGTCTGCAATAACCGAAACAAGGGTAGAATACTCCTGCGATTGTGTTATATTTTCAATGATGTCATTTGATGAGACCATTTTGACGCCGTCAACAACTTTTATCTTACCCCATTTTGCCTTCACTGTATCGTTTACCGGGTTTGTAAGCGTTGTTGTTTGTGAAAACACAACAGCACTACTTAAAACCAGTATGATAACTCCTACCCATTTTTTCATGCAGCAAAACTACTATAATTCATTTAACAGTAATTACAAAAAAAGCCGTTTATAGTTTTTTGGAAGTCAAATTTTTGTAACAATTAATCCCAATTTATGAATTCTGCGCTTCAATAGCTACCAACCAGGTGTAAACCCTAAGCCAAACACAGGCCTGCTGATATCCGTGCGATTAAATGGATAAGCCAAATAAGGTTCTAACACAAAGGCGCCAAATACATTTACCCTGAGCGATATACCTGCACTGAGGGCGGGTACACGCTGATTAGCGTTATATACAGGCTGGAGCACCGGCTTTCCATTTACCAATATCTCGTTGCCATTGGCATCCAATTCCGGCGTGGTGCCTGTTTGATCCGGCGCCATTTGAAACTTAATCTGGTCGCCTGCGTTCCATGCTAACCCGGCGTCAAAAAAAAGGTTGAGCTCGGTAAACAAAAACTTTGATTTGAATTGTGAAAGCCTTTCGGGCCCGGTTAACGGCAGCCGGATCTCAAAGTTCGCGACCGCAATACGATTACCCGACAATTGGTCGATAGTAAAGCCGTTTGTTGGTGTTTTACTTGAGGTGCTGTAGAATGTTTGCGCTTCGTACCCGCGGATCAGGAATGGATAACCCACATACATCTGGTACAGGTTGCCCGTATTGCCAAAACGCCCGTATCCATAAAGCCTGGCAGCAAAGGTCACCGGAGATGCGCGTATATATTCCCTGAGGTCGATTGTCGGCGCAAAATACTGGTAGGTTCCAAAATCATACTCAGCCTGTAGCCGGTACCTGTACCCGTTTAACGGGGATGCTACCCCGAAATACGAATTATCGCCCACCAGTGCAGTATTTATATTATAAATAGTAAAGGGAACCAACTGTATTCCGTTATTGGTGGTCTCGGCATTGTAAGTTGAATTTGAAATATGTGTGTGGGTATTATTTAATACAGCGCCTGAGGTATCATAGAAAGTACTATACCTGTCAACGCGGTAGTAATAGGCCGCAGCACCTGTTCCAAATTCAATGCGCGTTTTTTTTGTGATCGGGTAGGAGGTAAACAACGACAACTGATCCTGGAAAATACGGATGAGGTCGAACCGTTCTTCTTTTGCCGGAATCGTTGTGGTAGCATTTAGCTGGTAGGTTGCAGGTACCACGCTATAATTTGCAGTTTGAAATGGAATATGGGAGATGCTGCCGCCAAAATTCCAGCGGCCTGTTTGATTAATATATGCAAATTGTCCGCCGATATCATATACTTCGCCATTTACCGCAACGCCGGCGTATATTTGGTTTCGTCCTAAAATGTCACTAAAAACGCCTTGCACGCCGCTTGATAAGCCCGTGCCAAACTGGCTTACAGACGCGCCCACACCTGTGCTGGCAAGGTAATCCATTTTAAATTTTGGTTTATATGGAATATTTTTAATTGAGTCGAGGGGGATTTTTGGGTATGCCAGGTAATTGTTAAGGTTTGAGTTGATCAGGTCAACACCTACTGCGCGCGTGGGAGGGAGCATGGCCATGGTGGAATTTAAATCCTGCCCATCAACCGGCTTCCCGGTAAAATCTGTTTCCTTTGCATTATAAAGCGCATATTTTCGAGCGCGGTAATAGGAGTAAACAATATCATTATTGTTTGAAATGCTCAATGCCGGGGAATATTCCGTGATACCGCAAATCCCGGTAAACAAATCGGTCATTTGTTCAACCTTCCCGGTGACAGGCGTATAGCGGTATAGGTTGCGGAAGCCATCGCGGTTTGACAGGAAATAAATTTGGGTACCGTCCGAAGAATATTGCGGATTTAAATTATTAGCGCCGTTAAACAATGTGATATTCGTAATTTCCCCGGTTGCCAGGTCCAATTCGGCCAAGTTAAAAGTTATCGCCTGGCTTAATGATTGGTCGTAGGTAGTCCTGTCACTCGAAAAAATCACCTTTTTACCATCCCTTGAAAAGGCTGGCTGGAAATCCGAGTATTTATCATTCGTCAGCTGCTTAACCTGGCGGGTGCTGAAATTATATAAATACAGATCGCTTTGCCCTTCGGCTAATCCCTGGAAAACAATACTGCTGCCATCCGGCGACCATGAAAGGTTGCTGAACTGTCCGGCTTTGCCCATTGAAACATCGTCTATAATATTTCCGGAAGCTACATCAACCACCAGCATCCGGGTTCGGCCTTTATTGAATACGCTGAACGCAAAGCGCCTGCTATCCGGTGACCACGTTCCGGCTGATTCGACAAAATTAAATTCGTCGATATGTGTATTGGATATTTTACTCGTCAGTTTTCGGAGTATGTGACCTGTTTTCGCATCTGCGAGGAACAGATCCACAGTAAAAAGATTCTTTTCAGACAAAAATGCGAGGTATTTTCCATCGGGACTAACGGCGGGTGCGAGGTTCATTTTGCCAGCGTTTTTATCATCTATAATCCTTTGACCTACAGGTATTTGTAAAGTGTCTTTTAAATAAGGTTTATATGTTGCCTCGATCGCATTTTTCCAAAGTTTTGAAAGCGTTTTTTCATCATAACCAAAAGTTCGTTTTATCCCATAGCCTAAGCCAAATCGTGCCGTATTTTTAAAGAAGGGAACAATAACCGTATCTCCGTACGTCGACCCGATGAACGACCAAAATGCCTCACCGTAACGGTATGGGAAATACTTATTGCTTTCAGTAAGGTCCCGGACGGTGGGGATATCGTGGTTTAGGTAAGCATCGCGCATCCACATGGCCGTATAAGAATCTTTTTTACCAAGCGACAAGTATTCGGCCATACCTTCAATCATCCAAAGCGGTAAATTATTGATGTTTTCAAAATTAGCCGAGTCTCTCCCCAACAACAAGTGGTATTGAAACGCGTGGACCAATTCGTGCCCGATCACATGCCTGGTCATTTCGTTGGTTTCCATAACCGGCATTACTACGCGGTTTTTCAGGCCTTCGGTAACACCTCCGGTACCTACGTCAATGTCACCATCTATTGCAGTGGTTTGTTGAAAATCAGGATGGTTTGCATAGAGTATAATCGGATTAGGCTTTTTAAAAGTATCCCTGAAAATTTGCTGGTGCAATGTATACCAAAGCTCACTCTCCTGGGCAAAACGTTTGATCATACTGTCATTTTTCAAGTAGTAATAGATCTCGAAATGCGGGGTTTTGTAAACTTTGAATTTAAGGTTTTTATACCGCACCTTATTTTGCCCGAAGTATTGCGCTTTCGATTGCAGACTCAGAAACAAAAACGAGAAGGTAAAAACAAATAGCAATAAATGCCTTTTTTGATAGCGAAGGAGATTTTTATTCATATTATATAATCAAATAGAATACGCGCTAAACTTACAAATCGTTGCCTTTGGTTTGGTTGAAATAAGTTGGAATGATTGTAATGTGTTGTAAGTGTTTTAAGGGAGTAGTGCTAGAATTTTAACAATTACAACTTCTACAGCTTATTACAACCTAACAAAACCCATCAACCGCCCCCCGCAGTATCTGCCTTAATTTTATTTGTATCAATAGGCATAGTCAGGCTGTCGTTAGTTAACGAATCAGTATCAATACGCGGCGACGGGCAATCATATTCCTTGGTGATCTTTACCCATGGTTTCGGAAACGGCCCATAAGTGTAACCTAATTTAGGATCGGCATAAACCTTTTCCATAAAAGCGCCAAATATAGGTAAAGCTGTATGTGAGCCTTCACCGGTTTCTGAGCTGTTAAAATGTACGCTACGGTCATCGGCGCCAACCCAAATACCTGTTATCAAATCCTTGGTAACACCCATATACCAGCCATCAACATAGCCGGATGAGGTACCTGTTTTTCCGCCTATCTGGTTGTCTTTTTTCCATAAGCCGGGGTATTCCCACAAAGCCTGTGATGTACCGCCAGGTTCTTCCATACCGCCTCTGAACATATATAGCATTAACCATGCTGTTTCCGGGCTGATCACCTGCTCACTTTTTAAATCAAATTGTGCCAAAACATTGCCGTCCCCATCGGTTATTTTTGTAACCAATAATGGATCTATCTTTTTGCCCTTGTTCAAAAAAGTGCTGTAAGCCCTTACCATTTCATAAACAGATACATCGTTTGTGCCTAATGATACCGATGGCACAGACTTTAACGGGCTTTCGATACCACATCTATGGGCATATTCAACAATTTTGTCCCAGCCTACCTTTTCGGTCAACTGTGCAGTAATGGAGTTTACAGATGCGCCCATCGCCCAGCGCAATGACATTTCCTGGCCCGTAAATCTAAATGAGGCATTTTTTGGTTCCCAAACCTGTTGCCTGCCCTCATCTGTGTATTTTATGGAAACAAACTGGTCGGTAAATTTATCGCATGGCGTAAAACCGTTATCAAGCGCCGTTAAATAAGCAAAAGGTTTAAATGTTGAACCGGCTTGCCGTTTTGACTGGTTTACATGGTCGTAATTAAAATATTTAAAATTTATACCACCAACCCAGTCCTTTATTTTACCAGTGGATGGCTCAATGGTCATCATACCGGTATTCAACAGGCGGGCGTAGTATTTAATGGAGTCAACGCTTGAAAAAGTGGTGTCCCTTTCGCCTTTCCACGTAAATACCTTCATATGCCTGGGTGTTTCAAAATATTTTTTAATGGGCACCGTGTCATTGTGATATTTTTTTTGAAGCAACGCGTAGATAGGTAAATGCTCTTCGGCCTTCTTTACAAAATCAACTATTTCTTTACCATCCAGGTCCCGCCACGGGTTCTTTTTCCCCCAAAGGTCGTTGAACCGTTTTTGCAGCATCTTCATTTTTTCGGCAACAGCTTCCTCTGCATATTGCTGCATTTTGGGGTCAATGGTGGTATATATTTTAAGGCCGTCGTTATAAAGGTCATAATCGTTATCATGGCACCATTTTTTTAACCATCTTTCCACTGCCTCGCGCAGGTATGAATCGCCCTGGCCTTCATTACCGGTATAACTCAAATCAAGGTTGATAGGCGTTTGCACATTTTCATCATATTCCGCTTTGGTTAGTTTGCCATATTTTAACATTTTAGCCAAAACAGTATTACGCCGTTCAAGCGAACGCCCGGGATTGCTGATTGGATTGTAGGTAGAAGTGGCCTTTAACATCCCTACGAGGGTAGCAGCCTCTGCAGGAGTTAGCTGATCGGGTGTTTTATTGAAAAACTTTAACGTAGCGGTTTTTATACCAAATGAATTGCTACCGAATGGAACTGTATTTAAATAGAGGGTTAAAATTTCCTGCTTATTGTAAACATGTTCAATTTTAAAAGCTGTTAACCATTCCTTGCATTTATAAACAATGGTACTAATCAGCGGCACATGCTTAATGATGCCCTGTGATTTGCGTTTCCGGGTTTCGAACAGGTTTTTTGCCAATTGCTGGGTGATGGTACTGCCGCCGCGCTTATCACCTTTTGCTGTTGAAAGCATACTGGTAAAAAAGGAATAAAAGTCAACCCCGTGGTGGCTGTAAAACCTCACGTCTTCGGTGGATATAAGGGCATTAATGATATAGGGAGAGATCTCTTTATATTCAACAGGCGAACGGTTCTCTTTAAAATACCGCCCGATAAGGGTACCATCGGCATAGTAAACCTCCGATGATAACGACATGGAAGGGTTTTTAATATCCTGCATATCAGGCGAATATCCAAATAGCCAAAGAAAGTTTAATTCGATAGAACAGAAAAAAATAATGACAAAATAAATGAAGATGACAAGATATCTTAGAAATCGGTTTTTTATACGCCTGAACATGCGGTAAAGATGTAAAATTATGGCCCTAAATCATAGCCTGATGAACAAATATTAACAACGTAATTTTAGCAAGTTAATTTTACGCTAACTTAGCAAGAATCAAATTTGTTTTATGAAAGACATAATTAATAAATTTAAAGTAACAGGCGGCGAAATTTTTTTACTGAAGGACGTGCCTACAGATTTTTCAGGAGGTTATAAAAAAGAAGATACAGACGCACTTTTAGCAGAAATGATCAAAGAAACTGCGGCTATGCAGGAAGCCTTATACGCCGATAACAGGTATGCGCTGCTGATCATTTTCCAGGCGATGGATGCTGCCGGCAAGGATGGCGCTATCTCCCATACTTTATCCGGCTTAAACCCGGAGGGGTGCGAAGTATTTAGTTTTAAACAGCCCAGCGCCGAAGAACTGGATCACGACTTTTTATGGCGTCATTACAAGGCGCTGCCCGAATTTGGACGGATAGGGGTGCACAACCGTTCGCATTATGAAAATGTGCTGATCACTAAGGTGCATCCTGAATTATTATTGAAGGAAAAACTTCCGGGGATAAAAGACGTTGAGGATGTCGACAAAAAGTTTTGGAAACGCCGCTATGAAAGTATCCGTTCATTTGAAAAGCATTTAACCGACAATGGCACGGTGATCATCAAGTTTTTTTTAAACGTATCCAAAGAAGAGCAAAGGCAACGCTTTTTACAACGCATTGATGACCCCGAAAAAAACTGGAAATTCTCGGCATCTGACGTTTACGAACGGGAATTTTGGGACGATTATATGAAAGCCTATGAAAAAGCTATAAAAGAAACTTCCACTGAAAGTTGCCCCTGGTACGTGTTGCCCGCCGATAAAAAATGGTTTACCCGTGTTGCCATATCTACTATCATCCTGGATACTTTAAAAGGGTTAAAACTGAAATATCCGGTTTTGCCGAAAGAGGAGAAGGCGAAGCTGGAAGAGGCGAAAAAACTATTGATGGGGGGATAAGTCTGCAGGAATATTGTTAAATATCTGTTATTGAGGTGATTAGAAATTAATTATTTCCCCCTGTTCAGGATAAATCAAATTTAAATGAAGGTTATTCTCCACCTTTAGCTGAATTTTTATCTTTTCGATATTAACCTGTGGCGGTTTTGCATGGGTAATGATCAAATTAAATCCGCTTAAAGCTTCTTTACCTGTTAATGAGGCCAAATCGTCCATCTCTTTCATCAGCCAGTGAGGCGTAAGGTGCCCAAACAAGGTTTTATCCGGCTGCTCATCCGGGAATGACGTTTCGATCATGATTCCCTTCAGCTTTTTGCTTTTTACCAGCGGGGCAATGGCCCGCCACAGGTTATGCAGGTTGTTGCTTTTCTCCACCTCATCGGCTCCGGTATCGCCAAGGTACAGCACGTAAGCACCCTTACTCCTTATCAAAAATGCAGTGCTGGTCAAATTGGAATGGCTTAAAGGGTAAGCTTGCACCGTCATCAATGTATTTTGGATCGGCGCTATGCTGTCCGGTTTCAGTACCTGGTAATGGTATTTGCCAAGCGCAGGTTTTTCGCCTTCATTGGCAAAATTGGCCCAGCTTTGCCAGGTAAAATAATGCGTCTTTATGGTTTCAATACAGCTTGCCGATGCATAAATATTTTTAACAGTATCATCAGGTGAGTTAATGATGAGGCCCGATATATGATCGAGGTGGGCATGAGAAATAAAATACCCTTTAATATACTGTCGCAGTACCTGTTCGGCAGGGATTGAAAATACGTTGTTGCCGATTGCTTTTTCAATACCATAATGCAATGTACCGGCATCCAGGCAGATGTAGCGATCAGTTCCATTGGCAGCTACCATATAAGCGGATAAATTACTTTCGTCAATACCTCCTTTTACCCCCAGTGGTACTATTTTAAAGTTTTGAGAGAAAGCAAAACAGGGGAGGAGAAGAATAATAAGCGACAGACTGGCTTTGAACTGATATTTCATCTGCCAAAAATAAAAACTAATTGAAGAGTAAAACAAACCCGGCTTGTTTTCTATTATCAGTTAACAATATGATAATATAATTAACATCATAAGCTCACATGCGTACATTACTTTTATAATCAACAATAAATAAGTTTGTTATGAAATTTATCACGAACATTACAAAGCTTTTTAAAGCTTTCCGTGAAAGAATGATCTTAAGGAGCATGCGCTCGTCATTCATTCACTAATTTTAATTGGTAATAATTTTGTTTTATAAAATTGTAATATACAATTTGGGCTTCTGTTAACACAATTTAATGGAACCTGGCATTCGGCATTCGTATTTTAATAAAAAACTTTTTGGAGATGATTTTGCCTGGGGCGTTTCAACCGCCGCTTTCCAGGTAGAAGGTGCTCATGATGCCCACGGCAAAGGTGAATCTATCTGGGACGTTTTTACAGGTAAAAAGGACAAGATACTGAATGGCCATCATGCGCAAATAGCCTGCGACTTCTACAATCAATACGAACACGATATTGATCTCATTAAACAATTAAATATCCCCAATTTCAGATTCTCTATTTCATGGACAAGGATTTTACCCGGCGGTACGGGTGAGGTGAACCTGGAGGGTGTAGCATATTACAACCGTGTTATTGATTATTGCCTGCAAAAAGGCATTGAACCCTGGGTTACACTTTATCATTGGGACCTGCCGCATGAATTGGAGCTAAAAGGCGGCTGGACGAACCGTGATATTGTTGATTGGTTTACCGCCTATGTAAAAATATGCGCTGAGTATTTTGGCGATAGGGTTAAATATTGGATGATTATGAACGAGCCGGCCGTATTTACAGGCGCCGGCTATTTTTTGGGCATTCACGCCCCGGGGCGCACAGGGTTAAAAAGCTTTTTACCGGCTATTCACCATACGGTTTTAAGCATAGCAGCAGGGGCAAAAGCATTGCGAGCTGTGCTTCCTTCAGTACAAATCGGAACAACTTTTTCCTGTTCATTTATCGAACCATATTCCCAAAAAGCAAGAGATATTAAAGCAGCAAAACGAGTGGACGCGATCATCAACAGGCTGTTTATTGAGCCTGTTTTAGGGCTGGGGTATCCTATCGACGATGCTCCGATTTTAAGGAATATAAAAAAATATTTTCTCCCGGGGGATGAGGAAAGTTTAAGCTTTGACTTTGATTTTATAGGGATACAGAATTATACCCGCGAGATTGTAAAGTATTCAATTTTTACCCCTTATATAAGTGCGTCGTTGGTAAAAGCCGAAAACAGGAAGGTACCTTTAACGCAAATGAAATGGGAGGTATATCCACCGGCCATTTATCAGATGATAAAAAAATTCAATTCTTATCTCGGGATAAAAAAATTGCTGATCACCGAAAACGGTGCCGCCTTTCCTGATGTGCTAACTGACGGTAAAGTAGATGACGTATTACGGGTTGAATACCTGGAAAGTCACCTGGCGCAAGTATTAAAAGCAAAAAGCGATGGCTATAAGGTAGACGGGTATTTTGTTTGGACTTTGACAGATAATTTTGAATGGGCAGAGGGTTACCACCCGCGTTTTGGACTGATTTATGTGGATTTTGATACGCAGCAACGAATTGTCAAGTCGTCAGGACATTGGTATGCTCAGTTTTTGAAGGGGTAGTTTTGCCTGAAGCTGGTTTCGGCAGGGTTATAAAAAATGTTGTTCCCTCACCTGGTTTGCTTTCAAACCATATTTTTCCGCCATGGCTTTCAATAATTTGCTTACAGATAGAAAGGCCGAGCCCAAACGATTTTTCGCCCGCTGTTCCTGATCTTTTGGCCTCGGTAAACATATTAAAGATCATAGGCTTCATATTATCAGGGATGCCGATTCCATGGTCTTTGATGGCAATTTCAACGTCCTTTTTAAGGTCGGTAACACTTATATTGATTACCCCGTTTTTACGGCTGAACTTTATCGCATTGCTGATCAGGTTACTGATCACCCGCCATATTTTTTCGCGGTTTATCGATATCTCCTCAGGGTTTTTAAGTAACTCCAGTTCAATATGCTGGTCTTTTTCAGCAGCCTTAAAACGAAGCAACTCTGCACTTTTTGTCAAAAGAGAGTTTATTTCCACCAATTCCTTTTTCAACTTTGTCGTACCATTATTGGTAACTTCGAGTATCTCATTGATCAGTTCGAGCGAATTGTTTGAAGTTTCTTTGATCAGGCCGATCAATTCCTTTTGTTCAGGCGTAAAATCGTCATCTTCCATTGCCAGCGTCAATGACGCGATACCCCCAATCGGATTCCGGAGATCATGAGCCACCGTGCGTAAAATACGGTCTTTTTCCAGGTCGCTGCTTTTAAGTTCCTCCAATGTTTTTTCAAGGTTAGCCTTTTGCAGGTTTACCTGCCTGTTTAAATCGTTTACAATTTCCACATCATGCTTTGATCTTTTCCAGTTTCTGAAGACAAGGAAAATAATGACAAACGCCATCAATACACCAGCGACGGCTGTGTAAAGGAGTGTCCCCTGGATCTTATTATTATTTTTAAGATTATCTATCTGGTACTGTTTTTCAAAGTTGGCGAGTTGCTCGTTAACGTTGCTTTCTTTCAGCAAACTTAACTTCTTCGTGTTCGAATCATTCAAATTCGTATAGGTCTGCAGGTAAGCAAGGGATTTGGGGAAATCATTTTTACGCTGATAGTATTTACTCATCAGCCGGTTCCATTCGGCTTTAGCGTCGTCATTTTTAACGCTATCAAACTGCATCTGCAAAGCTTTTAATAATGGAAACAGCTCATCCAATTGATTGTGATCAAAATAAAGTTGGGCCAATTTAATTTCAGCCAATTCGGCATCACTGTTGTCATTTCCTTTTTGAAGATTTATGGCAATGCTTTTTTGAAGCAGGTCAATAGCTTCTTTATGTTTTCCCTGAACGATCAAAACTTCTGCTTTGTTGCCGTATACAACGCCTTTGGCAACTTCTATCAATCCCAACCTGTTCCTAAATCGGTCAGTATTTTCAGCAATATAATTGAGCGCTTTGTCAAAATACAAATCGGCACTGTCGGGTTCGTTGTTGTGCTTAAAACTTAAGCCAATATTATCCAGCACTTCCTGCTGGCGGTAAAAATCGGCGAATGGATCATTCGTTGGTGTACACAGCTTATAACTCTCTTTAAAATATCCGGCGGCCAGTTTATAATGCCCCATTTTATACAGGATCATGCCCATGCGATAAGAGTAGTCTGACAAGGCCCGGTTATCAAGATTGTTTTTGCCGACCCTAAAGCCTTCAAAATAATGACGGTATGCTTTGTCGAACTGCTGCATAGAAAAATATGCATCGCCAATAGCCATGTTTGCTTCTACGTAATTTGATACATATTGCTTCTGGGTGACGCTTTTATTTGCAAGCACCAGCATGCTGTCTGCACACAATAACGCTTTTTTATAATCTCCCTTCGTTTTTCGCCAATAAACATAATGAAAGCTTAATGCGCGGAACCTATCATCGATGTTTGGTGACGTGATCCGGCTCATGGATGAATCGAGGTACCGGAGTCCTTGTTTAGTCCTGTTGGTAGCGAAATCAGCGGTAACTTTATCAAACACAGGTTTAAACGCGTCAGAATAACCTGAGGCTTCTTTTTTTGTATTCCGGCATGAAAAAATAAGGGATAAAAACAAGAGAAAAAGCATCCCCCGTACGCCAAAGTAATGGCGGCTGAAAAGGTCAGGGAAGGCATTAATTTTAGCCATAAAACGGTATTTCAACTTCGTTCGATAAGCCTTATACGAAAATTAATAATATTTGTTGTAACCGATAAATTTTATTTGAAAGCATCTTCACCGGTAATATCCATGCCCGTGATAAGCAAATGAATATCATGCGTACCTTCGTAAGTTATTACCGATTCAAGGTTCATCATATGCCGCATGATCGGATATTCACCTGTAATTCCCATTCCACCAAGCATCTGCCTGGCCTCGCGGGCGATATGAATGGCAACATCAACACTGTTACGTTTTCCCATTGAGATTTGCGCAGGCGTGGCCCTGTTCTCGTTTTTTAACTGGCCAAGCCGCCAAACAAGCAACTGCCCCTTGGTAATTTCGGTGATCATTTCCGCCAGTTTCTTTTGCTGTAACTGGAAACCTGCGATGGGTTTACCAAATTGTTTGCGTTCCTTGGTATATCTTAATGCGGCATCATAACAATCCATCGCAGCACCAAGCGCTCCCCACGCTATTCCGTAACGGGCCTGGTTAAGGCAGCCAAGCGGCCCTTTAAGACCAGAAGCATTAGGCAGCAGGTTTTCTTTGGGAATTTTAACATTATCAAAAACAAGTTCGCCGGTAGCTGAAGCCCTGAGCGACCATTTGCCATGTGTTTCGGGAGTTGTAAAACCTTCCATCCCACGCTCAACTATCAGGCCGCGGATCTTTCCGCTTTCATCTTTTGCCCAAACAACTGCGATATCTGCAAAAGGCGAATTGGAAATCCACATTTTTGCACCGTTTAGCAAATAATGGTCGCCTTTGTCTTTAAAATTTGTTTCCATACCTCCCGGATCGGAGCCATGATCGGGTTCTGTTAAACCGAAACAGCCCATTAATTCGCCTGTTGCAAGCTTAGGAAGGTATTTTTTTCTTTGTTCCTCCGATCCATAAGCATATATTGGGTACATTACCAATGAACCCTGTACAGATGCGGTGGACCTGATACCGGAATCACCACGTTCAATTTCCTGCATAATAATGCCGTACGACATATAATCCAAACCAGCACCACCATATTCAACCGGTATAGTCGGACCGAAAGCACCGATCTCACCCAAACCTTTTATAAGTTGTTTTGGAAAAGCAGCCCTCTGGGCATAATCTTCGATAATAGGGCTTACTTCTTTTTTTACCCAATCTCTTACTGAAGAACGGATGAGTTTGTGTTCATCAGTCAAAAGTTCATCTATCAGGTAATAATCGGGCGATTCAAAAGGGTCTTTTTTGGACATAGTGTATTGAATTGGTGCGCAAAGATAGTTTGAATTTCGGATTTTTCGCAGTTGTTGATTTTTTGGTGCTCAAGATGGCTGCGCCGTTTCGGATGTTCGATTTCGGAATTTTAAATGTCAGTTTTTTATTGACGACACCAGCTGTTCAAAATAAACTAAATCCGAAATCGAAATTCCGAAATCCGAAATAAGAATATTCCGAAATCATCTTTTACATTTGAACCATGATAACCATTGCCATACAGGGTGCCGAATTTTTTGCTTACCATGGTTTTTATGCTGAAGAGCAAAAACTGGGAACAAAATTTATTGTTGATGTTGAAGTGAACTTTATGCCATTGAATGACATAAGAGCTGATACAATAAGTAATACGGTAGATTATGAGAAGGTTTACAATATGATTGCAGCGCAAATGAAACATACGCGTAAACTCATCGAAACGGTTGCGCAGTCAATTGCGGATGATATAAAAGAGCATTATCCTTTTGTTGAAAGTATCCGTGTTTCTATGAAAAAATTAAACCCACCCCTTGGCGGAAAAGTGGATTACTCAGCTATAACCATTATTCTCTGATCAGGACGAAGAAAATATGAATTACCATAAAATCACTTCCGGTATCCTTTCTTCCATCAATTCTATTGTTGGTGATGATGCCGTTATTACCAGCCATACCGATCTCGAAAAATACAGCCACGATGAAACAGAAGACCTGCATTATTACCCGGAAGTTGTTGTAAAGCCAAAAACACCCGTGGAAATAGCGGCCCTGATGCGGCTGTGCAATGAACATATGATACCTGTAACGCCAAGAGGAGCTGGGACGGGCTTAAGCGGCGGGGCGTTGCCTGTTATGGGTGGTTTATTGATCTCGATGGAGCGCTTTGATAAAGTACTGGCTATTGATGAGCAAAACCTGCAGGCTACCGTTGAGCCAGGTGTGGTAACCGAAGAATTTATGGACCGGGTGGCAGCCCAAGGACTATTGTACCCCGTTGATCCCGCGAGCAAGGGAAGCTGTTTTATCGGTGGTAACGTTTCGCATGGCTCCGGCGGGCCGAGGGTGGTAAAATATGGCACCATACGGGAGTATATCCTTAACCTGGAGGTGGTATTGCCATCAGGTGATGTCATATGGACTGGCGCCAATACCTTAAAATATGCTTCAGGGTATAATTTAACCCAGCTGATGATCGGCTCTGAGGGCACGCTGGGCATTATTACCAAAATTGTAGTTAAGTTGATTCCAAGGCCGACGCACGACGCTTTACTTTTGGCTTCCTTCAGTACAAATGAGGATGCCAGTTCGGCTGTTTCAGCAATATTCAGAGCCGGCATTGTTCCTTCTGCGCTGGAGTTTATGGAACGGAGAGGGGTAGAATGGGTTAAAGAACATGACGGTATCGCCTTTGACCTGAAGGATGGAATCGAAGCATTTCTGTTGATTGAAGTTGACGGCACCAACCAGGACGTGATATTCGCCGATTGTGAAAAAATAAACCAGGTATTAGAAGAATTTGATTGTAAAGACGTGTTATTTGCAGACACATCGGCGCAAAAAGAAGAGCTATGGCGGATGCGGCGTACGATGGCCGTATCGGTAAAGTCAAATTCAATTTATAAGGAAGAAGATACCGTTGTGCCACGTGCCAGTTTGCCCCAATTGATTAAAGGAATAAAAGAAATAGGGAATAAATATGGCTTTGAATCAATTTGTTATGGTCACGCCGGCGACGGTAACGTTCATACAAATATCATTAAAGGCAAAATGAGCGATGAGGACTGGAATAATAAGTTAAAAGATGGAATCCGTGAGATTTTTGAACTCACGGTTTCCCTGGGCGGCACCATCTCCGGCGAGCACGGCATTGGTATGGTGCAAAAAGATTATATGTCCATTAAATTTACAGAAGCTCATTTTGAAATATGGCGGGGCATAAAAAAGGTTTTTGATAAAAACGGGATATTAAATCCCGGGAAGATATTTTAGGCTAATTTCGGAATTCGCCTGCCTGCCGCAGGCAGGAATATTCAATTTCGGATTTGGTATATTTTATTCTAAATTCACTAATTCGATAAATCGCTAATTCAATAACTCACTAATTGAACACTTTGCTCCATATCTCTGAAGCTGACCTCATTAAAGTGGGGCTGGCGGTATTGTGCGGCGGGCTACTTGGGCTCGAACGTCAATACAAAAATAAGATTGCCGGCTTCCGAACCATTATCCTGATCTGCCTTGGTTCAACCTTGTTTACAATCGTTGCGCAAACGTCAGGCAATTTGGCAGCGATGAATATCGTAACGGGCGTAGGTTTTATTGGCGCCGGGGTTATTTTTAAGGACAATGCAGGCATTAGCGGTTTAACCACTGCGGCAGTAATATGGGTATCCGCTGGCATCGGGATGGTGATCGGTTCTGAACACTATCTTTTAGGCGTAGTTTCGACTATTGTAGTTTTGATGGTACTGGTGACCTTTAGCTTGCTGGAGGACTATATTGACAAAATTCACCGCGACAAATTATTTGTAATCGAATTCACCAGCGGTGACTTTGAAAATCTTGAACACATCCGGGAGCTGATCACCGCCAATGGTTTAAAGTTTAATACAGTCAACATATCCAAAAAAGACGGCTGCCTGCAGGCCGCTATTTGGGTAACCGGCCGTAAAATGGATTTGTCAAAGCTGGCTGAGACCCTTCTGAAAATGCCGGAGATCAGGTCGTTTTAATTATTTGAACGATGAAGAAAGTACGTTGGCTACTTTAGTTCGTATTCAAAATCAAGCCGGGTTCATCGTATTCGATCATTTTTTGTCTTTCGATGGCCGGGATAGGGATTGATTTATTTGCCTTGTAATCGTAACTTACACAAACCGTTTTCCCGGTAGTGCATATTTCATGGCCGTTAGGGGTAATTTTAACCAAAATGTGCATCACATCAAAACTGCTGTTGCCAATACGGGTTGTCCGGATATAGCATTCAACTTCATCATGAAGCAAAATGGGTTTTAGGTAGTTGACCTCCGAACGGCCCACGATTACGCCTTTTTCGCTCATGTCCCACTGAACGATGTCCCGCCAGTATTTGATTCGTGCCTCTTCAAAATATGTTAGATAAACCGCGTTGTTCACATGTCCCACTGCGTCGATATCCGAAAAGCGGATAGCGATGGGGGTTTTATATTTGTAATCTGTTAGTTTTTCAGCCATTATAAGTCATTTTGTCGTTGTAAAAAAATATTAACGGACATTCTGTCTGCAATATTGCCCTTTTTTTGTGTTGGTATAACACTTGACGAATAAGTTGCGAAGATAAATAAAAGTAAAACCTTAGGAGGATATAAAAATGACTTTAGTAAAATTTGCAAACGGACAAAAAAATCATGCGGTTAACCCATTCTTTAGCGATGTGTTTGACTCTATTTTAAACGACTCGTTTTTGAGCGATAAATTAGCCAGCCGCGTGCCTGCTGTTAACATTTCGGAAACTGAAACTCAGTTTCATATTGAACTGGCGGCCCCCGGCCTGAAGAAAGAAGATTTTAAGATCAGCCTTGATAAAAATGTGTTAAGCGTTTCGGCTGATAAGAAAACTGAAAACGTTGAAGAAGGCAAAAAATTCAGCAAACGTGAATACAGCTACAATTCATTCACCCGCTCATTCACTTTGCCCGAAGCTGCCGATCAAACCAAAATTGAAGCTGAATATACTGATGGTATATTAAAGCTTGTGGTAGCTAAAAAAGAAGAAGCTAAAATTCAGACAAGAGAAATTGCTGTGAAGTAATTTTGTCTGAACCAGGATTCGTAGGATTAAAGGATTACCGGGATTGAAATCCTACAATCCTGGAATCTTGCGAATCTTAGTCCGAAATTAAAGAATTGTTTTCATAATAAGTTGGTTTAGTTGGAAGGCTGCTCCGCAAAGGGTGGTCTTTTTTATTGGGGACTTTCGATCTCGGAGTCAGGAAAATTAGTTACTGTCTACAAAATTAACACCTCGGTCAATCCGTCAAATTTCCTATCACTTCCCTTCTGCGATATTCGCACCAGGTGAATGAAATACACATCGATGAACTTCTGAAGAATCAAACTGTGCGTAAACTGCTCCTTTATAGATTATAGCATTTCCAAGTCCTCCTTGAAACACAATATGCTTGATAATTGCTCCATTTTTTCTGTCAAGCAGGTACATATCATTGAATTTATTCGGGGACAATTTATAATTCTCAGTAATCCCTGAATAAGGGCAAAAGATTAAAACGTAATCATTGGTAAATGATTCAACTTTAATACCTTCATAATCCTGAGAATACTGGTTTTCCCATTTATTTTTTGCATCCTTTATGAGCCATTTATCTTTTCGATAGTTTATAATAAATATACTATTTGTCAGACTATCATCAATTGGACTTTCAAGTTTATTACGTATTGTACCGAGAATAGTATCTTTTAAAGGAATTAGCGGACAGTTTTTTATATCTGCTTGTTCATCATGTTTACTGCCACATGATGATAAAACTAAGAAAATAGTAACGATACAAAAAAGCCTTACGGCAATTTCTATTCTTCCGTTTAATAGCATAAATGTGTTTTATTTTGTCAGATTTCTGAATTTCACTAAGAGTGCATCAAAGTAAATAATTGAAGAATGAGCAATTGAGCTATTTTACCCTATTAAATTTACATTCAACATTCTGAATTCCGCATTTAAAAATCCGAAATCGAACATCCGAAATCCGAAATCAATCCCGCATATTAATATACTGTAGTGGTTGCCCGAAATCATCTTTACGGCATAAAGCGATTACTGCCTGCAGGTCGTCAATCTTTTTACCTTGTACCCGCACCTGGTCGTCCATTATGGATGCTTGTACTTTCAGGCCACTATCCTTGATGGTTTTAACGATCTTTTTTGCAGCTTCTTTATCGATACCTTCTTTAATTTTTATTTCCTTGCGGATCATATTGCCCGATGCATATTGTTCTTTCCCAAAATCAAGCGCGTTGGGGTCGAGCTGCTGTTTAACCATACGGCCGATAATTGAATCCTGTATGGCTTTAAGCCGCATATCATTTTCAGTAACTACAGTTAACGTATTTGTTTTTTTATCCAGTTCGATCGTACTTTTACTGTCGTGAAAATCGTAGCGGTTCAGTATTTCCTTTTTAGCGGTGTTAACAGCGTTATCAAGTGTTTGGCCGTCAATCTTGCTTACTATATCAAAAGTTGGCATGGTTAGTTTATTTGGTAGGTGCAAATTTAGTGATAGTTCATGGTTCATGGTTCATAGTTCATAGCTTTTTTGTCGATAGACTGTGTTAGCCGTTAACTTTTACCATGAACGATGAACCATCAACTATGAATAACTACACAATAACATTAAAAATACGTTAATATACTAATGAGTTAATATTAAGTTAACAATTAAATAAGCAGATTTGTAAATCGGGCCGCAGGGCTGGTCTTTATATGGATAATAAACAAATACCTATTATTAACCGCGAAATAAGCTGGTTATATTTTAACGACAGGGTTTTGCAGGAGGCTGCCGATCCGACCGTCCCATTGATTGACCGTATAAAGTTTTTAGCCATATTTTCATCAAATCTCGACGAATTTTATCGTGTCAGGGTGGCTACCTTAAGCCGCCTGGCAAACCTGAATGAAAAGGCAAAAGAGATTTTAGGTTACAACCCCAAAAAGATCCTGAACCAGATAAAAAATATTGTTGTAAGGCAGGAACGTAAGTTCAATAACCTGTACGAAAACATTATCGTAAAGCAACTTGCCGAAGAAAAGATTTTTATCCTGAACGACAAGCAGCTGAATGTCAGCCGCGGTGAGTTCGTAAAGCATTATTTCAGGGAAAAGCTGCTGGCAACATTGGTACCTATAATGTTAAATGATGGCCTTCCGTTGCCAGAGCTAAGGGACAGGGCCATCTATTTTTTTGTAAAACTCACTAAAAGCAAAAAAACCAGGCTGGCATTAATTGAATTCCCCGATTCTTTATCCCGGTTTATTGTTTTGCCCGAAACCAACAACCTGAAGTTCATCATCCTGCTGGATGATGTTATCCGCTATAGTTTGGAAGATATATTCTTCATTTTTGAACATGATAAAATAGAAGCGTTTTCAATCCAGCTTACCCGTGATGCAGAACTCGACCTTGACAAAGAGGTGAGCGAGAAATTTATAGATTCCCTTGCAAAAAGCCTGCAAAAGCGGAAGAAGGGTAAGCCAATGCGTTTACTGTACGACTCAGAAATGCCGCTGGATATGCTCAAATACCTGGTTAGCAAAATGGGCCTCAACGGCGAAAGCCTTATCCCCGGCAACCGCTATCATAATTTTAAAAACTTCATCTCCTTTCCTAATGTGGGCAGGCATGAATTGGAGTACGAAAAAAACATTCCACTACCTGTTGACGGTCTTTCGTTTGGTAAAAGCTTGATGGGAATGGTGTCCAAAAAGGATTATATGATCAGTACGCCATACCAGTCTTACGATTATGTGATCCACTTTTTGAGGGAAGCTGCTATTGACCCTAAAGTTAAAGAGATCAGCATTGCCGTTTACAGGCTGGCGGAAAATTCAAGGGTTATCCATGCATTGATCAATGCTGCCAAAAATGGTAAAAAAGTTACCTGCCTGGTTGAACTCAGGGCAAGGTTTGATGAGCAAAACAATATAGGATGGAGCAGGAGGCTTGAAGAAGAAGGCGTAAATGTACTTTACGGCATTGATGGTTATAAAGTACACTCAAAAATTTGCCTCATAGGCAGGCTCGAAAAGGGAAAACTGGAATACTATGCCTGTTTATCAACGGGCAACTTTAACGAGAAAACAGCGCAGATATATGCTGATCATACATTGCTTACCGTTAATAAAAGTATCACAGCCGACCTGGTAAATATATTTAAGGCCTTAAATAAAAGCACTTTACCCAGAGGCTTGAAAAGCCTGATCGTATCGCCTATTGATGCGCGCCCAGCCATTTACAAGCTAATAGATACCGAAATAAAAAATGCGAAAGCCGGCAAAGAAGCTTACATGATCCTAAAGATGAACAGCCTTGCCGACGAGCAAATTATTGCTAAGCTATATGAAGCAAGTAACGCTGGTGTTAAAATCAAAATGATCATCAGGGGGATGTGTTGCCTTATCGCAGGGATGAAAGGCTATAGCGAAAATATTGAAGTGGTCAGTATTGTCGACAAGTACCTGGAGCATTCGCGCGTGCATATTTATTGCAACGGCGGCCATGAATTGATCTATTTAACCTCCGCCGATTTTATGACCAGGAATATTGATACCCGCGTTGAGGTTGGCTTCCCGGTGCTGGATGCAGAATTAAGAAAAGAAATCAGGCATATGATCAACCTGCAACTGGAGGATAATACCAAATCACGCGAGATCAATAGCCACAATACTAACAAATATCATAAAAACAATTCGGGCATCCCCCAAAGGGCCCAGGTTGATATTTACAATTACCTTAAATTTAAAAACAAATAAAAGTTGAGATACGCCGCCATTGACATAGGTTCAAACGCAGTAAGGCTACTTATTGCAGATATTACCGAAAATAACACCTCAGTTTCCTTCAAAAAAAACACGTTGGTACGGGTGCCGTTACGACTGGGAGATGATGCTTTCCTTGATCATTCTCTTTCTGAACGAAAATCAACCGACCTGCTTAAAACCATGGTGGCTTTCCGTAACCTGATGGATGTGTACAAAGTTGCCGATTATATGGCTTTTGCGACGTCGGCTATGCGAGAGGCGAAAAATGGGATGGAGGTCGCAGATCAGATAAAAACAACGGCTAATATCGACCTGGAGATCATCAACGGGCAGAAAGAAGCAAAAATTATCTACTCAAGCCATATTGAACAAAATATTGATAAAAGCAAAAACTACCTGTATATTGATGTTGGCGGAGGAAGTACAGAATTATCTCTTTTTTCAGGCGGTGAATTGTGGGCATCCAAATCCTTTAATATCGGCACTATAAGAATGCTCGATAACCAGGATACCGAAGAAAGCTGGAATGATATGAAAGATTTCTTGCGTGAAAATACACGCCCTTTTAAAGTAATATCAGGCATTGGTACGGGCGGAAATATTAACAAACTTTACAAAATGGCCGATGAAAAAGACAAGGCGCCTTTAAGTTTCGGAAAGTTGAAATCTCTCTATAATTATTTAACCTCGTTTTCATTAAAAGACAGGATAAATGTACTTGGCTTAAACCAGGACAGGGCAGACGTGATTATACCGGCCTGTGAGATCTATATGACGGTAATGAAAGTTGCAAACATTAAAAATATGTATGTACCTACGGTTGGTTTGGTGGATGGAATTATCCAAACGCTCATCGAAAAGAATTTTTCAAAAGTGAGTTAAATTATTTTCAATAAATTGTAAAAAAATTAAAAAACTGTTATTATATTTGTGACGCCCTTTCAATGGGCATGTTTTTCATAGGTAGATGTAGGGTCGAGTACTTGTTATTCGACCCTTTTTTATGCAGTAAATTTTAGCTGGCGAGGTTTATGAGTACGGATGTAAAGAAAAAAATAATTGTCGCAGTTTGCGGAGCCAGCGGTTCAATTTACGCAAAGCTTTTATTGGATAAGCTGGTGCAATTAAATGAACAGGTAAAGGATGTTGCGGTCGTAATGTCGGACAATGCCAAAGACATCTGGAAGTTTGAATTGGATAACGAAACTTACGCAAATTACCCGTTTAAGTTTTACGCCAAAAATGATTTTATGGCGCCTTTTGCATCAGGATCGGCCAGGTATGATACCATGGTGATTATTCCCTGCTCTATGGGGGTTTTAGGAAGGGTGGCAGGTGGAATATCAGATGACCTGATTACCCGCGCAGCTGATGTAATTTTAAAAGAACGCCGCAGGCTAATATTGGTACCGCGCGATATGCCCTTAAGTCTGATCCATATCCGCAATATGCAAACCATCACTGAAGCAGGAGGTATTATCTGTCCGGCCATACCATCATACTATAGCAAGCCGCAAACGATTGAGGACCTTGCCATGACGGTGGTTAACAGGGTAGTTGATTTGATCGGGCTGGAAAATGAGACTTACCGGTGGAGCGAATAATGAATTTCGGAATTTCGATTTCGTATTGCTCTATCAACTGCCATCAGTTTAAAAATAAGACGAGACTTGTCACCATGAGCGATTCTGAAATGGTTGATTTTTTGTCTGGTCAAATAGCAAAAGCCGGCAAATAGCAATCACAATAGAAGGTGAGGATTAAGTTACAACCTTATTGGAATTCGGAATCCGAAATCGAAATTCCGAATTCCGAATTCCGAAATAATTTCCGACCTTTGCGCCTTCAAAATGAACAAAAAGGTTGCTTTTTATACATTAGGTTGTAAACTGAATTATTCGGAAACATCGTCTATTGGCCGGCTTTTTATTAAAGCAGGTTATGATACGGTTGACTTTACCGATACGCCTGATGTTTATGTGATCAATACATGTTCGGTTACTGATAACGCAGATAAAAAGTGTAAAAAGGTAGTAAAAGAAGCGCTTAAAATATCCCCTGCGGCTTATGTTACTATAGTTGGCTGTTATGCGCAATTAAAACCAAAAGAGATTGCTGAAATTCCGGGGGTGGATATGGTTTTAGGCGCTGCCGAGAAATTTCAGATTGTTGACTATATCACTGATCTGACTAAAAATCCTAAAGCGCTTGTTTATAACCAGCCGGTATCCGAAGCAAAAGAGTTTATCAGCGGATACTCCTTTGGCGACAGAACCCGTACCTTTCTAAAAGTTCAGGACGGCTGCGATTATTCCTGTTCTTTTTGTACCATACCGTTGGCAAGAGGCAACAGCCGGAGCGATACCATTGAGCATGTGATTGAACAGGCTCAACAAATTGCAGCATCCGGTGTAAAGGAAATTGTTTTAACAGGGGTGAATCTTGGCGATTTTGGGATTCGTGATGGTAAACGCCACGATAAATTCTTCGACCTGGTGAAAGCCCTGGATGAAGTAGAAGGGATTAACCGTATACGGATCTCATCTATCGAACCCAATTTATTAACGGACGAGATTATTGAATTTGTGGCCGGCTCAAAACGTTTTGTTCCGCACTTTCATATACCATTGCAGTCAGGTTCTGACAAAATACTAGGTTTAATGCGCCGCAGGTACAAAAGGGACTTATATGTAAACAGGGTTGCAAAAATTAAACAGCTGATGCCTGATTGTTGTATCGGTGTAGATGTAATCGTTGGTTTTCCCGGCGAATCACGGGAAGATTTTATTGATACCTATAATTTTTTAAATGAGTTAAACGTTTCGTATCTGCACGTATTTACTTATTCAGAAAGAGAAAATACCCTGGCAAGTGAAATGGAAGGAGTGGTACCCGGCTCAACCCGTGCCGACCGGAGTAAGATGCTGCATATTTTATCGGATAAAAAACGCAGGGCATTTTATGGGAGCCAGTTAAATAAAACCGAAGAAGTGTTATTTGAAGGAGATATTAAAGACGGTTTTATGCATGGTTTTACCCGTAACTATGTAAAAGTTAAAACCAAGTATGATCCGGTGCTTGTTAACGAAATAAAGAGCGTTTTATTAACACAAATATCACCGGATGGTGATGTTGAAATAACCGAAACCGAAGAAATATTTGCACATTAACCTTATATTGCGCCCAAAACATTAACCTATGTTCCCTACTATTTCTTCGCTGATTCAATATTTTACCGGGATAAACATACCGCTTCCAATACAATCTTTTGGTTTTTTCGTTGCTATAGCATTTATAGGGGGGTATTGGGCCTTTGTGCAGGAGTTTAAACGGAAAGAAAAACTGGGTTATATCCATTCCTTTGAAAAAACTGTAACCATTGGTCAACCCGTTACCATAGGCGAATTGGCCGGCAATGGTTTTTTTGGGTTTATTTTAGGATTCAAATTGGTTGATGCTATACTAAATTATCATACGCTTCTTGACGATACACAGGGTTTTATTTTATCAGCAAGAGGTAATTGGATCGGCGGGATTATTGGTGCGGCCGCGTTTGCTTACTGGGCCTATTACGAAAGTAAGAAACAGGAATTGCCTGCTCCTAAAACCCAGGTGGTAACCGTTCACCCTTACGAGTTAATGGGGAGTATTTTACTTTGGGCTGCAGTTTGCGGTTTCGCAGGGGCGAAAGTATTCAATGCGCTGGAAAACTGGGGCGAGTTTATGAAGGACCCGGTAGGTATGCTGATTGGATTTAGCGGCCTTACATTTTACGGCGGCCTGATCTGTGGTGGTGCTGTGGTATTATACATTGCCGCGAAACACGGCATCAAATGGATGGATATGCTTGATATTGGCGGACCGGGCATGATGCTGGCTTATGGCATTGGCCGCGTTGGCTGCCAGATGTCAGGTGATGGGGATTGGGGTATCCCTAACCTTGCGCCAAAACCACACTGGCTAAGCTGGGCACCCGATTGGATGTGGGCGTTTAACTTCCCTCATAATGTAAATAATGAAGGCGTTGCTATTCCGGGTTGTGTTGGTAAATTTTGCAGCGAACTGCCTGTCCCTGTATTCCCGACCTCTTTTTACGAATCGGTAATTTGTATCCTGCTCTTTTTATTCCTGTGGAGCATCCGCAGTAAAATAAAAGCGCCGGGTGTATTGTTTGGTATCTATATGATCCTGGCGGGTATCGAACGTTTTTTTATAGAATTAATCAGGGTTAATACTAAATATCATGTAGCAGGGATAAATTTTACACAGGCAGAGTTGATCTCTATATTTATGGTATTAGGCGGATCGGTGCTATGTTTTACTCAAATGAACAAAAAAAACAAAGAAATTAAACATGGCTAACCGCAATCTGGGCAATAAATTATTAAAAAACCAGGTTGTCAGATTTGTTTTTTCTGCAGGAGTAGGGTTTTTAATGGATGTATCTGCTTTTTACCTTTTTTATCATAACCTGCTTACCCAAAAAACGTATCATATCGTTTACCTCACAGTACGCAATTACACACTTTCGTTTTCCATATCGTTTTTCCTGGGGGTGCTTGTTAATTTTTTGATCACCCGGTATTTTGTTTTTTCTGAATCAAATCTACCTCCATACAAACAGTTTTTCCGGTTTGTGTCAGTTGCTTTTGTTGGATATTTTGCCAACCTTGCCGTATTAAAATTGTTTATCCAGAGTTTTCAAATGGACCCCATTATAGCCCGCCCCTCGGCAGCGTTGAGTTTATTCTTTTTAAGTTTCTTTGTCCATAAGTTTTTCTCATTCAGCCTTTCATTAAGACATCATGCATCTGAAAGAAGTAACGCACAAAGTAATTGAAATAGCCAAAGAAGCGGGTGCCTTTATCCGCGAGCAACGTAAAACATTCAGCCCCGACAAAATCGAATTCAAAGGACTAAACGACCTGGTTTCATATGTAGATAAAACGGCCGAACAAATCATCGTGTCTGCTTTGCAACTTGTATTGCCGGAAGCGGGGTTTATCACCGAAGAAAAAACTATTAACCGGATAGGGGATAAATATAACTGGATCATTGACCCGTTGGATGGCACCACCAATTTTATCCATGGCCTGCCGGTTTTTTCGGTAAGTATTGCTCTGCAGGAAGGTGATGACCTTGTTGTAGGTGTTGTATATGAAATTAATCAGGATGAATGCTTTTACGCATGGAAAGATTCGCCGGCATATTTAAATGGCCATGAGATCAGGGTAACGTCGACACCAACAGTTGATAAATGCTTACTGGCAACAGGATTCCCTTATTACGATTTTCAAAAACAAACTGCATATATTGAATTATTTGCCGAGCTGATGCGCAGTTGCCATGGCCTGCGTCGTTTGGGCTCAGCAGCAGTTGATCTTGCCTACACCGCTTGCGGCAGGTTCGACGCCTTTTACGAATATAATTTGAATGCCTGGGATGTTGCTGCCGGAATTGTTATCGTACGGCAGGCCGGTGGCGAAGTAGTAAACTTTAAAGGCGGAAATGAAGTTTTAAATACGAGGGAATTGCTGGCGACGAACGGAAAGATAACAGGGGAGACGCTAAGAGTGATCCAAAAATATTTTAATTAACAACTTCGTGAAATTCGTGTCTATTATAATGCTTCAGAAACAACTTCAGTAACTTCCGGCACCATTCTTTTAAGTAAGTTCTCGATACCGGCTTTCAGCGTAACGGTTGATGAAGGGCAGCCGCTGCACGATCCGCGTAACTCAACAGTAACAACGCCGGCATCAAATGATTTATAGGCAATAGCGCCGCCATCCTGTTCAACAGCAGGGCGTACATAGTCGTTCAATATCTGCTGGATCTTTACTTCAGTATCGGTGCCTTCAAAATCAGCTTCAACATGTTCTTCTTCTTTTATAACCAGTTCCGATTCTACTGCGCCCTTTACAAACTCTTTTAATATCGGTAACAAATCTTCCCAGTTATCGCCTTCAAACTTAGTTACAGTAACAAAATTACTTGCAAAGAAAACCCCGTTTACAAAGGAAAATTTATATAACTCTTTTGCAAAAGGCGAAGTTTCGGCACTTTCTTTTGTAGGGAAGTCTAAACTGCCATTGATCAGCAACTTGTTCACAATGAACTTCATGGTTGCCGGGTTAGGAGTTGATTCGGTATATACGTTGATATTCATTTTATTTTATAACTAATATAGATGAACAAAGTTAAACAGCTTTTTGATTTATTTAGACTGATTATATTGTTATGACCTGTTGGTGACTTAGAGATTAGAGACTGGAGGTTAGAGATTAGGTGAAGACAAAATTAACTATCCTCTAATCTCCAACCTCTGATCACTAAATTCCCGTATAATTCCCAGGTGTTATCCGCTTAATTTCCTCTTTTATCGAATCGTCAACATTTAAGGCATCTACAAAAACAGCAATCGTTTCCGCATTTACCTGTTGATTGGTGCGGGTTAGTTCTTTAAGCGCTTCGTAAGGATTGGGATAACCTTCGCGGCGCAGTATTGTTTGGATGGCTTCGGCAACTACTGCCCAATTGGCCTCAAGGTGTGCGTTGATGGCATCTGTATTCAGCAACAATTTATTTAACCCCTTTACGGTTGATTTAACAGCGATCAATGTATGCGCTACAGGAACCCCTATATTGCGCAATACAGTTGAGTCCGTCAGGTCCCGTTGTAATCTTGATATCGGCAGTTTAGCGGCAAAATGTTCAAATAAAGCATTCGCAATGCCCAGGTTGCCTTCTGAGTTTTCAAAATCAATCGGGTTAACTTTATGCGGCATTGCCGATGAACCAATTTCGCCTGCTTTTATCAGCTGTTTAAAATAGTTCATGGAGATATACGACCAGATATCCCGGTCAAGGTCTATCAGAATATTGTTTATCCTTTTGAGTGCATCACACTGGGCCGCAAAATTATCATAGTGCTCAATCTGTGTCGTAAACTGCGAACGGCTTAAGCCTAATATATCATTTACAAAGTGATTACCAAAAGCTTTCCAGTCGATTGCCGGGTAACCAATATGGTGTGCATTAAAGTTTCCGGTGGCACCTCCAAATTTAGCAGAATAGGGGACAGCTTTTAAAAGGTTCAGCTGGTTTTCCAGGCGCTCAACAAAAACGTTTATTTCCTTACCTAAACGGCTTGGCGATGCGGGTTGGCCATGGGTATGCGCCAGCATGGGGATATGCTCCCAGTCGGCAGCATATTTTTTTAACAAATCAACCAATTCGTTTATAGCCGGATAATAGCTTTCGTTTAAAGCCAGTTTAAATGAATAGGGGATGGCGGTATTGTTAATATCCTGCGAGGTTAAGCCAAAGTGGATGAATTCCTTATAGGCTTCAAGGCCTAAATCATCAAATTGTTTTTTGATAAAATACTCAACGGCTTTAACATCATGGTTCGTTATTTTTTCAATTTCTTTAATGCTTTGGGCATCCGTTTCGGAGAATTTTTTATAAATATCACGTAACTTTTCTGTTGCATTTTTATCAAAGTTTAGTAACTGGGGCAACGGATGTTGGCATAGGGCGATGAAATATTCAATTTCAACAAATACCCGGTATTTGATCAGGGCATACTCCGAAAAATAATCTGCAAGTGCAGCGGTAGTGTTGCGGTAACGGCCGTCAATAGGGGAAATTGCTGAAAGTGGAGTAAGCGTCATAAAGGAATTTAAATTTTTTGCAAAGGTAATAATTCAGTAGCAGTTTTAAGTAGCAGATTGAATGATGATCATGGTTCATCATGGAAGTGTTGGGGTTAAAAAAGGCATTCTAAAGTAAAATGGCGTAAACCGCCCTTTACATTGTCGTTATTCCCGCCTGTTATTGCCCCTTGTTTGAGATAAATTTGTTTTCCGGATAAATGATCGACTCAGCGAAATAATGTTGCTGCTAACGACTGCCACTGCCACTAATAGAGAGCATTTGTCAGAAGAAGGTAATAAACTTTGGAAACTTTGAATTCTAAAAATGTTTCCATAGTTTTGACTCCGAAAGTCAATGAGTCAAACAGAAAGAATAATACAGGGCAGCGAAGAACTGTTTTTAATAGCAGGTATCAAGAGCGTAACGATGGATGATATCGCCAGGCATCTGGGGATGTCGAAAAAAACCATCTACCAGTTTTTTAAAGATAAAAATGAACTGGTGATCGCTTTGGTTAAGAAAAAACTGAAAGAGGATGAGGAACAAATGAACGATATTATCAATCGTTCAGGAAATGTAATAGAAGAGATGATCAATATGATGAAATGCTCTGAAGAAATATTTTCCAGGATAAACCCGATCGTCATCCACGAACTTCAAAAGTTTCATCCGGAAGCATGGAAACAGTTCCAGGAGTTTAAAAACAAGGTTATTACCCAAAAAATGGAGCAGCTTTTAACGAAAGGTATTACGCAGGGGTATATAAGGCCAGAAATAGATGTTAAGATTATTGCGAGGATGCATGTTAATATGGTAGAAATGGGTTTTAATAATTCCATTTTCCCCCTGGCGGAGTTTAATACATGGAAAGTTCAGCAACAATTTCTGGAACATTTTAACTACGGTATTTGTACACTTAAAGGATATAAGTTACTGAACCAGTATAAAAACATAATAGAAGAATAAACTGCTGACATAGGGTTGTCACAGATCAGAACTTACTTTGTGGCAGCTGTCCAAATCAGCTAATATTAATTGTAATACGAACAACACAACAATAAAAATGAAACATATAGTATTAATAGTATCTTTAATATGCGCCGTTGCCCTAAATGGTTTCGCGCAGCAGGCCCCGCCTGATAGTCAGAAATATAACTTTACGGTTGCCGATTGCGTTAATTATGCCTATGAACACCAGGATTCGGTGATAAATGCAGATCTGGATATTAAAAGCGCCGATTACAAAGTGAAGGAAACCATAGGAAGTGGTTTGCCACAGATAAGTGGAAGTGCATCCTTTCAGGATTATCTAAAAACACCGATCGTTATTTTTGGCACCAACAAATTTAGTATCTATCAAAAATTTAGCGAAAGTAATAGCATTAGCCTATCCCAATTATTATTCGATGGATCATATTTGGTTGGTTTAAAAGCGGCTAAAACATATAAAGAATTATCACAAAGAAACTATACGCGTTCACGGATCGAAACCAATGTTAACGTTACCAAAGCATATTACCAGGTTTTGGTAAGTAATGAACAGGTTAAATTACTTGACGCCAACATTAAACAACTAAAACAGCAATTGAATGAAACCATTCAGCAAAACAAACAGGGGTTTGTTGAAAAAATTGATGTTGATCGTTTGACAGTGCAATACAATACTTTGGTGAATAATAAAGAAAACGTTTTGCGTTTACTTGCGCTTAACTACCAGGTACTGAAATTCCAAATGGGAATGCCCATAGAAAAGGAACTTGTTCTAAAAGATAAATTAGAGGATGTGCAGCTAGGGGACGACTTAAGTGATTTATCAAATGATACTACTTTCTATAAAAACAGAATAGAATATGGCCTTACTGAAACCAATCTGAAATTAAATCAACTTGATTTAAAAAGGGAAAAATCACTTTTGCTGCCGTCTTTAGCATTTGTCGGCAACGCCGGTGTTCTATTTCAGAATAATTCTCTCGGGCACCTTTTTAGTCCTGGTTATCCTTCTTCTTATATTGGCTTTTCCCTAAATGTTCCGATTTATAGTGGCGGACAGCATAATAATCGGATAAAACAATCACAAATAACAGTTCTTAAATCGCAAAATGATCTTAGTAACTTAAAAAATGGGTTAAGGCTTCAGGCAAGTCAAGCCTGGATAGGATATATTAATGGGATGCAAACGCTAAAAGTTCAAAAGGAAAATCAGGAGCTGGCCGCAGAAGTTTTGCGGGTATCTAAAATTAAATATCAGCAAGGAGTTGGGTCAAGCATAGAAGTTACGCAAGCTGAATCAGCACTGGAAAGTGCCGATAACTCCTATATCCAGGGCCTGTATGATGCCCTTGTAAGCAAAGTTGACCTTGATAAAGCATACGGACGAATTAAATAATTGAACCTTGTACAATAAAATATATAATAACGACATGAAAAAATTACTCTACATACCCGCCTTTCTTTTATTGGCAGCTTGTAACAAACCAAAAGATAAAACCGCAGAATTGGCTGATCTTAAAAAACAGGAAGCTGATATAAGCGCTAAAATCACAAAACTGTCTGCTGAAATTGGTAAAAAGGATTCGGTAAAATCAACTGATGTAAGTATTTATACAGTTCAAACAGGCACTTTTACTAACTACGTTCAAATCCAGGGCAGGATAGATGCACAGGATAATGTGACTGCTTATTCGCAGTCGCCCGGCGTGATCACAGCGCTTTATGCAAAGCCGGGGCAGCGCGTAAGTAAAGGCCAAATATTGGTTCAACTGGATAATAGTGTATTGAACCAGCAAATTGCACAGGCGCAAACACAGGTAGATTTAAACCGTACTTTATATCAGCGTCAAAAAAACCTTTGGGATCAGAAAATTGGTACCGAGGTTCAATTTTTACAGGCGCAAACTGCATTGCAAAGCTCACAGAAGCAAGTTGCTTCTTTAAAGCAACAGGCAGATATGTACCGGATTACTTCGCCAATTACAGGCACCGTCGACCAGATGGATCTTAAACTTGGGCAGGTTATTCAACCGGGTCAAAACGGGATCAGGATCGTAAATGCTGATAACCTGAAAGTAAAAGCGGATGTACCTGAATCCTATGCGCAAAGTGTAAACCAGGGGGATAAAGTAATGATTCTTTTCCCGGATGCAAATGATTCCTTAAAAACCATTGTCACTTTTGCTGCCAAGGTTATCGATCCTGCATCGCGTAGTTTTGCTGTAGAAATTAAATTACCTCAAAATAAAGCGCTACGCCCCAATATGACGGCTATTATCAAGATCGCCGATTATTCAAAAGTTAATTCATTAGTTATTCCTGTTAAAGCAATTCAGCGATCGGAAAACGGTGATTATGTGTTTGTAAATGAGAATGGTATTGCCAAAAAGAAAATTATTAAAGCAGGTGCTACATACGGCGGTAAATCTGAAATTTTATCGGGCCTGAAGTCGGGTGATCAATTGATTACCGAAGGTGCGAGCGAAGTTGAAGATGGGGATAAAATAAAAGTATTGACATCATCCGGTAATTAATTATAGAATTTATTAAAAATGAAAGACCAGGAAAAAGAATTCGGACCCTCAAGCTGGGCCATTGATAATAAAAGGGCAGTATATGTGCTTATATTTTTAATTGCGCTGCTTGGCTTTTGGTCCTATAATAAGCTGCCCAAGGAAAACTTTCCGGATATTACCATATCCAAAGTGTATATAACTACTATTTACCAGGGCCAATCGCCGCAAAATATTGAATTGCTGGTGACCAAACCTTTGGAAAAACAGTTAAAATCACTTAAAGGGTTAAAAAAAGTAACGTCAAACACCCAGCAAAATGTTTCGGTAATTACGGCGGAGTTTAATGCAAATGTAAACATCAGGGATGCCAAGCAGGACGTAAAAGACGCGGTTGACAAAGCCAAACAGGATTTGCCGCAAAATGATAACCAGTTAAAGCAATCTGATGTTTCTGATATAGATGTTGCCGATCAGCCAATATTAAATATCAACGTGTCAGGCAATTATGACCTTAAAAAATTAAAGGAATATGCCGATAATTTAAAAGATGATATTGAGTCGATGAAGCAAATCTCTAAAGTGGTAGAGGTTGGCGCATTGGAACCAAATATCCAGATCAATGTTGATATCAATAAAATGACTGCCGCGCAGGTGAGTTATAACGATATTATACAGGCAATAGGTAACGAAAATATCATTTCAACAGCCGGCACGATAAAGGCTGATGGCGTACAGCGTGCAATTGATGTTAAGGAAGATTTTAAAAGTGCCGATGAGGTAAATGCAATGGTGATCAGGAACCCCCAGGGCAAGGCTGTTTACCTGCGCGATATTGCTGAGGTAAAAGACGGTTTCCAGGATCAGATAAGTTATGCCCGTTTAAAAACGCCTGAAGGCCATGATTTTAAAAATGTAATTACGCTAAACGTAAGTAAAAGAGCCGGTGAAAACCTGATCGAGGCTTCTGACGATATTTATAAACTTATCAAGCAAAAACAAAGTACAGTTTTCCCAAAAGGATTAAACATTACCGTTACCGGTGATCAGTCTGATAAAACAAGGTCAACTTTAAATGACCTGATCAATACCATCGTTATAGGTTTTATACTGGTAACCATTATCCTGATGTTTTTTATGGGTACCACCAATGCCATATTTGTGGCCTTGTCTGTCCCGCTGTCCTGTTTTATCGCATTTTTATTGATGCCGGCGATAGGTTTTACGTTAAACATGATCGTGCTTTTCTCGTTCCTCCTGGCGCTTGGAATAGTAGTGGACGATGCCATTGTGGTGATTGAAAATACGCACCGGATATTCAATAACGGGGCAGTACCGATCACAAAAGCTGCAAAAATAGCGGCCGGCGAGGTATTTATGCCTGTTTTTTCAGGGACGATGACTACACTGGCGCCATTTGTTCCTCTTGCTTTCTGGAATAGCCTGATTGGCCATTTTATGTTTTTTCTCCCGATTACGCTTATCATCACACTGTTAGCGTCATTGGTAGTGGCTTATATCATGAACCCGGTTTTCGCGGTTGATTTTATGAAACCGCATTTTAAAGGAGAGCATGACCATCAAAAATTTGACCGTAAAACAAAGCGTACCACAATCATCATGGCCGGTATAGCCATATTTTGCTATCTGCTGGCTACAGTCGGCGCTTTAAGTATTGGCATAGGCAATTTTGTTATGTTGCTGATTGTTTTGTACCTGTTCGATCATTTTATATTATTAAAATGGATAGACAAGTTTCAAACGAACGCCTGGCCCAAATTCCAGGCCTGGTATGCCCGTTTGCTTGAAAAAGCTGTTAGAATCCCCTGGTGGATACTGGGTGGTACCGTGATGCTATTCATTTTAACGATTGGATTTTCGATAGTAAGTAACCTGAAGGTTGAACAGTTTCCGTCAGGCGATCCAAACTTTGTTTACGTATATGTTACTTTGCCCATTGGTACCGACCAGGCATACACTAATGGTGTAGTACAAACCCTTGAAAAAAGGGTCGCACAAGTAGTGGCGCCTGATAAGGATATTGTTTCCTCCATCATTTCAAATGTTTCAGTCGGCGTTACCGATCCTTCTGATGAAGACCAGGGAACTTATTATAATAAAGGGAAAATAACCGTCGCATTTGTGGAGTTTAGCAAACGGCATGGTAAAGACACCAAAAGTATCCTCGCAAAGATCCGTAATTCTGTACAGGGTTTGCCCGGTGCAAAAATTGCTGTTGCACAGGAAGCCAGCGGACCACCGACCCAAAAAGATATCAGTTTGGAAATGGCCGGCGATAACCTGGATACGCTGGTAACAACTGCGGCAAGGCTTAAAAAGTTTATTGGTCAACAGGGTATAGCCGGTATCGAAGAGTTGATACCGGACGTTGTAAGTGACAAACCTGAAATAGTTTTTGACGTTGACCGCGAAAGGGCAAACAGGGAAGGGATAAACACTACTCAAATAAACACCGCGCTGTTTACATCGATTTATGGTTATAAGGCGGGCGATTTTAGAAATACCAGTGAAGATAAATACGAAATAGATGTGCGTGCGCAGCAAAATCAGCGGAATGATATTGACGCATTACGCAACATGAAGATTACTTACCGGGATATGGCAACAGGGGGGGCCATCAGGCAAGTACCTATTTCGGCATTTACCGATATTCGTTATACAAATACCTATAACAATATCAAGCACAAACAACAAAGGCGCGTAATTACGTTAGGCTCAAGCGTTATAAAACCATTTAATGCTACGGAGGTAAACTCTCAAATTTCGCAGGCGCTTAAAAACTTTAAATTGCCTGCTAACGTTTCTATCAGGATGGGTGGAGCTCAGGATGATCAGATAGAAACCGCGAATTTCCTTGGTACAGCTTTATTGATTTCATTTGGGATGATCCTTATAATTCTAATGGCTTTGTTTAATTCTATCGGCAAAACGTTAATCATTTTAAGCGAAATATTCTTCAGTATCATCGGCGTATTCCTCGGATTGAGTATATTTCATATGACATTTTCGATAGTAATGTCGGGCGTAGGTATCATAGCGCTCGCCGGCGTGGTAGTTCGAAACGGTATTTTGCTGGTTGAGTTTACGGATATGTTAATTGAACAGGGCGAAAACCTGCATGATGCGGTTGTTGAAGCAGCCAAAACACGTATGACGCCGGTGTTATTAACGGCTAGCGCAGCTATTTTGGGATTAATACCTTTGGCTGTAGGTTTTAATATTGATTTTGCGAGCCTGTTCACTACAGGCAACCCGCACATCTTTTTCGGCGGTGATAACGTTGCTTTCTGGGGGCCATTATCATGGACAATGATATTTGGTTTGGGATTTGCAACTATTATCACTTTAATCCTGGTACCATGTATGTATATTATCCGCGTAAGGATGAAAAATGCTCTCAGAGGAAACAAGAAAAAAGTAGAAACAGAAAAATTAGCTGTTGCGGAAGCTTAACCGCAATACTATAAATAGCAGGCGGCGCGTTTAAAAAAAACGCGCCGCTTTTTTTTGCAAAAATTTAAAAAACTTATATTTATAAAATTTGATAAATTTGTTAAAAAAGTCAGGATTAAAACTTTTAGCGTAAATTCACCCACCGATTATTCCATATACAGTGATACATGATTGCCACTAACGAAATACAGGACCTGAAAAAAGAGAAAATCCTGGAAGCAGCGCACCAGCGCTTTTTGCATTACGGCTACTCAAAAACTACCATGAACGAGATAGCCGGCGATCTTTGTATGTCAAAGGCCTTGTTATATTATTATTTCCCCGACAAAAGCCAGTTGTATACTGACGTTATGCGCAGGGTGGCCGATGAGTACCTTGAAATTTTAAAAAGTAGGGTTAACACTTTCTGCGATCTGAAAGAAGCTTTTGAATTTCAGATCAATTCGCAACATGAATTTATCCTGAAGAATTATAATTTTTTCGATTTTTTCAGGTTGAATGAACAGAACTTACCTGACATGATATGGGAAATAGTGACGAAGGTTCATGAAACGGAAAAAGAAATGCTGATAAATGCTATCCGGGCAGAGTGTACCAAAGGGAAAATTAAGCCTGTTGCGAATCCGGATGAAATTGTGGAGTTGCTTTTAGATGCCCTGCATGGCGTTAGGATGAGCGCCCTTTCAAACAAGAAAACAATGTTTCCCGATATGGAGCATATGGAAGAGATTCGTAAAAAACGATTATTAATGAGCGATATATTTATCAAAGGGCTGATGTATTAAAACAAATTATTTTTACATGTGGTTAACTGTCACCACCTGGTAAAAAGAGCGCCTTTCGTTATTTGGAAAAAATATAATGATTAAATTTGACTATTATATTGAATAAGTCAATAATTAACATTTTCATATTAATTATTCAAGATACTTCTTATTTAGAGGTGATTGTTTTAGAGTGATTGAAGCGGGCCTGAAGAAATTTTGGCCCGCTGCTTTTTTAATGTTCTTCCAGCTTAACTAAAGTCCAGTTATGTTGATCAGAAGATGAACCGCCGTTATATTTTAACGTGGCTGTAAATTCAGTTTTAACTACTTCACCGTTTATATTCCTCGCCTCAAAATGCGAGGTGATGGTATAAACGGAGTCTGAGTTTTTGGTGAATTCGTAGTCTTTATCAGGAAATTCAGCATCAGCGGATTTTATAGTGGTCTGAATATAGGCTTTGGCAATTTCGTAAGCATCTTTACCCGTGGGCATTAAAGGAAAAAAGCCTTCATTGGTACCAGAACGGATCGCAAGCCGTACAATGATTCCAATAAAAATGATGATAAATATAAGCAGCACAATTATGCCGGTAACGGTAGTCTTCGCTTTCTCCTGCTTTTCTTTTAAATAATCTTTTTGAGGCATAAACCGTAAAAATCATTTATTAGTAGTCCTTAACAGGTACTATTACGATTTTAACAGAAATTTTGTTGCCAATTAAATTACTTTAACTGAAGTTAAATGCTTAACCAAAAAATAAATAGGCAACAAAAATTGCTGCAATGATCCCGGCAAAATCGGCAAACAAGCCGGCGGGGATGGCATATCTTGACTTTTTGATGCCAACTGAGCCGAAATATAGGGCCACGATATAAAAGGTAGTGTCCGAAGATCCATTAAATACACAACCCAGGCGCCCGGCGAAACTATCGGGCTTAAATGTTTTCATCACATCTATCATCATCCCTTTGGACCCCGAGCCGCTCAGCGGTTTCAGATAAGCAACCGGCATAGCATCCACAAAACGGGTATCAAGTCCCAATTCATTGCAAATCCATCTTAGTCCGTCATTCATATAGTCTAAAGCACCGCAGGCACGAAAAACAGCGATGCCCACCAGCATGGCAACCAGGTAGGGGATAACCTTAACCGAAGTTTCAAATCCCCGTTTAGCGCCATCAATAAAGGCTTCAAAAATATTTATCTTTTTTACAAGTCCGCCTATAATAAACACTACAGGCACCAAAAATAAAAGCAGATTACTTGTAACTTTTGAAAATAAACTAATCTGTTCTTTTGATAAATGCGTGGTAAAAAACCAAACCATTGTGGCAAGGAAAAGTGTTATGCCACCAAGCCATCCTACAATCACCGGATCAAATAATTTTAGTTTTTGTTTGATGCCGACCAATAGCATACCTGCTACGGCCGAGACATAGGTGGCAATCATGCAAGGTATAAGCACATCTGTAGGATCATGCGCATTAAGGATAGCGCGCTGGGCGATGATGGTAACCGGTATAATTTGCAACCCCGATGTAAGCAAAACCAGGTACATGATCTGGGCATTGGAGGCGGTTTCCTTATCCGGGTTCAACTCTTGTAAACCATCAATTGCTTTCAGTCCGAGCGGGGTGGCTGCATTGTCAAGCCCCATCATATTTGCTGAAAAACTCATTAAAACCTGCCCGGTGGCCGGGTGGTTTTTGGGGATCTCAGGGAATAGTTTACTAAAAAATGGGCCCACCAGGCGGGATAGAAAATTGATGGCGCCTGCTTTCTCGCCAATATTCATGATACCCAGCCAGAGCGCCATATTGCCCACCAGGGGTAAAGCAATATCCATAACGGATGATTTGGACGAGTTGAACATCCCCGAAACCAGGTGTGCGAAAATTTCTGTATCGCCAAAAAACACCAGCCTGATCAATGCAATAACAAACGCGATCAAAAAAAATGCAATCCAGATATAATTAAGCGCCATAACGTTATATTTCCGGCTTTGAAGATAAAGTTTTTTTGATTAAAGTTGTAGAGCAAGGGACACTGTGACCACTTAAAAGGGTAAAAGGGCATTAAAATGAAAGATATTACCGGGCAATTAAACAAAGCAATTGAAAGCTTTTTAAATTCGTATATTGAAACTATTGATTGGGAGTTTAGGCCATCGCCGGAAAAATGGTCGGCAAAGGAGATCATCGGGCACTTAACTGACAGTGCCCAGGTTAACCTGCAGCGCTTTGTGCGTTGTACTTACCAGGAGAATTTTAAACTGGTATACGACCAGGTAGAGTGGGTGCAGGCCCAACATTACCAGGAAGCAAACCTTGAGGAGTTGCTGAGTTTATGGCGGCTTTTAAACGGACAGATTATCCGTGTTTTAGATAATTATCCCGCCGACGGGCTACAGGCACAATGTGATAACAGCAAAACGGAGCAAAGTTTGCACACCGTTGAATTCCTGGCGCTGGACTATATTGAACATCTGAAACATCATTTAAATCAGATCGTAAATCGAAAATAAAGATAAATTCACTAAATGAAATCTGGCGAATCCACAACAATATTGGCCTGGTTAATATTAAAATTTGTGCAGTAGGGGAAACATTGTCAGGCTTAACACTCGTAATTCCAACAAAAAAAAGGCTTGAAAAGTAAATGTTGAAGCTCTTGTTCTACGTTCAGCAATCACTATTCACCACTTATCGCTCACTATTTTACATTTGCGTTAAACATTGCTGAACTAAAAATCATAATTTAGTATTCTAAAAAATAAAATAACATGTCTAAAATAGAACTTGCACGGGTTAGTGGTGATTTCGGCTTTGTAGCTACAGACGAAAATGGACACAGTATACAAATGGACAGCAGCCCCGAAAGCGGCGGGCAGGATTTTGGCGTTCGACCTATGCAGGTGTTGCTGATGGGCCTTGCGGGATGTTCAGCTATTGACGTAATTGCTATTTTGAAAAAGCAGCGACAGGAAGTGAAAGATTATAAAATGGTGGTTAACGGCGAACGGGAAAAAGGAAAAGAACCTTCATTGTGGCAGAACATTGATGTGGAGTTTCATTTATATGGTGACATAGATGAAGACAAAGCCGCAAAAGCAGTTGAGCTGTCCATGGGGAAATATTGCTCCGTTTCAGCCACGCTTGAAAAAGCGGGCGCAAAGATTAAATGGAAAGTTTTTGTTCACGCTGCAGAAAATGAAGGGGTAGATTTCATTTAATGGGTTTACACATGGTTTACACAAATCACAAACACAATTGCCTTAATAATTGATAATCAATCAATTATTAAAATGTCGGGTTTACACAAAGAACATTTTTTTTGGTAAACAATTGAGTGTTTTACAATGGAGATTGCAAGGCTTTATAAAAAGATAACGAGGCCGTTGTATATCGTAAACCCATATAATATTTCATAGCGTCCCAATTGTTAACTGCTCTTTGGTTTATATTAAACGCACATTCAATCGTTATAACTTCACGGCAATTTGTAACGCGTCAACTTTTACAGAAAAGCATCTTATCTAAAAGAAAAGGAGAAAGGGGTGAATCTATTAATTTAATACTTAACATAATGTTAATTATGAGAAATATAAAAATGTTTTTTATATAAGAAGAAAGCTAACGGAAAAATGATTTGAATAGCTTTAGACAGAGACAGCCAAATTTCTCTCATTGTAAATAAAGGTAGCAAAATACCATTCGTATATTTGAATAAATACTTAAGAAAATCATGCGCACATTAAACGTCACTATATCGGAAATTGAGTACAATAAATTTGGCATAAAAAACGATCAGTTGACTTTTACAGATTTTATTGATATTGTCGGTGAGGAGTTAACACCGCAAAATCTGAACAGGTGTATAGAGCTTGCCGACAAATATGGCCTTTCAAAAATGACAATGGATGAAATAACCGATGAAGTAAAAGCTGTAAGAAGAAATGCAAAAAGTAGCGACAACTGATCTCTCCTTTCGGGTTTACGAGCAAACAAAAATTGTGACGCCAAAAGAATATTGGGATGCTTACCATGCGGACCAAATTAGCTAAATCCCTCCTTCCCACTTTTAGGTCCTGATTCTATATCAAATGTCAGGTTCATTCCATCTTTTTACAAATACCCCGTGGTTATGTTAAAACATCTTTAAACTTGCTTTTGTAGTAAGAACATAAAACGGAAAATCATGGATCTTAAAATAAAAAACAAAATAGCGCTGGTTACCGGTTCAACCGCCGGCATTGGTTTTGCCATTGCAAAAGCTTTGGCAAATGAAGGCGCGCAGGTTGTTGTTAATGGCAGAACGGCCGAAAGAGTTAACCAGGCCATTATACAATTGAAAAAAGAAACAGGCAACCAAAATATAAAAGGAATTATTGCTGATTTTGCCGACAAAGCCCAGGTGCAAAATTTAATAGATCAATTACCGGAAGTTGATATCCTGGTAAATAATGTGGGCATTTTTGAGCCAAAACAATTTACAGAAATCCCGGACGAAGACTGGTTTAAGTTTTTCGAAGTAAATGTAATGAGCGGCATCCGTCTGTCAAGGGCGTACTTTGATAAAATGATCGAAAAAAACTGGGGCCGAATTTTATTTATCTCGAGCGAATCTGCGATACAGATCCCTGATGAAATGATCCACTATGGCATGACTAAAACCGCACAGATCTCGGTTGCACGTGGACTGGCGGAGTTAACAAAAGGCACAAGAGTAACCGTGAACACTGTATTACCGGGTCCCACGTTTTCGGAAGGCGCCGGCAATTTTTTAAAAGACATGGCCAAAGCAAACAGCAAAACAGTAAAAGAAATTGAAGCGGATTTTTTCAGGAATACACGCCCTACCTCCATATTACAACGATTTATTGAGCCCGATGAGATCGCGAGTTTGGTGGTTTATCTTGCCAGCGATTTGTCAATAGCCACCAATGGAGCTGCTGTGCGCGCGGATGGCGGTGTTGTTAAAAGTGCTTTTTAAGTTATTGAAGTGTTGTAAAAATTGTAAGCGTTGCAAAAGTTGTAAAGGTGGATTTGGTAATCATAATATTTTAAATCAGGTACCTCATTTTACACTAATTTTTCTGATATTTAGCGGGTATGTTAGTATCCGAAGGTGTGTTAAAATGGACCTTGCGCTTCTACCCTCCCCTGTTTTTTCAACGCATTTGGATAATCAGGTTTCATAAAGGGTTCAGGGGTGTTGAGGTAAAGATTGGGAGAAGTATTTTAAACAAAAACTATCACAAGTCTATTTTTGGGGGGACAATATACGCAGCAGCTGACCCATTTTATCCTTTACTGTTTAATAACATCATGTCTCTGAAGGGTTATAATGTGCGGGCCTGGACACGGTCATCCGCAATACGGTACCATAAACCGGCTCATTCAAATCTTCATTTTAAAATTACAATAAGTGACAGTGAAATAGTAGTTTGCGAGGATGAACTAAAGTTAAACGGCAGGTTCAGAAAATCTTATCTTACGGAGATATTTGATAAAAATGATAAATTATGTGCATCAGTGATCAATGAAATTTATATGAGGGATTTACACCATCCCGCGAATAAGGAAGTTGCTGATCAGCGTTAAAATTACAGAGTGATTAAAAAGTTATTCCGACGAAAATGTACGTTTTTATGAATGCCGATACCTTCCTGAAGAAAGGATTTTTGATTTCGACTGATAAAAGTTTGCTTGATTTTGATACCATTCACCATTACCTGAGCGTGGAGTCTTACTGGGCAAAAGGTTTACCGGCTGAAAAGTTGGCAAGAGCTATTGAGAACTCACTATGCTTTGGCGTTTTTAAAGAAAAACGGCAGGCTGGATTTGCCAGGGTGGTTACCGATAAAGCTACATTTGCCTACATTTGTGACGTTTTTATACTTCCCGGTTACAGGGGAATAGGTTTATCGAAGTGGTTGATTCAAACCATTACAGAACACCCGGATTTACAGGGATTAAGGCGCTGGTCGCTCGCTACGGCCGATGCACATGGGTTATACAGTCAGTTTGGGTTTACACAGATTACCCGCCCTGAAAGGTGGATGGAGAAATTTAAACCTTACCAGGCGGTAAATAAAGAGGAGCAATAAGCATGAATGTAAAAAGGCTGATCTTTGAAGGCGAAGGTGTTTCTCTCGACTTTAAGAAAACGATTACCAGCTGCGAAAAAATCGCCCGGACGATGGTTTCTTTTGCGAATAACAAAGGCGGCAGGCTTTTAATCGGCGTGGCCGATGACGGGACGATAAAAGGTGTAAAATCAGAGGATGAGGAACGTTATATGATCACTAAGGCGGCTCATTTATTCGCCAGGCCGGCCATCGAACCCGTCTTTGAGGAGGTTTATATTGACGATAAAATTGTGCTGGTAGTTGATATCCCTGAAACCAATTTTAAACCTTATGCCGCTTTGGCTGAAGATGGTAAATGGTGGGTTTACGTTAGGGTGAAGGATAAAAGCATACTTGCCAGTAAAATTGTAGTTGATGTGCTTAAGCGCAAATCAGGAACCGAAGGCGTATTGATAGCGTATTCTTCCAATGAAAAGACATTATTGGAATACCTTGAAAAAACCGCCAGGATCACCGTTGCCGAGTGCTGCGATCTTTTAAAAATAGGCCGGCGCAAAGCACAACGCATACTGGTTGATCTGATCCTTTCAGGCATCATCAGGATCAATACTACTGAAAAGGAAGAGTTTTACACTGCGGTTTAAGACCGAAAGTCCGGAAACCTGCCGGCCGGCAAGCAGGGTCAGTAAAGACCGGAAGAAAGAAGATTCGGAACCGGCAACATTTCAACATTCCAACCTTTCAACGTTCTCCAAAAAAAAACATCCAAATGAAATCCCTTTACCATAAATATAAGCCGCACTATAACGAAAACCTTAACCTGGCAATTCCGGTGGTGATCTCGCAGCTGGGGCATACGCTGGTGCAAACCTCGGATACGATAATCGTGGGGCATTTTGCCGGTACTATTTCGCTTGCCGCAGTTTCTTTGGCCAATAGTATTTTTGTTATTACGCTGGTGATCGGGATAGGAATCTCCTATGGCATCACCCCGCTTATTGCCCAGCACAACGGCCGCAATAACTATGTGGAATGTGGCCGCCTGCTATCAAACAGCCTTTTTATAAATGCAGTAACAGGCATTATCCTTTTTGTGTTCACATTGCTGGGTTCTGTGTTTTTATTAGATCATCTTCATCAAACGCCTGCTGTAGTGCAACAGGCGCGTCCATTTTTGATGTTGCTCGGCTTGTCAATGATCCCGATGCTGGTGTTTAATACTTTTAAACAATTTGCCGAAGGACTCGGGTTTACCAGGCAAGCCATGTCCATTTCAATATGGGGAAATCTGTTTAATATCTGTTTAGGCATCGTGCTGGTAAAGGGTATGTTCGGTATTAGCCCGATGGGCGTTCGTGGTGTGGGTTACAGTACGCTGGCAGACCGTTGTATAATGGCAACGGTAATGGGCCTGTATATCTTTAAATCTACTAACTTTAGGGCCTACCTGCGCACATTTGCACTTAAAAATATAGACAGGTTACGCTGTATCCAATTGTTGAGGATTGGCGGCCCGGTGGCTTTGCAGTATACTTTTGAAATCAGCGCTTTCAGTGCTGCCGCAATAATTATTGGCACCATCGGTTATCATGAGCAGGCCGCACACCAGGTTGCCATTAACCTTGCTTCCATGACTTATATGATGGCGAGCGGCTTATCAGCGGCAGCCGCCATCAAATCGGGCAATTATTTTGGAAGCAATGAACATGAAAAATTGCGGCACTCGGCCATATCCAGTTATCACATCGTTTTGGTTTTTATGTGTATAACAGCGGCTATATTTACAATTTTTAACCAGCTGTTGCCGTGGATTTATACTTCAGATAAAATTGTTATATCAATTGCAGCACAATTACTTATCATAGCAGCTTTTTTTCAATTATTTGATGGAACCCAGGTGGTGGGCCTCGGCATTTTACGGGGTATGGGCGATGTAAATATCCCTACCATTATTACCTTCCTGGCGTATTGGGTAGTTGGTTTGCCTGTTGGATATCTGTTAGGCTTGAAATTGCATTTAGGCGTAAAGGGAGTATGGTACGGATTGGTGCTGGGTTTGATGGTATCGGCCATCCTGCTTTTTTTCCGGTTTCAGTTCATCAGCAAAAAGCATAGGGATAAAACGGTTTTAATCGTCGGGAAAGATTAAAAATACAGCTCATTCGCGACGCGATAAGTATTGCAGTGAGCTTCAATGATATCTTTAATGTCCGGTGAGTACCCTCCTCCCATGCTCACCTGCACAGGGATTTTATTTATGATACATTGCTCAAATACAAATTGATCACGTTGTTTACATGCAGCTTTACTTAAAGCCATTTTTCCTAATTTGTCCGAAGCCAAAACATCAACCCCTGACAGATAAAAAATGAAATCAGGCAGCTGCAGGTCGATCAGTTGCGGCAGGATTGTTTTTAAAAGGTGAAGGTATTCCTCATCACCCGTTCCATCAGGCAGGGGAACATCGTAATCGGATTTCTCTTTGCGAAAAGGAAAGTTATTTGCGCCGTGCATCGAAAAAGTAAACACAGATGCGTTGTGTTCAAATATTTGTGCCGTGCCGTTGCCCTGGTGCACATCTAAATCTATAATTAATATAGAGGTGGCTAAGCCATTATGCAATAAATAATTAGCAGCGATGGATTGATCGTTTAATAAACAAAAACCTTCTCCCCAATTGGTGCCGGCATGGTGCGTTCCACCTGCCACGTTAAAGGCCACGCCAAAATTAATTGCGTGCAGGCATCCTTCAATGGTACCCTGTGCTATGCGTTTTTCGCGTTCTATTAGTTGGGCTGATAAGAGGAACCCAGTGCGACGCTGTTCTTTTGGCGGCAGGGTTAAATCGCGTAATTGGGTCCAGGATGCTTCCTCATGCGTCCACAATATAAATTCTTCGGGCAATTCTCCCGGAGAAAAAAGGCATTCTTCGGCAATCAATCCTTCATGTAATAATTGCGCAGGAATCAGTTCGTATTTCAGCATCGGGAACCGGTGACCGGCAGGCAACGGATGAATATAAATCGGATCGTAAGCTATTTTGAGCATGTTTTGAGCGTTGGACGGTTGGAATGTTGAAATTTGTAATGTTGGCGACCGATCCCTTCTTTTACCGACTCAAATTTACGCCCCGTAATCAATTTTCTTAAATCGAAGCTGCCAATATCAGTCCGGTATCAAAAACTTGCTTAAAGCTGTTATAAAGTGGCGCTGGGCTTAATCTGATCACGTTTGGTTCGCGCCAGTCGCCGATTACGCCGTTTTCCGTTAGTTTGTCAAATGTTGCTTTGCCATTTTGCTTGCAAACGATTGATAATTGGCAGCCGCGGTCGGATTTGTTTTTTGGGCTGATGATTTTAAACAGTTCATCGCCATGTTTTTCATTAATCCCATTAATCAAAAACTCCAGATAGCCGGTAAGCAGTTCGCTTTTTGCCCTCAATGGTGCGAGGCCGCCAGCCTCTTCAAAAATGTCGAGCGAGGCTTTGTGTAAGGCCAGTAATATTGCCGGACTGGTACTCAACTGCCAGGCTGCAGCCCCCTTTTCTCCCTCAAATACCGAAGGCATTAAAAAGCGTTTATCTTCGCGGAAGCCCCACCACCCTTCAAATCGACTGAGTTCTGTATTGTCGAAATGTTTTTTGTGAACAAAAGCCCCGCTTATTCCCCCGGGGCCTGAATTTATGTATTTGTAAGAACACCACGTGGCAAAATCAACACCCCAATCATGAAGCTGCACCGGAACATTTCCTGCGGCGTGCGCTAAATCGAAGCCGGCTATTGCGTCCGCCTCATGTGCGGCTTTGGTGATGGCCGGCATATCGAACAACTGGCCGGTGTAGTAGTTTACCCCGCTGAAAAGCACCAAAGCAAGCTCATCCCTGTTCTCATTTATTTTTTTGAGAATATCCTCAGTCCTTAAATTAAACTCACCTACCCGTGGAAACAGTTCAATGATGGCATCTTTCGGGTCATATCCATGAAACCTTACCTGGCTGGCAACCGCATACTGATCAGAAGGAAAGGCCCCGCCTTCTATCATTATTTTATAACGCTTACCCGCTGGTTTATAAAAACTTACCATCAGCAAATGAAGATTTACTGTAAGTGAATTCATAATGGTAACCTCCTCTTTTTCTGCGCCCAGCATGACTGAAAGTGTACGGGTAAGCCGTTTATGAAAATCCAGCCAGGGTTCATCGCCGGTAAAGAATCCTTCTATCGCACGTTCCTGCCAGCCATTTAAAATCTTGTCAACCTCGGCCCGTGCATTTGCTGGTTGAAGGCCGAGGGAGTTGCCGCAAAGGTAGATCACATCCTTGCCGTTATGCTGTGGAATAAGAAATTTAGATTGAAAATCTTTTAATGGATCCTGTTCATCAAGCCGGGTGGCGAATGCTAAGGTGTTTTGGTAGATCATTGGTTTTTTCTTTAATTGTAGAGACGCAATACTTTGCGTCTCTTTTCATCTTCCGGCACATTTCAGAGACGCAAAATGTTGCGTCTCTACGGTAAAATTAATTATTTATTCGGTTTGCTTACATAGGGGTTGCCCTTTACATAAAAACGATAGGGCAATAAAGCATCCTCGGCTGCGTAGGAAACACCTACCCTTGGGACTGAAGCTATTTTTTCATCTGGGAATATCAATCCGTTATCTTCCAGCCAGATATCATTACCTTGAAGGCTGGATGCGTTGATCTTCCTGGATATGCCCAGGGCCCTGGCGACCGAACCGGGGCCCGAAGTGATGTTTGGCTTAACCGCCAGCATATTGCGCCGTTGCAGCATTATGTCTATCCCCTCGGTGGGATTTATGGCCCTGATCAGTATCGCATGAGGTTGGCCCTCGGCTGAAGTCACGATGTTAAACATTTCGTGGATGCCATAGCATAGATAAACGTAAGCAATACCACCCGGCATAAACATGGTTTGGGTACGGGGCGTTTTGCGGTTGCCATATGCGTGTGATGCTTTGTCTGTTATGCCTTTATAAGCTTCTGTTTCAACAATATATCCGCCTGTTTTTAAACCATCAATACAGGTATAAATATATTTGCCCAACAAATCTTTGCTTAGGCCGACAACATCGTCAGTATGATAATAGGCTTCGGGTAACTTCATTTTTTTAAGATGCGCTTTAATATTTTGGTCACTTCCTTTGCCCGTTCAAATATCATAATATGTGTTCCACCTTTGACGATGATCGCGCCCTTGATTCTTTTATATGAAAATACCAGGTCTTTATCCCCTATAATTTGCACAACATTTTTAGGGATCACTTTATTATCCCATTTCAGCGTTGCATCCATGGCCCACTTTAAGAATACCGGCGATGATTTTTTAAGCATGTCTACGAAGAGCCAGTTGTCTGCCTCGTTCATGTGGCCAAAAAATGGTTTGATCAAAAACTCCAGCCTGTTGAACACTTTTCCCGGAATTGGTTTGTAAAATGGGGCAATTTTCAGCAAGCTAAAAAACCAGGGCGCTTCATCAATGGTTTTAATGCTTGAGATTTGAATAACCTGTGCCACTGCGATAATTTTGGCTATTTCTATAGCTATCATTCCACCAAGAGAATTGCCAATTACAATTGAATTTGGTTTGATATGGTATTGATAAATAAGTTTTTGTGCATAAGTTGTTAAAGTATCTGTTTTATGCGGTTCTATCCAGTCCACGCAGGTAACGTCGTGATCATGAAAGTCGATGTTGTTGTAGATCCGGCAGTCGGCACCTAAACCGGGAATCAGGTAGATCTTACTCATTGAAGTTTACCATTGTTATAATTTGCTCCAGGTATTGGGCATCGGTTTCATCAAATTGATCCAAAGCTTCACTATCTACATCCAGTACAGCGACAACTGTACCATCCTTAAATAAGGGAAGTACGATCTCCGACTTGGATAGGGAACTGCAGGCGATGTGACCCGGGAAAGCGTCCACATCCGGAACAATTAGTGTTTTGGCCTGCTGCCAGGCGGCGCCGCAAACACCTTTGCCAAATCCGATACGGGTGCAGGCAACCGGCCCCTGGAACGGCCCTAAAACCAGCTCATTATTTTTTACCATATAAAAGCCAACCCAAAACCATTTGAATTGTTCTTTAAGTGCGGCGCAAATATTGGCCAGATTAGCGATAAGATCGGGCTCGCCATGAAGTAAGGCTTCGATTTGCGGAACCAACGACTCGTATTGTTCAGCTTTATTGGTTGATGATATGATATTTAAATCCTCTGCCATGTTTGCAAAAGTAACGAAGCTGTTTTGAAAGTAAATAAGACAAATCTCATATTTAATCTTTTATTTGGACAAGCCACCTTACATTTGGCGTAGAGACGCAATATTTTGCGTCTCTACCGAAAATTCAAAATCATGAGAATCATCGCAGAATTACCCCACCCAGAATTTAAGATCTCCATTCTTAACATGAACAGTAAATACATTGTGAAGATTGAGCAGGGGAGTTTTGAGCAGACGTATAAAATTGCGGAGATCGACCTGCTTGACGGGGTGAATAGTATATTTGAAATACTTGACGAAGCATTTTTAAAGACAGTCGCGGCCCGGTTTATAGAAATGCGTAAAGATTTTAAAGAAACCTATCAACGCTATAACTATTGATTCCGGTTGCCTTTGTAAATCATTGAAAGGTAGTTATTTATATATGCAAAAAACAGCATTCAAAATATTATTTGGTTTTTTAAGGTTAAAATACCCTCCTTGTATAGCTTTAATTCAACCTATTTGATCTGTATTTATAATTAAACAGCTGAAATATAATTATTTATATCAACTTAAAATTCTGTGCCAAATTATATTCTGAGGCCTGAAAGTGCCAAATAAATGGGAAGTCAGGCCGAAATAAGGTCGCAATACCAAAATCCGGATAGTTTTTTACTTGTGTCAGAAACACAGGAATCATCGGCATTTTGTGGTGCCTGGTATTCCTTAAAAACCTTCACTCCTGTTTTGTATTTGATCTCCGATGAAAAGATCGGACCCTTAAAAGCGAAGGTGTGAAACTCGCCGTTCTCGCCGCAGACATCCACATCATCGGGTAATGACAGGATAAGCTCGGGGGTGATCTCCTTCCCTACTATCCGTTCCAAACGTTCCTGGGTGCAGGCAATCACGGTGCCAAAACCGAGATCGAAAAACTCGTTGATCAGTTCATGGGTATCGCGTTTCCATAAAGGATAAATGCCGGTCATGCCTATTTCGGCCAGGCGGTCATCGCGGTACTTTTTCAGGTCCTCCAAAAAGATATCTCCGAAAATGGAAAGGGTAATACCCTCGCTCCTGAAATGTTCCAGGTGATGCCGCATCGCGTTGTCGTAGGCTTCCATGCCCGGCATTTCGGGTAAACGAATTTGGTACAACGGTATTCCGATGCTTTCCGCCTGTTTAATTAAAAGCCCGGTGCGAACCCCGTGCATCGAAATCCTGTCGACCGCATCGTTAATGGTAGTGACCAGATATTTAATATCCAGTTCCGGATTTTGGAGGCAATGGTAAAGAGCCAGCGCACTGTCCTTGCCGCCGCTCCAGTTAAATATGCATTTCTTTTTGGATGATTTCACTGATTGATTTTTTGATTACACAGATTGTTGTTTTGGCGATTACACTGATTGCACCGACTATTAGACAAATTAATAAACTCACTCAACAACTCACTAATTCACTAATTCAATAATTCACTAACTCACTAATTCAATAATTCACTAATTAAAAAAGGTACCCCCACCGTTGCTTTGTCCTCAATTTTGATAAAATGATCCTGGCGGCTCAGGTAAGGGATATTCGGATCGACAATATATTTTGGTACATCTGGCCTGACATAGTTTACCAGTCCGGCTGCCGGGTAAACAGCCAGTGATGATCCTACTAAAATAAAAACGTCCGCCGTTGAGCAAATTTGGGCGGCCGTGGTGATCATAGGCACATCTTCACCAAACCAAACCACATGGGCCCGCAGCTGCGAACCCAGTTCACATAGCTCCCCCATCTTTATCTCCCATCCATCAATGGGATAAGTAAGGTTGGGGTTTATATCGGATTGGGATCGGGTAATAATACCATGCAGGTGTACCACATTGGTTGAGCCTCCCCTTTCGTGCAGGTCGTCAATGTTTTGGGTGATGATGGTGACATCATATTTTTCTTCGAGTTTGGCCAGGGCGAAATGTGCTGCATTGGGTTTGGCCTCAAGTACCGTTTTGCGGCGCTCGTTATAAAAATCCTGTACCAAAGCAGGATTTCTGCGCCAGGCTTCCGGTGTTGCTACGTCCTCAATATTATATCCCTCCCACAGGCCGTCACTGTCCCTGAAGGTTTTTAAACCACTTTCGGCGCTGATGCCGGCGCCGGTTAATACTACGATCTTTTTCATTATTTCAATTTAATAAACGCGTTCTACCCCCTTTGTCTCCTTCGTCGACATCTCCCCCCAAGTTTAGGGGGAGAATAAAAAAATACTTTCCATCACACCTCCTCCCCTAAAATTAGGGGAGGCCGGGAGGGGTAAAAGAACAATCTAAGAATATTCAGTTTGTCGTTTACCTCCAAGTTCTACCCCCTCTGTCGCCTTCGTCGACATCTCCTCCTAAATTTAGGGGGAGAGTTTTTTAAAGTAAATTATTACCCATAAAAAAAGCGGTTCGTTTATATTGAACCGCTTTTTTAATAAAATTTATTATGTTAAATAGCTGGTTCTTTTTGAATGCGTAAAATGGCATATTTACTCTTAGCCAATTCAAACCCACCAAACAGGATGGCGCAAAAAACAATATCGCCCAAAACCATATTCCGCTCAAATGGAATAGCCGCAATAAGCGACTGGCCATAGCCGGTCAAATTATGTGGATAAAGCGATCCGTATAACCATGGCATATCGATAATTAACCAGTGAACCGCAACGGAAGCTAAAGAGGCAATAGCCACGTTGGCAACATTCGCTTTTTTGATCAGGCTACCGATAAAAACCATAATGGCAAAAGTTAAATAAACCCAAAAAGAGCCGCCATACCACAACACCCATTTAGTGGTGTATAAGTAATTGATCAGGATGTCACTGGCAAACAGGGTAAGCAACACCACCAGGTATGCTTTCCATTTATCGGTAAAATAGGCGCCGCCAAACAGGGCTATCGCCCCAACAGGTGTAAAGTTACTTAATATGTAAGGGAACTTGAAGCTGAGCAACCTCATGGCCGCTGCCGCAACGATCATCAATATAAGTACGATTGTCCGGGTATTGATCTTTTGTAATGACATAGTTGATTTTATGGAGTAAAATTAGTGATAATCCTTTCAAATAAAAATTCTTAATTGATTTGGTACTTTATACCTTCCATAAAATTAAACCGGCTGGTATTATATCCTATCCAATCAGTATATTTTTGATCGAGAATATTTTTAAAATCGGCAAACAGGCTGAAGTGCTTATTGATGGTATACTGCAAATGTGCATCCAGCAAGCCATATGGTTTTAAGGTAATTATAGATGTAGAAAAGTCAGGGTTAAACTTTTCATCAGGCCGGCTGCCAGTGTACTTATAAACCAACCCGGCCGAAAAATTACTGGCTATCTGGTAGTACGCGCTGGCGCCATAGGTATGGCTGGGCCTGCGAAACAGTTTATCTGATGTTATGCCGTTCTCATCAGTTAACATGCCTGTTACGTAAGCCGCGTAAGCTGACGCGGTTAGTTTATCCAGTGATAGTTTAAGTTCACTTTCAAAGCCTTTATCTTTTAGAAATTCGCCATTTTTATATTTTCCATACGGAGGAGTTGATTCGTTAAAAAAATAAAGTACGTTTTTGGTTTTGTACTCGTAAAAAACAGTGTTGAATGAGAGCCTGTTTTTTATTACTTCCCAATCAAAACCGGTTTCGTATGAGGAAGTGGTTTCCGGCCGCAGGTCTGTACCATGGTATATTGAATACAACTGATAAAGCGATGGGGATTTATAAGCCGACGCCGTGGTAACAAACAATTTTAACTGATCAAACAGCAATACCGATGGATTGATGGTATAGGTTTCGTTACTGCCGTATTTAGCATCATGGTTATAACGCCCGCCCAACTCCATGTGAAATATGCCCGCTTTGAAGAATAAAGAAGTATAAACACTGGCTATGTTGTTACTTTTATTATCAATGGAGCCATATGTGCTTAACTGTTTGGTACTGCTGTACTTAAAATCTGCACCGCTGGTTAAATCCAGATGTTTACCAATACTATAATTTAAAATAGCCTCCGCATCCGTAATATGGCCGGTATTTTTTTGATAAGATGGAAAATCGAAGTTCGCCGCACTCGCTGCATCATTATAATTGTTTTTGACGTCAGTTTGAGTGATGTTGAATTTCAGGTCGCCTTTGTCAAGGTTTAATTTGGCGCCTAAGCCGCCAAATAAAAATGTATTGGCATAAGTGTAGTTTTGGTCATCCTGAAAAGCCCCGTGCGGCAAGTTTCCGGTATTATAGCTGGTTTGAAGGTTGCCGTTTATGGCCAGCTTATCAGAAACATGTTGAATTAAATTAACACTTGCCGAGCGTTGATGAAAGCCATCATTCCTAAAGCCTGCTTTGCCGGTAGTATCCGTAGCTGCACGGAAGCCTTTTGAATCGGTATTGGACAGATTTACCGCAATATCTGTGTTTTTCACGGTGCCAATCAATCCGGCTGATTCTTTAAAAGTATTATAACTACCGCCACTCAGCTGCACGTTGCTTTTTAGCAACTGCCCTGTTGAATGTTTGGTGATGATGTTGATCACCCCGGCAACTGCATCTGATCCATATAATGTCGAGCCGCTTCCTTTCAGGATTTCGATGTGATCGATCTGGTCAATCGGGAAAGCGTTCAGGTCATAAGCCCCTTCAATGGTCGAGGCATTATTCACAGGGAAACCATCGACCAAAATCAGGGTGTTTCCTGTAGATGCCCCCCTAAAGAAAACAGATGAACTAATCCCCGGCGCATTGTTTGCCCCTGAAAAAGTGATGCCCGGAACAGTGTTCAATAATTCAGGCAGCGTTTTGCCTTGTGAGCGGCTGATCTCTGCGGCAGTGATCACGGTTACCACCCGGCCAATTTCTGATAATTTTTTTGGTGAACGTGTGGCGGTTACCACTACATCATTAAGTACCCTGGATGTGTCCTGGGCGCGCGCTGCCGTACTGAGCAGCGCCAGTTGTACAAGCCCCAGGCCTGCAGCAACAAATGCATAATTTTTTTTCATGTTGTTGTGAGTTTAAACCCACAGCATACAGAAATGAAAAGAATGGAAACGACGGATGAGTTTCACATTCAAGCTTCAATCCCCGAAAGCTATGAATAATATTTATGCTGAGGCAGGTCTTCTGACTTACTCCCCTCCTGCCCGGCCTTCCCGCCCCGAAAATATCGGAACAGTGGCATTTGATTGGGCATTGGTTTTGGAGCTTACAGCTGCGGGACAGTTACGGAATTACACCGTATTCCCTTTTAATCATCCGTTAAATAATAGCGGATAAACCAAAGCGATGCAAAAGTAGGATAAGATAGTGTAAACGCAAAGCTGATTTGTACATTTAAATAAATTGCTGTTTCCCGATTTGAATTCGATAATTTTATATCCCAATTTAACACCATACCTGCTTTCCGAACTTCATGAATTAAAAACACGTTGTGTATGTATTTCTCCAGGGCATTGTTTATTACCTTTTTTTTCATTTTTTTGCTGGCAAAGGTTATCTATGCTCAAAAAGACCGTAAATCCGGTTCCGGCGTAGCTATTCATTATGTGCTTAAAGCGGATACGGCAGATCTTTCAGGATATGATATAGAAATTCACGTGCAAAATGCACCTCATCATTTTCAGCTCGCCATGGCCACCCACCACGAATATGACGACCGTTTCTGGCGTTATGTGCAAAATTTTAAGGTTGAAACATCGGCCGGTTTGATAGGTTTTGCAAAAAAAGATAGTGCATTGTGGGACATTTCGATTCCGGGCAACAGCGCTGATATTTCCTACCGTATCCAATTGCCAAATACGCCCCGATTTGCACACCAGCCTTTTCTAAGCGCCAATGGCGGTTTGCTGGGCGACGTACATTCATTTATGTATCTGGTTGGACATGTTTATCAACCCTCATATGTACATTTTCAACTTCCGGCTGGCTGGCAAATTGCTACCGGGTTGGCAAAAACAGCTCAGGCCAATATCTTCAGGGCATCTTCGGCTATTGAGTTGCTTGATTGCCCGGTGTTGGTTGGGCATTTGCATCAATGGAAATTTATCGTAAACGAAGTGCCCCATTTGGTTGCTTATCTGCCGGTTAGTAACAAGCTCCATTTTGATTCTGCATTACTGGTGAAAAATATCCAACAGATTGTCATCCAGACTGCACGTCTATTCGGCGGCATTCCATACAAAAATTATGTATTTCTTTTTGAAGATGGGGTTAACGGTGCCCTGGAACATGCAAATTCGGTAACTATTGGTGCCGCCGACACACTGCTAACCCATAATATGCAGGAAATGTATGGCGAAATCGCCCACGAGTTTTCACATTCATGGAATTTGGTTCGGATAAAACCGGCTGATTACACTGACCTTAATTATGGTCCGCAAGAGCGCTCTGCCGGGCTTTGGTTTAGCGAAGGGCTGGCTATGTTTTATGCTGACCTGCTGCCCCGCAGGGCCGGGTTGTATGTTGAAGATAAAACACGTTTGGCACATTTAAATGCTTTGATCAGCAGGTATTATGCCGACACCGGCAATATGGTAATCGCCCCGGCGAAGGTAAGCCTTGCCTCCAACGATGACCCCGGGTCGTTGGGTGACTATGCCGCCAGTGTTCATTTACAGGGCGAATTAATTGGAAGTATGCTGGATATGCTGATCAGAAGTTCAACCAACGGCAGGCACTCCTTTGATGATGTAATGCGGTTGATGTTCAAACGTCATGGCAAAAACAAAGGCTTTTATGCAAAGGATGTGGAACAAATTGTAACAGATGTTTGCAGGGATAATGAGGTACATAAATTCTTTAGAAATTACGTGTATCAAGGCAAGTCGATTGATTTCAATAAATATCTCAGATTAATAGGTTTGCGATTACAACTTTCTTATCAAGCGGCTATAAACAACAAGGGACAGTTAATTGGCGACAACCGTATTTACATATGGCGCCCGCACGATGATACGCTTTATCACCTGATCCTGACCTCTTCGTCGGGGTGCTGGACCAAAGCAGGTGTTCACACAGGAAATACTATCCTGTCAATTAACGATCAGCCAATTAAAACCCGGGCGTCCTTCTATAACGTTGTTAATAAACTGAAAATTGACGATAAAGTAATTATGGAGGTTAAACAGCCGGATGGAATACATAAAATACCGATAACGGTGTCAGGCTATCAAATTCCTGTCACACAAATCACTAAAATTGAGTGCCGCGCCCCCGTGCAAAAACTATATCAGCAATGGGATAATGGAAAGTAGGCATTTCTTCTTCTATTCTTTAATTTGCATCTTTAATTTGCACGTTGCTAATAAAGTTACCTGATGAAATATTTTTACACCTTATTTTTATTGATGGCAATCCTGTTTGCATCCGCTCAACAGCCGGATACTGTATTCCTGAAGAATTTACTGGAAACACACCCCGAACTGTTCAGCCATATCCTCAGCCACCCTGCCCATAACGAAGTACAGATATTGTACACCCAAATCGACCGGGATGAAAACAATATTCCTCATTTTACCTCCTATAGTTACAGGCTGAATGCCAATCATTATTTTTACCCGGCAAGTACCGTTAAACTGCCGACGGCGATTTTTGCCATGGAGAAATTAAATGAGCTGAAAATACCCGGCTTAACTATCCAATCGGTAATGAAAACAGACAGTTCTTTTGCAGGGGAAACAAAGATGCTGAAGGATTCCCTGGCAAAAAACAGCCTGCCGAGTATGGAACAATACATCAAAGAGATATTGCTGGTAAGTGATAATTTTGCCTATAACCGCCTTTATGAGTTTGTTGGCCGGGCGGAGATCAATGATAAACTAAAAAAGTATAACCTCAACAATACCCGAATCATCGACCGGCTGGCTATTGGCGATGCTGGTGAAGGTACCAGGCATACAAACGCCATCGATTTTTATAACGGCAACAAGCTTGTCTATCACCAACCGGCTCAATACGATCAGCGCGATTACCCGATACACCTTGACAATATGATCGTCGGTAAAGGTTATATGGATAGAAATGATAAACTGGTAATGAAGCCTTTTGATTTCAGCGATAAAAACGTGTATACCATCTCAGACCAGCAATCGGTATTAAAGCGCCTGCTTTTTCCGGAAGTTTACCCGGAAAATGACCGTTTTAATTTGACGCAGGAGCAGTACAAATTTATTTATCATTACATGAGTATGTTCCCAACAGAAAGCAAACACCCAACTTACAAACAGCCGGAGTATTTCCCGGCCTATTGTAAATGGCTGTTTTATGGTGGTGACAGCACGGCGGTAATGGAACCTCACATCAGGATCTTTAACAAGATCGGCGACTCCTATGGCTTTGATATAGACAATGCCTACATCGTCGATTTTAAAAATAAAGTGGAATTCATTATCACTGCCGTAGTGCAATCCAATGATGACGAGATCTATAACGATAATAAATACGAATACAAGACCGTGTGCCTGCCTTTTATGAAAAACCTGGGCCGCCTGATCTATCAATATGAATTAACCCGACCCAAAAAACACTTACCTGATTTGAGTAAGTTCAAGTTCAGGTATTAGGTAGGTTGATTAAGTTGGATTGGGTTGATTGAGTTGTTTTTAATTGGTGAAACCACCTCTAAATAATCGGTGGAATCACAAATAAACAATCGGTGTAATCCAAAAAAATAAAACTAATCGGGTATTTAAGTTGTTATTGCGTTACACCTATTTAAATACGATGTCAACTACAACAATAGTACGGATGAACGGTTATAATACCGCCCCCGAAGAGAAAATAAATTTAAACTGGCCCGAACGCTACATTTCTGTTGCTGCGGGTGTAAAGCTGGGCTTTTCAGGTCTGCGTAATTTATTTAAGAGCCCGTTTTCGAGCCTTTTAAAATTAGGCGCAGGCGGATACCTGATGAACAGGGGCATCACCGGCCATTGCGAGTTATATTCCCAAATGGGCAAAGATTCTATGGCCCCGGTAAATATCAATATTAAATCATCTTTTACGGTAAATAAGCCAAGGATGGCTGTTTATAATTTTTGGCGCAAACTGGATAACCTGCCCTTATTTATGAATCACCTGGAGAGCGTGGATGTGCTGGACAGCGAACGTTCGCATTGGGTGCTAAAACTGCCCACCGGAGTTGCAAACGTTAGCTGGGATGCAGAAATTGTAATGGATGCACCTGGCGAATTTATTGGCTGGAGTTCTTTACCGGGTTCTATAATTGACACCGCGGGCAAGATCCGTTTTCGGGATACTGAAAATGGCGGCACTCTTATCGATGTGCTCATCACTTATCAGCCTCCTGCCGGTGGTATTGGCGCAGGCCTTGCGCATGTGCTTAACCCTTTATTTAAAAATATGGTGGATACTGATGTCCAAAACTTCCGCCAGTATATGGACATGACCGATCTGGAAGAAGTGGTGATCATTGTCTGAACCAGGATTTGACTAGGATTCGTAGGATTTATGGGATGATAGGATTTGGCGATGGTTAAATCCAGTCATCTACATTAATTTAAAATTAATATGATTTTTAAATCCGAAATCGAAATTTCGAAATCCGAAATCAGCTTCTCGGATGATATTGAATAATTGTCCCCTTTAAATATTCCCTGTCCAAATGGGTATAAATTTCGGTGGTGGTAATGCTTTCATGGCCCAGCATTTCCTGTACGGCGCGCAGGTCAGCGCCGCCTTCAACTAAATGGGTGGCAAATGAATGCCTGAAGGTGTGCGGGCTGATGGTTTTATTGATCCCGGTAAGTTCAGCTAATTGTTTGATTACCATAAATATGTACACACGGCTCAACCGGGACCCCCTGCGGTTCAAAAACACCAGGTCCTCCTCCCCTTTTTTTACAGGGATATGCACGCGGATGTTTTCGATCCATATTTTTAAAGCCTTTACCGCCGAACCGCCAATGGGCACCAGCCGCTCTTTACTGCCTTTGCCCGTTACCTTTATAAATTCGATATCAAGATACAGGTTTGATAATTTTAGCTCCGTTAATTCCGAAACCCGCAATCCGCAGCCATACAAAACTTCCAGGATGGCTTTATTGCGCCCGCCTTCGGGTTTTGAAACATCAATAGCATCAATCATTTTATTGATATCCCCGTAACTCAAAGTATCCGGCAGTTTTCGTTGAATTTTGGGCGATTCGAGCAATTCTGAGGGGTCGCTTTTGATCAGATCCTCCATCAGCAGGTATTTATAAAACGATTTTATCCCCGATAATATCCTTGCCTGCGAGGAAGGTATCATGCCCAGCTCATTTACCCACACAATAAAAAGCCTTAAATTTGTTAATGTAATTGTTTCCGGATATAGCTTAACAGCTTGACTGTCAGAAAACTGGTATAACTTTTCAATATCCCTGCTGTAGGCTTCGATGGAGTTGTCGGAAAGCGATCTTTCCAATTTCAAATAAGCCTGAAAACCTTTTATTGTCGATCGCCAATCCAATTGAGTTTTTTTAATGTTTTTATTTAAGTTTGAACTGATGAAGATACAAATAATAAATGGCCCGAATTTAAACCTGCTGGGCGTTCGTGAAAAATCTATTTACGGCGACAGTAATTTTGAAACTTACCTGGAAGAATTACGCAAACGCTATCCTGAGATTTCCATCAGCTACTATCAAAGTAATGTCGAGGGCGAAATTATCAATAAAATTCATGAAGTTGGCTTTAGTTTTGACGGCATCGTTTTAAATGCGGGCGCTTATACCCATACTTCTATCGCCATTGCCGATGCCATTGCAGCTATAAAAACCCCTGTTATTGAAGTGCATATATCCAATGTTTATAAACGTGAAGAATTCAGGCATCATTCCATGCTGGCGGCCAGTTGCCGGGGTGTAATTGCAGGTTTTGGCATGGACTCATACCGTTTAGCCATTGAAAGCGTTTTAGCCCCAAAGTAACTTATTGTCTTTCTACCCTATTGATAAGTTTATTTAAACTAATAAAAAAATGTTCAGAATAACTAAAATAACCAGCCTGATTATCCTTTCAGTCGCACTTTTCTCGTCAATTGATAGCTATTCACAAACTAAAGATAAGAAAGCGGTTGTATCTAAAAGGGAAGCCGCCAGGCAAGACCTGGATAGGCGCAACTCGCTAATGCGGTCGCTTAACCGGTCCGATACCTCTATAAATAGCCTTTTACAGCGGATTGAACAGTATACCACCTCATTTAACCAGATTAAAAATAACCTGGCCGAAGGGCTGGACACTTCCGAAATCAGCGAACAATTGCCCCTTGCTAGCAAAAGACTTGATAAAATAGCTACTGTTACCAATACGCACAAAGCAAGCACGCTGCGGTATCTTTTCGTGTTAAGAGATAATCTCGACCGTATACAAGATAACCTGCAGGACTGGCAGACAGACCTTGACAGCATCAGCTCAAAGTTAGTACAAAATCAAAAGGATCTGATCAAATTCAGTAAAGACACTGCATTACGAGCAGTCCCTTACGACAGTGTGGCAAGGAAAACATTTTTTACCCAGCTTAAATCAGTAAAGACGCTATGGCATAAAATTGATTCTGTCAACCGCATCGCTTTGTTAAAAGTTAACCTGCTACAGGATAAAGCCGCGGTTGCTTTTACGAAAGCGCTGGATGAAGATGACCAAATAGACGCAAAAATAAGCGGATTCGCTGCAAAAGCCATTTCCGGTGAAACTACTTATATCTGGTCGCCTGATGCCCGCTATAAGGATTTTAATTCTGCTTTATACAGCACTTTAAAACTTAATAATTTATTGCTCGGTTATTTCATAAAAAGCCAAATGCCGACACATTTAATAGGGATTTTATTTCTTATCCTGGTAATTAGCTTTATAGCGTTTACCAGGGCCAAAGCATTAAAAAACCATGAAGACACCGAAAGCCTTTTTAACGAGGCAAATTACATTTGTCATAGGCCTATCGTATCTTCTCTTCTCCTTATAACAGTGATAGTTCCGTATTTTTATAATCATCCACCAACGATATTACTGGAAAGTTTCTTCCTGCTTTCAATGGTATTTGCGTTAATATTGATCAGGAAGGACATTTCAAAAGACAGCTTTAACTTCCTGGTTGCGTTGTTTGTTCTTGCTATTGGATACAGTATCAGCAACTTGTTTATTGAAATTTCCAACGTCGACAGGTATCTGATTTTGGGTTTAAGTATAGCTTCGATTGCCGTTGCTTTTTCATTATTTAAAAAGTATAAAAAATCGCCGGATGAACACCTTCCGAATACGGGACTGGCATTGAAGGTGTTTATTGCCCTGGAGGTTTTATCGTTTGTTTTGAATATATCCGGCAGGTTTAGCATGGCTAAAATAGCCGGAGTAACCGCTGTTTTTAATTTGTGGCTCCTGGTGACTCTTTTTCTCGTTATCAGGATAATTATACAGGGCCTTTACCTTCAATTTCAAATTAAACGGAACCCGAACAATATTATCAATTGGATAGATTATAAGCTGGTGCAAAAGAAATTCAAAAAGACACTGATTTTGCTCGGCTCGTTATTGTGGTTGTTTTTCCTTCTTCAAAATTTAAATATCGACGACTGGGCTTCAGACAATGTCCACAACATTTTTAAACAACCGCATAACGTGGGCGATTCTTCATTTACGTTTGGCGGCTTCATTATTTTTATTTTTGTGATCTGGCTTTCTTCCATCGTCTCAAAAATTATCAGTTACCTTTTTGATGTTTCGGCCCAGCGTGTAACTGACCTGTCGGTATTGAAAAGTAAGAATCGTACTTCCGCACTTATTATTCGTATAGGTGTATTTTCAATAGGCTTTCTGCTCGCAGTAGCCGCTTCCAACTTCCCAATAGATAAGCTTACGATTATTATCAGCGCTTTCGGCGTAGGCATTGGTTTTGGCTTGCAGAATATTGTTAACAACCTTGTTTCGGGCCTGATTATGGCGTTTGAAAAGCCGATCAATATCGGTGATGTGATCCAGGTTGACGGGCATACCGGTACGATGCGGGAAATTGGCATCCGTGCCAGTAAAGTAGTTACCGGTGATGGCTCGGAGGTTATTATTCCTAACGGCGATTTTATTTCGCACCAGGTGATCAACTGGACGTTAAGCAACAGCAACCGGCAGATTGATTTAAGGATAATAACCGCCTATGGGGTGGATATAGCGAAGGTAAAAGACATGTTAAAAAGCGTTCTCGTTAGCCAGGAAGACATTATGGCCACACCTGCGCCGGTTGTATTGGTAAACAACGTAAGCGAAAGTGCCATTGAATTTAAAGTGCTTTTTTGGGTTGCTGACATTAATAAAACCGGGGAAATAAAAAGCAAGGTACTGGCAGAAATTTACCGGACAATTGATAAAGAAAGCATTCCGCTTCCCTCCACTCAAAAAGATATTAAACTGTTTTTCCCTGACGGATCACCGGTTAGCAATGAGTTATTAATCGGCGGTACTGAGGAAAAGAAAACCAGGAGTAAAAAAAACACTAAAGAAAATCTGCCGGATCAAGATCAGTAAAATGCCTTTTCTTTTTTACAAAAAAGGCCCACACCAGGCTGCCATTGTAAATACCCTTTTGTGGGTACTGCCTGGCTAAAAGTCTGCGGTTTGCCTTTTGCAGGGCGGATACTTTACGGTGATCGCCCCTTAACAGGCGCCATACAAAATTTTGGTGGGCGCGGCTAACTGCCCAGGCGTCTTTGCGTTTTCCTTCGCTCAAAAAGCGCAACAGGGCCAAAAAATCCATCCATATGCGGGCGATAATGATAAAAACGGCCCGCCAGAAAGGCAGATTATTTTGAAGCAGTAAAAGATTATTCCTGAAATTTAAAAAGGTTTTAAAAGGGTTTTCAACATTTAAGGTACCGCCACCCAAATGAAACACTTCAGAGCCGGCGCAGTACATCACTTTATAGCCCATGTTCTTTAACCGCCAGCAAAGGTCAATCTCTTCCATGTGCGCAAAAAAGCGATCATCAAAACCGCCCGCTTCATCCCAGCAATGCTTTTTGATGAATAAGGCTGCACCCGTGGCCCAAAACACTTCCTGCGATTGCTGGTATTGACCTTTGTCTTCTTCAATTTCATAAAACATCCTTCCCTGGCAAAAGGGGTATCCGTATTTATCAATATATCCTCCCGCTGCCCCCGCGTGTTCAAAGTGATCTTTTTGATTAAAGGCCAATATTTTAGGTGCAGCTGCCGCTATCATCGGGTCGCTTTCCATCAAAGCAATAACCGGCGTTATCCACCCCGGAGAAACCTCAACGTCCGAATTCAATAAGATGTAATAATCGGCATCAACTTTATCCAGCACCTTATTATAACCGCCGGTAAAGCCATAATTCTGGTCGTTTTGTATGATCGTGACGGTTGGGTATTCTTTTCGGATAAACTCAACCGACCCATCGTTAGAGCCATTGTCACCCACAATGATCTCGAGATTGGGATACACAGAACTTAGTATCGAAGGAAGAAACTGGCTCAGATGTTTGATGCCGTTCCAGTTTAAAATAACGATGGCAACTTTAGGTGTTTGGTTCATTAGTTCACTGGTTTATTAGTTCATTGGTATTCGTCGGTGAACCTGTATAGTTGCGATTATTTATAAAGATCAAAAGCATTAATTATGTATTGGGCGAATATATTAATTATCAAACATGAAATTTAAACTTATATCATTTACAAACGATACACTAATGAACAAGTGAACCAATGAACTAATGAACATCGGAAGGTTTAATCTTCCATCTCCGGTGCGACCATAGCCAGTATTCGGGTTTTTCCCTGATCAATGATTCCAGGTATTTCACATGTATTTCGGTGATCTCGAAAGGTTTTGTATTTTTTGGTTCTTCAACCAAGGGCACAAAAGTATAAGTATAATAACCCCTTTTTACCAGATCTATCTTATAAAAAATAACGACGCAATTCATCACTTTGGTCAATTTCTCCACTCCCAGGAACACCGCAGTTGGCTGGTTAAGGAACGTAGTAAAATATTTAGCATCCTCGCGGGTTGGTGTCTGGTCTGAAGCGAGCACGGTAAAAGTGAGCTCGTTTTTGTATTCGATCAACTTTCGCAACGTTTGCCTCATTGGTACCAATGTTGCTCCAAATCGCGAACGGGTACGATTAAAAAACTCCGTAAACACCTCATTGGATTGCGGCTTGTAGATCACCATCCGGCGGTTATTGGTTAAAAAGCCAAAGTCTAAACAAGCCATTTCCCAGTTGCAATAATGCCCTGCAGCGGCCAGTATGCTTTTACCCTGGCTAAAATAATGTTCCATCAACTCAGGATTGGTGCAAACCATGCGCCGCTTAACTTCTTTTGCCGGTATACTTACCGATTTGATGGTTTCTACCATCAGGTCGGCCATATATTTATAGTATTTTCTTTCAATTGCTTTGCGCTCAGACGCTGTTTTTTCAGGAAATGAATTAAGCAGATTCTCTTGTACTACCTTGCGGCGGTAATGCACGATATAGTAGAGAATGACGAATAAAACATCGGATACGCCATATAGAAACCAGAAAGGCAATAGCGATATCAAGTACAAAAAGTATGTACCCAAACGTGAAAGCCCTTTTTTTATCATTATTTTCGACCGATTTTTGCTGCAAACATAAAATATATGATTGAAAAAGGTGCTGTCTTACCTATGTTTTATCTTCCGCCCGTTGAATATTTTGTAAAACTGAATATTTACAAGCCGGATATACTCATCGAAAGCGAAGAACATTTCCCCAAACAAACCTATCGTAACCGCGCCAGTATCTATTCTCCGGATGGCGTGCTGGTATTAACAGTACCGGTAGTACGGGGCGCAAAAAATCATACTAAAATAAAAGATGTCAGGATAAGTTATGATTTTGAATGGCAACGGCTGCACTGGCTCAGCCTGCAGGCCTGTTATCGCCGCTCAGCTTATTTTGAGTATTATGAAGATGAACTGGTACCGTTTTACGAAAAGAAATTTGATTTCCTGTTTGACTATAACCAGCAATTACTTCAATTTATCCTGAAAGCTATCAAAATGAAAATAGATTTTAACTTTACGCCAACCTACGAAGCCGAATATCCGGGTATGGCTGACTTAAGGGATTCCATCAACTCAAAAAAGGGAAACGATTTTAACCAGAAGCCCTACCTGCAGGTTTTTGATGAACGGCAGGGTTTTCAAAAAAACCTCAGCATCGCTGATCTGTTGTTTAACCAGGGGCCGCATGCGCTTAATTACCTTTAACCAGCTATTATTTCTTTTTAAAGGAGTAAATAACCTTACACTACGTATAAATCACCGTCTGTTATAGGGCAAAACCTGTTTAAACAAAGTTAAGTTGGTTTATTTTAAGCCTTATATCTGTACATTTAAAACACTGCTTCGCTGTTAAGCTTCGCTGGTTAACAATAACTTTAAATTTTGTTAATATTGGAATTCTTATATTTGCAACATTGATGTTACTTTTGCTATTCAAACCAAATTGTCATCAACTTTGTATGATATTTGCGATAAAAAATACGTTGTAATAAAACGATGCGTCAATCCAAAATAGTTAAAATATTATTTTTCCTTGCGGTGTTGTTTTTTGTTGCAAAGCCTTTTTTGGGTTTTAGTATGTTCAACCGTTCAAATCCGCCATCCGGGGTCAGTATCTTCGTAAAAGCGTTCACTAAACGGAAACAGGAGTATGTTAAAGACAGTAAATTTGACATTCAAACTGCGCAGCAAAAATTATCCGAGCCGGCTAATCAATTGCTTTTAGGTTTCGCTTTTCTTTTGAGTATACTTTTTCCCTTAATTTCTTCAGACCGTGTTTCCATAAGCAAATGTTATTTGCAAAGGCTTTCACATAATTTACCCCTGTCTCCGGGTGCCTGGTTGCTCAACAGCCAATTCCTGATCTGATTTTTTAGCTGTCAAAGACGTTCGTCTGCGGGCAATAAACATCTTTCACATTTAGTTTTATTTGCAATAACTCCGTATGACTTTTAAATAAATACTGTATTTAAGGTAATTATCAAGGTCAAAAAACAATGAAAATTATTAAATCATATATAGCGTTAACCATCATGGCAATGGTTTTTTGTACTTCCTTTATTTTCGCGCAAGCAAAAAGCAAAACCGAAGTACCTGCAAACGGGCAGGCCGCTTTTACAGCAAAATACCCGGTTGATTCACTTCAAATCCGCAATGGTCAAACAGTTGAAGTACCCACTTTTTATAACATATGAAAAAGCTCCAAACGGCTAAAATATATCTTTTCCTTGCGGCGCTCCTGTTCGTCGCCAAGCCATTTTTAGGTTTTGGCATGTTCAGCAGACAGCATCCGCCTGCGGAAGAAAATATTTTTATCAAGGCATTTTCAAAAAGCAGGCCCGAATATTCAGAAGATAGCAGCTTTAATCTTTTCGAAGTTCAAAAAAAGGCATTTACCCTTGTTCCTCTCCTGTTTTTGGGCATTTCCTTTTTATTAAGCATTCTTTTCCCGGTTGTTTTCGCTGCCGGGGCTAAAATAAACCAGCACTACTTGCGCAATATCCGGCTTGGTGTTTTCCAGCCGGTGGATACCTGGTTGTTTAATTGTCATCTGCTCATCTGATAGAGATTTTTTCGCCTATCCGCGATATTTTTTAGCAGATTTTAGTAGTAACCCTATCTGCTTACCAACAATCTATTTTTTAATTAATCTTTAAAACAAATGTTTATTATAAAAAGATGCTTGTTTATATGGTTATTGCTGTTAGCAGCGATCGGCGTATATGCACAGCAGTCACCACCGGTAACTTTAAAAGAGTTACTAAACAAAGTAGACCAAAAAGCGCCGCAGTTGTTAACCGACTCAGCGGCTATCCTTATAAGGCGCGCCCAGGCAAATGAAGTGCACAACAACTGGCTGCCTAACTTAAAACTAAATTACCAGGCCGACATCGGCACCAGCAATAACACAACCGGACCGTATTTCGGGTTTGGCATTATCCCCTCCAGTTCGGGCGGGATCCATAATACCAGTGTAACTACGGCATTGTCTGACAACCTCGGTATTGCCGCACTTGATTGGGAAGTGTACAATTTTGGAAAATATGGCGCCCAAAACCAGGTGGCGAATTCCGATGTGACGGTCGAACAAAATCAATTTGCCGAATCAAAGTACGACCTGCGGGCCTTTACCATCGGCAATTATTTACAATTACTCCGTTTGCAGGATTTTATGGGTATTCAGTACCGCGATATTGAGCGCACCCAGGAGATATTGCGCTCAATTATGTCACTCGCCAAAAGTGGCGTACGACCCGGCGTGGATACCAGTATAGCGCAGGCCGAGTTGTCAAAAGCCCGTTTAAATTATATCGAAGTAAATAACCAGTACAAGCAGGTGCAGTTGCAGCTTTCGGCGCTAACTGGCTATGCCTACCAATCTATTGTGCCGGATACAACTGTTGAACTGACCTTGATCCGCCAGCCGGCCGCTTATTTATTCCCTGCGGATACCAGTAACCACCCGCTCATAAACTTTTACAAGTCGGTTTACCTGAATGACCTGGAAAGGGAGAAGCTGGTGAAAAAAATGTACAACCCTGCAATCTCGCTGGAGGCGGCTGCATGGGACCGCGGCTCGAGCGTGAATGCCGCCGGGCAGTACAACAGCCTTTCAAGCGGTTACGGTTTTCAGCGGGGTAATTATTTGGTTGGTGTTGGTATATCCTATAATCTGTTCGACCTTAAACGGCGGCAATTAAAACTGCGCACCCAAAAAGCAGCTACAGATTACGCCTTTAAAAAATTACAGGAGCAGCAACAATTGCTGAATGTAAGTGCTAACCAGGCCGACGTGGAAATGGAAACTGCTTTAAACAGGCTAAAAGAGATCCCCCACCAGCTAAAAGCTGCCAATGACGGCTACCGGCAAAAGCTGTCCCTTTACAAAAATGGACTTACAGATATCGTAGAACTGGATGCAGCGCTTAATATTCTGTACCGTGCCGAAACTGATTACATGCAGGCCAAATATGATTACTCGAACGCGCTCTTCCAGAAAGCGATCACCGAGAACCAGGTAAATTCAATTTTAAATCTTCTAAAATAAAAATGAGTTTAGTAAAAGCAATAGTTGCCTCACCTAAATCCTCTCCAAAGGAGAGGACTTTAAAAGAAAGGCTTTGTTCCTCCCTCTCCATTAGAGAGGGCCGGGGTGAGGCTTCAAATATGTCCATTTTAAACCTCTTAAAATAAAAAATTATGTCAATGGTCACCTCCGCACTCAAAAGGCCCATCACGGTAATCGTAATTACCATGAGCCTTTTAATATTTGCAGTGCTCAGTGCAATCAATATACCGATAGATATTTTCCCGAAGTTAAACCTGCCTACCATTTACGTTATCGAATCCTATGGCGGCATGTCGGCCCAGCAGATGGAAGGCTTTTTTGCCTCCCGCCTGGGCGATCAGTTTTTGTATGTAGATGGCATAAAAAACATCAGCAGTAAAAGCATACAGGGTTTAACTATCATCAAACTTTCTTTTTATGAAACCACCAACATGGCCGAAGCTTCGGCCCAGGTGGCATTACAGGTTAACCGCGCGCAGAGCTTTTTTCCGCCCGGTGCTTTACCGCCCCAAGTGGTAAGGTATGACGCTTCATCACTTCCGGTGGGCGAACTGGTAATGGAAAGCAAGGATGAAAGCCTTAAAGATATCTATGACCTGGCGGCTACCCGTATAAGGCCTATGTTTGCTACTATACCGGGGCTTTCCGCACCGCCACCCTTCGGTTCGAACGCGCGCACCATCGTTTTTAATATCGATCCCAACAAGTTGCGTAGCTTTAACCTTACCCCCGATGAGGTAGTTGATGCGCTCGCTAAATATAACGTAATGTCGCCATCCGGCAACCTTAGGATGGGTAGTACGATGTATTTAACCACTATGAACTCGCTGGTAAACAAAGCGGCAAATTTTGGCGACATCCCGGTGCTTACCAAAAATGGTGTGCCTATTTATATTAAGGACGTTGCCAGAGTAAGCGATGGCGCTGATATCACGGTAGATTATGCGCTCGTTAATGGCAAAAGATCAGTTTATATCCCGGTTGTAAAAACGGCATCCGCCTCTACCTGGACTGTGGTACAGGATTTGAAAAGCAAGCTACCCGAAATGCAGAACCTGTTGCCGAATGATGTTAAAATATCATACGAGTTTGACCAATCGGTATTTGTGGTAAATGCCGTTAAAAGTTTAATGACCGAGGGCGGTCTTGGCGCCTTACTGACCGGCCTCATGGTGTTGCTCTTCCTGCGCGATTTGCGTAGTAGTCTAATCGTGGTGATTACCATCCCTGTATCTATCTTAATAGGTGTGTTGCTGCTCAGCCTTTTTGGGCAAACCATCAATATCATGACTTTGAGCGGATTGGCGCTGGCCATCGGTATTCTCGTCGACCAGGCTACGGTAACTATCGAAAACATACACCAGCACCTGGAAATGGGTAAAAACAAACGGCTGGCGATATATGATGCCTGCGAAGAGATATCGTTCCCTTTATTGCTGATATTATTGTGTATACTGGCCGTATTCGCCCCGTCATTTATGATGAATGGTGTGCCTAAAGCGATGTTCCTGCCTTTGTCAATGGCTATTGGTTTAACTATGATCGTATCCTATGTGCTGGCGCAAACCCTGGTGCCGATATTAAGCAACTGGATGATCAAAGCCGAACGTTACCAGGTATACCATCATGACAAAGTTCATGCCCACGCCGGCGAAGCACTTAACAGGAATGAAGAATTACAGGTAGACCGGCACCGCGAAGAAGAACTTGCACATCCCGAACAAAACGATTTCTTTGAAAAGGTAAAAACGCGTTTTATCGGGATACTAACCCGGTTGATGCCGCGCAAAAAATTGATTGTACCTGTTTATCTGGTGGTAGTGATTGTACTGGCAGGTGTAGGTTTTGTGGTGATTGGGAAGGACATGATGCCAAAACTAAACAACGGCCAGTTCCAGATCCGACTAAAGGAGCCGCAGGGTACCCGCCTGGAACGCACCGAAGATAAGTTTAAACAGGTGCTACAGATCATTAACCAAACGGTAAACAACCATGTAAAGATTACCTCAGGCTATATTGGGTTGGTGCCCAGTAGTTTTGGTAGCAGTAACCTGTATGTTTTTAATACCGGAACCCATGAGGCGGTGTTACAGGTAAACCTTGACGAGGATTACAAAATAAACCTCGACGAGCTAAAGGATGCCCTGCGCAGAAACATTAAACACGCAATCCCCGAAATGAGCATCACTTTTGAGCCGATAGACATGACGGAAAAGATCATGAGCCAGGGGGCCAACACGCCTGTTGAAGTGCAGGTGGCGGGTAAAAACATGCAGCAAATAAAAGCTTATGCAGGCAAGGTGTTAACCAAACTGAAGCAAATACCTTACCTGCGGGACGTACAGATCAACCAGCCGCTGGATTACCCGGTGATTGCCATTACACTCGACCGTTTGAAGATTTCACAACTGGGCTTAAATGTGAGCGATATCGCCCGGTCAGTAACCGCCAGTACGTCCTCCAGCCGTTTTACGCTGAAAAACCTTTGGTTGGATACAGCCAACTCCTACACCTACCAGGTGCAGGCACAGATCCCCGAATATGTGATGAACTCCATGGATGAGTTAAAGGAGATCCCCCTGGTAAAGGGCCAGAGCAGCCCTACCCTTGCGGATGTGGCTACGTTTAAACAAAGTACGGCGCCGGGCGAGTATGACCGGACCGGACCCCGCCGTTTTATTACGGTGAGCGCAAATATCTATAAAATGGACCTCGGTACAGCCACTACAGCCGTTCAAAAGGCGGTGAAATCGGTGGGCGAAGCGCCAAAAGGTTTAATTGCCACCTTAGGCGGTATGTCTGACCTGTTGACTGAAACGCTCAGCAGTTTGCAAAACGGGTTAATGTTTGCCGTGCTGGTGATATTTTTATTGCTTGCGGCAAATTACCAGTCGTTTAAAGTATCGCTTTCCGTGTTGTCAACCATCCCGGCGGTAATATTAGGGTCAATAACAGCTTTGCTGATAACAGGTTCAACGCTCAACCTGCAGTCCTATATGGGAATGATCATGTCTACCGGTGTATCTGTGGCAAATGCTATCCTGATCGTTACCAATGCCGAAAAACTACGGCTTGAATACAGGGATGCAAATAAAGCATCTATTACGAGCGCCTCTATCCGTTTAAGGCCCATCCTGATGACCAGCTTTGCGATGATCGCGGGGATGATCCCGATGGCTTCCGGTATGGGCGAAGCCGGCGAACAATCGGCGCCGCTTGGGCGGGCGGTAATCGGCGGTTTGGCCGCTTCAACACTTGCTGCACTATTTATACTGCCAATGGTATTTGCATGGGTTCAGGGTAAAACAACCTTTGACGAACCATCCTTAATGCCCGCAGAATCAACTGAATTACTCCAATTAAATATAAAAGAAAATGAAATATAGTCCCTATTTGTTCATCGCAATAGCCGTTTTTTTTGCGGCATGCTCCGGCAATAATAAGCCGGTTGATCTGACGGCCCAGGCGAAGGAGCACGTCAATAAATACCAGTTTGCAAGCGTGTCCGAAAAAGCGCTTTCATCGTCCGCGCGCCTTCCGGGCCAGCTAATTCCCTTTAACGAGGTGAATATTTTTCCAAAGGTGAACGGTTTTGTAAAAGAGCTTTTTGTTGACAGGGGATCTGTTGTAAAAAAAGGCCAACTCCTTGTGGTCCTTGAAGCGCCCGAAATGGAATCACAACTGGAAGCTGCCAATTCGCAGTACATCCAGGCCCAGGCCGATGCCCAGGCCAGTAAGGAAAAATACGACCGTTTAAAAGAGGCGGCTAAGGAACCAGGTTCTGTATCCCCTTTGGATTTGGATGATGCCAATTCGCAAATGAAAGCCAGCGAAGCCAAGGCGCAGGCACAACATTCAAATGTGGAAGCGGTGCGCACCATGCTGGGCTATCTACGGATTTATGCGCCTTTTGATGGCATGATCATCCAGCGCAACGTTTCTCCCGGCGCATTGGTTGCACCGGGTAAAACCGGCGACCAGCCCATCCTTGTCTTACAGGATATTCACAAAATGCGGCTTACGGTTGATATCCCCGAGGATTATGTTGATAAGGTCGACCTGAAACAACCGGTTAGTTTTACTTTTAATGCCATGCCTGGTGAAACGCAAACCGCAAAGATCAGCCGCTCGGCCAATTCATTGGGAAGCATGCAGCAGGAAGCCATTGAAATTGACGTACTGAATAAAAACGGAGCCTTGAAACCCGGGATGTATGCCGAAGTTCATATCCCTATGTTGTCCGGGGCGAAGTCGCTGCTGGTGCCCAATGGGGCTATCATCCGGTCGACCGAAAGGGAATATATTGTTAAAGACAGCAGTGGCAGAGCTGTTATTGTCAATATTAAAGAAGGTTTGGTAAGTAACGATTCAACTGAAGTTTTCGGCAACCTGAAAGCCAATGATAAAATACTCCTGCATGCCTCTGATGAGATCAAGCAGGGAGACGAACTGCAACAATAAAATTTGAGGAGTTTTTATTGTTTTATAACCGGCAAGCCCTAAAAAGCTGCCGGTTTTTTTATTTGGGTTGTCTGTTCCATCCATAATGATACAATTGAATGGAACTAATAACAAGCAGATTATCAGTATTAAAAGTGTCACGTCTCGTTGGATTTGAGTGTTTCGCCAGAAATATTTTCGGAAATTATTGCGGATAATAATTATTTAATTACTTTTGCTCCTACTAAAACAATAGGTTTTATAGATTTAGTAGTATAAACAGGCTATAATACAACATAAAGAACGATGAAAATGTTCAGCAACTGTATTTCAATGCATATTTACTGTTGATCTAAACCCAGGATCAAACGAAGGCTAACTATATCCACCCCTTTTAATCAATTCTAATTTTCTTAAATATTAAACTCAACAATATGAAACAACGTTACCTAACCAGAATATTACTTCTACTGAGTATACTATTCATTTCGATTTTTGCAAAAGCGCAGCAGAATGATGATCTGATTAACATCCTGCTTAAAAAGAATATTATCAGCCAAAAAGAAGCTGATTCGATACGGGCAGACCAAGCCGTAAAAGAACAAGCCCGCAGGGACAAAGAGAACCAGCATGGAATCACTATCGGTAGCAGGGCCCTTCAGTTAAGCGGCCTGGTGCAAACGGAATATGAAGGGTTCCAGCAATCAACAGTCCCCAATACTTTCCTTTTGCACCGCGCACGTTTAGATGTAAAAGGAGACATTGATGATAACTGGAACTATGAAGTTTATACCGAGTTTGCAACAACAACCAAGCTTCTGGATGCATATACGACTTATAAAATAGCGGATTTCCTAAAAATAAGTGCAGGACAATTCAAGGTCCCCTACTCATTAGAGAGCCTGATCGCTGACAGCCAGTTAGAATTTATTGATCGTTCGCAGGTGGTTAATGCCTTGGCCGGCAGATCATCTGATGTAATAGGCAATCAAAACGGCCGTGATATCGGCGCTGAGATAAGCGGAAGTTTCGCAAAGCTGGATGACCATTACCTGTTTGATTACACCCTGGGTGTTTTTAACGGTGCCGGTTATGATGTGGCCAGTGATAATAACGGACATAAGGATATAGTGGGAAGATTTACAATACACCCGATAAAAAATTTGGATATATCGGGAGATTTTTACGATGGCCAGGGAAATTACGGAACGCCAGCCAAAAATTATCTGCGCAATCGCGGAGGTTTTGATGCAAGATACGTTACGGGAGGATTGTCCGTCACTGCCGAATATGACAAAGGTACCGATGGCCTGATTAAGAGAGATGGCTATTTTGTCCAGGCAGCATACTTTGTAATACCCAAACATCTGCAGTTGGCAGCAAAATATGATACTTACGATCCCAATAAAGTAATAAGCACAGATCGTACCCGGATCTATACCGGCGGAATAAATTATTTCTTCAACAACTGGGCAAAATTCACAATAGACTACCTCAACCGTCGCGAAGAAACAGCAGTACAGGTTAAAAACAACATCCTTGAAGTACAATTACAATTAGCTTTTTAAAATTAAAAATCATGAAAAAGATATTATTAAAATGGCAACTGGTGCCTGTATTGATCATTGCCGCTTTATTGGTTTCTTCGTTTGTTAAGCCGGTTTCCCCTAAACCAGTGTCAGATGACCTTGAAGGAACAATAAGTATATCAGGAGCGTTCGCCCTATATCCCATCACAGTTAAGTGGGCCGATGAATTTAAAAAGCTTCACCCGAAAGTAACTTTCAATATCTCTGCCGGCGGTGCCGGAAAAGGGATTACCGATGCTTTATCCGGTTTAGTTGACATAGGATTAGCTTCGCGCGATATTGACCCGTCTGAAGTTAAAAAAGGCGCTTACACCATTTATGTAACAAAAGATGCGGTGGTGCCAACTTTTAATACGGCTAACCCTGATGCTGCGGCGATCCTGGCAAAAGGCGTTAAGCGTGCACAGTTTAATGACATTTTCGTAGGCGGAAATATCAAAAACTGGAAACAACTTGCCGGCAAAGTGGATGTACCCATTCATGTTTATACCCGTTCTGACGCCGCTGGCGCAGCAGAAACCTGGGCGAAGTATTTTGGTAAAAAACAGGAGGACTTGTTGGGTGTTGGCGTTTATGGCGATCCCGGACTTGCCCAGGCGGTTAAAAAAGACGTTACTGCAATAGGGTATAATAACCTTGCCTACCTTTACGATCTGAAAACCCGCAAACAGGTTGCCGGCGTGCATGCCCTGCCAATAGATGTGAACGGCAATGGAAAAATTGACGCCGACGAAAATTTCTACAGCACTATTGATGAGTTAACAACCGCCATTGGTGAAGGCAAATACCCCTCACCCCCTGCCCGCAACCTTGGCTTCCTTTTTAAAGGGAAACCGAAGAAAAAGGAACTGATCGAGTTCGTTAAGTTCGTTTTAACCACCGGCCAGAAAGATGTTGACGAAAGTGGCTACATCGCGCTCTCAAAAGCAAAAATACAGGAGGAATTGAAGAAGGTGGAGTAGGTTGATTAAGTTGACTATGTTGGACTGAGTTGATTAAGTTGGCTTTTGAAAATTACTGCCACTTTAACGATAGTGCAAACTTAATCAACCTAATCAACTCAATCCAACCCAATCAACTAAAAGCATGTATAAACTAAGATTATTTAAAGATAAATTCATGTCGAAACTGATGCTGGTGTTAACGCTGGCATCAGTTTCTGTGTTATTCGTGATCGGCATCGGGTTGTATTACCACTCGATACCAATTTTACACAAATTGTCGCTGTCAGATTTACTGACCACCAGTGTCTGGAAACCGTTGAAAGGTTTATTCGGCTTTTACCCTTTTATTATGGGGACCTTATGGGTTACGGGTATTTCTATCATCATCGCGCTGCCGCTTTGCCTGCTCACCGCGTTGTATATCAATGAATACGCCCCGGCGAGGATCAGGAAAATACTCACCCCTTTTGTTAACCTGCTTTCGGGTATCCCGCCGGTGATTTTTGGCGTATGGGGTGTTTTGTTTATTATCCCTTTGATCCAGGATCATATTGCCCCGCATTTTGTAGCCTTTTCCACCGGCTATAGCGTTTTAGCCGGTGGAATTGTACTTGCGGTAATGATCTTTCCCTTGATTGTGAGCATTATTACCGAAGTGCTGCGTACCATACCGCAGGATCTGCGGGATGCCTCACTGTCCTTGGGGGCTACCGGGTGGGAGACGACCCGAAAAGTAGTACTAAAAAAAGCGCTTCCCGGTATTATTGCGGCCGTTGTGCTGGCCATATCACGCGCATTCGGCGAAACGATTGCCGTGTTGATGGTATGCGGCAACAACGCCGTTGTGCCGCATTCCGTATTTGATCCCGGATATCCCCTTCCTGCATTGATCGCCAACAACTACGGCGAAATGCTATCCATCCCGATGTACGACTCAGCGCTGATGTTTGCTGCGCTGCTGCTTTTTGTTATTATCCTTCTTTTTAATATTATCTCAAGGGTTATTTTGGCCCGTCTGGAAAGAAAACTTGCCTCATGAAGCGTAGAAAATATGAAGAATTGTTTTTCAGGGTGCTGATGGTTTTGGCAACTGTATTTGTGGCCGGCAGCTTTTTTCTTATCGTCGGCACCATCTTTTACAAAGGGGCGCCTTATATGACCCTGGACATGATCACCAAAACGCCCGGCGGTGGTTTTTATATTGGTAAGGAAGGCGGCATATTAAACGCTATCATTGGTTCTATCTATGTTGCCGGCGGGGCTACTGTACTGGGTTTGTTGATCAGTATCCCGGTGGCCATTTATATTAATATGTATATGGGGGGCAAAACCTTTTTAGCCAACACCTTAAGAATGGCTTTTGACGTGCTGTTTGGCATCCCCTCCATCGTATACGGCGCTTTCGGTTTCCTCATCATGGTTTATTTTGGGTTGAGGGCATCTTTGTTAGGCGGAATCATCGCGGTTACGCTTTTGGTCATCCCTATTTTGGTACGTACCCTTGATGAGGTGATCCGCACCGTACCCTTTGAATTGCGCGACGCTGCCTTATCCCTTGGCGCAACGCGCTGGGAAACTGCAAAAGTGGTTTTAAGGCAAATCAGGCCGGGCATATTTACCGCGATATTATTATCCTTCGGCAGGGCCATCGGCGATGTGGCCTCGGTTTTATTTACTGCTGGGTTCAGCGACAATATTCCCACTTCGCTTCATGAACCGGCGGCTACCCTACCCCTGGCAATATTTTTCCAGTTAAGCAGCCCTGTGGAGGAAGTGCAGGGACGCGGCTACGCCTCGGCATTGGTGCTTACTATCATCGTGTTAATTATCACGGTATTATCAGAAATTTTCATCAGGAATTTTTTTAAACACAAAATTTAATGGACAATAAATCTCTTATAGGTGTTCAGCAGTTAAATGTCCATATAGGCAATCAGCATATTTTAAAGGATATCAATATCGATATTCCCGACAAAAAGGTAACCTCCATTATTGGTCCCTCAGGTTGCGGGAAAACCACATTGTTAAAAACATTTAACCGATTGCTGGATAATTCGGCGGATGTAAAGATTACAGGCGAAGTATTGGTGGATGGTGAAAACATCTATGCGCAAGGTGCTGAAGTAACCCATATCCGCCAAAAAATGGGTTTGTTGTCGCAGCGACCCTATCCCTTGCCTATGTCCATTTATGATAATGTGGCTTACGGGCCGCGCATCCATGGCATCCGCAAAAAGCATGACCTTGACGAACTGGTTGAAAAGCAACTGAAAGCAACCGGTTTATGGGAGGAAGTTAAAGACAGGTTGCACGCGTCGGCCACACGCCTTTCTATCGGCCAGCAGCAGCGATTGTGCCTGGCGCGTGGTTTAGCCGTTGGTCCTGAAATAATTTTAGGCGATGAGTCTACATCCGCACTCGACCCTGTGTCAACCCATATTATTGAAGACCTCTTTGTACAGTTGAAAGAAAAATATACCATTGTACTGGTTACACATATCCTGCGCCAGGCGGCAAGGGTCTCAGATAATATTATTTTTATTTACATGGGGAAGATTGTTGAAATGGGCCCTACCCACGAGGTATTACATAACCCTAAGGAGGAATTAACAAAGCAGTATGTAAAGGGATTTATTACATAAATTTTAAACATTTATGGTTTAATATAGCAAAAAAGGAATCATTTATATTAAAATTCTGCCTTTTTTAGCTAAAATGACTTAGTTGTCATTAAATATTAATCCAAATTGCTTGTTTTTATAAAAAAACCCAGTTAAAGATCATTATTTGACTTATTTTAACTGTATATTGCACCATTTATTAAATAAATGTCCTACAATTATCAGCGCATTATTATTAAGATCGGCTCGAACGTTCTGACGCAAAAAGACGGCCTGCCTGATTTAGATCGCATTAGCCACCTGGTGGAGCAAATGGCGGCGATAAAGCGACGGGGAGTTGAAGTTGTGTTAGTTTCTTCCGGTGCTGTTGCCTCGGGCCGTAGTTTGATCACGATCTCCGAAAAGTACGACTCCGTTGCTACCCGGCAATTGTTTGCTTCTATCGGCCAGGTCAAACTCATCAATACTTACGCCCACGAATTTGAAAAATTTAATATCCTTTGTTCCCAGGTTTTGGTAACCAAAGAAGATTTCAGGGACAGGCTGCATTACCTCAACATGAAAAACTGCCTTAAGATTTTATTGCAGCACCATGTAATCCCCGTAGTGAACGAAAATGATGTGGTATCGGTTACCGAACTGATGTTTACTGATAACGACGAATTGGCCGGCCTGATTGCCTCCATGCTAAATGCGCAGGCACTTATCGTTTTAACCAATGTAGACGGTATATACGATGGGGACCCAAATAGTGAAAACACCAGGGTTATTGAAGAAGTTAGCGGTAACACGATCGATTTTTCTGCATTCGTAAGCTCCGGAAGTTCACAATTTGGCCGGGGCGGAATGATCACCAAATCAACCATGGCGCAAAAAGTGGCGCAACTGGGTATCGCGGTGCACATAGCTAACGGCACAAAAGAAAATATTTTAGTCGATGTTTTAGAAAATACGGCACCCCATACCTATTTTATCCCCAGTAAATCATCCTCGGGGAAAAAGAAATGGATTGCCCATGCCGGCAATTATGCGAAGGGCATTGTGCAGGTGAATGAAGGCGCAAAGGCTGCGCTTACCTCCGCTAAGGCTTCAAGCTTGTTGCCCGTCGGTGTGATCAATATTTTAGCGGATTTTAAAAAGGGCGAGATTATTAAGCTGGTTGACGAAAACAACAAGTCGATTGGCTTAGGGATTGCGCAATATGGTTCGGATAAGGCGGCCGAAATGGCTGGGAAAAAAAACCAGAAACCGCTTGTACATTATGATTACCTTTATTTAGAAAATTAAAGGATACCCCTTTACTTATTTAAGCTGATTACAATGCCCGCAAAGCAAAAAAGTTATACCTCGTATTTTGAAAATGCCCGTATAGCGTCAAGGAAAACCATTGTTCCCTCAAAAATAAATATGGTGTTGAAGGAACTTGCCAAAGCAACTGTTGCTAAAACCGATTATTTATTACAGGAAAATAAAAAGGATCTCGATCGCATGGATCCAACAGATCCCAAATTCGACCGTTTAAAGCTCACTGCCAAACGAATTAAAGATATAGCGACGGAAATTATCAATGTGGCAAAATTAAGGAGCCCGCTGGGTCATATCCTTTCGCGCAAACAAATGCATAATGGTTTGGAGATAACACGGATCAGCGTGCCACTGGGTATTGTGGGCGTAATTTACGAAGCGCGCCCAAATGTAACTTTCGACGTTTTTTCACTGTGTTTTAAAACCGGAAATGTTTGCATATTAAAAGGCGGGAGCGACGCCGAATTTTCAAACAAAGCGATTATTTCAATTATACGACAGGTTTTGGCCGATCATGATATTAATGAGAATATTGCAACCCTGTTGCCTCCGGAACGTGAAGCCACGGATGCGCTTTTGAATGCAACTGGTTTTGTTGATGTTTTGATACCCAGGGGAAGCCAGCAATTAATAGATCATGTGCGAAACAACAGTAAAGTGCCGGTTATTGAAACCGGCGCCGGCATAGTTCACACCTATTTTGATGAATTTGGCGATCTGGAAAAAGGGCGCGCTATTGTATTGAATGCCAAAACCCGCCGTGTAAGCGTTTGTAACGCGCTTGATTGCCTCATTGTTCATTATATAAGGTTGAGGGACCTTCCGAATCTGTTGATGCCATTAGTGGAAAAGAAAGTGGTGTTGTATGCCGATGAAACAGCATTTATGATTTTAAAGGGGCATTACCCGGATTCCCTGCTGGCTCATGCCAGGCCTGAACATTTCGGAACAGAGTTTTTATCATTAAAAATGGCGGTTAAAGTGGTTGAGAGCTTTGAAGATGCGCTTGATCATATTGCTGAGTATGGTTCAAAACATAGCGAGGCCATCATATCTGAGGATCCCCGGCGCTGCGAAGCTTTTTTAAACCAGGTTGATGCTGCTGCGGTTTATGTAAATGCTTCCACGGCCTTTACAGACGGCGCCCAGTTTGGTTTAGGCGCCGAAATTGGTATCAGTACGCAAAAACTTCATGCCCGCGGCCCCATGGGACTAAAAGAACTGACCAGTTATAAATGGGTAGTGAAGGGGAACGGGCAAACCCGTTCTTAAATTTTTTCTGCACAAAAAAGGGTGTGCATCCTGTGATGCACACCCTTTCGCGACTTACAATTCGTTTGCTACTTTATCAGGTAATCTGCTACGGCAACAAAACAAATGACCGCTAAAATTACAGCTTGTAATTTTTGTTCTAAAGTTAAACGGGCAATCATTATTTATAATTAATTAGATTTCTAAATGTATATTGTAATTATCATGTTACAAAGTTTTTTTTAATTTTTATGATATTTTTAAAGAAAAGATTTGAATATTTTATAATAGTCAGTCTTACATTTATTATTTTATAAAATTATCAGAAAAAATTCGTTTTTTAACATTTCCATTGAAATGAAAAAGCCTAAAAATCGAGGTTTAAACCATTTAAAAGCTGATTTTCTTCCCGAAACGGGTTGAATACTGATTTTCTGTAATTGTGCTAACCTCCGCCAGTTTCCGAAAAATTTTAACAATAACGCTGGTATTGCAAATAAATTATCCTGAAGATGCATTAAATTAAAATAGCCTGTTGTTAATATAATGGAATTGAATTTTTATGATTTGAACCTTTGTTTAACTTTTAGGACTTAAAACAGAATATTTACTCTTTAGTTAAATTTAAAGCAGCGTTAGTGTTAAATTTACAATAGCTTAACCCGGAGTACTTTTTCTATCCTTCAAAACAATTTACCCTGTACTGACTCAGGACGCTCCGCATAAAAATCAAAAACGGTATCTTTGCAGCAAAATGAGCAAGCACGGAAGGATATTAGTAGCCATGAGCGGTGGAGTCGACAGCTCTGTTGCAGCGGTAATGCTGCATGAACAGGGATATGAGGTGATCGGGCTTACCATGAAGACATGGGATTACGCTTCTTCAGGCGGAAGTTCAAAAGAAACGGGCTGCTGCAGCCTGGATAGTATCAACGATGCCCGTGCATTGGCCGTCGGTTATGGCTTCCCGCATTATATACTGGATATCCGCAGTGAGTTCGGTGATTTTGTGATCGACAATTTTGTAGATGAATATTTAGCCGGGCGCACCCCTAACCCATGCGTTTTATGCAATACCCATATCAAATGGGAAGCCCTTTTAAAACGTGCCGACAAACTGGATTGTGAATTTATTGCGACGGGCCATTATGCCAATATCCGTTTGCAGGATAATGGCCGCTATGTGATCTCAAAAGGGAAAGACGAAAATAAAGACCAGTCCTATGTACTATGGGGCGTCTCACAAAAAAACCTTTCCCGCACCAAATTTCCGTTGGGAAGTTTTTCAAAACCCGAGATCAGGCAGATGGCCGTGGATATGGGCCAGGTTGAACTTGCCGGTAAAAGCGAAAGCTACGAGATTTGCTTTGTGCCGGATAACGATTACAGGGCCTTTTTAAGGCACAAAGTAGAGGATCTTGAAGAACGTGTCGCCGGGGGTAACTTTGTTTTAACTGATGGCACTATAGTAGGCAAGCACCAGGGTTATCCGTTTTATACTATTGGCCAGCGCAAAGGCCTTGGCATTGCCCTTGGCCACCCCATGTTTGTTACCAGCATCAACCCCGAAACCAATACGGTCGTTTTAGGAACCGTTGACGAACTGGAACGCAAGGAAGCCTGGGTGAAGAATTTAAACCTGGTTAAATACGAAAGCATCCCTGATCCAATTGAAGCCATTACCAAAATAAGGTACAAAGATGCCGGTACCCAAAGCACCATTGTACAAATGGGCGAACATATGAAAGTTGATTTCCATCATTCGGTATCAGGCATTGCGCCGGGCCAGTCGGCCGTGTTTTATGAGGGGAACGATCTGCTGGGCGGTGGTTTTTTGATATAGGACGTTGTTGAAAGGTTGAAAGGTTGAAAGGTTGGAATGTTGCAAAGTTGAAATGTTATGCCTATTTTTTCCTTTTAACATTTATTTCGGATGGAAATATTTTCATTGAATTGTATACCGCCTTATGAAGTCTTTTGTCAATTTTATCCCATTCAACTAATCCTTTCATCAACTTTACTGGCACCGAATGATCTATATCATTAAAATACAATAGGCTGTTTCCTGCTATTTGAATATTAACATTTGGGTATTTATTTGCATAGGCATCTCCTAAAAACCGGAAAGGTATGTGTTCTAACAAATAGTACATATCAACAAAATCCTTGAGCCTGTTTCCACTGCCGGTTATTGCATTTAGCTTCATTGCGCCTATGTCTTCCAGCGATGCCAGTCTAATACCGTCTATTATTTGTAAAGGTTTAATTAGTGGATATTTGTGAGCAATAATATCAATCTTCACGTTGTCAATGAAGCCAAAAACTCCGTTTCCGATTGTCTTGGTATCAGTCATTTGATGATGTTGCTCCAAGTGCTGTCTGAGATTCTCAGCATTAAACTCCTTTTCCGTGAACAGATCAATGTCGATGGATATGCGATGGCCAATCAACAATGAAAGAGCCGTTCCCCCGACCATGAAAAAATCCAGTAGTTCAACATCGGACATAAGCCGTTTGATTAAATCCAGTGTTGTGGCCTCGACTGTCTCTTTGTGTAACATAGCATTTCCTCTTTGGAAATTGGGAAATATTTAGTAACCTCCTCTATGGCGTAATCAGGCAGATATGCTATTTCATTTTTCAGGGCATTCAGAACTTTATCCTTGCCATAAAAACGGACGAGTTCTCGCCATTCTTTTTCATTGCCCCGCTCTACAATGCGGGCAATAATTGTTTTATACGAAACTTGCCAATCTATTTTGTTAAAATCAAAATCCCAAAACCATTTAGGAGCAAAATCAGGCTTGTTATTTGAATTATTAAGGTGCATTTTCAAAAATACAAATTAATCTTTCAGATTACCATCAGTCCAGACGGATACATTGGCTAATTTTTGTTTATAGCCTGACGGGCTGGTTTTTCCGGCTGGCTGGATAGTAACCCCTAAACCTTTAAGTATTTGTTTTACCAAAGCACTTTTCTTTTCAGGAATTTTGATGATTAGCGTTTCCATTAAACAAATTTAAGACTATTTGCATACAATAACTATCAAAGGTTATCAAAAAAGCGATGACAAAAAAATATGACATTCTTTAGTTTTGTTGTAGGATATCATCAATGAATTTTAGATTCGCTAAATAATCAATCCTAATCTCAACCGCTTCTTTTGTAATTTTATCTCCTATTACAAGTATGTTCTCCTCACAATTAAAGGTGAGAGATTCAATATCGAAATCATTATTTTTTTCAGGATATTTTTCGTTTAAGTAATGTAAAAACCGCCTTAGTTGTAAATCAATTTGAAAATAGATATTTTGAACGATAAATATAGTTTGAGTATTTAGTTTTGAAAATGTTTGTGGGACACAACTGGTGTAGTAAGAATTATTAATTAGAAAACTCACATTTCCGCCTTTTCCCCAAATCTCTTTAACTTCATTTACAGAATATTTGTAATCTTTCCCTATTGGCATATCCGGCATTGCAGCTATTGATAAATCGTTTAAAAGTTCGGGAAATTCATTAACTATAGTTTCTATAATCGTTTGTTGATATAAGTCTTTATGGTCACCTATTTTTAAAAAGTATATTTTGTTTTTGACTGTTAAATAATAAAGTAAAACCTCCTTATTGCGATTATCTTTATCGAGATGAAAATGTTTAATACCCAAAAATTGGTTTGCAAAATCAACATTATATCTTTTTGATGTGCCATAGTAATCAGTAAAATATTGTTTTGAAGATTTGGGGAGGAAGCCCAGTGAAGAATTATTTATTTCACCGTCACCATTTGTCAGTAATAATTTAAGCTTGTTTAAACTCTTTATTGTGTTATCCTCTAAACTCAATTCACCATATTTTGACGAATAAACAATATTATATTTATAAGGAATAATCTTTGACATTTTAAAACGCTCTATCACAAACACGAGGTCGCCTAATGGCTGCCAAGATTTATCAATATCAGAAGCCTTCGGTAAATATTTAATCTCTTTTGCAAGCAAAATTTTCATTGCCCTTTCATGGAGTATGTAAAATATAAAATGCGATATTTTCAATGATTTAAATTTATGAATAAGTAAACATCAATAAACAAAACAAAAATCAGGATATCCCTTTTTGTTTTAATACAAATATTGAAAGATAGTACGCAGTGTATTTGCGCAGTGGAAAAGTTTTTGATTAAATTTGTAAAAACGGATGCTGAACTGGAAACCGATTTAGACAAATGGCTTTATGTGTTAAAAAACATGAGCCGGATAGATAAAATACCGGTTTACCTTCGAAAACCCATATTTGAAAAACTATTCAGTATTGCTGAATACAGTAATTTATCAAAGGAGGAAAAAACGATGTACGATCGCAGCTTAAAATATAAATGGGATAATAAGAACGTATTGGACTATGCTTTGAAAGAAGGCATCGAAAAAGGCAGACATGAAGAAGCGCTCAATATAGCCCGTGAACTCAAAAAAGACCGCTTAGCTACCGAGTTTATTGCTAAGACCACTAAGCTTTCTATTGAAGAAATAGAAAATTTATAAATTCGATTACAGCCACGACCCTATCAGATAGTTTTAGGTGTTTTTTGTCATATTTATTTGGTAATAACAAGCAGAGAATAAACAATAATTTTCATTGTTTTGAAGTATTCCTGCTCACTCAAAGCTCCCCAATATATTCCGGTTTCCCCCCAACATTTCAACCTTCCAACCGGCCAACTTTGCAACAAAATTCCCTCTCCAACGCAACCTCATTTCAATTTTCTTCTTGTGTTTCGCTTTCTTTATGTTTTATTTGCAAAAAAAAATCGCTTAAATGGCTAAAAATCTACTCATAGTTGAATCTCCGGCGAAAGCTAAAACCATAGAGGGATACCTTGGCAAAGACTTTACTGTTAAGTCGAGTTATGGTCATATCCGCGATCTGGTTAAGTCTGACGATGCCATTGATATTGCCAATGATTTCAAACAAAAATACGAGGTTCCTGCCGATAAAAAGCAGATCGTCAGTGAATTAAAGAAGTTATCCAAAGAAGCTGATATGGTTTGGCTGGCATCGGACGAGGACCGCGAGGGAGAGGCCATATCATGGCACCTTTTTGATACTTTAGGGCTTAAAGACGTAACCACCAAACGGATTGTTTTCCACGAGATCACCAAACCTGCAATTTTACGCGCTATTGAAAACCCGCGCAAAATTGACTATAACCTGGTAAATGCGCAGCAGGCCCGCCGGGTTTTAGACAGGCTGGTAGGTTTTGAGCTTTCGCCCGTTTTATGGAAAAAAGTCAAGCCCTCGCTTTCAGCAGGCCGCGTACAATCGGTAGCAGTAAGATTGATCGTTGACAGGGAACGCGAGATCAATAAATTTAAATCGGAAGCGGCATTTAAAATCATTGCGCTTTTTGATAAAGGGAAAAGCGCATTTAAAGCTGAATTACCCGAACGTTTTCCGAAACAGGATGATGCTGAAAAATTCCTGCAGGATTGCATCGGAGCAGGTTTTGAAATAAAATCATTAGAAACAAGGCCTGCCAAACGTTCACCGGCGGCGCCGTTTACTACCTCTACCCTGCAACAGGAAGCCAGCCGGAAATTAGGTTTTTCGGTGTCACGTACCATGCAGGTGGCACAAAAACTATACGAATCGGGGCATATTACTTATATGCGTACAGATTCGGTTAATTTGTCCGACCATGCTTTAAATGCTGCTGAGCAGGAGATTGTATCGGCCTACGGAAATAAATACCATCAGCTCAGAAAATACAAAACCAAAAACGCGAGTGCACAGGAAGCGCACGAAGCCATTAGGCCAACTTATTTTAACCAGCACACCATCAGCAGCGATTCAAGCGAGATGCGTTTGTACGACCTGATCTGGAAAAGGGCTATCGCCTCGCAAATGAGCGAAGCGCAGTTTGAAAAAACTACCGCGAAGATCAGTATCACTACCCGCAAAGAAGAATTGGTTGCCAATGGCGAAGTGATGAAGTTTGACGGCTTCCTGAAAGTTTACCTTGAATCAAGTGACGAAGAGGAGGAAAACCTGCAGGATGGTGACAATGCCATATTGCCGCCTTTAAATAAAGGCCAGCAGCTGGAATTGCAGGAAATGACAGCGACGGAACGTTTTTCACGCCCGCCGGCAAGATACACCGAAGCCAGTTTGGTTAAAAAGCTGGAAGAATTGGGCATTGGCAGGCCATCTACCTACGCCCCTACTATCTCCACCATACAAAACCGTGGTTATGTGGTAAAAGAGGAACGTGAAGGCAGGCAGCGGACTTTCCGTGTGTTAACACTGAAAGCTGAAAAGATTGTAAAAGACGAAAAGACGGAGAATACCGGGGCTGAAAAAGGAAAGCTCTTCCCTACCGATATTGGTTCCGTAGTGAATGATTTCCTGGTTCAGCATTTTAAGGATATTGTTGATTTTCATTTTACCGCTACTGTTGAAAAACAGTTTGACGAAATAGCCCAGGGATTGACCGAATGGACCGATATGATCCGTGGCTTCTACTCCCCTTTTCACAAGGAAGTTGAAAGTACACTGGAAACTGCTGACAAGGCAACCGGCGAACGCGACCTGGGTGTGCACCCGGTAAGCGGTAAAAAGGTTTCGGTACGCATTGGCCGCTACGGCCCGTTTGTACAGGTAGGCGAAACGAATACCGATGGCGAGAATGGTGAAAAACCGCTTTATGCAAGTTTACGCAATGGCCAGAGCATTGAAACCATATCCATGGAGGATGCCCTTGAGCTGTTTAAGCTCCCTAAAAAAGTGGGTATTTTTGAAGATAAGGACATGACAGTTGCGATAGGCAAGTTCGGTCCTTATATAAGGCACAACAGCGCTTTCTTTTCATTGCCAAAGGGACTTGACCCACATGACGTAACCGAAGAAATGGCGATTGAACTGATCATTGAAAAACGCAAAAAAGATGCTGAAAAACTGATCAAATCTTTTGATGAAGACCCTGCGGTTAAAGTTTTAAACGGCCGCTTCGGCCCATATATTGAATTTGGCAAACTAAACGTTAAAATACCCAAAGGAAAAGAACCACAATCACTCACCTTTGAGGAATGTAAGGAACTGGCAGCAATTGCGGAAAAAGAGCCCAAAAAAGCGGGAAAGAAGTTTGTGAAGAAGAAGTAGAATTTGTTGGAATGTTGTAAGGTTTAAATGTTGCAATGTTGATGTTTTAAATGTGACAGCAATAACATTTCAACTTTACAACATTCCAACCTTTCAACAACAAAAAAATGATCAAAGACCTCCCCGAAAATAAGGTAAAGGATATAGCCATTGCCGTTGCTTTGGAAAAGGAAAGCGCGGAAAGTAAAATATGGTACGTTTACCTGATCAATCTTAAAAACGAGCCAATCGAGAATGTGCTTATCACATCACGCGGCTATGGGGAAAAGGACGGCAAGCCGGTAAAAACGTCCACGTTAAGGCACATGTTTCCGGTGGTTGATCAGCGTGCCTTTAAATTGATAGAGCCTATTGACGAACAAACTTTCGGCCTCAATAATGAATATTGGCTCAGTTATTATATAGGTAAAGATATTTATGATAAAAAATTCATATTCCTGCCTGAAAGCATCGTCGATGTTAATTTTATACGACTGCCTGTAGTGAATAAAGTTGGGGTGATGATTTTGTGATATGTCCCTTAAAACACCTCTCCGGGGTATTTTATCGTAAAAGTATAAGGTTGAAATTTACCGTCTTCATTCGGAAGTGGTGCTCATTATGCCAATAATCATCGGTAGAAAATAATTTTTGCAAAATATTATTTTTTATCAAAAATTATTTAACTTTCGGTTCTTAATCCAGCCATTTCCATGAACACTTTTCAAGGCCTCTCCAATAACCGGAGGGGATTAATTAGCCTCGGCGTAACGTTTACGCTCGCCATTCTTATTGCTTTTATTTATTTTCGCCATCACAAAAAACAGGAAATTGACCCTGCCTTTAGCAAGTACATTGAGTCGTACACCACCGGTGTAATTTCAAAAGAAAGCCCTATCCGCATCAAGCTTGCCGGGGATGTGCAAACGAGCCACGAACAAAACGGTGCGCTTAGCGATCAGGTTTTTGATTTTTCGCCATCCATAAAAGGTAAGGCCTATTGGGTGGATGCCCGAACCATTGAATTCAGGCCGGCGGAGAAGCTGGATCCGGATAAAAGTTATACCGCCGACTTTAAGCTGAGTAAGATACTGAATGTACCCGATCATTTTAATGAATTTAAATTCGGCTTTCAAACCATTAAACCCGACTATACGGTCACTTTTAATGGTTTGCAAACTGCTACCAATACTTCTACCGATAAAATGAAGTTGACTGGCTTCATCCAAACAGCAGATAATGAAGATTTTGCAGGTATTGAGAAATTGCTCAACACAAGCTACCCCTTTCCCGTACAGGTTACGTGGCAGCATAATGGCATCACAAAAACGCACCAGTTTACCATAACACAGCTGAAGCGTGAAAAAAACAAGGTCAGCAACTTAACAGTAACCTGGGATGGCAGTGGGTTGGGGATTGATAAAAAAGGCAGCCAGGAGTTTGTGATCCCTGCCATAGGCGACTTTAAAGTACTGGATATTAAAGCTGTGCAGGACCAGGATCAATACGTTTTGATCCAGTTTTCGGATGCGATAAAGGTTGGGCAGGAACTGAACGGTTTAATTGGCCTTGAAAATGTAACCGATCCCGCCTACACTATTGAAGGAAGCACGGTAAAAGTTTATGCCCCCATGCAGTTGGAAGGTAACTACAACGCGTTTGTAAATGAGGGGGTTGAAAATATCTCGCACCAAAAAATAAAAAAGGCCTATTCGGCTAATGTGTTCTTTGAAAACCGCATGCCATCGGTAACCATCCCGGGAAAAGGGGTTATCCTGCCTGATTCAGGCAAGCTGATGATGCCATTCGAGGCAGTTAACCTGAACGCCGTGGATGTGAGTATCATTAAGATTTATGCTGATAACGTTCCGCAGTATTTCCAGAACAATGGATTTAACGGCGGGGATGAGTTGCGGCATGTGGGCAGGCCGGTGGTTCAAAAAACCATCAGGCTTGACGCTGATAAAAGCCTCAACCTGAACAAAAAGAACCGTTTTATGCTGGATCTGGACCAATTGATGCGTACCGAACCGGGCGCTATCTATAGGGTGATCATCGGTTTCAGGAAAGAATACTCCCTTTTTAATTGCTCCTTAGGCAGCCCTAAAATTGCAAAAGGCGATAACAGTGATGAATATGAAAGCGACGGCGAGGGCGGTAATAGTGACAGCAATACCGCCAGGGTGAATGATGAAGACGATGATTTTTGGTCACGTTATGATAATTACTATCCTGATGGCTTCGACTGGCAACAAAAGGATGACCCCTGTACTAATTCCTACTTTACGAAGGACCGCTGGGCAACGCGGAATATCATCGCCTCAAATATTGGCCTGATTGCTAAACGCGGAAGCGATAACAACATGATTGTGGCGGTTACCAATATTTTGACTGCCAAACCGATGCCCGGCGTTGATTTGGAGTTACTTGATTACCAGAAACAAGTATTGTATAAAGGAACATCAGATGCCGACGGATTTGCCAAATTCGAATTGAAGCGCAAACCTTACTTGCTGGTTGCCAAAAACGGTGCTGAACGTGGTTATTTAAAGCTGGATGACGGCAGTTCGTTGCCCCTCTCCCGTTTTAATGTAGGCGGCGACCAGGTACAAAAGGGTTTAAAGGGATTCCTTTACGGCGAGCGCGGCGTTTGGCGGCCCGGTGATTCTATATTTATGTCTTTCATTCTGGAAGATAAACTGAAGACCCTCCCGCCCGACCACCCGGTTGAATTTGAATTGTACGATCCGAATGATAAATTATACCGGCGTATCACACAAACTGCTTCTGTCGACGGCTTTTATAGTTTCCATACAGCTACCGAAACATCGTCCCCTACCGGCAACTGGACGGCAAAGGTTAAAGTAGGCGGAGCCGAATTTGAGAAGAATGTAAAGATTGAAACCATTATGCCAAACCGTTTAAAGCTTAATCTTACTTTTGGCGGGGCAACAGAATTAACAAAAGGCGCTGATAATAAGGGTACGCTTTCGGCACAATGGCTGTTTGGCGGCACGGCACAAAACCTGAAGGCTAAAATCGATGCATTTCTCACCCCAAAAACAACCAGCTTTAAAAACTACGAGGGTTACGATTTTGATGACCCAACACTTGCCTTTACCACCCAAACCGCTACCATGTTTGATGGTCGCCTGGACGCCAATGGCAATGCACAGGTAAATCCGGACATCAACGTTGAAAAACAGGCGCCGGGGCAGCTATCGGCTAACTTCCTGATCAAGGTTTTTGAACCGGGGGGCAATTTCAGCATACAATCTATGAGTATGCCTTACAACGTTTATCCGGGCTATGTGGGTTTAAGGACACCTAAGGGCAGCGATCTTTCGGGGATGCTGTATACCGATAAGGATAACCTGATTGATATTGCCGATGTTGACACCAAAGGCAAACCATTTGAAGGCAGCCGCACCGTTGAACTGGAGCTTTATAAGATCCAATGGCGCTGGTGGTGGGACGAAAGCGGCAATGAGCTGAGCAATTTTACCCAGGATAAGTTCAATAAACTGATTAAAGCCGAAAATGTCCGTGTAGAAAACGGGCACGCCCAATGGAATATGCACATTAAACAGGCAGACTGGGGCCGTTACCTGCTGCGCATAAAAGATCCGCAAACCGGTCATTCTACCGGAAAGATCATTTATGTGGATTGGCCCAACTGGTCGGCGCGCTTACAGGAAACCAATCCTACCGAAGCGTCTATGTTATCCTTTACTTCAGACAAAACCAATTACAAGGTAGGCGAAGAAGCAACGTTGACGATTCCGACGATGTCCGATGGCCACGCTTTGATCAGCCTTGAAAATGGCAGCAAAGTGATTAGAACCAACTGGATAGATACCAAAAAAGGCCAAACCCGCTACACCTTTAAAATTGAACCGGGCATGGCGCCGAATATTTTTGTGAATGTAACACTGCTGCAACGGCATTCGCAAACTGTAAATGATTTGCCAATAAGGATGTACGGCGCGATACCGCTGGCGGTGGAGGACCCGGAAACTGTGCTGAAGCCGGTGATCAGTATGCCGGATAAGATCAGGCCGGAAACGCGGTCATCAGTCACTGTATCGGAAGCTTCCGGAAAGGAAATGACTTATACCATCGCGATTGTTGATGAAGGTTTGCTGGATATCACCAATTACAAAACGCCACAACCGCATGAAACCTTTTATGCCCGCGAAGCGCTTGGCGTAAAAACATGGGATCTGTTCGACTATGTGATAGGCGCCTATGGAACGGGCCTTGAACGCATTTTAAGCATCGGAGGCGACGGTACAGCCGGGGCAAACCACAATGTTGCCGTAAACCGCTTTAAGCCGGTGGTGAAGTTCTTAGGCCCATTCAAGCTGGCAGCAGGCGAAAAACAAACCCATGCCTTTACCTTGCCGCAATATGTTGGTATGGTAAAAGTAATGGTGATTGCCGGGCACGATGGCGCCTACGGGCAGGCCGATAAATATGTCGCAGTTAAAAAGCCATTGATGATCCTTGCCACTTTGCCGCGCGTTTTGGGGCCGTCAGAAAAGATCCAGCTGCCGGTAACTGTTTTTGCGATGGAAAATACTGTTAAAACCGTGAACCTGCAGGTTCAATCGAACATGTTCAGCAATCTCAGCGGGAATAATCAAAAAACAGTAACCTTTACCAAAACGGGCGATCAACTGGTCACCTTCGACCTGGATGTAAGGGATTTTGTGGGTGTTGGAAGGGTGAGGATAACAGCGAAAAGCGGCAAGGAAACGTCATCCTATGATGTGGAGATGAATGTCCGCAACCCCAACCCGCCTGTTACCAAAATACTGGAAAAAGAATTGCAGCCGGGCGAAAGCTGGAGCGCGGCCTATAGTGCGGTCGGTATTACCGGAACCAACAAGGCTACGCTGATGGTGGCTTCTATACCGCCATTAAACCTTGCTAAGCGATTAAATTATTTAATAGAGTATCCATATGGTTGTGTGGAGCAAACTACTTCTTCGGCCTTTCCACAGCTCTACTTAGACCAATTGCTTGATCTTAGTCCAAGACAAAAAGCAGAAAGCGAGCGAAATATCAAGGCAACCATCAACAGGTTGAACGGTTTCCAGCTGACAGATGGCGGTTTAAGTTACTGGCCTGGCGTGGGCGATGCCGACGAATGGGGAACCAATTACGCCGGGCATTTTATGATGGCGGCACAGGATAAAGGCTATAGCCTGCCCATAGGCTTTTTGGAACACTGGAAAATGTACGAGCGACAAAAGGCCCAAACCTGGGCGCCGGATAGCCGAAGTTTTTACGGTTCGGACCTGATACAGGCTTACCGTTTATACTTGCTGGCTTTAGCAAGGGCGCCGGAAATGGGCGCGATGAACAGGCTGCGGGAGTTCCCTTACCTGAGCATTGAGGCAAAATGGCGTTTAGCAGCTTCCTATAAACTGGTGGGGCAGCCGGAGACAGGCACGCAGCTGATCAATGGCTTGCCGCTCACCATCAAACCTTACTATTCGCTTTATGGAACTTACGGCTCAGATTTAAGGGACGATGCCATGATACTGGAAACGCTTACCCTGCTGGGCAGGCCGCAGGCTTCGGCGCAATTACGCACTGTTGCGGCACGCTTGTCGGAAGATGACTGGTACAGTACCCAAACCACCGCCTATTCACTCATCGCGATAGCGGAATATTGCGGAAAGAATAAAACTTCGGCCAAATTGATGTTCAATTACAAGTCGGGCTCAACGAGTGCAAATGTTAACTCGTCTTCCTACCTGTGGCAAAACGCTGTTGCCGCGAACGGAGGCAATGTATCTGTTAAAAACAACGGTAAAAACAAATTGTACATCCGGCTGATCCAATCGGGGCAACCTTCGGCGGGCCAGGATGTGGAATCGATCGTCAACCCGGATGTTTTGGAAATGCGGATAAGTTATACCACGCTGGATGGCCATATCCTCGATCCTGCCAAGTTGAAGCAAGGAACCGATTTTGTTGCGCAAGTTGTAATTAAAAACCCCGGGCATAAAGGCTATTACCAGAATATGGCGCTGACACAGATCTTCCCATCGGGCTGGGAAATATTAAATTCAAGGCTGACAGGAACTGAAGACGCATTTGCATCGTCGGATTACGATTACCTCGACATCAGGGATGACAGGGTTTATACCTATTTCGGCGCTCCGGAGGGTAAGGAAATGAAGTATAACGTCATGCTGAATGCGGCTTATGCTGGGAAATATTACTTGCCGGCAACCTTGTGCGAGGCGATGTATAATAAATCCATCAGCGCGTTATTGAAAGGGCAATGGGTGGAAGTGGTTAGGTAGGTTGATTGAGTTGAATTGTTGATTGGGTTGATTAGATGAGTGGTTAGCCCAATCACTTAGAAAGCTTTTTTCGGTTAAATAATAAAAATAAAATTTAGTAATTTTGATTTATGGAAGCATTGATTGTTGAACCAAAAAACAGAAAGGAACTACAGGCAATTAAAGCCGTTTTAAAGGCTTTGGAAATTAGTTTCAGAACCGAAGAAGAAAGACCATATGACCCTGAATTTGTGGCTAAAATCAAAAAAAGCGAACAACAGGTTAAGGAGGGTAAAGTTACCCGTGTTAAAAAAGAAGAATTAAAAAGCTTTTTAGGACTTTAATGAGTTTTCCTTTAGATTTTTCTGACCAAGCTACCGAAGATATCACCTATCATAAACGATCCGGCAATAAGGCGCTATTAAAAAAGATGCTTGTTTTACTGGAAGAAATATCCGAGCATCCGTTTACAGGAACAGGAAAACCGGAAGCTTTAAAACACGATCTTGCAGGCAAATGGTCGAGGCGGATAAATCAGGAACACCGTTTAATTTATGAAGTCAAGGACAATGAAATAATAATTGTTTCTTTAAAGGGCCATTATTAGGTTTTATTTGCAATAGATTAAACCCAATCAACCTAATCAACTCTAAATAAGCCATACTTCAAAATGCAGTAAATCGCCCTTACGCCGTCTTTCCAGCCGATCTTTTTGCCATCGTCGTAAGTACGGCCGTAGTAGGAAATACCGACTTCGTAGATGCGGATCTTGGGTACACGGGCAATTTTTTGGGTAACTTCCGGCTCAAAGCCAAAGCGTTGCTCACTTAATTTGATAGACTGGATGAGTTTGGTATCAAAAAGCTTGTAGCAGGTTTCCATATCGGTCAGGTTCAGGTTGCTGAACATATTGGAGGCGAAGGTAAGCCAGCGGTTACCGATGGTGTGCCAGAAGAATAAAATACGGTGCGGGTTGCTGCCCATAAAACGGGAGCCGTAAACTACATCGGCAAAGCCATTGCAAACGGGTTTTAACAGGTCGTTGTATTCTTCGGGGTCATATTCCAGGTCGGCATCCTGGATGATGAGGTATTCGCCGGTTGCTTTGGAGATGCCCGAATGGATAGCGGCGCCTTTGCCTTTGTTGGTTTCGTGTTTAAAGTAACTGATCGCGAGGCCCGGATTTTTTGATTTATAAGCTTTAATCGCTTCTTCGGTATGGTCGCTGGAGCAATCGTTAACAATAATGAGTTCCTTTTGAATATTTTCGATCAGGTTTACGGCCTTAATTTTGTTTAAAATCAAATGGATCGTATTTCCTTCGTTGTATGCAGGGATAACAATGGATAACTTATGTATCTTCATCCTAAATTAAATGAAACCGAGTTTAAGTGGTGTAAAAGCCTTTCTGAAAAGGCCAAAAATAATAATAATACTTTCGTTTTTAGGTGTATCGGGCCTGCTGTTTTGGTTTTGTTTGCCAAATCCGCTTTTCAGAAGCCCAACATCGTATGTTATTGACGATGCCAACGGTAATTTGCTCGGTGCGGCCATCGCCTCCGATGGGCAATGGCGCTTCCCTCCTAATGCCGAAGTGCCCGAAAAATTTAAGCAATGCATCATCACCTTTGAGGATAAGCGCTTTATGCACCACCCCGGTTTTGATATACTGGCTTTGGGCAGGGCGTTTAAGCAGAACTTTGGCTCGAGAAAAGTAGAAAGCGGCGGCAGTACCATTTCCATGCAAGTAATCAGGCTGGCGACAAAAGACAAACGCACCTATCTGAATAAAATAAAAGAGATCTTTATGGCGATGCGCCTGGAGTGCGGCTATAAAAAAAGCGAGATCTTATCGCTTTATGCCAGCAATGCCCCTTTTGGCAGTAATGTGGTTGGACTGGATGCAGCCTCCTGGCGTTATTTCGGACGCAGCCCGGACAAATTATCATGGGGCGAAATGGCAGCCATGGCCGTTTTGCCTAATGCGCCATCTTTGGTTAATCCCGGTAAAAACAGGGCCATCCTGCTAAAAAAACGAAACACGCTGCTGGATAAATTACAGGAGCAAGGAATAATAGATGCTGCTACCGCCTCACTCGCAAAACTCGAACCTGTTCCTGATCTCCCCCTACCCCTGCCACAGCTGGCCCCTCACCTGCTGGAACGTTTTAAGGTTGATAGCCAGGCCAAACGTTTTGGCGATACCCGGCTGCGCACAACCATCCAAACCAACCTGCAGCGCCAGGTTAACCAGATACTGGAGCGACACCACCAGCAGTTAAAAGCCAATGATATTAACAATATAGCGGCAGTGGTTTTGGATGTGGAGACAGGCGCGACATTAGCTTATGCGGGCAATATTTCGCACCCGGAAGATTCGACGATGCAAAGCGACGTGGATGTAATAAACGCGCCGCGAAGTCCGGGAAGCACTTTAAAGCCATTGTTGTATGCCTCGGCCATGCACGATGGGTTGATCCTACCCAATAGTTTACTACCTGATATTCCTACCCAGATCCTGAGTTTTCACCCAAAAAACTTTGATTTGGTGTATGATGGCGCGGTACCTGCTTCGCAGGCTTTGGCGCGGTCATTAAACGTTCCGGCGGTAAGACTGCTGCAGCAATATAAAAGCGACAGGTTTTACGACCAGTTACATAAAATAGGAATGACGACCCTTAACAAACCAGCCAGCCATTATGGTTTGTCGCTGATATTGGGTGGTGGTGAAAATACGCTTTGGGAATTGGCGGGGTCTTATGCGGACATGGCCCGGGTGCTCAATCATTATAACAAATACAACGGCAAATACGATCCCGCCGACTACCATAATCCGGTTTATGCCATCGAGCCGGCAAAAAAGCCCGACCTGCAAAAAACAGGTTTGCTGGATGCAGGAGCAATATACTATACGTTGCAGGCCATGGAAGAGGTAATGCGCCCCGGGGAAGAAATGCTCTGGAACCGATTCAGCTCGACCCAGCGCATTGCCTGGAAAACAGGCACCAGTTTTGGTTTTCGCGATGGTTGGGCCATAGGCATCACCCCCAAATATGTGGTAGGTGTTTGGGTTGGGAATACGGATGGCGAAGGCAGGCCGGGGTTAACAGGCATTAATACCGCAGCTCCGGCTATGTTCGAGATCTTCCGCCTGCTGCCGGTTACCCGCCAGTGGTTTGATATGCCGGTTGGCGAAATGGTTAAAATAAAAGTATGCAAACAAAGCGGCTACCGCGCCGGCGAATATTGCGAGGATACTTATGATGAATATGTGCCCAAAGGTGGCCTGAATGCACCCGTTTGCCCCTGGCACCAATTGGTACACTTAAGTGCCGATAGCAAATGGCAGGTAACGGGTAATTGCGTACCCCCAGACCAGATCATCAATAAAAAATGGTTTGTACTGCCGCCTTCGATGGAATATTATTATAAAAGCCGGAGCTACCAATACCATGTGCTGCCGCCATTCCGACCGGATTGTGCGCAGGGTGAACGTGGCAACCCCATGGAGATCATCTATCCAAAAGAAGGCGCAAAGATATACGTTCCACTGGAAGCAGATGGCAGCCGCGGCCGGGTGGTGTTTGATGCCGCGCACCGGCAAAACGGCGTTAAAATATTCTGGCACCTGGATGATGAGTATGTTGGCGAAACCCAGGACTTCCACCAGTTGGCATTAAACCCGCCGCCGGGTAAACATACTTTAACGTTAGTTGATGGGAACGGAAATATGGTACACGTGGGGTTTGAGGTGCTGGAGAAATAGTTGGCAGTTTGCAATGCGCAGTTGGCTGATTCGGTGAACAATTTAATTTGTACAAAAGTTGACGAACCGCAAACCGTCCACTGAAAACTGATGTAGTTCATGCTTAATTTTGTTGTCTGTCCGTAAAAACTGCACGCTGCCCACTGTAAACTGCCAACTGATGACTATATTGCCTGATAGAAACGAAGGAAAAAAATGCTTGAACAATACGACCTTCATAACCTGATGGTGCTTGATATTGAAACCGTTCCGCAATACAGCAGTTTTGAGGAGGTGCCTGATCATTTTCAAAAACTATGGGATTTGAAGACACAATACCAGCGAAAAGAAGAAACTGCTGAAGAATTTTATGAGCGCGCAGGTATCTGGGCCGAATTTGGCAAGATCATTTGTATCTCGGTAGGCATATTCATTAATGGAAAAAACACAGGCCTTAGAGTGAAATCTTTTTTCTCGCATGATGAAAAAAAACTGCTTGAAAAATTTGCCGCTTTACTGGTCAGTCAGCCACCAAGTTTGATACTATGTGCGCATAACGGCAAGGAGTTTGATTTTCCGTATATCTGCCGCAGAATGCTTATCAATGGGGTAAAGATCCCATCTCAACTGGAAATATCAGGCAAAAAGCCCTGGGAAATTAACCACCTGGATACCATGGAACTATGGAAGTTTGGCGATTATAAAAACTATACTTCGTTAGCATTGCTCACGGCTATTTTTAACATCCCCACCCCAAAAGATGATATTGATGGCAGTATGGTGGGGCGTGTTTATTGGGTAGATAACCAACTGGAGCGAATAGCCACTTATTGCCAGAAGGATGTGGTAGCTACCGCCCAGTTATTAAGGCGCTATCGCGGCGAGGAATTGATCCCTGATGAATCTATCACCCTTGTGGGCGTTTAAAATGCTGAAAGTAACAAACCTTAACATTAAGTTTAAAACACAAAGCGGCTATTTTGAGGCGGTTAAGGGTATTTCGTTCCACTTAAATAAAGGCGAAACGATTGGTATTGTGGGCGAGTCCGGTTCGGGAAAATCGGTTACTTCGCTTGCCATGATGCGTTTGCTGGATGAAAAGCAAGCGGTAATCAGCGGGCAGGTGTTGCTGAATGATAAAAGCCTGTGCAAAATCCCGGAGACCGAAATGCGGACGATCAGGGGCCACCAGATCGCTATGATCTTCCAGGAACCCATGACCTCGCTCAACCCGGTTTTAACCTGTGGTTTTCAAATTACGGAGGCAATACAGTTACACCTGGGTGTAAACAAAACCGAAGCGAAAGCAAGAACCATTGCTTTATTTAAGGAAGTGCAACTTCCTCGCCCTGAGGCGATTTTTGACAGCTACCCGCACCAGATTTCCGGCGGGCAAAAGCAAAGGGTAATGATCGCGATGGCCCTTTCCTGCAACCCGGAAATACTGATCGCCGATGAACCCACTACCGCACTTGATGTTACCGTTCAAAAAACGATCATCGAATTATTGCACAAACTGAAGGCCGAACGCAATATGAGCCTGATCTTTATATCGCATGATCTGGCGGTGATCAGTGAAATTGCCGATCGGGTTATGGTGATGTATAAAGGCGAAGTAGTAGAGGAAGCCCCGGTGAAAACCTTGTTTGCTCATCCCATACACCCCTATACCAAAGGCTTACTCGCCTGTCGCCCCTCACCTGCTTATCACCTTAAAAAGCTGCCGGTGGTATCGGATTTCCTGGATAGCGAAAATACGAAAGCCTCCAGCATCGAAAAAATCCGGGAGGGTTATTTATATCAACCCGGAGAAGTTGAGGAAAGAAAGGCTAAATTATATGAACACGAACCCTTACTCAAAATAAATCACTTAAATACCTGGTTTCCAACAGGACATAATATATTTGGCAAATCGAAAGATTTTGTAAAAGCGGTTAACCAGGTAAGTTTTGACGTTTATCCGGGTGAAACGCTTGGCCTGGTGGGTGAATCAGGTTGCGGTAAAACCACTTTGGGACGGAGTATTTTAAGGTTAATTGAACCAACTTCCGGCAGCGTTAATTTTGAAAATACCGACCTCCGTAGTCTTAAAAAAAATGAATTACGGGAGATCAGGCGCAATATCCAGATCATTTTCCAGGACCCCTACTCCTCTTTAAATCCGCGCCTTACCGTTGGCGATTCACTGATGGAGCCTTTACAGGTTCACCAGTTTTATACCAATGATACCAAACGCAAACGCAAAGTTTTGGAACTGCTGGAACGCGTCAATCTGCCGCCGGAACACTTTAACCGCTATCCGCATGAATTTTCAGGCGGACAAAGGCAGCGGATAGTTATTGCCCGTGCCTTGGCGCTGCAACCCAAATTTATCATTTGCGATGAATCGGTTTCGGCCCTCGATGTATCGGTTCAGGCCCAGGTACTAAACCTGATCCGTGAATTACAGCAGGAATTTAACCTCACCTACATCTTTATTTCGCACGACCTGGCCGTGATTAAACATATCTCCGACCGCATGATGGTAATGAATAAAGGCGAAATCGTTGAAATGGGCGATCCGGACGAGATCTATTATCATCCTAAGGAAGAGTATACGAAACGGTTAATAGCATCAATACCGGGGAATATACACTGATAAAATAAATATTGATAACAGTTGCAAGTTTGGGCTAAAGCCCATTTCCTTATAATTAATGTTCCGTCGGCTAAAGCCAACGGCAATAATTAAAGATCAATTCATTGCCGTCCCATTTATGGGACGGGCAAATAAAAAATAAAAAAGTGGCTTTAGCCAAAATATCCCGGCGCATTCCGCATTCAAAAACATCGTATCTTTGCGCTGTAGTAACATCAATAAATGTCTAAAAAGAAAAACAACTCTTCCATCAACCAGGTGCTAACCCAAATGGTGCTGGATATATTCGAACAAAACGGCAATACGCCATTAAATTATAAACAAGTTTCAGCCAAACTCAACGTCCGCGACCCGGAAGCACGCGAAATCATCTTTGATATCCTTAAGGATGAATCGAAAAAAGGTGTTTTAAAAGAACTTACTCCAGGCAAATTCCAGCTGTTGGTACTCAAAACCTTTATCGAAGGTGTGGTGGATATGACCAACGACGGTTCGGCCTTTATCGTCACCAACGATGAGTTTGAGAACGATATTTTTGTCGCCCCCCGCAAATTGCGCAATGCACTGCACGGGGATAAAGTAAAAGTTTATGTTTATGCCAAAAGCAAGGGCAAAAACAAAGAAGGTGAAGTCATTGAGATTTTGCAGCGTGCCAAAATGGAGTTTACCGGGATTGTAAAACTCTCGGAGCGTTTTGCATTCTTTATCCCGGACGACCGGAAAATGATGCACGATATTTTTATCCCGCTAAGCGACCTTAATGGCGCCAAAAACGGGATAAAAGCGATCGCGGAGATCACCGACTGGCCCGCCGACGCTAAAAACCCCATTGGCCGTATTAAACAAATATTAGGCGTACAGGGCGAAAATGATACGGAAATGAACGCCATTCTGGCGGAATATGGTTTCCCGCTGTCGTTTCCGGCAGAGGTTGAGCATGAATCGGAAGAGATTTCGGATATAATCACCAGCGAAGAGATCGCCAGAAGACGGGATTTCAGGACTACCACCACTTTTACCATCGACCCATTTGATGCCAAGGATTTTGATGATGCACTTTCCTTTAAACAATTGGAAAATGGCAACTACGAGATCGGGGTACACATCGCTGATGTATCGCATTATATTAAACCTGATTCTGCGCTGGATAAAGAGGCGGATGAACGTGGGACATCAGTTTATTTGGTTGACAGGGTGATCCCCATGCTGCCGGAGCGCCTTTCAAACGGTTTATGCTCCTTACGGCCAAAAGAAGACAAGCTTTGTTTTTCGGCCGTATTTGAGATGGACGAAGAGGCGCATATCATTACCGAATGGTTCGGGAAAACTATCATCCATTCAGATCGACGCTTTGCGTATGAAGAAGTGCAGGAGGTGATCGAAACCAAAGCGGGCGATTTTACCTATGAAATTCTTAAACTAAATGCCCTTGCACATAAACTGCGCGACCGTAAGTTCAAAAACGGCGCCATCAGCTTTGAAACCACCGAGGTTAAATTTAAACTGGATGAAACCGGCAAACCTATCGGCGTATATGTAAAAGAACGTAAGGATGCACACAAGCTGATAGAAGATTTCATGCTGCTGGCCAATAAAAAAGTGGCAGAGTATGTGAGCAAGATGGGTAAAGGCAAACATAAATATACCTTTGTTTACCGCGTACATGATACGCCAAAACCTGAAGCACTGGCTAATTTCGCCCTGTTTGCTGCCAGGTTTGGGTATAAGATCAATACGAAATCGGATAAAGAGACCGCCAAATCCCTGAATTATTTAATGGAGGACGTAGAAGGCAAAAAGGAACAGAACGTTTTGACCCAACTGGCCATCCGCTCCATGGCGAAAGCTATTTATACTACCAAAAGCAGCAGCCACTATGGCCTGGCATTTGACCATTATACCCACTTCACCTCTCCTATCCGCCGTTATCCTGATGTGATGGTACACCGGTTGCTATTCCATTATCTGAATGGTGGTCAGAGTGCCAATGCAGAGCATTACGAAAAACTTTGCCAGCACAGTTCGCAAATGGAAAAGAAGGCGGCCGATGCCGAACGTGCATCTATCAAATACAAACAGGCCGAATTCCTAAAGGACCAGGTGGGCAGTGTTTACAGCGGCGTAATATCGGGCGTTACAGAATGGGGTATGTATGTGGAGATTATTGAAAATAAATGCGAAGGGATGATCCGCCTGCGTGATATATCCGACGACTTTTATACTTTAGACGAAAAAAACTACGCCATTATCGGCCAGCGTAAAAAGAAGGTTTACCAGCTGGGTGATGAGGTGAAAATCCGGGTGAAAAATGTAGATCTGACGAAGAAGCAGATTGATTTTTCGCTGGTATCGTAGAGACGCAATATTTTGCGTCTCGGAATGGCATCAAAGTTTTGGACGCATAATAATTGAAGGCTTTTCGCTCCAGAGACGCAAAGTATTGCGTCTCTACATATTCAAATGAGATGAATAAATTACAAGATTTACAGGAACTTATAAATGAAGCGGTTGATCAACTGAACCTGCCCGCTTCCCCCGATACTTTATACAAACCTGTTAGTTATATCCTTTCGTTGGGCGGCAAAAGGATGCGCCCGGCCCTGCTTTTAATGGCTTGTGATTTATTTGGTGGTGATGTTAACGACGCCATTTCCCCGGCGCTGGCCATTGAGGTGTTCCATAATTTTACGCTGATGCATGATGATATTATGGATAACGCACCTCTGCGCCGCGGTAAAATAACCGTACACGAACGCTGGGGGCATAATACGGGCATTTTATCGGGCGATGCCATGCTGGTGTTAAGCTACCAATTGATGATGAAGGTGCAGGATCGTTTGCTGCGCGAAGTGCTGGATGTTTTTAATAAAACAGCCCTTGGGGTTTGCGAAGGCCAGCAGCTGGATATGGATTTTGAGCAACGCGCTGAAGTGCATGTGGATGAATACCTGGAAATGATCCGTTTGAAAACCTCGGTTTTATTGGGCGGTGCATTAAAAATAGGCGCTTTAATTGGCGGAGCGGAAATGGAAGACGCTGAGTTGCTTTACAGTTTCGGCGTGTACCTTGGCATCGCATTTCAGTTGCAGGACGATATCCTGGATGTTTACGGCGACCCGGATAAATTCGGCAAACAGGTGGGCGGCGATATTATTTCCAATAAAAAAACCTGGTTACTGATCAGGGCGCTGGAGCTGGCCACCGGCACACCAAAAACTGAGCTGGATAACTGGATCGCTTTGAAGGAGTTTGATAATAACCAAAAGGTAGCCGCTGTTACCAAAATATACGACGAACTAAACATCAGGCAATTCGCTGAGCAAGCCATGGAAACCTTTGCCGACAAAGCCTTCATGGCCCTGGATGCCATTAACCTGCCGGAGGCCCATAAACAATACCTCCGCAATTTTGCAGATGGTTTATTGGTAAGGGAGAATTAGTATATTTAGGGTATGAAATGGATTTACCTAACCCTTATTTATTCATTGCTTATTGCTGAGGCAAGCGCGCAAAATAAATTTTCAAAACAACCAAATAGCCAAGACAGGATAGAAGGCATCGCTGCATTTGACCAAATGCCGGCTTTTCCAAGTGGAAAAGAATCCTGGGGGAAGTTTTTGTCCCATAATTTAAAATGGCCTTCTGACCCAATGGACGATACATATGGAAGAGTTATTGTAAGCTTTATGGTGGAGAAAGATGGAAGTCTGTCTGACTATAAAGTGGAAAAAAGTTTGGGTACGAAATTTGATACCGAAGCGCTTCGGGTTTTAAAAAAATCTCCAAAGTGGATTCCCGGTAGATTAAAAGGAAAGCCTGTAAGAGTGAGATATTCAGTGCCTGTAAATTTTACTATTTCTTAAAAATATTATGAAGACATTTTTAATTACGGTACTTCTTTTTTTATCATTTATAGCCGTTAGGGCGCAAACTATGCCGCCACCACCTCCTCCAACCCCACCGGACGTTGATATACAGGAAAAGGTAGATACGCCAAAACAAGCTTTAGGTGAATATCCTCCCGAATTTCCCGGGGGTATTGATAAATTTTATTCGTTCCTTAAAAAGAAAATCAGGTTGCCTTATACACAGGATAATATTAGCGGAAGAGTGATTGCTACTTTCGTAATTGAAAAGGACGGCAGCCTTATGCAAATAAAAATAGCCAGGGGGCTAAGGCAGGACATTGACGACGCCTTTGTAAAAGTGCTAAATTTAAGCCCGAAGTGGAAACCTGGGATGCAGAATGGCAAACCCGTAAGGGTCGCTTATAGTGTTCCGGTTCCGATACCTTTCAATGACTTTTAAGAATCAATAAATGAAGAAACTCGTGTTTTTAATCGCATTGTTTTTAGTGTTTGCATTCGAGTCGAAGTCGCAAGACTCAACTCAAAAAAGACCACCCATTGTAAAATATCTCATAAAAGCGGATCCAACCGAAGATGAATTGCATTTTCAACCACCGCAGTTTCCAGGCGGGCCTGCTATGTTTGAAAAATATATCAATAGTAATGCTGCAAAATCCTTAAAACCGGATCATGCCTTCGGAGCCGTCAAGGTAAAGATGTGGATAGACAAAAATGGCAAAGTAACGAGTGTTAAAATAATAAAAGGATTAACACCTGAAATTGACTCCGTGGCAGTTTATTTATTGAGAAAAGGCCCGCTTTGGAAGCCAGGCCAAAAAAACGGAATAGCAAAAAATACAGTTGGGGAAATCAGTGTAAAGTTTATTGATCCGAAGATAGCTCAGCCGCTTCACGTTCAGGATGTACAGCTATCAAAGGGTAATAATGCCGATGTTACTATTGACGAGCCTGTAGCAAGCCCCAAAGTTACTGAGGAAGTTGACCCTAACTATATATTCACATCGGTTGAAAAACAGCCTGAATTCCCTGGCGGCTTTGTAAAATTCCTTCAGTTTATTAAGGATAATCAAAAAGTAAATGTCGGCACAGATGCTAAAAGCGGAAGGGTGATTGTGTCGTTTGTTGTTGAAAAGGATGGAGCATTGACCGGAATTAAAGTTGTTAGAAGTATTTCTGTTGAATATGATGCGGAGGCATTGCGTCTTTTAAAATTGATGCCTAAATGGTTGCCGGGTATGCAAAATGGCAGGCCGGTAAGAGTTCAATACTCCGTTCCGATAAACTTAGGATTAAATTGATATGCTGCTTAATGCATTATATCGAATCCTAAATCTCTGCTAAAGAAAGATAATACCATAAGGTTTATACTGGCCAATGAGAATTATTATATTTAAAGCATGAAATTTGGTTTACTTTTTTCCTTCACATTGGCATGCTTCAGCGTTATCGCTCATCCCCCAAAAAAAACAACAAAACCGCTGCAACCTGCCGGGCCTGTTGTAATGCAACAGACTTTAACACCTCCGGAATTTCCTGGTGGCCAGTCTGCACTTTTTTCCTATGTGATGAACAACCTGAAATGGCCAAAAAATAAAAATGCCGACTCGCTGCAAGAGGTTGTTTTAACTTTTTATGTGGAAAAAGACGGCAGCTTAACAGATTTTAAAGTGGTAAAAAGCCTTACTCCATCGTTTGATGCATCGGTGATTCAGTTATTGAAAAAATCGCCGAAGTGGATCCCTGCTAAGCGGGGAAACCAACCCATCAAATCAAAATACGATTTTCCGATAAGATATCATTCAGAATTTGAAACAAACGATACCAATTGATTTTAATCCTGTAAATAAATCAACCATGCGCAAAATTTTCATCATCCTGTTAGCAGTTTCGACAGCCATAGGATCACATGCCCAGCAAACGCTGACCTCCGGCGGCAAACTTAAACCGGAACAATCGATTATGGATATCAGGCATTATACCATCGCCCTGGATGTCAATTTTAGCCAACGGTCTATCAACGGCTATACCACTATCGATGTCATCATGGCGCAGCCTACGCATGTGTTGTTGTTCGACTTGCTGGATTCACTGAACGTGAGAGAAGTGCTGGTGAACAATAGAAAACAACCTTTTGAATATAAAAACAACCTCATCAGGATTAATACAACAAATGAATTGCCTGCCGGACGGGCCAGTGTGAAGGTAATTTATGGCGGTAAGCCCCATGTAGCGAGGCGACCTCCATGGGATGATGGCTTTATCTGGACGCGCGACTCCACCGGTCACCAATGGATGGCGATCACCGCTGAGGGTACCGGCGGTAAGTTATATTTCCCATGTAAAGATCATCCATCAGATGAGCCTAATGAAGGGGTGGATATGATCATCACGGTTCCGAAAGACCTGGTGGTAGCCGGTCCGGGCTTATTGCAAAAAGTGACGAAGACCGCTGATAAAGCCACTTATCACTGGAAAACAAATTACACCATCAATAATTACAGCATTATTTTTAACGCCGGCGATTATAAGGTGGTTACCAGGCCATATACGACCGTAAACGGCACGAATGTCCCCATCGAGTTTTATGTGTTGACTGAACATGCTGATAAAGCGGAACACCTGATGGATCTGTTTGTAAAGACCATCCACGAGCAGGAAAAATATTTTGGCGAATATCCCTGGGCAAAAGAAAAGATCGGGCTGGTGGAAACGCCTCACCTCGGCATGGAGCACCAAACCATGGTGGCCTACGGTAATAAATTCCGGTACGTGAAAGTCGGCGGTGAAGACTATGACGGACTGTTGCACCACGAATTCGGGCATGAATGGTGGGGCAATAAGGTTACGGCCAAAGATTGGGCCGACTATTGGATCCATGAAGGCATCTGCACCTTCGGCGATGAGCTTTATGTGCGTGAATTTGCAGGCAAACGGGCTTACATTGACCAGTTTAAAGCGATGGCGCCAAAGTTTGGCAACAAAATACCCATTGTAATGGGTAAGGATATTGACGAGGAAGCGGCGTACAACGGCGATATTTATGGCAAGGGCGCGTTTTTTATGCATACCATCTGCTACATTATGGGCGATAGTATCTTCTTCCCGGCCATCAAAAAATTTGTCACTTCGCCGCAATACACGTATGATAACCTGGTGAATACGGATGATGTGGAACATTTTTTCAGCAAAGAATCGGGCATGAACCTGAAACCCTTGTTTGACCTTTACCTGCGCTCGGCCGATAAACTGGAGGTACATATTCAAACCATGATCAATGACCAATACCTGGTAAAGCTCCAAAATATAAATATGGCCCTGCCTATGGATATCACCACCGAAAACGGCCCTACCCGCGTAACTATTGGCAATAAAGGTTTACTAGTTACCAGTAAGATCGTACCGGTGGTTGATGCGGATGACTTTTATATAAAGAAGGTGATTATTGAATAGTCGAAGCAACTGTCGAAACATAATATGAAAAAGGAAAAACCTTTATGATGTTTTATTTTTAATGAACAAATTCATGACCCGTAGGGTCTACCGCTTTGTAGAAACAATAATATTCAATCATATTGCCTCGTAGAGGTTACCCTTAGGCGTTTGTCAAGTGTTAGAAATGTCTTACAAGTCCGGGATCGACGTTATTCAATGAGCTTTTACATTATATCATATATTTTAAGCATCGACCTATCATGCGTTTATGGGTAGCCTATATGAGGCAATTTACTATCCCTATTTTTTTCTACAAACGGGTTATCCCTACGGGATATACTTAAATAACTAATGATTATTTATTTTATTACAATAGCCTATACAAAGCATTGAGTCAGAAATTAGTTAATTTTGTACTTGAAAAAGAGAAATATACCATGAGCACTTTAAAAAACGACAAAAAAAAGTCTTTTGATCAACTGTCCTCACAGGAAAGACAGGCTGTGTATAACGCGTCCCCATATTTTAAAAAGAAAAATGAAGAGGCTTCCGCTTTTTTAAAAAAGCATCCTATTCCTAAGGAAATTAAATAGCAAAGACGATTAACGCTTTATTAGGTTAACACGAAAAAGCCCGGACTTTCGCAAATCCGGGCTTTTTCAATATGATGAATGGTTGATTACTCAGCTTTTTCTTCAGCGTCAGCAGCTTTCTTTTTAGGAGCGGCTTTCTTTTTGGGTGCTTCAGCAACAGGTGCTTCTTCAACCGCAGCAGGTGCAGCTTCAGCTACAGGAGCTTCGGCAACCGGTGCTTTTACTTCAACAACTTTCTTTTCAGCTTTTGCAACGGGTGCAGGTGCTGCTACCTCGATAACGTCTTCAGCGAAAGGCAATACCGAAACATATGAACGGTTATCAGCTTTCTTTTTGAAGGTTACGATACCTTCAGCCAAAGCGAATAAGGTATGATCTCTGCCGATACCTACATTCAGGCCCGGATTGTGTTTGGTTCCACGCTGGCGAACGATGATGTTACCCGCGATTGCCGGTTGACCACCGAAAATTTTGATACCTAAACGTTTGCTATGCGATTCGCGGCCGTTCCGTGAACTACCGGCCCCTTTTTTATGTGCCATTTTTTAATATCTTTTATGATCCGGCTAACACCGGTTCGATTAAACTTTAATTATAATGTTATACCGGTGATCTCTATCTTGGTAAACTGTTGACGGTGACCGTTCTTCTTTTTGTAACCTTTTCTACGTTTCTTTTTGAAAATGATCACTTTATCACCTTTTAAATGAGACACTATCTTAGCTGATACTTTAGCGCTTTTTAAATCAGAACCTAATTTAAATTTACCTTCGTTTTCTGCTAACAATACATTGTCAAATTCAATACTAGCGCCTTCATCTCCCTGTAGCCTGTGTACAAAGAGCTGCTGGTCTTTTGCAACTTTAAATTGCTGTCCTGCTATACTTACTATTGCGTACATTGTTTGTTAATTATTGTTTTAAAATTCGAGGTGCAAATATAGAACTTTATTTGATAAAAAGCAATGCGGCTTCTATTTTCTTTGACGGTCCTCCGCATCTGCCAGAACATGCGTAATTTCCTTGATCATTTGCGCGTTGGCATCCCTTAGCCTGATATCGCCATTAAATGATTCATCAAACAAAACCTTTTTGCTTTTGCGCTTATAATTAAATTCAATGTAATAGCGCGTTGGTTTCGTTTTACCAAATTGCGTTGTATCTGTATTCAGTTCCTTTTCAGGGAAGTCCCAGAACCCCAGTTCGGCAGCCTTGCGGTGCAGGTATAACAAGTCGTTGGTAGTTAAATCCAAATGGCTTTTAACCAGCGAATCTTTTTTGTTGACATAGTCGTACTCGCCGGTTTGCGAATTATAGGTATTGATCAGGCTATCCCCGGTACCGTATTTAAAAACGATCGATTTAAATTCAGTAAATTTATAGGGCGCTTTATTAAATACCCCCACGTAATAGATGACGCTATAAATAACGAATGAACCGATGATGGTGCCAAGCAGGAATATTTTTTTTGATTTATCAGTCATATTGATCGTTAATAAATTATACTAAATAACCTTTGTCATTGCGAGCGTAGCGCGGCAATCGCGAACTATAACTCGTTACCATGCATAGTTCGCGATTGCTTCGTGCCTCGCAATGACAGGAGGATATTAAAGCCGCAAAACTAAAATGAAATATTCATTATCCGATATTAATTCGATAATTCGTTTTCCCATTTGCTTACCACTGCCGTTGCCATGGCGTTTCCCAATACATTCGTCGCGGAACGCCCCATATCCATCAGCGGGTCAATACCAATAAGAAGGCCTAATCCGGCCTCCGGGATATTAAACATAGCCATGGTACCAGCTATAACTACCAAAGCAGCCCGTGGCACACCAGCTACCCCCTTACTGGTAAGCATTAAAACCAGCAGCATGGTGATTTGCTGCGCCAGGGATAGGTGCATATTATAGGCCTGCGCCAAAAACAGCGAGCCGAAAGTTAAATACATCATGGAGCCGACCAGGTTAAATGAATACCCCAGGGGCAATACAAAGCTTACGATCTTGTTGTTGCAGCCAAAACGTTCAAGCTCTATCAGTACTTTTGGGTATGCCGCTTCGCTGGTGGACGTGCTGAAAGCGATGAGTACCGCATCTTTTATATTATCCAATAAGGTAAAAGTGCGCCTGCGCAATACAAAAAACACGCCCAAAACAATCAGGAACCAAAGAATGAGCAGTGATAAATAGAATTCGCCCAGGAAAAAAGCATAGGTAGATAAGATTCCCATCCCCTCTTTAGCCACCACTGCGGTGATCGCCCCAAAAACAGCGAAAGGTGCAAATTTCATTACATAGCCCGTTACTTTTAAGATCACATGCGCAACAGCGTCCAGGAATTCGATAACGATTTCGCCTTTTTTGCCAATAGCGGCTGTTCCAATGCCGAAAAACAGGGAGAATACCACGATCTGCAAAATTTTATTTTCGGCCATGGCTTCTGTAAAACTTTTCGGGAAAACCTCGTTGATGAATTCTTTTAGAGATAGCGCTGATTGATTGATGTCATTGCCGATAGTGCCGTCAGGCAATGACAGGTGCATGGCATTGCCCGGTTGAAAAAGATTAACCAGCAACATTCCCAGTGCCAGCGATACAAAGGTAGCGCCGATAAATAAGAGCATGGTTTTACCGCCTATCCTGCCTACGGCCTTTATATCGCCAACTTTAGCAACGCCAACCACCAGCGTAGTAAACACCAGCGGCCCGACGATCATTTTGATCAGCCTTAAAAAAATATCGCTGATGAGGGTAAATGGCTCCAGTTTATTATCGCGGAGGTTTTGGTTTGCTTTAATGTGCCCGGCCAGCTTTAACTTTTGGGCAACCAGCATTTTATAGTCGATCGTGGTGGTGTCCTTATACCCGGCCAGGCTGGCGTTAACACTTTTAATGGCTGTTTCGGCGGTAGTGATACGGGTGTTCATTACGTTAATTACCCGCACATTGTACAGATAACCTGTTATCACCCCCAAAATTAAGGCGAGAAAAATATAGAGCGTCAGTTTACTTTTTTGCATGGCCGCGGTTGAAACGGCAAAAGTAATCATTAAGTTGATTAAGTTGAGTGGTTGATTGAGTTGGTCATCAAGGCATTTTAACTTAATCTAACCCAATCAACTTAATCTAACTAAATCAACTTACACCAAATGCGCCCTCAGCATCCAGGCCATTTTTTCGTGGTCTTCCATCAGGCCGGTAATATAATCGCTGGTGCCGTAGTCGCGGTATTTGGAGGCAAAGGACTCTATATTCCCCCTGATAAATTCAATAATGCTTTCATGGTCTTCCAGCAACTCTTTGATAAACGACAGGCTGTCATTTTTATCATGCGTTTTTTCGGTCAGGTGGGTCAGCTGCAAAAAGCTTTTTAAAGTTGCCGGTGCATAATGGCCCAGGGTGCGGATACGTTCGGCTACGCTGTCCATAATATCGTCCAGCTGTTCATACTGACTTTCAAAAAATAAATGCATCGAGTGAAAATCCTTTCCCTCAATGTTCCAGTGCGCATTACGGGTTTTGGTGTATAAAGTAAATTCATCAGCAAGTAATTTCGACAGCTCAAAAGCCACCGCTTTCCTGTTTTCTTCGGTTATTCCAATAATTGTTGACATGGTATGTTATTTTCATACAAAATTCATGATTTGTATAAAACAATAACCATCGAAATCGTTTTTTGATTTTGAGATGATAGTTTTAGTTGATTAGGTTGATTAAGTGAGTAGTTGATTGAGTTTTGAACCACAACCCAAACAACTTAATCCAACTCAATCAACTCAATCAACTCAATCTAACTTAATCAACCAATCTTCTCCACCACCACAGCGGTACCGTAGGCCAAAACTTCGGTTACGCCCTGGATCACCTCATTGGCATCATAACGCATGTTGATTACCGCGTTGGCGCCATGCTGTTGTGCGTGCTGCATCATTAATTCATAGGCCTCTTCGCGGGCAGTCTCGCAAAGCTCGGTGTAAATGCTGTTGCGGCCGCCGAAAACAGTTTGCAGGCCGCCCACAAAACTGCCGCCGATGCCTCGTGACCGTACGGTTATTCCTCTTATTATCCCCAAATGCTGGGTGATCTTATAGCCTTCCAAATGCGTGCTGGTTGTAACTAACATAATTAATTAGTGAATTGTTGAATTGTTGATTTAGTGAATTAATAAATGGGTAATTCTGCGTTTAAATATAGGATATTAATGTGTACTTACTTGTTACAGCGCAAGCAGAAATTTAAAACATTCAAACATCAAATTTTAACGGCAACGCATAGCATTATTAACATTCTGAATTGGATAAAAAAGGTAGTAAGCCAAACCTGTTTGCCGTCTATAATACCAGTTTTTCCTTTACCATAACAGGTTTTGCACAGCAACAAAATCCCGGAACCAAGAACCAGAATAAAAATGAACAGCTTCCCGGCCTTGCTTCCTGGTTCTTGGCGCTATAACACACCCTTCTTAAATTCCTCAATAGCATGACTTGCCGCCCTGGCGGTAAGCGCCATAAAGGTAAGTGAGGGGTTTTGTACACCGGTTGAGGTCATGCAGGCGCCATCAGTTACAAAAACATTCGGGCAGTTATGGAACTGGTTCCATTCATTCAGCAGGGAGGTTTTTGGATCTTTACCCATTCGCACACCGCCAACTTCGTGAATATCAAGGCCCGGGTTCCAGTGATTATCACCGGGGCTGATATTTTTACACCCTGCTTTTTCAAGCATCTCCACGCCTTGTTTTAAAAAATCGTCCTTTAGCTTTTCATCGTTCTCGTCATAGTCAACAGACACGGTAAGTAAGGGCACGCCCCAGTCATCCTTTTGATCTTTACTTAAAAATACGTGGTTAGTTTCCTTCGGGATGGTTTCTCCCTGCATCATCATATAAATATCCCATCCTCCAGGTTCCGAAACAGCGTCCTTATAAGCTGCGCCTATCTGCGGCCCGTCGGTCTCATGCCCCCAGCCAGCACGGGTGGCAGTATAAAACACCATATAACCGCGTTTAAAATCAGTTTCCTGTTTATGCACATTGCGAAAATTAGGCATCATTACGGCCGTTGGCCTTCTGCCGTAATAGTAGCTATCCGCAGGTCCGTCAAAGGTTGCATTGATATAGCCCCTGTAATTCTGGAAAGCAATAAACTTCCCCAGCAGGCCATTATCGTTGCCAAATCCGTTAGGGAACCGTGCCGATTTGGAGTTGAGTAAGATCAAATTGGTATTTAATGCCGCCGCATTTACAAAAATGATCCTGGCGTAGTATTCTGTTGCTTGTTTGGTATCGGCATCAATTACCCTAACCCCGGTCGCTTTTCCTTTTTTATCATCATAAATAATAGAATGGACAACTGAATTGGGTATGATGGTTAAATTACCTGTTTTATTCGCGGTCGGCAGGGTAGACGAATTGGAACTGAAATATCCTCCGAAAGGACAGCCGCGCTGACACAAATTACGGGCCTGGCACTGCCCCCTGCCCTGCTCTAAATGAATTTCCTTTGGTTGCGTAAGATGCGCGCAACGGCCGATGATCACATTACGGTCCTTATAACTGGCCATGATTCGCTCTTTGATCGTCTTCTCAACAGCATTCATTTCCCATGGCGGCAAAAATTCACCATCGGGCAATGTTTCAAGGCCATCGTGGTTGCCGGATATGCCCGCAAAAGTTTCAACATGGCTGTACCACGGTGCCAGGTCGTCATAACGGATAGGCCAATCTACGGCGTAGTTATCGCGGGCAGGGCCCTCAAAATCAAACTTGCTCCAGCGCTGGGTTTGCCTTGCCCAAAGCAGCGATTTACCCCCCACCTGATAACCGCGGATCCAATCAAAGGGTTTTTCCTGGATATAAGGATGTTGTTTATCCTTTACAAAGAAATGGTGGGTGCTTTCGTCGAAAGCGTAGCATTTGCTTACTACAGGATTATCCTCTTCAATTTTTAAAGTGTTGTAGCCGTGGTGGTCAAACTCCCATGGGTTTTTGGTAGCGGTTGGGTAGTCCTTTAAATGCACTACATTTTTCCCTCTTTCCAAAACAAGGGTTTTCAGCCCGCCTTCACAAAGTTCTTTGGCAGCCCATCCGCCGCTGATGCCTGAACCGATAACAATCGCATCGTAGGTGTGGTCCTTGTTGGCTGTGTAGTTAAAATCGCCGTTTGACATAATTAGTTGGTGTTATAATTGAATAGCTAAGTTAGTAATTTGTTGATTAGTTGATTGAGTTGGATTAAGTTGATGGAGTTATTTGACCATTTGAAGATTTGAAAATAAATCTACCCGATAATCCGATTTTTCCGGCAATGACTCAATGACCTAATGATTTAATGACCTCAAATAAGCAATACTCTCAGGTACTTGTACAATAACATTATTGCTTTCGTCTTCGATATAATAATGCTGTATGCCGGCCTGTTTGGCGGCTCTTAAAACGGCGGGGATATTGATTTGCCCGGTGCCCAGAATCACATCGTCATCAGGCTTCGCATTCTCTGACCTGCTTCCTTTTATCCCTTTTTTCAGATCTTTTAAATGCATCAGCTGATAACGGCCGCCATATTTTTTAAGCAGAAGAGCAGGATCCTGCCCGGGGTAAACCGCCCAGAAGATATCCAGTTCAAAACTCACGTATTGAGGGTTGGTTTGCTGCAACAGGTAATCATAAAGCGTGCCGTTCCGGTAAGGTTCAAACTCAAAACCATGGTTATGATATACAAATATCAATCCATACTTTTCTTTTAGTATTTTACCGCAGGCATTAAAGTCATAAACCGCTTTTTGCATTTCGGGAAAAGACAAAGTAGCGTTATGGGGTATGCCGGCTACTCTTACATATTGGGCGCCTAATGTCTGTGCATCGTGTGCAACCTTGTCTGTTTTATTTACAAGGTCTTCGTAGCTTACCCCGTATGAGGAACATTTTATGTGGTGCTTATCCAGTAAAATCCGCATTTCAGTTGCACTTCTGCCAAACAGATTTGAAAGTTCAATATCATTGAAACCAACGTAAGTAATCATATCAAGCGTTGAAGACACATCCATTTCAAAAAAAGCACGATAGGTATATGACACAACCCCCGGCATATTGGGAAGCAGCTTGTTGTTGTTTTGTGCCTGTATCCTATCGATGGAGCACAAAAAAAACAAAAACACGGTTAACACCAGTATTATTATCACAGAAAGCTTAATCATAATTGGTTAAAAGGGGAAATCAAATATATAATATTTTGAATTGCTTATGATTATAAATTTAGTATCGACTTTGATTTTTTTTGCACCTTATAATCTGCGGGCGATTGTCTATTTTTGCTTTTAATGCAATTTATTTTATGTTGAAAATAAGCGAATTATACATCTACCCCATCAAATCATTGCCAGGTGTGACGGTTACAAAGGCGCAGGTTACAAAAACAGGCTTTGAGCACGACAGGCGATGGATGCTGGTAGGTGAAAATAACCGTTTTATTTCACAGCGGGAGGCTCCGCAAATGACCCAATTGCTGGTAGCAATTGATGAGGATGGGTTGAAGATCACTCATAAAATAAACGGAGAGTCGTTAATATTGCCGTTCAATACTCCCCCTTTAGGTGGCCGGGGCGCCAGTCGTGTGGTCGTTACCATTTGGGATGATACCTGTGTAGCTGAATTTGTTGGTAATGATGCGGATGATTGGTTCAGCCAAATGCTCGGCTTTAAATGCAGGCTGGTTTATATGCCCGATGATACCAAACGGATAGTCGACCAAAAGTATGCCCCCGGAGATTCGATTACCTCTTTTTCAGATGCTTATCCATTTCTCATCATCGGCCAGGCATCATTGGATGACCTTAACAATCGCCTTGCAGTGCCTTTGCCGATGGACAGGTTCAGGCCAAATATCGTTTATACCGGGGGGCACCCTTATGAAGAAGATCTGATGGGACGGTTCACTATAGGGGGCATAAGTTTCCGGGGAGTGAAATTATGTGCCCGGTGCCCGATAACTACTATTAACCAGCAGGATGCTTCCCGTGGAAAGGAACCGCTTAAAACGCTGGCGTCCTATCGCCAAAAAAACAACAAAGTGCTATTTGGTCAAAACATTGTCCATACAGGCGAAGGCATTGTAAAAGTTGGTGATGATCTCCATGTTCTAAGTTATAATGAGGACGAAATATTTATGGTAAATATTACGGCCAAAAAAATTGATAAATATTTGGTATAATTGTTCTTTACGTTGATTAGGTTGATTAAGGGAGTGGTTGATTGAGTTTAAGAGCGCAAGTTAGCTAACTTAATCGGCTCAATCCAACTTAATCAACTCAAAACCAATCAAAATATGCTGTCAAAAAAAACGAAGTATGCGATTAAGGCTCTGGTGATCCTGGGGAAAAATGCTGATAAACCGCCGATGCAAATTCAAAAAATTGCGGAGGGGGAACGCATACCAAAAAAATTTCTCGAACAGATCTTGTTGGATCTGCGGAATGCAGGTTACCTGTATAGTAAAAAAGGCGCGGGGGGCGGTTACAGTTTAAATAAAGATCCAAAAGAAATATTCCTGGTTCACATATTGCGTATTACGGGCGGGCCCATAGCAATGGTGCCTTGTGCAAGCCTTAACTTTTTCCACAAATGCGAGGAGTGCCAGCAGGAAACTACTTGTGGCATCAGAGATGTGTTTATTAAAGTAAGAGATGAAACTTTAAAAATATTATCTGAAACAAGTATTGCCGATATTATTGAAAAGGAAGAAAGCCTGACGCTGAATTTGTAAGTAAAGCTTCACGATAAATTGTAAATAAAAGGTAAAAAATTTTTTTTTAAATAAAATACTACTAATTCCGTATACTATCTATATCTTTGTGATTAGGTATATGAAAGGAACGATAAAGTATTTTAAAACAGCCATGATGTGTTGCTGCCATAATAGCATCAGGTAAGGGCTTTATATCCAATAACAAAAAGAAATGTAAGCCTCTTTAGCCACAGCCGAAGGGGCTTTTTTATAACAAAAAATTAAACAACGCTTATGCAAAGCTTCAGAACAGAACTGGAGAATCCGATAGTTGAACAGGACATTATCGACCTTGAAAAAAAGATCAGGGCTTTTCGTGAAGGGAAGATACATGACGAAAAATTCAGGAGCCTGCGCCTGGCACGTGGCGTTTACGGACAACGCCAGCCCGGCGTACAAATGGTGCGGATTAAGCTGCCCTTTGGTAAAGTAACCTTTAAACAATTGTTAAAGATTGCAGACATTGCCGATGAATATGGAAGCGGCAACCTGCATTTAACTACCCGCCAGGATATCCAGATCCATTATGTAAGCCTCGACCGTACGCCGCAGTTATGGGCCGAATTGGAGCAGGATGATATTACCCTGCGTGAAGCCTGTGGTAATACAGTGAGAAATGTCACCTCCTCTCCCACTTCGGGCATCGATCCGAAAGAACCATTTGACGTGTCGCCCTATGCTCAGGCGACATTTGAATATTTTTTACGGAACCCTATTTGCCAGGAAATGGGCCGCAAGTTTAAAATCTCTTTTTCGTCGGGTGAGGACGATACCGCATTTTCCTACATTCACGACATCGGGGTGATCCCGAAGATCAACAGCAAGGGCGAGCGCGGTTTTAAAGTGGGTTTGGCCGGTGGCCTGGGCGCACAGCCATTTATGGCCAGTATTGTAGAGGAGTTTTTACCAGAAGATCAGCTGATCCCCTATATTGAAGCTATCATCCGCGTGTTTGACCGCCATGGCGAACGCAATAACCGCAACAAGGCCCGTTTAAAATATTTAGTGCAAAAAATTGGTTTAACAGAAGTTTTATTGCTTGCCGAAAATGAAAGAAAAGCGCTTAAGGTAAAAACATATCCCATTAATAGGGATACCGTTCCTGCCCCGGCTCTTCCTGTCGAAATAGCTTATACTGAAGTGGCCATACGCAACCCCTTACGCTATGAGCAATGGCTAATAACTAATGTTTTTGAGCAAAAGCAAAAAGGTTTTTATGGTGTTTATGTAAAAGTGCCTGTTGGCGACATTCCTACGGCTACGGCGCGTAAACTGGTGGATGCTATAAAACCTTATGTAGCTGATGAGGTGCGTATCACCCAAAACCAGGGCTTGCTGCTTAAATATGTAAAAAAAGAAGCATTACCTGCCTTATATAACGGTTTAACTGAACTTGACCTGTCGGCCCCGGGTTTTGACAGCCCGGCTGATGTAACTACCTGTCCCGGTACGGATACCTGTAACCTGGGTATTTCCAACAGTATGACGCTTTCAAGGGTACTGGAAGATCTGATCTATAACGAATACGAAGAATTTATTTTCAACCGCGAAATCAAAATTAAGATCAGCGGCTGCATGAACTCATGCGGTCAGCATGGTTTGGCGCATATCGGTTTCCACGGCAGTTCCTTAAAGTCAGGTACCCGGGTGTTACCATCGGTACAGGTATTATTAGGCGGCGGAACCGTGGGCGATGGCATTGGCCGGGCGGCCGAAAAAGTGATAAAAGTTCCCGCTAAGCGTGCTACAGGTGTATTAAGGGCCGTTTTAAACGATTATAAAAACAATTCAATAGCTGATGAAACTTTTCACAACTATTATGACCGGCTTGGCAAAGATTATTTTTATCAATTATTAAAACCTCTGGCCGATCTGACCACCCTTACCGATGATGAATTTGTTGACTGGGGTCACCAGGAAACATTTGCTACCGCGATAGGAGTTGGCGAATGTGCGGGTGTTGTGATTGACCTGGTCGCTACATTGCTTTATGAATCCGACGAAAAATTTGGCTGGGCAAATGAAGCCTTTGAAGGCAAAAGATGGGCCGATGCCATTTATCATGCTTACAATACCTTCATCAGTTCGGCAAAAGCTTTACTGTTGGATAAAAATATCAACAGCAGCACACAGTCTGGCATTATCCGCGAATTTGATAATCACTATGTAAGCACGGGTGAAATAAGTTTACCAATCAGCTTTAACGACCTTGTTTTACAGATCAATAAAAACGAACCATCTGAAAATTTCGCTGCTGCTTATATCAGGGAAGCTGCTGAATTTTTAGAAACCGTAAAAGCAAAGAGAGAGGAATTGGTGCAATCATGATGGTGACGACTGAAAAAAACATTAAAGAACCACGTATAACCCTTTTAGGTGCAGGTCCGGGCGACCCGGACCTGATTACCTTAAAAGGGGTAAAAGCATTAAAAACTGCTGATGTTGTTTTGTATGATGCGCTGGTAAACGAAGAACTGCTTGAATTTGCTCCTGAAACGGCGGTTAAAGTTTACGTGGGCAAACGGTCGGGCGATCATACGCACTCACAGGACGCTATCAACAAGCTGATGGTTGACTACGCCCTTAATTATGGCCACGTGGTTCGTTTAAAAGGCGGCGATCCGTTTGTTTTCGGACGCGGTTTTGAAGAATTGGATTTTGCAGCGTCATACAGCATTCCCGCGGTAGTGATCCCGGGGATCTCCAGTTCGATAGGCGTTCCTGGGATGCAAAATATCCCTGTTACACACCGCGGTTTAAGCGAAAGTTTTTGGGTGATTACAGGCACTACCGCCAGCGGCCAAGTATCCGGTGACGTTTACCAGGCTGCCCGCACAAAGGCTACTGTAGTGGTGTTAATGGGTATTCATAAACTGGCTGAGATTACTGAAATATTTAAAAATGAAGGTAAAAACAAGTTGCCGGTAGCTATTATTCAGAGCGGAACTACCGATAATGAAAAAGTAGCGGTTGGTATTGTAGATACCATTGTTGAAATTGCGGAAGAATATAAGATCACCTCGCCTGCGCTGATTGTTTTTGGCGAAGTGGTTTCGTTGCATCCCAAATTTCAACCCATTAAGGAATTTTATGACATCATTGCCGAAGAATAATCAATCAAAAGCGGGCAAATCCGGGCATCCGAAAGGCAATCCGTTGTTTCCTGTTTTTCTAAAGCTTAACCAACTGCATACGGTGTTGATTGGTGCAGGCAACATCGGTCTCGAAAAGCTGACCGCTATCCTGCAAAACAGCCCCGAAGCAAAAGTTACAGTGATAGCTTTAATGATTATTCCCGAAGTATATGCATTGGCGGCCGGATATGAACGTGTCAATATCATACTAAAATCTTTTACTGAAACTGACCTTGATGAAGGGGATATTGTGGTAGCAGCTACCAATAACCCCGAATTAAATGATTCTATCAGGACAGCGGCACGTAGCCGCAGGTTATTGGTAAATATTGCGGATAAACCCGATTTGTGTGATTTTTATTTGGGGTCGATAGTTCAGAAAGGCGATTTGAAGATTGCCATATCCACCAACGGCAAATCACCTACCATCGCCAAAAGGTTGAAAGAGGTATTAAACGAAGCTTTGCCGGACGAACTGGACACTACTTTGCAGCAAATGAGCCGTTTAAGGGACACGCTGAGCGGTGACTTTGCAGGTAAAGTAAAAGCATTAAACGAGATCACTTCGGTATTGGTGAGTGGTCAGGTAACAAAAGATGATAACAATGGCGATTGATCTGTCAAAAGAATGATCATCGCTTTTTAATAAAATATTAGTTTTTTAAAATGATTGATATAGCAGAAGATCTGAAACAACAAACTGAAGGCTTAGGGGCCGTTGAAACTTTGGCTTACCTGGCGGATATGTTCGAGGGTAAAATCATATTCTCTACCAGTTTTGGATGGGAAGACCAGGTGGTTACCCATATGATATTTGACAATAACCTGCCCATAAAGGTTTTTACCCTCGAAACAGGCAGGCTGTTTCCTGAGACATACTATGTTTGGAACCGCACCATGGAAATTTTCGGTCAGCCCATACACGCCTATTACCCACGGCAGGACCTGCTTGAACAAATGGTGACTAAAAAGGGCCCGAACAGCTTTTATGAATCAGTGGAAAATCGCAAGGAGTGCTGCAATATCAGGAAGGTAGAACCTTTGAAGCGGGCGCTTTCGGGTAACGACATCTGGATCACCGGCATCCGTGCCGAACAATCGCCGGTAAGGGGTTCAATGGAAAATATTGAATGGGACGACCAAAATAAATTGATAAAGTTCCATCCTATTTACCATTGGTCAATTGAGGAAGTAAAAGACTATATCAAATTATATAACATTCCTTATAACACATTGCACGACAGAGGATTCCCAAGCATAGGCTGTGCGCCATGTACCCGTGCCGTACAACCCGGCGAAGATTTTAGGGCAGGCCGATGGTGGTGGGAGGATAAATCCAAAAAAGAGTGCGGATTGCATGATACATCGGCTGCTACGTTAGAGACTGTCAGAGGATAACCCGATGAAAGACTTCCGAAGTTTTCAAAACTTCGGAAGTCTTATACTAACCCAATCTCTGTCGAATAGCCTCATAAAGAATCACTCCCGTTGCAACCGAAACATTCAGCGATTCAATCTCGCCATACATCGGTATTTTGGCTAAATAGTCAGATAGTCTGATGATCTCATTCCGCACACCGTCTTCCTCTGACCCCATGATAATGGCTGTAGGCGCAGTGTAATCGGGTTTGTAAATATCTTCTTTGGTTTTCTCCGTGCAGCATACCAGCTGTAAGCCCGATTCCTGCAAAAACTTCACCGTTTGTAAAAGGTTGTCATGCCGGCAAACCGGGATCTTGTATAGGGCACCTGCAGACGTTTTGATAGCGTCGGGGTTGATCTGCGCCGAACCTTTGGATGGAATAACAATGGCATGTACACCGGCACACTCTGCGGTACGGGCAATGGCGCCCATATTGCGCACATCAGTAATGGAATCCAAAACCAGGATCAAAGGCACCTGGCCATTTTCAAATATCTGCGGAATGATGTTTTCTATTTTCTCGTAAACTATCGGCGAAATAAAAGCGACGGCGCCCTGGTGGTTTTTTTGCGTCAGCCGGTTTAGCTTTTCGATAGGCACCTGCTGGGCTGTTATACCATATTCGTGCAATAACTCTTTAAGCTCGGTAAGCAGGCCGCCACCGGCCCCCCTTTGCAGGTACAAGGCCTCAATTTCTTTTCCCGACCGGATGGCTTCAATAACCGCGCGGATGCCAAAAACCATTTGATTATTTTCGCGAACTGGCCTGGAATTGTAATTCATTTTACTATCTTTTAAAAAGCCAAAAGTAGCCATATTAATTGATTTAGCACTTATTGAACCCGGGTAAAGATTCGGTCTGCGCTAAATAATTAACATTTGCAAACTTTATCCACATATAGCTAAATAGCTGGTTTATAATTGTTAAATTTGGATATCAACATCTTGCTAACATCTGATGTTAATAAAGTATTTTTCTCAACAATTTTTGTTGATTTCGGATAGTCAAACTTTGGGGTTATCCACCGCGAAAAAATCAACATAAAAATCAGTCTTAAAAACAATAAATTGAACCGTTCTTTTTTTGTATATTTTTGTTGCGATGATTATTGAAAACGAAAACCAATATAACAAGCCGAACGCTACCGACCGTAAAAGCAGGATCACCAACCCAACCCCTTACAGTGGTTTGGGTAAACTTCCTCCCCAGGCAATTGACCTTGAAGAGGCCGTTTTAGGTGCATTAATGCTTGAGAAAGATGCCCTTTCTTCTGTAATCGATATTTTAAAACCTGATGTGTTTTATAAAGATAACCATCAGAAAATTTTTCAGGCCATCCGAACCTTGTTCGAAAAATCATCCCCCGTAGATATCCTTACCGTTACCTCGCAACTTCGCTCACAGGGCGAGTTGGAGATGATCGGCGGCGCCTATTATATCACCGAACTAACCAACCGTGTAGCATCGGCTGCCAATATTGAGTTTCACTCGCGGATTATCATTCAAAAATTCATCCAGCGTGAACTGATCAGGATCTCTACAGAGGTGATCCAGAGCGCTTATGAAGATACTACCGACGTGCTTGACCTGTTGGATAAGGCCGAAAAAAACCTCTTCGAGATTGCCCAGAATAACCTCAGGCGGGATTCGCGAAAGATGGACGACCTGATGCACGAAGCGTTGAAAGAAATTGAAGCGCTGAAAGATAAAAAAGATGGTTTAACAGGTGTAGCGTCGGGCTTTACCGACCTTGACCGTATGACCTCCGGCTGGCAAAAGTCCGACCTGGTGATTATCGCGGCCCGCCCCGCGATGGGTAAAACAGCCTTCGTTTTAAGCTGTGCCCGTAACGCCGCAGTTGATTTTAATAAACCGGTGGTGGTATTCTCGCTTGAAATGTCCTCTGTTCAATTGGTTAACCGTTTAATATCCGGCGAAACACAAATTGAGCAGGAAAAGATCCGCAAGGGAAACCTGGAAGAATGGGAATGGGCGCAGATCCACTCCAAGATCGGCAGGCTGGAGCAGGCGCCGTTGATCATTGACGATACGCCGGCGCTTAATATTTTTGAATTCAGGGCAAAATGCCGCCGATTAAAATCGCAGCATGATATCCAGCTGATCGTAATTGACTACCTGCAGCTGATGCACGGCAAAGGCGCGGATGGTAAAGGCGGTGGTAACCGTGAACAAGAAATTGGCAGTATCTCACGGGCGCTCAAATCCGTGGCAAAAGAGTTAAACGTTCCGGTAATTGCTTTGTCGCAGTTAAGCCGTGCGGTTGAAAGCCGTCCCGGTGGCTCCAAAAGGCCGATGCTTTCGGACTTACGTGAATCCGGTTCCATTGAGCAGGATGCGGATATGGTGTTGTTCCTTTACCGCCCTGAATACTATGGGCTGGAAGTGGATGAGGACAATATGCCGACAGCCGGTGTAGGCGAGGTTATCATTGCCAAGCACCGTAACGGCGAAACCGGCCGCGTTCGCCTGAAATTTGTGGGTAAATATGTTAAATTCACCGACCTTGATACAGGTATGGACGGTTCGTTTACAGCCACTAACGCATTCTCAGGCCTTGCCCCTTCGCAGGATTTTGAAAAACCAAACAACTTTATTATCCGCCCATCGCGGATGGACGATATAGATGATGAGCAGCCGTTTTAGCCCCCTGGCCCCCTAAAGGGGGAATGTTTTCGAAGATAGTTTAATATCGAATGATGAATAACCGATGTTGAATGATGAAGTAAAGTTTGGCGTTCGGCATTCAGGATTCACTATTCGATATTAAAAGTTTTTACCTTAGAACCGCAACGAACCAATAAGTATTTACTTTAAAGAAATTAGTAGTTGCTATTATCCTTTATGCTATATTTTTTCGTTTGTTTTTCCTGTCCATAAACAATCTGCCAATCAGTACGTTGGCATTAAAACTAAATCAGACCTCATGATATTTTTAAGCCTCCATACCCGGGATAAAGCGGTAGTTGAACCCATTGCCATCAAACTATCAACGGTTTATGGAAATGAAAAAGTATTTTATGATGGCTGGACCAGGCAACCATGTGAAGGAATCACCGGCAAAAACGAACAGGTATTAGCAAAGTGTGAATTTTTCTTCTTTTTCGTATCAAAAAACAGCCTCGATAGTGATCTTTTAAAACAGGAATGGCAAAAAGCGATCTATAACGCGACAGATAACCATGCGCAAATCATTCCGGTAAAGCTGGACGACTGTATGATGCCCCCTGTCCTGTTGCAGACCTTATATATAGACATGTTTGGAACGGGTGCAGACTATGGCCTACGACAAATGATCGATGTGATCAATAAGAAAAACACGCTGCAATTGGTTGAAAAGACTTACGAAAATGTACGCGGGTATAAAATCATGTCGAAATCAATCAACAATGAGTTGTTCCTGGAAGTAAGGGCCGAAACTTATGTGGAACCGATATCGAAATATATTGTGCTGTTAAACCATGATCAGCACGAAATTGAGGGCAAATGCATCAATAATGTATTGATCCAGCAGGTTTTTGTGAAAGATGTTGAGGTAGGCGAAAACTATAAAAGCAACGGCATCTTTTTTGATTTGGTGCGGCCAATTGCTCCCGGTTTCCCTATAAAATTCCTGATAAAAAGTAAAAACGGCCACCCGATCCGTTTTAACGGCATCATGCGCGAGATCAGCGAAAATAAGATCAGGCATATCCCCATCATTGACGAATAGGCAGAAATATAAACATAGGAAAAGCACTGGAAATTGCCCGGAAACAGAAAAAACTGCTGACAAGATTTTGTCAGTGACAAAATTTTGTCAGTAGTTAAGTTGTTAATTATCAGCCATGTTGCGCTTTGTTGCAGGGTGTTGCAAACACACACCTGCAACCGCAAATTTCCATTTATGAACCTGGCTTATGGTAATTGCGCTCAATCGTTTCTAGACTTCTAAGAAGCGACACAGAAATATTTTATTATTCCGGTGCGCCCACATGTTCTGTTAATAGCTTCAAAAAACTTTCTTTGAAGTGGTGGTTCCAACCTGCTTCGCACATATCATAACATTCTACCCCCGGTATCAGGCCTATGTGCGTCATGGTAATTTGTGTCTCATCGCCTAAAGCAGAAATTTCAAACATAACTGAAGTGCCGTTCCACTCTGTTTTGTCGTTCAGCCATGGCAGGTAGCAGTCTGTCACCTGCCAGACTATTTTTTCATCAGGTATTGCTTCCGATATTTTAAAAGTTACCCAGGTGTCGCCGAAACGGACGGTAAAAACGTCGTTTAATTTTTCGGCGCTGCCTTCAAAGTTTTTTGCCCACCATTCATTAACTTGGGCGATGGCTTCAAACGCCTCGCGCGGCGTAACGTCGGCAGCGATGCTGCACTGGTAATTTTGCTGGTTCATTTTGATTGATGTTTATGTTCTTGTATGTTGCTTTAATGGGTGATCACATTCTTAATATCTTCATTCCGGTTACGCAGGTCAAGGCCGCCTTCCAGTACCGATTTCAGGTTGGTAAGATAAAATATCCAGCCTTTTGAATCGCCCACATAATGCCGCCTGATGGTTTCTTCGTCGGTGGGTAAGTTACTCTCGATCAACTCCACGATGGTCTCGTTTTGTTCCGAATAAATGGTGATGGTAACCGGGCAACCTTTGGAGAAAGTGAAACTGAAAACATCCTTCCCGTTTACCTTTAACACTTTTCCGGTGATGAGCATTACACCCGGTTTGTTGGCTGAGTAGCAGGTGTAGCTATCGTTAACCTGTGCCGGTGAATCATCGGGGCGTGGGTTGCCGTTTTCATCGGCAAACACCAGCCCGCCTAAAAACCAGGCTTTAAGCCCTGCTGCAGTTGTCCAGGCGCGGTAAGCATTTTCAATGCTTGTTTTAATGTTCACCCGTAGTTTAAATTGACTGAAATCAGTTTCTGTTAGTTGTGCCATTGTCGTAATTGTTTGATTTATAAGACAAAGGTATATTAACGTTAAAGTCGGGATTTATCGAAAATGGAGAATTTATTCGCCTTTGCGGAAATAAGATGGCGCAGTACCAAAACGGTTTTTAAAAAGTACACTAAACGAAAAAACGCTTTCAAAACCAATGGTTTGGCAAACTTCATTAATGGGTACGCGGGTTGTTTCCAGCAGTTCTTTCGCTTTTTTAAGTTTCAGGTCGATAAGGTATTGATGCGGGGTGATCATATATACCTGCTTAAACATCCGTAAAAAATGCTGGCTGTTCATGGCGGCTATGGATGAGATATTTTCGAGGCTGATGTCGGTTTGATAGTTTTGTTCCATCCAGTCTTTTGCCGAGGCTACCCGCTTGAAAATTTCAAGCCGGGTGGATGCCTTAACCGCCTGGATATTTTGCGAACGTTTGTAAGCGTCCTGGTTTTTCATCAGCAACTCTTCAAACAGGTTCCGGATCATCATATCCGCCGTCAATGAGGCAAACGATGAGCAGCTGGCGCCCAGTTCAATTAACGACAAAATGGTTTGGTGCAAATTATCGTCAGCGTGGATCCTTTCCATGTACGAAAAATCGTAGGGCAAATTATCAAAAGGCTTCTCCAGCATCACTTCATTACCAAACTCCATACTGTACAGCACCAGGTCGGGCAGGCGGGAGTTAAAAAACAAAAGCACGGGCGCCGTTTCGCTTCCTGTCGCCCTTATTGCCAGCGTACTGCCTCGGTTAATAAAAAACACCTTATTGTTATCTACCGGGTATTTGGCTCCGTTTACGTAGTAATTGCATTTCCCTTTGCCGGTCATTAATAAACCTATGCCTGCCGGGTGTTCAGCACACTCATAAGGCCTGCTTAAATTTTCGGCAAACAGGAAATGGTCGCCATAAACAGGCGGTAAGATCCCCTTATCAAAATTAAACGACGGTGGCAGCGGACGGACAAGCATGCGGGGGCCTTTTGTAAGCTAAGATAAGGTTTTTGGGTGATTTGGGTGTTTTCGCAACACTATGTTAAAACAAAAATGGAAACAAAGCCATTTCCTTTAAGTGCGAAACTTGTGCAGGAGTTAGAATGCCTTGAAGGTATTCTGAAAGTAGTCGGGGACATTTATCGAGAATTAATGCAGAAATAAGCTTAAGCAAAAAGTAATAATACTATATTGCACTAAACGAACAACCTTAGAGCTATGGGGATTTTTGATATTTTCAAGAAAAAAAAGAAAGATGATGATCAGTATTTAAAATCTGATTTGAATGAAGAAAAGGTTGAGACGCCTACGCAATCTACAACATCCGTAAATGATTCCTACAGCAAAAATACTGAAAAGTCTATCGTTAATCGTGATGCAATAGACGATGTAGATGCGTCTAAAGAATTATTCGATTTTATTTTCAAATATAGTGAGTATGTTGTAAGATATCTCAACATGATGTTTCAAGGCAATCATTCACCTATTGCTGCATATGAAAAGAACAATGGTGATTTGATCGGTTATTTATTTGTGGCAGAAGATATGAGTTACAACCTTTCAGTTGAACAAGTTATTGAAAAAATGGAGGTTGAATTCGAAAAAAGGATAAGCGATAGTGCTATATCCTCTTGGGTTATATTTTATCATTCAGAATTTAACGATGACGACAATCATAAAGTTGCAGGTAGTTCAAGTAAAACAAGGGCCATAACCGCAAAATACAGTTTAGGTAATAATACTGGCTTTATTGGCATTCCTTACATTTTAACAGGAGATCAAGTTAAATACAAAGGTTTTAGTGGTTTTTCAAAAGAACAAAACGCACAGATACTTTCTGTGCAGTTAACTAAAGGAAAAGATTATTTCCAGGAAAAGGTAGAAATTAAGCCCGAAATACATGAGAATGAAGTTGGTATAAAAATTAAAAAGGTAAACAACGGATCTTTAGGAAATATGTGGGGTGGTGTATTTGGATTTGAAAGATTGCATAAAAGCAATCAGATACTTTTAGAATACATGGCTTTAGTTTCCGCAATGGGACTAAAAAGGACTGTTCCCAACGCCGCAATTTCCGAAATGAAGTATAAAGACGTTGTTTTTCGCGCTGTTAAAAGCACAGATGATTCAACAAGAACTGCATATCCTGTGATTAAAAGTAATTTTTGTATCGATGTGATAAATAAACAAATAAACGAATGGGAGAATTCAGATAATCTGGAAGCTGTGATATGCGGTGCCGGAAGAGACACTTTTGGTATAACTTACTTTGCAACGGACTATGCAGAAAATAAATCTGTATATCATTCTTCTCCTAAATTAGATATGACGTTTAGCGCTATTTTATTTGTTTTGACAGTTAGAGACGATAAAGAAGAAACTATTTTACCAAATGGAGCATCATTTGCCGAAGATTTTGCCGCGTATATGCCTCACAAAGAATTGGGGGAATTTGGATGTTATGATTTTATAGGGATACTTGAGGATTTCTATCAAAATGATATATTGGAAGATAACATGATTGAAGGCTATATTTTAAAAATCCGCCTGATTAATTATGAGGATATAAAAGATTTTTTCACCATCCCTATGTTTATCAATAAAGACAACATGAGGTTAAGTAATTTGGAAAAAGGCATGAAAATAAGTGGAGCTTTTCAGCTTCAGGGAGAGATAAAAAAATAAGTTTCCAATATTTGAAATAATAAAAAAGCCGCTAACTTTTCAGTTAACGGCTTTTATGTGCGGAAGAAGGGACTCGAACCCCCACGCCTCGCGGCGCCAGATCCTAAGTCTGGTGCGGCTACCAATTACGCCACTTCCGCGTTTTTGATTTTTAAGAGGCTGCAAAGATAGTTTTTTTTTATGATTTCACCGATTATTTTTTAAAATGATTTCTTTTTGTGATTTCACCGATTTTTAATGGGGATTACACCGACTGATGTTTTAAGATTTTACCGATTTAAGGTCGGGTAACAATTTTTCAAAATAAGGGGCAGCATTTAACAACCTGCTTCCATACCATGAGAACATTTCACCATCAACCAGCCTGATGATGGCGTTCGGGACTATTGCCTTTAGCTCCGTTATGTGTTTTTCTTTAAATGGATAAGGTTCGGAGGAGAGCAAGATCAGATCGGGATTCGCCTCAATTATTGATTTAGCGTCAACCTCGAGATACCTGTTCTGTTCAAAAACGTTTATCAGCCCGCAATAATCCAGCATTCTATCAATAAATGTATTTTTACCTGCTACCATATAAGGTTTGCGCCAGATAAAATAAGCCGTTTTTAAATTTGAGCGTTGAATTGTAAGTAAGCTGAATTGTTGTGTGATTTTGTTGGAGAGGATTTTGGCCTCTGGTCCTTTGCCCGTAAGCTCCCCTACTCTTTCTACCATATCAAGGGCATCTGCAAGGGTAAAAATATCGCTTATCCAAACCGGGCAAAAGTTCATAAGTTCTTCAATCTGGCTGCGTTCGTTTTCTTCCTTGTTGGCGATGACCAGGTCGGGCTTAAGGGCTTTTATTTTTTCGATATCAAGTTGTTTGGTGCCGCCAATTTTTTCAACATTTTTTACCTTATCCTCAGGGTGGATACAAAATTTGGTAATGCCCACGATCGCTTCATCCAATCCTAAATAAAAAAGCAATTCAGTTTGTGATGGTACGACGGAGATAATCCGTTTGGGAACGGATGGTAAATTTATTTCACGGTTTAGCTGGTCGTGGTACCCGGGCATTTTCCTTGTTTGTTGAAAGGTTGTAATGTTGGAAAGTTTAAATATTAGCTCTCCAAAATAAAAAAATGACTTAATGACCTTATGACACAATGACCAACCCTTACTGATTATAGATCTGGTAGATTCCCGATACGCTCCTTCCCGATTCCGAACCCACCAGCACCGCGGTGATCTTTTTATCTATCATCAGTTGCTCGGCATTATGGATAAACTCGTTTTCATCAACAAATACAGGGGTTTTCGTCATTATTTCGCCGATGGTGAGCGTAGCGGTATCCGGGTGGCGTATCAGCGCCCGGCGCAGGTCGCCGTCGGTAACAATGCCTTTAACATGACTTGCGTCACCAACGATCACCATCCCAAGCCTGCCTTCCGACATGCACAAAAGCAATTCGGTAAACGAAGCGTCTTCGCTGATAAAAGGCAGGTTATCGGTACGCATCAGGTCTTTTACTTTTACCAGCAGTTTACGGCCCAGGCTGCCGCCAGGATGAAAGCGCGCGAAATCCTCATGCTGAAAGCCTCGGGACTCCATCAGGGCAACCGCCAGGGCATCGCCCATAACCAATGCCGCCGTAGTTGACGAAGTAGGTGCCAGCGCCAGCGGACAGGCTTCCTGCCGGATAGCAATATTTAAATGGTAATGGCTGTTTTTAGCTACGGTGGAATTTGGGTTACCGGTAACACCGATAATCACATTTTTGTTCCATTGTAAAAAAGGGATCAGTTTTAACACTTCATCTGTTTCGCCCGAATAAGAGATCAGAATCACCATATCATGGCTGCCAACCATGCCCAGGTCGCCATGAAAGGCTTCGCCGGGGTGTAAAAAAAAGCTTGGCGTACCGGTACTCGCAAAAGTGGCCGCTATTTTTTTACCAATAAGGCCCGATTTGCCGATGCCAATAACAATCACCTTGCCATCCGTCTTCAAAATAGCATCAACTACTTTGGTAAACTGTTCGTCGATGGCATCCGCCACAAAACGCAGCGAATCAATTTCAATATCAAAAACTCTTTTGGCAATTTCTTTCATGATTGTCTGAATCAGAATTTTCAGAATTTATTAATTAACAGAATATTTGCGAGTTAGTGCCTCAGGAATTAAACATAATAGCCAGATTTAAAGAATTCTGAAAATTCAAAAATTCTGAAAATTCTGATTCAGACAAGCGGCTCCATCACCTTTTCCAACTCATGCAACCTCACCATATTCGGGCCGTCGCTTAAGGCATGATCAGGGTCGGGGTGTGTTTCCATAAAGTAACCGCTAGCGCCAAAAGCTTTCGCGGCCAGGGCCATCATGGGCACAAACGTACGGTCGCCGCCGGTTTTGCCGCCTGCGCCGCCCGGCCGCTGCACCGAATGGGTGCAATCCATACAAATGGGGTGCCCGAAAGCCTTCATATCATAAATATTCCTGAAATCGACAGCAAGGTTATTATATCCGTACATATTGCCGCGCTCGGTTAATATTACCTGCTCATTGCCGGCCTCCAGCACTTTTTGGGCAGGGTAAAACATATCCTGCCCCGAAAGAAACTGCGCTTTTTTGATGTTCACAATTTTACCTGTTTTTGCCGCAGCAACCAGCAGATCGGTTTGCCGGCATAAAAACGCAGGGATCTGTAAAATATCCACCACTTCGCCAACAATGGCAGCCTGATAGCTTTCGTGTATATCGGTTGTTAAAGGAAGCCCGAAGCGCTCTTTTACTTTCAGCAGCATTTCCATGCCTTTTTCAAGTCCGGGGCCGCGGTATGAGTGAATTGAGGTACGGTTGGCCTTGTCAAACGATGACTTAAAGATCACCGGTACATTAAACTTTTGCCCCAGTTCCGCCACTTTTTCGGCTACAGTGTAAAGTAGTTCCTGGTTTTCCATTACACATGGACCCAATATAAAAAACGGCTTTTGCCGCATCTGTTCAAATAGCATAAGATTGAAATAATGGTCAAAGATAATTTAAGTGACACGAATTACACGAATAAAATAAAAGACACGAATTTCACGAATGAAGCGAATTTAATGAAATACACCAATTACACGAATGATGCGAATTTAATGAAATACACGAATTACACTAATAAGGCGAATTTTCACGAATAAGTAAGATTAAGGACATTTAAGAAGAGAAAACCCAATATCATTAGTAAGAATTCGAAAAAATTCGTGTAATTCGTGTCACTTATGAATTATTTTGAATTTTACGGTATAAAGGAATCTTTTACCCCCGAGGCTGCTTTGCTGAAGAAGAAATTTTACGAGCTGAGTAAAAAGTATCACCCCGATTTTTATGCCAACGAAGACGATGAAAAACAGCAGGAAATACTGGAACTATCTACCCTAAATAACAAAGCCTATCAAACACTTTCTGACCCTTTTAAGCGCCTGGAATACATTTTGAAGTGCCATGAATTGCTGCAGGAAGGTGCAAAACCGCAATTACCGGCAGATTTTTTAATGGAAATGATGGATATTAATGAGCGCCTGATGGAGGTGGAAGACACGGATCAATTGGGCCACATCACGGCAGAAGTGCTTGCTATTGAGGGTGATATTGAACAGGACCTGCAGCAGGCAATGTTGGGTTATGAGCAGTTGAATGACACCGCGAAAGAAGAAAGATTAAATAAAATTGCAGATTGTTATTATAGACAAAAATATCTGTTGCGGATTAAAGAGAGTTTAAATACATTTGCATCCCGATTCTGAACGAATTAATCCACCGTTCGAGAAAAGGCCCAGATGGCGGAATCGGTAGACGCGCTGGTCTCAAACACCTGTGGTCGCAAGGCCGTGCCGGTTCGACCCCGGCTCTGGGTACCGAAAAGCCCCCGATTTCTCGGGGGCTTTGCTATTTAAACGAATTTATTATTGCGCCGCTATGGCTGGTAAATCCCATGGATTAAGTAATTTCAGGCCACTTATCCCTTTAAAATCAGAAATATTTTGAGTTATTAATGTAAAATCATTTACGAGAGCGGTAGCAGCTATAATGGCGTCAGGCAATTTAATTCTACGTGATTTACAAATAGAAATGGTGTTATCAACGACGATTTCGTTCAGATCAAGGATTTTACTTTCGCTAACGAAATCATGAAGAACCTTGTACGATTCAGGTATTGTATTAAATCTCAAAATCTCAATTTTAGTAATCACAGAAATTTGAGGGATGTCGTCAATAATGGAATGCATTATTTTCATTCCATCAGCCGGTAATTTGTTGTTCAGATAGCCGATAACAATATTGGAGTCTATTAAATATCCCTGTTCCACTCGTTTCTGCTGTCAGCTATAGATTTTTGAAAGCTATTATATTCCTCATCAGAAAGGTTCAGCGCGCCTGCAAACCGTTCGGATAGTTTTCCTTTAGTTGGAGTACTTTTTTTTAATACTTTAACAATATTTAAAGCTTCCAGATCTTCAATCAGTTTGTAAGCTTTATTGTTATTGATTTGCAGCAAAACCGTTTCCATCCTTGTCAAGTTATCTCGTTTAACAAATATACAAAATTTATCAGTTCAAATTACAGAGCTTGTCTAACAAATAAGCCTGCTAAGTGGTCGCATGGCGGAATCGGTAGACGCGTTGGTCTCAAACACCTGTGGTCGCAAGGCCGTGCCGGTTCGACCCCGGCTCTGGGTACCGAAAAGCCCCCCCTGATACGTCGGGGGGCTTTGTTATTTGTTAAATTCCCCAAAGTGCCAGAGAATTCCTGAAGGATCATGCAGAAAACATTCCCGGCCCCAGGGCAGATTCCGGATGGGCGTTAGTTTTACGCGGTTGTATTTAGCAGGGAGATTTAAGGCCAAAAGTTCGTTCCAATGGCGGCTCACGTCTTCAACTTCCAAAAAGACCATGGTATTGTCTATCCAATCCTTCACGTAAGCGTTCTGCAAATAAAACCCAAAACCTTCCGTTTTGAAATAGGACATGTTATGCGCTACCGCGCTTTCCTCAAAACCCAGGTCGCGGTAAAAGCTACGCGACACGTCAAAGTTTTCGGCACCTATGAATGGCCGGATTGATTTGGCTTTATGCTCCATTGTTTTCTTTGTTTGGCTGTTTGAACTTTGAAGATTTTGTTCCATTGCTTTCTTTATAACCTAAGCTATGTAAAAATAGAAATTTATTTAGGTCAGGACCTCGGGAAATCCAACATAAGAAGGCCTACCCTTTTTTCAAAGTAATCACCGTTATCTCAGGCCAGATGCCCAGCCTGCCTTTAAACCCTAAAAAGCCAAAGCCGCGGTTTACATAAAGGTATTTGCCGTTCTTCTCGTAAAGGCCGGCCCACTGGGGATACATATATTTTACGGGGCTCCATTGAAAGCCGAACAGTTCGATGCCGAACTGCATGCCGTGGGTATGCCCGGCCAGTGCCAGGTTGATGTGTTTAGCATGTTCCAATGTTTTTGCTTCCCAGTGCGAAGGATCATGCGACATCAGGATCTTAAATTCGTCATCTGCAACGTTTTCGGCGGCTTTGGTTAAACTACCATATTTATGAAAACCACCTTTCCCCCAGTTCTCTACGCCGATTAATGCAATGGATTCTCCGTCTTTTTTTATCTGTACCGCGTCGTTCAGTAAAAGCCTGAAGCCAATTTCTTTATGCACTTTCTTCAGTCGAACCAGGTTGGCCGCTTGCGCCGCTTCGCTTTCCCAGCGGGTATAGTCGCCGTAATCGTGGTTACCTAAAACCGAGTATTTACCGAAAGGCGCTTTCAGCCTGGCGAAGGTATCTATCCACGGATCCATTTCGCTGGCCATATTGTTTACCAGGTCGCCGGTAAATAATATCAGGTCGCCGTTTTGCTCGTTAACCAGGGATATACCTTTCGCGACACCCTTTTTGCTGGTAAAACTGCCTGCATGGATGTCTGATAATTGGGTTATCGTAAAGCCGTCAAACGCGTTTGGAAGGTCGTGGAATTTTAGTGTGAGCCGGTGAACTTTATAGCGGTGCCGCCCGCCGGTCATGCCATATAACAAACTCATAAACACGAATGCAGCGATAAAAACAGCCAGTTCACTTACCCATATACTATGGGGCGGAAAGTGCCGGAATGCCCTGGTAATATCCTCCAGCAATAATAAAGGCGAGGCGAAAATTTTAGGGACAAAAACCAGCAAGGTTAAAGCCATTAACCAGGCAATGGTATTCCCCGGCGGCCGGTTAGCCCTGCGCTGCCCGATGACTATTGCAAATCCAGCGGCGATCAGCAGATCGAACAGCCAGTATCCCCATAAAATAAATTCATTACTCGTTAAAGTCGCAATGGCGTGAAAAAAATAAATATCGGCAAGTATCCATGCCAGTAATACAAAAGGAAGTCGCTTTCTCATTTTTACAAAAATACATTAAGCCGTTTAGTAAGGCATTTAATTAGAAAGACGATTGGACGCACGAAATATTTTAAATATTAAAAGTAAAAAACAGCCCCGCGGTTGGCGAGGTTTATCATTGACATTATACAACAAAGGCCCCGGGATGTTCCGGAGCCATGTGAGCAACCAAAACCAAAACTAACGGCTTTTAAGTTTTGGCGCTAAATGTTTGTTGCAATTTCAATTATTCTGCGATCAATAACGGGTCTGCATTTGATGCAGGGCTAAAGTAAATTTAAACACGCTATAAGTTTTACAGCGTTTTTGTCTTTAATATCAGCATCAAAATAGCCATCATTAGTAGATATTCTAGCGCTGAGAACCTTATGAGCCTTCAGCTTTTCAATTTGTTCTTTGTTCAGTGCGTAGGAGGTTTCAATTCCTTCAGCCTCACTTCCCTTTAATCCAACCGCGCCACATCCATTGCACGTAATTGCATAAGCGGAGTTTTCAATTGTTATCAAGTCGCCGTTGTCTAATTTTAAAATTATTGTCCGGCCTTGATCAATAGAAAATACTTTATCCATCATCAATTTAAAATCAAATGTTTCATCGTCACCAACAAGCGAAATACGAAAATGTGCATTGGGGCCGCCTGTTGAAGTAAAGGCCTCCCACGAGGTTCTTTTTACAGATTTTTTGGTGAAATCATCGGTTTTGTTTTCTTGTAATTTTTGTGCGATAGATTTTGTCGCTACGCCTGTCAATATGATCAGGGCGATTAAAAAGGCTTTTTTCATTAATTTGTTTTGTTGATTTTTTAAAAGACTACAATTGTGACTGTTTAAGTGTCCGGTCTTTTTATATTTTTTAATATATAACAACCGTGTTTCAAAAATAACTAAATCATTTAGTAATGCAATATCAATTTTTTAAAATAATCTACTAAAGTGCGTGTTAATTATTCTGAAACTATGGGATTGTATTCCATCAAATTTACCAGTAGCTGCGAAAAGAAAAAAAAGCATTTTTTCACAATAGGTATCGTGCGCAACTGGTAAATTAGTTATACAATTTTTGGCGCTTATTGCGCCGCCGCCACTACTTTGCCGGAGTAATCACAATATTCCTGAAATCAATCGGCCCATGGTCACCCTGAATCAAAATCGGGCCGGGTTCCCATTCCCTGCTATTGATGGCGCCACCAGTAATGCCTGGTATTTCGGTGTTGCAGATTACAGTTGTTCCATTCGCAACCACTGTTACTAGCCTGCCCACCAGGGTAATATCATAGGTTTGCCATTGGCCCGGATCTTTTGCCATCATTTTATTGGGGGGCAAAAAACCGTATATCGAACTGAACTGGTTGTTGATCGGTTCAGGATTGCCGCTTTTGGTGTCAATGATCTGGCATTCATACCTGCCGCGCAGGTAAACACCGCTGTTGCTGCCCTGCGGGTACCTGAATTCGATATGCAGTTTAAAATCTGTAAAAGTTTTATCCGTGATCAGGTTGGCGCCTGAATGCGGGCTTCTTAATATGCCATTCTGTGCAATCCATTGGTTATCGCCGTCGGTATGCCAACCCTTCGTGTTTTTACCATTGAATAGTTTTATTGGCGCGCCCCAAACCGGTGCTTTGTCCCTTTCCATTTTTGGCGCGCGCACGCCTGTCCAGTTATAGGTATTTCCATCGGTATAGACCATAGTACCTTTGATCTGGTCGCCGCTTACTTCAAATTCAAAATCCATATTCCGGTTTCCGGCCTCCCATTGCGGGGGGATGGAAAAACTAAATTTGTCACCATTGGGCTTTACTTCGGAGATTGGGCGGGCGCTGCCAAATGCATAAGTAAAGCGACCGATAAGTGTGTGGGTACCTGATTTTTGTACCTCCAGCCATGACGGGATGCTTTTTCCGTCTTTTTCCATGGTGATATCCCACCGCCCCACTACATCCGGATCTTTTGTCTGCCCCGAAGAGACATAATTCTGGGCCGAAGTACTGAAAGCTGAAAAAACAGCAAAGAGTAGAATAATCTGTGCCCTTAAAAAATAGGAAACGGCTCTGTAGCCGCTTTGAAATAAGTTCGTCATGCTTTTTTATTTTGGGTTTACGATTCTAAATTAAGTAAATATTTATGCCTGCAAACAATTTAATTTGCGATTGTGCAACAGGGAAGCAATTGATGGGATGATTCGATGGGGAAATTCTTTTTCAGGACCTCATTTTCCTCAAAATCCATACCTTGCAGCAGCAAGCATTATTATGAAATACGTTTTAGGTATTGATATTGGCACAGGCAGCGTAAAAGCTGTAGCGATTGATCCGGATGGTAAATCTTTCGCAGAAAATCAGGAGTACTATGGATTCAGTTCGCCCAAACCCGGCTATCATGAACAAGATCCAGTTATTATCTGGAAAGCTTTTTCAGCAGTTGTTAGAGGGATCATTCATAAAACCGGCGCACAACCATTAACTATTGGCTTAAGCAGTGCCATGCACAGCCTGATAGCAGTAGACGAATATTGCACCCCCCTGGCACCCATGATCACCTGGGCGGATGGCCGGAGTTCGGCCATTGCGCAGAGATTAAGGGCAACGCCTGAAGGGGTAGCGATCTATAAAGCTACCGGTACCCCGCTGCACGCCATGTCGCCACTATGCAAACTTATCTGGTTAAAAGAAAATGCCCCCAGCATTTTCAGCAAGGCTCATAAATTTATTGGTATCAAAGAATTCATCTGGCACCAGCTTTTTAATGAATTTGTAATTGATTATTCCATCGCATCAAGTACAGGTTTATTTGATATTGTGAACTATAGGTGGTATCCGGATGCGCTTAATATGGCCGGAATCACTGAAAGCTTACTTTCGCTGCCTGTGCCCACCAGCCATACCAAAAAATACAATACCAATTCATCCGGTACGGATCTTTTTGTGCCGGGCACGCCTGTTACCATAGCAGCAAGCGATGGCTGTTGCGCCAACCTGGGCAGCATGGCCGATAAACCTGGAATTGCCGCCATTACCATCGGCACCAGTGGTGCAGTAAGGGTGGCCAGCAATAAACCCCTGCCGAATGAGGCAGCTATGACCTTTAGTTATATTCTCGACGATCAAACCTATATCTGTGGCGGCCCCATTAGTAATGGCGGCATCGCTATGCAATGGTGGCTCAGAAACTTTTCAGGCCCCGACCTGTCTGCAGGTGAATACCAGGCAGTTTTTGAACAGGTCGCAGCAATACCGGCAGGGAGCAATGGGTTAATATTTTTACCGTACCTAACCGGCGAACGTGCCCCGATATGGGATAGCGAAAGCTGCGGCACCTTTTTCGGTGTAAAATTACAGCATACACAACATCACTTTTCCAGAGCTGTTTTGGAAGGCATCTGCTTTGCATTGAAAGATGTTCTTGATGCCGTTCAACAAAATTCAGAACCAATCCTCCGGGTAAACATCAGCGGTGGCTTTGTAAAAAGCGAAGTATGGGTACAGCTTTTGGCGGATGTTACCGGGAAAAACCTGGCCATCGTGCAGTCGGAAGATGCCTCGGCCGTTGGCGCTGCTTTTATCTGTATGAAGGCTACCGGGTTAATACATAATTATCCAGGCTCACTTTTGGCTGAGAACCAACTCATCAGGCCAAACCCAGAAAATGCAATTATATACACAAAACAATTTGAGATTTACCGGCAGTTATACCAGGATTTAAAAGCCACTATGCATAAATTTTATCAATAAGGCCATTTATTTGTCGTCAGACGGTGAGCTTGCGTTTATCCGATATTATTAAAATGTACAGGTTACTATTACCTCAGCAATGTAATAGAACCCGATTCAGTAACCTTGGTGTTATAATATGTGTTTTTCCCTTCAAATATCCAATAATAGGTGCCGGTAGCGGCTGGCGTCCCTCTGAATTTTCCATCCCACAAAATATCCTGCGATTTTGATTCGAAGGTAAGCTGACCATAACGGTTGTATATTCTTAGTGAACTAAATGACCCAAAGCCAGTGATAGTTAACGAAAAATAGTCGTTAATACCATCGTTATTCGGGGTAAATGTATTTGCGGCTTTCACCACCGGTGGCGGAGGGGGATACACTGTAATATGTACCGGCTTTACAGTAATGCATCCCGACTTATTTGTCCCCTTAATATAATACGTGCCGCTATGTGCGACGTGCTGGTAATCTGCAACCAGGCTTGAAATGGATTCATCTTTATAATATGTGTAAACAGCATTGTTTTGGTGGTTAAATGTTAAGGACAGATCTAAGGTAACCGGGTATGTGACAGCGGGCGGGTCGGTAACGGTAATGTCGGGATTTGCAATAACCACATGAACAGGCTGCACGCTTATACAGCCTTCGCGGTTTACTGCTTTGATATAATAGGTACCGCTGGTTAATATTTTTTGCGGTTTGTACAGGTAATTCAGCCCGTACATATCAGTAAAATAACTTAACTGGAGATCGCTGCTGCTACCGGCGGTTACTGCCGGCTCCGTTAAATCGACTCCGGTCTTTTCGCAACCGAATAAGGTGTCGGCGGTTTTAAAGATAAAAGCGGCGTTATTCTCATATACGGTGGTGTACAATGTCTCCGTACAGCCATAGCCCTCGTACGGTTGCATAATAACCGCATATTTTGTTCCATCGGCGGGTGGCGGCGAAAGGTTATATACCTGCCCTACATGCACAAGTTGCGAAAAATCAGGCGTGTACCAGCTATAGCTGCCATAGCCGCCGGGCGCAGTTAAAGCCATGGATGTTTGTGTACTGCAATATGAATTACCAGTTATCGGCGACGCGCAATCTTCGGCAACATCCAGGTAGGCATATCCAAAATGCCCACCCTTCGTACAATCGTTTGTTGCAAACTCCAGCTTAACCTGTTTGCCGGCACATCCCTCAAGGTTGATAGTTGCTGGCGCCCAGTCCTTGTAATATACAGGGGCAGGCGTTCGTGTATTTAGCGTTGTGTCTGAATGCTTGAACCCTGATTGAGATAAGGTGTCTGACGCGATAAAATCAAAAGATGAACAGGTAATGAAAGTATTATCAGTGAGGTTATAGGTTTTTACGGTAAACCGGGGTTGCTGGTAATTAAGGTGCGGAGGGTTTTGTATCACTACAGCATAATAAAAAGTTATACTATATTTATTGGCGCCGGCAGGAACATTAAATATATAAGAAATGGATTCAGCTCGCCGGCCGGTATCCTGGTTACCCAATTTGACGGAATGACCGCCGCCATAAGGGCACAAGGTGGGGAATTTCCCAAAAGGATCTATCTGCGGATAATAATTTTGGTCGATTAAAGTCTGCCTGCCCAATACCGGTTGGCTCGCAATAAGTGACAATACCCCCTTTTCATCAATTCTTCCGGTATCGCAGCTCCATCCGTTGAAAGTGCCGCTTTCAAAACCGATATTAGCTGGCGGGCAATAGCTTTCCTGTGCATTTGCTCTTAAGCACGAAAAACAAAATAAGACAAGCGCGACGTAAAATATTTTCATTAATTGATAAATATAGCACATTTCAAATCAACAAATTATCGGTACAGCCATGAGATCGTTTCAGGCAAAAAAAAGCTTCCCAATGTAAAATTTATTGTTTCTGCTTTAATTGATTTTATTTTTAAAGGCCCGGAGACCTTTTTTAAAATTACAGATAGTTTTATTTATTTTTATACCCGACATTAAACCTTCATAAAATGCAGCCGCAGGATTTACATCTTATTCCATCTACCGAAACAGGAAAATTAAATGTAATGCATTTAAAGCGTTACTGGAACAAATCCATCTTAAAAAGAGAGGGCAAACTTCCGCAATCCTCATTTCAGGATGAATGGGCAATGGATACAACTTTATTAAAAATATTAGGGCTGGGGCTTGAGCAAACTATGGTGTTTGTTTATCGCGAAAGCCCCTCATTTGAACAGTTCGAGACCTGGATAACGGCAGTAAGCGGTAACCCGGACACCGGAAAAATAGAGGAGTTTAACCGGCTGATCGCCGGCTATAATGGCGCTACAACCGAAGATCAAACTGAAAATGACACACTTACCACAGAAGACCTGGCGTTTTGGGATAAAAACGGCTATGTAATCATCAGGGAAGCAATAAGCAAAGCAGATAGTGCCGGTGCTGTAAAAGTCATTTGTGATCATCTCGGTATCGACAGGTATGATTCAACCACCTGGTATAAAGATCACCCTTCAAAACAGGGAATCATGATACAGCTTTTTCAACATCCGTTGCTTGAGAAGAATCGCAATTCGCCTAGAATCCGGAGGGCCTATGAGCAATTGTGGAAGCGGACGGACCTTTGGGTAAATACCGACAGGGTTGGTTTTAATCCGCCCGAGAACAATCTTTACCATTTCCCCGGACCCCGGCTTCATTGGGATGTAAGCATCAAACAACCTATGCCATTTGGTACGCAAGGAATTTTATACCTGGCTGATACGGCAGCTAACCAGGGGGCATTTACGCTTGTACCGGGCTTTCATAACAGGATTGCCGACTGGTTAAAAAGCTTGCCCGAAGGGGCCAATCCGCGTCAGCAGGATATGTACGCGTTAGGGCATATGCCCGTTGCTGCAAACGCGGGAGACTTTATCTTATGGCACCATGCCCTGCCTCATGGCAGCAGCCCAAATACGTCAGCATTGCCAAGGTTTGTGCAATACATCAATTATGAGCCTTTTGACTATAAGGAAACTGCGGAATGGATCTAGTTAAAATAAGGCCCTTTTCAATATTGCGTAAAAAACGATTCCAAATACCAAAAAAATACGCAAGCCGTCGAAAGGATTCTTAGCCTGCCTTTATAATGAAAAAATGGAGTTAATTAAACCTGTATTTTATTAATCTTTGAACCTTATTAAATTATGAAACCTAAAAAAAGCCGGATAAAAGACAAACCCTACGGTGACTAAGCAGTGGCCTTATTGCTTAAATAAGACAAACAAAGCTGTGAAATGTGTAACAATTTAAGATACTTTTGCATCAAATTTTTCAAATGGGCAAAACCTTACTTTTTACGTTATTTTTATTTATAACGATACCTGTTTTTGCTCAAAAGAAATTCACCATCAGCGGCACTATTGACGATGCATCCACCGGTGAAAAACTGATCGGCGCCACCGTAAAAATTAAAGAACTGCCGCAGGACGGAACGATCACCAATTCATACGGTTTTTATTCGATCTCTGTTCCGGCAGGCAATTATACCCTGTTATACACTTATATTGGTTATAGTACTGTTGAACAACTGGTGACACTTAACCAGAGCCGTATTTATAACATCAGCCTGCATTCAAAAAGCGAACTAAATGAAGTAGTGATCAGGTCGAACAAGCCCAACAACGACAACGTTACTTCCCCGCAAATGGGCCAGGAAAAGCTAAATATGGCGCAAGTAAACAATGTGCCTGTTTTATTAGGAGAAAAAGACATCTTAAAAACGATATCACTGCTCCCCGGCATTAAATCAGCAGGAGAAGGTAATACAGGCTTTTATGTCCGCGGTGGCGCCAGTGACCAGAACCTTATATTGCTGGACGAGGCCACTGTTTACAATGCATCACATTTTTTTGGTTTTTTTTCAACGTTCAATTCAGATGCTATTAAAGATGTCAGCATTTATAAAGGCGGTATGCCGGCTGAATACGGCGGCCGATTGTCATCGGTGCTGGATATAAAAATGAACGATGGAAATAATAAGGATTATACCGTTCAGGGTGGCCTGGGTCTTATTTCATCAAGAATAAAGCTGGAAGGGCCGATCGTAAAAAACAAAGGGTCATTTATGATCAGCGCCCGCCGCACCTATATCGACTTTTTTTTGCACGCCTCTTCCGACTCCACCTTAAAAGGAAGTTCCCTGTATTTTTACGATCTGAATGCAAAAGCCAATTATCATTTCGATGATAAAAATGCCCTCTATATTTCGGGGTATTTTGGAAAGGATGTGCTGTTACTTAAAAATACCTTTGGCACCAACTGGGGCAATTCAACCGGCACCATCAGGTTCAACCATTTGTTCAATAATCGTTTGTTTTCAAATACTTCGCTGGTATTCAGTAATTATAACTATACGATACAGGATTTTCAAAATTCCAATTATTTTAAAGCAACTTCGCAAATTACCGACGTTAATTTTAAAGAAGATTTGCAATACTCCATGACGACCGATCATACGCTTAAATTCGGGTTGAATATTTTACACCATACTATAGCCCCCGGCAGTATCACTACCAATTCGACATCAAACTTTAATAATGAGAGTGTGGAGGAACGATATGGTTATGAAAACGCCGCTTATGTGAGTGACGAATGGCGTTTAAATAACAAATTAACCCTGCTTTACGGTATAAGATTAAGCGGTTTGTTTTTACTGGGTCCCGGCACCTTTAAAACTTATGACGCGGCAGGCACTACCCTTACAGCTCAAACCTATGCTTCAGGAAGCCTGGTTAAAGATTATTTAAATCTGGAGCCACGTTTCACCGCAAGCTATTTGTTAAGTGATCACAGTTCGATAAAAGCATCATACAATCGTAACACGCAAAATATTCACCTGTTGAGCAATTCAACCAGCAGCACCCCTACCGACCTTTATGTTTTGAGCAGCAATAATATCAAACCCGAAATAGCCGACCAGGTATCAACCGGCTATTTTGCCAACTTTGATGAAAATGCGTACGAGTTTTCGGGGGAAATCTATTACAAATGGCTGCAAAATCAAATAGACTATAAAGACGGCGCCCAGTTAATTGTTAATCCTGATGTAGAATCCCTGCTAACCTACGGTACCGGCCGCGCCTATGGTATGGAACTTTTTTTTAAGAAAAAGTTTGGCCGCTTTAACGGATGGGTAGGTTACACCCTTTCGCGCACTGAACTTAAATTTGCCGCCATCAATAATGGACAGTATTTTCCGGCGACACAGGACCGTACGCATGATATTTCCGTTGTTGGGATCTACCAGTTGAATAAACGCTGGTCGTTTTCAAGTGATTTTGTGTACGGAACGGGCAACGCGGTTACATTTCCGACGGGCAAATACCAGATCGGCGGTTTAACAACATTTTCCTATTCATCGCGTAACGGGTATCGTATGCCATCAGCAAACAGGCTGGATATAGGCGCCACACTGGAAGGTAAAGAACATAAAAAATACCATTCGAGCTGGACTTTTGGTATTTATAATGTTTATGCGCACCGCGATCCTTATATCATTACTTTTCGCGACAGCAAAACAGTTCCCAATACCACCGAGGCTGTGGAGACCAGTATTTTTGCTACACGGATACCGTCAATTACGTGGAACTTTAAATTTTAAGCAGGTTAAAATGAAAAAAATATACATTTACGCCCTAGTTTCAATGTTTGCCATAACGGCCGTTTCGTGCACTAAAGTAATCGACCTAAAGCTTGCTAATGATAGCGGCAAACTTGTAATTGAGGGTAACATCACAAATGTTAATGGCCCTCAATATATCGTCCTAAGCCGCAATGTACCCTTTACCAGTACCAATACGTACCCGCCGGTTTCCGGGGCCACGGTTACCGTTAGCGACGATCAGGGCAATACATATCCTTTTTTGGAAGCACCGGCAGGTACATATACGGCACCTTCAATAGCAGCTGTAGCCGACAGAACTTATAAGATGACCGTGATCACAGGCGGCGTAACCTATACCGCGACATCGGTAATGCCTGCGGCGGTGTCACTGGATTCCGTCACTTCAAAAACCAGTAATTTTGACCCCAAAGGAAACCGAAGAGGAATAACCGTTCACTTGCAGGACCCACCGGGAATTGCAAATCAATACCGCTTTGTTCTTTGGGTGAATGGCGTGGAGGTTAACACAGTTTTTGCTTTTGACGATGAATTTACAGACGGAAGATATGTTAACGGCGACCTTGTGGAAAATGCCACCGATATTTATGCCGGCGATTCGGTGCGGGTTGAAATGCAGTGCATTGATAAGCCGATTTATACGTATTGGGTTACGTTAATGAACCAGCAACGTGATTCGCCCGGTGGCGGGGTCGCACCATCTAACCCGCCTTCAAATATAAGCCCTGCGTGCCTGGGCTATTTTAGCGCACATACCACGCAAACGTTAAATATTGTTGTGAATTGAAAATAAAATGGACAAATAAAATTTATTCCGCACATATCGAACCTGGTAACTCCAGTTTAAATACCGAACCTTTTCCCAGTTCACTCTGAACATTTATTTTACCGCCAAGATTTTCAGCCTGCATGTTCACCATAAACAAGCCCATCCCTTTACCTTCAACGCTTGTATCAAAACGCTTATACAAACCGAAAAGGTTTTTAAAATTCTTTTCGTCAATCCCCTTTCCATTATCCTTAAAACTTATTTCCAATTTGTTTCCTCTCCTCCGGCTATAGATCGTTATCACCGGGGCAATTTCGGTCCGCCGGTATTTTATTCCGTTTAATATCAGGTTATAAAAAATGCTGTGTATGTAGCTTTTTACAGAAACAATGGTATCGCAGGCAGCAAAATCCGATTTAATAACAACATTTTCCTTTTCTATTATGCTATTCAGGCTTTTGCTGATGTCTTCTGTTAAAAGCAGCAACGAAATTTTTTCGTTTTTCTCACTGATATTACTCCGTACCTGCAAAATATGGTTCAAATCCATAATAGTTTGGTCAAGGATATTTATTGAGGTTGAAAGGGAGGCCAACACCTCGTCGTTATCTCTGATATCAAAATCAAAACTATTCAGCATATCCGAAAGCCCGATAATGTTGGCTACCGGCGCCCTCAAATTATGTGACACGATATAGGTAAACTGTTCAAGATCCTTGTAACGCTGAACCAGGTCAGCCGTCATTCTGTCCCGTTCAATGTCTGCTACTTTTCTCCGTGTTATATCTTTAAATGCCAAAATGAACCCAATATTCTTGTTTTTTTCGTTGGCAACCCCTGCCCATCTTACATCAAACCATTTAATAGTGCCATCTTTAAGGTTATAACTTGTTTCATAATTAACCTTTTCATTGTTTAAAACTTTGTGAATGGCGTCTTTTATATCTGGAATTTTATTTTTAGGAAAATAGCCAAAAGCAATATTTCCGGCTTTTAATTTTTTGTCGAAAAGCGCTATACAAAGGTCGTTGGCCTTTGTATTAAACGAGACAACTTTATTTTCTGCATTGCACAAAACATAAGCTATGTCAGTGTTTTCAAAAATTGTTTTAAGGTTAGCTTCTGATTGAAGCATTAATTCTTCGGCAAGTTTTCTTTCGGTAATATCAATGTGGAGAACAACAGCCCCTTTTGTTGTTTTATCAGTGAGCGGAGCAACGATGATCTGGAACCATATTTTCGTGTTTTTTAAATAGCATAAGTATTCTAACGAAAACTCATCGATGTTGCCCGCGATTACCGCTTTAATCCCTTCGGCAATTTTTTTTCCGGAGAGTTGATCAACCCCGGTGGCCTTTTCCGAAATGGCGATATAGCTATAGTCAATGCCATATTTTGGCACACCCAGGTTGTTTTGAAGCGTGAAATTTTTCCACGAATCATTTACCGCAACAATTTTTCCGGCCGCGTTTAACAATACGATGTTCGGAGGCAAGGCATTTAATATAGCCGACTGCCGCTCTGCTGCCGCTTTTAATTCCTGCAGGTTATTTTGTATTTCTATTTGCGCCAGTTTTGACCGTGTCACATCCTGGTTAAACCCTATAATTGATACCGGTTCATTTCTTTCATTCAGCTCAGGTTCATATTGTGAATGGATATACCGTATGCTTTCATCTCTATTTCTTATCCTGAAGTCTAATTCAGCAGGCTGAAGGTTGCCTGTTCCTTTAAAAACAGCGCTAACCTGCCCAACATCGTCAGGAAGAATATTTTTCAAAAAGTTATCGCAGGAAGGTTCAACTTCACCATTCCGATGGCCAAGCAATGGATAATTGCCTGCCGACCAATTGAGTGCCTTTGTATGAATATCATATTTCCAGGTTCCAAATTCAGCTATCAATTCAGCTTTGCTGAATAAGGCTTCGCTCTCCACTATTTTGTTTAGATAGGTATGCCTTTCGTTATCCGATTCAAACTTTTCAATAGCGTTGATAATTGCGTTAGGCAAACGCTGCAGCCTGTCTTTCAAAACATAGTCAGATGCCCCTTCCTTCATTACGGCTACTGCAAATTCTTCTGAAACGGTAGATGTTATAAGAATGAAAGGGATATTCAGCCCGCTTCTTTTTAAAATATTTAAGGCCTCAAGCGAATTAAATGAAGGTAGTAAATGGTCTGAAAGAATAATATCGGGTTGAAATTCCAAAAGGAACTTCTGATAGTCTTCACGGGTATCAACAACAATCATTTCAAACGGTATCTTCGCTTTTTTCAGTATCCAGTCTACCAGTTCCGCATCGCTTTTAACGTCTTCAATGTGTATTATTTTAAAATTGCGTTTCATGTTATTTACAATTATCCGGCTGCCTGGTTAGTAATTAACCAATATAAGCCAAGTTGGGAAACAGCCTTGGCAAAACTTTCAAAATCAACAGGTTTTACCACGTAGCTATTAACGCCGAGATCATAACTTATAATAATATCCTGTTCTTCTTTTGAAGATGTCATGATAACAACTGGTATTGTCTTAGTTGTATCATTCAATTTAATTTGCCTCAACACTTCAATACCATCAACTTTAGGCATTTTAATATCCAACAGTACAATTTTGGGCTTGTTTTCAATTTGCCGGTCGGCAAACATTCCTTTTGCAAAAATAAAATCAAGCGCTTGTTCACCATCTTTTAAATGTATCAGCCTGTTGGCTAAATTTACTTTTTTCAGCGATCTGATGGTCATTTCAGCATCGTGGGGATTATCTTCAACTAATAAAATTTCTACTTTTTCGTCATTCATATATTTAATTTTTAGGTATGCTGAAATAAAATGTTGCCCCCCCGTTTATCACTCCTTCGGCCCATATACGCCCTTTATGTTTATCAATAATACGCTTTACCAGGGCCAGGCCTACACCTGTCCCTTCAAATTCTTCCTGCGAGTGGAGTCGTTGAAAAACACCGAATAATTTACCTGAATATGTCATATCAAATCCAGCCCCGTTGTCTTTCACGTAATAAACAGGGTTTGAGTCTTCATTTATTGCTCCTATTTTTATCTCGGGTCCGGCTTTTTTTGAGGAATATTTTATTGCGTTGCCGATAAGGTTTACCATAACCTGTTTGATCATCACCGGGTCTGCCTCAACAGGCGGCAAAGTACCGGTTACGATATGGTATTTATTTTCAGGTTCGTTTTGTAACAATTCTTCTACAACGGCAGCTACGAGCAATTGCATATTTACCGATGTTTTTGCCAATTCTTTTTTGCCCAGCCGCGAAAAAGAAAGCAGGTCATCAATTAATTGTCCCATCATTCGGGCATTTGAAATAATATTTCGGAGGATTCTTTTCCCTTCTGTATCGAGTTTTGATTCATAATCTTCCTGAAGCATAATAGAGTATCCGTTGATCGCCCTTAATGGCGTTCTCAGATCATGCGAAACAGAATAAGAAAAGGCTTCAAGTTCTTTATTGACGGTTTCCAGTTGTAATGATTGTATTGCTATCTCCTTAATCCTTTCTTCGAGTTGGTTGTTGATAAGGATCCTTTCTTCCTCCAGTTTTCTATGCTCTGTTATGTCTCTGGTAATTTTTGCAAAGCCTGATAGTTTACCTTTGTTATCGTATATGGCCGTAAAAACTACGTTAGCCCAAAATTTTGAACCGTCCTTTTTCACTCTCCAGCCTTCATCTTCTGAACGCCCCGCTTGTGCCGCTTTTTGAAGCAGGTATTGCGGTTTTCCGGCTTCAAAATCCTCTTTAGTGTAAAAACAGGCAAATGATTTGCCAATGATCTCATCTTCTTTGTATCCCTTTATTTTTTCAGCACCTTTATTCCATACTAAAACTTTTCCGTTCACGTCCAGCATAATGATAGCATAATCCTTTACTTCTTCCACTAACTGATGATATTTTTGGCTTGAAACCTTCAGCGATTCTTCAGAGACTTTTCTTCGTTTTATTTCGTCCCGCAGTTCCGTTGTTCTTTCTCGTACTTTTTCGTCAAGCTCCTGCCACGTGCGATATACCTGCGACTGCATTGTGTTAAACGCCTCGGCCAGTTTCCCCAATTCGTCGTTTTTGAACACTTTAATTGGGTCAGCAGCACCGTAATTTCCTTTTGAGATAGCTGTGGCTGCTATAGTGAGCTGATTTAATGGCTTTGTTATGTTGCTGCTCATCATCCAGGTGGCAAAAATGCCCACTGCCAAAAGAACTACACCTATGCCAAAAATCCATTTTACAAAATTTGATAAGCTGGCAAGCAAATTCTCTTTCGGAAATTCGACCATAACCAGCCACGCAGTGCCCGCTATATTTTTCGCACTTGCCATTACCGGTTTCCCGTCAGCGTTTGTGTATTCCATTATTTTGCCCGTTGGATTGATGCCGGCAAGCTTTGCTTTTACCGGCTTTACCAGATCGGTCCAAAGGCTTCCATCGCTATTAACAATGTAAAAAGCCGCGCCAGTACCCAGGAGCCTTGAAAATTGTGTTACTTCTTTCCGGGTGGTGGACAACATTACCCATGAAATAATGTAACCCATTATCTGCTTTTTTTCTGTTACGGCAGTAATAATAGGGTAATACATGGTGCCGTTGATGTTATATATCATTCCGATCCTGGTTGAATTAGGGCCAACTTTATTTTGTTTTATAACATCCGGCAGGTTGATTTTTATCTCTTTTTTTGAACTATCTGAACGCAGTATAAGCACGCCGTTAGCGTTTACCAATGTTGTTGAAATCCAGTCCTTATTGTTGTGTAATTTATCAAGTGCCGCAATCGTCTCTTTCCGGAACTTATTTCCGTTTGATTTAAGGCACTGTAAAACAGCGCCTTGAGCCGCAGTAGAATTAGCGGTATTTAATAAAACCAGCGCCGATTGCCCAAACATCGAGCCCATCTGATCTGTAAGTGAATTGAGCCGGTCTTGCCCTATAATCAGCGATGCTTTCCGTACACAATAATAATTAGCGAAACCGTAAACAATAATGGAAAATAGTAAGAGCGCGCAAATAAGAAGCGGTAATCGCTGCTGAATAGAAAGCCGTTTAAACAAAATGCCATCGGTTTTGATCTTCATACTTTGTGGCTTTAAGGTTAAGGCACCAAAACACAATTAGTGTTCATGTTTCGGCGTCATATACTATTCGGTTAAGGGAAGTTAAAGGAAATCAGTTTGCCTGCGTGAAGAGGTATAGGTGTTGAATTCCTGAAACTTTTATAATTCAATAATTTCTTTGATCAAATATAATCGATATCCAGCATTAAGCAGTATTAATTTATTTTATATTCTCTGAATAAATCAAAATGGTTAAAAAACTAAAGTATCATTTGTCCATAGGCACCACACAAACAGGTATCGTGGAGTGATGTATGATTGACTCAGCGATGCTTCCTTTAAACAACAAATTTAGGCCGGTGCGGGCATGTGTACCGGTAATAATAAGATCTGCCCCATATTGCATAGCAATTTTGGCAATCCAAGGCTGGATATCCCCAACCACTGTCAATAGTTCGGATTGGATACCGGCGCCGTATAGTTTATTCATTTTAACCTGAAAAGTCTTCATATTAGCTTCCGCTGCCATTAATGCATCGTCAGGAAAAACGCCGGCGTCAGGATTGCCAAGTGAATCAATGGGATCGATTATACTTAACAGAATTGCGTTTGCTGACAGATCCCTGGCTAAATTGAAGCCGTATTCGATCGCCGCAACCGAAGGGCACTCTCATCAGCAACAATTAATATTTTATCGATTTTCATACTAAAAATTTTTAGCGAGTATAACACCGGAGTAAGTCGCTAAAAAACCAATCGCTAAACTCCCGAATGTGTAAGCCATAAAGGTCAATAGTTGGTTATTTGTTAACAGCAATATATTTTCAGATGAAAATGAAGAAAATGTGGTATACCCGCCACAAATTCCGGTGATCAAAAAGATCCGCCAGGGTAGCGAAGCCGCGCCGAACCGCGTTTCTGAAAAATAAAAAATAAAAAAACCGATCAAAAAACAGCCTGTAACATTGACAATGAAAGTGGCATAGGGAAATGCTGAAACAATATTTCTGTTAACCAATCTGCTGACCAGGTAACGCAACAGGCTACCAATACCTCCCCCGAAAAATACCAATAGCCAGGTCTTCATATTAGTTGTTGTAAAGTTGAAAGGCTAAAAATAGTCAATTACGGTTAATAGTAGAATAATTCTCAAAATCCGGTTGTGCAAAACAAAACTTTACAACATTTCAACCTTTCAACAAACTCCACTATTTCACCCCCATCGCGTATTTAATCCCGCCTAAAAGGTGCCCTAAATAAAGCGGATCAGCATAGGATTCATCGGTATGGCCCAGAGCTGTATAAAACGCCCTGCCCCCGTCGTATTCGTGGTACCAGCTCATCGGGTGGTTGTCGCCGTTGTTGCCTCCGTTGTAGGTTTTTTCGTCGATAGTGATGAGTACATGCAGGTTTGGCGCTATCCACTTAAAGTTATACCACTCATCCAGTCTTTTCCATTCGGCAGGTAAGCCTTTGGTGGCTATAAAGTTAGGGTCGACAATGTGAAGTGTTGCAACCTGTTGTACACTTGGATGATTTCTAAAATAGGCCCCAACCAGGTTGCCATACCATGCCCAGTCGTATTCAGTATCTGTTGCCGAATGAACACCGACAAATCCCCCGCCGGCACGAATGTATTTTTCAAATTCAGCCTGTTGCACATCGTTTAAAACGTCGCCGGTTGTGCTTAAAAATATCACAGCGGCATATTGTTTCAAGTTTTCATAAGTAAATTTCTTTGAATCGGTTGTGGTATCCACATCAAAGTTATTCTCTCTGCCAAGCTTCATAATGGCAGGAATGCCAACAGCAATAGAGGCATGGTGAAAACCCATGGTTTTACTGAAAACAAGCACTTTTGATTTAGCAAAAGCACTTAAGCTGATGAGTAATAATATGTTTATTATCAATAATTTATGTTTCATTTGATTGGTTGATTAAGTTTATAATGTTGATTGGGTTGATTAAGTTATTTAAGGTGAAGTAGTTTCTGTTTTATTGTGTTGATTCAACGCTGCATCTGAAGATCGTTCCAACACAATCAACAACTCACCTATTCAACTTAATCAACCTAAATTTCCCTTCTTCAATTCATCTGCCGCAAAATTTGCAGCCCTTGCGGTCAGCGCCATATAAGTTAATGACGGGTTTTGACATGCCGACGAAACCATACAGGCCCCATCGGTAACGAATACATTTTTAGCGTCCCAAACCTGGTTATGTTCGTTCAACACAGAAGTTTTTGGGTCGCGGCCCATGCGAGCTGTACCCATCTCGTGGATGCCATCGCCCACGTTATGCCCATGATCCCAGGTTTGGATATTTTTGATACCCGAAATTTCCAGCATTTCTTTCGCTTCTTTCACAATATCCACCCGCATTTTCTTCTCGTTATCCTTTAGTTCTGCATCCATGGCTAAAATGGGTAAACCCCATTTGTCTTTCCTGTTCGGATCGAGGGTGATTTTATTTTCATGATATGGCAGCAATTCCCCAAATCCGACGATACCGATCGTCCATTGTCCGGGTTCGGTAATGGCTTCTTTAAATGCCGCGCCCACATTCAGTTCGGCGACATTCCGGCTCCACCCTTCGCGGCTGGCGCCACCCTGGTAGCCAAATCCACGAATAAAATCCCGTTTATGATTATCGCCCGGCAGATTAGCAAACCTAACCACATAAACCCCGTTGGGTCGCCTGCCGAAGTAATACTTATCCTCGAAACCCTCAACCGTACCAGATGCGCCCAAATTATAATGGTGATCCATAATATTGTGCCCCAGTTCGCCGCTGCTGCTGCCCAGGCCGCCGTCCCATACATCAGTGGCCGAATTCATTAACACCCATGCGCTGTTTAATGTTGAAGCGTTTACAAATACTATTTTGGCATGGTATTCATAGGTCTGGTGCGTTTCAGCATCAACTATTTCAACTCCTGTCGCCTTTTGTGTGTTTTTATCGTAGATGATCTTTGTTACTATAGAAAAAGGCCGAACGGCTAAATTTCCGGTAGCCACGGCAGCGGGCAAAGTTGAAGATTGTGTGCTGAAATATCCCCCGAAAGGGCATCCTTCCCAGCACCGGTTGCGAAAATGGCAGGCTGTACGCCCGGGGATAGCTTCCGTAAGGTTGGCACTGCGGCCTATAATCATGTGCCTGTTGTTATTGTAGTGTTGTTTAATGCGCGCGGCTACGTCCTTTTCCACCACATTTAAATCCATTGGCTTTAAAAAGTGTCCGTCGGGTAATTGTGGCAGGCCTTCGAGCGACCCGTTTACCCCGGCAAACTTCTCCACGTGATCATACCATGGTGCAAGGTCCTTATAACGTATCGGCCAGTCAATTGCCCAGCCATCTTTTAAATTAGCTTCAAAATCAAAATCGCTCCAGCGGTAACTCTGGCGTCCCCATAAAATTGAGCGGCCACCCAATTGGTATGAACGCCACCAGTTAAAGGGTTTCACTTCGGTGTACGGCGCATCCTGCTCGTTGGCCCAATAGTCCATAATAGATTCGGTGGCCCCCCAGCCGCGCGATATTACCGGTCGTACTTTTCGCTGTTCTTGCGTAACGCTGCCCCTGTGTTCAAATTCCCACGGGTCTTTAGCAGCAGATTTGTAATCTTTTAAATGCTCAAAATTACGACCGCGCTCCAGCATAATCGTTTTAAGTCCCCTGCCGGTAAGTTCTTTGGCGGCCCAGCCCCCGCTGATCCCCGAACCTATTACAATTGCATCGTAAGTATATTGGGCCTTAGCTTTGCCATTTACGTTAACAGTATCTGCTGACATCGTTTATTGATTGTTTTGAGCGTGAAAATTTGACTAATTGGTTATACAATAATATTGATTAGGATTTAAATATCAAGAATTTTAATTGTGGTGAAAACAATTATATCAACATTGATACTTATGTAGTAATTAAGATGTACCTGCTTGCTCTTCAGGTTTGATATTTAACCCCGGATAATTTAAAATTCGTAATTTGCACGGTTCTATCATAAATAATGAGTATCAGCGATTTTGGCTTACAGGATATAAAGAAAGAATTGCAGCATTTGTCGTCCATACAAACAGCTGAATTGATCCTGCGCCTTGCCCGTTATAAAAAAGAGAACAAAGAACTGCTGGCCTACCTGCTGTTTGAAGCCGGCAATGAGCATGCCTTTATTGAAAAAGTTAAAGGCGAAGTTGGTTTTATGTATAGCCAGCTGCCCACCCAAAGTTATAACGCAGCTAAATACCTGCGTAAAACATTAAGGCTGATCGGAAAGTACACCAAATTTATTGGATCAAAACAGGCTGAAATAGATCTGCTGCTTAATTTTTGCCATAACTATATTGAATATACAGACAGGAAGACATCGTATAAACCCATGCGGCTGATTCTGACGAGGCAGATCATCAAAATACAAACACTGATTGGTAAATTGCACGAGGACCTGCAGTTTGATTACAACGAAAGTTATAACAGCTTGCTTGATGAAGCTGAAAAGAAATTCCCCTGGTTTTACAAGAATGAACATACCCTGTAACATTTACAGGGCGACAACATCTAATCAATAAAAATTAACTGATAGTGGCAGATAAAGAGGCAGCTTTTAAGAGAATTTACGAAGCCAATTCAAAAAAAATCTACCATTTATGCTACGGTTATACCGGGGATGATGATGCTGCGAGCGACCTTTTACAGGAAACCTTTTTAAAAGTTTGGCAAAACCTGGAGAAATTCCGGAACCAGGCGATGATCTCTACCTGGATCTACCGCATTGCTGTAAATACCTGCCTTACCTACCTGCGTTCAGAAAAACGGCAGGCAAAAGACGAGCTGACACCATTTATCTCAGAAAATAAAAAAGAAGAGTTCTCTGAAAAATACGAACAGGTGGCCCTGTTGTATAAATGCATATCGAAACTGGAAGAATCAGAAAGAATTATCATAACCATGGTGCTTGATGAAGTGCCATACCCGGAAATTGCTGAGGTTTCGGGTATATCAGAAGGGAATTTGAGGGTGAAAATACATCGGATAAAACAAAAATTAACAGAATTGTATAACCACTATGAAAGAGTTTGAGCATTTGATGTCGGTTTGGCAGGGACAGCCAAAACCCGGCAAGCTTTCGGTGGATGAGGCGCTGAAGCAGGTAAAGAAAGGTATCCGCAGCATTACCAGCAGGTTATACTGGGGTATTGTTGCTATGATAGCGCTGGTGGTTTGCGCATTTATAATTACCTTCTTCTTCGCATTCCGGTCACCTGCAACAACTACCGGTATTCTTATTATTTTGGTAGCTATGCTAATGTATCTTTCCCTTATCGTACGTCATTACCATATCTTAAACAAGCACGATCTCACCCAAAACCCCACTGAATACTTAAACACCCTGAAAGAATACCAGAAGAACCGCAGCAAAGTTATCGGCTGGTTCTATTATGTATTTATGTTGCTGATCAGTACAGGCCTTGCCCTTTATTTTATTGAGGTACTGGAGAATGCTCCGCTTTACTTTAAGCTGATTACCTATGGTTCAACTATTATATGGTTCCTGTTCATCACTTTTTATTTAAAACCAAGGATGTTTAAGAATGAGGAAGAAAAGCTGAATTTGATGATTGACAGGTTAATAAGGCTGCAGGAACAGTTTGATTAATTTGAAAATGTGTTAATTTGAAGATTTGAAAATGAAACCCGATTTTTATTCATTTTCAAATCTTCAAATCGTCAAATTGAAATGATTACTATACAACGCGTACAACTTTCTGAAGCCGATACATTGCTCTCCTTCAGCAAAAAAACATTTTACGAATTCTTTGACCACCTGAACGAGCCTGCCAATATGGAAGCTTATTCATCCGTTGCCTTTACGCCGCAACGAATGCTGGCCGAATTATCTAACCCCAATTCCGAATTTTATTTTGCCATGCTGGGCGATGAAGTTGTGGGTTATTTAAAATTGAATTTTAATGACGCCCAAACAGAATACCTGGATGCAAAAGCTATGGAAGTGGAGCGAATTTACGTATCAGGAGAGCACCATGGCAAACGCATCGGCAAACAACTCATGGATTTCGCGATTGATATTGCCCGCAATAAACAATTTGAATATGTGTGGCTGGGCGTTTGGGAGCATAATGATAAAGCAATGGGCTTTTATCAGCGTTATGGTTTTGAAGTGTTCAGCAGCCACGCGTTTTTATTGGGTGATGATTTGCAGACGGATTTGTTAATGAAGAAGAAACTATGCTAAAATTCCCATTTTTCCAATTCGAATAATTGGGTTAACAAAATACATTCTAGGCCTTCCTGTTTAGCAACAAATGGAAGTTTTTGTTTGTTGTTTTGGATTTATTCGTGCTGAATTATTTTGATATTATATCTTTTTGCGCAAGCAATTACAAAAGGGTCCGCTGCAGGTCGATCACTATTGTAGTCAATTAAATGAGGATACTTCTCTTGCAACTCTCCTACATGTATTAATTCTTCAAGCGTTGGCTCTAAAAATATTTTTGAATGATCTTTAGCCCATTCAACTAACCAGTCCATCCCTTTTTCAACCTCTATTTTAACCTCACGAACAGAAATAATCTCAAGAGAACTACACATTCTTTCAAAATTTCCCCAAACACCTTTAAATACAGTTGGCGGATAATTCCTTTTTAAATCAAACAATGCGCTACTGTCGATTACGTATTTAAATGGGTCTTCAAAAAGGCCGGTCATTTATTTATCCTTTCGATTATTTTAGAAAGATGATCAAGCTTGACTTCTAAAAATTCAGATATTTGACCATAAGATATATTGCCTTTTTCAAAGTTTTCTAATACACTGGAAACGAATAGTCTGCCTTTCTCGCTGACAACTTTTATGTCTTGCGGGATGCCCCCTCCGCTTTCTTTGTTCTTTTGTCTTTGAATATCCTTATAGGTAATTAATTCGGCATTCCATATCCGTTTTTTTTCAAAATAAAAACTTTTTGAAGCAAGATTTAGATCAACCAATTTTCTTAATATAGCTTCTTTACTGACATTGTAGATTTTGGATAAATCAATTAAGTCCTTTTCACTCCACTCGTGTAATGTCTGATTGCCATAATCGATTTCAACTTTGAAGGGATTATCGGGTATTAGAAATGATGCGGCAAATAGGTTACAAAAATCTTCAATAATTTTATATTCTTTATTTAAGTTATTTGTTTCTTTATCCCGGAATACCCCTCCAATATTGAACAAAATATGACATACCTCATGAAACAGGCTGAAAATTCTGCCATTTTTCGCATCTTCAGTGTTTAATACGATTATTGGGATGTCGCCCGACAATGAAAATGCTCTGGCTTCCTCAAATGGCATTTGAAGTTGAAATATAAAAATCCCAATATTTTCAACACACTGTTTGAAATTATCAAATGCATTTAAAGAGCTCCATCTTTTTTGGTCGTCAATTCGCAAACCTATAAACGTCCTAAATCTCTCGGCGGCAATAACTGGGTTGTCTTCGATTGAAACTTTGAATTTCTTAAACTTGGGCTCCTCTAAGTCTAAATCGGTTATAAGGTTTTGCAAATGTTTTGCCTTTCGAATAACCAAAATCATTTCGGTTGAGAAATTTGTGACTTCAGCACTTGTTAAATTTCGAAAATCTTTCTCTATCGGTTTCTCATTAGGTGGATACTTTCGGAAAAAGGTTGCCAAGGGCCGTTTATATATTTTATACGCTAAACTTTCTAACTGATTATAGGTTGGAGATGTTATCCCTTTTTCCCATTCTTCTAGCTTTTGTGGATTTATATTAAGTTTATGTGCTGTATCTTCAATTGAATAACCAATTGAATTTCTAGCCCATTTTAAAATGGATGGTGAAATTTTAAACGGTATTATAGCCATATTAAAATTGAAGTACAATTAAATGAAACTAATGTTGGTAAATATATTAAAAGAAATCATCATTCACCCCCGCATAAACGGATTAAAATTCCTTGTCCCGATCTTCATCCCGGCGGCGCGGCAAACCGTTTTTTCGCCGAACTTAAAGTTGATCTTATCAAGTGCCTGATAAAGTTTTATCCGCTCCTCGTTATCTTCAAACAGGTTGATCTGGTATAACCCGCTGCACAGGTTGCTCAGCCTTACTCCTATCAGCCTTATCGGCCGGTTACTGTTCCATACGCTGGTTAGCAGGTTTTTTACGCCAGGGATCAAGATGTGCTCGGCCGCTGTAAGGGCGATCTTTTCCTGCTGCGTATGTGTTTCGAAATTGGCATAGCGCACCTTTATCGCAAGGCACGACGCCAGTTTGTTTTCCCGCCTGAGTTTTGAAGCAAGCTCTTCCGTCATGGATACCAGTACGGTTTCAATTTTTTGCCGGTCAGCTATATTGGTGTGGAAGGTATGTTCGGTTGAGACGGATTTTCGCTCGCTGGCTGATACCACTTCGCCCTCATCAATACCGTTGGCCTTATCCCATAAAAACCTGCCGTATTTGCCCAAAATGGTTTCTAAAAACTTGATATTGGCGCGTTGCAGGTCGCCAATTTTTTCGATGCCGTAAGGGTACAATTTGGCAGCGGTGCTTTCACCCAAACCGGGGATCTTACTGATATTGAGCGGCGCTAAGAAAGCTTTTTCCATACCGTGCGGCACATACAGCTGGCCATTGGGCTTGGCCTGGTTGGTGGCCATTTTTGCCACCGTTTTACCCGAGGACATGCCAAAGGATATCGGCAGGCCTGTTTCCCTGATCACGCGTTGCCGCACTTCGCCGGCGTGCTGGTAACAGTTGTGGAAACGGTCCATACCCGTATAGTCAATATAAAACTCATCAACCGACGTTTTTTGGTACAGCGGTACGGATTTCCGGATGATCTCGGTTACCTCGGCGCTGGCCTCAGAATACCGGCCATGAGCGCCCCTTACAATAATGGCATGCGGGCAAAGGCGCATTGCCTGTTTCATGGGCATGGCTGAGTGGATGCCAAACTTACGGGCCTCGTAACTGCATGATGCCACTACACCCCTGTCGGCCGAGCCGCCAATGAGTACCGGCTTGCCGATGAGCGAGGGATCGAACTTCCGCTCCACCGAAACGAAGAAAGAATCGAGGTCGATATGCATAATGATCCGTTTGCCACTCATAGCACAAATGTAAAAAAAGATTTGACAAATACTAAAAATATTAGCATAATTGTATTATTTAAAGCATAGCAAAATGACAGGTTATCATGATTATTTAATATTGCTTACGCCGCCGGATAGCATTGTTAATAACGTTAAGAAATTGAAGGAAGAAAGCTTTTTAACGATAGGCGAATATGACAGCCGTTATTCAAAAGCGCATATTACTGTTCAGCCGTGGCCGCGGAAGAGGCCGGTTTGGATTGAGCCCCTGCTGCCTAAACTGGAGCGCGACCTGCAAAACCTACCGCCCCTGGTAATGGATATTAATGGTTTTGATTTTTTCGACCAGCAGGAATTTCAAACCATTTATGCCAAAGTCAGCAGCACATCGGCAACAAAGCTTTGGTTTAAACTGCTGCGTCGTTTTTTTAATACGCCGCCGTTTGAACCACATATGACCATTGCCCGTAATCTACCAAACGCTGATTTTAAACAGCTTTGGCCCCATTTTAAAAGCAGGAATTGGAACGGACGCTTTAGTATCGACAGGCTTACTATTTTGCGGCGGGAAACGATCGGGTACGATAAGACTTATAAACTGTTTAAAGAGATTCCCTTTAATAAAAAGCTGGACTTTTTTGAATTTACCAATTCCAAACTAAAACAGCCTGCCTTGCCCATGAATAAATCGAATGATAAACAGTTCAGCTTGTTTTAATTTTTAGTTTTTACTTTGCACGGATATTTGTTTGCATTGAGCATGTAACTTTGCTTTATGAAAGCTCACTTTATCAATCTTTTTAAATACGACAGGTTTGCCAATGAACTGATAACCGAAACCATCATCAAAGCAAACAATCCCGAAAAACCCGTAAAGTTAATGGCGCATTTATTTGCAGCCCAGCAAATATGGCTCAGCCGTTGTGTGGATTTTCCGGACGCACCCCGTACTACCTGGCCCGACTGGCAGGCGGATACTTTTGCCGGCATTATGGAAGCAAACAGCACCCGCTGGTTGGATTACCTTGAAGAGCTTGATTCAGGAGATTTTGATAGCATTATCAGCTATAAAACCTTAAAGGGCGATAGTTACCAAAATAAGCTGGGCGACATATTTACGCATGTAATAAACCATGGCACACACCATAGGGCGCAGGCCGGCCAGCATTTAATTGCCGCCGGGATTGAAACTTTGCCGCCCACAGATTATATATTTTTCGTCAGGTAAAATTTTAGCGCTTTCTATTTTTATCTTTGACGCAGTTTTAATTCCGCCTTATGAAAAAAATAATCCTGCCAGTATTTGCCGCTTTTATTATCTCCGGATGTGCCGATAATAAAGCACAGGAAAAAGCCGCTTTGGATAGTGTGCTCGCCATACACGAAAAAGTAATGGGGAGTGATGAGTCGCTGCTGAAAAACAAGACGCTTTTGGACAGTATGTTAAAAAAAGACACCACAGCTTTGTTAAAAGATTCTGTTACCAGGCATTTAAGCGAGGTGATCAACGCCGACAGCGCCATGGATAACTGGATGCATAATTTTGATGCGGATATGACCGGTAAGTTGCCTGTTGAAAGGATGATCTACCTGCGGTCGCAAAAAAAACAGATCACAAAGGTCGACTCTCAGATCAACGCCGCTTTATCCTCATCTGACAGGTACCTTAAAAATATGAAAATGAAATGAGAAGACTGATTTTGGCAATTGGCGTCATCGTCCTTTGGAGCGCCTGTAAATTCAATAGTAATACCAGTAACGCTTTACCCATTTACGGAAACCGGCAGGCGGTTACCAGAGTGATTAACGGACAAACCGTTACAGATACCATATATCAGACTATTCCGCCATTTAAGATGGTTAACCAATACGGCGACAGCATCAGCGATAGAAACCTTGACGGTAAAATTTATGTAGCTGATTTCTTTTTTACCAGTTGCCCGTCTATTTGCCCTGTAATGCAGCGCAATATGCTAAACGTTTATAACGCCTATAAAAACACCCCCGATGTAAAGATTCTCTCCTACACGATCGATCCGAAATATGACAGTGTTAAAGTATTAAAAAAGTATGCTGATAAACTAGGTGTAAGCGGCAATATGTGGTGGTTTATACAAGGCAAAAAAGATGATACCTATCGCCTTGCCGAAAAAAGTTACCTGGTTGCTGTAAGCAGGGATACTACTGTACCCGGCGGATATGTACACCAGGGCTATTTTGTGCTGGTTGATAAACAAAAACGTGTACGGGGTTCGTATGATGGCACTAACCCACAGCAGGTAGGCCAGCTGATAGACGATATTAAAACATTAAAAACAGAACCTGCCCCGGTGGCAAACAAATGAAATTTAAAGTACTCGTTGGAATTTCGTTGATGATGCTTATTCTGGTAATTTCATGCCAGAGCGATCAAAGCATTGAATTTGCCCGGTATTATTCATCAGGGAGTTTGCTTTATCAGAGCCATTGCCAAAATTGCCACGGAGCGAAAGGCGAAGGATTGAACGCACTGATCCCGCCGCTAACGGATACGGTATTTATAAAAAACAACATCCATATGCTGGCCTGCCTGGTTAAAAACGGGTTAAGGGGAAAGATTACTGTTCATAAAAGAGATTTTACGGAGAAGATGCCGCCAAATGATCTCGCTCCTATTGAAATTGCCAATGTGCTCACCTATGTTGCCAACTCATTTGGTAATAAACGTGGTACCATAGATGTTGCCCGGGTTGGAACTGATTTGAATAATTGCAGGTAAGGCCTTTTCGCATATTAAAATTCCTTCCAGAGACGCAAAATATTGCGTCTCTACGTTCGGTAATTAATCTTTCGGCCTTTCCCGACACCCGGACTTCCGGACTAAATCCCTATCTTTACATTGCAAAACGTTCTATCGCTCCCGGCGCTTTGTTTGGGAGAGGAAAGTCCGGGCAACACAGAGCATCCTGCTTCCTAACGGGAAGGCGCCGGCAGCCGGCGACAGCAAGTGCCACAGAAAATATACCGCCCTGAGTAATTGGGGTAAGGGTGAAAACGTGAGGTAAGAGCTCACGGCTTTCCCGGGCGACCGGGATCGCGGTAAACCTCAGGAGTTGAAAAACCAAATAGGTCCCGGAAGCGGAGCTGCTCGTTTCCGTATCCGCCAACAGGCGGATCGCCGGGATGGGTAGGTTGCTTGAACCTGTCAGCAATGGCAGGGCCAGATTAATGATAGAAACCATGCCCGTTAAAAGGCATGGAACAGAACCCGGCTTACAGGTTTGCTGCTGCAAACAAATGCCCTTCCCGGTAAAACGGGGAGGGTTATTTTGTGTGCAGTGAGGTGAGTTGTCGGTATCAGGTGGCCCTTAGATCAATATTCCCCGCTCACAATTTTTCTCAATTTATTTTCAAACAATATATTGGTAAAAGTGTTTAGTTTTCTATACAATTAACTAAATTAGCAATTCAAATATTTAAAGCGTTCAGGCAAACAAAAAATGGCGAAAATATTAATCATTGATGACGAGCGGGCAATCCGGAATACATTACGCGAAATACTGGAATATGAAGATTATACCGTTGAAGATATAGACAACGGCGTTGACGGGTTAGAACTCATTCAAAAAAATGATTATGACCTGGTACTATGTGATATAAAAATGAACCGGGTAGATGGTATGGAAGTGCTCACCGAGGGCCTTTTAATGAAACCCGATTTGCCGTTTATCATGATCTCGGGACATGGCACGGTTGAAACTGCTATTGAAGCCAGCAAAAAGGGTGCGTTTGACTTTATATCGAAACCGCCTGACCTGAACAGGCTGCTCATCACCGTTCGGAATGCACTCGACAGAGGAAGCCTGGTTACTGAAACCAAGGTTTTAAAACGCAGGGTTGCCAAAGTGCGTACCATGCTGGGCGACTCACAGTCAATCTCAAAAATAAAAGAAACTATCGACAGGGTGGCGCCTACCGATGCCAGGGTATTGATCACCGGCGCAAATGGTAGCGGTAAAGAGTTAGTAGCCCGCTGGTTACACGAAAAATCACACCGTTCAACATCGCCTTTGATTGAAGTAAACTGCGCCGCTATACCTTCAGAATTAATTGAGAGCGAATTATTCGGGCACGAAAAAGGTTCGTTCACTTCGGCCATTAAACAACGTATTGGTAAATTTGAATCCGCAAACGGCGGAACACTCTTCCTGGATGAGATCGGAGACATGAGCGCCTCAACACAGGCTAAAGTATTGCGCGCCCTGCAGGAAAATAAGATAACCCGTGTCGGCGGCGAAAAAGAGATCGACGTAGATGTACGTGTGGTTGCGGCAACCAACAAAGACCTACTAAAGGAAATAGATGCCGGAAATTTCCGCCTTGACCTTTACCATCGCCTGAGTGTGATCCTGATCCATGTTCCTCCCTTAACCGACCGTAAGGATGATATCCCGTTGCTTGCCCAAAACTTTTTGGATGAGATCTGCAATGATTACGGTATGCCGGTTAAAAAGATCTCCGACGCTGCTATGGACGCATTAAAAGCGCTGCCATGGACAGGGAATATCCGTGAATTAAGAAACATGATCGAACGTTTGATCATCCTGAGTGATAAAATAATAACAGACAATGATGTAAAGATTTTTGCAAACCCATCGTCTCCGGTTGTGGTTACCAATGGGAATAACGGGCATCAAACAGATTTTGACCGTTTCAGTAACTTCCAGGAATATAAGGATTATGCCGAGCGCGAGTACATCAAATTCAAGCTTGAAAAAAACAACTGGAATGTCTCTAAAACTGCCGATGATATTGATATACAGCGCAGCCACCTATACAGTAAGATCGAGAAATTCGGGTTGAAAAGAGGAGAATAGGCTGATTGATGTAGTTGAATGAATTGATTTGTTAGCAGGGGCGCTTTGATAAAAAATTTTATTTAGCGCAATCCTGTTATTTTCATACCTTCAGGGGATGAAGAAATATATCCTGCTTATCTTTTTGTTTTTCGCCGGACTGGTTATCTCCGCCATTAACCCGCACGATTATTTCACCTGGATACTGGAGGTTTTTCCTGCTGTTATAGGTTTTTTCATACTCGTATTCACTTTCCGCAACTTTCAATTCACATTGTTAACCTATGTAATGATATTGTTGCATTGCTATGTGTTATTTATTGGCGGTCATTATACGTATGCACTGGTTCCTGCATTTGACTGGGTGCGTGATGTTTTTCACCAGAGCCGCAATAATTTTGATAAGGTTGGGCATTTTTTTCAGGGGTTTGTACCGGCTATGATCGTTCGCGAAATATTTATCCGCAGGGAAGTTATCAAAAAGAAAAACTGGATTCCCTTTTTAACCATCAGCGTTTGCGGCCTGATAAGTTTGTTGTATGAATTGCTGGAATGGCTGGTTTCCGTTTCATCGGGATCTGCGGGCGACTCCTTCCTTGGCACGCAGGGTGATGTATGGGATACCCAATCGGATATGCTTTTTGCCATCATTGGTGCCGGTTGCATGCTTATAATGCTATCCAATTTACAGGACAGGGTGATTGCGCAGAAGGTTGAAAGGTTGTAAAAGTTGTAAGTATTAAAATTGGTGTAAAGGGTTGAGCCATCAACCTGCTGAAGCTTCTTTTTGACTTTCCGACTTTCGGACTTCCAGTCTCTCTTTGTAAATCAATTTAAAAAGTTCTACCTTTCGGGTATCAATTAAATCTCAACACTTTAAACATGGCTCAAACTTCAACAGTACAGGCGGCGGATGATTTCGATTCCACCCCTACCCGCTTGTTTTCATTGGATGCCCTTCGTGGTTTCGATATGTTCTGGATCATGGGAGCAGATGAAATTATGCATGCGCTCCGCGATTCCACCAAATCAACTTTCTGGACGGTGATCGGTAACCAATTTGAGCACCCCGGCTGGAACGGTTTTCACGCTTATGATATGATCTTCCCGCTCTTCCTGTTTATGGCAGGCGTTTCTACACCATTTTCGGTGGGCAGGGAATTGGAGAAAGGCAAAAGCCGCGAACAACTGATGCTAAGGGTTATTAAACGGGCATTTATTTTGGTGCTGTTAGGTTTATTAGTAAATAACGGTTTAAAGATTCAACCTATTGCGGATATCAGGTTCCCGAGTGTACTGGGGCGTATCGGTATCGCCTATATGTTTGCCAATATCATCTATCTGTATGCAAAAGAACTTTGGCAAATGATCTGGTTCTGGGTGTTTATTGTAGGGTATTACCTGTTGCTTAAGTTTACTGCGGCTCCGGGCTTTCACCCGGGCGACCTTACGCCACAGGGTAATTTTGCTTCGTACGTTGACCGGACTATTTTGCCGGGGCATTTATATGTACCCTACCCCGGTACAAAAATAAATATGCACGATCCTGAAGGGTTATTCTCAACCATTCCTGCAATCAGTACAGGCATCCTGGGTATTTTAACTGGTACGCTGTTGAAAAGGAAGGATATTACCGCGAATATGAAGGCGCTGCTGATGGCTCTTTTTGGGATCGTTTTTATCTTCGTTTCGCTGATCTGGAATTTAGACTTCCCGATCAACAAAAACTTGTGGTCAAGCTCGTTTGTGATGCTGGTTGGCGGGATCAGTTTAATACTGATGTCGGTTTTTTATTACGTGATCGATGTTTTGGGATACAAAAAATGGGCCTTCTTCTTTAAAGTCATCGGGATGAACTCTATCCTTATTTATATCTCGGGCCATTTTATCAAATGGAGCTATGCTAATAACGGGTTTTTCCAATGGCTGGGGCAATTGGTAGGAAACCCGTATAATGCAGTAGTAATGGCGATAACCCTGGTGCTGATAAAATGGTTATTCCTGCGTTACCTGTACGAAAAGAAAACGTTTTTAAGGGTGTAGGTCAATTTTTAATTTTTCACAGGCGTCTTTTTTTTGGTGTTCAAGATAGTCCTCCATTTCGGATATTCGATTTCGGATTTAATATAACCAGCATATTTAAGATCCTGGTTATATTAAATTATGTGATTTTTTAAGAAAAAAACACCGGTATAATCAGCGACCCAGGATTCCACCCAAATCAGCGGGCGAATAGTTGATAGATTTTAACGTCTTATTGTCAGCTTTGCGATACACTAAAAACAAGCCGTCTATTTCTTTATGATACGAATCCGTATTGGCAGTGTTTTTGTAATGGTCTATGGTAAGGTTCGCCTCCCCGATGGTTTTACAGGCTTTGCTCATATTGGAGCGGTGTACCTCGTCAAATAGTTCTTTAAATTTTTCACCAAGGCCAAATTCTAAAATAGCCCCTGCAAGTACATATTGCAAATCGCATAAGGCATCAGCAACTTCTGTTAAATTGTTATCGTCTACAGCCTGCTGCAATTCCTTTAGCTCTTCGGCCAGGAGCGAAATGCGCAGCTCACATCTTTCTTTTGATGGAATGCCAGGGTTTTGTACAATAGGGTGTTTAAAGGTATGGTGAAATTCGGCTACCTGGTTTAATGCGTAGGTGTCTTTTATCATAATTAATTTTATTATTAAATACCGGTTACGATATCCCGGTTCCTTTGTCATTATTCTGCAAGTATAAATAAAAAATAAAGTGCAATTAAACCAAGGCCGGTAAAATCCGTCTATCAAATCAATACCAGAAGGAAGTTAAAAAAAATAATCATGAAAAGTAGATATAAATATTTGTTATCAATTGGCTTAAGCGGGCTGATGTGCCTGTTTTTAGCTATACCAGCCAGCGCGCAACGCAACCGGGGCGGCGGTGGTGGCGGCGGTCACGGCGGCGGCGGCGGCGGTTTCGCCCGCGGTGGTGGCGGTGGAGGGGGTATTTCCCGCGGTGGTGGCGGCGGCGGCGCCCGTTTCAATGGTGGCGGTGCTGCAGTTGCAAGGGGTGGATTTTCTGGTGGCCGGTCATTTCAGGCTCCCCAAAGGTCTTCCAATTTTCAACGCGGCTTTGCTCCGCAACGTGGTAATGCCGGGTTCAGAGGCAATAATTTCGCAGGAAGAGCCGGTGTTAACACAAGAGGCAGCAATTTCGCCGGAAGAGCCGGTGCTAACGCAAGAGGTTATAATGGAAGAGCTGGCGTAAATGCAAGAGGTTATGCTGGCAGTCGTTATGGGTATAATAACGGCGTAAATGCCTACAGGGGTGGATACGGTAACCGCGGCGGTTACGGTTTCAGAGGCGGATATGGCTTTAGAGGTGGTTATTATGGCCCAAGTTACTGGGGCGCCCGTGGCTGGTGGGGCGGCCGTGGTGGTTACTGGTGGAATGGGGGCCTTTATGCCAGCTTATACTGGCCACGTATTGGTTTCAGTGTAGGATATTTGCCTTACGGATATTACCCGTTCTATTGGGACAACCAGCCTTACTATTACAGCGATGGCTTTTATTACCAACAGGATAACAACCAATACACTGTAGTTGAACCGCCATTGGGTGCTGAAATTACACAACTTCCGTCTGGTGCACAAGAAATCACCATTGATGGTCAGCAATATTATGAATTGAACGGCGTGTATTATCAACCGGTTACCAAAGATGACGGTACCTTTGTCTATGTAATAGCAGGTAAGGATGGCAAGTTAGACACCGATAACGGCGGATATAACAATGCGCCAACCCAGGGTGGTGGCGTGAATAATGTTCCGGAACCGCAAAAAGGTGATATCTACGAAACTTTGCCACAGGATACCCGCAGGATCAGGCTTAATGGCGAAACTTTCTTTGTGTCTCCGGATGATTATTATTACCAGGAAACGATTGATACCAACGGCAATAAAGCTTATAAAGTGGTAGGCACACCATCTGATGAACCACAGGAAAATTAATTCAATAACTCCTTATATATTTCTAAAGGCGGTCTCTTTTCCAGGGCCGCTTTTTTTATGTACCAGCTTTGCCCCCCTTTATTTCAGCTTCGCCGCCTATTTTTATAAATTACAATGCTAAGCAACTACCTTTACAAGATGGACAAAACGGAAAAGCGGATATCCCTATACAGTTCATTACTCATTGGGCTACTGATGTGCAGCCCTAAGTTTATGGCATTACGCGGGCAGGGTATCATTGCTCATTTCTGGCATTTTAACCTTGCTGAATTCATCATACAAGTAGCTTTTAATGTAGGTTTTTGTTATCTCCTTTTTTATCTGAATCTCCGGAACCCAAAAGCCGGGCTAACGGTCGAATCAGTAAAAAAACAAACAGGATGGTATCTGTTCAATGCCATACTCTTGCTGGTTAGTTGTTTGTTGTGCGGTGTAATTCAACGCCAGCTTTTTATGAGTGACCAGCCAAGAGGTATTTACTGGACGGGATACTTGAGCCGCTTTTTTTTAAGCACCTTATTTGCCGGTGTCCTCATCAAGATCATTTTGTTGATGCGCGTAAGCAGACAAAAGGATAAGGAAAATAGCCAGTTAAAAACGGCCTATCTTGAAGCGGAGCTGGGATTGCTTAAAGAACAGCTGAATCCGCATTTTTTGTTCAACTCGCTAAGCAGCTTATCTGGTATTGTGCGAGAGGATCCCGAAATGGCGCAGCACTTTATCAATCACCTTTCAAAAATATTCAGGTACGCGCTAGCCGCGCAACATGATCACCTGGTTTCAATTACCGAAGAATTAACGATGATAAAGTCGTATGAACAGCTGTTGAAAATGCGTTTTGAAAAAGCTTTCCTACTTGAAACGAATATCGAAAAACATTATCTTCATCATTCAATTCCGCATCTATCGCTGCAACCGCTGCTTGAAAACGCGGCCAAGCACAACTCAGCGTCAATAAAAAAACCTTTAAAAGTATATATTTATATTGAAGATGATTACCTGGTGGTAAAGAACGACCTGCAGGAGATAGCCGAGCCCGAAAACAGCACAGGTATCGGGCTCGCCAATTTAAACAGCCGGTTTCGTATCCTGATGCATAAAGATATCGAAATAGAAAAAACCAAAGACAGTTTCATTGTAAAATTACCGCTGACAAAATGAGTTCAATACATGTAGTAATTATTGAAGACGAACCGGTAAGCGCACGCAACCTTGCGCACCTGCTAAATAAATTGGATGATTCGATCACTATAAAAACAATACTGAACAGTGTGGAGGAATCCGTTACCTGGTTCAATTCTGCTGGTAATGATTTCGACCTTGTTTTTATGGATATCAGGCTTGCTGATGGTTTGTCATTTGATATTTTTAAACTGGTAAATGTTTCAAAACCGGTAATATTTGTAACTGCTTACAATGATTACGCTATACAGGCTTTCAAAAACAACGGTATCGATTATATTTTGAAGCCTTTTGATGATGATGAAGTAGAGCAGGCGCTTCGCAAATTTAACAGCCTTACCTCAAAGCCTGTAAGAGCTCAGGATAATTTAATCTTTGAGCAACTGATCAGGCAGATCAACACAAATGCGAGGCCCTATAAAAACGCTTTCCTTGTACATTTTCGCGATAAACTTATCCCGGTTGAAACAGAAAAAATAGCCTGGTTTTATACTGCCAATGAACTGGTTTACGCGCACACCATTGATAGCAGGCAGTATATTGTTGATTTTACAATGGAGCAACTGGAACAACAACTGGATATGAACCGTTTTTTCAGGGCAAACCGGCAATTCATCGTAAACCGAAAAGAAATAACAGAAGTTGCTTTTTATTTTAACGGGCGTTTAGTTGTTAAAATAAAACCCGACCCGCCTGAAAGTATTATCATCAGTAAGGCAAGAGCCCCTGAATTTAAAAACTGGATGAACAATTAAAGTCATTTCACCCGGCTTATGTTCAGCTTCGGCGCTAATAACGTAACCCACCCCAGGTTTTTTAGTCAATTTTATCGTCACCGGGTAACGGTGCTATTTAATTACTAAAAAATAAAAACATGAAACAACAAGCAGGGCCATACCGATTATGGATATTGGCATTTTTATTTGCACTGGTTTTGGCCGAGATTATCTGGAGCTGGAAAAACGATAAAAAGGCTTATGATATTAAAGAAACATTTTCAAATTTATCCGTTTTTGCCGGGTTCCAAATTTCAAAGATTTTATTTACAGCATACCAGTTAGCGATTCTCGGTTTCTTCACCAGAATAGCGCCGTTTCGTTTTCCACGAAATATCTGGGCGTTTTTACTAACTTTTATCACAGCCGATTTTTTGTACTACTGGTTTCACCGGATCTCCCATTTTTGGAAACCATTGTGGGCATTTCACCAGGTACACCATTCGGCCATGCACATGAACTTAACCGCCGCATACCGGTTAAATTGGCTATCAGCCATTATAAGCCCGTTATTTTTTATTCCTGCCGCCTTGTTAGGGTTGCCTGCTGATTTTATTGTGATCGCCTACGTCCTCAACCTGGCTTATCAATTTTTTCTGCATACCGAGGCTGTCGGTAAAATGGGTATCATGGAAAAGTTTATTGATACCCCTTCTTCACACAGGGTACACCATGGCAGTAATCCAATTTATATTGATAAAAATTTTGGCGGCGTGCTCATCATTTGGGACAGGCTTTTTAAAACCTATCAACCCGAAACCGAAAAGCCAAATTATGGGCTCACCACGGGCTTTATGAGTTACAACCCATTTGTTCTCGTTTTTAAAGGCTTTGTAGAATTGTTTTCAGGTAAAATGAAACTCAAAAGTTAATTCACCCCCGTTTTTAGCCGGTTCACCCATTTCGGGTGAACCCAATACCCTTGATAATAGTTTAATATATTAAAATTACATAAGTCAATTAATTACAAACTTTATGAAAATTAAATTTAATACTTCAAAAATTCTAGTGGTAACGGTGGTTACTGCCGGAATAGCATTTATGGTATCATCATGTCACAAAGATGCCTCAACAACATCAACAAACGCCACGGTTACCGAAGCCGACGCGGTACAATTAACCACTGATGCGGTGTCGCCATCAACGGGTGGTATGATATTACAATTAAACGGTTCGGTAAATACTTATGCAACCGTTAGTTTTTCATGCGGTGTACAAAAGGACTCAAGTTATGTTATTGCAAGTTCGACCGGCGCCAGTCCTTCTTATAATTATAGTTTTCAGTGGAACGATATGCTCACCTGTAATGGCACAGTGCCAAGCCAGCTTACTTTTAATTTTACCGGCACCGGGAGTTATAATGGATCGCTGATGTCATCATCTGATAACAGCACTGGTGGTTTTGTTTTAACGGGGCTAGGCGTGAACGCTTCTCAATATTTATTTAATACAACCTATAGCCGTACCGGTACTACTACCTCAAAAGTGTTAAGGCAACTTACTTTCCATAGTGTGATTACGATAGCCGGTACCGATATCGCTGTTGATAAAACGACTAAGATCATCGCTTCGGGTACCGCAGCTGTAAGTATTGCTGCCACTTCAACCTCAGGCAGCACTTTTACGTTTAATGGTAAAATTACCTTCCTTGGCAACAAGAAAGCCAATCTGGTTTTAAACAGCGGCGCCACATATGTTATCCAATGGAATTAAATACTTTGCAGAAATGAAAAATATCAAAATATTGTTGGCGGGGTTATTTATCGTCGCGGCAAGCATAGGTGTTGGAAAGGCACAGGAAAGTCTCCAAAAATTAAAAAGTGAAACACCTGAACAAAGAGCCGCTTTTCAAACCAAATTAATGAAAGAAAAGCTTATCCTTAGCAACGCACAGCTAACCAAAGTTGCGTCGATCAATCTGAAATATGCAGAAAAATTTGAGCCAATAATAAAAAGTGACGACAGCCGATTTTCAAGGATGCGGCAGGCGAGAGTAATAATGGAACAAAAAGACATAGAGTTGCAGGCAGTATTTACAAAAAATCAATTTAACGAATACCTGGCCATCGAAAATGATATCAGAAAAAAAATAAAATCGCAAATGAAATGATTCTGTAGGATAGTTGTATCGCCACTGGTCTTTCCTGTTACTTCCGCCAGTGAATGCCCGTTCAGTATAGCCACTGCGGGCCTTTTACATTAAATACCTGTAAATTAAGCAGGGTATATAAAAAAAATTAATCCGCCCGTCGTTTTTGCACTTGTAAAACAATTTTTGGTTTTATTCCTTTTTAATGTAAAACCTTCTATTTTAAATCATGCCGACGCTAAAAATACCCCACCGGTATATAATCATACTTGTATTACTTGTATCATTTATACCAAAGCCTGCAAAGGCATATTCTGTACTTACCCATGAGGCGCTGATCGACGCCAGCTGGAAGAAAAGCATTTTGCCTTTATTGAAACAGAAATACCCGGCGGCAGCAGACAGCGACCTGGTAAAGGCCCATGCTTACACTTATGGCGGGGCATTAATCGCAGACATGGGGTATTTTCCTTTTGGAAGCGTTTATTTTACCAACCTGGCGCATTATGTCCGTAGTGGCGACTTTGTGGAGAACCTTTTATCAGAATCGCAAAACCTCAATGAATATGCGTTTGCGCTGGGGGCTCTATGCCATTATATGGCGGATAAATACGGCCATTCACTGGCCACCAATCATGTTGTGCCTATCGTTTACCCGGAGATGAGAGAAAAATTCGGCCCGGTAGTAACCTATGATGACGACCATGTTTCGCATAGCCGGGTTGAAATAGCGTTTGACGTACTTGAAACGGCAAGAGGTAATTATGCCTCGCAAAATTACCACGATTTTATTGGCTTTGAAGTAGCAAAACCCGTACTGGAGCGGGCTTTTTTAAAGACCTATGGCCAGGATATTAATGCGGTTTTTGGTAACCTTGATCTTGCCATATCAACTTTCAGGTGGTCAGTGAAAAGTTTGTTGCCAACGGTAACCCGTACTGCCTGGTTGTTAAAGAAAAACGACATTAAAAAATCGAACCCAAGCGCAAACGAAAAGACTTTTCATTACCGGATGAAAAGGAAAGCATATTACAAGGAGTTTGGTTCCTCAAGGCAAAAACCCAAATTTAAAGAAAGGATTTTAGCCTTTGTTATCCGCATTATGCCCAAAATAGGCCCTTTTAAAGCTTTGAGATTTAAGCCCGTTGGCCCGGAAGGCGAAAAATTATTCGTCCGTAGCTTTGATACTGTTATCGTACATTATGATGATGAGTTAAACAGGTTGCATAACCACGCAATAGACTTAAAAGATATGGATTATGATACCGGCAAACCTACCATGCCTGGAGAATACGGACTGGCTGACAAGACTTATGTTGAACTGCTTGATAAACTGCAGGACAATAAATTTATAGAAATGACCAAATCCCTCCAGCAAAATTTACTGAATTTTTATAATAATGCAGATACCACGCAATTCGCCCAAAAATACTCCGCTGACTGGAAGAAAACCTCGTTAGCGTTACAGGAACTTAAGGCCGCCACCCCTGTGCAAATAGATAGTTTAAAGGACGCAAAGGGTATCTACTATAAAATGAACGAACCTGCAGTGCAGCCGGTAAATGTAAACGACGGTAAAATAAAATCGAAACCAATACCAGCATCCGAACAACCAAAGGTGAATTAGTGTATTTTCCTTTGTTACACAATTTAGTAGTTTAGCTACTTTAAATATTTATAATACCAGGCGAGGTGGCGTTTTTAGTGATTCTCCGGATAACCGGGCACTGTAAACTCGCGGTACTGATTCAGACACAAGATCAGTTCGGTTGGGATGTTCTGCTGTTTCAACGCCATATACACTTGTTCGCTAACGGCGGCTGGCATATTAAAATCCTTTAGTCCGGACATAAACAATACAGGCGTTTTTATCCTGTCGGCATGAAAGAAAGGAGAGGACAAGCTGATCCATTTCTCCTGACTTTTCCGTTGCTTCTTATTTTACGCGCTTATTCGAAAATTTTATGCGGTTGATTAATGTATATACATGGCATCCGGCACAAAAGCCCGCAAAACTCTCCAATGACGCAAAAGGGATCATTATACATGCAATAACTTTTGAGAGCAAGATGAAATTTGATGCGAAGCTGAGCAAAACCAGGCTTAAAAAAGCCACCCCCATAAATGAGGCAAATCTTTTTGGCGCACGGTCAACGGGTTTGGGTTTTATGCTTAATTGCTTTACTACAGCCCCGCTTATGATAGCCAAAGGGCTATAAGCATTTAAATTAAACGCCCTGAGCAGGAAATCCATCAATAATAAGCCAATAGACAATGGGTTGCCATTGATAACATAAAATAAAACAAAAAGCACTACAAAAAAAGCCACTACCCTTACCCTGTTCTCGTCCACCTTTACAAAATCCACCGGGCAGTCTAACGAAGTTTGTTTTTTATATTGAATATCTGAATCAATCATTTTAATAATTAATATATTGTCTATGGAATTTATAGATAATACAAAAGTAGTACTATTTATGTTATTTTAAAGTAATTTGTGAAATGGTACCGATTTCTTTTACAATTTTTGACCGACACGTAACAAATAAAAAAATTAAATGGTGGTTAGTATTTTAGGCTGTGGCTGGTATGGCAAGGCGCTGGCGGCTGATCTTTTAAAAAAAGGCACTATCGTTAAAGGTTCTGCTACTTCTCCCGAAAAACTGGAGGTCCTGGATAGTTTAAGGATCCTGCCCTATCTTGCAATATTTGATAGCAAAGAAAAAACCGTTGATCCTGGATTTTTTAAGTGTGATGTAATGGTGATCAGTGTTCCGCCAAGACTTAAAGCGGGTGAAGACGGCGAATACCTTGCAAAAATCCAGCAGGCCATCAATGCATGTATGCAATACGGGGTTAAAAAGATCATTTATATCAGTTCGACCGGGGTTTATGGCGAAGTTAACCACGAGGTAAGTGAGCTTGACGACCCCAAACCCGATACCGCTTCGGGTTTGATATTGTTTGAAGCGGAGCAGCATTTTCAAAAAGAGACGTCATTTAAAACTACTGTCATCCGCTTTGGCGGGCTGATAGGGCCAGGCCGTCATCCCGGCCGTTTCTTTGCCGGTAAATCCAACATCCCAAATGGCCTGGCGCCGGTAAACCTTATTCACCAGGATGATTGTGTGGGCATAACAACCGCTATTATTGACCAGGATACTTTTGGATACCTGTTCAATGGCTGTTCGCCCGATCACCCTGCAAAAGCCGCTTACTACCGCGAAATGGCGGAAAAAGCGAATTTACCTGCTCCCCAATTTATTAATGAATTGAAAAACCGGAAGATTGTCAACAGCAACAATGTACCCGGTATTTTAAAATATGAGTTTAAATTTAAGAAATTGAAAGACTATACATTTGATGCAATAACATAACATTACAGCCAATATCTTTTTTATATATCGTTGAGACGTTATTCACAGGAATAACCCGTTGACCCTGCCTTTATTTATGGTAATCAGGATCCATTTCGGGTTTACGCAAGCCGGCTACCTCATCGGCCATTAAAATAAATACATTCCAGCATAAACCTTTTGTTGACGGCCACCAGCTATCCGTCGTTACCCATTTTGTTGGGGTAAATTCTTTGCTGAAAGGCCAATTGGGGTTCAGATAGATCTCGGCCCACACCCTATTTTCCATTAAGGGCCTGGCTTTTTTCCAGCCATGTTTTAACCCCACTACGTAGGCACAATATTCCGGCCTGAACCAGCTGCCGCCGTTATAGTAAAAGCCGTCTGTTTTTCCATCGCTGTAATTTTCTTCGCCAAACTTTCCAAACGGCTGATAATCGCCACTCAGATAGGCCCATCCCCTTGCATCCTTTGTCAGCCTGATAAGAATTGGCGCTGTAGTGCCATATTCCGGGTGGGGTGAGTTGGCGACTTTATTTAGTACCGGTATTTGCTCCAGTTCATTTTGAACCATTTCATCCGTTAGTATCGGCGTTTTAAATAACCACAAAGAAAAAAATTCCGGTTCCAGGTCAGTCAGCGAAATCATATCCGGGAAATTCCTGTCAAATAACAGGTGTTTCCTTTTTACGTCATAAAAATTGCGATACCCATTCTCTGCCTTTTGGATATAGGCGTCTGATATCGAAAAACCTAATTCTTTGATTGTTTTTAAAGCAATCACCAGCATCCCCTGGTTAACCGCCAGGCGGTCGGTCTTAGGGTTGTAATCAATTATATCCAGCTGGTTCATGGGAAAGTGAGATCTGCATTTTCCACTCCTGCCGGGATCAAACTCATTTAGTACATAGCTAACTGCTTTTTCAATTTTTTCATGGGGAAGTTTTACGCCGAAACGGCGTTTATTAAGCATTGCCCATATTAGCCATTCAATGGTCGCTTCGTTATCTTTTGCCTCAACCGAGCCCATCAACGGTGTAATGATGGTACCGATGGAGCCTTTTGATGTTTGGGTTTTGCCCCACTCCTCCCATATGGACAAGTTCAGCTCCCTGTTGTAAGTTGAAACCGTCGAGAAAAAGGAATCCCTGTTGTACATATCAGGCGCATAGTTCATGTTGGGCACATTAAAGGGCTTAAAATTATCAACATCGGTGATCCAGGTGAGCATGTTAAAATTGGCATATAACATTTTCTCAATCATCGAGCCTCTAAAGCCCTTCCCTTCTGCCAAACGTGTCTGCGCGGAGATCATAAATTGCTGGTGCGATTTCCAGGGCTCAACAAAAATATAAGTGTTTTTTTCAACCTTTTCGCCTAAGGGAAGTATATTATAAGCCTCTTTTTGGGGATGATTTTCAATGATCTTCATCCCTTTTATTTCGAACCTGGTTTCCTTTCCTGATTCTGCACCAATAAACATGGAGACGCTGTCTTTTTCGATATAGGGTACCAGGATGCTTCTTTTAAAATACGTCCAATTTTTTTCATCTATCGGCAGGTTATCAATATATTTCATCCCGTCTTCAAGCTCAACGGTTTTTTGTCCGTTTTTAAGCCTGAAAAGTTTTAATGCCACAGCAGTATTCCCTTTATACCAAAAGGAGACCGTATACACCCTTTGATCTTTAAATGGAGTGATAAAATTGATGCCCGATTGGGGTCCTTTATGGCAGGTAATGGTAGTAAGGCCGCCGCTTCTGCCAATTTCCGCATTCCCGGCTTTTTGATCCACAGGATCAATGGTTAACAAGGTACTGTCGCCTGCATCAAGATTGTACATTTCACCAAACGTTTGGCGGATGTAATGCTCATTTTTTGCCCTTTCGGATAAATCAGCAACCGAAAATAAATTGACGTCAGGGAGGCGGCGCAAACCCGTAAAACCGCCGTCACGCCCGCTAAAACGGCGTCGCATATTCCTGGTGTACTGATTTTTATATCCCGCATCCGTTAAAAAGCCAACAACGTCATTGTCAGGGGTAACAAAGCCGGCTGCCGGGAACATTTCATGTGCGAAGCCGCCGGGGAAATTATCCTCCTCAAAAGTTACATATCGCTGTGGTGTCTTTGCAGGCCTGGCTGTTTCCTGTAGTATATAATACATGCCGGGCATAGATGGCTGGAATAATTGGATAGTTTTTTTGACAAGATTTGCGTTTACCACCTGGTAGCTTACCGTTATTGACAGATCAGCATCAAATTCGGGTATATAAAGATCGTTTGATAAAGTAATCCTATTTTCATTTCCGGTCCATTTTTGCCCTTTTAAATGATCCAGTTTGGCTACGGTAGTTAAATCATGATTGAATAACTGCAGGGAAAGCTCCTCGGTGTTGGTAACTATTAAAGTTTTACCATTATAAATATCAACATGATATCCATTTTGGGCGTCACCCGCTGCTTTAAGCACAAGCTGTTGAGAAAAGGACCTGAAACCACCTAACAGGCAAACAAAAAACAGGGATAATACAACTTTAAACTGCAACATAAATAAAGTATTAAATCAATTTAAAACCACTATTCGTTTTTATAACCATTTTTTTTACAAAACACTAATCTTAACATTAATAAACAGCGGGCAAAGCAAAAGGCCCCCATCATAACAGGATATTTATAAAAGATAATGGAAGATATAATTGGCTATTGAGTTGCAATAGTAGTTAAAAAAACCGGTTTTGCAAACGGTAAATGGTATTTTTTTAGGTTTGGTCTAACCACAATCGTACGATCCGGGAAATAAATGTTTCCGGTTAGGTGCGCAGCGGCAATTGTTGATATATATTACAAACATTAGGTTCATTCCCTTAAATTTGCTGCAATACACCAGCACCTGTTTATGAAAATACTTTTCTTTTCGGCAAAGCCTTATGATATCGCTACGTTTAACCAGCACAATGCCCATTATGGTTTTGAGCTGGAATACCTGGAAACCCATTTGGGGCCGCATATTGTTAATGCAGTTGATGAGGGAACATATGCCGTATGCGTATTTGTAAATGATAACCTCTCCGCTGAGGTGATTGCCGTACTGGCAGCTAAAGGCGTAAAGGTAATTGCGCTGCGTTGCGCAGGGTTTAATAATATAGACCTGGCTGCTGCAAAAAAACATGGTATAACCGTATGCAGGGTACCCGCCTATTCGCCGGAGGCGGTGGCCGAGCATGCTGTAGCGATGCTGTTAACCCTGAACCGAAAAACCCACAAAGCCTATAACCGGGTACGGGAACAAAATTTTTCGTTAAACGGATTGCTTGGTTTTAACATGCACGGCAAAACGGTTGGCGTAATTGCAACCGGAAGGATCGGTAAAGCTTTTTGCAGGATCATGCTGGGCTTTGGATGCAAAGTATGGGCCTTCGACCTTTTTAAAGATCCGGAACTTGTTGCCTCCGGTGTGCACTACGCTTCTTTTGAAGAAGTACTGCAACAGGCGGATATCATCTCCCTGCATTGTCCGCTCACTCCCGAAAGCCACCACCTGATCAACAAAACGACGCTTAGACTGATGAAACAGGGCGCCACGCTCATTAATACCAGCCGGGGCGCGTTGATAGATACCCACGCTGTTATAGTGGCCCTTAAAACCGGCCGCCTGGCCTACCTCGGTATCGATGTTTATGAACAGGAGGACCGCTTGTTTTTTAAAGACCTGTCCGGAAGTATTATTGAAGACGATACCATACAGCGGCTGATGAGTTTCCCCAATGTGCTGGTTACGGGCCACCAGGCCTTTTTTACCGCCGATGCGCTGGCGCAAATCGCTGAAACTACGCTGAACAGTATTCATCAATTAAGTAGCGGTGCAGCACCGGATGATGCTGTAATTGTGCAGGTGTAAAGTGGGGGGTTCGGATGCGGCGACCCCGCGATTTCTTGCCTGCATGATCAGCGTTTGTGGGGTTGAGGAGATATGAAATTTGCAGCTCATTGTTAAGTAATTTAGAGGGTTAAAGTGTGCCTAACGAGCAGGCCTAATTTTCGAAATATTGTGGTCAGCCCAATCGCAGAAATGACTAAACCAAGGATGATTCCGTTTTTATATCCCAGCTTATCCAGTACATCAATTTTACTTATATAAGAAGCAAAGTAAAATAAAAGCCCCCCGATAAAATACCCGCCATAAAAAGTAAAATCGATCAATTGTGACTCAAATTGACTGATATGAAAATGGGCCTTGCAAAAAGGAATAAAAATTCCATTGAGGCCGCTAAAAATCCCCAAAAAAAGAAGACTGTAATGAGCGTATATAATGCAGAGGCATTACTTTTGGTTTGTTTGTTTCCCATTTACGTGATTTGTTTTATGGTTGATATTGCGATTAAGATCATTAATTCCCAAATAACGAATGACGGATTCTGTTATCCCCGGCAAAGGGCCTGAAATAAGCCACCGGGTGATTCCGGTTCCAGATAGACCTTTCGATCCATTCTACGGTTTCCGGCAGGTACTGGCTCCGGTGGCACAATAACGCCGCTTTTGCTTTTGCCAGGTCCTCACTATTTAAATCAATACGGACGGTCAAGTAAGCCGGATCAACCGTAGCGAAATGCGGCGCATCAGCGGGCAGACTGCCGGTAGCCAGCTCCGGGTAATACAAAGCGGGGTGCCGGTCCCATTGCCGGGTCTCAAAAACCTCGGTCACTACATTCCCAACCAAACGGTGGTCCGGGTGGCCAGTCCAGCCGGAAGGGCCGAGCGTAAGGATCACATCGGGCTTATACTGGTCAAAAAGACGGCCGACCAGTTTGCGCAAACTATCCATCGATACATAAAGGCCGCCCATCCCTTTTTCCAGCCCCATCTGGTCGTGAAAGCCCAGCAGGATCGGCGGATGAATACCTATTGCCTTTGCCGAGCAAATAATTTCGGATCTGCGGACCGCTGCCAGGCTGTCCCCTGCCGGGATTCCGGCATGTTTCTCTACTCCGAAGCGGCCATCGGTCACGACGACCAGGTAAACATTGGCTCCCTCTGACGCATATTTCGCCAGTACGGGCGCCACTGACTGCTCATCGTCCGGATGCGGAAAAATAGCTAGGATGGTCTTCCCTTTTTGTGCCGAAGCAAAACTGCTGACAAACAGCAGCAGCATGAGGATGGTTGTCTTCATGGCTCAATTAATTTCAGTTAACATTTTTTTCGCGCGGTTATATGAAACCGGGTAATTCGCATTCTGGTCGCTTAACGCGCTGGCATATAAAGCCTTAGCAGTGGCTGCGTCTCCCTGTATCAGGCTGATATAAGCCTCCAACTCGGTGAGGAAGTTCTTCATCTTTATATCCGTTTTGGGGTCTCCGGTGACCGATTTAAAGATGCGCTCAGCAGCATCCAAGCGCTTGTCTTTGAAATGGGAGATAGCATAACCACCCGGAAGGCTGAACCAATAGTCCCACATGTGACCGCCATCATGCTGGTTCCAGGCGTCTTTGATCAATTGTATCCCGATATCGATCATCATATTCCTATGTGTGCTGTCTTTACCCGTTACAGGATGCGCCGATTGGGCTAAATAGCGGTCGATCAGGCTGTCTGCCCTACTGCCTTTATAGTATGCGCTGAGTATTTGTTCTTTTTTATAGTTAGGGTCTTTTTGTATAACCGTTTCATAGGCATAAGAAACCGGGAAATGGTCGGCCAGGTTGTCCAGCCGGTAGCCTTTTTTAAGCTCCTTTTTGATATCGATCACATAAACGTCGTCAAAATTGTGAAAGAAGTAAACATAGATCAGCCCGCGCTTCATATCAAAAACATAGGAATACAATGTCGTAAGGTCACCTTCCTGGTGGGTACGGTCCAGTATGGCTTTCATCGACGCGAGGGACACGGTAGAACTTTTGATCAGCATTTTTTTGGCCAGGTCATACCGCCGGTCAGAAACGCCCTTTTTCAGGTCACTGATATTAAAATTGGTATTGATCTGGAAACTCCCTTGTTTGAGCACCTTATCACCGATATTGATCACCACCGAACTGCCGGTCGCATCAGCGAGCAAGGCTTGTGAGCCAAAGGCATAATCATGCGTTTTCATAAAAGCCAAAGCCTCATTTACTGTTTTACATTTCGTCAGGATCTCAAAAAACAAGTCGCCCTCGTAAGGGTGAGCTGGATGATATTTGGAAGGGTCAATGCTATACTGCGCGGTGTAATCAACATACAGCCCGTATTCATTCATCATCGCCTGCGCCTGTCCGTCGGTCAGTCCGAAGCATACGGTACCGTATCTTCCCTTAGTGGGGGGATTGAACCATATCCTGGCATAAGGAGTAGAACTGTAGTCATCTTCATTGGCTGCCGCGAATACCTGTCCTTTTCGGGCGCAGGAAACAATGGTGCAGGCAAAGGTGGTATCTGCTGCAAACAGCAGGCTGAGTATAAAAAGTGTTATGAGCTTTTTCATGATTCTATGATTTTAATTTTTTACACGGTTCTGTTCTGTTGCCGCGCCGCCGGTATCGCGTTTCTTTTGGTTCACGGCCGTACCGAAGTTATAGCTGAAGCCAAGGGTAAAAGCCTGAGCGTTGAAACGGTTGCGGAAAGTGCTCACGGTGTTCGGGATAAAATTGTTCTCCCCGTCAGCGCGGTAGGTATTCAAGATATCGCGGACGTTAAACTTAATGGCCGCCTGGTTATGCAGGATCTTTTTTTGAATGCCACCGTTTAACTGGCCAAAGGGGTCTATCATCGATTGTCCGTTAGCAAACCGGCTCACATAATAGCCGCTGAGTTCCGCGCTCCAGCCATGCGGGAACGTAAACTGGCTGGTCATATTGATCTGCCCATAGGTGGAGGACTGGTCCAGGTAACTGGCATAGAGCTGCCCCTTAAAATGGTTATGGATGAGTTGCAAATAGGCATTTAACTGCCACCAGCTGGCGGGCTCCACTGCAATATTCACCGAAGCGCCGATATAGTTTGCTGACCCGATGTTCCCGGTTCCGTCAATAAATATTTGGCCCTGCTGGCGGATCACTTCGCTTTGCAGGTCGCTCACATGGTTATAAAACAGGGCTCCGCTAAAAATGCTGCTATAGTTAAAGGTCAGTTTGTAATTATCTGCGAATTGCGGCCGGAGATAAGGGTTCCCCGCCGAATAAGTAAACTTATCGGAAACCAATACAAAAGGGTTCAGTTCCTGATAAAAGGGCCTGCCGATCCGGCGTCCGTAAGAAGCCACCAGGGTCTGCCTGCCTGTGCTATCCAGCTTGTAGGATACGTATGCGGTCGGAAACAGGTCCGTATAATGTTTGCTGAAGGAAGAATCAGGGTGAAGGGTATTACCTAATTGGTGCCCGTCCGAATTCGTATTTTCCAGGCGCAGCCCGGTTTGCAGCTCGAACCGGCCGAAGGGTTTATTAAAATTCAGGTAGGCCGCATTGATATTTTCCTTGTAAAGAAATTGATTGGATAATTGATCATTTGGCGTACTTGCACCACCGTTTACATCATAATAATTGGCGGCGTTATCGGTATTTACATAGCTGCTTTTCAAACCTGTTTCCAGCTTTGCGTTTCCCGGCAAGGCATGGGTATAATCCGTTTTAGCGGAATAGATATTTATGCCTGTCGGCAAGTGATCGGTGATGATCTGCTGATCCGTCAGCGTGCCATCCGGAAGGAAAGTCTGGTTCAAAAAATGCCGGTCGCTGACCGAACTGTATTTCAGGTAATCCAGGTCAAAGGTCAGTACTTTTCCTTTATCAAACTCGTGGCTGTAATTCAGGTTGATCCCGCCGTTATTAAAATGGCCCTTACTATGATTGGTGGCGGAGACTGTCGAATCGGGTAAGCCTGCGCCATTAAACAAACGGTCGGTAGAAGGATTGTCAAACCGGCCGGGAGACAATTTACCGGTCAGCACGATGCCGCAGGTCGTTTTGGGTGACAGGTAATAATCCATGCCCAGCTTCAGGTTGGTATTATAGTTTTTGGCCATGATGTATTCGGTCTGCCTGATTGATGAAGCGGCGGAACCGTCGGGATTGAAATAGGCCCGGTCCAGTTCAATACTCCGGTAGACCTGGCTGATGTTGTAAGCGGCATTGGCGAACAAATTGACCTTTCCCTGGTGGTAATTCAGGTTCAGGCTCTCGCTCGTTTGTCCGTAATGCGCCTGCCCGTAGCTGGCTGCAAGGGAGCCGTTAAACCCGGCGGTTTTTGATTTTTTGGTTTTAATATTGATCACCCCGGCATCCCCGGCGGCGTCGTATTTGGCGGGCGGGTTATCCATCAGTTCGATCTGGTCCAGCGTCGAGGCGGGCAGGGATTTAAGATAAGCCGCCAGGTCAGCGCCGGAAAGATAGGTCGGCTTGCCATTGATTAGCACCAGTACCCCTGTTTTGCCTTTAAAACTGATATTGCCGTTTCCATCGACAATCACGCCCGGTGATTTCTCCAGCACTTCCAGGCCGTTGGCGCCATCATTAGAGATCAGCGAACCGACATTGACCACGGTGCGGTCGATCTTTTGCTCTATAAACGCTTTTTTTCCGACCACCGAAACTTCGCTTAATTGTTTGGTGGAAGCGCTGAGCGTAATATCCGGCAACTGGACCGTGCTGCTTGCATCCAATGTAAGGGCGACAGACAAACTATCCATCCCGATTGCGGAGATATGGACCAGGTAGTCGCCTTTCTCCGAAACATTGAGCTTATAATAACCGCCTGTATCCGTTTGCGTCCCCTGTACCATTGCTGAACTGTTTGCCCTGGTTAGTTTGACTGTCGCAAAGGGAAAGCCCTGGTGATTTTTATCCACTACCCGGCCGTTCAGTCGATAAGTCACCAGGGCCCTGGTTTTTTCAATAAAGATATTCTGTCCTTCCTGGCGAAAGACCAGGAAGGTGTTTTGTAAGAGGGCTTGCAAAGTCTCTTGTACCGTCCGTGTCCCGTAAGCTAAGCTAAGGTTATCAAAAGCTTTCACATCAGCCTTGCGGTAGTAGTAGATAAAAGGCGTTTGCGCCTGGAGTTCGCTGATCGCTTTTTCAAGGCTCTCGTGTTTGAGGCTGAAGGTCACCTTTTCAGTCGAAACCAGCTGTCCTTTTACAGGAACAGCCAGCAGCAGGCCTGCGGTGGTCAATAACAGAAAAGTAGCTACTAAATTGATACGCATCAATTGAAAGATAAATTTTCGGGGACAAAAGCCTCCTTGTTTCCGCTTAATTGCAGAAATATTCATAATTTTAATTGTTTTAATGATTCCGAAATGATTTAAAACCCCGGCAGATCCGGGAACACCTGTGAGCCGGTTCCAGCCGGTTTGCAGGTTCTTTAGCCCATCTGCCTTGCAGCCTGGGTTCTTAGCTGAATGGTCAGCTGTGCATAGATTATATCATATTATTCTTTTTCTTCGTTATTTCCACCAATCTGCCGCAAAATGCTTTCCCTGATTAGCGGGTCATTGTTCACCAGATCGTCCAGCTCTGTTAATTCTTTTAAGCTGGCCTTCCCGTTTTTTTGTTTGAGCCGCAATTCATAGAACCGCTGCTGGTTGGCTGTGGTAAATCGTTTCCCGCCGCGCTGTACCATTGCCCATCATTTATTGGTCACATCCCGGACCGTCAATCAAAATACTGCCATCAGCCTGCATCTTGTAGGTCGCGTTATTGAAATCACAAATGGTTTTTAATATCTTATCCAGCTGATCCCCGCTGAGCGCGGCACCCGTAAAGCGGCAGTTCTTCACCTTGTCGCTGGCAAAGCTGATCTTCACCTTGAACTTGGTTTCGAGTTGCTGCGCGGCCTGTCCAAAGGTGATATCCTCGAATTTCAGCCCGATCCGCTGCCAGGCGACTACCTGCATCGCATCCACCGTGCGCTGCTCGGCCTTTGAGTTCACCGTATTGAAACTGATCTGCTGATTAGGGGTCAGCACGCCGATGAGCTTTGACCCGTTCGATACACTTACTTTTCCGCGGGTAACCGTCACGATAACAGCATGGGAGATTTTGTCTTCTTTAATATTAAAAGCAGTACCCAAAACCGTCGTAACCACTTTACCTGTATGGATAATAAAGGGCTTGTCAGGATCATGATGAATATCAAAATAAGCCTCCCCCGACAGGTAAACTTCCCTGGTTCTTCTATCAAATGCTTTTGGGTATTTCAGTTCGGAACCCGCATTCACGTTGACAAAGCTGCCGTCTGCAAGGTTAATGGCTTTTTTGCCGTTTACAGGGGCCGTTAAGGAGATCAGTTGATCCGGTACGGCGGTTTTCCGGATAAGAGCGTATAACCCTACCGATAAACTGATAAACAGGATAGCCGCGGCAGCGGCCCAGGCCGGACGCCATTTCCGGCGTGGAGCTAATCGGACGACCTTGTTTTCATTAGCCTCAATGGATGATTCGATCCGCAAGAACTGCCTTTTCAGCCATAATTCCTGCTTGTCACCGGCCATTTTTGCCCAGTCGGTTTCAAGGCTATCAGGGTTTTTCAGCCAGTTCTCAACTATCGCCGTTTCTTCGGGCGAGGTTTCCCCTTTTTTGTATTTATCCAGTAATACATCAATGTCTGTCGTACTCATTGTTCCTGCTTTTAATACAAGGCGTTTGAAACGGGGCGTAGTACTATAAAAGAAATAAAAAAGATAAATATGGGCTGTTCCAAAAGGACAACCTCTTTATTAAAAATTAATTTGCCCGTTGTGTTTCCTTAAAATCAATTTTCTTCGCATTGCCCTTAACCTTCGGCCTGCCAAACAGATAAGTAAACCCTAAATTCAAAGTTTTATAATCGTAATCCGCCGTATTGTAGAGGTTATACCCTTTAAAATAAATAATACCCTTATCCACAGAACCCCGGAATACCGAGGCATTAAACTGTAGCCGGTTATCGTAAAAGGATATTCTTAAACCGGATAATAAACTAAACTGGTTTGCCCGGTAGCTGTTGCTTTGCCTGGCTGGCAGCGATTGGGAATAGTTTAGGAAAAGACTTACTTTTTTACTAACCGTAAAAGTGTTGCTGGTACTGTAGTTAAAAGCCGAGCCATTTTCAGTGATGACCTGCGGCAGGGAGGAACCGGAATTAGAAACGCTGAAACTTGCATAGCTGCTATTTTCCCACCATGGGAAAAGCTTAAGGCTGAGGGTAGCGACCACCCCGGCGCTGTTCTGCGTCAGGTAGTTGGCCGCATCGGTGATTTTATATGGGCCGTTTACTTCAACTAAATAACCGTAGCCGTTGACCAGCCTTTGGCCGTAAACGCTTAATGAAAAAATGCCGTTGTATAAATAGGACAATTCCAGGTTGTGGTTAAAAGAAGGCTGCAAAAGCGGGTTACCCGTATAATAGGTATAGGGATTGATATAAGCACGGAAAGGATTAATGGCACGGAAGCTCGGCCGGCTGATCCGCTCCGAGTAATTGAAAGAGAAAGTATTTTTAGCATCCGGTTTATAAGTAATATAAGCGCTCGGGAACAGCTTACCGTAGTCAGACCGGTTTTCAGTATTTGTGGTCGGTGAATATCCGTCAATGATAGCATACTCATAGCGCAGCCCGGCCTTAGCCGCCCATTTTTTACTGAAGTTTTTTTGTAAACTCAGGTAAGCGGCTATGTCTTTTTCGTTGTAATTGAACAGGTTGCTTTTGGCAGTGTCTGACAGGTAACGCTGCTCAATATAATTGTAATACCGCACATCAGCATTATTATCAAAATTGGTGAGCTTCGCCCCGGTTTCCACCATCGCCCATGAAAACGGCAAAGTCAGATCGGACTGCGCTGACCATATTTTGTATTGTATGCCGCTGTAGGTTCTAACCGTTTCAGGGGTCGGAGAATGGTCAGAAGCGGTTTGAAAATCAATGTTGGTCGTTGGATCATTGGAGAAATAATTGATCCCGGTGGTCATTTTCCTGCCCGAATTATCCAGCTTCTGATCGTAGTATAAATTGAGCGTTTGGTTCGTTACCGGGTTGCAGTTTAACGAACGGGTGGTTAAGACTGAATCTATATGGTTATCGGTTTGATAGGTGGTTGTATTATTCAAATGCACATCATAATTCGTTTTACTCCGGTCATAGATCAAACCAATTGCCGCGGTTTTGCTCACTTTATAATCAAGGCTTAAGTTGCCGCCGATACCTTTTGCCAGCGTGTTACGCGGATCATGGCTCAATATGGAGTTGGTGCCTATAACGTCAGTTTCCTCACCAATCACCCCTTCGCGGTGATAATAGCGGAGCTTTAAAGAACCGCTCAGTTTAGCAGACTGGTAATTGAGGGTGCCATTTTCTGTGAATGACGGATAGGTATTTTGCGCATAAGAACTGCTCAGGCTGCCGCTCCAGCCTAAAGCGGGGTTCTTTTTTAAAACGATATTGATCAGGCCGCTGTTCCCCTGGGCATCATATTTCGCGGGAGGCGTGGTGATCACTTCGATTTTTGATACATCGTCGGCCCGCAGTGATTTCAGGTAGTTGACCAGGTCCGCGCCGCCCAAATTCACGATCCGCTCATTGATCATCACCGCGACCGTACTTTTCCCGATAATAGACACGCCATCCGGACTAACACGCAATAGGGATCGCTTCAGCCATATCGGTGCCTTTGGCGGCGATGGAATTTTCGATATTGAATACAATGCGGTCTATCTTTCTTTCCAGCAAGGGGTTGGCCCCTGTAACTACGACCTCCTTTAACACAGATGCGGCTAAATTCAGCGTTAAGACAATGGCGGTATCCCTCACCAGCCGGAAAACACCGAACTCCGCTTTCGCGCCGATAAAGCTGCCTGCCAGCCGGTACTGCCCGCCCGGCAGGTCCGTAAAAGTAAAACGCCCCAAACTATCGGACAGCGCAGAACGGACGATCTTGTTGCTATCCGACAGTAAGCTTAAGCTGGCGTAGCCAACTTCCTTGCCGGAAGAATCCCGGACCGTCCCCGAAAGCCGCAATTGCCCGCGGACCAACAAACCATTGAATAGCAGGGTTAGTAGTACCCATCCAAACCTGTGTCTTATTTTGAACTTTAAAACCATCTACTGTCATGTCAAATTAATTTTGTCTGTATTGTATAAAATTATAACTTTACCATAAAAACAGTATGGTACGTTATAAAGTAACCCTAAGCACCGATGAGCGTAAGCAATTGGAAGGCGTAATGGGTAAAGGCAAGCAC
>JARLHA010000033.1 GCA_031292485.1 Mucilaginibacter sp.
AAACATTCTTTGTAAGCTGATTCGAGTAAACCAGGCCCCAATATCTTATGGACCGTAATCGCGGAACCAATTATTTCTGTTGCTAAATCATTTTCTATTTGCATTTCTCTGTGGCCCTCTGTGCTTTCTCAGTGTTCTCCGTGGTTAAAAATATACTTTTATATGTTTTTTTCAGGAATAAATTTATAGGTTTACTTGCAACCGAATCGATTAAATCGATTTTCATTGCATTTTTTCATTTTTCCTTTTCATAACAAAAAAATCCTCCTATATTTGCATTCCTTTTTGGAGAGGATAACTGTTCTGAGGAGATTGCCTGATAGTATAAAGGTAGTACGACGGTTTTTGGTACCGTTTGTCTAGGTTCGAATCCTGGTCGGGCAACAATTGATGATTTCGGATTTCGGATGTTCAATTTCGGATTTAAACCGAAGAATGTTCTGAAATCCGAAATTGTTTTTAATAATTGACAACAAATCCGATCCGCCAATGTGCGGACCGAAATCCGAAATAAAATCTGAAATCGTAATTCGTAACCCGTAACTCAAACATGCCATTACAGTTTAATACCGTTAAGTTATTTGCAGGCTCGGGCACCAAAGCACTGGCCGTGCATATTGCTGACTCGTACGGCCATGAGCTTGGCGATGTGGTATTAACCCGGTTTAGTGATGGCGAATTTCAACCCCATTTTAATGAATCGGTACGCGGTTGCGATGTGTTTTTGATACAAAGCACCAATCCGCCAACAGATAACCTGGTGGAGCTATTAATGATGACTGATGCCGCCCGCCGTGCATCTGCGCATTATGTAACTGCGGTTATCCCTTATTTCGGTTTGGCCCGGCAGGACAGGAAAGATAAACCACGCGTTGCGATAGGTGCAAAACTGGTAGCCAATATTTTGGTTGCAGCCGGCATTAATCGCATCATGACGATGGACCTGCATGCTGCGCAGATCCAGGGGTTTTTTGATATCCCGGTTGATCACCTGGATGCTTCGATCATATTTGTGCCGTACATCAAAGCCCTTGGCCTGGGTAATTTAACCATTGCCTCGCCGGATATGGGCGGTTCGTACAGAGCCCGTTCATTTGCCAAATATTTTAATGCCGAGGTAGTGATTTGCGATAAACGCCGTAAACGCGCCAATGAAATTGAATCAATGACATTGATTGGCGATGTTACCGATCAGGATATTGTGCTGATAGATGATATTTGCGATACTGCCGGTACATTGGCAAAGGCAGCCGGATTAATTATGGAGCGTGGTGCACGCAGCGTTCGTGCGGTTTGTACACACCCGGTATTATCAGGTAAAGCGTATGAAACGATCGAGAATTCAGTGTTAACTGAACTCATTGTTACTGATACCATTCCGCTTAAGCATGAAAGCAGTAAGATAAGGGTATTAAGCACTGCCGATCTGTTTGCCAAAGCGATAATGAATGTAAACGAACACGGCTCAATCAGCCAGTTGTTTAAGGTGGATTAGTTCATGGATCATAGTTCATGGTAGAAAAGCCATGGCAAATGTCCATAAGCGATGAACACAAAAATAAAAGATGGTGAGAAGGTTAAACTATTGACCATCAACTATAAAATAATAAAACGATAGTTTTGGTTCTGCTATGAACCATGAACTATCAACTATGAACTAATAAATAAAAATCAAATAAATGAAATCAATTGCTATTAGCGGTTCTCCAAGAGAGAACGTAGGGAAACGCGACGCTAAAGAACTGCGTTATTTAGGCCTTGTGCCTGCAGTGCTTTACGGTGGGGCTACCCAAACCCACTTTTCAGTGTCCGCAGCTGATTTGAAACCCGTTGTTTATACACCGGTTGTTCATTTCATCGACTTAGAAATTGCCGGAGTAAAATCACAGGCGATCATTAAAGATCTTCAGTTTCATCCATTAACTGAGCAGATCATCCACGTTGACTTTTTGTTGCTGGATGAAAAGAAACCGATCACTATCGAGATCCCTGTTAAATTAACCGGAACGTCGCCAGGTGTTAAAACCGGTGGTAAACTGGTACAAAAATTACGCAAACTGCGTATCAAGGCATTGCCAAAAGATCATTTGGATGCTATTGAAGTAAGCATCGAAACTTTGGAAGTTGGTAAATCAGTAAAAGTTGGCGACTTAAGCGTTGGCAAATTAGTGATCACCAATGCAAAAGAAGATACCATTGTATCGGTAACAACTTCACGTGCATTACGCCAGGCTGAACAGGAAGCTGCAGCAGGTAAAAAATAAGCCCCCTGGTCCCCTGAAGGGGGAACAAAGTGGGTTAGTGAATTAACAGCGATAAGTTTTTACTTATCGCTGTTTTTATTATAATTAATATCTTCGCATCAACATAGTGATGGTGTTGAAATTATTGAGTATTCGAAATAGTAAAAAATAACTGCAGCTACCCTCTTTTTTGCTTGCAAAAGAGAGGGTGGTCGAGCGTAGCGATGACCGGGTGAGTCAACCCGGCGGACATTAGCGCCAATGTATATTGGCGAGTCTACCCACCCCGACTGCGCTACGCTGGTCGACCCTCTCTTCCGCAAGCGGGAAAGAGGGTGAAAAGGTTTCGAATATTTAATGTTTCAAGTTTTTCACTATAAAACATTAATAATTTAAATTCCCCCTTTAGGGGGTTAGGGGGCATGAAATATCTCATCGTTGGTTTAGGAAACATAGGGCCCGAATATGCCGATACCCGGCATAACATCGGGTTTATGATACTGGATGCTTTTGCAAAACAGGAGGGCGCAAAATTTTACAGCGACCGCCTGGCTTACTACAGCGAAGTAAACCATAAGGCCCGAACCCTCTGCCTTATCAAACCAACCACTTACATGAACAACAGCGGCAAGGCGGTAAGTTACTGGATGAAGACGCTAAAAATACCGGTTGAAAATGTGTTGGTTTTGGTGGATGATATTGCCCTGCCTTTAGGCACCCTGCGCCTAAAACCCAAAGGCAGCGCCGCCGGCCATAACGGCTTAAAACATATTGAAGCTACCCTTGGCAATAACGAATATGCCCGCCTGCGCTTTGGCGTAGGGAACGATTTCCCCAAAGGCCGCCAGGTTGATTATGTGCTGAATGGCTTTGATAAAGAGGAGCTTCCGGAACTACCCGCATTGATTGACCGCTCGATAGAAATGATCAAAAGTTTTGCTACGATAGGGACTGAGTTGACGATGACGAGGTATAATAAGTAACGACTCGGTTACAAAAACTAATATTTTAGTTAAATAGTGTTAAAAGGTGTTAAATCGACAGCTTAGTTCGTCACACTTCCATTAATTTCGGCGTCAATTAGCCGGAAAATTGCAATACAACATTATGAAAAAACTTTTACTTGTAGCATTTTGCTGCTTTATATGGGTAGGCCTGCGCGCCCAAACTACCCCACAAATGCTAACGGTGAAAGGAATCTCCATCGACTCTGCGGCCAACAAACCGCTGGGTTATGTTACTGTGGCGTTGTATGATACCGCCAGCAAAAAATCGATAAAAGCAGGCCTTACTAAAGATGACGGCAGTTTTCAGTTAACGGCGCCTGCCGGTAAGCCTTACCAGCTGGTTTTGGCGTCTATCGGCTATAAAAACAAAACCGTCAATATTTCCGGAAAGGATGCTGAACTGAATGTCGGAAAGGTATTTTTGGAAGCATCCAGCAAGCAATTAAACGAAGTTTCGGTAACTGCGGTAAGGCCCATCATGAAACGGGAGGTTGACCGCATCAGCTACGATGTGCAGGCCGACCCCGAAAGCAAGGCGCTTACCGCCCTGGATATGATGCGCAAGGTGCCTTTATTATCCGTTGATGCCAATGATAATATTAAACTAAAAGGTAATGGTAATTATAAGATCCTGGTAAACGGCAAGGAGTCGGCCCTGGTGGCGAAAAATCCTTCGGATGTTTTGCGTTCAATGCCGGCAACCAATATCGAAAGGATAGAGGTGATTACCACACCGCCCGCCAAATATGATGCGGAGGGGCTGGCAGGGATCATTAACATTGTTACCAAAAAAAATGCTGACCAGGGCTATACCGCCAATATCAGCGGACGGTACAACAGTATTTTTGGTCCGGGGCTTAACGTACAGGGAAGTGCCAAACAGGGTAAACTCGGCATAACCATGTTCGCGGGCGGAAGCAACAATAATGCTTTCGTTGCCGGAAACAGTAATGTGCAGCAAATTTTTGGCGGCCAGAGCACAACGCAAACAGGCACAGGCGGTAACCAGTTTGGCCACCATTATGCTGAAGCGGAGTTAAGCTACGAGATTGATAGCCTCAATTTATTGACTGCCTCCTTCGAAGATTTTCACGGCAGGCAGAACCAAACCGGCAGCCTGTTTTCAAGCACATTTAATAACGATGGTACGCTTTCACAGCAGTATCAGCAGCAAACATCTGGCTACAATACGTTCGGCGGCCTTGACGCTTCCATAAATTACCAGATCGGCTTTAAGCGCAACAAGGACCAGTTGTTAACCTTATCGTACAAATTCAACTTTTCGCCGGGCATAAACACCAGCAACAATACGTTTTCGCAAAGGGTAAATGATTACCAGAGCGACCAGCCCGACTTTATGCAGTATAATAACCAGGGCGAACGGGCGCATACCTTTCAGATTGATTATGCCCAGCCGTTTAAAATATTAACGCTTGAAGCAGGGGCCAAGGCAATCCTGAGGAATGACTTTAGTAATTTTAACCGGTCAGACCTCGACTCGGCAACCAATGTTTATGTGTTTAACCCCAGGTATACTGATGTTTTTAGTTACCAGCAAAATGTTTACAGCCTGTACAACTCGTACCAGTTTAAATTTGATAAATGGACGGCTAAAGCAGGTTTAAGGCTTGAACACACCAGTATCAACGGCGATTTTGCAACGGTTAACGCAACAATTAATCAGGGATACAATAATCTCATCCCGTCAGTATCCATACAGCGCAGTTTTAAAACCAGCAGCTACAATTTTGGTTTTACGCAGCGCATCCAGCGGCCGGGCATCTTTCAGTTAAACCCATTTGTGGATACCTCTAACCCACTATTCATCAGTACAGGCAATCCCAACCTGCGGCCCGAACTGAACAATACCTTTGAACTGAACTACAGTAATTTTGCGGCAAGTTCATTTAACGTTGGCTTAAGCTACCAGTTCTCCAACAATTCCATCCAAAACGTGTCAAGCCTGAGGAGGGATACAGCTGCCATAAACCCGCATGATACTACGTTTACCACTTACCGAAACCTGGGCAGCAACAGCAGCCTTGGCCTTAATGTTAATACTAACTTAAATATCACCAAAAAACTTTCACTTAGCCTGAACGGGTTTATCACTAAAATATGGCTTCGCGGTACTTATAACGGGCAATTTTACCAAAACAACGGTTTTACCGGCAACGCATTCGCCAATGCCGGTTACAAGTTCGACAACGGATTCAGGGTTGGCATCGATGCCGGATTTTTTAGCGGGGATGTTAACCTGCAGGGACATTCAAGCGCTTTTATTTATAATTCCCTGGTGTTGACCAAGGAGTTTTTGAATAAAAAGGCTACCATTTCCCTTGTGGCAAATGATCCGGAGAGTAAGTACCATAACAATACCTCGACTACCACAACTTCCCAGTACTATCAATATTCCCTCAACCAGGATCCCTACCGGACCTTTGCGGTGAGGTTTAGCTATAAGATCGGTAAGCTGAACAGCGAGATCAAAAAGAACCAGCACGGCATCAATAACGATGATACCAAGGGTGGCGGAAAATCAGGCGGGGGTTCGGGAGGATAGGGTTATTGAGTCTTGAGTCTTAAGTTTTTAGTCAAGATTAAGGGAATGAAATTTTGCCTCAGGATTGTACCTTTTTAAAGCTTTTTTCCGTCACTATTTTTTTGTCTTGATTCTTGGCTCTTGGTTCCTGACCCTTATCTTAGCGCCATGAAAGTTTACGGAATAACCAATTGCAATACAGTAAAAAAAGCGCTTGACTGGCTAAAAGCCAATCACGTAGATTATGAGTTTCACGACTTTAAAAAACTGGGCATCAGCGCCGAAAAACTGCACGAATGGGACAGCAAAGCAGGTTACGAAAAGTTTATGAATAAACAGGGCCTTACCTGGAAACAACTTGACCCCGAAGTTAAAGAAAGCATCAAAACCAAAGAAGACGCGCTTAAACTGCTGCAACAAAAAACCAGCATGATAAAACGCCCGGTAATTGAAAAAGACGGCTTTTTGTTTTTTGGGTTTGATGAAGTGGCCTACGGCCAGTTGATTAAGTGAGTAGTTGATAGGGTTGATTAAGTTTGCCCCGTTTTAACTTAATCAACTCAATCCAACCTAATCAACCTAATCAACCTAATCAACTCCCCACGTAACAATTATTTTACCTGCGGATCCATTTCCCTAAATTATCCTATACTTGCTCTTTGTAACTGACCAAATTATTTAACAATGAAATTAAACCTGATAGCCGGATTTGCACTGGCTTTTTTGACGGTGGTGAGCGTTGCCAATGCGCAGGATGCGGCCAAGGCAGCCCAGTCAACCACTAATTATGATTACCATGAAACTTTCGGACCGCCGTTTTATACCAAAAACGGCACGGAATACCGGGCGGCAAACGGCGAACCGGGACCGAAATACTGGCAAAATCGCGCTGATTACCAGATAGCAGCCACGCTGAACGAGGATGCCAATCAAATTACGGGCTCCGAAGTTTTAACTTATACCAATAACAGCCCCCAAAAGCTGGGTTATTTATGGATGAACCTGGAGCAAAACCTGTTTAAACTGGACTCGAGGGGCACAGCGATTGTTCCGCCAACCGGCAGCCGTAACTGGGGCCGCGGGCAGGAGTTTGATGCAGGTTTTAAAATAAAATCGATCAAACTTATAGGCGCGAAAGGGGCCGAAACCGATGTTAAATATTTGGTATCGGACACCCGTATGCAACTTTTTTTACCAAAAGATGTTGCGCCGGATGGTGGTAGAACCAAACTTAAGATCGAATATTCTTTCGTCTCGCCTGATTATGGGTCTGACCGTATGGGCATCCAGCAAACAAAAAATGGCAAGATCTTCCAGGTGGCGCAATGGTACCCGCGCATGTGCGTGTATGATGATGTATCCGGCTGGAATACCATCCCTTATACCGGCCCTGGTGAATTTTACCTGGAATACGGCGATTTCGATCTTGAAATTACTGCGCCTGCCAAAGATATCGTGGTGGCGTCAGGACAATTGTTAAACCCGCAGGAAGTTTATACGCCTGAGCAATTAAAACGCTGGGAGGCAGCGGAGAACAGCGAAAAAACTGTAGTGATCAGGACAGCTGATGAAGTTAATGATCCAAAATCGCGCCCGGCCGGCAAAACTGAATTAACCTGGCACTTTGTGATCAAAAATGCACGCGATGCCTCATGGGGCGCGTCTGCTTCGTTTATTGTTGATGCAGCCAAAATGGATCTGCCAAGTGGTAAAAAAGCGATGGCCATTTCAGCCTACCCGGTGGAGAGCGATGGCAGCGATGCCTATGGCCGCTCAACAGAATATGTAAAAAAATCAATAGAATTTAACTCGGCCAAATGGTTTGAGTTTCCTTATCCAAATGCAACGGTAGTTGCCGGGATCACCGGTGGGATGGAATATCCTGGTATTGTTTTCTGCGGGTATAAAGCAAAAAAAGCAAGTTTATGGAGCGTTAACGACCATGAATTCGGCCATACCTGGTTCCCGATGATCGTAGGTTCCAACGAGCGTTTATACGGCTGGATGGATGAGGGTTTTAATACTTTTATCAATACGCTATCGACAGCAGATTTTAATAATGGTGAGTACAAATCTAAAAAGCCGATGGATTTGCACATGATGGCCTCGCGGATTACCAATCCGACGCTTGAACCTGTACTGAGCCAGCCGGCTAACCTTAAAGAAAAAAATATGGGTATTCTTTTATACTTCAAGCCGGCAATAGGCCTGACGATGCTGCGCGAACAGATTTTAGGGCCAGAACGTTTTGATTTCGCGTTCAGAAACTATATTGACAAATGGGCATTTAAACACCCAACGCCAGATGACTTTTTCCGCTCGATGGAAAATGCAGGTGGCGAAAACCTGCAATGGTTCTGGCGCGGCTGGTTCCTTAACAACTGGCAGCTGGATGTGGCCGTTAGGGAGGTGAAATATGTAGATGGCGATAGCACAAAAGGTGCATTGATCACCATTGATAACCTGCAAAAAATGGCGATGCCCGTAATTTTGGAAATTAAAACCGTGAGCGGTAAGGTAAGCCGCGTTAACCTGCCTGTTGAAATATGGGAAAGAAACAGCAGCTGGACGTTTAAATATCCTTCGACCGAAGCAATTGAATCAGTAACCTACGATCCTGACAAAGTTTTCCCGGATATCAACCCGGACAATAATGTCTGGAAGAAATAATTGAGTCTGGAAGTCCGAAAGTCAGTCCGAAAGAAGCTTCATCGCTTTAATAATTAAATTGTGAGGCGATTGCAGTTTTCATCTTTCGGACTTTCCGGACCCAGCCTGCCGTCAGGCAGGTTTTCCGGCTTTCTGACAAAAAAAGAAACTATTTCTCACTAAAAAGAGTTAAATTGACAGGATAATTATCTACCTCATGAAAAAGCTATACTTGTTAACCGCCATGCTGTTCAGCCTGGCTTTTTTTGTTAATGCCCAAACCACACTGAAGGGTACCGTTTATGAAAACGGGAGCAATATCCGCCTGGATAATGTTTTTGTGCACGATAAAAGCAACAAACAATACACCATATCAGATAAACAGGGAAGCTTCGGGATTAACACCGAGGTTGGTCACCTGCTGATCTTTGATTCACCGGGTTATATTTCGGATACGCTTTATGTGGTGGACCTTACGCCAAAAAAGATCAACCTGGTGGTTAAAACCATCGCGTTACGCGAAGTGAGTATCAGTTCAACCCGGCAAATGTTTGATCCGCACAAGGAGTATCCTGAAATATACGAAAAAAGCAAGGTTTATATCATGTCGCCTTCATCGTGGTTCAGTAAAGAGGGTAAGGATGCACGCCGGCTTAAAAAGTATTTTGTACTGGAAGAACAGGAGCGCCGCATAGATGCCGCGTTTACCAGGGCCTACGTAGGCAGTATTGTTCCGCTAAAGGGCCAGGAATTGGAAAACTTTATGACTTTATATCGCCCTACTTATGCTTTTGTAACCAATAACAACGGCCCATCAATGGCGGCCTATATTAATGACAGCTACAAAAAATACTTAGCCCTGCCGCCTGAAAAGCGCAAACTGCAAAAGTTGAGCGATACAACTCGGATTAAGTGAAGCTGAAAGCTTGAGTTCGAAGCCGAAAGTTAAAACCTTATATTGATCTAAAAAAGAGTATGAAAATCCTCGCGACAAACTGGATAAATATTTGAACCTATTTGTCTATGGTTTTTCAATAATGTAAACTTTATGAAACTCCAGGCTTGTTGTTAATTCAAGAAATGATGGAATAAACATGCTAAGTTCTTCAATTTTGCTTGTTATTGAATCGAAAACAACTATAAAAATTTTATATTTATTTAGATTTTGCTGATAGGTTAAGTTTTTATCAATAGTTAGCAAGACATCAAACCCATTTTCAATGCATAATGTCATTAATTTTGGTAATGTGGTCAAAAATGGTTGGTAAAACCATTGTAACTATCAATATATCAAATAAATATATTAAGTCAATTGAAAACGGTTTCAATTGACTTTTTTCGTTTATGAAAAGTATTAAAAAAAGGCGTGCTGGGCTTGTGGGAGCTTAGCTGTCATAGGGTGGGGTAAACGCAACGAACGGCAGCGGTTTAAATGTCAATCTTGCGGTATAATGTTTAGCAGGACTAACCCAGAAGTAGCGTTAAGGAACCAGTTTGTTTGGTTTGAAAAGTGGATCAGTGAGCGTCAGGTTTATAAGTACCTGGTTCGTGATAGCGGTTTATCACAAAGTAGCATTCAGCGTTTATTCCGGCATTACCTGGAACAAGCACCTGAAGTACTGATTAGAAGTAAGGTAAAGGCCCACCTTCTGATTGATGCAACATACTTTCCTAATGACCTATGCCTTGTTCTTTATTACGATCATGACATTCGTTATACCCAGCTTTACCGAATGACTGACCAGGAGCGCTATGAACAGATGCGGGAAGATCTGGAAAATCTAAAAGTACTTGGTGTTGATGTAGCAAGTATCACCTGCGACGGACACAAAGCGCTATTGAAAGCTATCCGTAAGGTTTATCCTAAGGTGTTGATCCAACGCTGCCTGGTACATATTAAACGCCAAAGTCAGATCTGGCTTACCATGTGTCCGAAGGCGCCGGTTGCTCAGGAACTGCTGCGCTTATCGAATCGAATTACCCATTTGAAGACCTATGAACAAAGCAATCAATGGCTGGCAGATCTTTACCATTGGCATGAAAGAAGCAAAGTCTATATTAATGAAAAAGCGTTTAACCCGGACACCGGAAGGTTTTGGTACCGGCATAAAATGCTGCATCAAACAACCAGTCTTATCATTAAAGCCATACCCAATATGTTTCATTACCTGGATGATCCACAGATCCCTTACACAACCAATCGGCTCGAATCATTCTTTGGACATCTGAAGGAAAAACTGAAGATACACCGCGGCCTTCGGCCACAGGCAAAACGAAATTTCGTCAAATGGTATTTACATTTTAAGAATAACGGCAAGTGAGTTTTCTTAGCCATTGGAGAACACAGCCAAAATGAAAGCCGGAAGTAACACTCCCGGCTCTGGCTTTAGTTCTGTAAATCTTATTGCTGACAAGTTGCCCTCCGGCAGCGCCTGTTTCCTCTTCTGATTTACATGGCCTATATAATGCTTTTCTGGCAAATAATTACCAACCATTTTTGACCACATTACCTTAATTTTCCGTTTTTAACACCGCTCCAACCTAATGCGGTTACTGTGCTGACTTCAAAATCTTTTAAATAAGCTTTGAGTTTTTTAGTAACACATTCATCAAGCAAAATTTTCATTAAGGATATTGGTTGATGTTTCGATAAGCTGTTTTGACATTTCCAGTATTTTTACTACCTGTTCCCGTTTCACACTTTCAAAATCTTCCAGAAAAGTTTCAATGGAATCCCCGGTTTCCAGGTAATCAAACAGGTTTTTAATTGGGACCCTGGTTCCGGTAAAAACCGGCGTCCCCCCCCAAATATCTTTGTCAATATTAATTACGCTGTTTTGCATTGGTTTGTTGCTTTATCCAAATTTACAAATAATTATTGGGGATTACATCGATTTTAATGGATTTTACCGATTCGTTTCCCTTTGAAAAATCAGTGAAATCATAAACAAATCGGTGGAATCATAAAACCTCCTTCCACGCACTGCTATCCTTCAGCATCACCTCGCGCAATAGCCTGATTTGCGGCATGCCGTGGTTAAGTACTTCATCGTGGAATTTTTTGAGGCTGAAATTTGCGCCTTCTTGTTTTTGGTAATCCTTACGCAGTTTCAATATCTCCAGCTTGCCAATGGTGTAAAACAAATAACCGGGATCAAAAGTACCGCGCAGGGCTTCCTGATATGATGGCTTTTGGCCCTGGTACCAGTTGTCCATAAAAAATTTGGTAGCGGCATCCAGTTTCATGCCCTGGCAATGGGTTTTTATGGACACGCACAGGCGGCAAAGGCGCAGCAGCGCGTCGCCGGCCTGTGCCAGTCGGTATTTTGCCGCCAGTACGGTATCGCCATTATGGCCGTAGCCCTCATCGGCCATCATTTGTTCGCAATAGTGCGCCCATCCTTCAATATACGCATAGCTGCCGAAGATCTTTTCAATCCGGGTAGCATTTGAGGCGTTTAAATGCAAAAACTGGGTATAGTGGCCGGGGTAAGCCTCGTGGATGGTAACATTATCCGTAGTATAATAGTCAAACTGGCGCAGCCAATCCTCCTTTTGCTGTGCCGTCCATTTGGCATCAACAGGGGTTACATAATAAAAAGCTTCGGTCGCTTTGGTTTCAAACGGACCGGGGTCATCATTGGAAGCAGTGCTGGTGGCGCGTGCATATTGCGGCGTTTCGGTAACTTTTAAATTCACCGTAGCGGGCATGGTCACAATGTTTTTATCCGTCAGAAACTTGCGGATCGCTTCCACATTTTTCTTTACATCCGGTATCAGGTTGCCGGCAGTGGGGTGGTCCTTTTGCAGGTCGTGGTACACCTCTACCGGTTTTTTGTTTGGGTTGATGGTTTTTGCGGCGGCATTAAACACATCCTGCTGCTTTTTTAATTCCGCAAGGCCTATCGCCAGTATTTTTTCGGGCGACAGGGTCAACCCTTCACTGTAAAGCAGCATTTTTTTATAGCTGGCTTCGCCAAGGGCATAATTGTTATTGGCTTTGGGCAATTTTTCCTTTTTTAGCCAGGCGGCATAAGCATTAATGGCATTTACAGCGGTTTTGTTGGCTATGTTAAAGGCCTTCAACAGCGAGTCGTTTTTTACATCCTTTAAGGCCACTTTAAGGTCTCCGCCTAAAAATTCTGCCGACCCTTGTGCTATCTGTATAGCGGTTTCAACATATGGTTTGGGTAATGTATCTTTCAAATTCTCTTTTGCTGCCGCGAAAACATTAGGCGCATTTTTTTCAATAGCGATGATAGATTTTACCCGTTCCTCAATAGGGGCGAAGTTGCGTTTGATATAGATGCTCACATCAACGGCGCCGGCATAAGTCATGGGGTTTTTGTTATAGGCCCCCATATCCTCAAAGTTGAGGATTTCGTTTTTTATGGCCGAGCGCAGGATGCGGTAATCGTAAAACATTTTTGGGCTCAGGCTGGTGGTATCTGTAGCAGCCAGTTTCTGGTCATAGTCTTTTAAACGTTCCAGCTCTTTACCCAGTGATTCCTTGCTCAGATCCGTAACCCTGCCGTCGTACTGGTGATAACCAAGAGCCACGCCATTGCCGGGCCGCCAGTTGAGGTATCCCAGGAGGAACTCGTCGGATAGTTTTTGAAAGGCGGCATCGCCGGATATTTTGGTTTGCGTTGTTTTTGTTTGCTGGCAGCTGAAAAGCACAGCTATCGGGATAAACAGGAAGCTTATTTTTTTCATTTGTGGGTCAGTTGTGAGAAATCGAAGGTAGGGAATATTATTATTTGGTCAAATTTGAAGGTATGTCAATTTATAAGATATGTCATGCCGTCCACCATTTGGTGGATCGGCACCCCATGTGCTTAGTACCCAAGCGATAAGTTGCCGGGCGCTGAGCCGCCTGTCTGGCGGTCACCTGTCATTTTCAACCTGTCAGCGGGCCGCCTGTCGGTGGGGGCCCGAAACAAGTTCGGGATGGCGAAACTTGTTTATTTTACTCAACTTCCTCCTTACTGATCACTTATTTGGTCAGGTATTCTTTTGGGATAGGATTATCCTTCCGCTCCCCGTCAAAAAACCAGCCCAGGATCCAAAACCGGGTGCCGTCATAAAAAAGTTCAATACTATTGATGCCGCGCTCAATTACAGGGCCTGTTTTGGTATTGCGCGATTCGTAAGTACTCCAAACATGATAAATGGCCCCGAATTTTTCCACCTTGCGGGAAATCTCGTGTTCGTCAAAGCCTTTTGCCGCCAGGTAATCGTCAGCCAGGCGGTGGTATTCTTTTAAGCTCACGTATTTAATAACCGTTTTGCCGTCTTTTGATTTTGTCGCCCAGCCTACATTTACATTTGGTACGTGCAGGCTGCTGTCTCGCTGGTAACTGGGTTTTTCGCCTTTTTTGATGGTCACCACATCATAATAGGCTTTTATGATGCCGTTAAGGGTGGCTACATTATCGCCGTACTTATCAACCACTTGTGCATGGCAAGGGTAATCGATGAAAATGATTAATGCTAAGGACGTTAAAAAGGCTGCTTTTTTCATTGAGATCTTTTATTGGTTGATCAAACTTACAATTCTATTGCGATGATTACACTGATTGTTTGATTATTACACCGATTTAGGTTGTATAGCCGGCAGTTATTCCTCTCCCCAATTAATCCTTTTCAATTTATAAGCGTCCAACATACAAACACCCGCTAGTAAGGTGTCGACATTAAAAGTTTAAAGTTATGAAAAAGAGATTTTTTGCATTCGCATTGATTATAGCAGCATTTGTATCAGTAACTTCAGGTTGTTACGTGGAAGGTGGGGGTGGTTACCGTTACCATCATGAGCATCATTGGGAGCATGACCGTGATTAACTGGTTTAAGTAATTAAGATTTTAGTTTGGTTTAGTTTAGTGTGTGAGTTTAGGCCCCGGTTTGTCCGGGGCTTTTTTAATAATTGATAATTACCACTGATGGAGTTGATTAGATTGATATCGCAGCGTTTGGCGCAATTTTGGCTAAGATATTTTTACCTGCTTCATTTAACTTTCAGCGAAGCCACTATTGCATCTGCAGTGGTTTTCCATTTGGGCAGCAGCTTTTGGGTGCAGTTAAAGGTTAACAGCAGTACTTTGCCATCAAGGCTGGTGAAAAAGTAATACACAAAAACTTTTTGGTCTACCGCGGCGGTCATCATTTTAAAATAGCCCACCTGTTTGCCGTTAATGGTTTTAATGCCATTATCAAGCCATACCGCATCGGGCCTGGCATGTTTTAGCGTGCCGATCATAAAATCTTTATATTGCCCAATCTGGTCGGGTGTAATAGGCTGTCCGGTTTGGCTGATCACCAAATTTACTTCGGCGTTGGCATCGGTAAAAACAGCATCGGGATGTTGCCCGGCATTGGGGTACTTTATGGCGATCATGTCTGCCGACATCTGTTTAAAATAATCGGGCACCGATATTTCAATCTTCCCGTTGAGCAGGCTGCGGCGTACCAATTTGATCTGCGCCTGGCTGAAAAAGGGGAGGAGCAGTAATGCAAATACCGACGAGGTTATAATTTTTTTGATCATGAGATGGGTTTTTCGTTGATGGGTTAAACATAAGGAAAAAAAGGGATGGGTTGTGTTTGTAGATTAATATCTGGTTAATATCTGGTTTGTTTTTCTGGGAATTGGTTTAGGATGATGGAAAGAAGGGTGTCATGGTGAGGCTCTCGAACCATAGCGCGTGGGGCTAAAAGATGCCAGGTGGAAGATGATGCCGCAAGCATAGTGGTAATGCAATGACAGACTAAGGCCTTTACCCATATGGTTCGAGAGCCTCACCATGACACCCTTTTTGTATTGCTGTATTGTGCCTCACCATGACACCGCCCGCAGAATGCCGCATAATCTTATCTTTGATAGATGAACATGCTGAAATACAAACAGGCTTTTAAGAATACGCGGCTTTAACGGAAATTAAGCAAGGGCTAAAGGAGGTGAAGAAGATTAGGGAGGGGAAGGCAAAAGGATATTCAATGGGTGATCTTTTAGGGCCGCCGTCTTCCAGATCCGCCTACAATTCCGAAAATGTGTATCACGTCAACGGCGTTCACCTAAACGCGGGAGACGCAAAGTATTGCGTCTCTACGATCCCCGGTACAACTACAATAATTCCAACATTCCAACCTCACAACAACAGCAACAATTCCAGCATCTACCGCCCTTATAACCAATAAGTAAACTTTTTTACCAAACCCCTTGAAAATCAAAAAATAAGTACCTACCTTTGCAGTCCTTAAAATAAGTGCGTCGTGTTGGCGCGCAGGGGATAAAAAAAGTAAAGACAAAAAGGAAAAATGCCTACTATTCAGCAATTAGTTAGAAAAGGTAGAGTAGCTCTGGTTGACAAGAGTAAGTCGCCAGCGTTGGACAGCTGTCCACAGCGAAGAGGCGTGTGCACCCGTGTGTACACCACTACCCCTAAAAAACCAAACTCAGCGATGCGCAAGGTGGCGCGTGTACGTTTAACCAACGGTAAAGAAGTGAATGCCTATATCCCCGGAGAAGGTCACAACTTACAGGAACACTCCATCGTGCTGATCCGCGGTGGTCGTGTGAAAGATTTACCGGGTGTGCGTTACCACATCATCCGTGGTGCCCTGGATACATCAGGTGTTGCAGGCCGTAACCAGCGTCGTTCAAAATATGGTACTAAACGCCCTAAACCAGGTCAGCCAGCAGCGGCAACCAAAGGTGCACCGGCTAAAAAGAAAAAATAATTAAGGAGGATAGTAATAATGAGAAAGTCGAAACCAAAAAAAAGAATCCTTCTTCCTGATCCAAAATTCAATGATGTTTTGGTAACCAGGTTTGTAAATAACATGATGTATGATGGTAAAAAATCTACCGCATACGCTATATTCTATAATGCAGTTGAAATTGTTGAAAAGAAAACCAACGAAAGTGGTTTAGATACCTGGAAAAAGGCTTTAAACAATGTAATGCCTGCTGTTGAAGTAAAAAGCCGTCGTGTAGGTGGTGCTAACTTCCAGGTGCCAACAGAAGTTCGCCCTGAACGTAAAGTTGCCTTAGGTATGAAATGGCTGATCAACTATGCCCGCCGCCGTGGTGAAAAAACCATGATGGAAAAATTGGCAGGTGAAATCATTTCTGCTGCTAAAGGTGAAGGTGCTGCTGTGAAGAAGAAAGAAGATACGCACAAAATGGCTGAAGCCAACAAAGCGTTCTCACACTTTAGATTTTAATTAGGATTACACCGATTATTTTTTGGGATTACACCGATTAATAAAGGATTACACCGATTAAATGTGGAGATTATATTGATTTAGTATGCTTGCAAAAAAATCAGTTGAAAATCAAATTAAGAAATCGGTGAAATCACTCTAAAATCGGTGAAATCATAAAATAAAAAAAATAAAAATAATGTCAAGAGATCTTAGATATACAAGAAATATAGGTATTGCCGCTCACATTGATGCCGGTAAAACCACCACAACGGAGCGTATCCTTTACTATTCGGGCTTCAGCCATAAAATTGGCGAGGTTCACGAAGGTGCTGCAACTATGGACTGGATGGCGCAGGAGCAGGAGCGTGGTATCACCATCACTTCGGCTGCTACTACTATCGACTGGAAATACCGTGGCCATAGCTACCATATCAATATTATCGATACTCCGGGACACGTGGATTTTACCGTTGAGGTAAATCGTTCGTTACGTGTACTGGATGGTTTAGTGTTCCTGTTTTCGGCAGTTGACGGTGTTGAGCCGCAATCTGAAACCAACTGGAGGCTTGCCAACAATTATAACGTTGCCCGTATAGGCTTCGTAAATAAAATGGACCGCTCAGGCGCCGACTTTTTAAATGTTGTAAAACAGGTAAAAACAATGTTGGGCAGCAACGCGGTACCGTTACAATTACCGATAGGCTCTGAAGATAGCTTTAAAGGTGTTGTTGATTTAATTAACTGGAAAGGTATCGTTTGGAATGAGCACGATAAAGGGATGACCTTTACCGAAGTGCCTATCCCTGAGGATATGATTGAGGAAGCAACCGAGTGGAGAGAAAAACTGCTTGAATCAGTAGCTGACTATGATGAGAGCCTGATGGAGAAATTCTTCGACGCGCCTGAAACTATCACCGAGCGTGAGGTATTGGACGCTTTACGTAAAGCTGTGCTTGACGCGAAGATCGTTCCTATGGTTTGCGGTTCATCGTTCAAAAACAAAGGCGTACAAACCATGCTTGATTATGTGATGGAACTGCTTCCTTCACCTATGGATGTTAATGGTATTGTTGGCCATAATCCTGATACAGGCGAAGAAATTGTTCGCCAGCCGTCAGAAAAAGAGCCTTTTGCTGCTTTGGCATTCAAAATAGCAACTGACCCTTTTGTAGGCCGTTTGTGCTTTATCCGCGTATATTCAGGTAACCTGGAGGCTGGTTCGTATGTGTATAACATGCGCTCGGCTAATAAGGAACGTATTTCACGTATCTTCCAGATGCATGCAAACAAGCAAAACCCTATCCCTAATGTTGGGGCAGGTGATATTGCTGCAGTGGTAGGCTTTAAAGATATTAAAACAGGTGATACCCTTTGCGACGAAAAACACCCGATCGTATTGGAATCAATGAACTTCCCTGAGCCGGTTATCGGGTTGGCTATTGAGCCTAAAACTCAGGCCGACGTTGATAAACTGGGTATGGCTTTAGGTAAATTATCCGAAGAGGATCCAACTTTCCGTGTAAAATCTGATGAAGAAACCGGCCAGACCATTATTTCGGGTATGGGCGAGCTTCACCTGGACATCATCATGGACCGCTTAAAACGTGAGTTTAAAGTGGAGGTTAACCAGGGCGCTCCCCAGGTTGCCTATAAGGAAGCTATTACAGGTACTGTACAGCACCGCGAAACTTACAAGAAACAAACCGGTGGCCGTGGTAAATTCGCTGATATTCAGATTATCGTATCGCCAAATGACGAAGGTCAGGAAGGTTTACAGTTTGTGAATGAGATCAGCGGTGGTTCAATTCCACGTGAGTTTATTCCATCTGTTGAAAAGGGCTTTAAAGCGGCAATGGATAATGGCGTATTGGCCGGCTATCCTTTAACCAGCTTAAAAGTACGTTTGATCGATGGTTCGTTCCACGCGGTCGATTCAGATGCGTTGTCTTTCGAGATTGCAGCAAAATCAGCTTATCGCGAAGCATTACCAAAATGTAAACCGGTACTGCTGGAGCCGATCATGAAGATCGAGATCCTTACCCCTGAAGAAAACATGGGTGATGTTATCGGTGACATGAACCGTCGTCGTGGCCAGCTTTTAGGTATGGATTCACGTGCAGGTGCGCAGGTAATTAAAGCAACAGTGCCATTGTCTGAGATGTTTGGTTATGTAACCCAGTTACGTACCATTACTTCGGGCCGTGCAACTTCAACCATGGAGTTTGACCACTATGCTGAAGCACCGCGTAACGTACAGGAAGAAGTTGTAGCCAAAGCAAAAGGCAAAAGAGCTGCTGCTAACGCGTAGTTAGACATTAGTTGATTGGTGATTAGAGATTAGTTGCCAATCAGCTTAATATAAATAAACAACAGGTCAGTATATAGTTAATAGCTCTTATAGCTGATCAATTAAAAATCGGTGAAATCGCCCTAAAATCGGTGAAATCACAAAAAATAAATAACATGAGCCAAAGAATCAGGATCAAATTAAAATCTTACGATTACAACCTGGTTGACAAGTCAGCCGAGAAAATCGTAAAAACAGTAAAGCCGACAGGCGCTGTAGTAAGCGGACCACTTCCCTTACCAACTGAAAAGAAAGTTTTCACCGTTTTGCGTTCACCGCACGTGAACAAAAAAGCACGTGAGCAATTCCAGTTATGTTCATACAAAAGGTTGTTAGACATCTACAGTTCAAATTCAAAAACTGTTGATGCGCTGATGAAACTTGAACTGCCTAGCGGCGTTGAAGTTGAGATCAAAGTGTGATAGTACCGGAAGATCAAGCCTCACCCAACCCTCTCCTTTGGTGAGGGTTGGGTGAGGATATATAAAGGCCATTCGTTTTGCGGATGGCCTTTTTTGTCGTTAAGTAGGCCTCTGATCTTAAACTATAGTGCTATATTTACTTTAAATATGCACATCATAAATACGCCGGAAGTCTGTGAAAAATGAACCTAACACTTGTCTTAAAGAATGTTTTTTATTGATACTTGTTGGCTGTATTTTGTTAATTGGTTGTTCGGGGCCCGAGTCACAGGTACAGCTACTAAAGGATAAAGGTAAACACGCACTTGACAGTATCCGGAATGAAGTGTTAAGGAGCTATAACGATACGGTTAGGATCGATACCGCTGTTATAGAAAAAGGGGATACCATAAAAGTTAAATTCAGACATTACTGCACCTATGATAAAAAAATAAGTACTCCCCGTGAATATCTTGATATTTATAAACTTTCCGAATTTATAACCCACAATTTTGTGTCAGAAATTGAATTTAAAATAAATTCGAAAATTGTGTATAAAGGTTTGATAACTAAGCATGATTTTAACGGCTCGCTTAGCGATGATCAAAAAAAATATGGTGTTCTTAATTATCACAGGCCTGATATAAGTATATCAGGTAAAACCATATCAATTGAGTACGGCATCGGCATACCAATCTCGGGAAGGGAATTGGGTTATGAAATGGAAATAGACTCAACTGGAAAAAAACAGACAGGCAGCATGGATTAGCGGGTCAGGCAATTTCTAAACTTAAATTGTGAAGAGTTACTTGGTTTTTGGAATTAAATGAACTGGCAATAAAAAAGGCCATTCGCGTTGCGGATGGCCTTTTTTCTGCGGTTATAATAGCAAAATCAATATTCAATTTCCCATTTACCTGTCGAGCCTAAAAAATTCAGCCAAACGCCTTCCAGTTCGTCAACCAGTTGTGGTTTTATAGAAATGCCCGATGCCTGGGGCGTCCAATTTTGTGCGGACAGTGCGCCGGTTTTCAAGATATCGAGGGAAAGAATAGGTTCTTTATCGGGGTTAAGCAAAACATCCAAAGCAACGGTAATACGATAATAATGCCTCCCATTGCGAAATGCCGGGTAAGCGTCGGCAGCTATAGTGCCCGATGCAAATATTCCTTTCGGCTCAACACCCACCCTAACGATATAGGCCCTGTCGCCGGGTTTAATGCTTTTATGGCTGATTACGCTCCAGTTATCTTCCAGATGGCCGGTCTCAGCTAACTTTTTAATGTCGCTGTCCCAGTCGGCCCATTTAAATTTAAGCGGGTTCCAGCCAAAAAGATATGCTTTCATTAAATAACCTTTGTAAAAGTAATTCTGTTGTCCGCCGGTCAGTTGCCGTTACTATAATTGAATTTTCATCCCAACAAGGAACCTCAAGGCCTTGTCGGTTAGACGGTGGGGCTGTGCCTCATCTTCCCAGCAACTCATCCAGCTTATTGCGCTCAGTTTGCAATTCGCGGGCCAGTTTCTTTTCCTTTTCGTTGGCTTTGGTTTTATAATTTTTAAACTCTTCTTCCAGTTCGCTGTAAAGCTGGGTGCGGTAGGTGGCTTCGCGTTTTAAACTGCCGGAGCGAATGATTACCACCAAAGCGATCACACCAAAAAGCCCCACCAATCCCCAAACGATAAGGTTATAAGTGGTTTTTGAGAGCAGCAGCCCGAAGATCCCGATTCCGTCCACTTTGTTTATTTCTGCGTCTTTGCTGGTGATCTGGGTATTTAAACTGTCGATGGTTTTACTTTGTATGCTAAGCTTTTTTAAAGCAGTATTCAGCCTGGCGCGGTTTACGTTTAAAGTATCCGAAGCGTTTTTCCATAATGCCGAGATCAGTGGCTGCTGATAATGATACACCTTGGATAAAAGATACTGGTACTGGCTGTTCAGGCTATTATTTGCCGGTGCCGGAGCCGGCGCTGTTGAATCCTTCTTTACCGCGGCCTGCTGAACTGCCGGCGGCTGAATCGGAGCCTTCTGCTGTGCAGCTTTGGCAGCCGAATCAATTTTATATTGATGGTACGCCGCCCCGGTATACTTATAAATATGGTGCGGCTTTGCATTATGAGGTTTCTTTACCGTGTCCTGGGCAAAACCCGCGGCCGATAAAAAGCAAATAAAAAGCGCAATCAATTTTATCCGTAACATAAAAACCTGTTTATAAAGTAAAATTAGCATTTAGATGTGAGATATGAGATAGGAGATGTGAGATTTGTTTTGTGGTTTATGGTCGATAGTCCATGGACCATGGAAAAATGTTCGCTAATAAAGCCATGGTCCATGGACTTTTTTTATCTCCACTCAAAACAATATCTTAGCACCATGAATATAGGCATGATTGGCCTGGGAGATATGGGGCGTTTGTATGCAAAAGCATTTGCAACGGCCGGCTACCAGGTTTGCGGCTGCGACCTGCCCGATAACAGGCAAAAGCTGGAAGATGAACTTAACCCTTTTGGAATACACATTATGGATAACGGGAAAGATGTTTCCCGGACTTCCGATCTTATCATCTACTCTGTTGAAGCCGAAAGCCTGGCAAGGGTGGTGGCCGAATGCGGCCCCGCGACTAAATATGGCGCTATCGTTGCCGGCCAAACTTCGGTTAAAACTCCGGAGATAGAGACCTTTGAAAAATACCTGCCCGCCGATGCGCAGATAGTTACTTTTCATGCTATGCACGGGCCGGGTTTTGCGCCAAAAGGCCAAAAACTGATCCTGATCAACCACCGTGCCGGCGAGGAAGCCTACCAGCGGATGTTCGACCTTTTTACCGCATTGGAAACTGATATTGTTGAAATAGCTAACTACCACGATCACGATAAAATTGTGGCCGATACACAGGCCGTAACGCACGTAGGTTTCGAGAGCATGGGCACCGCCTGGAAAGAAGCAGGCTTTTTTCCATGGGAAAACGCATCCTATGTTGGAGGGATCGATAATGTAAAGATTTTGACCACCCTCCGCATATTCAGCTATAAGGCCCACGTTTACGGCGGGTTGGCCATCATGAATCCATATGCAAGGCAACAGGTAAAGCGGTATGCAGTGTCTGAGTCAGAATTGTTTAAGCTGATGATCAAGGAAGAGGAAGTGGCATTTCGCCAGCGCCTTTACCGCGCCCGCGATTTTGTTTTTCACGAAAGCCGTAAACCGATTATGCTGAATGATAGTGTGATGAGGGAGTTTGCCCTGGGCCAGAAGCCGGAGCATCAAAAGCCAAATTCGCATTTAAGCATCTTAAGTATGGTGGATGCATGGTACCATTTGGGCGTAAACCCTTACGATAACCTCATCTGCCAAACGCCGCCTTTCCGTTTGCGCCTTGGCATTGCCGAATACCTGTTTAAAAATGAAGAGTTACTGGAAGAATCTATCCTTACAGCCGTTTACGATAAAACCATCCGCGGCGACGACCTGGAGTTTCATTCAGCGGTGAGGGAGTGGTCGTCTATTATCGGCTATGGCGATATGGAAGGCTATAAAAAACATTTCAATGACGTACAGTCCTTTTTTAAAGGAAGACTCGAAGAAGGCAACAAGCAAAGTGCCGAATTGATCAGAAGGCTGATGATGGAATAGATTGATTCAGGATTTTGGAACCAGTTGGTTTTTATCAAAACAAATAGGAGATTACTTAGCCTTTTGAATCAATTCTATTGCTTTTACAAGTTTTGCTGCATTTTTAGGTTTAATATCGCAATCAAAATTGCCTTCGGAAGTTTCAATCCTTAAAAATACCAGGCTAAGGGTTTTTAATTTTTCGATTGCTGCATCGGGCAGTTCATAAAATGCCGTAGTACTACTGCTTTGTACGGGGGTATGTGCTATGGATGTATATACTGCATTTCCATAATCGTTGGCGCCCGAAATAAGTGTGATAATCGAATTATCGCTTAGTTTTAAAAAAGCCTGGTGGTTTTTGGCAATCGACAAATCCTCACCCATATTTAACGACTGGGGGTTAAGGATAAGTACCAGACCGTTTGCGTTTGAAAATTTCACGACCTGAAAGGTCACTGCCTCTCCCTGTGCTGTTAAATAATTTCCATTGAAATAAAGTTTTTCTACTGAAGTGGACCAGGTGGTATCGCCCGATATTTTGTCGACATCAGGTTTAAGCAATTTTTGAGCTGAAACAATTAAGGGCAAAAGGAAAATTGCGATAAGCAGATTTGTTTTCATGATGACACAGATTTAAAAAGAACAAAGTTATTATTTGCTAACTATATTAGCAAATAATAACTTGATTATTATCATAATAAATCCGGCCCTTTATTGGTTTGCTGTAAACAAGGTCCACGGATAAGCCTTCATATCTCTCAAATATTTGCCCTGGCTTTTTGCGTATTCAGGGTGCGCCTTTAAGAATGGCGCTGCCAGGAAGTCGTCCCCACCCGGATGGCCCATGTGTGCCCAGAACTGCATTTTGCTTGCCAGCGCTGCGGTGGTTACTTTACCCTGTACAGCACCCATGGGGAAGAAAGGCCCTTCGTGAAATTCTTTGCAACCTAGCGGGTCCTGGTCTACGTGCCCGTCTATCACGCAGCGGTCATATGCCGATTTATTGTTAAGCGCATCGAAGTGGTCCCCTTCGATGGTTTTACCGGTGGAGTCATCCAGTTTGCCTTTATATTGCACATGCACCAATTGTTCCATCCGCTTTTTGCGGGCATTTGGCGAGGTCGTTTTGTCGTTTACATCAAAAGTGGTTTCCTCTTTGATCAGCTTAGGATCACTGGCGAAGTTGGTGCCGATAAAAGCGGTGTCCTTTGAGCGCCAAAGCTTGAAGTCCCTTAAACCCAGTTCCAGTTTAGCCACTTCGTTGGTTTTAGTATCGCCTATCAGCCAGTCGTTGGCATAACCACCATTGTTATCTGTGGTCATTATTTTTACCGCGTCGTCAATGCTGTTACTGTATTGAGCTGCACGGCGGGCACGTACAAACTCAGGCGTTTTGGTAGTGTCATATCCTTTAAACTGCGTAATGGTCGTTTCGGTGATCAGTATACCGCTTTTGGTGATCAAAAAGTCATCGCCGCTATGGATAAAACCAGGGCCGGTGTCCATCAAAAACTCATTGCCCTTTGCAGGTTTTATGTCAGCAATCACATTCCAGCGTTCACCCACGATGTAGTCCGTCCAGTTATTGTGGGCGATTACAATTTTATGGTCTTTGGTATAACTGCCGGTGGCAATAAAAGCGCTGCAATTACCTGGCGCACGGTTATCGCCGCTGCCCGGTTTTGCCTTTTCCATTAACATCGGTACATAATAGCCGGGCAGTTCGTAATAAGCATTCATCGCTGCAATGTCCAGCGTATCATATTTAAATCCTTTAGCCTGTAAGCCATCTACAATACCTTTTATCTCGTCCTGGTATTCCTTGTCAATCTTTTTCCATATAAAGCGTTGGGCAGCGCCACGGTAAAATGCCCAATCCTTACCGCTGCTGGGTGGCAGGTAATATTGCAATACTTTAATCATGGTATCGATCTCTTTAGCCACCAGGTAGCCATGCTGGTAACCAATATCAGATGGTGAACCTGCAAGATGGATGTAGATCCAGCCGTTTTTGTCTTCGCGCGTGGCATTGCCCAGGCGGCTGTCGGTTGGCGCTTTTGTTTTACAGCTATAGAAAAGTGCGCCGGCAATTAATAATGCAAGTAAGGTGATTTTTAATTTCATGTGTTTAAATACTAAGGTCAGTCAGTTTAAAAGTGTTTAATACTGTAAAGATAAAATATTTGATAATCTTTCCAACAAAGCCCTGGGCTTTAGCTTTTTTTGTTTTGGGTTGATGTGCCCCAAATAGTACCACCGGCTTATTCAACAAAAAAATGCCCGCGTTATCGGGCCGGCGGAGCGCGACTGGCTTTTATTGAAAAATTAATGGCAGCATTTTGGGGCAAGTCCATATTGCTCCGTTTTTTATCAAAACCGAGTTGCGTTATGTTAAAGACATACAACCGTTTTATTTTATTTGGTTTACCGGTATTTTTTTTATTTTTGATTACCTCTTAACTATTTACAATTAAAACCCGGGACATGAAAAAACTGGCCGCTATTTTCATTATTGCAATTTTTGCATGGTCATTAAATTCCTGCGACCCCGCGAAAGGTGTTAAAGATGCTGCCGCCGTTGCAGCTCCTTCAAAAGACAGCCTTGTAAAACGGGGGAATTATCTGGTAACAACGCTGGGTTGTAATGATTGTCATTCGCCCAAAAAGATGGGGCCACAAGGGCCTTATATTGATTCAACGCGAATGTTGTCTGGCTTTCCTTCAACAGCGATTGTTCCGGTTGCAGGGCCCGGCGATGTTAAAAAGGGATTGGTGGTGTTTGCAGGTGACCTGACTGCCGCCATCGGCCCATGGGGGACGTCTTTTGCGGCAAACATTACCTCTGATGCTACAGGGATCGGGAGCTGGAAGCTGGCTCAATTTAAAAATGCCCTGCGCCACGGTAAATATAAAGGATTGGATAACGAGCGCATGCTGTTGCCCCCAATGCCATGGCAGGACCTTACCAATTTAACCGACGCCGATACCGAAGCCATTTTTACCTACCTGCAATCAACCAAACCGGTTAATAACGTAGTGCCTGCGTTCAGGCCGGCAGGGAAGGGGTGATAGCTGATCGGTTATAATTTAAATGCGGCCTTTATAAAACTATTGCTTATTTTTGTACTTAAATAAGTACTTATTTACTATGGAGGTATTAAATTATACGGAGTTTCGCCAAAACCTTGCAAAAAACCTTGACAAGGTTAATGATGACGCTGAAATTGTAATTGTATCGCGCAGCAAAGGCAAGAACGTAGTAGTAATGGATCTGGATGAATATAACGCCATAACAGAGACCTTGCACATTATTAAGAGCGAAACTAACAGAAAGCGTTTGCAGGATGCTATAGATGAAATGAACAGCGGTGTACATCATTCCCATAATCTGATCGAACCTTAATATGGAGCTTGTTTGGCAAACAAAGGCCTGGGACGACTATGTATATTGGCAACAAACAGATAAAAAAGTGTTGATTCGCATTAATGAACTTATAAAGGAATGTTTGCGTACCCCATTTAAAGGTATTGGCAAACCTGAACCATTAAAAGGAAACTTTGCCGGGAACTGGAGCAGACGCATAACAGACGAACACAGGTTAATATATTGTGTAAAAGAAAACCGCCTGCATATTTTGCAATGCCGATATCACTATAGCTAAAATAAAAACGTTTGAGAAAATAAAACTGTCTGCGCCCTGCAGATTTTTCAACTCACCCACCATCCTTTTTCAAGGTGCAATGTAACCCGAGCCCGTGTTATGGCGGTGTACCACCATTTGCAAAGCTCGTTGGGTGGCATTCCGTACATTTTGTTATCCAGAAAGAGATAAACTTCGGCCCATTCGCCGCCCTGCGCTTTATGGCACGTAACGGCGTAGCCATAAGTGGCCCTAAGGCAATTCAGGAATTCGTCTTTTAACATTTCTTCTTTATAACGCGACGAGTTTGGCTTGATATTTTCAGACCTCATCCTATGGCTGAAGTCGATCATCAAACTTTTGGATTGTTCGTTACTGAAATTCCCGGTTGTGCCGTGTAAAATATCCAGCGAAAGCAGCAAATTATACTCCTTTTCCGAAGCAAGCGATTTTACCCTTACATCCTGAAATTTCAACAAACCGACATATTTAAGCTCGCCAAGCTGAAGAATTTCCACAAAATCACCATTTGACAGTGGCACGGCATAGTTGTTTTGCGTTACCAGCAGCACATCACCCGGCTGCAGCGGCATATCCATTATGCCGAACCTGTCGCGGCGCATGGCGCGGTTAATTTGCTGCACTTTTTTGTTGCTTTTTGCAATGGCTAGCGTTTCATTTGTTCCGGCATTCCTGTAAGCATTTGAATAGTGTGCGAATAACGACTGTTCCGAGGTGTGAAGCACCACATTTTTAAGGTTAAGTGCCGGCAGTTTTGGCCTGCCCATAAAAGTTTCATAGTCGGCCATTTTTCTCACCGCGCCCGCTAACTTTAATATATCGTTGGTAGCTTCTGTTCGTTCTATCATTTTCAGGGTTACTGATACCGCGTTTCTCCCGTTCCCGTTTAGCCAGCGCACGTCAAGTGCAGGGCTGAATCCCTGTCCAACCGGGGGTAACTGGCAAGGGTCGCCTACAAAAATCACCTTGTTCTTTCCAACAACCTCGAAGAAATCATTCAGCAAAACACCCGACCCGAATGTGGCAAAAAAAGCAGTATCAGCAAAGTCGCCCGATAGCATCGAAGCTTCATCAACAATGTATAAGATCTTATCCTGGTCGGGTACGCGCGTTGCAAACTGTAACGACATCTGGCCATTGTTTGCCGGTTTACCGCTCACCAGCATCGATTCATCAATACCGTCAACCTTGCTGAAATGATAAAGCTCGCCATGAACTGTTTTAGTAGTAAAGCCGGTTTTGCCACGTAATACAGCCGCTGCCCGCCCGGTTGAGGCCAGCATACAGAATTTAAGTTCTTTCTTCTCAAGCCATTTTCCCAGTAATTGCATCAGGAAAGTTTTGCCGGTACCTGCGTAGCCCTTCAAAACAAAAGTGTTAGCCACCGGATGGTTCAAAAAATCACGGATCGCCCTGAACGCCGCCTTTTGATCCTCGTTAAGCGTCGGTTTAGGAGTAGGTTCCATTTGTGTGTTCGTTGCGGATACGCATGCCGGTCGCTAAAATATCAACAAATGTGGGGTTTTGCAAATAGCCAGTCAGATTCGGCATTGGATGAAAACACCATATTTTAATAATTCGCAAAGCTTTTAAGCTATAGCCCCATCATTCCCGGCATTTTAAACCGCATTACTATTTCGCCTGTTTCCTTGTCTATTTCCATTTTTTTGCCTTCAAACCCTAAATCTTTTCCCGTAGCCATTTTAAACATCCCCGAAAGGAATTCCATCCCCTGGTTCATTACGGTTTCCATAGCCTGTATCTTTTCCTGCTGTTCTTCCGGAAATATTATTTCCGAAGCTTTATTACTATCGGTACCGACCGGCTGCCGGCTGTTTTCGTCAGAAACGATATCCTCAATGGATTCTTGAAGTTGTTCAACTTCAGATTCAATCTGAGCGTCTTCGTACAATTCGGTTTGTACAGCCGTAAAACCTTCCATAACGTCTTCCAGTTCCTTAAGAAATTGCGCTTTGCCCGAAGCAGAAAAGTCAACTACATCAGGGCCGTTTTCGTTGTTAAGTACGCCGTCAAAAAGGTTTTGTTTCAGTGTAAGTCCCGAGGCTATTTTTGTTTCAATAGAGTTTTTCGTTACCAGATTGATCACCGTAAGGTGCTTGCTCAACTGCCCCAGGCGGTCAATACGGCCGATGCGCTGGTTTTTTTTAGCCGGGTTCCACGGGAGCTCAAAGTTTATAACCGTATCAGCAACCTGGAGGTTAAGCCCTGCACCGCCGGCCTCGGTTGACAAAAACACCTGGCAATCCGGTTCGCTTTCAAACTTCTTTACCAGTTTATCACGGTTTTTTATGGCTACCTGTCCGCTTAGCTGGGCAAAGCCGATGCCGCACTCATGCAGCATTTTGCCTATTAATTGCAGCATAGTAACCCATTCAGAAAAAATGATGACCTTATTTTTGTTGTTTTTCAGGTCTAACTTCTCCAGCAGGATGTGTTTCAACTCATGAAGTTTTGGTGATACATGCGATTGTTTATCAACCAGGAAGGTTGAATCGCAAACCATACGCATATTGCTCATCAGCAGCATCAATTTCTGCAAGTCGAAGGGTGAAATGAATTTTTTGCGGAGGATAGCAGAAATACCCTTCGCATAGTCGCTATGATAAACTTCCTGTTCTATGTGCATAGCCACAGGCACCGTAATCTCTGTTACCTGTGGCAAATCTTTTATCACTCTTCTTTTCTCTCTTCTGATCAATATCGGTTTAAGGCGGTCGTTTAACTGCTGAAGGTTGTAATAGCCGGTGATTTTGTCGGCTTTGGTTTCATCAAAATAACAATGTTGGTACGAAAACTCCCACAAAGGGGCTAAAAATTGGGGGTCAATAAACTGCACCACCGAATAAAGGTCGATCAACCGGTTTTCAATCGGCGTTCCTGTAATCACCAAAGCATGTTTCTTTTCCAGCATTTTTATACTCTGTGCAGTGATGGTCGAGAAGTTTTTAATCTTCTGCGCCTCGTCCAGGATAATAAAGTCGGTTTCCATTCGGTTCATTTCCCGCCAGTCCCTTAATACGGTTTCATAATTAACAATCATGAAAAAAGCGTCGCTGTTGCGGTATAGTTCAACTCTTTGGTTTGGGAGCCCGTCAACGATAATTGCCGTCTCATGCGAAAACTTTTCAATTTCCTGCTTCCATTGCTCCTTTAACGAAGCGGGGCAGATAATGAGTGTCCGCCTGAAATTGAACAACTTCTTTTTAATTACGGCAGTAGCTATCGCCTGGATGGTTTTACCCAGGCCCATTTCGTCGGCGATAATAGCCCCGCTTTTAAAAGCGGCAAAAGCCACGCCCTGCTGCTGGTATGGGAACAATGTAGCTTTCATCATCGAAAAATCCACTTGTTCTTCGTTGCTGGCAAGGTCGAGCATTTCCTTGTCCCATGCCTCCTTTACTTTTTCTTCCACTTCTGGCCGTACCATTAACAGCGGGTGTTCGCGTGCGGCCACAATAAAGTTCAGGAATTCCTTTACGTCACCGTCTTCAACATAACTTTTGCCGGCAAAATATCTCGTGATTAATCCTGCAATGTCAGGTTTTAAAATGTGCGGGTAATACCAGGAAATGCGATAGTTATTAAGCGGATCAAGATACACCTCCACAAACGGGTAAACCCGGCTTAAGCTATGATAAATTTCCGGCTGCGATTTCAACGCAATAAAGGCAAACATAATGTGTTTGGTTGTGCCCAGTTTATTTGTTTTCAGATCGGGATTATCAATATAACCGGTCTCATTTTCAAAATCGCGGAGCGTGATTTTATAGCTTACGCCTTTTTCGGTGGTTAAAACGTGTTCCCCATAAATATTGCCGGCAAATGTTATTGTGTATTTGGCTTTCAGCGCTTTTAACCTGCGCTCTTCCAGCACCCGTTTCATCATGCCTTCGCGGGTATATGCTTTACCTTCAAGCAGGGGCTTGGGTTCGGTTTTTTCCAGTTCTTCTTCAACCTGCATCAGGGCGGCAACGCTGCAGCTGTCCCAGGGGGCTGGGTCACCTTTAATGAGGCTGTGTAGATTCCCATCCTCCGGAAGTGTAATTCTTATCTCAATATCTTCCTCCCCGTCAAATACCAATACGTCAAAACCGCGTACCGACTGGCTTAACAACTGGCAATTCCCATTCAGGTAAATTGCCCTGGCTTTACGGTATATTAAGTCGCTTATTTCGGGCGATTCTTTAAACGCAGCTATTTGTTTTTTTATAGATGAGATCATTTTATTTGGGATGATGGTGATTTGGTCAAGTTTAGGGAAGAATATTACGCTAAGCAAAAATAGTTTTCAACGAATATAAAGTGGTTTTTGAGGGAAATGTGTAAATGATTAACAATATTCCTAAATTTGTTATATGACAACGCTCACCATTGAAATTCCGGAAAAGGTTGAAAAAACACTGTCTGACCCGGTTGAACAATTAGGAGGGAAAGTAGTTTCAACCGATAATGTCAGGAAATTAAGCAAAGCGGCAAAGAAAAACAAATATTGGATGACCTTGAGGAATCAGTGAAATAGGTTAAATTATACCAGGAAAGAAAAGTACAAGCAAAATCAATCGAACAATTGCTGAATGAGCTTTAAAACCTTGAAAGCCTTTACAAGTTAATGTCATCATGTTATAATGAATATTAAAGGCTATACTTATTACGCTGCAAGTGACTATAAAGATTATTTATTTTACAGCGATGGACCCAACGGTCGAATAAAAAAACTGGTCGTTTATGAAAAAATTAACGATGAGCCACTCATCTATAATTTGGCATTCGGTGACGAAGAACCAGCAACTGGCGTCCTGCTTGACAGAGTAAAAAGCAGCAACGATGACCGCGATACAATCCTTGCGACTGTTGCGCATACAATTGGGGATTTTAGTGATCATTATGGTAGACCGATGATCCATATCGTCGGTAGCACCTTAGTCAGAACGCGGTTATATCAAATGAGCATTTCTAAAATCTACGATGAAATTTGCGCCGGATATACTGTACAAGGTTACCGGAACGGTGCATGGGAATTTTTTCAGAAGAATGTCAACTATGAGGCATTTGTCGTTCAAAAAAATTAAAATAACTATATTTGATATTATAAATGATAGGATTATGTCAACAATGAAAAGAGCAGTAGAGATCAAATCAGAATCGTTGGGCGGGGCCATTGTTAGTAACACCGTTAAAAGCCACGCTAGCGATCCTGTTGTTATTAAAAAAGCAGAAGAAGCAAAGGCTTTTTTTAAGAAAGCAGGGTTCCCGAAAGGTGAATTAAGCACGTTCAATCATGGCACAAGAGGATGACGAAAGGTTAAAGCATCGCGCGGAGTTCCTTGAGCAGAAAAGGAAGCGAAGGGAAGCCGAAGCAATGACGACAGAACAAATTATCGAACACGCAAGGGAAATTTTCAGCACTCCGGCCTCAAAAGAATTTTTTAGAAAGCTGGCTGAAGAACAAGAAAAAAATAAAGCGATATAAAGTGGGGAACCCCATCTCTTTTGGCCTGCGCTGCATTCGCGCGAGAAGAGGTTGTTCCAATAAATTAAAAAATTTCTTAGGTTTGAATTGATATACTACTTGATTTCAACCTTCGCCGATGAATCTGCCTCGTTACACCTATTACAGTAGCAATAATTTTAAAGATTACAGATTTATAAGCGAAGGCCCAAAAGGAAAAATTGCAAAAGTTGTAAGGTTCAGCAAAATCGAAGGATGGAAGAATGTTTATAATTTAGGTTTTGGCGATGAAAATTTGGACACAGGGGCTATTGACGATATTTCAATCACAAATAACGAAGATCGCGACTTAGTGCTTTCAACGGTTGCAAATACTGTTATTGACTTTACTTATCATTACCCGCATTACCAAGTGTACGCGGAAGGTAGCACGCCAGTCCGTACCCGGTTATATCAAATAGGGATTTCTGGTTTATTTGATGAAATGAGTTTATATTTCGAGGTGTACGGATTAAAGGATGGCGATTGGCACGAGTTTCAAAAAAATGTAAATTATAGTGCATTTTTAATTAAGAGGATATAAAATTGTATCTTTGATATACAGATAAATCAAATTGTTATGTCAGCAATAACAAAAAAGGACGAACGGAAAGAATTGAAGGGGCACGGAATCGTTAGCGATGCCGTGCGGAGCTACGAGAATGATCCGTTCTTCGTAAAGAAAACCGAACAAGCAAGAAAAACGCTGTTAAAAGTTGGCTTGCCCGGAGACAAAAAGAAACAACAATAGCTAATAACTTTCATGCCCGAACCTAAAAAAGAAACGAAAGAAAAACTCCCTGGTCGTGCCATTTTGTTAATTCTGAAATTCTGTAAATTCTGATTCAGACAACCTTCCCTTCCTCCAAATAAGCGGCATAATTAAGGCATTGCTCAATGTCTTCAAACTCCAGGTAAGGGTAGGCCTCTATAATTTCCGCTTTTGTCATCCCGGCAGCAAGTAAACCAAGTACAGCTAAAACGGTAATACGCATGCCCCTTACGCAGGGCTTGCCGGCCATTATGTTGGGGTTGGAAGTAATTCTATCAAGGGTTAACATAAATTCGCTGTAATAAAATTACGCTTTTAATTCTTGTTGTCAATTTGAAAGTAAGCGGCGCACGGACTCCACCTCTTTAGACCTGCTGTATTCCTGCACAAGAGAAAAGTTTTAATGGATTTTGTTTAATACGAGATTACATTTGGAAGTGATGAAATTTGTTTTACATTTGCAATGACATAAGTACCTGATTATTAATATTATATAATAATTATAATGAATTTAGAGATAACTAATAAAGAAAATCCATTTGATGATTTTAAAAGGATTGCATCAAGTTTAATGAATGACAATGTGCTGCTTGTAGGTGAAAACTATTATCGTTTTACCTCGCTTGAGTTTTACTATTTTGAAAAAGATAGCCACGCTGATGTTTACTCACATCAGCATGAAAATCAAATGACAAGCGAACAATGGTATTTCCATGGTTCTGGTTTAGATATAACATTTGGAAGCAAAGATGTATATGGTGGTATATTAATCAGAGGGGTTAAAAACCTAAAGGAAAATAAATTTATAAATGGGCCTATTTTGTGTGTTCAAGAACTGTTCAAAAATTTAGGCGCTGTTAACAATTCAGAAAAAATGAGTTTTTATATCCAAAAGTTACCCTGGGATAGAATGGGTTCGCTAATTGAAGAGCAGAAAGTTTATTACAGCCGGAGAGTTGGTTTAAACCCTAAAATCGACCAATCTGAGAAGGCAAGGTTTTATAATGGTCTATATCGTTTTTTTATAAATCCCAAAGAAACCCAAAAAGACAAAAGCAATATAGCCGTGGATCTATTGACACAAGTAGGTTCCGAAAAAGAAATAAATGATCTATTCGGCTACAAACACTTTAAATAGTTGAAAAGACAAAAGCTGATCATTTATAGTAAAGCAATTATTCTAATGATTACAGATAAGGAGACCAATACACTTTATTTAGCTGATATTTTACCTAAGTTAAACCCTGATTTCTTTAGCAGGTTTATAAGTGTATTGGATGAATGCAAAATTCAGCATTCTATAATTCCCCATACAAAGGACATTTGGGCTGTTGATTATATGCCAATTCAGATTGATATTAACAACTTTATCCGTTTTATATACAATCCCCAGTATTTACAAACCATTAAATATAGAAAGACAATCTCTGATGTTGATACTATTTGCGATAAAATAGGGATAGACACAACAAAATCAACAATCGTACTTGATGGTGGAAATGTAACACGAACAACAGATAAAGTAATAATGACTGACAGGATTTTTCAGGATAATCCAACATTCCAACCAAAACAATTAATCAGACAGCTTGAAGCACTTTTTCAAGTCGACAAATTATACTTTGTTCCTGAACAACCAAAAGATTTCACAGGGCATTCAGATGGAATGATCCGGTTTATTGACAATCATACTGTATTAGTAAACAACTATGGGAAAGAAAAGGAAGAGTTCCGGCGAGCCTTTCAAATTGCCATCCTCAATATAGGGCTGGATTACATTGAACTTCCTTATAATCCATATCAAAACACAAGTTATAATCAGGCAAATGGCGATTATATAAATTATCTGCAAATGGAACAGGCCATAGTTGTTCCAGTTTTCGGCATAAAAGAAGATGAAGAAGCTATACGAAAATTTGAAGAAGTATTTGTAAGACAAACTATCGCTACTATTGAAAGCAATGAAATTGCCAATCAAGGCGGTATATTAAATTGTATAACGTGGAATATTCGTACCGAGCCGCGTACTAAATTAGCATAAACATCGGATTTTGTTCCACGCTGTACAATGTGGAACAAATCTGGTTGATATTAATAATACTGAAAATCAACAATTCAACCCCTCACATAATCCACCCAATCCACCCCAAAATCCCCCCTCGAAATAATAATAAAAAAATAATGCACTCACTATTTGGCATTTAATTTATAATCCCTATCTTTGCCGTCCCTTAACGGGGAATAATATGCTTTGAACGTGGCCCTACTGCTTCGATGAGCACAAAAAAATAAATAAAATGTCAGGAATAATTGGTAAAAAAGTAGGAATGACCAGCATTTTCGACGAGACAGGGAAAAACATCCCCTGTACTGTAATCGAAGCTGGCCCTTGCGTGGTAACCCAGATCAGGTCTGTTGAGACAGACGGATATGCAGCTGTACAGCTTGCATATGGTGAGGCAAAAGACAAGCACACTACTTCTCCCTTAAAAGGCCATTTCGCCAAAGCTGGTACAACGCCAAAACGTCGTCTGGTTGAATTCAAAACTTTCGAAGATCAAAAAAGCTTAGGTGATACGATCACCGTTGATATTTTTGAGATCGGCGATTTTGTTGATGTGGTGGGTACTTCAAAAGGTAAAGGTTTCCAGGGTGTTGTAAAACGTCATGGTTTCGGTGGTGTGGGTATGCAAACTCACGGACAACATAATCGTTTACGTGCTCCGGGTTCAATGGGTGCATCATCATGGCCTTCCCGCGTATTTAAAGGTATGCGTATGGCCGGCCAAATGGGTAACGAACGTGTTAAGGTTCAAAACTTACAGGTAGTTAAGGTATTTGCTGAGCAAAACCTGTTGGTAGTTAAAGGTTCCATCCCGGGAGCTAAGGGTTCATTCGTAATAGTGGATAAATAAGATGGAAGTTAACGTAGTAAATGTATCAGGTAAAGAAACAGGTGCCAAGGTGCAACTTTCTGAGTCCGTATTCGGAATCGAACCAAACGATCACGCTATCTATTTAGATGTAAAGCAATTCCTCGCTAACCAGCGCCAGGGAACGCACAAATCAAAACAGCGTAACGAAATTGCAGGTTCAACCCGCAAATTATATAAGCAAAAAGGTACAGGCGGCGCCCGTGCCGGCAGCGTAAAATCACCGTTGTTTAATGGTGGTGGCCGTGTATTCGGTCCGCAGCCACGCGATTACACCTTCAAGTTAAATAAAAAACTAAAAGCCCTTGCACGTAAATCAGCTTTATCATATAAAGCAAAAGATAGCAGCATAGTGGTAGTTGAAGATTTTACTTTCGACGCTGTAAAAACTAAAAGCTATGTACAGTTCACTACCGACTTAAATGCCGGTGATGTAAGGACACTTTTAGTATTAGGCGCTGCAAATAACAATGTATATCTATCAAGCAGGAACCTGAAAAAAACTAAGGTGATTGTTGCCGACCAGTTAAACACTTACGATGTGTTAAACGCAGGCAAGCTGATCTTAACTACAGGTGCTCTTAAAACTTTGGAGGAAGCATTAGCTAAGTAAATATGGAAATTTTAAAAAAACCCTTACTTACTGAAAAAGTAACCCGCTTAACCGAGAAGCTTAACCGTTATGCTTTCAAAGTTGACCACAGGGCCAATAAGATTCAGATAAAAGGAGCCATTGAGGCGATGTATGGTGTAAACGTTAAAGCGGTAAACACCATGAAATACGTTGGTAAACTTAAGACCCGCAATACTAAGGCCGGTGCCGTTTCAGGACGCGCAGCTACTTACAAAAAAGCGATCATTACGTTGAAAGACGGAGAAGTAATTGATTTTTATAGCGGCATATAAATAAAGAGATGGCAGTTAAAAGATTTAAACCGGTTACACCCGGTACACGCTTCCGGATTGATACCAGTACGGCTGATATCACAACTAATGTTCCTGAAAAAACATTGGTGGTTTCGGTAAACACAAGATCGGGCGGACGTAACAACAGCGGTAAAATGACCATGCGCTATTTAGGTGGTGGCCATAAACAAGCTTACAGGTTAATTGATTTCAAACGTAACAAATTTGATATCCCAGCGAAAGTTGCAACTATCGAGTATGATCCTAACCGTTCGGCACGTATAGCATTATTGCACTTTGCCGATGGCGAAAAAAGATATATGATAGCTCCTGCAGGACTTACCGTTGGTATGACTGTTCTGTCAGGCGACAGCGTAGCGCCCGAAGTTGGTAATACATTGCCGCTTAAGAGCATCCCGCTTGGTTCTATCATCCACAATATTGAACTTAACCCCGGCCAGGGTGGTACCATTGCACGCAGTGCAGGTACATATGCCCAGCTTTCGGCACGTGATGGTAAATATGCCATCATCAAATTGCCTTCAGGCGAAACCCGTATGATACTGGCAACTTGTTTGGCAACTATCGGTACCGTTTCAAATGGCGAGAAAGCTAACGCCGTGTTAGGTAAAGCCGGCCGTAAACGCTGGTTAGGCCGCAGGCCAAGAGTTCGTGGTGTAGCCATGAACCCGGTAGATCACCCTATGGGTGGTGGTGAGGGAAGGGCCTCAGGTGGTCATCCACGGTCACGCAAAGGTTTATTAGCCAAAGGCTTTAAAACTCGTGACAAAAAGAAAACATCGGATCGTTATATCATTGAAAGAAGGAAAAAATAATGGCTCGTTCAATTAAAAAAGGACCTTACATCGACCATAACTTAGACAGAAAAGTTACGGTACTGAATGATTCAAACAAGAAGTCGGTTGTAAAAACATGGTCTCGTCGTTCCATGATCTCTCCGGATTTCGTTGGTCATACATTCGCGGTACACAACGGTAATAAATTTATCCCTGTGTACGTAACAGAAAACATGGTTGGACACAAGCTGGGAGAGTTTGCACCAACCCGTACATTCCGCGGTCACGCTGAAAAGAAAAAATAACAGGCAATGGAAGAAGCAAGAACAAAAATTAAAAAGTCTGTATTGATCAGGCAACGCAAAGAAGAGGAAAAAGCTCAGCAAGGCGGCGCTTCAATCGCAAAATTACAGAACTGCCCAACCTCACCCCGTAAAATGCGTTTGGTGGTTGACCTGATCCGTGGTGTAAACGTTGAGAAAGCGTTATACATCCTCAAATTCACAAATAAAGAAGCTGCGATTCGTGTTGAAAAGCTTTTGTTATCAGCCATCAAAAACTGGGAAGCAAAAAACGAAGACAAACGCGTTGAAGATAGCAACCTGTTTGTAAAAGAGGTTTCAGTAGGCGGCGGCCGCCAGTTAAAAAGGCTGCGTCCCGCTCCGCAGGGAAGAGGATACCGCATCCGCAAACGCTCAAACCATGTACACCTGGTTGTAGATAGTAAAAACGTTAACAATTAATTTGAAATGGGACAGAAAGCACATCCAATAGGTAACAGGTTAGGAATCATCAGAGGTTGGGATTCTAATTGGTTCGGTGGCAATCATTATGCCGACAAATTAGTTGAAGACGAAAAGATCCGTAAATATCTTTCAGCACGTATCTCAAAAGGTGGTGTTTCAAAGATCGTTATTGAGCGTACCTTAAAACGCATCACTGTAACTATCCACACAGCCCGCCCGGGTATCGTTATCGGTAAAGGCGGCCAGGAAGTTGACAAGATCAAAGAAGAATTAAAAAAATTGACTAAAAAGGAAGTTCAGATCAACATATTCGAGATCAAACGTCCTGAACTGGATGCACAATTAGTTGCTGAAGGTATAGCAAAACAATTAGAAGCACGTATTTCATTCCGTCGTGCGATGAAAACCACTATTGCTTCAACCATGAGAATGGGTGCCGAAGGAATTAAGGTGATGACATCAGGCCGCTTAGGCGGTGCGGAAATGGCACGTACTGAACAATATAAAGAAGGAAGAATTCCATTGCACACTTTCCGTGCTGATATTGACTATGCATTGGCAGAAGCGTTAACTACTTATGGTAAAATAGGTGTTAAAGTATGGATCTGCAAAGGCGAAGTTTACGGTAAACGCGATCTTTCTCCAAACATTGGCGGTGCCAGCAGCGCAAGCGGCAAAGGCGGGCGTCCTGAAGGAGCGGCAGCATTTGGCGGTCGTGGTAACGAAAGAGGCGGCGAACGCGGCGGTGAGCGCAGAGGCGGCGACAGAAAAGGTGGAAACGATCGCAGAGGACCAGGTGCACCGGGTGGTGCTAACCAACGCGGAGGCGGAAGCCGTCCGGGTGGCCCGAATCGTGGTGGTGGACCAGGCGCAGGTGGTAGCCGTCCAGGCGGAAATCGTCCGGGCGGTCCAGGAAAGAGATAAGTCAGGCAGATATGAGATGTGAGATATGAGATGTGAGAAGCATTTTATCGATCATCAAAGGGTTTGCAGAAAGATAAAGTAATAATTAATAAGGTACAGATTTTCGATAAAGGTTTGTAGAGTAACATCTCAAATCTCATATCTCAAATCTCATATCTCAAAGAATAATAAAATGCTACAGCCAAAAAGAACGAAGTTCAGAAAGATGCAAAAAGGCAGAATGAAGGGAAACGCCAGTCGTGGCGCTGAACTGTCATTCGGATCTTTCGGTATAAAATCACTTGAAGCAGCCTGGATTACCAGCCGGCAGATAGAAGCTGCACGTATTGCTGTTACACGTTTTATGAAACGTGAAGGACAGGTTTGGATCAGGATATTCCCTGACAAGCCAGTAACCAAAAAACCAGCAGAAGTACGTATGGGTAAAGGTAAAGGTGCTCCTGAATATTGGGTTGCGGTAGTACGCCCCGGAAGGATCATTTTTGAAGCGGAAGGTGTTCCTTTGGATGTTGCAAAGGAAGCATTACGCCTGGCAGCACAAAAGTTGCCTGTACAAACAAGGTTTATAGTACGTAGAGATTACGTAGAAGCATAACGAAGACGTTTAAAAGTTGTAATGTTGAAAGGTTGGAAAGTTATTACAACCGCCGTGCAGGCAACATTAAAACCTTACAACTTTACAACATTACAACAATAAAAAAAGAAAATGAAGAACTCAGAAATTTTGGAGTTGTCGACTGAAGAATTGGTTGCCAGGATCGGCGAGGAAAGAGCAAATCTTACCAAACTGAAATTTGCACACGCGGTTTCTGCTATTGAAAACCCTAGCCGTATTACAAAAGTACGCAAGGATATCGCCCGTTTGACCACTGAAATAACAAAGCGTAAATCAGCGTCAGCTTCTGAATAATTTTAAGAATCGGGAAAAATGGAAAGAAATTTAAGAAAAACTCGTACCGGCCTGGTAGTAAGCAATAAGATGGATAAATCTGTTGTTGTTGCTGTAGAAAGGAAAGTAAAACACCCTATCTATGGTAAATTCGTAAAGAAGACTACCAAATTTATGGCCCATGATGAAGCAAATACCTGTGGTATAGGCGATACCGTATTGATTATGGAAACACGCCCGCTGAGCAAAAACAAAAACTGGAGACTAGTTCAAATTTTAGAAAGGGCTAAATAAAATGGTACAACAGGAATCAAGATTAAACGTAGCTGATAACAGCGGTGCTAAAGAAGTTTTAGTGATCCGCGTGTTGGGTGGTACCGGGAAAAGGTATGCCTCTATCGGCGATAAGATAGTAGTTACCGTAAAAAGCGCCCTGCCATCAGGCAACGTTAAAAAAGGTACTGTTTCAAAAGCTGTTGTTGTTCGTACAAAAAAGGAAATCCGCCGCAAGGATGGTTCATATATTCGTTTTGACGACAATGCAGCAGTTTTATTAAATAACCAGGATGAGCCAAGAGGCACACGTATCTTTGGCCCTGTTGCAAGAGAATTACGTGAGAAACAATTTATGAAAATTGTATCATTAGCACCGGAGGTATTGTAACATGGAAAATAAGAAGAATATAAAACCTGCCAAAATGAAGATCAAAAAAGGTGATCTGGTAAAGGTTATAGCCGGTGACTCAAAAGGCGCCCAGGGTAAAGTATTAGAAGTAATATTAGACAAGAACCGCATAATTGTTGAAGGTGCTAATTTAGTATCTAAACATACTAAGCCAAATGCTGCAAAACCAAATGGTGGTATTGTTAAGCAGGAAGCTGCCATACACGTTTCAAACCTGATGCTGGTTGACCCTAAATCGGGTAAACCAACCCGCGTTGGCCGTAAAAGAAACGAAGCTGGTAAATTAGTAAGAGTGGCAAAAATATCAGGAGAGGAAATTAAGTAATGGAATACGTACCAAGATTAAAAACAAAGTATAGAACTGAGATCCGTACTGCACTGAAAGATAAATTTCAGTATAAAAGCGTAATGCAGGTTCCTAAACTTGAGAAAATCGCTATCAACCAGGGTGTTGGTGGTGCTACTACTGATAAAAAACTGATTGAAAGTACCATTGCCGAGCTTACTACCATCACTGGTCAGCAAGCGGTTTCTTCAAAATCGAAAAAGGATATTTCAAACTTTAAATTACGTAAAAATATGCCTATCGGCGTACGTGTTACTTTACGTGATAATACCATGTATGAATTCCTTGACCGTTTGATCGCTATCGCGCTGCCACGTATCCGCGACTTCAAAGGTATTAATGATAAAGGTTTTGACGGCCGCGGAAATTATACTTTAGGTATATCCGAGCAGATCATTTTCCCTGAAATCAATATCGACAAGATCAACAAGATACAGGGTATGGATATTACCTTTGTAACCTCTGCAACAAACGATGTTGAAGCATTGGAGTTGTTGAAACAATTTGGATTACCATTTAAAAATCAAAATACAACTACAAATGGCTAAAGAAGGTGTAAAAGCGCGTGAATTGAAACGTGCTAAATTAGTAGCTAAATACGCTGAAAAAAGAGCGGCCCTTAAAGCAGCAGGTGATTACCTGGCTTTGGATAAATTACCAAAAGCAGCTTCACCGGTAAAATTACACAACAGGTGTAAATTAACTGGCCGCCCTCGTGGTTACATGCGTCAATTTGGTATTTCACGCGTTACATTCCGTGAAATGGCTTTGGACGGTAAGATCCCGGGAATAAAGAAAGCAAGCTGGTAGTTAGAGATCAGTGATTGGAGATCAGAGATTAGTTGTTTTTTTTCTAATCTCTAATCTCCAACCTCTAATCACTTAAAAATTAACCGATAGCAGGTCCGGAAAAGGAAACCACTATCATAAAACAATAAAATGAATACAGATCCAATCGCAGATTATCTTACAAGAGTAAGGAATGCTATTAAGGCCAACCATAGGGTTGTTGAAATTCCTGCATCAAATCTGAAAAAGGAAATCACGAAAGTGCTTTTCGACAAAGGTTACATTGCCAATTTTAAGTTTGAAGACAACGGTCCTCAGGGCACTATTAAGGTAGCTTTGAAATACCATCCGATAACAAAAATTTCTGCTATCCGCAGCATTTCGCGCATCAGTAAACCAGGTTTGAGGAAATACGCAGGCATGGACAATATGCCAAGAGTATTAAATGGTTTAGGTATCGCCATCCTGTCAACTTCTAAAGGTGTAATGACCGATAAAGAAGCCCGCGCACAGAACGTTGGTGGCGAAGTTTTATGCTACGTATATTAATAGGAGGAAATTAAGCAATGTCAAGAGTAGGAAAATCACCGATTGCGCTGCCCCAGGGAGTTACTTTCACTTTATCAGCAGATAATGTTGTTACGGTAAAAGGCCCCAAAGGTGAGTTGCATCAAGCCATTGACAGTGATATCACTGTTGAGGTGGAAGAAGGACAACTGGTTGTAAAACGCCCTTCTGATCAAAAACGTCATAAAGCATTACACGGCTTATACCGTGCTTTAATTAATAATATGGTAGTTGGTGTAACAACCGGCTATAAATTAGAGCAGGAATTAGTGGGTGTAGGTTATCGTGCAACCAATACCGGTAATACATTAGACTTAGTGCTGGGATATTCTCACCACTATGTTTTCGAATTGCCAAAAGAAATAAAAGTTACAACAACTGCTGAAAAGGGTAAAAACCCAACTATTATTCTGGAGTCGATTGATAAACAACTGATAGGCCAGGTAGCAGCGAAAATCCGCTCGTTACGTGCACCTGAACCATACAAAGGCAAAGGTATCAAGTTTGTTGGCGAAATATTGAGAAGAAAAGCAGGTAAATCAGCATCTAAAAAATAATCGTCATGGGAGCTAAGTTATCAAGAAGAGACAGAATTAAGAAGGGCATCAGGAAACGTGTTTCCGGTTCTTCAGCACGTCCGCGTTTGTCAGTGTACAGAAGCAATAAAGGTATTTACGCGCAGATCATTGACGATGTTAGCGGCAAGACATTAGTGTCGGCCTCATCATTATCAAAAGATTTCACTGCGGAAAAAGGAACAAAAATCGATCAGTCAGCTGCCGTAGGTAAGCTGGTTGCCGAGAAAGCTGTTGCCGCAGGAATTAAAGATGTGGTTTTTGACAGAAATGGTTATTTATACCATGGCCGTATTAAATCATTGGCTGATGGTGCACGTGAAGGTGGTTTAAACTTTTAATCGGAAAGAAAAATGTCAACAATCAACATAAAAAGAGTAAAAACCAGCGAGATCGAGTTAAAAGATCGTTTGGTTAGCATACAACGTGTTGCCAAAGTAACCAAAGGCGGCCGTACTTTCAGCTTCAGTGCCATTGTTGTGGTAGGGGATGAAAACGGTGTGGTTGGTTATGGTTTAGGTAAAGCAAAAGAAGTTACCGAAGCAATTGCTAAAGGTATTGATGATGCAAAAAAGAACCTTGTAAAAGTGCCTATCATTAACGGTACTGTACCGCACGAACAAATCGGTAAATTTTCAGGTGGTTTTGTTTTCATCAAACCCGCTGCTAATGGTACCGGTGTAATTGCAGGTGGTGCAATGCGTGCCGTATTGGAGTCTGCAGGTATACACAATGTATTGGCAAAATCAAAAGGTTCATCAAATCCGCACAACGTGGTTAAAGCAACCGTATCTGCATTATCGCAATTGCGTGATGCGTATACTGTAGCCCAGCAACGCGGCGTTAGTTTAGGTAAAGTATTTAACGGATAATCAGTCATGGCAAAAATCAAAATAACTCAGATTAAAAGCGTGATCGATAGAAGTGAGCGCCAAAAAAAGACAGTTGAGGCCCTTGGTTTAAAAAGGATCAACCACAGTGTAGAAGTTGAAGCTACTGCGGCTATTATTGGTATGGTTAAAAAAGTTAATCACCTGGTAGCGGTAGAAAATATTTAATATCATGAATTTAAGTAATCTAAAACCTGCAAAAGGTTCTACAAAAAATAGAAAAAGGATAGGCCGTGGTACAGGTTCGGGCCGTGGCGGAACATCAACCCGTGGCCATAAAGGCGCAGGTTCACGTTCAGGTACCAGCACTAAAGTTGGTTTCGAAGGTGGTCAGATGCCTTTACAGCGCCGTGTGCCTAAGGTTGGATTTAAAAATCCTAACCGTGTTGAGTACACTGGTGTAAACCTTGACGTGCTGCAAGCATTAACTGAAAAATATTCATTATCATCAGTTGATTTTGATACACTGAAAGAACACGGATTGGTTTCAAGAAACGATGTGGTTAAGATCCTTGGCCGCGGCGAATTGACAGCCAAATTAGAAGTTAAAGCACACGCGTTTACTGCAACAGCGCAAAAAGCGATTGAAGCAGCAGGTGGTACCATAGTAAAGCTATAATTTTCGATGAAGAAATTTTTCACCACATTATCCAATATCTGGAAAATCGATGATTTAAGAGTGCGTATTATTAACACACTCTTATTTCTTTTAATATATCGTGCAGGCTCTTTCGTAGTGCTGCCAGGTGTTAACCCGGCATCTCTTAACAACAAGGGTGCTGAAGGAATTGCAGGATTACTGAATATGTTTGCCGGTGGATCATTTTCACGGGCATCCATTTTTGCATTGGGCGTAATGCCTTATATTTCGGCTTCAATTGTGGTGCAATTATTGGGTATTGCGGTACCTTATTTCGCTAAACTTCAAAAAGAAGGCGAAAGCGGGCGTAACAAACTTAACCAGTGGACCCGTTATTTAACCATCGGGATTACTGCATTGCAGGCGGCTGCTTACCTTAAGTCGCAGATCACTGCCGATCAGATGGAGATTGCGAACCCATATTTTACCGTCTTAAATATGTTCGTGCTTACTGCAGGTACGATGTTTATCATGTGGCTGGGCGAGAAAATTACAGATAAAGGTATCGGTAACGGTATTTCGCTCATCATCATGGTGGGTATCATTGCTGCCTTACCTGGCGCTTTCTACAGTGAGTTTCAATCACGTAATGCAGCTGCAGGTGGTTTGGTAATGTTTATTGTTGAAATTGTTGCACTGATTGCAGTAGTAATGTTCACTATTCTGATAGTACAGGGAACCCGTAAAGTAGCGGTTCAATATGCGAAGCGTATTGTTGGCAATAAACAATATGGTGGTGTTAGGCAGTATATTCCTTTAAAAGTGAATGCTGCCGGTGTAATGCCGATCATTTTTGCCCAGGCATTAATGTTTATCCCGGCTACGGTAGCGCAGTTTTTCCCGAAAGCGCAGTCCAACCCAATATTAATGTCACTGTCTGATTATACAGCATGGGGACACAATTTATTGTTTGCGATTCTGATTATTGTATTCACTTATTTCTATACAGCGATTACCGTAAACCCGAACCAGATGGCCGAGGATATGAAAAAGAATGGTGGATTTATTCCGGGTATTAAACCGGGTAAGGCTACTGCTGATTTTATTGACGGCGTTATTTCAAAAATTACATTGCCAGGTTCTATTTTCCTTGCCATCATAGCTGTTTTTCCTGCATTGGCAGCATTGTTACATGTTAACAGCGCATTTGCAAGGTTCTTTGGCGGTACTTCCCTGATCATTCTTGTGGGTGTTGTTTTAGATACCTTACAGCAAATTGAGAGTCATTTGTTAATGCGTCATTATGATGGGTTAATGAAGACTGGCAGGATCAAAGGGCGTACATCAGTTCCGGCAAGTGGAACAAGTCAGCCGGTTATCTAAAATTACAACATGTCAAAGATCAATTATAAGTCTGTCGAAGAGATAGAACTCATAAGAGAAAGTTCTTTACTTGTTTCCAAAACACTTGGAGAGATCGCTAAGGTGATTGGTCCTGGTGTAAAAACCATAGAGTTAAATAAATTAGCAGAAACCTTTATCCGCGATAATGGCGGGGTTCCTGCTTTTTTAAATTATCATGGCTTCCCTTATTCATTGTGTATCTCAATGAACGATCAGGTTGTTCACGGCTTCCCCGGTAACAGGGAGCTGGTAGACGGCGACCTGGTATCAGTTGATTGCGGCGCTATCCTGAATAAATATATCGGCGACTCGGCTTATACTTTTGCCATAGGTGAAGTTAGCGACACGGTAAAGAAGCTGATGAGGGTAACAATGGAATGCCTTGATCTGGGTGTTGCAAAAGCCGTAACCGGCATGCGCATCGGTGATATAGGCTATGCTGTTCAGGAACATGCCGAGAAGAATGGTTTTGGTGTGGTAAAGGAGCTTGTGGGTCATGGCGTAGGATTAGCTTTGCATGAAAAACCCGAAGTGCCAAATTACGGCAAACGCGGTTCGGGTGTTAAGCTGGAAGAGGGAATGGTGATAGCAATTGAACCCATGATCAACGCCGGCAAGGCCAGGGTGAAGTTTTGGGACGATGGCTGGACAGTGTCAACTGTAGACGGCAAACCTTCTGCTCATTATGAGCATACGGTGGCTGTAAAAAAGGGGAAACCCGAAATACTTTCTACATTTTCATATGTAGATAATGTTTTAAAAGAAAAAAATAAAAGTTAAAAAATTTTTATTAATTTTGCATCCCGCTTTTAAGGCGGATAATAGAGTAATAATCAGTAAAATATGGCCAAACAAGCCTCAATTGAACAAGACGGTACGATTAAAGAAGCATTATCAAACGCGATGTTTAGGGTAGAGTTGGAGAATGGACACGAAATTATTGCGCATATTTCAGGCAAAATGCGTATGCACTACATTAAAATTCTTCCTGGCGACAGGGTGAAACTGGAAATGAGTCCATATGATTTAACAAAGGGTAGAATAACCTATAGATATAAATAAAAACGCGATGAAAGTTAGAGCATCCATTAAAAAACGCAGCGTTGATTGCAAGATCATCCGCCGTAAAGGGAAACTTTATGTTATTAACAAGAAGAACCCTAAGTATAAACAACGTCAGGGATAATTAAAAGAATTGTAGTAATCCGTACAACGGTGGCCCGCCGTTCGGTTACTATCTAAAAATACAAACAAAAAATATGGCAAGGATTTCAGGTATTGATTTACCAAAGAATAAAAGAGGCGAGATAGGCCTGACCTACATTTACGGTATCGGCCGCTCAACAGCGCAGAGGATTTTAACTGAAGCCGGTATTGATTTCGATACCAAGGTTCAGGATTGGAATGATGAGCAATTAAACGCGATCCGTGGTATAATAAACGATCAGATTAAAGTTGAAGGCTCATTACGTTCGGAAGTTCAGCTTAACATCAAGCGCTTAATGGATATCGGTTGCTATCGCGGTACCCGTCACCGTAAAGGATTACCTTTGCGTGGTCAGCGTACCAAAAACAACTCACGTACCCGTAAAGGAAAACGTAAGACTGTTGCTAACAAGAAAAAGGCTACTAAGTAGTGATTAGAGGTTAGTGATTGGAGGTTAGTTCACGTCCCTTCAATAATTCACTAATTCAATAATTAAGAAAAGGTGATTGGTGATTAGAGAATAGAGATTAGTTGAAAAGCTGATTTTTAATTTGAAGATTACCAGGAATAACAAATTATCAAAACAGTTAATGGGTCCGGGTTATTCACTAACTCAATAATTCATTAATTCAATAATTAAAAAAATGGCTAAGACCAAAAAAGTTACCAAAAAGCGTATTGTAATTGTTGAGCCGGTTGGCGAAGCACATATCAATGCTACCTTCAACAACATCATTTTAACCCTAACCAACAAAAGCGGCCAGGCTATTTCATGGTCGTCTGCAGGTAAAATGGGTTTCAAAGGTTCAAAAAAGAACACGCCTTATGCTGCCGGTCAGGCTGCTGCCGATTGCGGTAAAGTTGCTTATGACTTAGGTTTGCGTAAAGTAGAAGTATTTGTAAAAGGACCCGGCGCAGGCCGCGAATCAGCTATCCGTACCCTGCAAACTGCAGGTATCGAGGTAACTACCATAAAGGACATCACCCCGCTTCCGCACAATGGTTGCCGTCCCTCAAAAAGAAGAAGAGTTTAATTAACAATTTTTTTAAAGCTAAGATTCGGCAGCTGCGGGCTGCTTGATACTTTAAAAACCACAAATAATGGCTAGATATACAGGTCCAAAATCAAAAATTGCGCGCCGTTTCCGCGAACCGATCTTCGGTCCGGATAAAGCGCTGGAAAGAAAAAATTATCCACCGGGAATGCACGGTGTTTCCAAAAGAAGAGGGAAACAATCGGAGTATTCAACCCAGTTGATGGAGAAACAAAAAGTTAAATACACTTACGGTGTATTGGAACGTCAGTTTGAAAACTTATTTCACCGCGCTTCTGCTAAAGAAGGTATCACCGGCGAAAATTTGCTTAAATTATTAGAAGCCCGTTTGGATAACGCAGTTTACCGTTTAGGTATTGCTCCAACACGTTCAGGTGCACGCCAGTTAGTTGGCCACAAGCACATTACTGTAAACGGAGAGGTAGTAAATATTGCATCGTATACTTTGAGAGCAGGTGATGTGATCGCGGTTCGCGAAAAATCAAAAACACTTGAAGCCATTACGCATTCAGTTGCCGGCAGAAAGATCAACAAACATAGCTGGCTGGAGTGGGATGCTGCCAATTTAACAGGCAAATTCCTGAACTATCCAAATCGCGATGAGATTCCTGAAAACATCAAGGAAAACCTGATCGTCGAGTTGTACTCAAAATAAGATTTGAGATTTTAGATATGAGATTTGAGACAAACATCAAAATCTCAAATCTCATTTTAACAAGAAAAGAAAAAAAAGGATTTCAGATACAGCTTATGATATAAGGAGATAAAATCTCATATCTCATATCTCACATCTCAAATCTATTATCAAGTAAACAATAAATAAAGGATATAAATGGCAATTTTAGCATTTCAAAAACCAGACAAGGTTATCATGCAGAAATCGACTGATTTTGATGGGACGTTTGAGTTTCGTCCATTAGAACCAGGCTTCGGTATAACCATTGGTAATGCTCTCCGTCGTATATTACTTTCATCACTTGAAGGTTTTGCGATCACTTCAGTTCGTTTTTCAGGAGTGATGCATGAGTTTTCAACCATAAAAGGAGTTGTTGAAGACGTTACCGAGATCATCCTGAACCTTAAACAGGTTAGGTTTAAAAAATCAGGTGAAACAGGTGACAGCGAAAAAATATTTGTGATCATTAATAATCAGGATGCTTTTAAGGCCGGTGATATCACAAAGTTCTCAAATAACTTTACTGTTTTAAATCCTGATCTGGTGATCTGTAACATGGATTCTTCGGTAACGCTTGAAATCGAGCTTACTGTTAGCAAAGGCCGTGGATATGTACCCAGCGAAGAAAATAAAAACCCTGATGCTAATGTAGGTGTTATCGCTATCGACTCTATCTATACCCCCATCAAGAACGTAAAATATACTATCGAAAACTATCGTGTAGAACAAAAAACAGACTATGAAAAATTAGTACTTGATATTGCTACCGATGGCTCGATCCACCCTGAAGATGCGCTTAAAGAAGCTGCTAAGATCCTGATCCAGCACTTTATGCTGTTCAGCGATGAAAATATGATGCTTGAAGCACAGGCTAAAGAAGAAACCAAAGAAGTTGACGAAGAGATCCTGCATATGCGCAAGATCCTGAAAACTGAACTGGTTGACCTTGATCTTTCTGTTCGTGCACTAAACTGCCTTAAAGCTGCTGATATCCGTAGCCTGGCCGACTTAGTGTCATATGACGTTGCAGATATGCTTAAGTTCAGGAACTTTGGTAAAAAATCATTAACAGAAATTCAGGACCTGGTTAAATCAAAAGGCTTGTCATTCGGCATGAACCTTTCGAAATTTAAACTGGACGAAGAATAGGTTAGAGATAAGAGGTTAGTGATTAGTTAATTAGAACTTATCGCTAACCTCTTCTTAGTTTACAATAAAAGGATTTGAAATTGACGGTGACCAATCTCTAATCTCCAATTAACTAGTCACTAGCACAAAGCATAATTCCGCGGGCTTGACAAACAGCCGCCCAACGGTATGCACGTGAAAACATAACAAAACAATGAGACACGGAAAAAAAGTTAACCACTTAGGCCGCACCAACAGTCACCGCAAAGCGATGCTTGGTAACATGGCTACCTCGCTTATCTTACATAAGCGCATCACTACTACATTAGCAAAAGCTAAAGCATTACGCATTTATGTAGAGCCGATCATCACCAAATCAAAAAACGATACTACGCACTCACGCCGTACTGTATTCAGCTATTTACAGGATAAAGATGCTGTTACCATATTGTTCCGCGAGATAGCCGAAAAAGTAGCAACCCGTCCCGGTGGTTATACCCGTATCATTAAAATGGAAAACCGTTTAGGCGATAACGCCGAAATGGCCATGATTGAACTGGTAGATTACAACACAGTTTACGGTACTGATACTGCTAAAACAGAGAAAAAATCAACACGTCGCCGTGGTGGTTCTGCTAAAGCTAAAACTGCTGCTCCGGCTGCTAAAGCTGAAGCTGCACCGGTTGCCGAAGAAGTTGTTGAAGTAGCTCCTGTAGTTGAAGAAGCACCAGCTGCTGAAGCTCCTGAAGCACCCACCGCATCTGCAGAGCACGAAGAAAATGCTGAAAAAGGCGAATAATTTTAAATCCAAATAAATCTAATTATTAAGGAATAGCCCTGCTCATTGAGTGGGGCTTCTTTGTTTTTAGATCTCCTGTTGAGCTAAATGCCGAAAGCATTACTCGCTTATCAATGGCATTAAATACTTCACCCCGAATATCGATGAATATGCATCAAAGCTATGATTTGTGAGTTCATAGTTAACTGTGAAACGTGATTTGGCTTAAAGCAAATACTTTACCATACTAAAAAGATTTCTAATTATATACTCTGAGTCTGCGCTTTCACCAACAATGGTAGCCTCATATTTTATAAGAAATTTACAAAAATTAGTACTTATTTTATTGTCCGGAAAATATTGGGCAAACCTAAACAACTCATCATTACCTATAAATCCTAACGTTGTGGGAGTGCTATTCGAGAATATATACAAGAATTTACTAAATCCATACGAACGCCCTCCAAGTTGAGCTGAACCATTTTTAATTACGTTAAATGTTGCGATATCAATATCTTTAAAGGATATAAAACGGTTTAAATCATTTGCGGCTTCCACTTTATTGTAGTTATTACTACCCGTGGTACGTGTTTCGCGTAAAATATCTGTATATTTTATCATTTTTTGCTCGTAGTCTTCCACTTCCTCAAACTCATCCAGATTAAATTCGTATAAAATTATAATGAATAAACAGTAAATCGTTTCGAATACTTTGCCTGTTTTTTCATTTTCAATTATGTTAGGGATTAGACTCCTAAAATCTTCGGGGATAGTTGAAAGTGCTTTAAACGATTTTAAAATTTCATATTTATTTAAAACTTTTTTTAGGTGCCTTGGATTTGTAAATTTAATTGACCTGAAAAAATCTTCTATTACGTCAGTTGAATTAACTGTATGTCCATCATGCAATATTTTTTTTAAATCAAAAAAATGTGGCTCGAGTATTTTTTTAAGAGAGAAAGTTTTTGGCATATTGAAAGCTATGTCAAATACTTTTTCCATATATTCCTCAGACTTAATAACGTCTTTGTACCTTGTTTTTACGGCTTTTGTCACGGCATTTTTATCTATACCACAGAGGAATACTGATTTTTCACCATAAGTAAAAAATAGTTTTAGAGCTGTTATCAGATTGAGTACATTTTCTGGTTCACATCTATCCAGATCGTCAATAAATATCAGAATTTTTTGTGCGCCTGATCGCTTCAAAATAAGTTCCTCTATTTTTTGGAAATTATCTTTGAATTCTTTATTTGATTTATAAAATGAAACCGGTATTGATTCAGCTAATCCTTCGTCAATAGCTTTCATATACTTTTCGCCTGAAAATTCTAAGTCGAGCCCAAGACCTGTTAAATAGCCGGGGGCTTTCAGTGTAATCCCACTTGTAAAGCTTTTTAAGGTCAGAAAAGCTCCGTTCATGAAATCTTTAATTACTTCTTTATAATTAGATATTTCAATCGAATTAACCAATGCATCGCATAATGAAAGCGGAAGATTTTCATCTTTTTCATGTTCCCAGGCATGGAAGAAAATCGGATGGTAAATATCTTTGTTAATTTCTGATTCAATGTGTTTCATTAATGAGGTTTTGCCGCTACCCCAATCGCCATACAATACAAGCATTTTATTTTTTTCTAATGCTATTGAGTTATATTCGAGAAATAATTTTATCGCATCAGCCTTAACTATAAAATTAAAACTATCGTCTTTTTGATAGTCTTCTAGTTCTCTGTTATAAAGCAAGTTTGTATTCATTAATGACCAGTTTAGATTGTATAATTAAAAGCTAATATACTTTTAATTATATCGACTTTTGTGTTATTGAATTTATTAATAGTTCACTAATTCCTGCCAACCTGTCACCACCTAACACCCCCAATCTGACTATTTATTACCTTTCACCACTCACTACTTACCATTCACTGCAAAATATTCTGCCAAACCTACATTGGCACAGGCATTGATAAACACGTAGTAATAAAACAATCATTCAATCTAGAAAATATAATCATATGTCTAAAATAATTGGAATCGACTTAGGAACAACGAACTCCTGCGTTGCAGTAATGGAAGGTAACGAACCTGTAGTTATTGCTAACAGCGAGGGAAAACGTACTACGCCGTCTGTAGTGGCTTTTATTGACAACGGCGAGCGTAAAGTGGGTGATCCTGCAAAACGTCAGGCAATCACTAACCCTACAAAAACCATTTCGTCTATCAAACGCTTTATGGGTAACAACTTTAACGAAGTTACCAAAGAGGCTGCCCGCATGCCATATAAAGTGGTTAAAGGCGATAACAACACCCCGCGTGTTGAGATCGGCGACCGCAAATATACCCCGCAGGAAATTTCGGCCATGATCCTTCAGAAAATGAAGAAAACTGCCGAAGATTTCTTAGGTACTGAAGTTACCGAAGCGGTTATTACCGTGCCTGCTTATTTTAACGACGCACAGCGCCAGGCTACTAAAGAAGCCGGTGAAATTGCAGGCTTAAAAGTTCGCCGTATCATTAACGAACCTACTGCTGCTGCCCTGGCTTATGGCTTGGATAAAGCACACAGGGATATGAAGATCGTTGTGTTTGACTGCGGTGGTGGTACACATGACGTATCTGTACTTGACCTTGGTGATGGCGTGTTCGAAGTAAAATCAACCGATGGTGATACCCACCTTGGTGGTGACGACTTTGACCAGGTAATTATCGACTGGATGGCCGACGAATTTAAAAGCGATGAAGGTGTTGACCTGCGTAAGGACCCAATGGCTTTGCAACGTTTAAAAGAAGCAGCTGAAAAAGCAAAGATCGAGTTGTCAAGCTCAACCCAGACTGAAATAAACTTACCATATGTAACCGCTGCTGACGGTGTGCCAAAGCACCTGGTTAAAACATTAACCCGTGCTAAATTTGAGCAACTGGCAGACAGCCTGATCAAACGTACCATCGAACCTTGCAGAACTGCTTTGAAAAATGCAGGTTACAGCACTTCCGATATCGACGAGATCATCCTGGTAGGTGGTTCAACCCGTATCCCCGCAATACAGGATGCTGTTGAAAAATTCTTTGGTAAATCACCTTCAAAAGGCGTAAACCCTGACGAAGTGGTTGCCATCGGTGCAGCTATACAAGGCGGTGTGTTAACCGGCGATGTAAAAGATGTGTTGTTACTGGATGTTACCCCGCTTTCATTAGGTATCGAAACCATGGGTGGTGTGATGACCAGGTTGATTGAAGCAAATACAACCATCCCAACTAAAAAAACAGAGACCTTCTCAACTGCGTCTGATAACCAGCCGGAAGTGCAGATCCACGTTTTACAGGGTGAGCGCCCAATGGCAGCAGGCAACCGTACCATTGGCCAGTTCAATTTGGCAGGTATCCCGCCAGCTCCGCGTGGTGTGCCACAGGTTGAGGTAACTTTTGATATTGATGCCAACGGTATATTGCATGTATCTGCTAAAGATAAAGCTACCGGTAAAGAGCAGAAGATCCGTATCGAAGCGTCTTCAGGTTTAACTGATGCCGAGATCAAAAAGATGAAGGACGAAGCTGAAGCAAATGCCGATGCTGACAAAAAGGCAAAAGAAGAAGTTGAAAAACTGAATGCTGCCGACGCGCTCATCTTCTCGACAGAAAAACAACTGAAGGAATATGGTGACAAAATTTCAGCTGACAAAAAAGCCCCTATCGAAGAAGGCTTAACCAAACTGAAAGAAGCTTACGCTTCAAAAAACTTCGATGCTATTGAATCGGCACAAACCGAGTTAAGCAACGCGTGGAATGTAGCATCTGAAGAGATGTACAAAGCATCTGCCGATGGCGCGCAAGGCGCACAGCCGGGCCCTGATGCAGGCGCAGGCGCTGCTGGTCATGCCGAAGGTGACACCGTTACTGATGTTGACTTTGAAGAAGTAAAATAATACCTTTTCCTCTAAAAAGGTTTAAATAGGAGAACCCCGGTTATTAGCTTAACCGGGGTTTTTTGTAGTTCACGAAAATGGTATTGTGCAGGCAAAATGAAAAAAAAGTTCGTTCGTTTTTCGCTGAAACAGCCGGTGAAACAAACGGACGGATTTTTTGAACCAATGCATAAAACAAAAAATCCCGCCTTATGGGCAGGATTTCGATATTTAAAATCGTTAACCTTTTATGGCCACAAATTCTCCGGGTAGGCGCCGCTGGCAACCAAATCCGATATGCATTTTTGTACGATAGGTTTATCTTCTTTATAAGTAACGCCAAACCATTTGGCATCGGTTGGGATCACTTTAAATGATGCTTCACCGCTTTTAATCAGCTCATCGCCTATCAATGGGATAAAGAATTCCGCTTTCGGATCGTTCTCATTGGCTTCGACAAAGGCTTTAAACAAAGGCTCTGTTTTGGCGAAAACTGCCGGGGTAAATCCCCAGAAATTCATCGAAACAGGGGTGTTTGATGGCAACGGGATCTCTACACCATTTTCCTCATAAACTACACTTCCGTCTTTTGCAAAATATACTTTCAGGCGTTCGTTGATGGCAACCATATCGCCGTTCTCGTCTACCTGGCAAACACCGCGGGATACGGTGCCATATTCAGACAATGTTTTGTCCACCTGGTAACCGATGATCGAAAACTTGTCATCTGCCACTTCGGTATTTAAAAACTTGGCCATTTTTTCAAATGCATCAGATCCATAAAAGTCATCCGCATTGATGACACAAAAAGGCTCATGTATCTGGTTGCGTGCCGAAAGAACAGCGTGAGCAGTCCCCCATGGTTTGGCGCGTTCAATAGTTTTATCAATACCAAATGGCTTCAGGTCATAACTTTGAAAAACATAATCAGTTTCAATACGTCCTTTTAGTTTCGGCTCAAAAATAGCTTTAAATGGTTCTGCAAATTCTTCGCGGATGATGAAGCTTACTTTACCAAAACCGGCTTTTATAGCATCATAAATAGAGTAGTCGATAATGGTTTCACCGTGAGGGCCAAAGCCGTCAACTTGTTTCATACTTCCGTAGCGGCTCGCCATCCCGGCAGCTAATATCAATAATGTAGGTTTCATATACTTTTTAAGGGTAGATTTATTAAATGTAAATATGACATTTTACTTCGAGATATTTATCAAAATGATTAATATTTTTTTACGAAAAAATGTTTGGCTTTGTTGATTATTATTTGATATACCGGAAATCCTGGCCGGCTTTTAAGTTTAACAAAGTCTCATAGATCAACCGGATCACATTGTCGACATCATCCTTATGGATCATTTCCACCGTGGTATGCATATAGCGTAAGGGTAAAGAGATTAATGCCGAAGGTACCCCATCGTTTGAGTAAGCAAATGCATCGGTATCTGTACCGGTTGAGCGTGACGAAGCCTGGCGCTGGAAGGGGATCTTAGCCTTTTCTGCCGAATCGATCAACAGCTTGTTCAGGTTGTTTTGTACCGCTGGTGCGTAGGATATTACCGGGCCTTTACCACATGCCAGATCACCCTGTGTAATCTTGCTGATCATCGGGGTTTGGGTATCATGCGTAACGTCGGTAACAATAGCCACGTTTGGTTTAATGTGATGGGCGATCATTTCTGCGCCACGTAAACCTATTTCTTCCTGTACCGCGTTTACAATATACAGCCCGAAAGGAAGGGTAATGTTGTTTTCTTTTAACATACGGGCAACTTCAGCTATCATAAAACCACCTGCCCTGTTATCCAGTGCGCGGCCTACGTAATAACGGTCGTTCAGTACCGTAAACTCATCTTCGTAAGTGATCACACAGCCTACATGTACGCCCAATTTTTCAACTTCTTCTTTGGTAGTACAGCCGCAATCAAGAAATATGTTTTTCAGCGACGGGGCTTCTTCTTTTTCACCGGCACCGCGGGTATGGATTGCAGGCCAGCCGAATACAGCCTTCACTATTCCCTTATCAGTATGAATATTTACGCGTTTTGAAGGCGCAATCTGGTGATCTGAACCGCCATTACGGATCACATAGATCAAGCCGTCGCTGGTGATATAATTTACAAACCAAGAGATCTCATCTGCATGGGCCTCAATCACTACCTTGTAAGCTGCATCTTTATTGATAATGCCTACGGCAGTGCCATAATTGTCGACATAATGACTGTCGATATAAGGTTTGATATATTCCAGCCACATTTCCTGGCCTTTCCATTCAAAGCCGGTAGGCGAGGGATTATTGATATATTTTTCGAAGAACGAAAGGGATTTTTTATTTACAACTGCAATGTGCTCAGGGGCATCCGATTTCTTTTTTGCCATAATTAATGTTAATTGCCATTGTTAATGGCTCCGGCAAATATAATAGTTATAAAGAGATTAGCCGAGTTTATTGGTGATTAGATTTGTTATAAACTAAAGGTATTTCAGTGAACATTAGTGAAGTATAAATAATAAAGATTTATTTTCCTTTTCAATATTATTCAATTTTATATACACCATGAAATAGCCTTTTCTTAACATTCAGTTTATCTTATAACTGTTCCTTTGCGCCAGTTAATTAATAAGATCAGTTTAGTTTAGTCAGGGCCGGTTTGCTTAAGCAGACCGGCTTTTTTCATAATGCTTTCATAATATTATTGTATTTTGGGAGTGTTAATAATGATGATGAAAATATTAAAGATTGGGGGCCTTGTTTTACTTGCTTTTTTAAGCGCCTGTGAGCCCACCCGCTTCGTATCCGTCCCGGTTGAGTATTCTGCCCGCATTTTATTCAGGCCCGATTCAACTTCTATTTTGCTGATCAATCAATTTGATTTAAGCCAGCAAACTAAATTTAACAAACGGCAGTTGTCGGTAATAAAATCAGGAATAGCTACATCTGTTAAATATGCACAAGCGCAGTTAGTGCAACTATCCAACGTAAAGGTTATTAACCTGGTTGATACCACCAGTTTTGTGATCAATAAAGATTCGGTAAACTACCTGGCATTAAAGTATCATGCAGATGATGTGCTGGCGCTTCAAAGTTTTGGCGCCGGTATTGATTTAAGTGCGATTGATAATTCAACGGTGTCGTACAACAGCAATGTCGAAGTACATTATAAGCTTTTCGCCAACGGCGGTGTAATTTATAAAACATTAGATGGCTCGGTAAACCAGGCCCTAACCGATCTGCCAAACATGGGTTTTTTTGGCAACCTCATCATGACCCCTGGCATAGGCGGCAACCGCAAATCAATTGTATCCCTGGCAGAACAGGCCACCAAAATGGCCCTGCAGGACTATTTACCCTATACCATTACCCACAACCGGCCGCTTTATAATGATGACTGGCTGCAGCCTGCCATTCAACAAATTTATGCAGGTAATTTTGAGAAGGCGGATACTTTACTGAAGCCGTTTTTAAAAGATGCCAACGTTAAAACAGTAAGCAAAGCAGCCTATATGCTGGCTATAGTGTATGAATCTGAAGGGGATGTAAACCTGGCGATAGACCTGGCGCAGCAATCGTACGATAAATTTAATAACGTGTACGCCGAAGCAATTCTTAATGATCTGAAGACGGAGTGATCATTTTTTCCATGATCTCGTAGTCGAATCCGTTTTTCGAATATTTTTCGCCTGTTAATACGAAACCATCCTTCAGGTAAAACCCTATGGCCGTATCCCTGGCATTGCACCAGATTCGGGTGCCGCCATTCTTTTGGGCATGTTCGGTAATATAATGCAGTAAACTGCGCCCAATGCCCTTTTGTTGGTATTCAGGGTCAACCGCCAGTTTACGGAATTGGAAATCGGTACCGGTTTGAAACAGCGATACCACCCCGGCAAGCTTTACATCATTAAAGGCCCCGAAATGCATCCCATAAGTGTCCTCATCTATTTCCATTTCAAATAATTTCATAGAGGGATACAATACGTCCCTGCGCAAGTGCCAGGTTAATTCAGGAGTTATTTGTTCTATGCTGATCATTTTCGAATTTCGGATGTTCGATTTCGGATTTTGTTAATTTAATCGCTTGATATTGAAAAATCATATCAATTGTAAATTTGTGACGATCTACTGTGTTGGTTTACTTCTTTTATCATAATTCCGAAATCGAACATCCGACATCCGAAATCACAATGGGATATTCCCATGTTTCTTCCTCGGGTTATTCACCACCTTATTTTCGAGCATTTTAAAGGCATGGATCAGTTTTATCCTGGTTTCTGATGGCTCAATCACTTCGTCAATAAAACCACGTTCAGCGGCCCGGTAGGGGTTGGCAAAGATGTCTGAATATTGCAGCTCCATTTCTCTCCATTTGGCTTCTTTATCGCCTGCGGCGTTGATCTCGCGTTTGAATATAATCTCCGCCGCCCCTTTGGCGCCCATCACGGCAATCTCAGCTGTCGGCCAGGCATAATTCATATCCGCGCCGATATGTTTGGAGTTCATTACATCATAGGCGCCCCCATAAGCCTTACGCGTAATTACGGTAATGCGCGGAACAGTCGCTTCGCAAAAGGCATACAGTAATTTGGCGCCATTGGTAATGATGGCGTTCCACTCCTGGTCGGTGCCGGGTAAAAAGCCGGGTACATCTTCAAAAACCAATAAGGGGATATTAAAGCTGTCGCAAAAGCGCACAAACCTGGCGCCTTTGGTTGATGAATGGATATCCAGCACCCCTGCCAAAAATGCAGGCTGGTTAGCCACAATGCCTATACTTCTTCCTGCCAAACGGGCAAAGCCTACAACTATATTTTCGGCAAAATCTTTATGCACCTCTAAAAACGACCCGCTGTCTATAGTATGCTCAATTACCTCACGGATATCATACGGCTGCGAGGCGTTCTCGGGCATTATCGAATCCAGTTCTGCCCGCAATTCGTTTTTAACTTCATAGGGCAAAGCAGGTGCCCTGTCTTCGCAGTTTTGCGGCATGTAGCTTAAAAGCTTTTTAACATGCTGTATCGCTTCAATCTCATTCGCGCAGGCAAAATGGGTAACGCCCGATTTGGTGGCATGGGTAGTAGCACCGCCCAGTTCTTCGGAAGTAACCACTTCATGCGTAACCGTTTTTACTACGTTAGGCCCGGTTACAAACATGTAACTGGTGTTTTCAACCATTAAAATAAAATCGGTAATGGCAGGGGAGTAAACCGCTCCGCCGGCACAGGGACCCATAATGGCCGATATTTGCGGCACCACGCCTGATGCCACGGTGTTTTTATAAAAGATATCCGCATAGCCACCTAATGATACTACGCCTTCCTGGATGCGCGCACCGCCCGAATCATTCAAGCCAACTACCGGAGCGCCATTCTTCATGGCGAGGTCCATAATTTTGCAGATCTTTTCGGCATGGGTTTCGGATAGTGAACCGCCAAATACCGTAAAATCCTGCGAAAAAACATAAACCAGCCTGCCATTCACCGTGCCATATCCCGTTACAACGCCATCGCCGGGGTATTTCTCATTTTCCATGCCGAAATCCGTCGACCGGTGCGATACCAGCATCCCGATCTCCTGGAACGAGCCTTCATCCATCAAAAAATGTAAACGTTCGCGTGCGGTAAGCTTTCCCTTTTTATGCTGGCTTTCAATACGCGCCTTGCCGCCCCCCAATTGCGCTTCTTCCCGTTTTTGTTTAAGTAGCTTTATCTTATTATCCACAGTTCTGGTTTATGGATGCAAGATGGGGAAAATAGGTGAAAGCTGAAAGGTAAAAGCTAAAAGGTAAATGGAAATCGGAAAAAAAGTCGGAAAGACCGGAAGCCGGAAAGATGAATTAACCGCCATCAGGGTATCAGCGAAATCAAAAAAATCAATAAAAATCGGTGATCAAAGTTTCGCCCTGGTAGATAAGAATACTACCATGGTACCCATCAACCCAACAAATAAAAATGATGCCCTTAAGGTGGCTAAACCGGCTATAAATCCGATAACCGGAGGGCCTACCAAAAAGCCCACAAAGCCAATGGTGGATACTGCTGCCAGCGCAACCCCCGGCGACATGGTTTTTGATTTGCCAGCGGCGCTGTAAACCATAGGCACTACCGACGAAACGCCCGCGCCAACCAGCATAAAGCCCGCCATGGCGGTATAAATGTGGGGGAAGATAACCGCGACAAGCAACCCGGTTGCTGTTAAACTGCCGCTAACCTGTAAGGTGCGTTTTAAACCAAAGCTGTGCGAAAAAAAGTCGGCAACGAAGCGACCGGTAGCCATGGTGGCCATAAAGGCGGTAAAACCGATGCCCTGCAGGGCGATAGGAGCAAGGATAACTTTTTTAAAGTAGATAACACTCCAGTCGAACATAGCGCCTTCGCAGATCATGGAGCAGAAAGCGATGCTGCCCAGGGTTAAAAGCGGAATCATCAGCCTTAACCTGTCCTGCAAAGGAAGTGTTGAAGGAGGTGTATTTTTTGCCGTCGCATGGTCGTCGTACAAATACCTCGACGTGATGATCACACCTATCAGCAACAGGAAAATAATAATAATAAAATGATGAAAAGGATCAATCCTCCTGCCGATCATAAAAGCGCCTATGCCCGCGCCTGTAAAGCCTGCCAGGCTCCATAAACCGTGGAAAGTTGCCATAATTGGCTTGTCGTACATCCCCTCGGCGGCTACTGCCTGGGTATTAACGGAAATGTTTACCGTATTGCCGGCAAAGCCGTAACAAGCAAGGCAAGCAACCAACTGTACGGTGTTTTGCGCCAGCCCTAATCCTAAAAGGGCCACGCCGTAACCCATAATAGCGGTAAGCAATACCCTTTTGCTGCCCACCTTAGTGATTATCCAGCCCGAAAAAGGAAGCGAAAGCATTAAACCAATAGGCAGGGCGAACAGCACCGCACCCAAGGCAGTATCTGATAGCCCCAGCTTTTGCTGCACGGTTGCAATGCGCGATGCCCAGCTGGCAAAACTTAACCCCGCCATAAAAAACATGGCTCCAACAGCTATGCGGAGCACTGTTTTATGTGCGGTTATGGGCTTTAATGCGGTATCCATTTGATTTTCTTTCCTCTTAGTGTATTTGCTACACTAAGTTGGATTTACACAAAAGTAAGGAATTTTGTTTTAAAATGCAACAGTGCAAAAGTAGTTCGAAAGCTTGTTAACACAGCATCTGATTAATAACAGATTTGATCTCCGCGATTTCTGCTACTTTAAGTTTCCCTAACAGATTGCCAATTCTTGTTTTATCAACCGTTCTTATCTGGTCGAGCATAATTGACCCTTTATCGCCATTTATATCACAAAGAACCCTTGACGGATATATTTTAAGTGTGTGGGTTAAGGGAGCGATGATAACCGTTCGCAGATATTTGTTCATTTCATCAGGAGAAATAATCACACAGGGCCTGGTTTTGTTTACTTCACCTCCCATGGTTGGATCAAGGTTTATCCAGTGTACGGCATACTGTGTTATTACCATTTCCAGTCGGTTATTTCCTCATCATTAAATAAATCCGGAATAACTAACTGGTCATCGCCATTAGCCGCCATTTCTTTAAAAGCCTGTTCCCAGCCTTTGCGCTTTACATCTTCAGGCGCACTGATAATAATATGATTGTCTTTTACCTCAATACTCACTTCATCTTCTATAAAGCATTCTTTTAAAAAGCTTTGAGGCAAAATAATCCCCTTTGAATTACCTATTTTTCTGATGCTCGACTTCATGATATAAAGTTATAACAAATTACAACAATATACAAGTCTTCACAAGATGCACAGATTAATTAAAAATTAACCCCTAACGCTTTTCTGATATTTCAAAACATCTCCAAAAGCACCCTTGAGCTTGCCATAGAAGCTCGCTAATGTTTTTTTATTTGACGTTGGGAGTTTACTTAACGCCTTTTGGATGTCTTCCGGTTTAGCGTTGCGATTGATTTTAATCACCATATCACCAAAAAAAAATCATTAAAAACAATAAAGCACTTTAACAATCAGACAATGTTACCACCTCTTAGCAATCCCCATCCAACCCGCAGCTATCACCTTCGATGATCTCCAATTGTGGTTTGGGGTTTTCCTGCTGCCATTCGGTATAGGCTTTTTGCAGGGTTTGCTCAAACACGGGTACTGCCTGCGCGCCTGATACGCCGTATTTATTGTTCATCACAAAAAAGGGTACGCCCTGTATGCCTAAATACTGCGCTTCGGCTATATCGCGCTTGACCTCATCGGCGAAGGCGTTGCTTTTAAGGGTCTGCAGTACTTCGTCAGCATCTAAGCCTATCGCGGAGCCTAATTCAACCAAAGTATCCAGGTCGTCGATGTTTTTGCCGTCGGTAAAGTAGGCTTTAAACAGCTGTTCTTCTGCTTCAATACCTTTGCCATGCTTTTTGGCGAGGTGACTGTAACTGTGTGCATTAAAGCTATTGGCGACAACAGACTTGTCAAAATTATAGGTCAAACCCACTTCGGCCGCCATTTGGGTAACGTGGTTGTTTAATTGTTTGGCATGATCGATGGAAAAACCTTTTACATCGGCCAGGTATTGGTCAATACTGATAGCAGGATTGGTAACCATATTGGGGTTCAGCTGGAAGCTTTTCCATTCCACTTCAATATCCTTGCAGTGACCAAATCCCTCTAACGCCTGCTCAAAGCGCCTTTTGCCGATATAGCAAAAAGGGCACATCACATCCGACCATATTTCAACTTTCATCATATTTATTTTTAGTAATACAAAGTTACTTTACAACTTCAGCATCGGCGTAATGCTAAAGTAAAAATATGTGTTGTAACGGGTTTTGATTGGGATGAGTTGTAGTACTTGTAATGAGTTGTAAGTGCTGTAAAGACCATGGACCACAGCCGTTAGACCATAGCACATCCGTTTTTATCCCGGCTGGCTATGGACCATGGTCTATCGACTATCGACTATCGACTATCGACTTAAAAAGTGTCCGTCCGTTTTTAGGTGAAACAAAAAATAAACAAACGGACGCTTTTATAGAATACTCAAAAACAAAAATTCAGGTCGCTTTTCTTCATGCCATAAGGCTCGAAACCAAAGTCATTGAATTTGATGAAGCTTTTATCTCGGTAGTAAAGCAATACCTTGCCACTGTGATCAACGTTTACTGCTATTGAATCAACCGGGCCGAAGGTTTTATCCAGGTAACCTGCCGCGAAGGTGGCTATGCCATTCTTTATTTTGAAGGCATCGTCGTCGTTATAAACGGTATAATCCTTTACATCTGCCGAATCGATCTTTACGCATACCTGGTAGCATTTTCGCTTCATAAACTCATAGATCCTGACATGCACCACCTTGCCTTTAAACTGAAGGTTGCCAAATTCGGCTTGCCTTGTTTTATGCAGCTCGGCTTTTTTAAGGGCGTTGATATAGGTAGACACCCCCATGCTGATTACAAACAGGGCGATCACCGCCATCAACTGGTAAATCTTTTGTTCCTGGATTTTCATTAGGGTTAATTAATATGCCTGAATCAATACTTCTGCCGGGATATGTAAAACTTCATTCAGCCTCCTGATCATTGCCAGGCTTAATTTTCTCTTTCCGGAAAGTATTTCAGATTTTCGTGAACGATATCCAAGTATTTCCCCTAATTCCTTTTCTGATAAGCCCATTTGATCCAAACGGAATTTAATTGCTTCCAATGGGTTTGGGGCCGGAATTGGATAGTGTTCTTTTTCATAAGCTTCTACCAGAATGCTTAAAACTTCTAATTCATCGCCCTCGGGTGAGTTTTCAATAATATCTGTTTGCATCAATTCATAAACCCTTGCAAGGGCCATATTATATTGATCTTCCGTTTTAATCGGCTTTGTCATAACTTACTGTTTTTGCATCGATGTTATCATATTGTTTGTGGGTTCCAAACCAAACAATAAAAACTATTTTGTATTTGTATTCAATATCGACTATTAGCCTGAAGCTATTCCCATGAATATTGAAAACTACTCTTTTATTGTTCAAAATAGAAGCATTTCTGTATAATGCTTTTAATTCTGCTGAATTATTCCAATTCGCTTTTACAGCCTCATCGTACCAACTAAGCAAAGCTTGTTCAGCCTGATGATATTCTTCTGCATATTCCTTTATGGTACTTAGGGCAACAACTCGCATTTAATTATTTCCAAATATACAAAATATGTTACCATTTTGGTAACATATAAAAATATTACTTCAAAGTAAAACGAAAAAATTCCACAAAAAAAGAGCCTGCCTAAGCAAGCTCCTTCGCATTATGATAGGGTGGTTTATTGCTTTAAAGAGGCGTGCTACGTCATAACTCTCTTGGTGATTAGTTGTTTATTTGAAATCATCCGCAGTAACTCCTGAATTTAATTTTACATCGGTAACATTTAATTCAAATGATTGACTCTGACCGCCCATAGATTGTGTTATAGTGGTTTTGAATGGAAACATTATATTGTCAACTTTACGATAATCGCCAATTTCGAAAGTCTGCATTACGGTGTTGCCGCCACTTGTCTCGGTGGTTTCATTTTTTACAAGCAGCTTGCTTTGTACGTCATAATAATCTGTCGAGATTTTGCCGGTGGGATCTGTAACTTCAACCTGATAAGCGTCAGCGCCATTAACTTTTTGTATGCTTTTCAACGTTAATTTAAATGCCGGGTTATTTACATAATCAAGTTGCCGGGTTAAGCTGGTGAAAACCTTTTTTTGTGCTATCTGGTCAGCAGTCAGGTCTTTTTTATTGCCCATTTGCTGTTGATAGCCTTTGTCCCCGTCAAATACTGATTTCATTACCACATTGTTATTCATGGTAACAGTTTCCATATCTTTATTGGGCAGCATTTTTTTCTCGTTTAAATTCATCTTCATTCCTTGAAGAGTCATCGTCATGCTGGCATCAATTGATGTGACTTTATTTAGTTCAGCAGCTCCGCCAATTGCGTTGATGTAGTTTTTTATGATGTCAACAGCTTTAATATCGGGTAACGGGGCTTGTGCCGATTCGGTTACCGGCACGGCATATTTATCAAACATTTTTACCGGGATGCCCGTTTTCTTTAAACCTTCGGCTACCTGGCCGGCGCTGCCAACGATAACAATGCGCAGGTTATCGCCCAGCATGTATTTTTGGGCTATACGCAACACATCATCCACGGTTACGGCGTTTACCTTTTGCAGGTAGGTTTTGTAAAAATCCTTCGGCAGGTTGTAAATCAGGATATTGCTGGCGAAGGTTGCCGTACGGGCCGGGTCTTCCAAACCGCGGGCAAATGAGCCTGCATACAATGATTTGGCTATCTTCAGTTCTTCGCCGGTTACCTTTTCGCTGCGCATCTTTTTAATCTCGGATAAAAACTCGTTAACGGCACTGTCGGTTTTGGCGTTGCGTACAGATGCGCTGGCATCAAACAGCCCCTGTAAACGGCTTGCCCCTAGTGACGAATAAGCGCCATAGGTAAAACTATGCTTTTCGCGCAGGTTCATAAACAGGCGGCTTTGTGCACCGCCACCCAGTATGTAATTGGCTATCAGCGCCGGGAAATAATCCGGGCTGTTCATCTTCAGGTTTGTCAGGTTAACAATATGGATCTCTGATTGTACGGCGGTGGGCACATCCACCAGGTCAATCTCTGTTTTAGCCACATTAGGAGCATCAGCGATCTTTTCGAGCGTTAATTTTGCGCCTTTCCATCCGCCCAAAACCTTTGTTGCCAGCAATTGTGCATCCGCAGGCTTAATATCGCCGGTAATGGTTAAATAACCCCTTGATGGGGTAATGTATTTGGCATAAAAGTTTTTTACATCCTGCAAAGTAAGCTTCTGGATGCTTTCTTCGGTCTCAAACTCGCCGTCGGGGTGGTTTTTGCCATAGGCCAGGGCATTGGTTACCCTGGCAGATATCGCCTTGGCGCTGCGGGCCTGAGCTTTCAAACTCGTCAGCTCCTGCGATTTTAGTTTATCAAACGACTCCTGGGTAAAGGCAGGCTCTTCTAAGCCCAGCCCCATCAACCCAAAAGCCTTTTTAAAATAACGGGTAAGCGATGAAGCGTAACCGCCGCTCCAGCTAAGGCTAACATTGGCGCCCAGTTTGTCAACGGCATCGTCAAATGCGGCTTTGGGCATGCTTTTGGTGCCCTCGTTCAGCATGCTGCCCATCAGGTTCAGTACCCCTGCCTTTTCACCTTCGGTAACCGCGTTGACGTCAATCATGTAATTGGCGGTAACCTTTGGCAGGCGATGGTCTTCAACCACCAAAACGGTAATGCCGTTGGGCAGTTTATAAATAACCGGATCTTTTATTTTTAATACCGGCGCAGGGCCCGGTGTGGGCTCCTTAGCGCGGTTGATGGTTTGCGCCTGTGTGTATTGCATTAACAATGCCCCGGCAGCTATCATTATAAATTTCTTCATGGTGTTTTTTCGTAATAGGTTTATTATTTAGCTTTTGCCTTACCGGGTAAATAATACAATACAAGGCGCTGGTTGGCATCCAGGTATTTTTTTGCGGCATCCTTTATTTCTTCCCTGGTAATGGATTTATACACCGCCAGTTCCTCGTTCAGATCGTTGGTATGTTTATGGTCAAAGGTATAACCATCGGCCAGGTGTTCGGCTATGCCTATTTGGCGGCTGTTGGCGTTCACGTAGTTATCCTCCATCTGGTTTTCAAGTTTATCATAATCTTCCTGGCTTATCAGCTCGGTTTGCAGCTTAACAATTTCGTCGTCAATATCTTTCTTCAGCACATCCGGAGCAGCGCCATTGTTGGGCAATGCGCCAATAATGTACATGCCATAATCCTCCAGCGAATAATTAAAAGCAAGCACCTGCAGCGCCTCTTTTTTATCATCCACCATCTTTTTATACAGCCTTGAGCTGCCGCCCTGCGACAGGATATTGCTGATCATCTGCATCACTTTGGCATCCCGGCTATCCCTGCCAGGCACACGGTAAGCTACCGCGATGAGCGGGATTTGCGTATTGGCATCGTAAAAAGTATCTACAATAGGTTTGCTCAGCGGCGGCTCTTCCGTTTTGTGGTAAACCACTGCCGGTCCGCCAGGTATCGGCCCAAAATAGCTGCTGGTCAATGCTCTTGTTTTTATGGGGTCGATGTCGCCCGCTATGGTAAGCACGGCGTTATTGGGTACGTAATACTGTTTAAAGAATTGTTTAAACTCATCCAGTTTGGCTGCGTCGATGTCTTTCATCTCGCCGATTACGCCGTTATGGTAGGGGTGGGCGGTAAACAGGTCGCGGGCTACAATATTGATGAAGTTGCCATATGGGCGGTTATCAAAACTCTGGCGGCGTTCCTCTTTCACCACTTCGTCCTGTGTTTTTACGCCGATATCGTTAATTACGGGGTGCATCATGCGTTCACTTTCCAGCCAGAGTCCCGTTTCCAGGTAGTTTGATGGGAACACCTCGAAGTAAAACGTACGGTCCTGTGTGGTATTGGCATTGTTGGTGCCGCCGTTGGCCGATACGATCTTCATAAACTGGCCGCGTTTAATGTTGTCGCTGCCTTCAAACAGCAGGTGTTCAAAAAAATGCGCGAAACCGGTACGGCCCGCAACTTCGTTTTTTGAACCCACATGGTACATAACAGATACCGCTACCACCGGTGCGTGGTGGTCGGTGTGAAGAATTACGTGCAGACCGTTAGGGAGGTCGTATTCTGTAAATTCAACTTTTTGCGCCCTGGCGCTAAAGCTCAGGCAAGTTGCAGCGATAAGGGCGCACCATACTTTTTTTCGTATTTGCATAAAGATTTAAGATTTAAAGGCTAAATTAAGATTTTAGTTTGAAAACTGCACAGAAAGCAAAAGTTAAGTTACGTTAATTTTTTGTTAAAGAATTATCTGTTTTTATAAAGAAAAATCTATGCGTTTGTATTAAGCATAAGCCTCCGTGCTGTTTCAATTAAAAATGTCCGTCCGTCACAAACTGCCGGCAGTCCTGGACGGACGGACAGCCTGTCTGAACCCGAATTTATGGAATTAACAGAATTTCTCGAATTGTACTTCAAAATTCTTTTAATTCATTAATTCGAAAAATTCGGGTTCAGACAAAAGCCCCATAAAATAAACGAACCCCCAGCCGCCACGCATCTCCCCTATATCACGGTTGCAGACAAAAATTTGCAACATTTGCAACAAATTACAACCTTTACAACTATATTACAGCCGATTATAAAGTCAATGCCCCATATCCCCTTAGACGAGAACTTACCCGGTATTACCGGTTTGCTGAATTACCGGCAGGATACCGCTTTGCCTATCCGCCAGTTAACGCAAATTTTGCTTCGGGGTGAATCAACGCTGTCCGAAGGCGAGCGCGAACTGATCGCCACGGTAACCTCTTTTGGTAACCAGTGCAAGTTTTGTACTGCTGCCCATACTGCCGCTGCTGATGCGCTGCTTGGTGAACACGAAACCGCCGAAATGGTAAAGCACAACCCGGAACATGCCTCCGTTAGTGATAAGATGAAACAATTGCTGGAAATTGCCCGCCGTGTACAGGCCGATGCCCGTACTGTTAGTCCTGAGCTTGTGGCAAAAGCCCGTGCAGCAGGCGCTACCGATATGGAGCTGCATGATACCGTACTGATTGCTGCACTGTTTTGCCTTTACAATAAATATGTTGACGGGCTGGCAAGCGTTACCCCAACGGAGCCTGCCTTTTACGACAGGCTGGCCACTATCCTTAAAAACAACGGCTACCTGCCATCGGCAAACAGGTATGCCAGCCTGAGTGAACCTAAATAATGAAGAACCAAACTAACCCAAGGCTTTTTTGGACAGGCATTATATTGCTTGTTATCCCCGGCTTAATACATGCTTACCTGCTGATGCCTTTCCCTGGCAGCCAGGACCTTAACGCGATGACAGTATCCTATTACCTCGAAAAAATAGTTTGGCCCCTAAGGGTTGCCGGCATTGCAATGGTGGTTTGGTACCTGCTTAAATATTATTCAAAAAATACGCGTTCGGCCAAAATTGTAAAGGCTTTGGTTTTGCTGGTCTGCCTGGGCAGCTTTTATTATACCGATTTTGAGTACAAAGCCTCTACAATGTTCGAGGAGCCCCAAACGATTAAATTTGCCACTGCTGCCGATAATAAAGTGCCTGATAATTATGTGGTGATTGGCGTGGTAAACGATGGTGTGGCAAAAGCCTATCCGGTTGACTATCTGGGCTATCACCACAAAGTGCAGGACAATGTGGGCAGCCTGCCTGTGTTGGTTACTTATTGCACCATGTGCCGCACCGGCAGAGTTTACAGCCCCATTATTAATGGCAAAAGGCAAAACTTCAGGCTGGTAGGGGCAAGGCACTACAATGCTATTATTGAGGACGGGGACACCAAAACCTGGTGGTACCAGGCAACCGGCCTGGCTGCGGCAGGGAAGCTGAAGGGACAGCGTTTAAAAGAACTGCCTTACGAGCAGGCAACATTAAAATCATGGCTGGCAAATCACCCTAATTCGCTGATCCTGCAATCCGACGCGCATTTTGTAAGCGATTATAACGAGCTGAAAAACTACGACCGCATTCAATATGTCGACCACGACAGTACGATCAAAAACAAGGATACCCTGATGCGTAAAAGCTGGGTGCTGAGTGTTATTGTACATGGCCAGGCAAAAGCGTACGACTGGCGCCACCTGTTTAAAAAACGGGTACTAAACGACCAGGTAGCCGTTACACCGGTATTGGTAACCATTGAGCCGGATAGTTTAACCCACCATGCTTTTAACAGCTACGTAAACGGCAAAACCCTGCACTTTAAGGCTGATACCACCGGGAATTTAACTGATCTTGAAACCGCCTCCACCTGGGATTGGGATGGCTTGAGCACCGCAGGCAGCCTGAAAGGCACCCAACTAACCAAAATACAAGCCTATCAGGAGTACTGGCACAGCTGGAAACATTTTCACCCGAATACGTTGTTTTGGAAGGAGTAGCGGAGAAAGTTAGCTAATTTTGTCATTTCGACAAGGTACGAGGAGAAATCTTATACGCTTTGCATCCGAACTATGCAGTCGGTAATGTCAGGTGTAGAAGATTTCTCGCTATCGTTCGAAATGACAACAGGGTAAAATCGGTCCGTTTGTTTCATCCCCTGTTTCACCAAAAAACGAACGGACACCAATTAACAAACTCAATCAACTTAATCCCAGAGAAATCGCGTTTAAAAAGCGAATGAGGCTGTCTCAAAAGTCGGTTTTATAAAAAGCTTACCAAATAATATTTGCCTCTGTGCTCTTTGCGTTCTTGTTTCCGTGACCTCTGTGGTTAAATTTCACCACGGAGGGCACGAAGAAGACACAGAGAGGCGCAGGGTTTTTATAGCGCAAAATATAATTTTGTATAACCCTTCTTTATTTCACTTATGAGACAGCCTCTACCTATTTGTAGCATTCGATTACCTGCCAGGCAATTGCCCCGTCAGGGGCTACCCTTTGAGAATGGGTAACCCCTGACGGGGTAATATTTTGTTGTGATTACTTTTTCTACAAACAGGTAGAGGTTGTCTCAAAAGTCGGTTTTATAAAAAGCTTACCAAATAATATTTGCCTCTGTGCTCTTTGCGTTCTTGTCTCCGTGACCTCTGGTGCGCCACGAGGCGTGCGTTAAATATATAAATTAAATACCTAATGGATGAAAGAGCCATACAACCCAATTAGCCGTTCAGGTTGAAGGAAGCGCGGCACGGCCGGAGGAAACGAACG
>JARLHA010000034.1 GCA_031292485.1 Mucilaginibacter sp.
GTAAAAAAGGTTAAGTGTTTGCGGTGGGCCTTCATATCGATCCACCAGTACGAAAGCGCTAAAAACCATAAACACCAGCCTAAGGATGCCAGGGTAAATGAGCTGGTCGCGATCCGTTTGATAATGGGCGTAATGCCAAATTCATCCAAACCCAAACCGATAACGAGGCAAATCAATCCCCATAAAAGCAAAGTCCGGAGCTTGTTGTTCCCGTTCAGCAACATTTTACCTACCAGCGCGCCGGCAATGGTATGTACAGCGGTAGGGATACAGTTAATAGCCACCCAACCGCCTTTGTTTATTTTGTGCATCAATATAGTATCGATATAGTTGCCAAAATTATGCTGATCCGTAAACGGCATATTAAAACCGGGGACATTTGTAAACCTGTACAAAACTTCCGTAAGCAATAACAACCCGATGCATACCCCTATCTGCGCCATATTGCTCCACCGGAAAATGAGGAATGCAACCAGCGTGGTAAATGATAATTGGGTAAGCACATCCCAAAGTTCAAAGCTTAACCCTTTCGGCCGTACCGCATAATCAAACACGCCCCAAAAGAATAGTAATGCACAGCGTCTTAATGTTTTTTTGAAGGATTGCCCCCATGTTACACCATTTGCCCATTGTTTATTGAGCGAATAAGCCATGGATACACCGGCCATAAACATAAATGCCGGTTGTACCAGGTCCCAAAAGTGAAGACCATGCCATGGGTGATGGGTAAACTGGATGATGAAATGGTTAAAAGGCGTTCCCTGCGAATGGTTAAATAAATAATCATAGATGCCGGTAGATTCGATGGCGAGCAGCACCATGATAAAACCACGCAAAAAATCAAGTGAAAGTAAGCGCCCGGCTGCGGGTGCTGATGTTTGGGCTGACGGCATTGTAAACGAGGCTTTAAATTTAATTCAAGGTAAGAATTAAATTTAAAACCGGCCTTATGTTTGTAACCGGGAGTAACGGTTCGAATTGCGCTTTTTAGTCATTATTTTTTATATTTGTAGTAGAAATTTAATTAAACATGAGTAACTACATTGAAACAGACGGTGTGTCAACCGTAGAAGCTTTTGTGGAAGTACAATTAATAAAAGATGGCGACTATATCGTTTCTTATTGCCCTGCATTAGAATTATCGTCTTTTGGTAAAGATGAAGAAGATGCTAAAGAGGGATTTGAAGAAGCTTTAAATATTTTTATTGACGAATTACATAAACGCGGCACCCTCGAAAAAGTATTATTAAATTTAGGTTGGGGATTGCGAAAATTACCGGTTGCATCATTTGTCCCACCTGAGCAAAAATATCTGAAACCACATCCTTTAAGTGTTAAAAAAAGCTTTAACGAAAAGGTATCAATCCCGGTTTACTAATGGGTATCAAGCAAATTGAAACCGATTTGTTTATCGAATTCCTTATCTCGCTGGGATTAGTATATGAAAGACACAAATCAAGCCACTATACTTTTGATAACCCGCCAGGTAAACCACAGCTTGACAGACCTTTAATTGTACGAATAAAACATAAAGAAATACCAATACTGCACATCCATACTAATTTACAAACGCTGGGGATATCGCATAAGGAATTTGAAGACTGGTTAAAGCTCCCCAAAAAGAAACGAAAATAGAGCAAATGAATATTCATCCACAGTGGTTTTTGATTGATAGTGAGCAGGGTTATAATGAAGCAATTGCCAGATACGAGGAAGTTAAGCGCTCGCCCAAAAATACCGATGAGCATAGAGAAAAAATGCTTTTAGTGCATTTAATTGAAATGTATGAAAACAGTCTTTGGGATTTCCCGGAAGTCGATCCCATCAAAATGATCAAGATCCGAATGGAAGATTTCGGGTACAAGCCATCTGACCTTGCAGCCGTTTAAGGCGACAAAGGCACCGTTAGCAAAGTTCTCAATTACAAACAGGCGCTGTCATTAACCATGATCCGGAAATTCAGTCAACTCTTGAGATTGCCGGTTGATGCACTCATAAAGGAGTATGCTTTAAAAACTACTTAACGAACTACAGCTATAACTGTTCATCCATCCAACTCACTATTCACCATTCACCATTCACCATTCACCTCCTCAATTCCCAAACCTTTTCAGCGTAAAATAAAACCGGCTGCCTTCGCCAATTTCGCTTTCAACACCAATTTTGCCTGCCTGGGCCTCAATAAAATCTTTGGCGATGGCAAGACCCAAACCTGTACCCGTTTGCTCCGTAGTGGCGCCCGGCACTTTAAAATACCTGTCGAAGATCCTCGAGAGATAGCGCTGGTCGATCCCGCGGCCATGATCCTGTACCGAGAACTCGATCTCATCCGCCTTATAGATCTTTACTACCAGGTCAACAACAGATTTCTCATGGCTGTATTTGATGGCGTTTGATAGCAGGTTAATCAAAACCCAGGTCGTTTTGTCCAGGTCGGCCTGTACATCGGGCAAACCTTGGTCGCATTGAACATTAATGATGACCTGCTTTTGTTCGGCCGTTGTCTTCAGTGCTTTTACAGCATAATCCACGATGTTTAAAGGATGAGTTTTCCCAAAATTCAACTGCAATTTACCTGTCTCCACCTGGGCCATATCCAACAGTTCGCCCGTTATCTGCAACAGCCTGCGGGCATCTTCTTCGATATTTTCCAGCAATTGCCTTTGTTCGGGGTTTACGGCGCCTATGCGGTCATCCTCCAGTAATTTAAGGCTCATTTTTATAGACGATATCGGTGTTTTTAATTCATGCGAAATCGTTGCGATAAAATTGGTTTTGGCATCATCCAGTTGCTGAAATTCAGTAATATTTTTAAGGATGATCACTTTCCCTATCACTTTATCATCGTTTTTTACCTCCAGCACTTCTTTTGTATAATAACTTTCGCGGCCATCGGCAAAAATTTTCATTTTATGCTGATCGTTAACCATCAGGTTACGCAGTAGATCATTTTCCTGGGAGATCTCAGGGGCCGAGCGCCCGGTAAGGTGTTTTTCAGGAATACCGATCAATGTGCAGGCCACTTCATTGGCGAAGATAATAAACGATTTGTCATCCAGCCCGATAATAGCATCGTGCATGGAATTGATAATAGTTTCAATCCTTTTCTTTTCAAATAATATACTGGCCAGGTTGCTATGCTCATATTCATCAAGCTTGGTCGTCATGGTATTAAAAGCCTGCCCCAGTTCGCCAAACTCATCATTCGATTTAAAGTTGAGCTGCTGGTGGTAATTACGTTTCGAAACTTCTTTAATGCTTTCAGTTAGTTCTTTTATTGGGTTGGCAATGTATCCCGGGAAATTTACCACGAAGCTAAAAGCCACCAGGAACAGGAACGAACCCACAAAAGCCATCATCAAAGTAGCATTATTAGACGAGATGGTTGCGGCAGCATATTTGCGTTCAATGGCGGTCATGTTCAGCTGCATAATACCGTATGATAGTTGTCTGATATCGGCGTGTAAACCGCTAGCCACCGCATTGTCGGCAGTGATCTTTTTAAGCGCCTCGAACTTTGAACGTAATGCAGCCGCGAGCTCGCCTTCTCCCGGTTCGGTTATGTCATGTTCTTCGGCATACAGGTTTTTCTCAATTACCTTAATTTGCTGGCGGCTAAGCACACCGGGGCTTGCATCAATGGCTACACAAATGTATTTTGTGTATTGTACCGACACGTAATTATCCTTTAATATGTTCTTCTCGTCATCCGACAGGCGGTTAAGATAGTAGATAGACAAACCGCAGCAAATAATAGCCAGCAGGAATAAAAAGCTGATGCCGATACGGAGTTTATTTTTGATAGTCATTATGATAGTATTACAAGGTCAATATGTGTTTTTGACATTTTATTAAGCAACTGGGTAAACACGGCGGTTTTCATTACCAGCTGGTAAAATTTAAAATGAGGCTTGCCGAGGCATATTGTAGTCACGTCGTATTTTTCAGCCGTTTCCCATATCGTTTTGGCGATGTTATTACTTTTAACTTTTAGAACCTCGCCCCCCAGTTGGGTTGCTAATTTAAAGTTATTGATGAGGTGCCGCTGCGAAGCCAGGTTTATTTTATCGCTGCTTTCATTGGAAGTTTGCACATACAACAGGAACCAGTTTGAATGGTAATATGATGCCAGCCGTGCTGTTTTGCGGATGATAATCTTTGCCGATTCTTCGTTTGTACTAATGCATGCTAAAAATATTTCGGGTCGTGCCTTGATATTTTTGGGCACTTCTGTATTTATTTTCCGTTCCACCTGGTTGGCAACCTCCCTGAGCGCCAGCTCGCGCAACTGCAGGATCCTTTCCGCCTGGAAAAAGTTATTTAATGCCTGCTGGATCTTTTTTTCATCATAAATTTTCCCTTGCTTCAGGCGGTCAACCAGCTCGTCGGCGGTAAGGTCAATATTTACCACTTCATCAGCCATCTGCAATACCTTATCGGGTACACGCTCATTGATAGCCGCGCCTGTTATTTTTTCAACCTCCTCGTTCAGGCTTTCAATATGCTGGATGTTAACCGCACTGATCACATTGATGCCGGCATTCAAAATATCCATTACATCCTGCCAGCGCTTTTCGTTTTTGCTGCCTTCAATATTGGTATGGGCCAGTTCATCAACCACTACCACTTCGGGCCGCAGGTTGATGATTGCATTAAGGTCCATTTCTTCCAGCTCCTTGCCTTTGTAAAAAAGCTTGCGCCGCGGAATGATAGGCAATCCTTCTACCAGCGCCTGCGTTTCTTTACGCATGTGCGTTTCAACATAGCCGATCTTTATATCAATGCCATTGCGCAGCAAACTACGGGCTTCCTTTAGCATCCGGTAAGTTTTACCCACACCGGCGCTCATGCCAATATAAATCTTAAACTTTCCCCGTCTCGATTTTTTGATCAGATCGAGAAAGTGCTCAACCGATTGTTCTCTATTTTCTTCGTTCATTGTATTAGTTTAAGGTTGATTGGGTGAGTGGTTGATTAAGTTAAATTTTCGGATGGGTTAGCCCCAATATTATATTTTAAATATTTGCAGCAAAATTAACTCAATTTACAACCATTCACTTAATCAACTTAATCAACCATTCACCTAACCATCAAAACCTTATAAAGGGGGTGCAAGCACCCCCTTTTTTACGCGAATCTCAATCAAACCAAACTATAATTAACAAACAATAATTAATTATAATAAAATAATCCGCGTTTCTCTTAAATCACAACTCAATCTATTCGTTTTGCCTCACCTAAACGGCGAAGCCCTCACACATCCTCTCCAAAGGAGAGGACTTAAAAGAAGAAGCGCTTATTCCTCCCTCTCCTTTGGAGAGGGCCGGGGTGAGGCCAACAAAACGCGCTCCCTTCATTGAGTTGATTTTATACTTAAATCCATTTTTTAAAACGCATAAACAGCGGCCAAAACAAATTGTGAGGCGCCTGTTGTGTAATTGTTATTTCCATTAACAAACAGGTCGCTTTTTGACGTATTGTCAAATCTTACTTCCGGGATCAGCGTTAACGGGCCTGCTTTAATATTAGCTGTAAAAGTGATGCCGGTTACTGATTCGCCCGGAGGCGGACCTGCTGTCATGAACGAGCCTGATTTAGTAGAGAAATATTCTCCTCTTAAACCCAGGGTTACCACTTTTGAAACGGCTAATTGGGGATATAAAGCTATGCCTGAAAAGCCTCCCGTTACACCATTGGTTGCAGAGAAATCAGCATAGTTTAAACCCAGTTTGAAAGCACTTGTAATTTGCCAGGCAGTTGTAAGGTCAAATTCTGTTCCGTAGGATGAACCGGTTACCACGTTCAGGTAGGCTGTCCAGTTTTTTACAGGGGTTACGGTTAATTGAGCGCCAAATGTATTAACCTTTCCGCCTGACTGGTAAACATTCCAGTAATCATTAAATATACCCGCCATTAAACTCACTTTATCCGAGAAGGCGTAAGTAGCTTTTAAACCTGCATTCTGGAACGGGCCATTGGTGAATAAATAAGAAGTTGAGTAGTTAAAGTTAGCCGCCGGGCTGATCACTTCGTAACCGATAAAGGTTGACATGTAGCCGGCTGTCATGTTGAATTTATCAGTAAAGTTATACGATACATATAAATTCTGGATATGGTAGCTGGAATAAGCGGTACCTGTTGAATTACCAACATAAGCTAATCCCGGGTCAGCATTCGGGATGGATTGCTGCTGCCCGCGCGGCCCGAAAGACAATTCACCCACAAATGATGCTTTGCCCACTGATTTCTTCAAACCAAGGTCGACCATACCGATCGAGATGGAATTTAATTCGTTTGCAAAACTGGTTGGGATATTGGGTTTTCCCGAAAAGTCGGTTTTAAAATAGGTGTCTACCGAACCGCTCAGCACTAAAGGTGCATCGCCAGTGGTTTTGATCGTGTCCTGTGCTTTCGCGGTTAAAGTAAAGCCTGCAACGGCCAGTATGAGTAATGTTATTTTTATTTTTATTTTCATTTTATATTTAAGATAGAACTTGTTATTGCCAGGCATCCGGTTATTAACCGGGATGCCTGGCATTGGCAAAATTTGTTATTTTTTACTATTCACTTAATCAACCCAATCAACTACTTACTTAAGAGTCAATTCATCCAAAGCAACGTTCATTTTTAAAACGTTTACTTTTGATGGCCCGAACAGGCCTAAAACCGGCCCTTCAGTATTATTTGCAATAATTTTCTCTACCTGTGCGGCAGGGATATTGCGCACTTTGGCAATCCTCGCTACCTGAACTTCGGCGCCTGCCGGCGACAGATTAGGATCCAAACCTGAACCTGATGAAGTAACCAGCTCGGCAGGGATATCTCCGCGTTTTACCGTTGGGTTGTGTACCATAAAAGTGTCGATACGCTTTTCAACATCTTTCAGGTAATCCGCATTTGCAGGGCCCTTGTTTGAACCAGCTGACGCATCTGCCTGGAAATTAGCCGCAGATGGGCGTGAGTAAAAGTATTGATCCTTTGTGAATTTTTGGCCGACATTGGCATAGCCAACAACGCGCCCTTTGTAGGTAACGGTTACGCCGTCACCTTGTCCCGGTGTAAATTTTCCAATGCCTGCTATTACCAGCGGATAAAGGCCTGATAACAGTACTAACAGCACAACTGTTATTTTTATTGAAGGCAATAAATACGTTTTCATTTTTTTAAGATTTGAGATGTTAGATTTGAGATATGAGACAGAATTATTTCAATTTGCCCGTTCTCATTTCTTAATTCATTTAATTATTTATTTTTTTGGAGATTTTGGTTTAAGATGTGAGAACTTGTCTCACATCTCAAATCTCATATCTCACATCTATATAAGTATGCCGACCAAAAGATCGATTAATTTGATACCTATGAACGGAACCAATACACCGCCCAAACCATAGATCAGCAGGTTACGGCGCAATAAAGCGCTTGCCCCTATTGGCTTATATTCAACGCCCCTTAAAGCTAATGGGATCAGTAAAGGGATAATGATCGCGTTAAAGATCACTGCTGACAGGATAGCCGATTGAGGGCTGTGCAGGTCCATAATATTCAAAGCCCTTAGTGCCGGAATTGACACCATGAACAAAGCAGGAACGATAGCGAAATATTTGGCCACGTCGTTAGCGATGGAGAAGGTGGTTAAAGTACCACGGGTCATCAGCAACTGCTTGCCTATCTCCACGATTTCGATCAGCTTGGTAGGGTCGTTATCCAAATCAACCATATTACCGGCTTCTTTGGCGGCCTGTGTACCGCTGTTCATCGCTACGCCAACATCGGCCTGGGCCAAAGCTGGTGCGTCGTTTGTACCGTCGCCCATCATGGCTACCAGTTTACCGCCCTGCTGTTCAGCTTTAATATAGTTCATTTTATCTTCAGGCTTAGCCTCTGCAATAAAATCATCCACACCGGCTTTATTCGCAATAAATTTAGCGGTTAAGGGGTTATCACCGGTTACCATTACCGTTTTTACACCCATTTTGCGCAGGCGCTCAAAGCGTTCGGCAATACCTGGTTTAATAATGTCCTGTAACTCAATTACACCCAGAATCTTTTCATTTTGTGACACCACCAACGGGGTACCGCCATTTGAAGAGATCTCTTTTACGCTTTCTTCTGTATCAGCCGGGAAAGGATTTCCTGCTTTTAAAGCGATGTTACGGATAGAGTCGAAAGCGCCTTTACGGATACGTAAACCAGCAGGGGTATCCAAACCGCTTGACCGGGTTTCGGCAGTGAATTTAATAAACACCGAACCATCAGGCACTTTAGCGTTCACCTTGGTTTTACCATGTTCGCCCAGCTCAACGATGGATTTTCCTTCGGGAGTTTCATCAGCCAGAGAACTTAAAACACAGGCGGTAATAAAATCCACCTCGTTTACACCGCTTGCAGGATAAAAGTTGGTAGCCTTACGGTTACCGATGGTGATAGTACCGGTTTTATCAAGCAGCAGGGTATCCAGGTCGCCGGCTGTTTCAACAGCTTTACCAGATTTGGTAATTACATTGGCACGCAAAGCCCTGTCCATACCCGCAATACCGATGGCCGATAGCAGGCCACCGATGGTTGTAGGAATTAAACAAACGAACAATGATATAAATGCCGCTATAGTAATAGGGGTATTTGAGAAGTCGCCAAATGGTTTTAAAGTAATACATACGATCACGAAGATCAACGTAAAACCTGCAAGCAATATGGTTAATGCAATTTCATTTGGTGTTTTCTGGCGTGATGCACCTTCAACAAGGGCAATCATCTTATCCAGGAAGCTTTCGCCCGGCTGGGTAGTCACCATTACCTTTATCTTATCCGACAATACTTTTGTACCACCGGTCACCGACGATTTGTCACCGCCCGACTCGCGGATCACTGGTGCAGATTCACCTGTAATTGCCGATTCATCAATGGTAGCAATACCTTCAATGATCTCGCCGTCGGTTGGGATATTATCACCTGCTTCGCAGATAAAAACATCCCCTTTTCTCAGGTGCGATGACATTACCATGCTTTCTTTACCGTCAACCAGCAGGCGGGCAGGTGTTTCCTCGCGGGTTTTGCGCAGGCTTTCGGCCTGGGCCTTGCCACGTGCTTCGGCAATCGCTTCAGCAAAAGTGGCAAATTGTACAGTAAGGTATAAAATAATGAATATGCTCAGGTTGTAAGCAAAGCTCCCTTGAGTTTTATTGAACAGCGAGAAAATAGTTACTACCAGCATAATTGCCGCGCCGATCTCCACGGTGAACATCACCGGGTTGCGGAATAATAAACGGGGGTTCAGTTTGGTGAAAGAATGCCTGAAAGCTTCCCTCACCTGATCGCCCTGGAATAATGTATTTTGATTTGATCTCATGATAATTTCTTTCTATAAATTATTTAATGGAAAAATGTTCGGCTATCGGCCCTAATGTCAAAGCTGGGAAAAACGCTAATGCAGCAATAATAATTATTACAGCAAATATCATTAGGCCGAAAGTTCCGGTGTCAGTTTTAAGTGTCCCTGCAGATTCAGGAATGAATTTTTTATTGGCCAGTAATCCTGCAATAGCCACAGGCCCTATGATCGGCAAAAACCTGCCCACAAATATTACCAGGCCGCTGCTTACATTCCAGAATATATCATTTGATGTTAAGCCTGCATATCCTGAGCCATTATTGGCTGCAGCAGATGCATACTGGTACAACATCTCTGAAAAGCCATGATAACCCGGGTTATTTAACCACGCCGAGGGCTTTACTACCCAATTGGCATTCGGAAAATGAACCAATACATAAGCGGCGATGGAAGTGCTCACCAAAATTATAAAGGGGTGAAGTAAAGCAATCAGCGATGCTATTTTCATTTCGCGCGCTTCTATTTTGCGCCCCATAAACTCGGGGGTCCGGCCAACCATTAAACCTGAAATAAATACAGCTATAATGATGAAGATATAAAAATTGAGATAGCCAACGCCTACACCTCCGTAAAAGGAGTTGATCATCATGTCAAAAATCTGGCCCAAACCTGAAATTGGCATCATACTGTCGTGCATGGAGTTTACCGAACCGTTTGAAGTTACCGTAGTACATATTCCCCAGTACGCAGATGCAGCAGGGCCGAAACGCACTTCCTTGCCTTCCATCGAACCCGTTGGCTGGCTGATGCCTAAATGTGCAAGGGCCGGGTTACCGTTTACTTCTGCCCTGATGGATGGAATCACTATCATCAAAAAGCCTACCGTCATTACACCAAAAATAACCCAGGCTAGTTTCTTTTTATTGAGATAATAGCCCAGCGCAAATACCAGTGCAATCGGAATCAGGATAATACTGATATTTTCAACCATATTGGTCAGGTAATTGGGGTTTTCTAAAGGATGTGCCGAGTTAACACCAAAGTAACCGCCCCCATTTGTTCCCAGCTGTTTTATGGCGATGAGAGCTGCTGCAGGCCCGCGTGAAACGTGAACCGTATCGCCCTGTAATCCAATTACAGTATCCTTCCCTTTGTAGCTGGTTGGTGTACCGTTAAAAGCTAAAATAATAGCCACAACAATACTTAATGGCAATAATAACCTGGTAATAGTTTTCAGGAAAAAATCCCAGAAGTTACCTAGTTTATCGGTGACCTTATCTTTCATTGCCTTAAATACGATCATCATAGCGGCTATACCGGTTGCTGCGCTTACAAACTGCAAAAACATCAGCACAAATAGTTGTGTATAATAGGTTGCACCAGACTCGCCCGAATAATTTTGCAGGTTGGTATTGGTTACAAAACTAAGGGCCGTATTAAAGGCCAGGTCGGGTGTTTGACCGGGGTTTTTATCAGGGTTCAGCGGCAGGTGCCCCTGAGCCAATAAGCAGAAAAAAGCATAAAATAACCATAAGCAATTTATGGTTAATAAAGCCTTTAAATGCTGTTTCCAGTTCATTTCCTTTTTTGTGTCAATGCCGCTCAGTTTAAAGATCAGTCTTTCCAGCGGGGCCATAAAGTCGAGCCAGGTTTTTTCGCCATTAAATACCCTGGCGATGTATTTACCCAGTGGTATGGCCAGGCCAACCATTGCCAGGTACATAAAAATGACCCCTGCGATTTCAGTATTCATAATTTTTTGTTTTGATGATAATTAATAGTGATTAAAATTTTTCGGGTTTCAGGAGCACATAAACCATATAAAAAAATACGGCGATGGCTACAATAAATAATGCGATCATGGTTTTTAAATTTTTTCGAAGTAATTAACTGATTTGAAAAAGAGCCAGAATATGACTATGAAACATAGCACATAGACGATGGTAAGAATAGTGTCCATTTTGTTTTAATTTAAAGTATCTGATTGTTTTTTGTTTAATAGTTTTTTTATTAGTGGTAAAAAGTTTTGATTTTTATGTAAATGATGTACAGCATTGCCAGGGCAAACAGCCACGAAATAACGATGATTAAAACATCTTTATACGAATATTTCAACTGTTGTTTTTTCATTGGTCCCGGGTGGCTTTCAGAATTTCAGAATTCTATATAAATATTTATAAATCAATTAATTAGTGAAATATCACCGGTCACTTAATTAAATGATAGTTATCACTCAGGGGTGATTGGAAGTTTTTTGATCCGGATAAGATCCTTTTCTGGAATTTGATTGATTTACTGTAGAGCCAGGATATGATTATGAAGCATAATACATCAGTGAGCGCAGCTATAATATTCATTTTGTTTGATTTGATTACGGGCACATATACTAAGCATATGCCACAAATGTCAAAATATTTATAACATACTGAAATTCAACTTATTAATCTATTTTTGATTATCAATTAGGTTTGTCGAATTGGGAATTTAACTATCATTTTGATAGGGTTTTATCAAAATGTTAACGGTGAGCATTAAGATTTGCTGGATTTTCAGAATTTATGCTGATTTTTTTAGAACCTTATAACAAAAACCAGCAAAAGCACATGAAAGGCTTTAAGTTTAGAGCATGAATAGACGGGCAATTACCAGCCTTCTACAAATGAATCAACTGGCTTTTAATTTTTCTTTTGCAGCAAGGCGCCTTACAAAATCGCCAATGGTTAAGCCTTGTACCAGTATTGAAAATACAACCACGATATAAGTTACCAGTACAAATTCGTCTTTATGCATTGCCGGCGAAAGGGATAAGGCAAGGGCAACTGATAACCCACCTCTTAAGCCTCCCCAGGTGAGAATAGGCACCACATTTTTTTCAAAAATAATCCACGGCTTTAAAAAGTAGACAGGAATGATTACCGAGATCCACCTGGCAAGCAACACAACAAGGATGATGATCATCCCGATCAAAAATACGATGGAATTGATTTTGATAATCAACATTTCCATGCCTATCAGTAAAAAAAGCACGGCATTTAAAATTTCGTCGATCAGTTCCCAAAATTTGCTCAGATAATCCTGCGTAATATCCGACATTACTTCATCTTTTACTTTATTGCCGGTGATGATCCCGGCGACTACCATGGCCAATGGGCCCGAAATGTGCATAAATCCCGCTATTGAATACCCGCCCATTACTATTGCCAGCGTTATTAAAATCTCCACAGTGTAATTATCGATACTACGCAGCGTCCAATAGCCCATATATCCTAAAACAGCCCCGAATAAAAGCCCGCCCACGGCTTCCTGCATAAATAATTTTACAAGGTCAAAAACATGAAAATCCGCAGTTCCGTTTTTGGCCATTTCGGAGATGCTGATAAACAACACCACCGCAACGCCATCGTTAAACAACGATTCGCCGGAGATCTTGATCTCAAGGGATGAAGGGATCTTTGCTGCTTTTAAAATTGACAGCACAGCGATGGGATCGGTTGGCGAGATCAGCGCGCCAAATAAAAGGCAATAAATAAAATCAATATTTATCCCGAAAAATTTAAACAAGTACCACGACAGCGCCCCCACAAAGAAGGTAGACAGGATGGTCCCGATGGTTGACAAGATAATAATTGGCCATCTTTCCTTTTTTAACTTATTGGAATTTATATGGATAGCCCCGGCAAACAGCAGGAAGCTGAGCATAAAATTCATCAATGCCTTATGGAAATCAATAGAGGCAACCAATAAAACAGCTTTTCGTGTTAAAGCAGGATCGAATTTCCCTAAGATAGCCAGAAAAATAGAGAATAATAATGCAAGCACCATAATCCCGATGGTTGGCGGCCACTTGATCCACCGATGATTAACATAGGCAAAAATGGACGTCAATACGATGGTTGCTGTTAAAATCTCGTCAATATTCATTTAAATGGCGTTAATCAAATTAATCGGCAACTTGCTATTTTGTATAATGAGGCTTAAAGTAGGGATTTCTTTTAAAATCCGACCAGATAACGCCATTAAAGTTCACCTGAATCATTTAAGATGCTTTGCAAAAGGTCCGGTGAAATGCGAAAATCTGTGCCCGTTATTTTATCGAAATACGGCTTAAGCGCTGTAATGATACCTTTGTTTTTGGCCAGAACCAATACACCTAAGGTTCCAGTATAACTTATTTTTAGCTGTGATGCCAGCTTTCGTCCCTTAAGATCGTCCAATATTAATAATGGAGAGGGCAACTCCATCGCCAATGCGATGGCACTTGCTTCGCCTGCATCAACTTTTTCGGCATACTGATATTGGCGTGTTTTGTTGCTGACAGCTTTAATCATTATCCAATCGGGCAAAGGCTTACCAAATTCAGCAGCAATTTCAGGGGTAGTAACAACATTTGAGTAGATGGAGCCAAGTATTTCGAAAGCATCGATCTTATCCAAAAGAATAAAACAGCTGGTATCTGTAATTACGGCATTAAACTTTTGAAATTCTTTTAACATCGGCCATTACGTCTTCAAAAGAATAATTAATATAGCTCACACCATATTGACCCAAAATTTCTGCAAAAGCCGTTTTGCCAAGCCCCGTCATTTCTGCAGCCTGGCCTAAAGATAATTTGCCCGATTCATAAAGCTTAGCAGCAAGAAAACGCACGGTGTCGTCATGATTTTCTTCCAAAAAATCGGGAACCTGCAGTTGTATCGTCGTCATGGCTTTAATTTTATAGGTTTAAAGATACGAATAACCTGTTAGAAAATAAAACCATCCTGCCGCGGTCGATATTGAGGCGGTTTTTTTCGCCTCTTTTTATTGTAAGCTCCAAAAACGAAATTACTCCAATCCGTAATCCTTCAATTTACGGTACAACGTAGCAACGCCGATATTAAGCAGGCGGGCAGCTTCGGCACGGTTGCCATGAGTATGGTTTAAAACGCGCTGGATGTGAAGTTTTTCTATAGACGCCAGGTCGAATGCAGACAGAGAAGTCCCCGGTTTTACAGGCGATGGTTCCTGCATTTCATAAGGGAGCAGGCTTTCATCCAGAACGGTTTCATCTGCCAGTATAACGGCACGTTCAATAATGTTTTTTAATTCACGGATGTTTCCGGGCCAATTGTATGCTTCCAGCTTTTCAACAAACTTTTCAGTCATCCCGGTGAATTGTTTTTTCACCTTCAGCCCAAAATAATTCATAAAGTATTCAGCCAGTAGCCTGATATCTTTTTTCCGGTCGCGCAGCGCCGGCAAGGTGATCTGAAACACCGAAAGGCGGTAGTATAGATCAGAGCGAAAACCCTCCTTACTTACTTCTTCCTGTAAATTGCGGTTGGTAGCCGCTAAAATACGCACGTTAACCTGGGTGGGTTTGGTGTCGCCGATCTTTAAAAACTGCTGTGATTCAAGCACCCGAAGTAATTTGGCTTGCAGTTCGTGGTCGAGCTCACCTATCTCATCTAAAAAAATGGTGCCGCCGTTAGCTTCTTCAAAAAGTCCTTTTTTATCCTTTACAGCACCGGTAAATGACCCGGCTTTATGACCAAACAGTTCACTTTCTAACAATTCCTTGGTAAAGGCGCTGCAGTTTACCGCCACAAATGCCTTATTGTGGCGGGGACTTGCCTGGTGTATCGCCTCGGCGAATAGCTCCTTCCCTGTACCGGTTTCGCCCAAAAGCAAAACAGTAGTATCGGTTAACGCAACCTTTTGGGCCAGTTTTATCACATCGGTTACCGCTGCAGATTTACCGATCAGCCTGTCGAAGCCAAATTTTTCGTTCAGCTTGTTTTCCAGTTCCTCTACCCGGTATTGCAGCAATGCCTTGTCCATGGCTTTGCTTACCAGCGGGATGATCCGCTCGTTATCATCACCTTTGGTTATATAGTCAAACGCACCCGATTTAATGGCTTTTACGCCGTCGTTTATCGTTCCAAATGCCGTTAAAACAATAACCTCAGTAGCGGGCTTTATTGATTTTATTTGTAAGGTAAGATCGATGCCATTATAATCAGGCAGCTTTACATCGCTGATGACCACGGGGATATTTTCCTGCAGAAGTTTCTTCAATCCATCTTTCCCGTTGGCGGCTACCAGCACATCATAACCCTCCAGTTGCAGTATCCTGGCCAGCAGGTTACGCAGGCGTTCCTCGTCGTCAATAATTAACAGCTTTTCCTTTTGCATGATGAAAAGGCAAAAGTGATTATTAATTTCGGAATTCGGATGTTCGATTTCGGAATTATTGGATTTTAGAATTTATAGAATATCAAAAACTCCGCGTTTCTCCGCGAAAACCTTAGCGACCTCCGTGGTAAAAATTTAAACACAGATCACAGAGAAGTAGCAAAGGACACGGAGTACAGACAACAATCGTTTAATTCTTTTACTTTAAAAATCCGAAATCGAACATCCGAAATCCGAAATACCCCCTTACACCTTCGGCAGTTTATACCCGTTATGATACTCTTTCATCAGGTATTCCCTGTTAACCCCTTTATCTGTAAATTCATGTGCGGCCTCATTCCATTCCAGTTTTTTGCCGGTGCGGTAGGCGATATTGCCCATTTGCGCTACGGTAGCTACATGCGCACCAGCCTGTATAGGACAATGCAAATCGTCCATCTTGCGCGATTTTACCACGCTTACAAAGTTCTCCCAGTGCTTATCCAGCCCATTGTCTGACGAGGCCACAAACGGTTTTGCCACTTTATTTTTGCTTTGCCGCTCTTCAATAACTTCCCAGCCGCCACGATTTAATATCAGCGTGCCGTTATTGCCGATATAGGCAATGCCATGATCGCGGTTGTACGAGCCATTGTCAATCCCCATAGCCGAATCCCAAACCATGTTAAAACCATCAAACTCATATAGCGTAGTTAAAGTATCCGGCGTTTCTTCATATAATTCCGGGTAGGCAAAGCGCCCGCCCAGCGCCGAAACAGATTTAGGTACTGGCGAATTCATCCCCAATAAACCATAATCCAGTAAATGTACGCCCCAATCGGTCATCAGGCCGCCGGCATAATCCCAAAACCAGCGAAAATTAAAATGGAACCTGCTTGAGTTAAACGGAACCGTTTTTGCAGGGCCAAGCCAGCCCGCATAGTTAACGCCTGCCGGTGGCGCACTGTCTGCCACCACCGGGCCGGGTTTCATCCAGCCCTGGTAGCACCATACTTTTACCGTGCGGATATTACCCAGCTGACCGCTTTGTACAAAATCAACCGCATCCTTAAAATGCTGCTGGCTGCGCTGCCATTGACCGGCCTGTACCACTTTATTGTATTTTTGCTGCGCGGCAACCATAGCACGGCACTCCCCTATTGAATTGCCCACAGGTTTTTCCACGTATACATCTTTACCTGCTTCCACCGCATGCATCATAATCATGGCATGCCAGTGGTCGGGCGTGCCAATTACCACAGCGTCAATGTCTTTTTGATCCAGCAATGCCTCGTAATTATCGTACCGCCTAATTTTTGAGGTATCGTAATTCATTTTTGCCAGATCGGCCATTCGTTTATCCATCACATTTTTATCCACATCGCAAATGGCCACCAGGTTTACCCCCGGTACTTTTAAAGCCGCAGTTACATCGGCCCAGCCCATGCCATTGATGCCAATGGCGCCAATGTTCAGCTGATCGCTCGGCATTATCCGGTTTTCAAAAATAGCGAAGGCTTGGTTATTAAAAGTTGACGCCAGCAGCGTCCCCCCGGCAACAATGGCCGATTTTTGCAAAAAATCTCTTCGTGAGCTCATCAGGTTAATTTAATTGGTTGCGATAAATTTAGGGTTATTTTGTTGATGCCGGATGACACTTTTTACTTAATTAACAGACGAAATGTTCATTACATCTGAATTTTGGTAACATCTTTGTGATGGATGCTAAAAACGGGAAAACCTAAATTTATTTTATCTTGATGTTGCGTGTCTCCATAGCCAAAATTGGAACTATTAAAAAAACACAGCCAGCCTCAACTTTGCGAAAAAGGGAACACCGGGCGTATAACTTACCTGGTCAACCGGCGCAGTTTCACCCTTTAATTGCGAGGTATATTCAAACTGCGCTTCATCCCACCGCCGGTTAAACAGGTTTTCGATGGCGATACCAATCTCATAGCTTTTTTGCGTATAATTAACCGTTAAATCGGTAATAAAATAACCACGGGCGGTTAAACTGTAACCGGTATTAGCGGCCCGGTCATGAAGGTACCGGTAACTGATACCTCCGTTAATTCCATTTTTCAACCTGAAATTCAACCCTGCGGTGCTGGTTAACGTTGGGGCAAGTTCAACATAATCATGGCCTTTTGCACTATCAATGTACCTTGGGCGGGCCACATTTACATTCAGGTTAGTAAATAACCAATCGGTTAACTGGTAGCGCGCGGAGAAATCAACACCGATACGAACTGTCCGGCCGCTGGGGCCAACCGGGCCTGCCGGTTGATCGATCAGGTCGGAGCCGAAAGTAAATTCCTGTTGCAGAAACAGGTACCAGGCGGCAGTATTGATATAAAGGCCAGGCAAAGGCTTCCAGTTCACGCCAAGGTCGGCTCCGTATGCTGCGGGCAATATAGCATAGCCCCGGTTGGCAATTACCACCCTTGCATCATTTGAATGAAACCCTTTTCCCGCTTTAAAATACAATTGGAGATCATGATCAAATGTATATTCTGCACTTAATTTAGGGCTGATAGTTGCTTTTTGCTGATTCGCACTTACGCCATTAAAAATATTGGTGGCGATAGTGTCAGCAGCTAAATTTTGGTAGTTAAAATCAAAATAATCAACCCTTACACCTGCATTAAAAAGCCAGTTGCCGGTAAGTATCGTTTCATCGATATAACTGTTTGCATTAAGCTCTTCAGTACGCCCGTATTGCAGGTACCCCAAAAACTGCCCGTTTTCCGTATGGTCAAGTTCACTGGGGTCGATATGATCATAACGCGTCCCTATGCCCGCAGTGGTAGTAAAGCTGGTATTGTTAACAGTAGTAGTTTTTGAGATTTTCCCGTTATAACCGCCCAAATCCCTGATCTCATACTGGCGGAATTCATCGCCTGTAGCCGGAAAATAATAATAAAACGAGAAATTGCTGACGAGGTTAAAATAGTAATGCGAATACCAGAGCTGATTTTCTATGGTCAGGTTATCACCTAAATTGGTTGTTAACTTCAGGCTGGCGTTTGTCCTTGCCGTATGGCCGCCCTGCACAGAATCGAGCGTACCGAACCGATTGGTGATATAGCCTTCGGCGACTGCCCTGTCGGGCGTTTCACCAGAAGCCCTCCAATCCGATTTTAAGGTTGACAGGATAGCGGTCAGTTTGTTATTGCTGTCGATCCTGGTTACAAATTTACCAAAAACGTTATAGCGGGTAAAATGCTCCGGTACAATAAAAGGGCCGCCGTTAGAAAACAGTCCATCAGCAGCTATGTAGGCATTTGTTCCTTTTTCTTTAGCTTTTTCGCTTAGCAGGTTAATCAACGCCACGGTACGAAAAGTGCTGAACTGTCCGGCTTCAACCCTGACCATGTCCTGATCTAAAACGTCTTTTGTGTGGTATGCCACATAGCCTGCGGTGTTAAAGTCTCCCTTGTCGGTATAATACGGCCCCTTTCCAAAGTCATAGCCGGATACTGTTTCCGGGATCAGGAAATGCAAGTCGGCATAACCCTGGCCATGAGCCTGAGAAACCATATTTACCGGAATTCCGTCAACAGAAATATTTACATCCGTACCATGATCGGCATCAAAACCCCGCAGAAAAATCTGTTCGGCCTTGCCGCCGCCCTGGTGCTGCGCGATAAACAAGCCCGGCACCAGCCGCAGTAAATCCTGCGCGGATTTTGCAGGCTGCATATTCAGGTCGAGGTTGCTGAGTGTTCTGTAGGTGTTAATGGTTTCGTTATTGGTAATGGTTACATCTTTTAAGGTGATAGCACCTTTCGCCAGGGCAATCAACAGGGTTTTGTCCGGAATTTGCTTTATAATTCTGGACCGGTAACCGATATAGGAAACCAGGAGGCTATCGCCCTTTATGGCCCGAAAAATAAAGTTTCCTTTGCTGTCAGTAACTACCGTACTGCCGGAATTCATAACTTTTATGATCGCTGATTCAATGGGCTCCTGCGTTAGGCTATCGATCACTTTGCCCCTGATGATGTTTTTTTGCTGCGCGATTAAACAGCTGTAAATGAAAAAGCTTAAAATAAGAAGCAGGAGTTTCTTCACGTAGGTGATGCTTATCAATAGTTATTTTAAGGAGCCTGCAAACTAAATGAAGCAGGTATTCCCGGTACCCCATTATTGGAGTGCTGCAAAAATATATTATTTTATTGCTTTTGGGGTGAAGGAGAAGTTTTTGACGTAAGGCATTCAGGGCTTTGTACCGGCACTTCGGGGCGCGCTCAGTCATAAAGCTTTTCCCTTGCTCCTTTGGCGAAGACAGGGTGCGCTCTTTGACTATTAATACCCCCTGCGGGTCGCTCTTGCGTAACGCCTGAAACGCCTATCCTCATAAAAATCGTTCACCACCAAAATAGAGTGGATGATACCTGGGATCCAGAATAAAAGCGTTAAAATAATATTTAGCACAAACGACCCCATTCTGCCGGTAGTAAGTATGGCTATCGGCGGACATAAAAAGCATAAAAAGTAACGCATGATCATTTCCTGTTAGGTTATTGTTTGTAATATGATGCTCCCATATCTGTTTTTGTTACGGATAAAATTAAAAAATTTAGTTGAATAAGTTGATTGAGTTGTTCATAATTCATGGATCATCGTTCATGTTAAAAAGGGGTACAGCATATTCGTCACAACTTTTCAACTTTCCAACATTACAACCGTACAACACCTAATAAAAATTATCTTTACCCGTATTCGTTTTCACAATTTATGATCATTGTTATCCAATGTACCGACCAGGTGGGCCTGGTAGCCTCCATAACCAAAATTATGGCCAGGGAACAGCTTAATATCGTTTCGATGCGCGAGCATGTGGACCAGGCGCAAAACCGATTTTTTATGCGGCTGGAAGTATCACACGGCGGCGATGCGGAACTTCTTGAAAAAAAACTGCGCGACATTCTCCCCGCCAACCCCATCGTACATATTAACCCGCTGCCCCAAAAAAGAGTGCTCGTGATGGTGACCAAAGAATACCATTGCCTTGCAGATATATTGATTCGCAATTACTACGGCACGCTGGGTGCTACCGTTATGGCGGTAATTGGTAACCATACCGTGCTGGAAGATATCTGCAAACGCTTTGATATGCCTTTTTATGCCGTATCGCACGAAAATATCAGCAAGCCGGAATTTGAAGAAAAGATTTCAACCATTATCGATCAATACGATCCGGACTATATTGTGCTGGCCAAGTTTATGCGGATACTATCTCCCGCATTGGTGGAGAAATTCCCGATGCGGATCATCAATATCCATCACTCGTTTTTACCGGCCTTTATTGGTGCAAACCCATACAAAAAGGCTTTTGAACGCGGCGTTAAACTGATTGGGGCCACGGCGCATTTAGTATCCAACGAGCTGGACGAAGGGCCGATCATCGCGCAGCAAATTATTTCGGTAAACCATTCGTACACCGTGGCCGACATGGTAAAGGCCGGTAAAGAAATTGAAACTGCCGTACTGGCAACCGCCCTCAAGCTGGTTTTTGAAGACAGGGTATTTGTGTTTAAAAATAAAACAGTAGTGTTTGATTGATAGTTCAGCACGTTTTACCGCCGGTGGTTCGTTAATTGAACGAATGCCTGAATTCCAAAGGCGATAGGTTGGTTTTGGTTTTGAATAACTTACTGAACGATTGCGGATGCTCAAAGCCCAATTCGTAGGCAATTTCGCTTACGGATAAACGGGTGGTGGATAATCGTTCCTTTGCTTTTTCAATCAGCCTGTCATGTATATGCTGCTGGGTACTATGCCCTGTTAATGTTTTCAACGATCCGCTTAAATAACCCGGCGATACGTTTAAGGCATCGGCAACGTACTGCACTGTTGGCAAACCTTGTTTTACCAGGGCATCGCTGTTAAAATAGTCATCAAGCAGGTCTTCCAGGCGCGTAAGGATTGCATGATTGGTGATTTTGCGGGTGATGAACTGGCGGTTATAAAACCGGTTTGCAAAATTGAGCAATAACTCCAGTTGGGCAATAATGATATCCTGGCTGAATTTATCAATGTTTGAATGATATTCCTGCCGGATGTTTTGCATGATGCTGATAATCGTCGTTTCTTCTTTTTCAGACAGAAATAAGGCTTCATGCACCGAGTAGCTAAAATATTCGTATTGCTTGATGGCTTTGGCCAAATTAGTATGCCATAAAAAATCGGGATGGACAAGTAACAGCCAACCCGATCGTTTTATTGCTTTATCCTTGCCAACCTCAATTCCAAAAACCTGCCCGGGCGAAATAAAAAACATCACCCCTTCATCAAAATCATACTGCTGCTGGCCGTATTTTATTTTGGCATTAAAATCCCTTTTTAGCGAGATGGAATAAAAATCAAATACCAGATTGATCGGCTCATGGCCGGGTGAAGGCTTGATTGATCCCAAATCGATCACACTGATCAACGGGTGCTCCGGCTTTGGAATACCCATCACCTGGTGATATTCGCTTATCGTTCTGATCCTATGAGGTTGGATGTTTGCCATATCACAATATACTTACTTTTGGTTATAAACCGCTGCAAATTCTTTTGCGAAATCTGTCAGCTTCTCTTTACCTAAAACTGCCGGTTTATTGCGGGAAAGGTCGGCGGTTAATTCGCCGCTATGCTGGGCTGCAAACATTTCGGCCATACCGGCAGCAATTTGCGGGTTCATCCCATTGGCTTCCAGGCCAGCCTGCATTTGTTCGCTGGGAATCAAGATCCATTTCATATCCGGTTTTCCGATGGCGGCGCCTAAAATACTCGCTGTTTCGTTGCCGGTAAGTTCATCGCTTACCACATAGCGTACTTTCCGGCCGCCAGTCAGAACATCTCCCTCTGCAGCAAGCAGTGCTTCCAGTTCTTCTGCAACTGCGGCAGCAATATCTATTGGCGAAACCCATACCAGCCTGTCATCGGCGCCATAGTTTGAGGCGATCATCCCAGTATTTTTGATCATCGGTATAAAGCCAAATAAATTGTAATAGAAGCCAACGGGCCGCATAAACGTAATGGCAACATCTGCCAGTTTATCCATGATTACCTCAACGTTATGATGTGCCAGAATAAGACCGGAATTTTTATCCATATGCGCGCCGATACTGCTGAGGTGAACCACCCGCTTTACGTCCGACTGCCGGATAGCCTGCACGTAATTTTGGGCGATACCGCTGCAATATGCTACCAGGTCGAAGTTGGGGTCGAAATAATTACCGCCCATCACCATAGTGTACACAGCATCCGCGCCGGCAAATGTTGCCGCTAAAAAATCAGCGTCTTCTATTGAGCCGATTGCCGCGGTGGCGCCTAATGCTTCAATCTCCTTTTGTTTTTCGGCTTTGCTGCTGATCACTGTAACCGCATGTCCTTTTTGCACCAACGTTTTGGTCAGTGGTTTTCCGATGTGTCCTAATGACCCTGTTAATATAATCTTCATGGTTTTCTGTTTATTTGATATTACAAAGGTGCATATCGGTAAATAAGCAGATGTAACCGAATCTGCTGTTGTTGTAGCCAAAACAGCTTTTAATTAGTAAACTTGTACATCCATCAAAACCCAAAACAATATGAGTTCACGCCGCAATTTTGTTAAAACCACTGCCGCAGGCTTAGGCCTGCTTACTTTGCCTGGTATTTTAAGCGCCGATCCCCGAAATCCATTAGAAAAAAAGAAGATCGTCTGCGTTGGCGGCCATCCTGACGACCCGGAAAGCGGCTGTGGCGGCACATTAGCCAAACTGGCCAATGCCGGGCACGACGTAACTATTATTTATTTAACCACCGGCGAAGCGGGCATACCCGGCACCAGCCATGATGAGGCAGCCCGCATCCGCAAACAGGAAGCCATTAATGCCTGTAAAGTTTTAAATGCCAAACCTGTTTTTGCCGGCCAGATAGATGGCGACACCTTTGTGAGCAACGAAACCCTTAAACATGTGCAGGATTTAATTGCTGCCGAAAAGCCCCACCTTGTTTTTACCCATTGGCCCATTGATTCGCATAAGGACCACCAATGCGCCAGCCTGCTCACCATACAAACATGGGTACGAAGCGACAATAAATTCCCGCTGTATTTTTTTGAGGTTTGCGCCGGCGAACAAACCATGGGTTTTAAGCCGACCGATTTTATTGATATTACCGATACCCAGGAACAAAAACGCAAATCGGTGTATTGCCATACCAGCCAGGACCCTCCGGGTATTTACGGCTGCGGGCATGCATCCATGGAAGAGTTCCGCGGTCGCGAGCTGGGTGTAAAAGCCGCCGAAGGTTTTGTGCGGATGACAGGAAAAGGCATGGGCGGGTTTTCGGTGTAGGTTGCTTTGTTTTAAAGGCTGTAATAAGTTGCAAGGGGTGTAAAAAACACTAATGTCGTGTCAACCATAAATTGACCAACGTCAATCTACAAGTTCATTGAACGCAAAAGAGCACAAAAAGGGTTTACAAAGGGTTTACACATTTAAAATTTTTATATTTGTAAATATCTGATAATGAGTTATTTATATGCTTAAACATTAAAACAAGGTTTACACTATTTTACATAACCTCTCCCGGTATTTTTAAGCTGTTCTAATAAAGCCTGAACGTCAATTTTAGATTGACATGACGCTACCCCCTTTTTACCATGAACGATGAACCATTAACTACCTGACTAACGCAGTAGGCAAGCCATCAATACTCAGCATATTCTTTTCGGCTTTGTATGTTTCAAGCGCCTCTGCGCCTTTACTGGCGACCCATTTGGGCATGGTGTCCCTTTCGCCTTCATAGGTATAGTTAGGAACCACGTACCCGCAGGAGGTTTGCACCATATCAATATCAGCCACTATGATTTGCCGGGTCGACATGACGAGGTTGAAGTTTTGAGCCAACTCTTCCCATTCTTCATCGCCCGGTATCACTGAATAACCTTTACCGTAAAGGCGGAGGATCAGCGGCGGGCCATCATAAGCGCAAAACATAAAGGTGATCCGGCCATTTTCGAGGATATGCGCCGAGGTTTCGTTCCCGCTCCCGATAATATCCATATAGGCCACCCGGTTTGGTGATAACACCCGGAAACAATCCATTCCCTTGGGCGACAGGTTAACATGCCCATCGGCACTCAATGGCGCCGATGCCACAAAAAACATTTTTTGTTTTTTAATAAACGCCTTCTGCTGTTCAGGTATTTCGTTATAAAACTTGCCCATAATTTTAATGTTGATCAAATTTAAAGATATTTTTTTCCGGACGTAGAAAATAATGCCCGGCTCCGCATTTTTACCACGAATTTGATATTAGGGTAGCAATTGACTGGTTTGTTTACCATTTATTAATATGACGGTAATATACAGGTGCCTTACCAAACCTATTTTTGCGGTTAACACTTCTCCCCGATCCATGATGGCTATTTATTCCTGTAAACACTTTCTAAACATTAAAAAAACTGCTAAAACAACTTTATCGGTTGCTTTACTTTTTTGCCTGGCCTTATTAATCCCCGCAACAGGTTTATGCCAGGGTAAAAATACTTCAACCATCGAGTTGATATTTACTTCGGATGCGCATTTTGGTATCAGCCGCAAAGCTTTCAGGGGCGACAGCAATGTAATTTCGGAAAAAGTAAATAAAGCGATGGTGGGCCAAATGAACAGTTTGCCGGGCTTATCTTTTCCAGCAGACAGCGGGGTAAACGCTGGTAAAAAAATCAGCGGGATTGATTACCTGGTAGAAGGAGGAGATATAGCGAACCGGATGGAAATTCCGATCCAGAGTGCCGCCACTTCATTTGCCCAATTCAGCGAAACCTATTTTAACGGGATAACCCTAAAGGGCCATGATCAACGGCCGACACAGTTTTTGATAGTGCCAGGCAACCACGATATTACCAACGCTATCGGCTTCTATAAACCGATGCAACCACTTACCGACCCCAGTTCGATGGTTAATATTTATAACCTGATGCTGAAACCGGCAAAACCTATGACCAATGAGGCTTATAATTATACAACCGATAAGATCAATTACTCAAGGGACATAAAGGGCATTCATTTTATGTTTATCACCCTATGGCCCGATTCAGCCGAAAGGATCTGGATGGAAAAAGACCTTAACAAGGTAGCCAATAATACGCCGGTAATAATTGTTACGCATGACGAACCTGAATGCGAGGCGAAACATTTTACCAACCCAGCCGCTCCGCATGATATGACCAAACAAAACAAGTTTGAAAACCTTGTTGCCGAGTACTACAAAGAGGGCAACGCCGCCGTAAAGGGGCAAACTGATCTGGAACAGCGCGGTTGGGTGAAATTTCTTAAAGCGCATCCCAATATCAAAGCATATTTTCACGGCAATACCAACTTTAACGAGTTTTATACCTACCAAGGGCCTGATAAAGACGTCTCGCTCCCGGTATTCAGGGTTGATTCACCAATGAAAGGAGAAATCTCATCAAAAGATGAAACCAAACTGTCTTTTCTAATTATTTCAATTGATCCGGCAGCCTTAAAACTAACCGCAAGAGAATGTTTGTGGGACACCAACCCATCCGATCCAACAGCCAAAGTAATTTTCGGCGAAAGTAAAACCATATCGCTCAATTAAAGATACCAGCGGTTTAGCAACAAAAATATTACCATAAATTAACTCTTAAACTTTTAGTTGATGGGGTTAATATCCCTATATTGCTGCGTCCAAAGCCTTTTTGAATGCGTTATATTTTTACATTCCTGCTGCTAACTACTTCATTATTAATACTAAAAGCCCAAAATCATGGAACAGTAAAAGCAACTGTACTTGATTCTTTAACAAATCAACCCATACCTCTGGCGACCGTTTCGGTGCTTGAGCTGAAAGATTCTTCGCTGGTATCTTATACCGTTACGGATAAAAACGGTGTTTTTACCTTACGAAACCTCCGGCAGGAGCCGTCCCGACTGCTCATCTCGCATGTTGGGTATCAGAGCAGGCACATCAGTCTGAAATTTAGCAGTGATGGATTTATCGACCTCGGCAAAGTTTTTCTAAACACAAAAATGTTAACCGAAGTAGTGGTTAAGGGCGAGCGTGTCCCCGTCATCATTAAAAAAGATACCATTGAATTTGATGCGGAAGCATTTAAAACCCGTCCCAATGCCCTGGTAGAAGATCTGCTCCGGAAATTGCCGGGCATACAGGTTGACCTTAACGGCCAGATAACTGTAAACGGCAGGGAAATATCAAAAATAAAAGTAAACGGCAAAACCTTCTTCGCAAATGACCCCACCATTGCTACGCGAAACCTGGAGGCAAATATGATTTCGAAAGTACAGGTATACGATGATCATGATGACGACCCGGATCATCTCATCCCTGATTACCAGGTTAAAAAGATCATCAACCTAAAATTTAAAAAGAAATTTGCCAAAGGTATATTAAGCACATTAGGGGTAGGCGGAGGAACGGAAGACAGGTATGCCGGTGCGGGCTTTCTGGCCAAATTTCAGGATGATATGCAATTTAGTGCAAGGCTTGGCGCAGATAACCTCAGTAACACCGGGTTTTTCACCGGGAATTACGGCGGATTCAATACATTTCAGTTTGGCAACGGCGGCCTCAACAAAACAAACTCTGGTAACCTTGATTTCACGAAAGACATCACTAAAAAATTGAAATTGCATATCGAATACCGGTTCAGCAACACCATCAGTGATAATACCACCCATTCCAGGACACAACAAAACATCAGTGATACGATATTTAACACCTTGACAGAAAACATACAGCACCGCAGGGCAAATGAACAAACGCTTCACGCGGAAACAGAATGGAAGCCCGATTCACTCACCATTGTCAGGTATGTACCGGACATGGAATATAGTTACAACAACAGTACCAGCAGCACAGGCGGCATTAAATCCAACACCTTATTCCCATTATTGAACACTGATACCAGCAGCAGCCATGGCAGCAGCAGTTCATTTCAATACCAACATAGCCTGAGTTATTACCGTAAATTAAACAAAAAAGGGGCTTCAATAACCATCGGAAACAGCGTAGGAATACATCCCGAAAACAGCCTTGATTTTAACACTGACAACCTGATTTCATACGTTGCCGCGTTAGCATCCGATACCCTCAGGCGCTCGGCCAAAAACACCAGCAACGATATCTCCGCCGGTTTAAATGTTGCTTATCATTATCCTATTACTAAAAAATTATCCGGCGACATCGTGCTGATAGGCCTGCACGACCAAAACAAAGGCGATTTGCTTACTTATGATGAAGACCTGAAAACAGGCCTGTACACCATATTCCTGCCCAATCAAAGCAGCAACCTTATCCGTAATCTTTGGGGCGAGAGCGTGATGCCGCAGTTTACTTATAATTTTACCTACAACATATCCATAAAGGCAGGAGTAACCGGACTGGGCCAACAAATAGGCAATCATTTTAACAGCTATACCAATGATCTGAACCAGAATTTTTTCTATACCCTGCCATCGGCGGAGGTACATATTAAAGATTTTACCTTAAGTTATAGCGAATCGGTGCAGCAACCGTCCATCAATAATCTGCAGCCCATCACTATTGTGTACAGCCCGCTTTACACTTTTATCGGCAATCCCGAACTTAAACCCACCTATTTTAACAATATCAATTTCGACTACCGCAAATACAATTATCAAACTCATCTGAATATCAATATCAATTCACATATCGTAATCGAAAAAAACACGATAGTTAACGAGCAGACGATAAGTCCGGAGGGGGCTAATATAACTACCCCGATTAACCGGAACGGTCGATTCACCGCCTATTTAAACGGCAACTTCAGCAAGCAATTTAAAAAGCGCAATAAATGGCAGCTGATGATTGTATCGGACCTATCAGTAACTGCCGGACATAACTTTTTTATTGTGAACGGGCAGAACGGCTATCAGAATACCCAAAATATCATTTTCAGGCCACAGCTTTCGCTTGACTGGAACGATGTAGTTTCACTGCAGCCTTCGTACAATATCAACTACGCCATTACCAAATATCAGTTGGTTAATTACCCTAATACAAGCTTCACTACGCAAGGTGCAGGTATGGCTGCAGATGTAAGCCTTCCGGTAAATTTCAGGTGGAGAGTAAGCTATAATTATAATTACAACCCTTTAGTAGCTCCCGGCTTTCAGCGAAGTTCCAATTTACTCGATCTATCCGTCTCAAAGCGCATCCAGAAAGATGGCAAAGGCGAGATCGGGCTGATCTGTTATGATATGTTAAATCAAAATGTAAGCACCAGTCATTACGTGGTTGCCAACAGCATAAACGATGTTCAAAACCAGGTACTAAAACGTTATGTGCTTTTAACTTATACCTATCATTTTAATAAGTTTAAGTAGCGGATGGGATTCACGGCCGTGATATAAAACATTATTTTTAGTATTATTGTAATAATTATCCACTCACAAGGTTAACGGCATGCAATTATCAGATCTGGATTTCTCGAAAACATATACGTACGCCGACTATTTTAAATGGCAGTTTGATGAGCGCCTTGAACTTATTAAGGGCAAAATATTTACAATGAGTCCGGCGCCAAGCCGTTCACATCAGGAAATATCACTGGCGATAACTTTAAAAATCGGCAACTATTTAAAAGGAAAACCTTGTAAAGTGTACACTGCACCTTTCGATGTACGGTTGCCTCGTTCGTCGAAAGAAGACAATGCAATTTTTACAGTTGTTCAGCCAGATATATGCGTGGTTTGTAATCTTTCAAAGTTAGATGATCGCGGTTGTATCGGTGCACCGGATATAGTTGTTGAGATACTTTCTCCCGGCAATAATAAGAAAGAACTTCGCAATAAATATGAGGTTTACGAAGAAGCTGGTGTAAAAGAATATTGGATCATCCATCCCAGTGAGCGCACATTTTTAAAATATACGCTCGACGAGAAAGGATTATTCCAGCCTTCAAGATTACTTATTGCCGGAGATGAACTAACTTCAAATGTGCTACCGGGTTTTTCAATGGACATTAACGAGATCTTTGAAGAAAATTAAATATAAGACTTCCGAAGTTTCCGAAACTTCGGAAGTCTTTTTAAAAACCCTTCCCAACTAATCTCCAATCTCTAACCTCTAATCAACTATTCCACCACCAAAGTTTCCATTGAATGCGCGGGGCTGGTTGTTTTAGCCGCTTTGCCTTTTATCCACAACAAGTATTCAATATCCTTATCGGTTTTGTTCATTACCACTACCGCAATTTTACCATCGGGGTTGATATACGCAGTACTCAACAGCATGTCACGGCTGGCGGCACTAATGATCCGCCTCGCACCGGGATGAATAAATTTAGAAAAGTGACCAATGTAATAATAAGCGTTGGTATAGGTAATTTGCCCGGTTTTGGTATCGGCATGTACCGGCGCAAAGCAAAAATTACCAACGTGGTTTGGCCCGCCTTTTTCATCAAGCAATACGTTCCAGTCGGTCCAGCCAACGGTGCCCGCGTTAAAATCATTGATCATTGATGTGCCGTATTTTTCGCCGAGCGCCCAATCAGTTATTTTGTTAGCGTCAAAACGTTCGGCGCAGCCTTCGGTAAATATCAAATGCGTACCGGGGAACGACTCGGCCACCCGGCGCTCGTTCTCAAAATTCATGTTGGCGCCTGTCCAGGTTTCGTACCAGTGATAGCCAATACCCCAAACGTATTTTGCGGCTTGCTGGTCTTCAAGTATAGTACTTGCACGCTGGTACATCAGGTCGCGGTTGTGGTCCCAGGCAATTAGTTTTTTATTGGCCATCCCGGCTTTATATAAAGTTGGGCCTAAAAAGTTCTTGATAAAATCGCGTTCATCTTCGGCGGTGTACAGGCACGATTCCCAGCTTTGCGTAGCCATCGGCTCATTTTGAACGCTCAATCCCCAAATAGGTATCCCAAGATTCTCGTAGGTTTTAATAAATTTTACATAAAAGTTTGCCCAGCTCTGGTCAAATTCAGGTTTTAGTTTACCGCCATGTAAAACATCGTTGTTGGTTTTCATCCATCCCGGCGGGCTCCATGGTGATGCAAACAATGTAAGTTTACCACCTGCCGCTTTTATTACTTCTTTAATAAAAGGGATGCGGTATTGCTTATCATGGCTCACATCAAATGTTTTTAATGCAGCATCATTATCTTTAACATAACTGTAGCTTCCGCTGGAGAAATCGCAGCTCTGGATATTGGTACGGCCAAGGGTATAGCCTATACCTTTGGTTTTATCATAGTAGGCTGTAAGCAATTCCTGTTGTTTGTCTTTGGGTAACTTATAAAAAGTTTCGGCAGAAGCATCTGTCAAAGCCCCGCCTATGCCCAGCATGGTTTGGAATTTTTTGGAGGGATCAACAAACACCGCCACTTCGGTTTCTACCGGTTGCGGTTTATCAGTAAAATGCAGGGTTTCCGTTTGGGTTAAGCGTTTATCAGAGTTTTCGGCAGTCAGATAAACTTTTACCGTTTTGTTTTTAGCTGAATAGACCGCTGCCTTTTGCGCATTTGCCGCATCGGCAACAAACAGAAATAAACCGGCAAAAGCAAGGCTTATCAGGGTTGATTTTTCTTTCATAATTATGGAGTGAGATAATTATACCAGGTATAATGGTTTACAAGATTCAAATTTATTCATTTTAGTTGAATTTAGTTTAAATTGTTGTAACGAGTTGTAAAGGTTGTAAAGGGTTTAGTTTATTGAACTTTTTGTAGTAACAACTACCTTTTCAACCCCTTACAACGTTTAGAACCTGAACCACTGTAACAAAACCGTACACCCAGCGTACGGAATTGCAACAGGGAGCAAATATCAAAATCATATCAAATAACTGAAAATCAATAGTTTAAAACATCGGCATGAATATTAATTGGTTAAAGTATCAATAAGGTGAAAGACAAAATGTATATTAAAAGTTTGTATCATACAAATCGTAAAAACGCATTCAATAATTCACTAAATCAATAATTCAATAATTAGCTCCTCCATGATAAAGAACTACTTAAAAACTGCCTTCCGTTCCCTGCAAAAAAACAAGGGGTTTACCGCTATAAATGTGCTCGGGCTTGCATTGGGCCTTGCCACTTGTTTGCTCATAGTTTTTTATGTGTTTGATGAGTTAAGTTATGATCGTTATAATGTTAATGCTGATCGCATTTACCGCGTAAACGAAGATTTAAAGTTGGGCAATAACCGCGTACAGTATGCAGTTTGTATGGCGCCCCTTGCACAAACGTTAAAAAGCGTATTTCCGGATGTTGAAAATACTGTTAGACTTAAAAATATAGGTGGGATGCATGTTAATAAAGGCACAGAGCGTTTTTTAGAATATAGCGCCGTTTTTGCTGATCCTTCAGTTTTTGATGTTTTTACACTGCCAATAATTTATGGCGATAAAAAAACAGCCTTAACCGAACCTAATACAGTGGTAATTACCGAGGCTACCGCAAAAAAATATTTTGGAAAAACCAATGTTGTCGGTGAAAACCTAATCATTGATGGTAACCAGCAAAGGCCGATCAAAGTTACGGCCGTAATCAAAAACATACCGGAACAATCGCATTTTCATGCAGATTTCCTGGTGTCCATGTCATCCAATCCTGATAGTCGCTCCACCGAATGGCTGCGTAGTGATTTCAATACTTATGTGCTGATGCGAAAAGGCGCTGATTACAAAAAGACGGAGGCTCAATTTCCTAAGCTCCTGCGTAACTATAGCGGAGATCAGATGCAGGCCGAATTAAAGATGAGCTATGATAAATTTGAAAAAAGCGGCAGTTTTTTCAGGTTGAATATGATGCCGCTAACGGATATTCACCTGCACTCCAGCCAAACCGGCGAACTGGGCATTAACGGTACCAGCCAGTATGTGTATATTTTTTCTGCTATCGCGATATTTATTCTGCTCATCGCTTGCGTAAATTTCATGAACCTGTCAACAGCGCGTTCATCAAACCGCGCCCGCGAAGTAGGCGTAAGGAAGGTTTTGGGATCGCCGCGTAAATATCTGATCGCACAATTCCTTTCGGAGTCTGTTTTGATTACGCTGGTGGCGGTGGTAATTGCCATATTGCTTGCGCTGTTTTTATTACCTGCCTTTAATCAACTATCCGGCAAAAACATCGTCGTCAATTCCCATACCCTGATCTGGCTGCTGCCATCTTCGTTTGTTGCCGTTTTATTTATCGGCTTTTTGGCCGGTTTGTACCCTGCTTTCTTTTTATCAGCCTTTCAACCGATTGATGTGCTTAAAGGGAAAATATCAAACGGTTTTAAGGGCGGCCTGATGCGTAGTTTCCTGGTAGTTTTCCAGTTTTCCATATCCATTTTTCTGATAATAGGCACGCTGGTTATTTATAATCAACTGCATTATATCCAAAGCCGCGATCTGGGTTATAGCCGCAGCCAGGTGTTGGTGATACAAAACGCATTTGAATTAGGCGGTCATGCAAAAACATTTAAACAGGAAATAAAACAAATGGCCGGTGTTGAAAACGCAACGCTCACCGGCTTTTTGCCTACTGCGCCCAACCGCAGTACCGCAATATTTTACAAAGAGGCCCAGGCAGACCCTAAACAAGCCATATTTCCGCAAACCTGGAATGTTGATGAAGATTATATCAACACCCTGGGGATGAAAATGGCAGCCGGGCGTAATTTTTCAAGTCAAATGTCAACCGATTCCAATTCACTGGTTATCAATGCATCCGCAGCCAAATTCCTTGGTTTTACCGACCCGGTCAATAAAATTATCTATAAGTCATCAGGTGGGGCAAATCCAACATTTAAGCCCTATACCATTATCGGTGTGGTAAAAGATTTCAATTTCAGTTCACTGCACGATAATATTTCACCCGTGATTATGCAGTTGGGTGATGATGAAGGCGCTTTAAGCGTAAAGGTTCAAATAGCAAACCTGCCGGCACTGCTAAGGCAGGTTCAAAACGCCTGGAAAGGACTCACCCCCGCTCATTTCCAATATTCCTTTATGGATCAGGATTTTAATGCGCTCTATCGTTCAGAACAAAACATCGGGACAGTTTTCATCACCTTTACCATTTTGGCTATTGTTATAGCCTGTTTGGGCCTTTTTGGCCTTGCAGCCTACGCCGCCGAGCAGCGCACAAAAGAAATCGGCATCCGTAAAGTACTGGGGGCCAGTATTTCAAGCATTACAGGTATGCTGTCAAAGGATTTTATAAAACTGGTTTGCATCGCCATACTTATTTCGTCGCCTTTAGCCTGGTATGCCATGAACAAATGGCTGCAGGGCTTTGCCTACAGGGCTGATTTTAACTGGTGGTTTTTTGTAGCGGCAGGTGGTATAGCCGTATTTATTGCCTTTATTACCGTAAGCTTTCAGTCCATTAAAGCCGCGCTGATGAACCCGGTGAAGAGCTTGAAAGCGGAATAGGGCGTGGTGAAAGGTGAGTTGTGAAAGGTGAGTTGTGGGCCGAAATTGAGTGTCGGGCAGTCGGCGATATGATGGGTACAATAAAATCGGTGCAATCAAATATAAATCGGTGTAATCATGATTAAAAACTATTTCAAAATCGCCTACAGACAACTGCGTAAACAAAAAATGTACGCAGCCATCAAGATCGGGGGCTTTGCATTCAGCATCGCGGCTTGCTTGTTAATTGCCTTATATATCCGTAACGAGATGAGTTACGATAAATCGTACCCCGATGCTAACCGTATTTTCCGCGTTGTTGGCATTTATACAAATAACGGCACCGTTAATAAAGGGGTCGAATGGCCGGCGCCGTTAGCCAGGGCAATAAAAAATGATTTTCCGCAAATACAAGCATCGGGCCGGCTGATGCCCAACACTTTGATGGGAGCAGGCACTGCCGAATTGCGCCGCGCCGACCAGGTGGAAAACAGCTATGAGGAAGGCATCACCTTTGCAGATCAAAGCATGCTGGATATATTAAAGCTGCCCATGGTTTATGGCGATCGCGCACATGCCATGGCCAGCCCGCGCACTTTTGTAATGTCCAGGAGAAAAGCCGACAAGTATTTCCCCGGTCAAAATCCTGTAGGCAAGGTAATGTACTTTAATAACGACAAAACCCAACCATATACCGTTGGCGGCGTGATGGAGAACTTTCCGGCCACATCCCACCTGCAATACGACTTTTTGGTAACCTTAACCGGTAAGGAATTTTGGAATGGCGAACAAACTAATTGGGGCGATTACAATTACCCCAGTTATGTGCTGCTGAAGCCCGGTACAGACGCGAAGGATTTTGGGCTGAAAATTACCAGAGACGTTGTACAGAACTATTTACTGCCAAATATGAAAAAGGGCGGCATGAAAAATGCCGAGCAGGAGGCCGCCAAGTTTAAACTGGTGCTGCAGCCGGTGAGTGATATCAACCTTTATTCGTACGATATACCAGACGGACTTTCCCATGGAGACGTCCGCTTTGTATGGCTATTCGGCGGCGTAGCAGCATTTATCCTCATTATTGCCTGTATCAATTTTGTTAACCTGGCCACAGCAAAATCGGCTAACCGGGCCAAAGAAGTGGGCTTACGAAAAGTAGTAGGCTCGTACCGCAGCAGTTTGATCAAACAGTTTTTAACCGAGTCGCTGATGTATAGTTGCCTGTCGTTCATCATTGGTTTATTACTGGCATGTCTACTTTTGCCCTATTTCAATACGCTTGCCTCCAAATCATTAACTATACCCTGGGGCGAGTGGTGGCTGCTGCCGGTTGTGTTATTTTCAGCTTTCGTCATCGGCATCATTGCTGGCTTATACCCAGCGTTTTACCTGTCGTCATTTAAGCCGGTACAGGTGCTGAAAGGCGCTATCAGCACCGGCAGCAAGGGCTCGGTATTGCGTAACAGCCTGGTAGTGTTCCAATTTACAGCGTCCATTATGCTCATCATTGGCACCATGGTTATTTATAACCAGATGCACTACATCCTTAACCAAAAGGTTGGGTTTGATAAGGACCAGGTTGTTATCGTGCAGGGCGCCAATACGCTGGGCGATAAAAACGTGAAAGCTTTTAAAAACGAGCTCCAAAAAATAGCATCGGTAAAAAGCGTTTCTATCAGCGACTACCTGCCTATTGCAGGCGGCACCAAACGTAATGGTAATACTTTTTTTATTGAAGGCAGATCAAAGCTCGATGCCGGTGTTGGTGGTCAGTATTGGCAGGCAGATGACACCTACCTGAAAACGCTGGGCATGAAATTGGTTGAAGGCCGCAATTTTTCGTACGATATGTCCGATGATACTGCCGGTAAAACCCTTATCATCAATCAAACCCTGGCTAAAAAACTCAACCTTAAACACCCTGTCGGCGCGCGCATTACGCAGGGCTATACGTTCACGGTAATCGGCGTTGTGCAGGACTTCAATTTCGAATCGATGCACGACAAGATCGGCCCGCTTGCGCTTCACTTCGGCCTTAGCCCATCGATGGTTAGCATAAAAATGAGTGGCACAGATGTCAAAAACACCTTGCAATCTATCTCCGCCACATGGAAAACGTTTGCGCCAGGCCAGCCTATCCGTTATTCCTTTATGGATGAAAGCTTCGCCAATATGTATGCCGACGTAACACGCATGGGCCATATTTTCACCACGTTTGCCATACTGGCAATCATTATTGCCTGCCTGGGCCTTTTTGCCCTCTCAGCATTTATGGCCGAGCAGCGCAGCAAGGAGATCGGCATCCGCAAGGTACTTGGCGCCAGCGTAAGCGGTGTCACAACGCTATTATCAATTGATTTTGTAAAACTGGTGGCACTGGCCATCTTCATCGCCTCGCCCATAGCCTGGTGGGGAATGAATAAGTGGCTGCAGGGTTTTGCCTATGCCGTGCCCCTTCAGTGGTGGATTTTCGCCACTGCCGGCCTTGCGGCCATATTGATCGCGCTCATTACCGTTAGTTTTCAATCGGTAAAAGCGGCACTGATGAACCCGGTGAGGAGCTTGAAAAGCGAGTAGGCAGTGGGCAGTAGCAGTTGGCAGTTAAAGGAATGGACAAAAAACGAACAAATAATAATTCTATTATTCACTAAATCACTAATTCAATAATTGATTTATCCATGATAAAAAACTATTTCAAAACCGCCTGGCGTAGTTTACGCAGGAATAAAAGCTACGCTGCAATTAATGTTGCCGGATTATCTATCGGCATAGCGGCTTGTCTGCTCATCTTCCTGGTTGTTCAGTATGAAACGAGTTTTGATAATTTTCATGCTAATAAGGACCATATTTATAGGGTATGCACCCTTTCAAAGGATCCTGACGGCAACCACCTGGAAAGCGGGCTGCCGTTGCCTATTGCCGAAGGCTTGAGGATTGATTTCCCGGAATTGAAGCAAGTAGCCGGGATACTTCGCAATGATGGTTCGCATTATTCGATACAGAACGCAGACGGTACTAAAAAGAAGTTTAAGGAGGATGATGCCTATTATTGCGAACCGCAGTTTTACAGCATTTTTAATTTTGGCTGGCTGGCAGGTGATAAAAAAAACGCATTGGCCGAACCAAATACCGTTGTGCTGTCGGAAGATGAAGGCAACCGCTTTTTCGGCGACTGGCACAAGGCGATGGGGAAAATTATACGGTACGAAAACAAAACCGACCTGAAGGTGACCGGCATAGTGAAAAACTCGCCCGCCAATACCGATTTCCCGATCCGGTTACTGATTTCGTTTGCTACCGACCGCCAACCCGGCGCTGATAATTACGGTAACCTGAAGGATTGGGTAAGTACTTTTGGCGACAATAGTTGCTTTGTTGTTTTACCCGGCAATATGCCGGTAAGCAAATTTAATGCTGATTTGGTAGCCATGGCCAAACGCCGCAAGCCTGCGCCTTATAATACTTCGCAGGTTTTCACCCTTCAGCCTTTGGCTGACATGCATTACAGCACCGAAACCGGCGTTTATGGCGGCAATACCTTCAGCAAACAGTTGATAGATGTTATCAGCCTGATCGGACTGTTTTTGCTGATCATTGCCTGCGTTAACTTTATTAACCTGGCTACCGCGCAGGCGGTTAACCGCTCAAAGGAAGTAGGCATACGCAAGGTACTGGGCAGCAACCGAAACCAGCTTGCTGTTCAGTTTATTACGGAAACATTCCTGATCACGCTTTTTGCGGTAATACTGGCTATCGGCGTGGCGCAGGCAGCGCTTCCTTTTTTAAACGAGCTGCTGGACATAAAACTGAGCAACGCGTTTTTAGCCCAACCTGTTATATGGATATTTTTAACCACTACCGTCATACTGGTAACGCTGTTTTCCGGCCTGTACCCGGCGGCAGTAATATCGGCCTTTAACCCAATAACTGCGCTAAAAAACAAAGTAATGTCGCGTAGGGCTACCGGTGTTTCCCTGCGGCAGGTGCTGGTAGTTTTCCAGTTTTGCATTGCGCAGGTGCTGGTTATTGGTACGCTGGTGGTGGTTTACCAGATGCAGTATTTTCATAATAAATCATTAGGTTTTAATAAGGATGCCATTGTAAATGTTTCATTCCCGGGCGATAGCCTTAGCCGCAGCAAGTTAAAAACGATGCGCGATGAACTGCTGCAGCAACCGGGTATAACAGAAGTAAGTTACAGCTTCGCCAGCCCGTCGGACAATAACGGATGGGGCAGTGATTTCAAGTACGACAATGCCCCGCAGCAGACCAAATTCAACGCATCTTTAAAATGGGCCGATGCCAATTATTTTAAACTATACGGCCTTAAGTTTGTAGCCGGTGGCCCCTACAAAACAAGCGATACCACTACCGGCTGGGTGGTAAACCAAACCATGCTGGCTAAACTGGGTGTTACCAACCCTGAAAAGGCGATTGGCAAGTACATTAAATTATGGAACGATCCGCATAGAAATTTCCAGATCGTTGGTGTAATAAAGGATTTCAATGTCCGGTCGCTTAAGGATGCTATTCCGCCCGTGCTGATGGGCTCGTGGAATGCCGTTTATCAAAGGATCAATATCAAAATATCGCCGCAAAACGTGCCGCAAACCCTGGCAGGCATTGAAAAAACCTGGAACCAAACTTTCCCCGATGGCATATACGAATACCAGTTTCTCGATAAAAAAATAGCTAACTTTTATAAAAGCGAGGACCAGCTTTCGCAACTGTATAAAATATTTGCCGGCATTTCCATTTTTATTTCCTGCCTTGGCTTATATGGGCTCATTTCATTTATGGTGGTACAGCGCATCAAAGAGGTCGGGATCCGAAAAACCCTTGGTGCTTCTGTTGGTAACATCGTTTACCTGTTCTCAAAGGAGTTTACTGTGCTTATTATCATCGCCTTTGCCATCTCTGCACCGTTAGGCTGGTTCGGTATGAACAAATGGTTTTTACAGGGTTACACCTACAAAATAACCATCGGTCCCGACATTTTTTTGCTGGCAATATTGGCTTCGGTTTCCATTGCATGGATAACCGTAGGGTACAAAGCGGTAAAGGCAGCACTGGCCAACCCGGTGGAGAGTTTGAGGTCGGAGTAATTAGAGACTGGAGATTAAAAGAAGTCGGAAAAGTCCGAAGTCCGTAAGAAAAAATGACTTAATGACTCAGTGACGCGAAGCAAATGACAAATTAAAAATTCACTAATTCTATAATTAGGCTATGATAAAAAACTATTTCAAAATCGCCTGGCGCAACCTTGTAAAAAACAAGGCGCACTCCTTTATCAATATTTCAGGTTTAGCGGTGGGTATGGCCGTGGCGATACTTATCGGGCTTTGGATATGGGATGAATTATCCTTCAATAAAAACTTTGAGCATTACGACCGGATTGCCTCGGTAATGCAGCACCAAACCTTTAACGGCGAAACCGGCACACAAACAGCCGTTCCTTATTTAATAGGCGATGCATTGAAAAAGAATTATGGCAGTGATTTTAAATATATCTCCATGGCCTCGTGGACCGGCGACCATATTTTAGCCTCCGGCGAAAAAAAGATCACTAAAAGCGGCAATTACTTTGAGCCGCAGATTACGGAGATGCTGTCGCTTAACATGCTGAAAGGCACAAGGCAGGCGTTAAAGGACCTCCACGCGGTAATTCTTTCTTCATCCACCGCAAAAGCTTTATTCGGCAACGCCGACCCGATGAATAAAAGGCTGAAAATAGATAACAGGTTTGATGTTACGGTTGCCGGAATTTACCAAGACCTGCCTTACAACTCTGATTTTTATGGCCTTACCTTTATTGCCTCCTGGAAAATGTTTATCGATGCCGCCAGCTGGAGCGAAAAAACAAGCAACCCCTGGCGCAACAATTCGTTCCAGGCTTATGTACAGGTTGCCGGCAACGCCGATATGAACAAAGTTTCGGGAAAAATAAAAGATGTAAAGCTCAAAGAGGTTACGCCGGCTGATGCTGCATTTAAGCCGGTAGTATTTTTGCAGCCGATGTGGAAATGGCACCTGTATTCCCAGTTTAAAAACGGGGTGACTATTGGTGGCCGTATTGAGTTTGTATGGCTGTTTGGCACCATAGGTTTTTTTGTTTTGTTGCTGGCCTGCATTAACTTCATGAACCTGAGTACGGCCCGTTCTGAAAAAAGGGCGAAAGAGGTGGGCATCCGAAAGGCAATCGGCTCGTTAAGGAGCCAATTGATCCGGCAGTTCTTCTGCGAGTCGTTATTGGTATCGGCGTTTGCATTCATTTGTTCCATTGCCCTCGTAGTTATCATCCTGCCATTTTTTAACGAGATCGCGGGCAAGAAAATGGAAACATTATGGGGCAATCCTATATTTTGGCTGATGGGTATTTGTTTTAGTTTTTTTACCGGTATCATCGCCGGCAGTTACCCTGCGCTTTATTTATCGTCTTTCCAACCGGTTAAAGTGTTGAAAGGAACTTTTAAAGCAGGACGTTTTTCAGCGCTTCCGCGTAAAGTATTGGTTGTATTACAGTTTACCGTTTCTGTAGTCCTTATTGTCGGCACCATTGTCGTTTTTCAACAGATCCAGTTCGCCAAAAACCGCCCGGTGGGTTATAGCCGGGATGGATTGATAAGTGTACCTGTTGTAACAGAGGATGTTCACAAAAATTTCATTTCCATCCGCGATGAGTTAAAAAGTTCGGGCGAAGTATCCGAAATGGCTGAAACATCAAGCGCGACCACCTATGTGGATGAATTTGACAATGGCTTTGAATGGAAAGGCAAAAATCCTTCGGTACAGGGCGACTTTGGCGCAATATTTATATCAACAGATTTTGGAAAAACGATTGGCTGGCAAATAAAAGAAGGCCGCGATTTTTCGCGGGACTTTAGAACTGACTCCACCGGGATGATCTTGAATGAAACGGCTGTAAAATTTATGGGCCTGAAGCACCCTGTTGGCGAACTAATAAAATGGGATAAAAAAACCTACCATGTTATCGGGGTAATTAATGACATGTTGATGCAATCGCCTTACGACCCAGTTTTCCGAAGTGTTTTTGTGGACGACGGAAATGCGCAGCCGGTAGTTCAAATCAGGATAAACCCTACCAAAAGCACACACGAAGCCCTGTCAAAAATTGAAGCTGTTTTCAAAAAATATAATCCGGCCCAGCCGTTTACCTTCGGATTTACAGATACCGACTACGCCAAAAAATTCGGCGATGAAGAACGCATAGGCAAGCTGGCCAACTTCTTTACTATACTAGCCATCTTTATCAGTTGCCTGGGCTTATGGGGGATGGCATCATTTATGGCTGAGCAGCGTACCAAAGAGATTGGTGTACGCAAAGTATTAGGCGCTACCGTCATCGGTTTATGGAGTCTGTTATCAAAGGATTTTGTAAAACTGGTGGTGATATCCTTATTCATTGCCATCCCATTTGCATGGTATTTTATGCACGGATGGCTGATGAATTACACCTATCACACTGAACTTTCCTGGTGGATTTTTGCCTTAACGGCTTTTGGGGCAATAGCAATTACGTTATTAACAGTGAGTTTCCAAAGCATTAAAGCGGCGCTTGAGAACCCGGTGAAAAGTTTGAAAACTGAATAAGAACATCATTGGTCATTAGTCATTGTTTGCAGACGGATACCAATGACGCGAAGCAAATGACTAATTCAATAATTCACTAAATCACTAATTCAATAATTGATTACCCATGATAAAGAATTATTTAAAAATCGCCTGGCGGAACCTTTTGAAAAACAAGGGGCAGTCCCTTATCAATATTACCGGGCTATCGGTTGGTATGGCGGTGGCGATACTGATCGGGCTGTGGATTTATGATGAATTATCATATGATAAGTATTTTCAAAACTACAGTTCCATTGTGCAGGTAATGCAGCATCAAACCATAAACGGGGATGTGGGCACTCAACGTAATATGCCTATCCCGTTGGGTTACAAACTACGGCAAGATTATCGCGGTGATTTTAAGTATGTGGTTTTATCACGAACTGAGGGACACGTAATCAGCTATGGCGACAAGAAACTGAGTCAGCAGGGCAACTTTATGCAAGCCGGGGCGGCAAATCTGTTAACGCTAAAAATGATCCGTGGCTCAAGGGCTGGTTTAACCGACCCTTCATCGATCCTGTTGTCTTCGTCGCTGGCCAAAGCGCTTTTCAACGAAGCCGACCCGGTAAATCAGGTGTTAAAAATTGATGATAAGTTTAGTGTAAAAGTAACGGGCGTTTACGAGGATTTTCCGCACAATACTACTTTCCGCGACATCAACTTTATTTCGCCATGGGATTTGTACATGACCACCCAGCCTTTTCTGAAGCAGTTTGCCGAGCACGAATGGGGTAATAATTCATGGGACATCTATGCACAGCTTCAACCTGGCGTAGATATGGAAAATGTATCGGCCAAAATAAAAAATGTAAAACTTGAAGCCCTTAAAGTGCAGGGCGATGCGCTCAGCATTTCATTTAAGCCGGTGCTGTTCCTTCAGCCTATGAACAGGTGGCACTTGTATTCGGAGTTTAAAAACGGCATCAACACCGGCGGCGAAATTGAATTTGTATGGATGTTCGGCATCATCGGTACTTTTGTGCTGTTACTGGCCTGCATCAACTTTATGAACCTGAGCACCGCACGGTCCGAAAAACGGGCCCGCGAGGTGGGCATCCGAAAAACGATGGGTTCGTTACGCAGCCAACTGATCGCCCAGTTTTTTGGCGAATCGATATTAGTAGTATCCTTAGCCTTTTTGTGCTCGCTAGTTATTGTGCAGCTTATTCTGCCCTGGTTTAATACTGTTGCTGATAAGCATATGACCATATTGTGGGCTAACCCGCTATTCTGGATTTTCGGCTTATTATTCAGCCTGGTTACCGGGGTTATTGCGGGTTCGTACCCGGCTTTTTACCTTTCGTCGTTCCAGCCGGTTAAGGTTTTAAAAGGCACGTTTAAGGCCGGGCGTTTCGCCGCATTACCACGCAAAGTACTGGTGGTGCTGCAATTTACCGTGTCGGTTACTTTAATTATCGGTACGATTGTCGTGTTCAGACAGGTGCAATATACCCAGGACAGGCCGGTAGGCTATAGCAGGACCGGCTTGGTTCAGGTCCCGCTGAAAACGCCCGAAATCCACAAACAATTTAATGCCGTAAGAAATGGACTATTGCGCTCGGGTGCAGTTATTGAGGTAGCCGAATCTGGTAGCCCGGTGACCGACATATGGTCGGACAATAGCGACATTACATGGCGCGGCAAACCACCCGGCCTGCAATGCAACTTCGGAATAGTGCCCGTGTCGCCTGAATTTGGAAAAACAGTTGGATGGAAATTGGTAGCAGGCCGCGATCTCTCACGAAGTTATCCATCCGATTCTTCGGCATTATTGTTAAATGAGGCTGCAGTAAAGTTCACCGGGCTAAAAAATCCGGTGGGCGAAACCATAAAATGGTATAAAAAAATGAAAGTTATTGGTGTAGTAAAAGATATGGTGATGGAATCGCCTTATGACCCTGTTAACCCAACCATGTTTTATTTGATGCCCTTTGCAGGCAATTATGCTAATATCAGGCTAAATCCAAAGATGAGTTCGGGGGAAGCGATCAAAAAGATCGAACTTATTTTCAGGCAATATGATCCAGCCAACCCCTTCGACTACCAGTTTACCGATAAAGCGTATGCCCGCAAATTTGCCGATGAAGAACGCATAGGTAAATTGGCCGGTTTCTTTACTATTCTGGCAATTTTTATCAGTTGCATGGGCCTGTTCGGTATGGCATCATTTACAGCCGAGCAACGCACCAAAGAAATAGGCATACGAAAGGTACTGGGTGCTTCGGTGATTAGCCTGTGGCGGCTGCTATCGGCTGACTTTGTACTGCTGGTGGTGATATCTATGTTTATTGCTATCCCCACAGCAATTTATTTTATGAATGGCTGGCTATTGAAATATAAATATCGTACAACGCTCTCGTGGTGGATTTTCGCAGGCACAGTAGCAGGGGCAATAATAATTACGCTGTTAACGGTTAGTTACCAAAGCATAAAAGCGGCCCTGGCCAACCCGGTGAAGAGCCTTAAATCAGAGTGATTAGAGGCTGGAGGTTAGAGATTAGGAGAAGTCCGGAAGCAAAAATGACTTAATGACCCAATGACGCGAAGCAAATGACACATTCAATAATTCACTAAATCACTAATTCAATAATTGATTACCCATGATAAAGAATTATTTAAAAATCGCCTGGCGGAACCTTATTAAGAACAAGGCTTCCTCATTTATTAATATCGGTGGCCTTGCCGTAGGCATGGCTGTGGCTATGCTGATTGGTTTGTGGATATGGGACGAACTATCATTCGATAAAAGCTTCCCCAACCATGATCGTATCGCAATGGTGATGCAAAACCAGTGGATAAACAATGAGACCGACACCTGGAACAGCCAGGGCTATCCCCTGGGCCCTCACCTTCGCAGCGAATATGGGGCTGATTTTAAGCACGTGATCATGTCGTCGTGGACCGGCGGGCATATCTTATCTTATGGCGACAAAAACTTAAAAATAGCCGGCAATTTTATGGAATCGGGCATTACCGATATGCTGTCGCTGAAAATGATCAGCGGCAACCGTAATGGTTTAAACGACCCTAAATCCATACTGCTTTCCGCATCGTCGGCCAAAGCCATTTTCGGCAATGCCGATCCAATGGACAAAACCATAAAGATCGATCACGATAACGTTCTGACAGTTAAGGTAACGGGTGTTTATAAAGACCTGCCTGAAAACTCCTCTTTTGGCGACCTGGCTTTCATTTCACCCTGGCAATTGCTGGTAAAAGACCAACACTATGATACCCGGTTTAATAACCCATGGGGGGCAAGCTGGTTCCAAACCCTGGTGCAAATTGCCGATCGCGCCAATATGGCCAGGGTTTCGGCTAAGATCAAAAATATCAAAATGAACGACCTTGTACGCAACCATAACAACGATGCGCGGTTCAGGCCGGTCATCTTCCTTCATCCTATGAATAAGTGGCACCTGTATTCCGATTTTAAAAACGGCGTAAATACCGGAGGGGATATTCAATATGTATGGTTGTTTGGTATAATTGGCCTGTTTGTGCTATTGCTGGCCTGCATCAATTTTATGAACCTGAGCACAGCCCGTTCCGAAAAACGGGCCAAAGAAGTAGGCATACGCAAATCAGTAGGCTCCGTTCGCTCCCAGCTTGTCGCCCAGTTCTATTGCGAGTCGTTGCTGATCGCGGCGTTTTCTTTCCTGTTCGCCTTGTTGTTTGTGCAATTATCCCTGCCATTCTTCAATGAGGTAGCCGGCAAAAAAGTGTCAATTCCATGGGAAAACCCTTTGTTCTGGCTGAGTGGTATTGGCTTTACGCTCTTTACCGGGCTGGTGGCAGGTAGTTACCCGGCTTTATACCTATCATCATTTAACCCTGTAAAAGTATTAAAAGGCACCTTCCGGGCCGGCCGGCTCGCCTCCATACCGCGACAGGTTTTGGTGGTGATGCAGTTTACGGTTTCAATCATATTGATTATCGGCACTATCATCGTTTTTAACCAGATACAATATGCAAAAAACCGGCCCATTGGCTATAGCGTCAATGGCCTCATGATTGTGCCTTTGCAAACCGATATAATTGGCAAACAATATGATGCGGTAAAAAACGATCTGCTGGCAAGCGGCGTAGTGAAATCGGTTTCACGGTCCGAGACTCGTATAACCGACGGTGATGACACTAACGGCGGATTTACCTGGGAAGGCAAAGACCCGGCCTTGCAGGAAAACTTTAAGAGTATGGGTATTTCTCCGGAATTTGGCAAAACTGTCAGATGGGAAATAAAAGAAGGGCGAGACTTTAACCCAGCCTTTCTGAGCGACTCATCGGGTTTTATTATCAATGAAGCAGCCGTAAAATACCTTGGCTTCAAAAACCCAATCGGCCAAACCATCACCTGGGTCGGCAACGGCAAATACAGGATCATCGGGGTAGTAAAAGACATGGTTAGCGAGTCGGCTTACCAGCCCGTTGAGCAAACTTTCTTTTACCTGCATAAAGGGCTAAACAATGTCGATATCAGGCTCGATGCCAATACAAGCGCCCATGACGCTATCAACAAGATCGGGGCTATTTTCAAGAAATATGACCCGTCAAGCCCGTTTGAGTACAGTTTCGCTGACGACGATTACGCCAAAAAATTTGATAATGAAGAGCGTATAGGCAAACTATCGAGCACCTTTGCGGGGCTGGCCATTTTCATCAGTTGCCTGGGCTTGTTCGGTATGGCATCCTTTACCGCCGAACAACGCATAAAGGAAATAGGTATCCGAAAGGTTTTGGGTGCCACAGTTCTTAACCTGTGGCAATTGCTCTCGAAGGATTTTGTGATACTGGTTACCATTTCGCTGCTGATCGCGGCGCCCGTTTCCTGGTATTTTATGCACAAATGGCTGCAGGGCTATCAGTACCGTACGCCAATAACCTGGTGGGTATTTGCAATTACGGGCATAGGTGCAATGCTTATCACATTCCTAACGGTTAGCTATCAAAGCATTAAAGCGGCGCTGGCCAACCCCGTGAAGAGTTTAAAAACGGAGTAGGAACGCCATTGGTCATTTGTCATTGATACAGGCGGCCAAACAGAATGACTAATGACGCGAAGCAAATGACTAATGACCAAATAAAATGATAAAAAATTATTTCAAAATCGCGTTTCGCAATCTTTTGAAGAACAAAACGCATTCGATTATCAATATTGTCAGCTTGTCTACAGGTATGACCGTCGCTATTTTAATAGGTTTGTGGATCTGGAATGAACTCTCCTTCGACAAGTACCATAAAAACTATGACCGCATTGCCAGGGTAATGCAAAACCAAACGCTGAATGGCGAAACTGCAAGCCTTAAAGCGATGCCCATCCCTGTAGCAGAACAGCTGCGCCAGCAGTACGGGGATAATTTCAAATATGTAGTATTGTCTTCATGGACCAATGCCCATCAGCTTACATTTAAGGACAAAAGCTTATCGGCCCAGGGTAATTATATGGAATCAGCTGCCCCGGAGATGCTGACATTGAAAATGTTAAAAGGTACACGGTTAGCGTTAAAAGATCCTTCGGCCATTATTCTTTCTGCTTCGATCTCCACAGCCATTTTTGGCAATGCAGACCCAATGAACAAACCTTTGAAATTAGATGATCAAAACCTGAAGGTTGCCGGCGTATTTGAAGACCTGCCCGCAAATACCACCTTCAATAATGTTTTATTTATTGCCTCATGGGAGGCATACGCCAGCACGGATGAAGTAAAACAGGCAGCCGGGGATTGGAACCAAAATTCTTTCCAGATTTTTGCCCAGGTTGCCGGATCGGCTGATATGGCTACCGTTTCTTCGAAAATCAGGCAGGTAAAATTTAACCATGAAGACTCCGATGGAAAAAAAGTTAACCCCGAAGTGTTTTTATACCCGATGAACCGCTGGCACTTATACGCTGAATTTAAAAACGGGATAAATACCGGCGGAGATATTAAATATGTTTGGCTCTTTGCTATAACCGGCATTTTTGTATTAGTGCTCGCCTGCATCAATTTTATGAACCTAAGTACCGCACGCTCCGAAAAACGGGCTAAGGAAGTAGGCATCAGAAAAGCAATGGGTTCCATGCGCGGCCAGCTAATCGCCCAGTTTTTGGGGGAATCGTTGTTGATGGCTATTTTGGCATTTGGTCTGTCGTTATTTATCACCCAGCTTTTAATTCCATTTTTCAATGAATTGGCCGGCAAGCAAATGTCCATATTGTGGACCAAACCAATGTTCTGGATCCTGGGATCAGGGTTTACGGTGATTTGCGGCTTATTTGCAGGCAGCTATCCTGCATTTTATTTGTCATCCTTTAAACCGGTTAAAGTATTGAAAGGCACCCTAAAGGCCGGCAAATGGGCCGGCTTGCCGCGCAAGGGCCTTGTGGTTGTTCAATTTACATTCTCCATCACGATGATCATCGGAACGATCATTGTCTTCCGCCAGGTTCAATTTGCTAAAGATCGCCCTGTTGGCTACAGCCGCGACGGGCTTGTTATTGTGCGGCCGTATACAGAAGATATTCATCACCACATTCAGGCCTTTAGAAACGACCTGCTTGAAACCGGCTTAATTTCGGAGACCGCCGAATCGGGCAACCAGATCACCAAAGGCAGCCGGACAAGCGGCGGTTTTAAATGGCAGGGAAAGGACCCAAATATGAAGGATGAGTTTGCTACATTCGCCGTTACGCCGGAATATGGAAAGACCATTGGCTGGCAATTCAGGGCCGGAAATGATTTTTCAAATGCCGGAACATCAAGTTTAAACGAAATCGTTTTAAATGAAACGGCTGTAAAATATATGGGGCTGCATAATCCCGTAGGTCAGATTATCAGGTGGGACGATAAACAATATACCGTAAAAGGCATTGCTAAAGACATTGTGGTTGAGTCGCCTTATGAACCCATTAAGCCAACCGTTTTTTACACTACTACGCAAGCCGGCCCGTTAAACATCCGCATCAATCCAAAAGTGGGTGCAGCCAAAGCAATAAGCGCCATCGAAACCATTTACAAAAAGTACGCACCCGGCCAACCCTTTGATTACCAGTTTGCAGACGAGGCTTATGCTAGAAAATTTGATAACGAGGAACGTTTAGGTAAGCTGGCCAGTTCATTTGCCATGCTTGCCATTTTTATCAGCTGCCTGGGTTTGTTTGGTATGGCCAGCTTTATGGCCGAACAGCGCACCAAAGAAATTGGTGTGCGAAAAGTATTGGGAGCATCAGTATTTAACCTGTGGCAACTGCTATCCAAAGATTTTGTGTTACTGATCGTCATATCATTGCTTATTGCAACCCCGGTTTCCTACTATTTTATGCATAACTGGCTTCAAAATTATACGTACCGCTCTAACCCGGCCTGGTGGATATTTGCTGTAACCGGCGCGGGGGCAATACTGATCACATTACTAACGGTTAGCTATCAAAGCATTAAAGCGGCGCTGGCCAACCCCGTGAAGAGTTTGAAGACGGAGTAGGAACGTCATTGGTCATTTGTCATTGATACAGGCGGCCAAACAGAATGACTAATGACGCGAAGCAAATGACCAATGACCAATGACAAAATAAAATGATAAAGATACATTTCAAAATTGCATGGCGTATTTTAATGCGTCAAAAAACATTTTCGCTTGTTAATATCCTTGGCCTTGCCATCGGGATGGCGGCTTGCCTGCTGATTGTACAATACATCAGCTTTGAGCGTAGTTATGATAACTTCCATGTTAATGCCAACCGCATTTACCGCATTAAGCATCAAAACTACAGCCAGGGTAATTTAATTGAAAATTTGCCACGGACCTATTCTGCCGTCGGCCCGGCTTTGAAATCTCAATTTCCTGAAGTACAGGAAATGACCAGGATAGTAAAAATGACGGGGTTGACCACCGCCCGGCAGCCAAACGGCTCATTGGTAGCTTTTAACGAAAAAAGTATTTATGTGGCCGATCCGTCGTTTTTACGCCTTTTCTCATTTCCGATGAAAGAGGGCTCGCCTGGCGCGCTTCAAAATCCAAATACCGTTGTTATAACTGCAGCAACAGCCAAAAAATATTTCCCTAACCAGGAAGCTATTGGCAAAACCATTAATTTACAGGAACAAAACTCGGGCACCAATATCACGGCCACTGTAACGGGGATATGTAAAAACGTACCGGCAAATTCACAGCTACAATTTGATTTTGTATTTTCCGGAGACCAAAAGGCAGGCAACTGGAGTTACCCGGACAGTTATACCTACATTCAACTATCGCCAAATACAAACCCGAAAGCTTTTGAAGCCAAACTCTCGGCTTTTTTAAAAAGCAGCATCAGCCTGATCAGCAAAACCAACAATAACAGCAATACACAGGGCAAAAGTGATTTAAATAATATATCATTAACGCTACAGCCACTCAGGGATATCCATCTGTATTCAAACCTGACAGATGAGATCAGCCCCGGCGGCAACGGCAGCATGGTTTGGTACCTGGGTATTATCGCCGCGCTGATATTAATAATTGCCTATGTCAATTACCTAAACCTAACCACTGCCAAAGTGATGGAAAGGGCCAAAGAAGTGGGGGTCCGAAAAGTATTGGGGTCGCAGCGGGCGCAACTGATCAAACAATTTTTGTTCGAGTCATTCCTGCTGAATATCATTAGTTTGGCAACAGCCGCATTTATCGTATCACTGGCTATGCCCTGGTTCAGTAAATTGTGCGGGGTAGATTTAAACTTTGATTTATGGAAGAATCTTTCCTTTTTAGCCGCATTTATTACCATATTAGCGGCAGGCGTACTGTTATCTGCTATCTATCCGGCGCTTATACTCTCCAGTTATAAACCCGTACAGGTATTAAAAGGAAAGTTCATGAATTCGGCGCAGCGCATAACACTCCGGAAAGCTTTGGTGGTTTTCCAGTTTGCCGCAACTATTACCTTTATGATTGGCACATTGGTGGTTTACCGGCAGGTGAATTACATGAAAAACCAAAACAAAGGGATGAATATGAAACAGACCCTCATCGTGGTAGCGCCGCAAAATGTAAGGGCCACCGACCTGGATAACCTGAAATACAGGGCTAAGGACAGCACCTTTCAAACCGAATTATCGCTGAACCCGCAGGTGCAAAGCATCACCTCGTCATCCAGCATACCCGGACAGATCATCGATTATATCATGGCGTATACCAGCCACGCGCAAATGGCCGGCGAAAAAAGCCTTAGGCTTTCCACCTTTGAAATTGGCAGCAAATTCATCGATCAATTCGGCATCAAGCTGGTTGCCGGTGATAAATTTACAGCAGATAGCTGGAACCGTAAAACACCTGCCATGATGCTGAATGAAGCCGCCGTCACTTCGCTTGGCTTCAAAAATGCTAAAGAGGCCATCGGTAAACTGGTAGAAACGAAGAACGGCAGGGGGCGGGTTTTTCAGAATGAAATTGTGGGGGTGATCCAAAACTTCCATCAAATGTCGCTAAAAGACGACTTCACCCCTATTGTTTTCAGGTTGAGCGATCCGGGCAGCATTACCCATTACGAACTGAAATTAAAAAGCAGCAATATACCGCAGGCCATTGCGCAGGTTGAAAAAACCTACAAAAGGACCTACCCGGAATCAGCTTTTGAATATTTCTTTTTAGACGACTTTTTCAACCAGCAATATAATGCCGAACAGCATTTCGGACAGGTATTTACCCTGTTTTCGGGCTTTGCTGTTTTTGTGGCCTGCCTGGGTTTATTTGGATTAACCCTCACCACTATTACTCAACGGATAAAAGAAATTGGCATCCGCAAAGTATTGGGTGCTTCGGTTGCAAATATACTGTTGCTTATTTCAAAAGATTTTATCGGCCTGATTGCTACTGCCGCCATAATTGCTTTTCCGTTAGCTTATTGGGGCAGCAATCAGTGGCTGCAAGGTTATAAATTCCGCATCCACTTTGATGCATGGTATTTTATCCTCCCTGTGCTTGCCGCTTTTTTATTGACGGCTATAACTATTAGTTACCAAAGCATCAGGGCGGCAATCGCAAACCCGGTGCGGAGTTTGAAAACAGAGTAATTTGAAAATTTGACGATTTGAAAATTTGAAAATGAATGTATCGCAGAAGTATTTTATGATCTTTGCCTTATCATTTTCAAATCATCAAATTAAAAATATTCAAATTAAAGAATGTGGACCTGCCCCTTATGTAACCAACAATTTGTAAACACCAACCAGGTGCATTCATGCCGGGATAAGGAGCTATCAGATTTTTTAAATGGTAGAAGCGATCATACGGTGGAATTGTTTGATCATTTGTTGAGCGAATACAGGCTAATTGGCGAGGTGAAAATCCATCCCACCAAATCAATGATCTCCATCGGCGCACGGAAAAAGTTTGCCTATATCATCCAACTGGGCAAAAATTTTATTGATGTTGTTTTTCCGTTCAAACAGCCTTATAAGGATAACCTTTGCTTTAATAAAATAAAACCGGTGCCGGGCAGCGATGATTATAACCATCACCTGCGAATTTACTTTAAGGAGGACATCAACGACGAGGTAAGGCTGTATATGAAGATGGCTTTCGAAAACGCAATCTGAAAATACGGGCCCGGCTTACCATGCAGGTTTATCAATTGTTGCCGGCTGGTTTTTAACCAATACAAATACATTTTTTTCGCAGCGTTTGCAGAAATATATTTTCACCTGCAAAAAATACAACGCATACCTTAAAAACCAATTGCGCCTAACCTTATGATGAAAAGGCCCACCGCAGAGGGGGCATAAAAGAGATGACTTTTTCATAACGATAATAAATATGTAATAAATATTTTTCAGACCAGTTTATACCTGGTTTCGCCCCTGTCAGTTAACAGGATGTACCTTTTTTTAACGCAATGGCCGCAGAAATAAATTTTGACTGGCAGAAAAAATAGTACATTCTTCAAAAACCAGTTACGCCTGATGCGGTAATGATAAACCGTTGCGCATTTATAGCACCGCAGGTATGGCTTATCAGGATAAAAAGCTTTGTTTGCCATATGCAGGTTTGAAGGAATAGTAAAATCTTCCATCGTATACAGGTATTTGAGTATATAGTGCTTTCTAAAACTTTTATTACCACAAAGTACCGCGCAATACCTGGCCTCCGAAATACCATCCTGTTGGTATTTTACAAAAATTAATTTACACGAAAATGCGTTTAACCTATTTGGACAAAAGCCATCCGGGCCAGAAACATTTAATACCAAAACCAGGGAAGTTTGGCAACTAACGGAAAGCGCCTATTATTAAAAGCACTCATCATTATAGTCGCCGGCAAGTATAAAAATGCCACAATAAGAAGTGATTTTGAGCCAATATTTTGTAATCAGCCGCATTTAGCTTAAATTCCGCTCCCGCTAAATCATTAGTTCGAAATGGATACCTTTAACCAATAAAATAAGACATTTAACCGTATGGAGTTTTTTTCCTATCTCGCTGCATTTTTACTGGTAAAACGTTTACAAAAATTTTTAGCATTTTCGCCTTTGAGGGCTAAATGGATGTCGCAACTCACTCTGGCGTCATGGGTAGTTGTAGGGATTTGTATCTCTGCTATAATTTATTTGCACAGTGGTTGGCCATCCATATTGGGTGGCGCATTGCTTTTAGGAGCTATATGGTTTGCCGATAACGAAGCCGATTTTCAGCCATTCAACTCGTTTATAAAGGCGCATCTGCCTTTAGGTGCGGCCAGTATCTTAGCCGGGCTAACAGAGGTGGTCGCCCCCAAATTTTACGACAAATACGACAACTTTTTTGATTTCGCCATTATTGCCGGATTCGTTTGGATCTTTGCCCGTTGGGCGACCACTAAAAAGCAGCGCGAAGAGATCAACCTGGTTAACCAGCAAAATATACAGCTGGATAAACTTGTAGCAGCACGTACGGCCGAGCTTACCCAACAAAAAAACGAATTGCAGCAAACATTAGATCTGCTTCAAACCACGCAGCAACAACTCATTCAGTCAGAAAAGCTCGCGTCCCTAGGCGAACTCACGGCAGGCATCGCCCATGAGATACAAAACCCCTTAAATTTTGTAAACAACTTCTCCGAAGTAAGCATGGAACTGGTGGATGAGATGGAAGAGGAATTGGCCAAAGGTGATACGGAAGAAGCTATTGCCATTGCTGCCGACATCAAACAAAACCTCGAAAAGATTATTCACCATGGTAAACGGGCCGACGGGATTGTAAAAGGCATGCTGCAGCACAGCAGAGCCAGCAGCAATACCAAGGAGGCAACCGATATCAATAAATTAGCTGACGAATACCTGCGGCTGGCTTACCACGGACTAAGAGCCAAGGATAAATCCTTCAACGCTGAAATGATTACGCATCTGGACGAAACATTGCCTATGGCAAATGTTGTTCCGCAGGATATCGGAAGAGTATTGCTTAATTTATTTACCAATGCTTTTTATGCGGTACAGGAAAAGCAAAAAACTGCCGCTACGGCTTACAAACCAACCATCACGCTGAGCACAAAATCAATTGCTGCACCGGGCCCTAAGGGCAGCCAAAACATTGAAATTACCGTGCAGGATAACGGTACCGGTATACCTGACAGCGTAAAAGAAAAGATAATGCAGCCATTTTTTACGACGAAACCTACCGGGCAGGGTACCGGCCTGGGCTTATCATTAAGCCATGATATTGTTGTAAAAGGCCATGGCGGCGCAATAAACATTGATACAAAAGAAGGAGAATTTACCAAATTTATAGTCACCATACCGGTTTAATTTAAGCTGATACGATAATGCATACAAAAATTTTAGTTGTTGATGACGAGGCCGATGTTCAGCCCTTATTTATCCAACGTTTCCGCAAAGAAATAAAAAACGGTGAATTCGATTTTGCCTTTGCCTTGTCGGGCGAGGAAGCGCTTGGCTACCTGGACCAGCACCATTCTGAGGTGATTCTTATTTTATCGGATATCAACATGCCCGGGATGACAGGCATTGAACTATTGTCGCGCATCAGGCAGTCGTACGAAAAACCGCCGCCGGTAGTAATGATGATCACCGCTTACGGCGATGATGAGAACCGCCACCAGGCGATGGAAAAAGGTGCAAATGAGTTTTTAACCAAGCCACTTGATTTTAGCCTTTTAAAGGAAAAATTAAACACATTTATTCACGATTAATTATGGCCAAGATTTTAGTAGTTGACGACGAGGCAGACCTGGAGTTGCTGATCAAACAAAAATTTCGCCGTAAGATCAGGGAAAATGTTTATGAGTTTGTGTTCGCGCAAAACGGTGAAGAAGCCCTTCAGCGTATTGCCGAGCACCCCGACCTGGATATTATTTTAAGTGATATCAATATGCCAGTGATGGATGGGCTGGTGCTATTAAGCAAGCTGCCGGATGCCAACCCAATAATTAGGGCCGTAATGGTTTCGGCTTATGGCGATATGCACAATATCCGCATGGCCATGAACGGCGGCGCATTTGACTTTGTATGCAAGCCAGTTGATTTTGAGGACCTGGACCTTACCATGGAGAAAACGGTAAACCACGTAACCCAGGTGCGCGAAACCATTAAAGCCATCAAAGAAAACAACATCCTGAAAATGTACGTGGATGAGAACGTGCTCAATTTTATGACGCATAAGGAGTTTGAGAACAACCTGGCGGCGAATGAGGTATTGGAAGCAACGGTAATGTTTGTTGATATCTGCGGCTTTACCGCCATTACTGAAAACGTACCGGCGAATACGGTCGTCAACATCATCAACAGCCTTTTTGATAAAATTGTGAAAGAGATCATCGCACAACAGGGGCATGTTGACAAATTTATGGGTGATGCTGTAATGGCCGTTTTCAGGGGTAAATACCACCTCGACAGGGCGATTGACGCGGCGCTGTCCATCAAAGAACAGCTTAAATCTGTTGAGGAGATCATCAGCGGTGATAAGGTTTTCAGGCCACAGGTCTCTATCGGCATCAACTCGGGCGAAATGGTATCCGGCAATATCGGCGCCACATCATTAAAACGGCTTGATTATACGGTGATCGGGGATGCAGTAAACCTGGCGCAAAGATTACAGTCAACAGCGAAAGCCAACCAGGTGATCATCAGCGAAGAAGTTTACGAAAAAGCCAAAGAATCTTTCAAATGCGAAAAGATAGGCGAAGTAACGCTGAAAAATAAAGCGAAACCCGTGGTGATTTATGAGGTTTTGGAGTAGTTAATGGTTGATAGTTCATGGTTCATGGTCGAAAAAGACTTGTAGCTACTATGAACCATCAACTATGGACACATTTTCCTTTTTTAACATCTGCACATCTGAAATCTGCACATCCGCACATCTCAGTGTCTCGCCCGCTTCTTCAGCACGCCGCCGGCGGCCTCTTTAATAGTGCTGGTGAACATAAAGGCATTGGGATCGATACTATATACCAAATTTCTTAAACGCCGTACTTCAAGGCGGGTTACTACCGTAAAAATAATGTCCACAGGGTGGTGAACATCAAAACTTTCCTTTAAATACCCGCGTTCCCCTTTGTAAATGGTGATGCCACGCCCCATTTCCAGCACCAGCTTTTCTTTAATTTCTTCGCTTTTGCCGGAGATAATGGTGAAGCCGGTATATTCCTCGAGTCCCTCAATAACAAAATTAATGGTGTGTGATGCTGCATAATAGGTCAATACTGAATAAAGAGCAGTTTGCATGCCAAGTTTAAAAGCGGCAACAGAAAAAATGAGCACGTTGATACCAAGGATAATTTCGCTGATGGTAAAACTGCTTCGTTTAAGGGTGAACAACGCCAGCACTTCGATGCCATCAAGCGCACAGCCACCGCGAATGGCCAGGCCAATGCCGGTACCCATAAATACGCCGCCAAAAATGCAAACCAGCAATTTATCATGGGTTATCCCCTGCGGATAGGGTATAAATTGCAGGCAAATGCCAACGCCAATAATTGCCGCCAGCGTTTTCCATGCAAACCTGCCATTTACCTGGAAGATGCCCATAATGATAAATGGGATATTTGCCGGGATAATTACGTAAGCGATATTGATATGGTATAGCTCCGAAATAAGCAGGGATATACCGGTAACCCCGCCGTCGAAAAAACTGTTGGGTACCAAAAAGCTTTTTAAAGCAAATCCGCATATTAAAATCCCTGCTGTTATATACCCTATGTCCTTTAATACCGCTATAGCAGGCTGATCACTGGTTTTCATTAAAGATCTGGTTTGTGATTTTTGATTTTATCAATTCAATATAACGTTCTTTCACAGGCTGCCTCAATTTTACCTGGCTCGCAGTAAAATATTGATGCGCCCCCATAAATTCTGCCTGCTCCCTGTTCCACTCCTCTTCATCCTTAACAATTGCCTCGTTTTTCAGTTCGGTAAACAGCCTGGCGCTCAACATAAAAAAATCATCCCTGCCAAGGTAATCCAGGTCGGCATCACATAATATTTCCCCTAATTTATCCATGGGCGATTGTGGTATCCGGGTAGCCATTATCATGCCGCAAACCTGTTCAATTTCAACAGGCGTGTAGCCATGTAAAGACAAATAATATTGTGCAATATTACATGATTCGGCTTCATGTCCATCACGTTTTTTTAAAAAACCAGTGTCGTGAAATAATGCGGCTGTTAATAGCAGCTCCTTTTCGTTTTCGGGGATAGATTCTTCAACAGCAATTCTTTCAGCAGCCTGTAAAACATCAAGGGTATGGTGGAGGTTATGATAGGTTAAACGCGCGGGCAACTCTTTTTCTAATTTACCCGAAATAAGTTCTTTTACCTGCTGAAACTGCCTCAAATGATAACGATTGAGTTGCTAATATATCAAATGTTTTGTTTACTAAGTTCAGTTTTCAAATAAAGGTTTGCTTCACCATCTTATTTTTCAGTTTCGCCCCTTTTAACTAAACCCTCAATCGGTTATTCAGTCAAATTTGTGCTATTCATCAACAGGTAACAAAGTTTGATAAATTAAAAATTAAGGCCATGAAAAAAATAGATTTAGTTTTAGCGTATTCCTTTATGATCGGGGCAACAGGATGTTTAATTGCCATGTTTATTGTGCTTACCGGCTTACACTAATCATTGCATTTTGATATATGGTGACAACAAAATGATCCGGATCAGCCTAGTTTACTGCCGCGCAAGCCCTCGTATATTTCGGCGGTTAGCAAACCGCTGCCCCCGCCATAATGCTGAAGAATAATAATATCCGGATGATGGGCTTTAAAGGCATTGCATAATTCTTCCTCACTTGGTTTTTCAATACCACCACCAAGCAATACAAGGTCAAAACGACGAGCGATGAAGGCAGAAATAGCCTCTTCATCAGTAATTACCCCGGTACAATTCCAATCCGGGTTATTATTTATAAGCCGTACCACCGTTTGAAGTATTTCGGGGTGCCGGCCAATGGTAAGAATTTGTAATTTGCGCATATCCTTTTATTAGGTTAAAGTTAAAGGCGAAAAGTTAAAGGTTTATTATTGGCTAATATTCCGGTAGCGAAAAACATAACCTTTCGCCTTTAACCTTTCAGCTTTCACCTTTTATTAAAACTCCATCGGCACTTCCATCAGCAAAAACTCCGCATCTGTTTCGGCAGTGATGCTAAAGCTATCGGTATCCCAAATGCCATAGCCATCACGGGTGTGCAGTTGCTGGTCGTTTACCTTCACATCACCATTAAGTACAAAAACATAAACACCATTACCTTTTAATTTAAGCTGATAATCCTTGCTCACGCCTTTATCAAATTTACCCAGGTGGAACCAGGCATCCTGGTGGATCCATACGCCTTCATCCCCGGCATTTGGCGATAATATTTGCTGTAATTTATTATGCCGGTCCTCAGCATTTAACGTAATCTGGTCGTACCGTGGTTCAACGTTCTTTTTATTGGGGAAAACCCAGATCTGCAGAAACTTCACCCTGTGCTCCCTGTCCTTATTATATTCGCTGTGATAAATGCCGGTGCCGGCGCTCATTACCTGTATATCGCCATTTTTAATAACGGCAACGTTGTTCATGCTATCCTTATGTTCCAGATCTCCCTCCAGGGGGATAGAGATAATTTCCATGTTATCATGCGGATGCGTACCGAAACCTTTGCCGGCATCAACGGTGTCATCATTCAACACCCTTAATGCACCAAAATGCATCCTTTCCGGATTGTAATAACTTGCAAAGCTAAAGCTGTGGTAACTGTTCAGCCAGCCGTGGTTAGCGTGCCCGCGGGTTTCGGCTTTATGTAATATTGATTGTGCCATTTTAATTTTCTCCTGTTAATTTATATCACAAATGTACGGCATGATGTTGAGCGAGAAAGATGATGTAGGTTAAGAAATGAGTGGACACGAATTTCACGAATAAGTTCGAATTTTCACTAATTCGCTTTATTAGTAAAATTGGCTCAAATTTCTATTCGTGTCCATTTGAACCCATTCGTAAACATTCGTGCCTGTTTCTATTCGTGAGCATTCGAACTCATTCGTGAAATTCGTGTCAATTAAATTCGTACAATTAGTGCAGTCTCCTATTCCTCATCCTGCTAAAAAACTCGGGGGTAACCCCTATGTAGGATGCAATCTGCTTATGCGGCAAATGATCAATAAGGGTTGGGTAGCGTTTGCAGAAAAGGCCGTAACGTTCTTCGGCAGTCAGACTCAGGTTATCAATAATCCGCTGCTGGTTGGCTACCAGGGAATTTTCGGTAAGAATGCGAAAAAAGCGTTCGAATTTGGGTACCGCGATATAGAGTTTTTCCTGGTTGGTTTTTGAGAGGGTGATGGTTTCGGTATCCTCCAGCGCTTCAATGTTCAGTATCCCGGGCTTTTGTGATATCAGGCTGTACATATCGCCCATCCACCAATCCGGCGGAGCAAAGCTCAATACATGCTCGATTCCATTTTTATCAACAGTATAACCCCGCAGGCAACCCGACGTTACAAATGCTGAATATTTGCACACTTCTCCTTCGTGCATTAAAAATTGTTTGCGCTTAAAACTTTTAGGTTGAAGGTAATCCTTGAAAACAGATCGCTCTTCTTCTGTCAAATGAATATATTTCGAAATATTATTAAGTAAAAGGTCAATGGGCATATAACATTTATTTGTAATTTACGTTTCAATGACTAAATTGCATCTTTGTAACATTTCAATGACACAGCCCTAAAGTGTTAATGAAGACTTAATGTTAAGAAGCAATATTTTAACTATTTGATAACCGGCGTTTAAATTTAATACAAACCCGCAGGGGTAAATTTGCGTCAATAAATCTATTAATAATTACTTGAAAGCCCCGCAAGCAATACTCATCAAAAGGACGCTAAAAATAACTATGGTTGTTTTACTCCTTTTCACCCTGCAATCTGTACAAGCGCAGTTTATCCCCCTGATCAATGGTTTTGCCCATAATGATTACCGGCACCGGCACCCCCTGTTTGACGCCCTGGATAACGGCTATACCAATATTGAAGCTGACGTTTTTTTAAGGCGCGGGAAACTAATTGTTGCCCATATAGACCCGTATTTTAAAAGACACCGGACGCTGGAAGCACTTTACCTGAAACCCCTGGCCGACAGGATAGCCGGTAACAAAGGGCAGGTTTACAGCGGATTTAATACCCCGGTCATCTTAATGATCGATATAAAAACCGGGTCTGACAGTACTTATTCGGCCCTGATGGTTTTACTTGAGAAATATAAAAATATATTGTCAGTATACGATCACGGCAGCCTTCACCAGGGAGCGGTAACCGTTGTTCTGTCGGGCCATAAACCCTACCAGATGATACAAAGCGAACAAAACCGGTATGCTTTTATTGATGAAGATTTGCGCAGGGCCAGCCTTGATACCCTCGGCGCAAAAGTTTATCAAATGGCAAGCTGCAAATACTCAAAGTTGCTGAAGTGGGATGGAAAAGGTAAGATGCCCGATGACGAGCAAAAAAAACTTTGTTCATACGTGGCTATTGCCCATAAATACGGTGAAAAAGTAAGACTTTGGGCTTCGCCTGAAAATAAAGAGGTTTGGACTGAATTGTTAAAATGCGGTGTCGACCTGATCAATACGGATAAACTGGTAACGCTTAAAAACTTTCTCAACGATCATAAAAGCATCATAGCCAGCAATGAAACGGTAATAACCCCGAACAAAGGGGCAAGCGTGCTGGATTTTTAACAACACTAATTTTATTAACACGAATTTCACGAATGGGTCCGAATTTTCACGAATCATATCCGGTTGCTGTCCGTTCAAATTAGTGTAAATTCGAATTTATTTGGGCCATTCGTGTTCATCATAAAGAGAATGCCTTGAGCTTAGCCTGCGCCCAGGTACCCCAATCCTTAAGTGCTGCATTAAGCGTTTCCTTCAATTGTGTGGCACTTACCGGCTTGCCCTTTTTGGGTGGCGCCAGCGCCTTATCATCAACCGTTGTTTCAGTTACTTTGGTGGCAAACCAGGTAATATTCTCATGCGGCAGCGCCACACCAAGAATCATACCGGGCAAACCTGTAAATGATTCGGGTCCCCCTGAAACAGGGATCTCAATCGTATAAAAAGCAACTACGTACACCGAATCCATTATTAGCGCGTTTGCCCTTCGGCAGGTATAACCGGCTATTACCCGGGTTTCATCAGTTATTTTCCAATGAATCTTCCGGGTTGTATCTTTTACAAGGAAGGTTTCTTCAAAAACATTTTTATGGCATATAAAAGTCCCGGTTGCCAGGTCTGTAAAGGTGGTATTATTTTGTTTTACCATTGCATCATCGCCCCAAAAAGAGCCGTAGCCAACTTCATCCTCTATCGGCGTAAACATGGTTTTACTGTCTGAAAAACTTAAGGTACTTTGCAATTTTTTAAACTGCGGCTGGTTTTTTTTGTAAGCTTCAAAAGCAGGCACCAGATAGCTTTCATTGTCTTTATTAATATCTTTTTTAAAAAGCGCGTACATATTCGCAGTCTTTTCAAATTCTATAACGCCAGATGTGGCGAAGTGGGCATTTTGGCCAAACGAAATCCTGGTGCCTAAAATTAATAGTGCCAGGGCATAAAGTGTAATCTTTTTCATCATGTTATTTTTTTGTGATCCCGCCCATTTTGTTAAAATCCCAAACAATGGAAAGCATAAAGTATCTTTTTATAGTGGTGTAGGTGTTTTGAGTGATCAGGTTACCGGACGAGTTCCTGTCGAAGCCTGAATTTTGGTTCAGCAGGTCATTGCCCGAAATAGACAGTTTTAAATTATCTTCCTTTAAAAATGTTTTGGCGAGGGAAGCATTGATCAGGGTGCGGGTATAAACTGTATTAAAGGTTTCGGTTTTGCCCCGGTTTTCGTAGTTGCCGTCAGACGCGATTTGAAATTTTCCGGGCAGGTAAAAAGTAAACCCGGCTGCTGCATTAAATCCGCGCCCGTTATTGTTGATTTGTGGCTGTAATGACGACCCGCTGATGGTATAATTAGGCCCGAAATTCAGATACAAATCATATTTTTTTTCTTTATACTTTGATGTCTGGAATTTTAGTGAGTAAGTATCTGATTTGATATAATCCAGCGCATTGTTAGAGTAATTATAAGAACTATTACCGTTCAAACCGGCATTCAAGCCAATGTTGATGTCTGTTTTGCCAAGTTTACGGTCCAGATAGGCATTCAAGTTATAGTTGCTTGACGTTTTGTTTCCAATATTGACATATTGGTTAACAGTATTTCCGTTTGTACTGGTTACCAGGTTGCTTACTATCGGGTTTGTAGTAAATGAATAATTGCCATTCAGCCAGATGGATTGCCCGCTTAAAATCTTATAGGAATTGTAATAGAAATAAAAATTATTAGAAAATGAAGGAGTTAAGTTGGGGTTACCGATAGTAATATTATGCGGGTCGGAATTTACCGTAACCGGTTGGATTTGGCTGATAGTAGGCTGCTCCGTTCTGCCCGAATAATTCACATAGAGGCTCTGTTGCTGCGAAAACCGGTATTGAAAATTTGCTTGGGGCATCCAGTCAATAAAATCTCTTTTAAGCGTGGCACCGGTAACCAAATCCGTTTGGTTAAAATTCACGTTCGATACTTTCGTACCAAAATTGAAAACGGCTTTGTTCTTTTTATAATTGAATACCGCTCCGGCCTGATTTGATAGTTCATCCAGCTTATAATCATCGCTTAAATTACCTACCTTCAAACTATAATCACCGGGTGAAGATTGGTTAAATGAGGCCAGGTTTGACGTGCCATTGTTTACACCGAGTCCATAATTAAAAATTACAGAAAAATCCTTTGTTAGCGGTTCGGTATAGGTAAGGTTAGTTTTAAACGAAGCGCTTTTTACATCGGCGGTTTTATACTGGTCTACTATCGGCAAACTGTCAATTTTCCCTATAATTATCGGGTTGTAATAGGCCGTCTTTGAATAGAGGTAGCCGTTTGAAGTTGTTTCGTTTTGCGATATACCGGCCAAAAATGATAATGTACGCCCCTTTTTCTTAAACTTTTTGGTGTAAAAAGCGCTTGCATCAAATTGCTGCGTATTGTCTTTATTATCAATTTTGCGGCTGCCATTTTGCAGTGTATCCACTCCATTTAGACTGGTCGACAAATAGTTGCTCCTGGTGTGCGTATTCTTAAGTGTTCCGTCGGCCATTATTTTCAGGTTCGAGGTAGTATCCAGTTTTATCTGGTAAGTAAAATCAAGTTTCTGGCGGAACATAAAATTATCAAAATTTTGGTTTGATGTGCCATTGTATGTCCCATCCGTGGTATTGTTTTGCGTTAAGGTGTTGTTGGTTCCGTTAACTTCAAGGGAGCCTATTTTATAATTCGCATTGATGGACTCTTTATCGCCATTCCACTTACTATCATAATGCAGACCGCCATTTCGTGCAAGCGGTGTTCCCTGCCCGTTGTATTGACCGTTAAATGAGTCGAGGCCATCGCCGTTGCCACCGGTAATAAAAATCTCTCCATTGTCGCCAAATTGCAGGGCGTCCGATCCGTATTTTTGACTGTCTTCCCAGCCAAGGCCGGTTTTACCATTATTGCCAACGGTTAAATAAGCCGAGAATTTCTGTTTGGCTTTAAACCTGTTAAAGAGCAATTGTCCTTCATAATAACCATCGGTCGCATCGCCGGCATCAATTTTGCCAAAATATCCGTTCTTTTTATCCTCCTTTAATTTGATGTTAATCGTTTTTGTTTTTTGCCCGTCGTCAATCCCGGTAAAAGTTGCCTGATCGCTTTTTTTGTCATATAACTGTACCTTATCAACCATATCCGCCCTGATGTTTTTGGTTACCAATGTAGGGTCGTCACCAAAAAATTCTTCGCCGTCAACCAGTACCTTGTTTACCGTTTGGCCCTGCGCGGTAATTTTGCCGTCTTTATCCACTTCAATGCCGGGTAGTTGTTTCAGCAGGTCCTCAACCTTTGCATTAGGCTGTACTTTAAATGCACCCGCGTTATATTCAGTGGTATCACCCTTTATTTTCATTGCCGAACGGGTACCCCGAATGATGACATCCCGCAATAATTTAGCTTTTAGTAACATATTTAATTTACCAAAATCGTGCCCGCTTTTTATAGAATCAAGGCTAAACTGTTCCACATAATCGGCATAGGTGGGATAACTCACCAGCAATATAAATTTGCCCTTGTGCAAATTGCCGATGGAAAATGCACCACCGCCCGCCGCCCTGGTAAAGCTTACCAGCGTTGAGTCTTTGGCATTTAAAACACTAATGGATGCATTTAACAGTTTGGCATTTTCGGCAGTATCCACGATGTCCCCTTTTACGGAATAAACGTTCTGCGCCGACAAACGAAGTGAAAACAGTAAGGTAAATAATAATAGGGTAATTGTGAATTTCATATCTAAGGTTTGTGCCCCTAAAATATAACTAAATTTTTAGTTTTTCAAATTCTTTAACATTTATTAACATTTTTTTATCCGGGAAGCAAAATCAGCCTTCTACTGTTATTCAAAAGGCATCTATTTAATAAGCATTTTCTGAAATGCGAGGCTATCGCCCCTGAAAAGATCAAAATCAACCACGCTGACAATGCCGCTTACCCTGGCTCTTTCGGAGTGTTGCCAGAATTTCCAGTTAGTATTAGCGCTTATGGTTAGCACGGGATGATCAAAACTGGAGATCCATAGGGGGTAATCATCATAAAAGCCGGCGAGATTTTCCTGGTAAAATGTTAACCCCGTATAAATGATGGGCGTAACTTTTGTTTTTAAGGTTATTTCTTTGATAAAGTCATCTAATTCGTGCCGCATTTTTTCCGGTTTCATTCCGTCCAGCCGCTCCACGTCAACCACTGGCGGCAGGCTGCCTTTTTGTAGTTTTACCGTTTGTAAAAATAAACCAGCCTGCCATTTACCGCTAAATTTCGGCCTGAAATACTGGTAAGCGCCACAGCTGATGCCGGCCTTGCTGCATTCACGCCAGTTACGCTGAAAATAAGGATCAACTTTTAAAACACCTTCTGTTGCCTTAATAAAGGCAAAGCTGATATGCACACTGTCCTCCTGCATTTTTTTTACACGCTGCCAATCGATCCTTCCCTGGTAGTACGAAACATCAATACCATGAATTTTATAGTTTGAGGGGATGCGGATATGAAAACTTTTATAAGTGCGGTAATTGGTTTTGCCGCCAAGATCTTTAAACCAGCGCCACGCTGCCGATCCGGTCTTTAACACATAGCCGTAGTAAAAAGGAGATAACAGCAATAACAAAACCACTAAAGCCACAACCAATTTCCACCTTGTGACCTTTGGCTTTTTGCCGGCATTGCTTTTTCGTTTGGCTGAAGTTGTTGTTTTTTTCCGGGTGGCCACTAAACAAAAGTACTAAAATGAAATGTGACTTTGACGCGCAAATGCTTAAAAGGATGCAAATGAGTGCGTACAGGATTATTAGTCTTAAGGCAGTATTATTGATTCATCCCGATTAAAAACAAATTCATAATTTAGTCCGTTTTTCAAACAAATTATATCTATGGCCATACTTGAAAATGATTTCCTAAAAGTTACCATCAGCGCGATCGGGGCGGAGCTTACCTCTATCGTCAATAAAGAAACACAAAACGAACACTTATGGCAGGCCGATCCGGCGGTTTGGGGGCGACATGCACCAAATCTTTTCCCGGTAGTGGGCGGACTTATCAATAATGAATTATTAGTGGACGGGGAAATATTTAAGATGGAACGCCATGGCTTTGCACGTAACCTGGAATTTATTTTGCTTGAGAGCGACGAGGAACATGCTGTTTTTTCACTTCCCAGTTCCGAAAAAACAATCCACTTGTATCCCTACAAATTTGATTTCCAGGTTTTATACACACTGATTGAAAACGCCGTCAGGATAACTTATAAATTGATCAGCCATGATAAAAAAGATATCTTTTTCTCGGTCGGCGGGCATCCTGCACTCAAAGTACCTTTTAACCGCGGCGAAAACTATGAAGACTATTACATTGAGTTTGAAACCGAACAAAAATTAACTGCACACAAGTTATCGCCGGAAGGCTTTTTTACGGGCGAAACATTCCCTGTAGCCTCCCCGGGCAACAAAATTTATTTAACAAGGGACCTGTTTGACCATGACGCCCTCGTTTTTAAGGACCTTGTATCCCGTGAGGTCAGCATCAAAAGCGATAAGCACAACCAGTCGGTTTCGGTAGAATTTCCGCACTTTAATTACCTGGGCATTTGGGCCAAAAAACCGGGTAATTTTGTATGCATCGAACCTTGGCTGGGATGTGCCGACACCGTTGGCAAACATGTGGATATCAGCCAAAAAGAAGCTATACAAAACTTAAAGCCAGGGCATGTTTTTGAGGCAGCCTACTTTATAAGTATATAAACCAAGGATCAGACTCTGTTATTTATCAGCCAAAATATTTTGGCCGATTTTAAACTAATTAAACAATCACCAGTCGCAGCAACTAAACAACAATAAAAATTAAAACAATGAAAAAGAAGATTTATCTGCTCGCCGCGACTATAGTGCTAACCTTTGCGGCGTTTTCAAGCCAGGCGGCTGCCATTGCAAACAACAATTTAAACAGGGGCGCCGTTGCCGCTACGACAACCAAACAAAAGCAGGCCAGAATGGAAGAAATTAAAGCCCGCGTTGCCGGGATCAAAGCAATGGACAAATCGCAGCTTTCAAGAGAGTACCGTAAAGAATTGCGTGCCGAACTTAAAAGCGACAGGCAGGAAGCCCGCATGATGAGTGGAGGCATATACCTTTCTGCTGGTGCAATTATTATCATTATACTTTTATTGATTCTGATCCTGTAAGCCTTCTTTATTAAAAACGAAAACGGAGGCGCTATAAAGCGTCTTTTTTATTTATTTGAATTTTATATGAATATCCCCGATCCAACCAAAAGATTTTCTGACAGGGTTGAAAACTATATCAGGTACAGGCCATCCTATCCCCCGGAGGTCATTACTTTCTTGCAAACGGCATGCCATTTGCCTGATCGGGTTGTGGTAGCTGATATAGGCGCCGGCACGGGTATTTTTACAGCTCTTTTACTTCAAAAAGGATATTCTGTTTATGCTGTTGAGCCAAATGAAGCCATGCAATCAGCATCTATTGATTTATTTAAAGAAAATAAAAACTTCCACCCAATAAACGGCACCGCCGAGGCTACTTCTCTTGATTCAAAAAGCGTCGACCTGGTGGTATGCGCGCAGGCGTTTCACTGGTTCGATGCCCAAAAAACGCAGGTTGAGTTTAAAAGGATATTGAAAGATGGGGGTTATGTCGCCTTAATCTGGAACAACAGGGATGCCTTAATTGATGAGTTCTCCATCGCCTATGAAAATATTTTGAAGAACGACGCTATCGATTACAACAAAGTAAACCACCGGAACATTAACGAAATTGATTTTAAAGCATTTTTTAAGGATGGTTTATACCAAACCGTTAAATACCCCAACGTACAGGTATTTGATGAAGCAGGGTTTTTAGGCAGGGCATTCTCCTCCTCCTATGTGCCGCAGGAGGGAACTATTGAAGGTGGTAAATTTAAGGAATTGTTAAAGTTGATGTTCGCAAAATATAATAAAAACGGCATGGTTAGCTTTTATTATCAAACTGAAATTTACCTGGGAAAAGTTTAAATTAACCCACTTTCTCCGATGGGGTAATTTTTCGTAATTCTTCCTTTGCTTTGCTAAGCCAAACCCGGTTGCTCTTTTTTTCTATCGAACCAAGATGCGGTTCTTCGGCAAGCATATCGGTAAAGATCTGCCAGGCATCGTCATCCCGCTCCTGCCGCATTAAAAAAAGCCCGTATTCGTAACGCTGTTCAAAGTAGGAGTAACGGCCTTTCATGGCTTTAAACTCGGCTTCAGCTTCATCAATTCTCCCTAAGTTCTCCAGTGATTGCGCATACAGCAGGTGCGCCTTCGACCGTGCAAATTGTGGCAGCTTATACAATTTCTTCGCCAGCGGGATCACTTCTTCATAGCGTTGCTGCGCATAATAGGCAACGATCAATTGCGCCATTACGTGCTCATTTTCGTCAAAAGCGCCGGTAAGGCTTGATTTGTAAAGGTCGATGGCTTTATCTGTTTGGCCTGCTGCAAGGTAAGCGTCAGCCAGTTTTACTTTATTGGCGAAGGTATTGGTGAATTGCAATTCTTCTTCCAGTTTTTTGATGCGGCCGCCGGGGTTAATTGTTGCGCCGATATCAATGGTGGGTTTGTTTATAGCCCTGAAAGTGCTTTTGTTTGAAAGCACCTCGCTATACAAATAAATTATGCTGCCAATGATGGGCAAAAAAGCTATCAAAAATATCCACCGGTTCAAAGTTCCCCTGCGGTAACTGTGAATGCCGCAAAATATTTGGAGCCCTACAATGATATAGTAATAGTTTTGGAAATACATTATTCCTTACAGTTGTTGTTTAAGCCTAACCCCAAAATATAAAAATAACTGATTTATTCGTCATGTTTGATCTGCAAAATTCAACAATACCAGCTTTTCTTTCCGACGTTACTGACCTGCCGGCAGGCAGGCTTTACCGACTTCCGGACTATTCCTTCACTACCTCATTTAAAACAGGATGATCTAAAGTACTGATACTTTTATGGCCGCCTTTCAATTCATCAAACACAACAATTTGGTTAAGCCCTTTTTTGAGCCATGATGCCGGGATATACAGAGTTTGCTGCGGCCCTATGCCCCAGTATTTACCCAGGTTATACCCGTTTAAAAAAACAAAGCCTTTGCCAAAGCCATGCAGATCTAAAAAGGTATCGCCGGTTTTAGTTAAGGTGAAGGAGCCTTTGTATAAAGCCGGCTGTAATTTATCCGCACCCTTATTGGTAGCGTATTTAAACCCTGCTGTTGTGCTGAAAGGGAATTTATACATCTTCCAGCCGGTTAACTCGTCGCTGTTTAAAGTTACTTTTTCGGTAATGCCCTGGCGGTTATCGGTTAAATAAGGGCCATAGTTAATGCGTCCATTGTTCTCCACCAGAATATCCAAAACAGTATTGGGTTCGGTGCTGTTGATCTGTACCGAATCCTGCCTCAACCGTCTATCCAAAACACTTACACGTTTGCCATTAAGGTAGATGGTGGCATAATCGCGCAGCTGCTTAATTTTAAGTAAGCCGTTAACGGCGTTTTTTAATGTAGTACGATATAAAACAAAGCCGTAGCCCTGGTTCAGGTCCTCAAAGCATAAAGGGTGTTCGGCAATTACCGGTTTCCCCAGCAAACTAAACAGCGGGGCATGTGCGTTGAGGCTAATATTATTAATAGCAATGGTTTTAATCTTCTTCGGTACAGGCGGCAGTTTTACCCCGGCAGGCAAATGTTTTTCTATCACCGCCCTGAACTTATAAAACTTAGCCGTTGCATTTCCGGCTTCATCCACCGGGGCATCATAATCATAGCTGGAGGTTTGGGGCGAATAAGGCTCTGTCTGGCTCATATTGGCGCCGTTCATAAATCCCCTGGTGGTGCCGCCGTGGAACATGTACAGGTTGATGGAAATGCCCGCCGCTAAAACAGTGTCCAGTTTTTTGGCATCTTCATCAGCATTGCTGTGGTTATGTGCACTGCCCCAACTGTCGAACCAGCCCGGGTACCATTCGGCAATATAGTATGGCCCTCTGCCATCATGGTATTTGTTGATGAGCGCTTTAACTTCTTTAGGGTTATCCAAACCATTAACGGCAGGCAAATAGCCCGGCAAATATCCGCGTGGCATTTGCGAAGGCCCGTCGCAGGTAAATAGCAACCCGTTAAAGCCCCCTTCCCTGAAGATCTTGCGGTTAATGTCCAGGTAATCCTTGTCATTGCTGTACGAACCGTATTCATTCTCAATCTGCACCATTAAAATATTACCGCCATTGGTTACCAGCAAGGGCGAAAGCTGTTTGCCCAACTGCATAATATAATCGTGGTAATACTTTAAAAACTTAGGGTCCTTGCTGCGCACTTTTAATGTTTTGTCCTTTAGCAACCACCAAGGATAACCGCCAAACTCCCATTCGGCGCAGGCATAAGGGCTTGGGCGCAGTACTACCCACAGGCCTTCTTCTTTGGCGATGCGGACAAACTCCGCAATATCGTTATTGCCGGTAAAATCAAATTTGCCTTCTTCGGGCTCTTCAGCATTCCAGAAAACATAGGTGCCTATGGTATTCAAACCCATTGCTTTGGCCATTTTCATACGGGCACGCCAGTAAGCACGTGGTATGCGGGTGCAATGCATCTCGCCCGAGATGAGCTGCAATGGCTTGCCATCGAGCAAAAACGTAGAATCGCCCAAAGCAAAAGTATGTTTGGCTTTTTGAGCAACGCAGATGTTGAAAAGCAGGGTTAAGACGAAGAGTGTGAGGGCAGACTTTTTCATTAGACGGAATTATTTGTAAAAGGCAGGCAAATTAGCGATTTTTTGAATACACTTAGTGTATTTTAGGTGATACGAGGGCATATTTTTGTTGTTCGTATTCCTGCGCAGCCAGCGCCAATTGCTTTATCTCTTCCAGCTCTTCCTTTGAAATATTTTTACTTCCCTTAGCCATCAGGCCATCAATTTTAGCCATTACCTTAGTGTAATCGTTATCATTAATAATCATTTTGTTATGTTCCATAAGTAGATAAAGGGAAAAATCTGCCTAAACCATATAAAGATATTAGTTTTTAGAATGATTATAAAATTTAGATTATCTAAAATAACGGCTCTATAATAGTTTGCGCGGGAAAAAACCAATTAAAGAAGTTTTAACACAGAGATGCAGAGAAATCGCGGAGGTCACGGTGGAATAATTTTACTTTTTTTAACGCATTTAAAGATATAAAATAGCCTGTTAAATTTTAAAACTCAGCGAACTCTGTGTCTTCTCTGCATCTCTCTGTGTTAAAATCATTCACACTATCTGTTATCGAACCAAAATAATCTCACTCCACCGTCAACCAGGTATACCCATTAGCCGGCATCGTACAATCAAGGTTCACGCTATAATCCCTGTTCAAATGATAAACTTTTGGAGCCTTGCCCTGTTCGCTGATGCGCGCTGTTTGTGTTAAACCTGTATAATAAAGCGGTAGTTGAATATGCCGGGTAATGGCTTTATCGGTAGGATTATACAGCATCACCAAGCCTTTTATTTTAAGTTGGGGATTGACATGCAGTATCCCGTCCCAATCGCGTCCGTCGGCACGGCGCAGGTGGATGATGTCTGAATTTAAGATCTCCCTGTACTTTTTGTACCAGCTGATCACCCCTATTACCGTTTGTTTGGTTTGTTCTGTATCATAAAGCCTTGGGCCGCGGTAACAGGCCTGCACGCCCGATCCGTAGTATTCCATCATCAGGGCTTTATAATCGTCCAAATGCTCGCTTAATGGCTCCAGCACCGCTTCGGGGCCGCCGCCCTGGTAACGGGTAAGCGGCACAAAGCCCCAGCCCATCGATGGTGTTTTTTCCCAGGTGCCATCGTAAATATTCTGCCGGTTCAGGATCTTCTGATCCTCGCGCGGCAACGAAAAATTAACTTCCCTGTAGCCTATGGCTATTTTATTGGTGCCATCTAAAAAATACCAGTCGGGCGCGTTGATGTAGATGCCCCTTGCATTCAGCCAGTGGTAAAGCTCCTTTTGGATCTCCATTTGCTGCCATTGCGAATCATCCAGCCCTTTATGACCGGGATGGGTCGTCGAGGCGCACAGATCGCCGGGGTAGGGGCCGTCATTCTCCCAAATATCAAAATCAGTTTGGGTAAAAAACGTTTTGATCTTATCCCTGAAAGCCAGCCCCCATTTGCTGCCAAAGCAGGGCGCATTGCCAAACAGCGCACCGCCGGGTTTACCGGTTTTTGGGTCGATAACATCGTCCGCGTCACTTATCCTCCTCGAACTAAACAAATCGTACCCACCTATAAATATGTGCCTGCTATGGGCATAATCAGCCAGTTCCTTCCATCGTTTTAAATTGGCCGCGCTGGTATCCTCCATATTTAAATGGCTGCCAAAACTCAATATAACCGCCTCGTAGCCGGTAGCTGCGCATTGGTCAACCGCATGCCGCACATCCTCATCATTTTTGCTCACCAAATGCATAAAAATGGGGTTGGCTGTTGTCCATGGGGCAATTACCCTATACATTTTACGGACCATAAGCCCGCGCCGTTCCTTATCGTAACTATCCATCAGCAATTCATTTGTTCTTACTGAGTTAAATGTCCCACCCGGTTGTAATTCTACGCCCGGACCCTGTTCCGGGTAGATCTCCAGTAAACAAGGCGTTTGCAGGTCGTAATTTACCTGCGAGGTATAGGCGGTATCCACTTTCCAATGGGTAACCTGGTCGCTAAGTGCATAGCGCATGGCATTGTTAAAGGCATAATTGGTTTCGAAGTAAATGCCCTGGTTCTTTTTCATATCCTCGGGCTTGCCCACAACGGCGCTTTCCTCTTCCACCATCCCCAATATTTCGTTTACTACCCGGTTGATCTTAAAAACCTTACCGCCTTTATTTTCGATGCTCAGCGATTTTTCTATCAGCGGAATACCATCGTACAACTCATAATTCACCTTTACTTCCATCCCCGCAAGTTCGGGCGCGTTGGCTTTGTACCTGAACGAGATCATTTTGCCCGATGCTTTGGGCACGACCGGGATCCAGAACCTGGTTTTCCAGTTGAGGTATGGTTGGATGGAGGTAACAGCATAATCAACAAACTCAAAATCATGGCTACCGTCCGTTAGTTTATCTAATCCCGAAGGCAGGATATAGGCGTTTTCCTTTTGCCCGTATAGCCCGCCGATGTTGTAATTCTTCCCGTTAATGGTTAAGCGGGCTTCGGCCTTAACCGAGCGCAGCAGTTGACGGCCGTTGCTTAAATTCTCATAATCAATACAAGCCACATTAGGGCTTATCCTGAAGACCCGTTTCAGCAGGCCGTTGTACAAGATGATCTCCCTGCCATTATTATTGGCAAACACCTGCGCCTTTACCGCCGGTTTGCTAGTGAGCCAGTCGCCGGTGTTTGTTTTTTGGGTCGAATTGTTCCATACCGGTAAGGGCTGCGCAGTTGCCCACAGGCAAAAAAAGGCAGTAAACATGCAGATTAAGCCTATCGTCTTTAATTTCATGCTATATTTTTTTTAGGATATGCAAGGCAAATTAGCGGTTTTCTGTTAAAATTTATGCTTCAGGTCAACTGCCTGTTACGGGATCAAAACAGCAGCACCGTTAATATCGCCTTTTCGCAGCTTGTTAAGGGCCTGGTTGGCATCTTCAAGTTTAAAAAATTCTGTTTCGGTTTTTACATTAATGTTCTTCAACAGTTCAAAAAATTCGTGCCCGTCGTTCCTGGTCAGGTTGGCAACCGAGCGGATGATCCGTTCGCCCCATAACAGGTCGTACGAAAAAGAAGGGATGTCGCTCATGTGGATGCCGCCGCATATAATGGACGCCCCTTTATCCGACACCTGTAATGCTTTCGGCACCAAGTCTCCGGCCGGGGCAAACAGGATGGCCGCATCCAGTTTTTCGGGTGGCGTTTGGCTGGTATCCCCTGCCCAAAACGCGCCAAGGCTGCGCGCAAACTGCTGCGAAACAGTATCGCCGGGCCTTGTAAATGCAAATACTTTTTTACCATGCTGATTGGCTACCTGGATAAGGATATGGGCCGCCGCCCCAAATCCATACATCCCTATATTAACGGCGGAAGGGTCGGCCATCCGGTACGACCGGTACCCGATGAGCCCGGCGCAAAGTAAGGGTGCCGCGTCCGCGCCTGAGTGCGCTACCGGGAGATGAAAACAATACCGGTAATCAGCAACCGTGTATTCCGCATAGCCACCGTTTATGGTATAGCCTGTAAATTCACCATTTTCGCATAAATTCTCTTTCCCGGCTTTGCAGTATTTACAATGCCCGCAGGTATAGCCCACCCAGGGTATGCCCACTAAATCACCGGCCTTTATCCCCGAAACTTTGTCGCCGGTCTGGATTACCGAACCAACAATTTCGTGCCCGGGTATTAGCGGCAGTTTGGGTTTATTCAGCTCCCCATCCAAAATGTGCAGGTCGGTACGGCAAACGCCGCAGGCAATTACCTTAACCAATACCTGGTTTTGGGCTGGCTTTGGTACAGGTACGTCTTTAAGCTGCAGCGGTTCGCCATGTTTTTCTAATACCATTGCCCGCATTTTTTCCGGTAATTTTTTCATTGGTTTTTTATAGTTAGAAGACCATAAAAATACTAAAATATCGAGCGACCTGTCCTTTTTGCACATCGGGAAATCAAACCAATTAATCTATAACATGGCTAATGCCGCTGGTGTCGTATCAACCGTAAATTGACTAAACATCAATCTGCAAGTTGATTGAACCCCAAAAGCACAAAAAGGGTTTACAAAAGGTTTACACATTTAAGGGTTTACATTCTATAAATTATTGATAATAAGTTACTTATATACTTTTCCATTAAAATAGGGTTTACACTATTTTACATAACCTCCTCCCGGTATTTTTAAGCTGTTCTGATAAAGCCTGAACCCCAACTAATTAATGACATACCGCTAGGTTGTTAATTTCTTTTTGATAAAATTCACATAAACCGAGATAGCCGCCGCAACAAAAAAAGATGCCGCGGTAATATTACTGATCAGCGTTTCATCAATTTGCCTGCCGCTGATCTTATCAGCATAATAGGTAATAAATGAAGCCGGCAAATTATGTTCGCCCAGTTGCTCTTTAATGTGCCATTGCCAGTCGGTAACGGGGCAATAGCCTATGCCATACCAAATACCAAGGATAAACCAGCAGGCAGCCGTAATGCCGATGCAAATAAGGTGTGCCCTGCGCAACGGTTTCCACACCCAGCCAAACAGGTTAAACCCGATGATGAGGCAATGCACAATGGTTAAAAGCACATCAAGTAAGCGATCCATAGTTTATTTTTGGCGTGACAAATTAGGGAATTATTGTTATTGTTGGATTGCTGAATTGTTTTATTGTTGTGTGGGTGTATTGTTGGATGGTTGTATTGTTGGATTGCTGTATTGTTGTATTGCTGTATTGTTATATGGTTATATTTCGTCGCCGCGGGGTCTCTCGCAGAGGACCCTGCGTTGCTCTTACGATCTCCATGCGCAGGGTCCCTTTCAGGAGAGTCGAGTAGGCAAGGACATCAGCCCAAGCCTCTCACAGAACCGTACGTGAAACTCTCGCTTCATACGGCTCTTGTTATCCAATCAATGCATTATCCCCAATCGCCAATGATAGAACATGTTTGCATGTTGAACCTGTATTCCCTTATATTTGACATGAACCGATTTCATCGTTCGTAGCTTGTATTTGTTCTTGAGCCACTTTCGTATCAGTCTATTCAGGTATTGGAATACTTCTAAGGCTTCATGTTTATTGAACCTGGTGTAGTAATTAACCCATCCTCTTATTTGGGGATTTAAGTCTGCCGCAAACGATTCTAATACTCGTTCACTCCATCTTGGCTTGAATATGCTTCTGATCCCCTCCCTGATGCTTGTTTTAGCCGTCTGACTGATAGCGCATCCGAATACCTGAAATACGCCCTTCCTGCCAAACTTGTCCTGCATTGCTCGTGGTTGAAAGCTGTATCCCAAGAATGTGAAGCTTTCGTGTTCGTGTCCGCCTTTTCGTTGGTAATTTTTGCAGTATACTATTTTTGTCTTTTCCGGGTGCAGCGTTAATTCTGCAGTCCTCATCCTTTCCTTCAGCCGCTCGAGTAACCGCTCTGCTTCCTCCTTACTGCTGCAATGTATTACAATGTCATCGGCATATCGCTCGAATGGATTGTTCGGATTTTCTTTATCCATCCACTTGTCGAACGCATGGTGCAGGTACAGATTAGCCAGTAACGGACTAATTACGCCCCCTTGCGGGGTACCTTTAGTTCTTGCTACTATGCTTCCATCTTCCTGCTCAACCCCTGCCTTTAACCATCTTTCTGCATACAATAATACAAACTTTTCCTTTGTGTGATGCCCCAATAACTGCATCAGCATGTCATGGTTAATGTTATCAAAGAACCCTTTTATGTCTACATCAACCACCCATCCATATTTAATACAGTTTTCATGGCATTGGGTTAACGCATCATGCGCGCTTTTGCCTGGCCTGTATCCAAATGAGCTGGGATGGAAGATATTTTCCATCATGGGTTCCAGATAGTCTTTTACTACTCCTTGCGCAATACGGTCGCTCACCGTTGGAATACCCAATGGTCTTAAACCGCCTTGTTTCTTGGGAATAAATACGGTTCGTACAGGTGGCGGAAAATAGCTGCCCGAGGTCATGCGATTCCAGATTTTGTACAGATTACTATTCCGCTTTGCATTGAACATTTCTATGCTTTCACGGTCAATACCTGCCCCACCTTGTTTCGCAATCACTTTCTGATAACTTTCTCAGACCATCCGTTTGCTTACCGGTAATGATTTTGCCATTTTCTTTCTTAATCATCCCCCACTTATCACGGGGTTGTTACTAAATACTTTGACTGGATAACCTGAACTCTTCGCTCCTTTCCGCTTTCACGGTCTATCATCACTACTACAGTCCAGTCCGCCACTCCGTCGTGCTTCGGCTCCCTTCGGGTTACCTTCGTTGCTCTTATTCTGCAACCTATCACAACGGCAGCTTCTCACGTTCCATATAAAAGCCTGTGTAAAGCTCCTGCCGCCTTAATGCCGGTTGACCCGTAACCAGTTTGCCAGTTATTCCGTTACGGTCTGTCCTATCAGTGCAGGGAGTCCAATAGTTTCGTCAACAAGTTGTCCTTTCGACATGTCATCAACGGTTCACTTGCGTTCAGCTTCTTTACACTTACCTGATATCGTCTTTACGATACCTTTTCTCTAAACGTTAAGCACCATACCTTTTCAATACAGCACCTTTAGATGGTTTACACACTCCAACTGGGTGGCGTACGTCAAGGGCCTACCTTCATCTCTTATACAACATTGAAAAGAATTATCCTTTCTTTTCATTCGTGACACACCCCTGCGGAGACAGAAAACATCAGGCCCTCATCCTTCGGCACCCTTTTTAACCGTTGGATTTAGCTGCAAGCCAAATTCTTAAATCTTATTTAATTACGCTTTTTTTAATGCTGATTCTAACCTCTTATCAAAATTATCAGCCTTGAAGAATATTAATTTATTACCAAATTTTTTCTCTTCTACATATCCTAAATCCTGCAATCCCATTAAGTCGGTTCTTGCTGTTTGATATGCAATCCCAAATTTAATTTGTACCTCTTTTATTGTATAGCCTTTTTTGTTATCAATTATCAATCCGCGAAGCAATTCAGCTTGACGCTCATTTACATTTTCATTTTTTATCAGATAAAAAAGGTTCTGCTTCTCCATAACTTTTCGCTGGATATAGCTTTGTAAATTTGCAAGTGCAAAATCCATGCACTTCAAATTATAATCAATGAAATACGTTAAGTCATTTTCATCATATTCACAGTGCAAATAAGACTTTGCATATTGAGCTGGTGCTTTTATAATTATTTTAGATATTGACATGTATTCGACAAGCCAATATCCCTTAGCCATTAAATACCAATAAAAAATAGCGCGTGCTGTTCTGCCGTTACCGTCGACAAACGGGTGGATATAACCGATTAAAAAATGCAGAATTATGCCTTTTATAATCGGATGAATAAAGTCTATTTCACTATGATTTGCAAATGCACATAAGTTATTCATTAAACCTTCTATATTCTCGAAATCGGGGGGGGTATAGAATACTTCACCTGTTATGTCATCAACAACATTAACATTGTTGTTGATTCTGAATTTGCCTTCGTTTTGTGGGTTTTTTAATGTATCTTTTGAAATGATAGAATGTATTTCTAATATTAATTCTTTTGAAAATGGCTGATCTTTAATTTCTAATACTTTTTTTATTGTCAGATAATTGTTTACAATCATTTTTTCATCTAACGTATTAGGTTTTCTATTAGTTCGAAGCATCTGTTTCGCTATTTCTCTTGTAGTTGCCGCGCCCTCTAATTGACTGGATGCTATGGCCTCTTCCATAATAGAACTAATTAAATACCTATTCCTCTCATCCGGGGGAATAATTGCTCTTCCCTCTAATACTCCCCCAAGATGCATATCAAATTTGTGTAATAGTTTAAGAATGTTATTTGTGGTGTTGTATTTAAATTCAAACCCTGGCAACTCGCAAATCTTTATTTTAGAAATAGATCTATCCCGCAATAGTTTATTATAAGACCACAATATTTCGGGCTTATAATTAAACTGTTTTATTTTTTGCTTAAACCTGTCCCAATACGGATATCCATTATTAATTTCCTGCAATCTCTTATTCAAATCTTCATCCTGAATAAAAGTCATAACGTTTTCAGTGTCTACTTTAAACATTAACATCTTATCTGGCGGCAATTCCGGGTGTTTCATTATTTACTAAATTATACTAATTTATTCAAAAATAGTAATAATCTACTAATTTTACTAAAATTAGTAGAAATTAGCAGGAAGTATTTTTGTTTCTTCAAAACTGTTAACCAAAAGCGTACAAGTCATAAGTAAACCTATTTAAGAATAAGAAATGGTGGATAATTGAGAGTGTTTTATTTGTATCGCCCTGTATCGCCGTTTCACACCATAGAACAATACAGCAATACAACAATCCCACATCCAACAATAAAACAATTCACCCACCCAATATTGCTGCTGATTTTATTATTTTGCAGGTGAAAAATTAAATCGTACAAAATCATTCAAAATACGTTAGCCGGGTACCCCGGCTTTCTGCATCAAACATGACTGAAAATAACTCCATCCCCTTAAAAGAACACTTCGCCATATTTAAACACCTCATCCGGTGGACCGTCCTGGTGGTGCCTATTGCTATTGTTATCGGCAGCGTGGTGGCGTTTTTCCTGTGGTTATTAAGCGCGGCTATCCATTTCAGGTTCAGCCATTACTGGCTGCTTTATTTGCTGCCGGTGGCGGGTGTGCTCATCCATTTTATTTACCAGTCGGTAGGCAAATCGTCCGAAAAGGGCTATAACCTGATTACCGAACAGATCCACCAGGAAGGTGGCGGCGTGCCCAAACAAATGGCTCCCGTTATTTTAGGCACTACTATTATTACCCATTTATTTGGCGGCTCTGCCGGCAGAGAGGGGACGGCGGTACAAATTGGAGGCAGTATAGCGGCAATGTTTGGCGGCTGGTTTAAGCTGAAGGGGAAGGATATGCGCATGGTGCTTATTGCTGGTATTGCTGCGGGGTTCGGGGCGGTATTTGGCACGCCATTAACCGGGGCTGTGTTTGCCATGGAGGTATTAACCATCGGCAGGATCCAGTACGATGCCTTACTGCCTGCGTTAATAGCCGCAGTAGTGGCCGATATTACCGTTGGCGCATGGCACGTAACGCATGTACAATACCATATTGCCGCTTTTGCGCATACTACCAACGCGCTTAACAGCTACCTGCATTTTGATATGCTGCTGCTGGGCAAGGTAATTGTGGCTTCGGCGGCGTTTGGTTTGGCCAGTTTCATGTTCGCGGGCATGGTAAACGAGATTAAAAACGTATGCCTCAAGCTATTTAAATATAAATGGATGATCCCGGTTGTAGGTGGCCTTGTGATCATCGGCCTTACTTTGCTTATCGGCAAGCCCGATTATTTAAGTTTAGGGGTTGATGCCGAACATCCAGGCGCGGTAACCATTCCATCGGCATTTAACGCCCATGGGGCCGATACCTGGAGCTGGCTTTGGAAAACGGTTTATACAACCGTCACCCTCGGCACCGGCTTTAAAGGCGGCGAGGTTACCCCGCTATTTTACATCGGTGCTACTTTGGGCAATACGCTTGCAGGTTTACTAAACGCCCCGGTGGGTTTATTTGCAGCATTAGGTTTTATCGCGGTGTTTGCCGGGGCCACCAATACGCCTTTAGCCTGCACCTTTATGGGGGTTGAATTGTTTGGTGGCGAATATGCTTTGTTATTTGCGGTGGCCTGCTTTACGGCTTATTTTTTTAGCGGACATTCGGGCATTTACAGTTCGCAGCGCATTGCCGTACCTAAAATATTCGATCCGGATTATTCAGACGAGGCCTCGCTTGCGGATGCCCTTAAACGCAGGGGATACATGCACCTGAAATTGAGGAAATACCGTTTACAATTGAAGAAAAAGAAATAAGGGGTGAACGGATCATTTTAAAACGATCTTCAATCCGTAATTTAACGTAAGTTCGAGACAAGAAAAAACTTTGACCCATCGGGGCTACCGCTTGTAGAAACCAAATACCAGGGATAATTTGCCACGTCAGTGGCTACCCTTGGCGAATTGGGTAGCCGCTGACGCGGTAAAAATAATGTTTAAACAACATGCTACAAAGCGGTAGCACCGATGGGGCATACTACAATGATATCCAATTCTTATATTGAAACACGGTAATCCATCTTTATTAAAACAAGCCCAACTGACCTTTATCGTCTATTTCGATATCATCCGGATTGGTGATCTCAAAATCTACTTTCTTTATTTGTGATTCCACCGATTTTGGAGTTGATTGCACCGATTCTTCGTTTGGTGATTCCACCGATTCTTTATTTGGTGATTCCACCGATTCAGGGGTAGATTTCACTGATTTTTCAGCAACCGGTTCCGCTTTTGCCTTTGGCGCTTTTACTTCCGGCGCTTCAGGCATTTCTTCGGTGGCTTCTTCAGTTTCTAAGGCTTCGGGTTCATCTCCATCCAATTCATCCACGATAGCTTCCGGTTCCTCTTCATCCTCAACACTGGCCAACAGCTCTACCTTTTTTACCAATTGCTGGCTCAGGCGGTTGCCCATGGCTTTCATGCCTTTTACGTCGATCAGGGTTGCCAGCTCAATCTCTATTGTTTCAGGCGCCTGCTCTTTACCCCGCAGCTGGTCAACTTTTACTACCGGGCTTTTTGCGCCGGAAATAATGATGAGTTTTGAGCCGTTTTCATCACTGATGATGCTGGTTTGCTTGCCAATGGCAGCGTTTTCAAACACGAAGCGTTTTACCAGGTAGTTCTTCGATTTACCTTCAAAATGCACCACCGAATAAACTTTCTCAGGGTTATATTTTTCGATCAGGATCATCTTATCATCAAAATGATTGTTCAGGTCGAAACTGGTGAGCTCGTAAATGCCGCTGCTTAAAACGGTCAGGATCTTATCGTCACCATCAAATTCGCCCAGGTACTTACCGCGACCGTCGGCATTCAACCGTTTTAAAATATCATCATACCAGATCTTGCGCCCGGCAAGGGTGGAAACGCCTTTTGACTTCAACAATATCTTTTTGACGGGATATTTGGTAACGATATTCCCCATCGACGCCCGCCCTTTTATCGCGATAGCGGCAAAATCCTCATCAAACTGCAGTTTCTTGAGCTTGCTGTGCGGCTTTAGCTGGATGTTGACGATCTCTGCCTCGCCGTTAGGGTTAGCGGTAAAGTAAAGGACGCGTGTACCCTTAGTGCCCTTGGTGAGGTCGTATTCCTTATCGCGGGTAACGCCCACTACCGAGAAACGCTTGATATAACTTACGCCGCTTTGCCCGTCTTTATAGATCATGTTATAAACGGTGCGCTCGTCGTTCTTTTTAAATACAGCCACATGGATGATCTCCTTACCGACAAACACTTTGTCCTGCACTTTGGTGATCATGCATTTGCCATCTTCCCTGAATACAATGATCTCGTCGATATCCGAGCAATCGCAAACAAAAGAAACCTGGTCGTCCTTCTTTAAGCCAGAGCCGATAAAGCCGTCCACCTTGTTAACGTACAGCTTAACGTTTGCCAGGGCCACCTGTGCAGCTTCTACCTTATCAAAGGTGCGAAGTTCGGTTTTGCGACCGCGATCCTTGCCGTACTTTTCCTTCAGTTTCAGGAACCAGGCAATGGTATAATCAGTTAAATGTTTTAGATGATGTTTTACTTCTTTGATCTCGCCTTCAAGGTTCTTGATCTGTTCATCCGTTTTCTTTACGTCGAAACGGGTAATGCTGCTCATCGGTTTATCGATCAGCTTTTTATAATCCTCCGGCAGGATCTCGCGGTAAAACTGCGGGAAGAATGGGGTGAACAAACGGTTCAACACCTCAACCACGCCTTCAAAATTGCCCGAGGCTTCGTAATCCGGATGCTTGTACATCCCCTCCTGGATAAAGATCTTAAGCAGGGAGCTGAAGAATATTTTCTCCATCAGTTCCTTCAGCCTGATCTCCAGTTCCATTTTCAGCAACCGGCGGGTGTTATGCGTGCTTTCGCTCAGCATATCATTCACGCTCATAAAGCGCGGCTTATCGTGCTGTATAACGCAGGTATTGGGCGATATGGAGACCTCGCAGTCGGTAAAGGCATACAGGGCATCAATGGTAACATCCGGAGAAATACCCGGCGCCAGGTGCACAATGATCTCTACTGTGTTAGCGGTGTTATCCTCTATCTTTTTGATCTTGATCTTGCCTTTTTCATTAGCCGCCACTATGCTTTCCATCAGTCCGCCTGTAGTGGTACTGAAGGGGATCTCGGTAATAGCCAAAGTCTTTTTATCGCGCTCCACTATCTTGGCACGGATGCGCACCCTGCCGCCACGCTGCCCGTCGTTATAAGCAGATGCATCTGCCATACCGCCGGTAGGGAAGTCGGGCATTAAGTTAGGCGTAATACCTTTTAATACGTCGATAGAAGCATCAATCAGTTCAATAAAATTATGCGGCAAGATCTTGGTAGCCAAACCAACGGCAATACCTTCGGCGCCCTGTGCTAGTAGCAAAGGAAACTTAACGGGCAGGGTGATCGGCTCGCGGTTACGGCCGTCGTAACTGGCCTGCCAGTCGGTAGTATCCGGGTTAAAAACAACATCCAGCGCGAATTTAGATAGCCGGGCCTCGATATAACGTGGCGCTGCTGCCGAGTCGCCGGTTACCGGGTCACCCCAGTTGCCCTGGCAATCAATCAGCAGGTTCTTCTGGCCTATCTGCACCATGGCGTCACCAATGGAAGCATCACCATGCGGGTGGTACTTCATGGTATTACCAATAACGTTGGCCGCTTTGTTAAAACGCCCGTCGTCCATCTCCTTCAGCGAGTGCAGGATGCGGCGCTGCACCGGCTTTAAACCATCATTGATGTGCGGAACGGCGCGGTCGAGGATGACATAAGAAGCATAATCCAGGAACCAGTTTTCGTACAGGCCGTCGAGAGAGGTTATGTTATGTATTTTATCGTCTTGGTCAGCAGGCAATTGATTTTCGCTCAGATCGTCACTCATTCTAAATAAAAAAATTATGGATGGGTAAAGATAAAGGTTATAGTGGAGATGTGTTGTTTTTAGGTGAGGGGATTTTTAAACACCTGGAGACATTTCAACATTTGAGGGAACATAAAGATTTTAACACAGAGGCCGCAAAGGAGGCACAAAGATCACGAAGTTTTAATTAATCGTTTAATTCCGTCTTTTACCATCAACACATTAAAATTCATTAGTAAACCAAGCTTGCAACCTGAGATTTTTAAATAAGTTAAAACTTGTGCCATGTGAATTTTATTTAATTCTTCAACGGCCTTTATTTCTACAATTAATTTATTTTCAACAAGCAGATCTAATCGATAACCACACTCCAGCCTGATTTCCTGATAAATAACCGGTAATGGCTTCTCCTTTTCTACATAAATGCCCATTTTCACCAGGTCGTAAAAAAGGCATTCTTTATAAACTGACTCCAACAAACCTGGCCCAAGATACTTATGTACTTTTATTGCAGCTCCGATAACCTCCGTTGCTAACTTATTCTCAATTTCCATATGATAAGCTTAGTGACCTTTGTGCCTCCTTTGCGGCCTCTGTGTTAAAAAATAATAACGCAGGTAAAGATAATTATAATCTAAAATCTGCACATCAATAATCTGCCCATCAACCCTCCTTCTTCATCGCCCGCATCATATCGTTATAGCGCCACTTACGCAGCATGGCATTTACCGTATTTACAATGCGCCTGGCACGGGTCTCACTGGTTTTTGCGCCGTCTATCCATTTTATAAAATAATCCCTGTGCGATTTGGGCAGGCTGTTAAAAAAATCCTGTGCTTCGGGTTCAAAATCAAAGCATTCCTGTAAATCGTCGGGCACTTCAACCTTATAATCGGTATCTTCTTCTATCACTACGTGCAGCACGGCGCCGGCATTTTTATGGAGACGCTTCCTCACATCTGCCTTTAATGCCATAATAAAATTGCCGCCGCCCATAGGCATTAAGGCCATGCCGCTAACCGCGCAACTATCCAGCATGCCCCGCACCCTGAAGGATGTTTTGGTGCCGGGCTTTAATTGCTGCGCCATACCGGCAGGGATCTCAATGTAGGTCCAGCCGGTTTTTTCGCCCTGCTCCGCAAATTGCAGCATCATGGTAGTGAAGTCGATCATTTATGTTTAAGTCTTAAGTCGCAAGTCTTGAGTCAAAAAATAAAAAAGTCGCCATGGCGCTAAGTCTTTACACTCAAAACTTCATCCTATTGTTAAAAAACTGTTAAATATAGCATTAAAGCCACTTTTATTGTAACTAATCCATTAGTACTTGTGTCTTATCGATATAAAATTAACACAACAATTTAAATTTTTAATACTATGAAAACTTTAAAAACAATGATGCTTGGCCTGGCCATGCTGGCCCTTTGCGGCGCAGTTAAAGCTACGCCCAGAGAAGATGGCAAACTAACCGAAAATTACGCTATCAACACCTATATTGATGCAATGACGCGTGGCAAACTGAATGGTTTAAACGAGGTTTTGGATAAATCGGCTGCATTTAATATGCTAAGGGGTAAACACGTACTTAGTTTCGACAAACAACAAATGCTCGACTATTTTCAAACCAACAAAAACATCGAACAGCAATGTACAACCAGCACTTCGGTGGTTGAAAGCAATGCCGGCCTTGCTATTGTTAAAGTAGATATGAAATTCGAAAACTTCACCCGGAGCAATTATGTTACCATTGCCAATACCGGTAGTGGCTGGAAGATCACTAATGTTTATAGTGTGTTTGTGGGTTAGAGATTAGAGACTGGAGATTAGAGATTAGTTTAGTCTGAAAGACCGGAAGTCAGTAAAGTCCGAAAGAAAAAAGATATTCGCGGATTGATATTTGGCAACCTTCCAACTAATCTCTAATCTCCAATCACTGAACATACGGCTCCAGCACCTGCTGCCAGCGATCATACCCTTTACTATTCAGGTGCAGGTGGTCGGCGCGGAAAAGGGATGAGTCGGGCGTGGCGGTATTTGTTTTAAACAACGTAGTGTTCAGGTCGATAAAAACGCTATTGGGTTTGTTGGCCAGGTAGGTTTTGATCAGTTCGTTAGCTACGGCAACTTCCTTAAAATATCTGGCGCGGCTCGGGCTCATTTTTACCGACATGTAGTAAACCGTTGCATCCGGCAACTGCTTGTTGATCATCTCAAAAAGTTTTTGAAACTCGTCGAATACAAACTTGCCTGTTTTTCCTCCGGCTATATCATTTTCGCCGGCATAAATAAAAATTTTGCGCGGATGGTATGGGAATAAAATACAGGGTGTATAATAATCAACCAGTTGCCAAAGCTCACAGCCGCCAACACCGCGTTTGATGATAGGTGCATTCGGAAAGCGTTTGTCCAAATCGTCCCAAAGCCGGATGGACGAACTGCCGATAAATAAAATACTATTTTTTGCAGGGAAGCGGACGCTGTCCTGGTGTTTAAACGCCCGGATCTCATTGGCAAACGGAAAACCGGTTTGCGCCCGAACTTTTTCGCCTGCAGCAAACGCCAGCAAAAGGAATAATAGAACTTTAATTTTCATGATATTAATCTCTTCTCAAAAAACAAAAACGGCAGGAAGGTTTCAACACCTTTCATTACCCAAACCGGGCCTTTGGCGCAAAATAATATAATTTCTATCGGCTTGTCCTGTTTTTTTTCATATTCGGCCAAAACCTGCAGGCAGGAACCGCAGGAAGCTACGGGTTGCAAAATTTCAAATTCTTCCGTGTGCGCAGTTACAGCCATCGCAACAATCGGATCGTCCGGGTAATTAGCCCCCCAGTTAAACAATGCTACCCGCTCGGCACACAAGCCCGATGGATAAGCTGCATTTTCCTGGTTACTGCCATGCAATATTGTCCCGCTCTGCAAAAGCAATGCCGCCCCTACCCTGAATTTTGAATAGGGCGAATGTGAGTTCGCCATGGCTTTTACCGCTTCGAGACAAAGATCATTGGCGGGTTTATCAAGGTCGTTAATGGAGGCGTATTCCTTAAAGTTTATTTTTATTTCGTGGTCAGTCATTTTTTATCCCTCTGAAAAAAATATGGGGATACAAAATAAGAAATATTTAAATACTATTAGCAAACCGGGTAACTTTTCTTTAATTTAGCTTTATATAAATTATGACGACAGTTAGTATCACTCAATTGTATGCGCTTCTCTCCGAAAAAGTAGGAAAGGAAACTGCTGAAAACTTGACAGTTTACATACAGGATAAGATTAAAGATGAATTAGACACACAAAGTAACGTGCTGGCCACAAAACACGACCTTTCGTCATTAGAATTAAAATTATCTGAGAAAATAGGCGACACCCGTACCGAAATGATCAAATGGATGTTTATTTTTTGGGTTGGACAGATAGCCGTTACCTTTGGGTTTATATTGCTTTTCTTGAAGAAGTAAACGAGAATTTTGTCTGAACTATTGTTTAAATATCTCTTCGTATTCTATACCAAAATCTAAATGTTTAAGTTTGGCTGAATAAAAACGTACATGTTCATATCCTTTCGCCTTATTTAATGTTTCCTTAATTGAGATTTGATCCGCAGCAGTACTTTTATAACCAAACTTGATTGCTTTTAAAGCTTTTTTGTTGAATTTAACTTCATTTCGGTAAGGCGGATTTTTTTCATTTCGAATAATTCTTACTTCGGCTTCATAAGACCATTCTAATGATTTCGTGGCAAATTCAAATCTAAACGGCTTAAATAGTCCTCTTTCTTTTATCCAATTAATTTTTGGATATCGTTGAGGATATTCAACTGAATAAGGGTATTGCAAAAAGAGTTCTTTATGTTCATTGATATCGAAAGTCAGACAAGCGCCTTGATGTTTATTCCCGTAATGTGACCACATTAATAACCTGTCATCATGTTCTGAAAAACAACAAACCCCAATTCTTTTAATTCCGTCAATACTTTGTTCTCTATTCCGTTGTCTGAGCACTTCAGGATTATCAACACATTTAGTTATTTCTTCCTGCAATTCGCTTTCGCTCTTTTTACGATATGCATTTTCTGGCATATTATTTATTTCCCTAAAAAATGCTTCCAGTTCTACGCGAGTGCATTCAAAATCAAAGTCCAAATTGCAATCATATGGGTCATTAAAATCTTCAGGATTCGAAAACCATATGTAATTACCCATTAAACTATCAATGAGATATTGATTTACTGAATGATAGCGATGCAACTCTCTGCTAATTACCGTACAGATACCATCATCTCCCTCTATATGAAATTTATCGAATTCCATATTTACAGCCCTACACCGCCACCGGCAAAGCCACGCTTTCCACATCTTCAGCTACCAGCGGGTTAATGCTTTCATCATCTTTCTCCACCCTAAGGTTGCCCACGATGTGCACCTGGCGGGCAGGAGTATTTTTACCCATATAATACTCCAGCAGGCCTTTGATATTGGCATCTTTAAGGATCACGGGATCAAGGCGGATGTCCTTGCCAATAAATAAGCCGAACTCATCCGGAGATATTTCACCCAAACCTTTAAAGCGGGTGATCTCGGGTTTCACACCTAATTTAGCAATGGCGTTGCGTCTTTCTTCATCACTATAGCAATAAATGGTTTCCTTTTTATTGCGGACACGGAAAAGCGGCGTTTGCAAAATGAAAACATGCCCGGCTTTTACCAAATCGGGGAAGAATTGCAGGAAGAAAGTCATCAGCAGCAGCCTGATGTGCATCCCGTCCACATCAGCATCGGTAGCAATCACAATGTTATTATAACGAAGATCGTCCAAACCATCCTCAATATTCAGTGCATGCTGCAACAGGTTGAATTCCTCGTTCTCGTAAACCACTTTTTTGGTCAGCCCGTAACAGTTAAGCGGCTTACCTTTCAGGCTGAATACTGCCTGGCACATCACATCACGCGATTTGGTAATGGACCCACTGGCCGAGTCACCTTCGGTGATGAATAAGGTGGTATCCTGTTTACGCTCGTGGGTATCGTCAAAATGCACCTTGCAATCGCGCAGCTTGCGGTTATGCAGCGAGGCCTTTTTAGCACGCTCGTTAGCCAGTTTTTTAATGCCGGCAATGTCCTTTCGTTCCCGTTCGGATTGCATGATCCTTTTTAGCAAAGCATCAGCAACGGCAGGGTTTTTATGAAGATAGTTGTCCAATTCCTTCTTCATAAAATCATTGATGAAGCCACGAACGGAAGGCCCGTCCTGCCCGATATTTTGTGAACCGAGTTTCGTTTTGGTTTGTGATTCGAATACAGGCTCCTGAACTTTTATGGCGATAGCAGCAACAATAGAAGCGCGAACATCCGAAGCATCAAACTCCTTTTTATAAAACTCGCGGATGGTTTTTACAACCGCCTCGCGAAAGGCTGCCTGGTGAGTGCCACCCTGCGTGGTATGCTGGCCGTTCACAAAAGAGTAATACTCCTCGCCGTATTGCTGGCCGTGGGTCATGGCTACTTCAATATCCTCACCCTTTAAATGAATAATTGGGTAACGCATGGAGTCAGCGTCAGAATTCCGGGAGAGCAAATCATGCAAGCCGCGCTCTGAAAAATATTTAGTGCCGTTAAAGTTGATGGTAAGGCCCGAGTTAAGGAACACATAGTTCCATATCATATTCTCAACAAACTCAGGGATAAAGCGGTAATGCCTGAAAATGGTATCGTCCGGAAAGAAATTAATGGCAGTGCCGTTACGCTGGGTAGTTTCCTTTTCGGGTTCGTCCCTTATCAGTTCACCTTTCTCAAATTCAGCCACCTTGGTCCGGCCATCACGATAGGATTGCACGATAAACGAATTGGAAAGCGCGTTAACCGCCTTTGTACCTACGCCATTTAAACCAACCGATTTTTGAAATGCCTTGCTGTCGTATTTACCCCCTGTATTGATTTTTGATACGCAATCAATTACTTTCCCCAGGGGAATACCGCGGCCATAGTCCCGAACCGTTACCTTATGGTCGCTCATGGTTACCTCGATGGTTCTGCCGGCGCCCATCACAAACTCATCTATCGAATTGTCGATAATTTCCTTCAGCAACACATAAACGCCATCGTCATAAGCCGAGCCGTCGCCCAGTTTACCAATGTACATCCCGGGGCGTAAACGAATATGTTCTTTCCAGTCAAGCGACCGGATACTGTCATCACTATAATCTGCAGGTAAAGCCATTTCTTTTATTTAATCGTCATTGGGGCATTGGGTCATTAAGTCATTGGCTGGTGGGTATTTCTGATTACTCAGAATGCCATTGATATGTAGCCTTTTATTGTACTTCGCCGCCGGATATATCAATGACTTAATGACCTAATGACTCAATGAGATCCTCATTATGGCAAAAATAGCACTTACACACAGAAGTTATTCATTCTATGTCTTAACTTTTCAACATTATGAACTCAGGATTTAAACCGGAGACAATTGGTAGCCCGGTTTACATTTTTAAAAAATTCAGGACCTTTTACATTGGTGAAACAAACCGCGATGATAGTACCAATATGATTTTTATGAAGAGTGATGAGCAGTGCATATTTATAGTGCTTGGTTTGCGGCAGATCAAGCAGTGTTAACAGGTATGATTTTCCGGCATCTGCATTATTCCTGGCCAAAACGCTGCGCGGAATATTTCGTTCAAAGTATTTATCATCGCCGCAAAAGCTGGCGGCGGCTGCCTTACCGGCCCCTTTATAAATTGAATCAGGATTGGAAGCCTGCGGGTTATCTTTAAACCGAACCCAATCTTCTTTTTCCGATTTTATCTGGTACCACACTTCAAAATCCTGCCCGGGTAATTCAAGCGCAAAATCAAATGAAAAATCCTCATCATCTGGCGCCTGCACTTCTGCGAAGCCCTTTGGCCAATCAAAAACAACGTTGGTTTGCGTGGCTAAATGGTAAAAATTTGCTTTTTGCTCATTTGGCACCAGCTTTTTAATCATTGTTGCCGGGTTGTGCCTTAGCTGGGCAAATACAGGGGCAGCTATAAGCAAGCATATTGCTGTAAATAATATTTGCTTAAATTGCCCCACAATAGTTGCCATAATTTGCCTTTATATGCAGATTAATCAAATTAACCAGGATTACCAAGTTTAACAAAATTAAAATATAAATTTAGAAAGTTAACATTTACAAAAATAAATGAGCATAAAACCGAAACTCAACCGCTTTGACCTGACAATGATCGTCATCAGTTTAGTAATTGGAATGGGCATTTTTGCCACGCCAAGCGATGTAGCCAACAAAGCGGGAAACGTTTATATTTTTTTTGGCGCCTGGATATTTGGCGGCCTGGTAAGTTTATGCGGTGCGCTAACCTTTGCTGAGATCGGCGCCAGGTTCCCGGCGACGGGCGGTTTTTACAAAGTCTTCAGTTATTGTTACCACCCTGCCATCGCCTTTATGATTAATTGGGTGCTGGTGATCAGTAATGCGGCATCAGTTGCGGCGGTGGCGCTTATCGGGGCCGATTATATTAAACCTTTTTTATTACCTGCCAATATGCAAAACGACTTTGGCACCAAGATCATCACCATAACCTCTGTCGCCATATTATATGTTATCAATTTTTTAGGCATAAAAATGAGCGCCCGCACACAAAGCGTACTGATCATTTTTAAAATGAGTATGATCATACTGATCTGTACTACGGTGTTTAAAAGCAATTATGTTCCGGTGGAGACTGCAATTGTTCCACATTCCGGCAGCTTGATCACCGCCTTCGGGCTGAGCCTTGTGGCTGTATTTTTTACGTATGGCGGCTACCAGCAAACCATCAACTTTGGCGGGGATATTATTAACGCCAAAACCAATATACCGAAAGCGGTTACCTTTGGCATTATTACAGTTATCATCCTTTATTTATCTATTAACTATGCCTACTTCCATATCCTGGGGATTGGCGGCTTGCAAAAAACACCTGCATTAGCTGCTAAAATGATCGGCGTGATATTTGGGGCGACAGGATATAAGATCACTTCCATCATGATCTTTTTATCTGTACTGGCTTACGTGAATGTAAACGTGCTGGCCAACCCCCGTGTTTATTACGCCATGGCCGAGGATGGTATTTTGCCGCCGATATTTATGAAGGTAAACCCAAAAACCCAGGTACAGGAATTCGGGATGAGCTTTTTTATTGCTGCCATTATTATCATCCTTTTCTTTGTGGCCAAATTCAGCGAGATGTTAAAGTATGTAATGTTCTTTGATACGATAGGCTTATCTATGGCTGCAGTAGCTATTTTCCTGTTGCGTAAAAAAACCAAGCACCTGGATGGTACGGGCATTTATACGATCAAATGGTTCCCGCTGGTGCCGGTCATCTTTATCATCTCCTATTGGTTTGTAACCATAAATATTTTTATCACTTTCAGAGAAAACCCCTATGCGGCGCTCATCTGCCTGGCCGCCTATGCGCTGGGCCTGGTTATTTATTATGCCTGTACCTGGAATAAAAAAACAACAACAGAATAAAATGGACCTTTCCTACATACTGAACGAACTTGGTGAAGAACGCGAAAACTATTTCAATGCGGTGTCACCGCCCATTATCCAAACCAGCAATTTTACTTTTAAAACGGTAAGTGATTTCAGGGAAGCTTTGGGCGAAGAGTATGATGCCCTGTTGTATTCGCGCGGGCAAAACCCAACCTTAACCATATTAAGGCAAAAGCTGGCCGCACTGGATGGCGCTGAAGATGCGCTGGTTTTCAGCAGCGGTATTGCGGCGGTAAGCGTACCTATATTGGCTTTACTTAAACAGGGCGATCATGTGGTATCCGTTGAAAACCCCTATAGCTGGACGATCAAACTTTTCAATAACTTTTTACCAAAGTTTGGCATCCATACTACCTTTGTTGATGGTTCGGAAGTGGATAATATTAAAAACGCCATCACGCCCGAAACCAAACTGATCTATTTAGAAAGCCCGAACACTTTCAGTTATGAGTTGCAGGATCTGGCGGCAATAGCTAAAATCGCCAGGGAAAAAGGCATCCTTACTATGATCGATAACAGCTATTGCGGGCCGCTTTACCAACAGCCTATCCGGCTGGGTGTTGATTTGGTGGCACAATCGGCAACCAAATATATCGGCGGGCATTCAGATGTGGTAGCCGGCGTGTTAACCGGAAGCAAAGCATTGATCAAACGGATCTTCGATCATGAATTCATGAACATCGGGCCAACGCTGTCGCCGCATTCAGCCTGGCTGCTCATCCGCGGTTTGCGCACTTTGCCATTGAGGATGCAGCGCAGCTTTGAAACCGCAAAAACAGTAACGGAATGGCTGGCCAAACATCCGGCGGTTGATAAAGTGATATGGCCGTTTAGCCCAACATTTAAACAAAGCGAGCTGGCACACCGGCAAATGCAGGGCTGCGGTGGCATGTTTAGTTTTACGCTAAAAAACTCCTCGGTACAACAAATTGAAGCCTTTTGCGACAGGTTGCGGCATATCCTGATGGCGGTATCCTGGGGTGGCCACGAAAGTTTGATCATCCCTTCCATTGCAGGAATTTCACTGGCTGATTATGACCACGCCAACCCGCGCCACCAATTGATCCGCATGTATGTGGGTTTAGAGGATGCGGATTATCTGATCAGTGATTTGGAGCAGGCGCTGGGGTAGTTGATTGGTTGATTAAGGTTGATTAGGTTGATTCGGTTAATATCCATGTAACTCAATTGACCATTCTCTTAATCAACCTGATCAACTGCTTACCATCACCCCTAATCAAACAAAAACACTATTTTAGCGTTTTTAATAACGCTCTGCCCATAACACATGCATAAAACATCTGCTACGCGCTATATCACCACAAGTTTAGTCCTGCTACTTACCTTTATTTTGATGTTTGCTGCCCGTTGCAATAGCAAGTTCAGAAAAATGGAATCGGACAGGGAAAATGAAAAAGCCATAAAGGCCGCTGCAGCAAACCGCACTAAAAACTTGCTCAAAACCATCCAGGGTATCCCGTTTACAGAAGTTAAACGGCGTTTTGACAATGGACTGTCTTTTAGTCCTGTTGGATTCCAGCTGGTACCTGAGTGGCGGATCACTTTTCCATCTGTCGATTCAGTTACTATTTTCAGCCCTAAAAAAAATCGTTTCCTCAATGCGCCGGTAATGTTTGACCATGATTCGATATTTAACGTGGCCTGGGCCTGGCTAAAACTTACCTATATCAAAAAAGACAGCATGCAATTTATGGTGCTGCATGTGCACGACAATATTATAGATGATGAAAAAGTTCACGTATTTATGACCTTTTATACCAATGATTATATCAAAAATGTACTGCATTCGGATACGCTGAAATTGTGGCGGCCGAGCCGTAAAGACACCCTCTATATTAAAGACAAAACAATGCTTGCCGGAAAAATTCCGGACAGCGCTTTCGCTGGTACGCAACCTGCTATATTGGTCTCTAAAAGTAAGTATCTAACGGTAAAAAAAGAGGGGGTACCTGACGAAGTAGATGGAGGTAAATCGTACGATGCCTATCTTTCGCCGACATACGATATTGTTATCCATCATGCATATGAAGATTTCTCGTATGAGTACACCGCATTTGTCGATGAAAAAGGCACCATTACCTTCCGGAAATCAATTACGTTCATGATGCCGGAATTTGTAAAACCCATGACTGAGGCCATGAAGGGGATAACAGACGGATACCTTAAACTTTACCTTAACGTTACGCCCGGTAAAACATTGGGCATACCACATAAAAGCATCATATTTTTAAAGGTGATAGGATATAAAAAGTAGCCCCGTTAAATAAAAAACGTCGCCTTACATTTCTAAATAAATAATACTTAAATTGTGGCCTGTTAAACCAATTAAAGCCATGATAAAGAGACTATTACCCTGCCTGCTGGTTTCGCTTTTCCTGGTTACCTGTAAAAAGGAAAAGAAAACTGTACCGCCGGTTATCTATAGCGTTATCGGCAACTGGAACTTATACTCTTATCAAACCAATTTCGGCATCGGCGTAAACGCAACCGTTACCCAATATCCTTGTATGGGTTATAACTCTTTAACTTTTTATACCGATTCCACCTCGAGCCAGAATTATACCGGGATCGATACCTGTTTTGTAACGCCTACCCATATAAAAGCAGATGGCGCTCAAAATTATGGTATCCCCGGGTTGTTGCCGTTGCCATCCACCTGGCACCAAAAAGGGAATAATATTTACATGGTTTATCCCGGCAATCCACAAAAGGTACCCGGCGTAGTGAGCCTGGCAAATAACGGCAAATTGCAAATCACCTTTAAAGACACCATCACCAGTGGCGCCAATACGTATTATATCACTTCGGTGGAGGTGCAACAGTAAAAGTTATCGCATTTTTTTATCAGATAAGGCAGATTCACAAAGCTTTACCCAACTTTAAAAAGTTGCCAGGCCTGAATGCGGCAAAAAAAGTTATTTTTATTAGCTACCTTCAAAATGCCAATTGATAAAACATGATGTTAAAAAAAATAACGATTGCCCTTTTAGTTATTTCGATACTGGGCTCTTTCCGGATTGCCAATCATCCGCCTAAAAACACAACAACCGTTCATTTTGTAAAACCACTATACAGTGAAGTGGCCCTCGGCGATATCCACCCGCAGGGCTGGCTGAAGGACCAGCTGGAGATTATGCGCGATGGCACCACCGGCCACCTTGACGAAGTGTATGCCAAACTAAAAAACGATAACGGCTGGCTGGGCGGTAAAGGCGATGGATGGGAAGAAACACCCTACTGGCTGGATGGCGCCGTTCCATTGGCATGGCAGTTGGATGATGCCACCTTAAAAGCCAAAGTTTTGAAATACATTACCTGGACCCTCGATCACCAGCGTCCATCCGGCTATTTTGGCCCCATAACGAAAGCGGAGCGGGATAGCGGGGCAGTAATTAACCTTGCCAATTGCCAAAAGGGCGAAGACTGGTGGCCAAAAATGGTGATGCTGAAAGCCCTGCAGCAATATTATACCGCAACGAATGACCCAAGGGTGATTAAATTTATGACGGCTTATTTTCATTATGAATTGCAGGCGCTTAAAATTTGCCCCATTAATAAATGGAGCGATTGGGCCGAAAGCCGCGGAGGCGAAAATATTTTAGTGGCCCAATGGCTGTACCAAAAAACCGGAGACAAAAGCCTGCTGGCATTGGCTGACCTGCTGGATAAACAATGCTTTGCCTGGAGTGAATGGTTTGCCGGCCGCAATTGGGCCATCAACGCCGCTGCGCACCAGGATGACAAAGACTGGATGCACCGCCATGGCGTTAATGTAGGCATGGCAATAAAGGCTCCCGCGCTTAATTACCAGCGTACCGGCAACCCCGCTTATTTGAATGCCATGAAAACAGGATTTGGCGATATCATGACGCTGAACGGCCTACCCATGGGCGCCTTTTCGGCAGATGAGGATTTGCATGGCAACCTGCCCACGCAGGGAACCGAACTTTGTGCGGTAGTGGAAACGATGTTCTCGATGGAAGAAGCAATGGCCATTACCGGCGATACCCGTTATATGGACGCGCTGGAGCGGATCACCTTTAACGCATTGCCTACCCAAACAACAGACGATTATAATAACAAACAATATTTCCAGGTGGCTAACCAGGTGGAAATTGCACGGGGCGTTTTTGATTTCTCGCTGCCCTTTGGCCGCGAAATGAACAATGTTTTGGGGATGCGCAGCGGTTATACCTGCTGCCTGGCCAATATGCACCAGGGCTGGACAAAATACACCCAGCACCTGTGGTTTAAAACGCAGCATAATGGGCTGGCCTCATTGGTTTACGGGCCAAATCAACTTAAAACCACCGTTGGTGCAGGTAATACGGCCATCAGCGTTGCCGAAGTAACAGATTATCCTTTCAGCGATGAGATCTGGTTTAATTTATCAACCCCAAAACCGGTGCAGTTTGACTGGCAGTTCCGTATCCCGTCCTGGTGTAGCTCGGCTACTATCAGCATCAACGGCGTTGCAACAAAAACCGGTAAAGGCGGGCAACTGGTCACCATCAGCCGGATTTGGAAAAATGGCGATCAGGTCAGCCTGAAACTACCAATGCAAGTGAGCGTATCTGAATGGGGGCGCAACTCAAGGGCGGTTGAACGCGGGCCGCTCGTATATGCCCTCAAATTGGGCGAAAGATGGGAAAAGAGCCACGACAAATATGAAGGCGATTATTTCAGCGTTTACCCAACCGGTAACTGGAATTACGGCCTGTCTGAACAAATTGTGAGCGACCCTGCCAAAACCCTTACGGTTACAGCAAAGCCATTAAGCGGGAAATTTGTGTGGAACCTGCAACATGCCCCGATTGAAATAAAGGCCGAGGGCAGGCTGATCCCCAACTGGCAACTAACTGACGGCGTGGCCAACCAACCCGTAACTGACCGGGACGGCGGATACAGGGGCGCTGTGAGTGATACGGTATCCCACTTTACATTGATACCGTATGGATTTACAAAGGTGCGGATCGTTGCTTTCCCGGTGGTAAAGAAATAAGCATTGAAGATAGCGGGAGAAGAAAGCCTAATTGCCAGACGCGGCATACAAGGATGCTGCAATGCTTACTGCTACATCGTTTAGCGAACTCGCCCTAAATTCTTTCAGCCTTGCTTTAAAGGTATCCGGGTCATTTACTGACCGGGCGTAATCGCTGCTGTAACGTGCAAAATCACTATGAGCGTAAGGGCCTTTCGCAAACTCGGCCAGGCGGGCCTTAAATGCAGCCAGGTCATACTTTGAGCCGGCATAGTATAATGCACCGCGTGAAACGGCTATGCCATCAAGACTGCCATTTTGAAATTCCTGTAGCCGGCTTTTAAACGTCGCCAGGTCATTTACCGAACAGGCATAGAAAAGCTCATCATCTTTCAGCTTAACACGCCCCAGCCTGGTGGCTGAAAAATCATCCAGCCGTGCATCAAAAAGTAAAAGGCTGTTATTGGAAGCTGCGTACGAAAGCGCCATTAAATCCTGTTCAGTTTTTGCCAGATCGCTGTTTTGAAACTCCTGCACACGGCTTTTAAATATGGCCAGGTCGGCAGCAACACTGTTATTTTCCGGCTTGCCTATGCTAAACGAGGTTACCAAAAGATAACCGGCAATGATGATTAAAATAATAGTGAAAGGCTTTTTCATCGTGATGATTTATGTACTTAAAACTCAATTCCTTAAAAATTATTGTTGTCTGGAAAGTAACTGAAAAACTTAAGCCTGGGGTATAGTTTTTGCGGTCAGCGATGTACAATAATTTAAACCGAATTAAAATATAAGGAATAACAAGTACCTTTAATTACTTTCGCTAAACACCATCAAATGCCTGCAGACAAAAAACCCTCCGGAACTACAAAAAAAGAGCTATCATTTATCGGCAAAGTTTGGCAAACAGTAGCCATCGTGGCATTGCTGGTGGTGTTTATACTCATCGCCAGGGTTGCTTTTAATGTATTGCTGATGGCGCTGGCCGGATCGCTGATGGCGGTTTATTTTCATGGACTTGGAGACATGATCCAGCGAAACACAGGGATGAAACGCACCCTTGCCATGATCATTTCCATCGCCGGAACGATCCTCATCGTGGGGCTTTTATTTTGGTTTATCGGTGCAAAAATACAGGCGCAGGTAACCCAGTTAAGCAATAGCCTGCCGCATACCATCAATAATGCAAAAGCCAAATTGAATGAAACCCCGGTGGGACAAAAAGTGCTTGACAGCTTTTCGGGCGACAATTCAAAAAAGCTGTACGATACCGTACAAACTTTTTTTAACACCAGCTTTGGCGTATTGGGCGACCTGTATATTATAATGTTCCTTGGTATATTTTTCACCGCCAGCCCCTCGCTTTATAAAGACGGGATGCTGGTGCTTGTCCCCCTGGATAAAAAACCGATGGCCCTTCGAATCTTCGACAGGATAAGCCTGGTCCTTAAAGGCTGGCTCAAAGGCATGCTGCTATCCATGGTACTCATTACTATTTTAATCGCTGTTGGCTTAACCATTATCGGCATACCCGCATCCATGGTACTTGGATTGATAACAGGAATACTGGAGATCATCCCCAACTTCGGGCCGCTGATCTCGATGGCGCCGGGGGTGTTGCTTGGATTAACCGTTGGAGGCGGCACCGCGGTTATAGTGGCGCTATTGTATATCGTATCACAAACCATTGTTGCCAATATCGTTACCCCCTTGATCCAAAAAAAGATGATCAACCTGCCGCCTGCTTTAACGCTTATCAGCCAGTTAACTATGGGGGCATTATCGGGGGCTTTGGGAATTATCCTGGCCGTGCCGCTGCTGGCCATGCTGATTATTTTGGTGGATGAATTGTACGTAAAGAAAATGGATCAGGCAGGCATTGAAACCGGCAGCTCCACATAAAAAGTTGTTCCTTTACCGGGCGCGCTTTCAAACCAGATCCGGCCATTGTGGGCCTCAATAATTTGTTTGCTGATGTAGAGGCCCAGGCCAAAGGGCTGTTCACCCTGGGTCCCCATCCGCCGGGCAGAGGTGAACGGATCAAATATCTTGTTCCGGATATCTTCGGGTATCCCCAGGCCAGCATCGTTTACGCTGATCAGCAATTTATCGTCAACCCGTTTGCTTTCGATATGTATCGTGGAGCCTTCGGGGCTGAATTTGATGGCATTTATAACCAGGTTGTTGATTACCCGCCATAATTTTTCGGCATCACCCTTAATTTTAACCTGCGCGTTGCTATTTAAAGTGAGCTGCTGGCCTTTATCCTGTGCCCTGAAACTCAGCAGGCTTACACATTGCTGGAGTAATTCATCAGGATTTATTATTTCTGTTTTAATCTTTTGCCTTTGATCAAAGTCTGTTTCCAGCAGTTCATTGATAAGGTCTAACGAATTTTTACTGCTTACCTGCACCAGGCCCATCAATTCCTTCATATCGGCCGGTAAATTTTCATCGGGGTGAAGCATACCGCTTATGGTACTGATGGCACTGATTGGGTTACGAAGATCGTGCGCAACAATTTTTATCAACCTTGAATAGTCTTTATTCATTAAGTCAAGCGCTTCCATTGTGGATTCCGACTGTTCAAACTGCAGGCGCAGGGCATCTGATGTTTTTCGCAATTTCTTCCAGTTGCGCCATAATATCACCAGGATAACTACCATCAGCGCGCAAATAAACACCGCAAGAAATAAAAACCTTAACTCGTACCTGGATCGCCCCTGGGCCGCCTCCAATTGCTGATCCTTGAGCGCGTATGCTATAAAATCAATTCCCGAGTTATTTTCAACTTTATCCCGCTCCTCATGTAACATCACCAGCTGCTGGCTGTAAAAAAAGGCCTTTGCGGTATCTTTACGGGCTGTATAAAAATTATATAATTTTTTGGTGATTGATTCTGTATAAACTTTATAATCTTTTAACTGGGTAATATACAACCCTTGTTTATAATAGCTTACCGCCTGGGCCGAATCGGTTTGCGCAAATAAGTCGCCAAGGTCAATCAGGATATCGAGGCTTAAATAAAAAAGTTTGTTTTTAATGGCATCATAAGCGGCTTGCTGCAATAGTGCCAGGCCTTTGTCACGCTGCCCGTTTTTGATATAATTATCAGCCGTTAACTGCTCAATAGCAAGTAAAACACGCCTGTCTTTATATTTCTCTCCGATTTTTTTTGCCTTGCTGATATAGAATGTGAGCGAATCTTTTTGAAAGTTGCCGGGATATAATATTAAATAGTTATACCAAACCAATGACATGATGGAATCGCGGCTGAGCCGCCTGCCGGTTTCCAGGGCATTTTTAAAGCTGTTGACCGCTTTTTTATCCATACCCTTTTCATTGTATACCATGGCAATATTCATAATCGATTGAACCATGTTGGCAGTGTCGCCAATAGCCTTAAAGCGGTTATAGCCATCATTATAATAGCGAAGAGCCAGTTCAAGGTCGCCCTTCATATCATAAACTATCCCGAGGTTGTTAGCTGATTCAGCCTTTCCCTTATCATATTGCAGCCTTTCGGCAATGTTGCGTGCACGTTGTGTGTAGGCAAATGTGCTATCCACATTGTTTTCATATAAAAGCAGGGCCAGTTTGTTTAATGCATCAACGTAGCGGAGGCTATCTTTTATTAAGGGCAATTGTTTTTGAAGATTTTTGATATCGTCAATTTGCCCGTAGCAAACCACGGACAGCAGCAGCATTGAAGAAAAAAGCGCGACAAGTTTTTTCATATCAAAAAAGCCAACTCATAAGGGTGATAATAGCTATTTTACGAATATACATTTAATTAAAAGGCAATTACCGCTAATATGTTTTATCCTTATACCGAAATTAAACCATAATTGATGCGTTTATAGAAAATTTTTTGTTTATTATCGAACCCTGCGGCGCGAGCTAAAAATCGCCTGTTAGCAAAAGGGCCAAAGCATAACGTTGTTACACTTTGGCCCTTTATACCGGGTGCAGCCCTAAAAATGGGGCGTATTAATTTTGCTTGTGAATTTCAACCCGGCGATTTAACGCCCTGCCTGCTTCGGTGCTGTTGTCGCCTGCAGGGTTGGCCGTACCATACCCCGTAGCGGTTAAAGTGGCGGAGCTTACGCCCGAATTCACTAAGTATTCTTTTACAGCATTAGCCCTGTCCTGAGATAATGTTTTATTGTACTCTTCAGTCCCTTCAATAGAAGCATACCCGCTTAAATTAAATTTAACAGAAGGATCTATTTTCATGGCAGCTGCGGCTTTATCCAAAAGGGGATATGACGCTGTTTTTAATACCGATGAATTAAAATCAAACTGGATATTATTGAAATTATAGTCGGGTTTTTCAACAGGAGCGGCTGATTGTTGTACCACAGGTTGCGGTTGCGGTTGCTGCACCGGCGGCGGCGGCGTTGCTTTTGTTTCAGTGGGCTGTACTGGTTTTTGGACTAATTTTTTGGCTTTACATGCTTGCAATGAGATTAATGCACATAAAATTGCAACAGGGGCAAAGCTTGATCTTATAAATTTCATAATGGATTTTTTATTTTAATAACGAATTGAATATCTTTTTCATATCCCAAACCGGGACATTGTTAGCCGGACCCGACTTTTTTAAAAACAGCATAAAAGGTTGTACAAAACTTAGAGTTTCGGCAATTCCAAAAAGCGTGGCTTATTTAACTACTGACAGGAAAAATAAGCCGGATATAAAACCTGGTGATTTTGTATGAAACCTCCTTGCTTTTTCAAATCCTCAACGTGCAGAAAGAAAGGTAAGCATACTGATGATTATAAAAAGGATTTATTTGGGGCGATTTAATATTTGAAGTAATATCGGATATGGCGGGCCCGGTAAATATCAGGTCAACGCTTTTTGGCAATAAAATTTGTTCATTAAAGGAATCGTTTTCAAGGGTCGATCTGTCAAAAACCTGGAAAATATTTTTAGTATGAAAATTGTAATAATTTGACTGCCTTAAAAGCCCCGGCTGTACGCCCGGAACGGACTGAACAAATGCCGGAACATAGCTTGGAATAAATAGCATGTTGGTAAACGAACCACAAAGGTAAGCCGACAGAAAAACGAGTGCCAGAAATTTAAAGTAAATCCGCGTTTTAAGCTTTTTCATTTAAGGGGGTAACAAACAGCAATAAAAACGCAGCAAAATTATCGATAAAAAACAATTTGTCAATATCAAATATTATTGCGCGTACTGAACAAAAATAACGGATATCAACAGCGAAAATTGTAACGACATATTTATGCCGACTATTTATTCAAAATAAGGGAAAGGTTTTGGCAGATTGACCGGCAGAAGTTACGTACTCCTAACTTCTGCCGGTCAGAATGGTTAAGCGACCAGTACAGCGCTTATTTTTTTACCGGTTTTGCAGTGGCAACTTTTTCAGTAACAGGTTTCGCCTCTTCAGTTGGTTTTACTTCCACCGTTTTTGGCTTTGCTTTCCTGGCGGGTACCTCCGTTACTTCAGGCGCTACAGCTACCGCTTTACTTTTAGTTTTTGCTTTTGGCGCCGGTTTTTCTGGCTTGGCCTCTTTCAATATTTCCAGCGATAAAACTTCTTTTTCAAATTCTATTTCTTTGGAAAGTTTTTTTGCCAGTTTTTTAGCGCCTTTTTCTATGGCTTTTGCAAAAGTTTCAGATTCTTGTTTGAGCTTTGATGCTGCTGATTTAAGGGCTTTTAGCACGCTTTGTTCGATATCGGCAGCGGCGGTTTTCCTGGCGGTTTTCACCAGGGATTTATGATCATTATTTTTCATATTTTTATTAGGATTGTTGCGAAGTTACATTAACTGAACATCAAATTCATATTATCATTATGTTAACTACCCTGATTCTGTTAACATTAGGACTGGGATTTTGTTGCAGCGGTAATAAAAATACTTTTACCCACTTGATCTGGGGAAGTAGTATAGCTGGTTAATCAGTGCCCGCCGATATATAGGAGCGATAATACTATTGCCACCAACGCAGGCGCTGCCTGTATAAAAAAAATCCTCCTGCTTACTGTTATCGCCCCATAAATACCTGCGATAGCCACACATGCCAGGAAAAACAGGCTTACATTTTGCTGCCAGCCGGGATTTTTGATGAGCAGGCTCCATACCAGACCCGCTGCCAGGAAACCGTTGTACAAACCCTGGTTACCAGCCATTGTTTTAGTTGAAGCAAACTGATCAGCCGGGATAGTTTTAAAAACTTTCGGCCCGCGGGTAGTCCAGGCAAACATTTCGAGATATAAAAAATAAGTGTGCAGTACCGCCACCAGGGCAATTAAGGCTTTTATCAGGATTTCCATTGCTTTGGGTTTACAGGTTAAATTTAGGAAAATTATATCCGGATTGGCATATTAAATCTTTTCCAGCTCCCCAATGATCATTACGGCAACTATTGTCAAAGCAATCACTTGCGCCCAGGTTCGCAGCGCCGGTTTCTGAAACATCATCAATGAAAAAATAGCAGAAGATAACAAAAACACCATCCCCTTAACGTACAGGTTATCGGAAAGAATTTTAAGGCCAATAACAAAAAATGCTCCGCAAAAAATAATGCATACCGTTTTGTAGGCGATAAGATTGATTTTGGTAAGGTTCATTTTTGCGGATGCTTATTCGTCACGAGTACCACCTCCAAGACCTTTTTGATAATTAACGGTTTAGAAAAAATAATCAATTTTGTTCCGCTCTCTTTTGAGTTTGTTTATTTCGACCCGACATTTATCAATCCTCGCTTTTTGGAGATTTGTTTGATCTTTATCGGTGACCGCTTCTTCCTGTATTTCCCTTTCTAAATTCTTTATCTGTAAATCTTTATTATAACACTTAATTCGGTGCATAATAAAAACAGAGATTATTAACGAAAGTAAGATGCAAAAAGGACTTAATACCGATCTGTATTTTAAGTCAGAGATTAAATTTATGAGTGCTTCGAAGGTTCCGGTTAGTGATGTTGAAATGATTAATCCGAATTTTTTGTAATCCTTATCAATCATTATTATTTAGCAAGCGCGTATTTTTTCTCCGATTTATTATGATGAGAGATTTTATCCTGGGCAGATTTTTTTGCAATACTATAGGCTTTATAAGTAAAAAAGCATGCGGTTAAAAATCCTGCAATGGCTATGATTATCGACAATATAACAGGCATAGTATAAATTTTTAATTTTTAAAGATAGTTTATGCTATCTTTCGTTTGTAAATCCTAAAACAAAAATAACTAAAGCTTTTATTATTAGTAATTTTATAACAGGTTTGTTTGGGGTATTAGTTAGAATATGTTCTCCTTCTCAAATCATCCCACTATCAAAACACCTGCTCCACCCTTTTATCAGGGTAATTCACTTTCTCACTTTTCCTTACGCCGTTTACGATGATGTGTACAATGTTGATCTGGTCGTCAAAAAGGTTATAAAGCAAACTGGCGTCGGCATCTACTTTTTTTACCTTTGGCAATTTGTCCGATTCCAGGTAAATATCCGTTGCCTCGCGATTAATTTCGAAACCCAGGTAGTTTAATTTAACCGGCGCGTTATCGGCGCTTAACTTAAGATTTGCGGCAACATATTCTCTAACAAGCGCATCCATGGCGGCATGCATTTCGGGTTTGTTCAGGTCGGTTTTGGCGTGGTATTGTTTCACAAGGGCCGCTTCAAAATCATCGGTAAAAATGGTGCAGATCACTTCAAACTTGTTATCCTTAGCATTATATTCAATATTACTGGTACTTACATGAATAGGGTGCAGGATTTTAGCAGCCCGTTTTACCGGCGTGCAGACACCCAGCAGAATGTAACAATATAATAGCGGTTTTAAAATAAAGGGGCCCATAGTGTACCGAAGTTTTAATAATTAAAAAAACGCACTAAATTAGTGCTTTAATCGCTGAGTTCGCAATGTCCGATTTTGGTTTTTATTTTAAAATGGGCTGGGAACATATCATCAGCAAAGATGCGCTTGACCATCAGCTGTTTATCCTGGCCCTGGCTTGCGTTTATACGATTGGCGATATAAAGCGTGTACTGATACTGGTTACAGCATTTACCATAGGGCATTCGCTTACATTGGCCTTAAGTGTGTACGATATTATCCGGTTCCCGGGCAAATGGACAGAATTTTTAATACCCTGTACCATATTTATAACGGCGCTGAATAATATTTTCAGGGTTGATTCTAAAGACAAAAGCGAGAGGATAAATTACTATCTTGCTTTGTGTTTCGGCCTCATTCACGGCATGGGTTTCGCCAACGCAATACGGATCATGCTTGCTAAGGACCAGAGGATAGGCTGGGGCCTTTTTGGTTTTAACACAGGGTTGGAAGCCGGGCAGATATTTTGCGTGGCGCTCATCCTGATCACCAGCATACTGTTCTTAAATGTTTTTAAAATAAAAAGGAGAGATTGGGTATTCTTCCTGTCATCGGGCGTGTTTGCGCTTTCGGTTAAAATGGCGTTGGAGCGGTTGCCGTGGTGAATCGCCTCACCCCTGCCCTCTGCAATGGAGAGGGAGTTTATAGGATTAAATTGCCCTCTGGCATTCAAAGTCTTCTCCTTTGGAGAGGATTTAGGTGAGGCGAATGAAGGGCCTTAATGAAACAAAGCATCTTCCGGACTTTCGGTCTTTACTGACTTTCGGACTAAGAATAAATAACTGACCTCTAAATAATTAACTAACATGAAAAAAGTTTACGCTTCATTATGTTTCGCGCTCGCTATTACCGGCATGGTAAAAGCCCAGGATATCCAGAACAATCCGGGCAGCAACCACGGGAATAAATTTGAGCAGTTGGGTACCATTTTGCCAACGCCAAATGAGCAGCGGACCGCCAGCGGCGCACCGGGCGCCAAGTACTGGCAACAGCGCGCAGATTATAATATCAAATGCGAACTGGACGAAAAAAACACAAAACTTACCGGCCGCGAAACCATTACCTATTACAATAATTCGCCCGATCCGCTGGATTATATCTGGCTGCAACTGGATGAGAACCAGCACAACAATCTGGATAATGCCAATTACCAAAGCAGCACCACGATGCCAAAAGTGGCAAGTACCACGGTGCTTGAGAAAGCGGAAATAGCCACTGAAGACAATGGATATGGCGATAAAATTGCGGGCATTACGGATGCTTTGGGTAAACCTTTGCCTTATACTATCAACAAAACCATGATGCGCATCGATCTGCCTGCGCCTTTAAAACCCGGGCAACAACTGGTCTTTAACGTAAAATGGAGTTATAAAATATCAGACAGGCTTACCTATGGCGGCCGCGGAGGATATGAGTATTTCCCGGCGGATGGCAACTACCTTTTTACCATGACCCAGTGGTATCCGCGCCTTTGTGTGTACAGCGATTTTCAGGGATGGCAAAACCACCAGTTTGCAGGCAGGGGTGAATTTGCTTTAACTTTTGGCAATTTCAAAGTTCAAATTACCGTTCCGGCCGATCACGTGGTAGGCGGCACCGGCGAATGTATTAACTATGCAGCCGTTTTAACGCCGGGACAATTGGCCAGATACAACCAGGCAAAAACCGCATCAGCACCAGTGCAGATAGTGACTTTGGACGAAGCCAAAAAACGCGAAGCTAACCCCAGCACCGCTACAAAAACCTGGGTTTTCCAGGCGAATAATGTACGTGATTTTGCGTGGACATCTTCCCGTAAATTTATCTGGGATGGTATGAACCAGGCTATTGAAGGCAAAAATGTAATGTGCATGAGCTACTATGGTAAAGAGGCTTATGGCCTGTACAGTAAATACTCAACCAAACTGGTGGCACATACCATCAAATCTTACTCAAGCTTTACTTTCCCTTACCCATATCCTGTAGCGCAAAGCGTTGAAGCATCAAACGGGATGGAATACCCGATGATCTGCTTTAACAATGGCCGCACACAACCCGATGGCACTTACAGCGAAAGCACTAAAAACGGCATGATCGGCGTAATTATCCACGAAGTTGGCCATAATTTTTTCCCGATGATCGTGAACAGCGATGAGCGCCGGTGGACATGGATGGATGAAGGTTTGAATTCCTTTGTTGAATATTTGACAGAAGAACTTTGGGATAATAAATTTCCAAGCAAAAAAGGAGCGGCTTACACCCAGGTAGACTATATGAAGCTGCCCAAAAACGAATTGGAGCCGATCATGACTAACTCTGAAAATATCGTTCGGTTCGGGCCTAATGCTTACACCAAACCTGCGACTGCGTTAAATATTTTGCGCGAAACTATTATGGGTCGCAAGCTTTTTGATTTTGCGTTTAAAGAATATGCCCGTCGCTGGGAATTTAAACACCCTACCCCTGGCGACTTCTTCAGGACAATGGAAGATGCCAGCGGCGAAAACCTCGACTGGTTCTGGAGGGGATGGTTCTATGGTATCGACCCGTGCGATATTTCGCTCGACTCGGTAAAAGTTGCCAAAGCCGATCTTGACGGCAACCTGCCTGCAACATTTGGCCAGGGCAGGGCCCCGGGTGGCGCCAATACCAATAAGGTTGCCGCACCGATCGTGAACAATTATGAAGATATCTCGAAGATCAGGAACCGCGAGGACAAGACTATCCAGTTTTATGTTGACAAGGACACTACTGTTCGCGACTTTTACTGGCGTTATGACCGCGGGCTTGCAGCAGTGGACAGCTCAAAATTTAAGGACATGACGAAAGCAAAAAACATGGCTGATAACCGTAAACCTGAGCCATTTACTGATGTTGATAAAGCTAAATATGCCAGCAAGTTTTTTTATGAGCTGAATTTCAGCAATAAAGGCGGGCTGGTTATGCCCATCATTGTACAGTTTACCTATGCCGATGGCAGCAAGCAGATCGACCGCATCCCTGCACAGGTATGGCGGCTAAATGAAAAACATGTATCTAAATTTTACGTGCAGGATAAGGAAGTAGCATCCATACAGCTTGACCCCTACCGCGAAACCTGCGATATTGACGAAAGCAATAATTACTGGGGCAAACTACCTGAGCCATCAAAATTCCAGGTATTTAAACAAAAAGTTGCAGCAGGCGGCCGCGGGCAAACTACCGGGGTGAACCCGATGCAGGTAGGCAGCGGGAAATAATGTCTGAAGCCGGATTGAACTGATTTTCCGGATTTCCGGGATAACGCGATCAAACTTCCGAAGTTTTGAAAACTTCGGAAGTTTTTTATATGGGGTCTTATAGTCCCTTGGTTTTCCAGTACATATAGGCTATGCCGCCTATAACGATAAAGGCAAGCACAATAAGGCCTGCTTTGCCCTTGCGTTTATCCTGGCGCATTAACCAAACTAAAAATACAACAAGCGGTATTACAAAAACCGCGTAAAAAATAAGTGATGGTATGTTCATTTGCCCCCTAACCCCCTAAAGGGGGAATTATAGTGTTATCATTTTACAGTTTCCGTATTAAAGAAACTGTGTTATTTTGAATAGTTATTTCTTTCAATTATATCGCAATTGTTCCCCCTTCAGTGGGTTTAGGGGGCAAACGGATATCGCGCCAACGGCGCAACACCCTGCCCTGTAAATTCGCCTTTTAAATATTTATAATAACCTGCAATGGCTATCATGGCGGCGTTATCGGTACAATATTCCATTTTGGGGATAAAGCTGCGCCAGTTATTTTTTTCGCATAACTCCTGCAGGCCCTGCCTTAAGCCGGTATTGGCGGATACCCCGCCAGCCAGCGCCAGTTCTTTTATATCATATTCCTTTGCAGCTTTGGCCAGTTTGTTCAGCAAAATAGTGGCGATACGCTTTTCAACCGAGGCGCAAATATCGTTTAAATTCTTCTGAATAAAATCCGGGTCTGCGGCCACATGGTCGCGGATAAAATACAGGATAGAAGTTTTTAACCCGCTGAAACTAAAATTCAGTCCCGGGATTTGCGGTTCCGGGAATTTATAAGCGTCCGGGTTACCAAGGCGGGCATATTTATCAATCAAAGGGCCGCCCGGGTAGGGCAAACCTAAAATCTTACTGGTTTTATCCATAGCCTCACCGGCGGCGTCGTCAAGGGTTTGGCCGATCACTTCCATATCAAAATAATCTTTCACCAAAACAATCTGCGTATGTCCGCCCGATACGGTCAGGCATAAAAACGGGAATGCAGGTTTATTATCTCCAATAAAATGCGCCAGCACATGGGCCTGCATGTGGTTGACATCAATAAGCGGGATGTTTTTGGCAAGGGCGAAGGCCTTTGCAAACGATACGCCCACCAGCAATGAACCTAAAAGGCCGGGGCCGCGGGTAAATGCTACCGCATCAATATCATTTTTGTTTACTTTTGCGTTTAATAATGCCTGTTGTACTGCAGGAACAATATTTTGCTGATGGACCCTGGAGGCAAGTTCGGGGACAACACCGCCATAAGCTTCGTGTATGGTTTGATTTGCAATTACATTGCTTAATATTGCACCATCAATACAAACGGAGGCTGATGTTTCATCACATGAAGATTCGATCCCGAGTATTACAGACACTGTTATTGAATTAGTGAGTTAGTGAATTGTTGAATTAGTGAATTATTGATTTATTGAGTTATCGAATTAAAGATTTATTAATTATGATGTTAAACTATATTTGGCTAATGATGTTAAACCATTCAATAAATGAACATCAAACCAATCAATAATTCAGTAATTCTATAAATCAATAATTAATCTGCAAAGTTATTAAAAAACTACTCAAAATAGCGTTAAGTATTGTATTGGTTATCCTGCTGCTGCTGAGTATACTGCTGCTGCTTTTCCAATATAAGCCGGTACAAACCTGGGCAGCAAAGAAAGCGGCCGCCTATTTGTCAGCCGCGTTACACACCAAAGTAGGCATAAGTGGTCTTTATTTTCAGCCCTTTAGCTCGGTGGTGATCGATAGTCTTTATGTGCTGGATAAACAAAAGGACACGTTGTTAAGCACCCCTAAACTAACGGTGGAGTTAAACGCATTGTCGCTTTTCGGTAAAAAGAAACATATAATTGATTTTAAACTGATCCGGCTGGATAATGGTTCAGTTTACCTTAAAAAACAAAAGGACAGCACCTCCAACCTGCAATTCATCCTTGATTTTTTTGCTTCGAAGGATACTACTAAAACGAAATCGACACCAATAACGCTTGTTTTCGAAAAAACGGTGATTAACAATCTCCATTTCCGCTATAAAAACAAACTGGTGGATACGTTTATGAAACAGGTGAACTTTGATGACATTGATGTAAAAAACTTCAGCGCCACCATTAAGAATATGGACCTCGTCCATCACTTGTTTAAAGGCAATATCAGTAACCTTACGCTGCATGAAAAAAGTGGCTTCTACCTTAAACGGTTTGACGCAAACGCTACGGTGGATACTAATCAGATCCTCGCCCAAAACCTGTTTATTTTAACCAAAAAGTCGTCTATAAAAAATTATTTCAGGATGAAATTTAAGTCGTTTGACGACTTTCAGTATATTGAAGACAGGGTTTATATGGATGGCGACTTCCGGTCGTCGCAGATATCGTCGAGTGACATTTCCTATTTTACCAACGGGCTTGACCATGTTTGGTTTGACCTGGGCCTTGATGGCCGCATTAAAGGCCCGGTAAATAACCTTAAGGCCAAAAACCTGCTGATTACCGGCGGTAAAGCAACCTATATAAAAGGTGACTTTAATTTACGCGGGCTGCCCAATTGGGAAAACACCTTCCTCGACCTGAAATTTGAGCAGATAGCCACCAACAAAGCCGACATGGATTACCTGTATAGCAATTTTACAGGTACACACAGCCGGCATGCTCCGGATATAATCGCCAAATTCGGGAACATTAATTTTAACGGCAGGTTTACCGGCTTTCAGAACGATTTTGTTGCCTATGGCACGTTTAAAACAAAACTGGGACGCTTTGACCCGGATATCAATTTAAAGATCAATAAAGCAGGCCTCCCTTCCTATAGCGGTAAGCTTGATACTTATGCCTTTGATTTTGGCAGCTTTTTAGGCCAGGCTGACCTTGGCCGTGCCACGTTAACCGCGGATGTAAAAGGCAGGGGAGATGCACTTAAAAATCTGAATGCAACCCTGAACGCAAAGGCCACTTCAATAGATTTTAAGGGGTACACCTATCAAAATGTAACTATAAACGGTTCATTCGTTAAAAAAACAGCGAGCGCCCAAATTAATATTGATGACCGCAATATAAAACTTGATTTGAATGGCAGCGTTAATTTAAACCCGGCTTTGCCTGCGTATAATATTAACGCCAGTATCAATAATGCACATTTGCACGATTTAAAGTTAATGGATGATACGGTTACGCTGACTACAACCCTCACCACTGATTTTTCGGGAAACGACCTGACTAACCTTACCGGTAATATAACGCTGAAAAATACCAGGCTTATTGACCCAAGAAATAATGTGCCTATTGATTCAGTAATCCTTTCTTCAACAGGTACGGGTAACGACAGGATGATCAGCCTGCGATCGGATGTTACGGATGGCTATATAAAAGGAAAATTTGACCTCGCGACGCTTCCCTCCTATTTTAAAACGATCATAAAAAAATACATTCCATCACTAAAAACGGATATTTCGCCGCCAAAACCGCAGGATTTTGCATTTAATTTAACACTCAAAAACCCCGACCCGCTAATCGCTATTTTTAAACCTGAGCTTAAAATACCAGACCAGGGCACCTTTATAGGACAGTTCAATTCAGCGGATAAAACGGCCACCCTGAACGTGTATGTTAAAACTATACAATTAGGTAAAATTGTGTTTCATGATTTTATTATTGACGAAAGCACCAGCAGCAGCGACCTTTCCTTAAACATGTCATTAAGCAAAATTAATATTACCGATAGCTTGTTTATTAAAAACATCACGCTTGTCAATGTAGTAAAAAATGACAGTTTAAATTTCAACGTCAAACTTTCGGATCAGAACGCAGTAAATTCACTGGATTTATACGGCCTTGTTAATTTTGGCCGGGATACTACTGCAAAGCTGCAGCTGTTGCCATCAGATGTAATTTTAGAGCACAGAGACTGGCGCATCCAGGAAAAAGCAAGGGTGAGGTTACTTGATGGCAAAACCCAGGTTTCGGGTTTTGAGCTGTCAAATGGCCCGCAAAAGGTTAGGATCGACGGGTTTATTTCGGATAACCCGGCTGACCAGCTTAAGTTAACTTTCGAGAAATTTAATATGGCAACTCTTAACCAGTTGACCAAGGCCGCTGGTATTAAATTAAAAGGCACCCTTAACGGCGATGTTAAGTTCACCTCTATTATGAATTCACCCGGGATCGATGCGCTTTTGGGTATCGATTCGCTTACCATGAATAAAACGCTGGTTGGTAATGTGAAAATTGAATCAACCCTGGGTAATGACCGAAAACAAGCCGATATAAAATTAAACATCCACAACCGCGGGCTGGAAACGATGAACATCACCGGTGTTTATTTGCTGGGGCATAAAACGGACGACAATATGGATTTTAATGTAAAAATGAACCAGACGGAGGCCATTATATTTGAGCCTTTTATAAAAAATCTGGTTTCGAATATAAAGGGGACAGTTACCACCGACCTGAAGTTGACCGGGCCACCGTCAAAGCCGCAGTTGAACGGCAATATTATTTTAGCCAATACAGGCGTCACCGTTAACTATTTAAAAACACCTTATACCATAACCGATACCCTGGACGTGGCCAATAGTGTGATCAATATTAACCACATGATACTAAAGGATAACAATAAAGGCACCGGCATTGTAACGGGCAAAGTAGACCTTAACGACCTGGCTAACCCGGATATTGAAGCCGTAGTAACCGCCAAAAATCTGATGGCTCTGAATACCACCTTTAGGGATAACCATGTGTATTACGGCACTGCATACGGCAGCGGTAAGTTTAGCTTTAGCGGCCCTGTTGATAACATGAAAATTGATATTACCGCAAAAACCGAAGCCGGCACGGTATTTAATATTCCGCTGAATACTTCGTCGACCGTAAGCGATTATGACTTTATTAAATTTGTGAGCCATAACGATACTACCAAACAACAAGGCAACCAACCGCGCGCCTTCAACGGGGTTACTTTAAATTTCGACCTTACGGTAGATGAAAAGACAACGGTAAAGATCACCACGGATTATGGCGTACTGGAAGGTAACGGGCAGGCAAAAGACCTGAAACTTAATATAAATAGTTTGGGCGATTTTGAAATGTTTGGCGACTTTTTGATCAGCACCGGAAGGTTTGAATTTACGGCCAAAGATTTTATTAGTAAAAACTTTACCGTTAACCAGGGGGGCACCATCCGCTGGACGGGAAACCCCTCCAACGCGACCATTAACCTTAACGCCATTTATGAAGTGCGGACAGATATATCCCCGCTTTATACGGCTGCAGGGTCAGCATCACCCAAAGGACAATCACTTGAACTGGTGCAGGCCGACCTGATACTAACCAAATCACTGTTACAACCTACCATTGATTTCGATTTTAATTTCCCGCTTGATCCATCGATTAAGGAAGATTTGAGCACTTATCTTTCAGATGCGAACAATCGCAGCCAGCAAGCATTAAGTATTATTGTACGGCGTCAATTTTCCAACGGCGCTAACAGCAATTTTACTAACCAGGTTTTAGGAACCGCAGGCGAAGCGGTAAGTGAGTTTGCATTTAATAAGCTAAACAACCTTATATCTCAATCGAACCTCAAAAATTTCGACCTGAACATACGGTCGTTTAATGACGCCAGCGCCTCATTCAGGTTTATGGACAGGCTGACGATTACCGGCAGCTTATTTAATACACACATATCCAACGGCAGCAGCACTTACAGTAATACGCTGTTTCAAAATACCAACAGCTTTTTCAACTCAAACTTCAGCCAGTTAACCAAAGATTTTGAAGCGCAGTACCTGATCCGTAAGAACGGCGACCTGAGCGCCAGGTACTCGTACCGGGTACTAAACAGTACAACTTTAACAACGCTTTACAGTAACTTAACCGAGCAGTATGTAAATGGTTTGGGATTAGTTTACCAGCGGGATTTTGATACCTTCGGCGAATTCCTGAGATATCTTTTCAGAACCAATCCAAAGAAAATTATTCCAATAAATCAAAACAATACCACTCCAAAACCGTCCACCGATGTACCGGTTACTACCCCTCCAAAGGAGCAGGCCGGCCCGCAGGAAGATGATGATCAGTGATCGAGCATAATGGTATGCTGCATTTTATCTCTTTTCGTTCTCAGGTAAACCTCATTGTGCGGGTTTGAAGCGATCTCGATCGGTACATTTTCAACAACCTCCAGGCCGTATCCAATTAATCCGGCCCTTTTTTTAGGGTTGTTGGTCATTAAACGCATTTTTGAGATGCCGAGACTGCGCAATATCTGGGCCCCCACACCGTAGTCGCGCTGGTCCATTTTAAAACCAAGTTCCAAATTTGCTTCAACTGTATCCATGCCGTTTTCCTGCAGATGGTAAGCTTTAAGTTTGTTGATCAGGCCGATGCCCCTACCCTCCTGGTTCATGTAAACAATAACTCCTTTTCCTTCTTTGTTTATCATTTCCATGGCGGCATGTAACTGAGGACCACAATCGCAGCGGCATGAGCCGAAGATATCGCCTGTTACACATGAACTATGCACCCGCACCAAAATGGGCTCATCGGGTTCCCAGCTGCCTTTTACAAGAGCCAGGTGATTGTCACCGGTATCCACCTGTGTATAAGCGATCATGTCAAAATCTCCCCATTGGGTAGGCATTTTTACCGAAACATCCTTAACCACCAATGATTCTGTAGCGAGGCGATAAGCGATAAGGTCCTTTATGGAGATGATCTTCAGGTCAAACTCCTTTGCTATTTCAAGCAGATCGGGCAAACGTGCCATATCGCCGTCCTCTTTCATGATCTCGCATATTACTCCTGCCGGTTCAAACCCGGCTATTACCGAAAGGTCAATAGCGGCTTCGGTATGGCCCGAGCGGCGCAACACGCCGCCGTCTTTGGCGATAAGCGGAAAAATGTGCCCCGGCCTGCCCAGGTCCTCGGGTTTGGTGGCAGGGTCAATAAGCGCAAGCGTTGTCCGCGACCTGTCAGATGCTGAAATCCCCGTAGTGCAACCCGCAAGTAAATCTACCGAAACGGTGAAATTTGTTTCGTGCGAGGTGGTATTATGGCTAACCATAGGTTCAAGGTTAAGTTCTGCAGCGCGTTTGGCGGTAATAGGTGCGCAAACCAATCCGCGCCCGTATTTTACCATAAAATTAATGGTTTCGGGGGTTGCATTTCGTGCTGCGGTTAAAAAATCACCTTCGTTCTCACGATCTTCGTCATCAACTACTATAATTATTTTGCCATTCCTGATTGCTTCAATGGCTTCCTGTATGGTGTTTAGCATTATTATTTTTTTAGAAATTGGAGATGAGAGACGAGAGATTAGAAAAATGACTATCACGTTTTTAAATAACTAGTCTCTAATCTCCAATCACTAACCGCTAACCGGTTAAATGCAAATTTACGTGATATTAAGATCATTAGGGTCGGCGCTTTGTAAATAAGTACGACGGATATTAAATATTGGTTGCTTTATCATCAGTTTGCAGTTTGGAGTGGGCAGCCTGCCTGCCGGCAGGCAGGTTTGCAGGGGCAGTTTGCCACTTGCTTTAACTTAATCCAACTCAATCAACCTAATCTAACTTAATCAACCTTACCCACCTTCCTCCGCTTAAATAATTTATTAAAAAATCGTTTGTACAGTTCCATATCAAATATAGCAGAGTCTGTAGCTGCTTTATAGGAAAGGAATAAGCCGATGGGGGTGATGATCACAATGGCGATCCATGAACCGATCAAAGGAGAAAGATCCCCGTCTTTAACATATTTTTCGCCAATCGTACTGATGATATAATAAAACAGGAAGAATATGACGGAAACCACCACCGGTAAGCCCAGCCCCCCCTTCCTGATGATTGCGCCCAACGGAGCGCCTATCAAAAACAACGCGATACAGGCCGCAGAGAGTGTAAATTTTTTCTGGTATTCCAGGCGGGCCTTTTGCTCGTTTTGCTGAAGGTCTTTGAGGTGCTGCGCCCTGTTTCTTAACAGGTCCTGTATGGAGCGGGCCTCGCTTGCGGCGTTTGCAAGGTAGCTCATCTGCTGGTGCACCTCGGCCTTTGAAAATTCATTCCCGTCTGAAGGTAAAGTTTTTATACGCGGGTTCCTTTTTACGGGAATAGAATAATATTTAAAATAAGCCGTAAGCAGCGTATAGTTTACATTAATAGCGCTGTCGATTTGCCGGTGAGTTAAGGCTGCATTATCCTTCAGCTGCCTCAAATTCATCATTTGCAAGGCTCCCCTGAACTCACTTTCATCGGTATGGTGTAATTTAAGCCCCGATATATCGAACTTTTGTTCGGTGGTTTTAAAGCGGTAGCGGGTTAATCGTTCGCGTACATTGTAAGCAACCTCACCGGGTGATTCGGAATACCTAATGCCATCTTTCAATTTAAAAACCAAAAATTGCCCGTTGGGTGTACGGTACATTTTACCTTCTTTTGCTATAGTAACATCGGTATTGTTTTCAGTCGGGTTTTTGGAGTAGATCATTACGTCGTGTAAAGTTTGGCCGTCCGCATCCTTTTTTTTAACCCTTATGGAGTAGCCTGTAAAGCTACTGCTGAATACGCCTTCGGGTAAAAAATTGGCCGATTTTTGCTGCCGGGCATCATATAACAGGTTATAATACTTTAAGTTGGCTATCGGCAGCATGTAATCTGAAAATATAAATGCCGAAACACTTAAGATCATGATAATAACAAGCATCGGATACATGGCCCTCTTCAGTGAAATACCGGCCGCTTTTATGGCTACCAGTTCGTAGTTTTCGCCAAGGCTGCCATAAGTCATGATGGAGGAAAGCAAAACGGAAAGGGGTAAGGCCATCTGCACATTGGTAGCAGATGCATACATCATCAGTTCCACAATAACATACCATTCAAAGCCTTTACCGATCAGGTCATCAATGTATTTAAATAAAAACAGCATCAATAACACAAACATCACGATCACAAAGGTTACCAAAAAGGGCCTTATGAATGACTTAAGAATTAAAAGGTGTATTTTCTTCATCAGAATGACCTGTTTTGCAGGGCCGGAAACCTACCAGGAGCCGGGCACTCACAATAACGTCCATTTTAACCTGACGGTATATAATGGAACGAAAATGTTTCGGCGCAAAAATAGGATAATTTTTAAATAGGATTTTTGTTTTTTGATCCCGCCTACTTAATTCAAATTCAACGAATAAATACGGCTTTTGACTGGCGATTCCCGACTAACGACTTAAATTACGCCCCTAAAACACTCACCAGGTATTCAAACTGGTTATCCCATATCAGTTTTCGCTCGCCAATGGTATCTTCAGTTGCAAAATCAGTAATACTAAGGGCCACATCATTGGTTAATTCGTCCTGAATAATTTCCATTTCAAAATAATAGGACGGGTCGTCATCCACCCATCTAAAGCGCACCATTTTGTTTTCCTTCATCGCCAAAAGCTTTGCTTTTTGCTCCTCTCCATCCCAGGTAAAAGTATAAACCTGGTCCCTAACACTCACATCATCAGCAAACCACTGCGTTAAACCATTAGGCTCGCTCAGGAACCCATAGAGTATGCGGGGAGACGATTTTATTTCATACTCGATATTAAATTTTTTCTTCTCAGACATTGAAGGTTTATGCTTGAATACTAGTGTAAGCTGTAAATGTTAACATTTTTTCTAAAGAAAACGAATTTCTGCTATATTTGCAAACCTTTTTGAGAAGGATGGTCCGTTTAAATTATTAATCGGCTCAATATAATCAGAAAGGGTGTTTTAGGGAAATTTTTTTTATTTGAGATTGGCGCAATGCACAACTCAAAATAATTAAAGCTTAAAAGGAATATCCTTAATAACCCGGCGGGGTAGCTCAGATGGTTAGAGCGTAGGATTCATAACCCTAAGGTCGGCAGTTCGATCCTGCTCCCCGCTACAAAAGCCACCTTCGGGTGGCTTTTATAATTTCCTGTCATTTTTTATCTCATCCCATGACGATAGAAATAAAACCTGAAACACTAAAGGACATAGCCGATTATTTGGATATGGGTATGCTCTGCTTTTACCACAAAACTACCCGCGAATTAGTGTATTATCCTGAAGATTTGGAATTTTCAGATTTTGAAGATGAATGGGCCGAGGAAACCGGCAAAATAGAAGCTGCTCGCGGTGATTATTTCGAATTTGAGAAAATGAACAGTCACGAAGCGTTTCGGGTAATGGAAAGCTTCGTAGACGGTATAAATCATATCCCCACTCATCATAAGTTTATCGACGCACTATCCCGTAAAAACCCATTCGCCAACTTTAACCATCTCATTTCCTATTACCCCGATCTGCGGCAAGAATGGTTTGCCTACAAAAATCAAAGCCATATTGCATTTGTAAAAGACCAGGTGGAAGCGCATAATAATACGCTGGAGTTTGGCGAGGACATTTAACTCCTTGTTATTAATAAAAAAATCGATCATATTCACGGAAATCCGGTAAGGGTTTTGTGGATTTAAAAAGTAAGCCCCAGCTGTAAGCCCGAGCTAAATGACGATGCCTGGTTATTACCAAAGCGTGCAGGCAAGGCTACGGCGGTAAACAGGTTGCAATTTTTACCTCTGGCAAGTATCTTGATGAGTGCGGGGGTAAAACCAAATCGCCCGCTGCTCTCGAAAGCCAGCCGCGAAACCAACGTGTAGCCATGTGTAAACCTGAACAGCGCGCCCGGGTTAAATGCTACCGAACTTACTTTTGATATATTATTCTGGGTACGGATACAAGGTGATATTTCGAAACTCACCCCGAAATGATCACTTTTTAAAATATGCAGGCCAAAGGGGAACGATACCGTATACGCATTGCCAAAGTTGCCGGTAAAGGTCCCGCTGCTTAATGTTTCGATAGGGTGGTAAACGCTAAAATATCCTACAATGCGCGGATAAACGGCTGTGGTTTGCTGGCTGTATGCGCTGTTTAGCAATAAAGCGAAAGTTAGGAAAAAGAAAACCAGGCGGATGGAACGAACAAGACAGAGCGTAGATAACATTATAACAAATTCAAAATTTAGTAAATGATACACGGTGTTATAACAAATGCCCCATTATAAAACCGGGTAAATCTGCGGGATTTAAAAAGGAGCAACGCTGATGAGCAACCTACTATAACCTTTGGCCTCGCGCCTTACATTCACGTTCGGGCAAAGGTATCAGCATCGGTACTGCAGGAACATGAGTAGCATCACCTAAAAAACAAATACAGATCATTTATTTCCAGTCTTTTTTTATAGATGAAGACCCTGCATTGCAGGAGAGCAACCCGGTGCATTTTTTATTCCGGAGAACGTATCGACGACTTTGCTGCGTGTTGCTGTTGATTTATACCTTTGCCCGTATGGACACGATAAAAGTTGCTGCTTATGACCCGCAATGGCCGGAGCAGTTTAAAGCGCTAAAATCGGTATACCTGGATGCGCTGGCCAGCCAAACCATTAAGATTGAACATATTGGCAGTACAGCTGTGCCGGGGCTTGCGGCCAAGCCTATTTTAGATATTGACATTGTTGTTGCAGATGAAATTCAGTTAGATAAGGTTATACCAGCTATTACATTATTAGGATACCAATTTATGGGTGACCTGGGTATCAAAGACAGGTATGCCTTTAAACCGGTTTCTGAACTGAGTCCGGATGATCATTCAGGAACAATATGGCCGAAACACAACCTCTATTGCTGCATTGAGGGGAGCGTCAGCCTGGCCAATCACCTGTTATTCCGCAACGCATTGAGAACTGATCCTGCGCTGGCACAACAATACGGAGAGCTCAAGAAGTCCCTGGCCTTTACTGCCACAGACATTGATGTTTATATTGAAGGAAAAAGTGCTTTTATTGCCCGGGTACTACAACAGGCCGGTATCCAGCCTGAACATGTAGCGGATATCGTTAATCAAAACAAAAAGAAATAATTCACCGGGCCTGGTTACCAACCTTAAATCGGTAAGGCAGGCGGCGGCAACAGCAGGCGGGCATTGAGGTGGTTTTTATGACACCAGGATTAAATAGTGGATTGAGCATTTTCAGTACCTTTAACAATATTTAATAACACCAATGCTGAAATTTTCTCTTAAATTCTATCTCGTGTTCACGGCTATATTTTTCACCGTACATTGTTTTGCTCAAAGGCCAATTGACACTACCGAAGCTGTTAATGCGGGCGGAATTAAACAGGTCGTTACCATACAGGGAGACGATCGCTCCAAACCTCTTTTTCTTTTCATAACGGGCGGCCCGGGTTCGGAGGGAATCTACAAGGAGAACCAAAGTTATCTTAACCTGTTAAAAAAAAAATTTGTAGTTATTGCCTGGGACCAGCGCAATTGCGGCCAAACATTAAAACTTAATCCATCGCCCGTTAAACTGACAGTGAAGTTATATGAAAATGATACCCATGAACTGGTCTCGGCTTTATTGAAACAGTTTCACCAAAAAAAGATGGTTATTATGGGCTGGTCGTGGGGAACGGTTTTGGGGTTTTATATGGCAGACAAGCATCCCGAACAGCTGTATGCTTATATAGCGGTGAGCCCGGCAGTTAACCAATGGGAAAGCGAACGGATCTCTTTAAAAGAATTAAAGCAAAAGGCTGAAGCACAAAAAAATAAACGCGCCATCGCTGAACTCGGCAAAGTTAAAATCCCGTTTGAGAATGGGCTGCAAAATTACTACGATCGGAAATGGTTATCTGTTTTTAACGGGGAAACCATCGACGACACCACGGAATTTAAAAAATACTTTCTGGAGAACTCTGAAATGACGGCCCTTTTTAAAGAAGCGAACTTTATCAATTTAACGACGTCGCTGCCCAAAGTTAATTGCCCGGTTTACTTTTTTGTCGGACGGAAAGATCACCAGACAAATTACATGATCTCCGAAAAATATTATAAGCAACTGGTAGCACCAAAAAAGGGAATATTCTGGTTTGAAAAATCCGGCCACCTGATCCCGGTAACCGAGCCTGAGTTGTTACAGCAAGATGTAATAACACAAATATTGCCGCAATTAAATATCAAAAATTAGTTTAAGAAAGCGAGTTTAGCGCCTTATTTATGGCGTTTATGCGGTTTAATTTTATTGATGAGCAATGCTGATACAGATCCAAAACACCACACATAGTGACATCCCGGCGATCTTCAGCCTTTATGATGAGGCCATTATTTACCAGAAACAGGTTGGCAATAACTATTGGCTCGGTTTCGGGGTGCCGCTTATTGAAAAAGAAATAAGCGAAAACCGCCATTTTAAAATCCTCCTTAACGGAAAGATTGGCGGTACTTTTATCATCACGCTGGACGACAAACTGATATGGAAACTTGCACAGGATGACCCCGCCTTGTATATCCACCGTATTGCCACTGCACAAGCCAGCCGGGGGAATGATCTGGTTAAACATATTATTGAGTGGGCTAAAACCTATGCCAAACAGCACCAATTGTCATTTATCCGCATGGATACCGGCAGCGGCAACCAACGCCTCATCAATTACTACGAACGCTGCGGTTTTACGATCATTGACACCAACACAACAGTTGCTTATACCCCCGAACTGCCTGCACATTATGAGAACGGGGTTTTTACCCTTTTGGAAATGGTTGTGTAGCCTTTAAATTCCGATTAATGATACAGGGAAATAGGTTATTCAGTCGTGTCCGGTTTTAAAAAAGCAGGCTTTGTCCAACTGATGTTGCTTTGGGGATTATTTGAAGAATTATTCCCAAATCCCATTCTCCGCTGTAAATATTACCGGCTGACCGCCGGTTACCATTATGGTATGTTCGTGTTGTGCAACAAAACCGCCTTTATTACCCATCAGGGTCCATCCGTCCGCTTGTGTATCAGCAATTGTTGACCGTGTTGAAATGAATGTTTCTATCGCTACCACCGAATTCTTTTTAAAACGTGCTGTGTTATAGCGGTCGCAGTAGTTGGCAATTTCATGCGGCTCTTCGTGCAGATTGCGACCGACACCATGCCCGGTGAGGTTTTTGATGACCACGTAGCCGGCCTTTTTGGCTTCCGTCTCGATCAGTCTGCCGATCTCAGAGATTCTGACACCACCCTTAATATTACTGATCGCTTTTTTTAAGATCGCTTTGGAGGCTTCCACCAGTTTGCCGTGCCCGTGAATATCTTCTCCCAATACGAAGGAGCCGCCATTATCTGCCCAAAAGCCATTCAGCTCGGCCGATACGTCGATATTTACCAGGTCGCCTTCTTTAAGGATTCTATCAGCCGATGGGATGCCGTGCGCCAACTCCTCATTAACGCTTATACAGGTATAGCCGGGGAAATTGTAGGTTAATAAAGGTGCAGAACGTGCGCCCAAAGCTGCCAGCAATTCGCCGCCGTATTCGTCAAGTTTTTTTGTGGAGATGCCCGGTTTGGCATGCTCCCGCATCTTTTTAAGCGTAATGGCTACAGCATCGCTGGCCCGCTGCATTCCAATTCTTTCGTTTTCGGTTGCTATAGACATTTTTGAATTTTTACTTGTGGCAAAATTAACGATTTAATCATTTAGCAGCGTTTGGCAAATGTCAGTTTGCGGAGATGAAGTTCCTTTCGATAAGTATATTCTGCGAGAGAATCGGCTGGGGTGGAAAAATTTATCACTCCGAGTGCGTGAAATTCGTTTTGTAATTCATTAATACATGCTAATTTTAGGCCGAAAGCTACAAATGACATGGAATTAACGTTAAAAAACTTTACCACCAAACTATCAAAGGACCTGCTATTACTTGCGAAAAAAAATAAGGTAAGGGAATGCGACGAAACAGAACCGGGACATTTTATAGCTTATGTTGACGAAGGCAGCGAAAGTTTTGATGTTTCATTAACTGTTAAATCCGCTAACAAAATTAGCCTGCATACCTGCGATTGCGACAGTAATGTTAATTTTTGCAGGCACAAGGCGGCTTTACTGATCCATTTAGCGACAGGAAAAAAAACTAAAGAGCCTGTAAAAATCAAGAAAAAACAAAATAAAGCAGACGCGTTGCTTGATGCCGCCGGACCGAACGAACTGAAAGCCTGGGTAAGGGAATTGATTGAAAAAAATAAAGATATCGAACTATCATTTATACATCATTTCTCGGTTAAAGAGCAACTCACGCCTGCTGAGGTAACAAAGATCACCAATGACGCTATCAAGGCGGTTGTTGGTAATAAAAAGAGCATAGACCCGACACAATTAAAAAAACTTGTTGAATTGTGGTCGCAGGTGCATGATCCTGTAATTGCAGATTACCTGGAGAACCCGACAAACGAGCAATCGTTTTTAAATTTCCATACCATGCTTGAGAGCTGCCTGGCATTCCGGCTAAAAGCAGACACCAACAGTAACAAAATTTTAAAATTTGTTGAAGTTATTTTGCAAAAGGCGCAGGAGCCTGTCAGGAACCTGCAAAGTGAAGGATCGTGGAACAAAGCGGTAAGTAATTTTATTCAGCAGGTTCCCGACGGCTTAAACAGCGTTAGGTTACATTACCTGGTACACCTTAAAAATATTATTGCCATTAGCATTGAAGACCGTAAACTGCTAATAATTGATTTGCTGGCAAACCAATTCGGGAAAAGCAAACAGGATACACTCTATAACGGCACAACCTATTGCAAATTCATTTTTGAAATAGTTGAAGAACATGGGTTGTTTTCAAAATATTACCACCTGTTTAAACCTATCCGTTTTGATAATGAATACAACCAGAAACTGATAGGCCTGCTGATAAAAAACAATAATTTGGATATAGCGAAAAAATATTGTCAGGAGCAGATTCAGAACAACTACCGGGAAGAATATAGTATCCCTTATTTTAAATATTTAAAAGAAATATTTGTCATCGAAAAGGACGATAACAACCTTTCAAAAGTACTTTCAGTCCTTTTTCCGTATACGTTTGAGTTTGATGACTATCTTTTTATCATTAAAACACTATCTGAAGAAGAACAAAAAAAATGGCGCACCAAAATTTTAGCAAGGGCGCGCAATGCTGCACGAAACCGGGACAGCTCTGCGATGGAGTTTTGTTTCAAACTAATGAATTATGAAAAAGGCTATAAGAAAATGATTGAATATATCGATTCATATACACCTTACAGGCTTATTTTACAATATTTTGAACCGATGTTTGGCGCCGATAAAACCAAACTATTACAAGAGATCGTTAACAAATCAGATGATTCCTGGTTTAGTTATGGTAATGCCCAAAACGATGCTAATTGTTTTCCGGAGTTGTTTGCCCTCAGCGTTAAACATTATACGGCCGACTATTTGAAAGCTGTAGTCAGTGCTCAGGAAAAAAACAGCCGGTATTTTTATCGCCCTAACCGTTTTTTGGTTTATATGAAGGAAAGGCTAATTTCAGCGCAATAATACTAGCGCCTCCGGAAGCGCTGGAGTTTACAAACTCCAGGCATATTAATCCGCAGGCAAAAGTCTGAGAGCCTATAGACAAAAATGTACGGACAGCGGTTTTGAAAAAAACGGCAATTTTGCGTATATTTATACTTTGAAAATTCACACTTAGTGTGGTACAAAAAGAGCGGACTATGACAGCTTTAGAAACAGAAATAGCTTTACAGGATAAAAAAGTTTCGGAGGTTACCAGGGCTTTAAGGCAAAAAAACCTGAATAACAATCTGCCTTTCCTGATCCTTTCCGGAGATTTGCCGGAAGGTCAGGCCTATCGGGAATTCCCTGACGGTCATATTGAAATACAGGAAATTGTGGATGATGGTGCCAACCTGAAGTCTAAGCTGGTCAGGAGGCTAACCAAAGCGCAGGCCCTGGATTTCCGGTTGAAAAATGGATTACTCTAAGCCAACGCTACTTGTTATTTCAGGGCCAAATGGTGCCGGGAAATCAACATATATCGCTTCATTGTTGCCGGCTGCGTTTGAAGGGATCATTTCATTTGACCGGGATAAAACAAGAACAATATTTGAACAGGAGTTCCAGTCTGAACGATTCTCCCCTGATGAGTTGACCGCAAAGGCAACCCGCATGATGGAAGCCCGTTTAGAAGTGGCTATGGACAATACCATTGCTGTCAAAAGTCACTTTGTATTAGAGACACCGTTATCACATCCGGACTATTGGAAATATATTGACCGGTTTGAGCGAAACGGTTACCAGGTGCAGCTGAATTATTTATGCCTTGATAATATCCGGGCCTGCAAGTTTCGGGTAGATCAGCGTGTGAGGGAGGGTGGACATCACGTTGATGCACGAACAATCAAAGGTGTTTATGAAATAAACCTACAGCACATTAACAATTATCAGAGTACATTTCGGCTCATAGAATTATATGATGGGACGATTGAGCCAACCTTACTCGTCAAAATAGAAGAGAATCAAGTTATCTTAGCCAAAGAGCAGGCATTGAAAAAACAATGGATTAAAAACGGGCTGCCCGCCATTGCCGCAAAACTGATTCTCTTTCTTGAATTACAGCAATCGAAAATGAAGAAAGAAAAAAGTCTAAAAAAAGGCCGCAAAAATTTTCGAAGTAATCGGTACTTAACAGGCATGTAAAATAAACTTAATCCTTACCTTTTAACATGAGCATTGGACTTAGAATTCGGTACAGTCAAATGTTTGACGAACCCCGGCCGGACATTTCGAGCTTATTCCAAGATTATTCTTCAAGGGATATCATCGGATCATTAGCGATGATAAGCGATAAACTACTCACGGATGGTACAAGCAAAAAAACTCAAATTGAATTATTAAGGGATATAAGCACGGATTACCAACCAGAATTGAGAGAAAAGGTATTTGCACGGGCCGTACCACTGATTATGGATGGCTATGTACTTTTTGCACTGCCCTATATTGTTGAACTAGTCAACAGGGAATTTTCAAATTTCAGGGTTCTTGATGAGGCAGAGCTTCCTGAATATGAAGGCCTAAATATGCTTAAAGCCATAATTGCTGTGTCAGATGAGATGACTGAACTTGACACACTTCTATATAAGGATACAATCGAAGCTGCAAAACTTGGAGGTGATAATCTGATCAAATTATTGTGGCCTCACCTGATCAAACAGTTTGAGTTTTCCAACGAGCCTAATGCCGTTCTTGAATGCTACAAAGGAATGGCTTTTATATTCTATTTAGAGCGGCACCCAAAATTCGGTAGCATAGCAAAATCATACTTCGAAAATCTCGAATGTAGTTGCGGGTTGGACTATTTGCACCGGATAATCTCCATTGTTACAGAATATGTCAAAAGAGACCAAAATAATAACGATAATTACTTCTTTAACGTAAAAGTCAGTACTTACGAGCCAGTGCTTGAAGCATTAGTAATCGATCCGAAGGAAATACATGACAACCCTGCAAAACAATTCGATTATCGTGGCTTAAAGGAAAAACCAATACTCAAAATCGCGGAGAACCATTACATCATTCCATACTGGCATTACTTATTGAATGCGCCATTTAACGGCCTTATTTTCTCTTTCTATAGAAATTCAAAAATTGGCAGCCTATTTAACCCATTAAGTAAAGAAGGCAGCCATATAGATGGTCAAGACCAGGGATTAGGAAAGTTTAAAGGAGTTGTTGGTAAAGAATTTTCTGAAGATGTGCTCTTTAAAAACACGATAAAAACATGTTTCAACCGAAAACATGAGACGCTATTGTTTTTTGAGGATTATGAAAAGTTTAATCCTGATTGTTATTACCGTAAAGGCAATCACATTTTTATAATTGAATTTAAAGATTATCTACTAAGTTCTGAAGTCATCCAATCAAACTCTTACGAAAAAATCAAAGAAGAAATTGACAAGAAGTTTGTCTCTTATACTGTCGAAGCAAATGGTAAAGAAAAGGTCAAAGAAAAAGGCATCAGTCAGTTGGCCAGGCATATTGAGCTATTAGCAGCAGATCAAGAATTGTTCTGGAAGCTTGATGTTAAGGCAGCGAACCAAAAACTGAACCTGAAAAAGATGAATATTTACCCGGTTATAATACAGACCAATATCTATTTCGATATCCCAGGTATCAATGATTATTTAAATCAAATTCTGCAAAGAAGATTGGCTCCCACGGGAGAAAACTTCAGATCGGTCAAACCATTTACTATGATAAATTTCCAATATTTCTTTGACAGGCTTTTGCTTTTCGCCAACTCCCGGTTGGAATTAAATCAGGAACTCGACTATTATCATCATCGGATAGATATCCTTAAGCGGAAGACCCAAAAGAGTTTTTCCGAAGAAGACTGGTTTAAAAGCCTGATGCCATTTAGTTCGTTCAACTCCGAAAATTTCAAAAGGAATTTTGAATACCGGAGGGACGATCTATTGAATGAAATCAGAAATTGCTGGCTAGTAAATGACTGAATTTTTGAACGAATCAGGAACCCTACTATTAAAATATCCCCTTCTTCATCACCCTACCATTTCCGCTTCAACGCCTCCCCTATCGCTTTTTCAACCAGCGGCTCCATTACTTTGTAGCCGGCCATGTTGGGATGTACCCCGTCAACGGTCAATTCCTTTTTAAAGCTTTTGTCTTCAGTTACCGTGGCTGAATAATAATCGATATAGCCCAGGTGGTTTTTTTCGGCGTAAGCTTTCAACAACTCATTTAATTTGATGATAGAGGACCCCGGGTAAATGCCCGGATGCCACGGAAAAGCGGCAGCGGGAAGAACTGACGATAAAACTACTTTAATATGGTTTACGCGGGCAAGCTCGGCCATGGAAAAAATATTGCCGGCTACATTTTCAATTTTCGAGGGGCCGGTATTTTCGGCAATATCGTTGATACCTGCCAGGATCACCACTACTTCGGGTTGCAGGTTGATCACATCCTCGCGGAAACGTACCAGCATTTGCGGCGTGGTTTGCCCGCCGATACCGCGGTTAACATAACTTTTACCTTTAAAAAAATCAGGATCGGTGTTGATCCAGCCTTCGGTAATGGAGTTGCCTAAAAAAACAACACGCCGTTCGCCTTTTGCGGGCGGGGGTAACTTTTGGTTGTCGTCCGCATAGCGCTCCAGCCAGGCCCAGTCGTTATGGATGCGGTGTTCAATCATCTTTTGAAAGTTTTCCCAGTCCTGCTTTTTTTGTTCCTCAGTCTTTACTTCGGCAGGTTTTTGATCTGTTTGTGCAAATGCCGTATGGCAAAATAGCAGCAGCGCTAAAATTTTAAGGTATTTCATGATTTATTATTTTCAATATTTAACCGGGGCATTTATACCGGATAAAAAACAAAAATAACAAACGATATTTAAATAATAAAACGATTTAGCAAATCAATTAATACATCTCCATGGGGTGGCACGGATGGTTAAAGCGCTGGGGTTATATCCGTTCGTAAAACTACCGGGACAGACGCCTGCCGGGATAATTGCAAATACAGATTTTCAGATTTTTTTTTACCTTGTCATCATGAATGCAACAGAACTCAAAAATCTTCAGGCCCCGCTCAAAGATCAATATCGCGAGCATCCCGGGTCAGCGATCATCACTTTAAAAGCCGAAGGAAAGATCGGCGAAGGTATTTCCTGTAAAGTGGAAACCGGCAAATCCATCGTGGAAGCGGGGCTGCATCCCGCCACAGGAGGGACAGGCATGCTGGCCTGCTCAGGCGACATGCTGCTGGAAGCGCTGGTGGCTTGTGCAGGCGTTACCTTACAAGCCGTGGCAACCGCTATTGAAGTGAATATCAAAAGCGGAACCGTACGGGCGGAAGGCGACCTCGATTTCAAAGGCACTTTAGGCGTAAGTAAAGAAGTTCCGGTTGGTTTCAAAGCGATACGCCTGGAATTTGATATCGATACCGATGCCGGCGAAGAGCAAATCTCAGCCCTTAAAAAACTGACCGAAAGGTATTGTGTGGTATACCAAACACTCGCCCGGGGAGTTGAGGTTCAAACAACATATCATACTTAGCCGTCTGCATAAAAAAACCCGCATTAAGCGGGTTCTTTCAATAAAGGGTTTCTTCTACCGCTTACTGTTTGGCAGTTGCAGGGCTGATCGTAGTTGAAATTTCTGTAATCACATTGGCAGGGAAGCCTCCTTCTTTTGCATGTTCGCGGATGAGGTCTTCATTCTCTGCTTTGTACACACAAAAAATCTTGTCGCCGGTTACATAACTCTGTATCCATTGAATTTGCGGCCCCATGTGCTGCAGCACACTGCATGATTTTTGTGAAATTGATTTTAACTGCTCTGGCGTTAACTTGCCGGCGTTCGGGATGTCTCTTTCGATGAGGTAAGTTTTCATTGTTGTTGTGGTTGATTTGTTTGAACTGTCTTTTACAGAGGTTTGCGCTTTAGCGATCATGCTGCTGAACAGGACGATCATCAGGATCAGGGTGGTGTTTTTAATTAGTTTCATAACGTTGAGTTTAATTGTTTAAGAATACTCAAAGTTACCGGAGGTCAATAGCGGCGGCTATAACAAATCATTCAATAAATAGCAAACCGGATGAAACAAATCCGTCAATAAATGGTAAAATTTAACCGGAACTAATTAGTGGAGTAATTCGATATAGGTCATGGGCAGCAGGCCATATTTCTTTTTAAAGCATTTGGTAAAATAAGAAGCGCTGGTAAAGCCCGAATCGAAAGTGATCTGAGCAATATTGAAATACCGTTTTCTCATCAGGTCCTTTGCTTTATGCAGCCTGAAATCCTTTAACAGCGAATTGGGTGGCAGGCTGGTTAAGGCGATGGTTTTTCGATACAATTGGGAGCTGCTCATCGCCGTGGCATTGCAATAATCTGAAAGGTCGAAATCAGCATCCTGCCAATTTTCCTCCAATTTGCTGAACAGCAATTTCAATAAATGCTCCTCAGGCGGTAAAAGGGTCAGGAAGTATTTTCGCTCCTTTTGGAAAACGTCTTCCGCAATCAATTCTTTAACAGCTGATGCGATGGCGATCTTCCCCTCTTTGGCAATCCGGCACATGTTTGTTGCAAAATCAATAGTTTCGCCAAACAGGTGCTCGCTGTGCTCAACCGGTTCCCCCGCGTTCACCGCTATCCTCAAATCGATTTGTTCCGCAATGGACGAAGGCATTTCCTTGCGGATTGATAAGGCACAATCCACCGCTTTAGCTGCAGATGAAAATGAAACCACAAAACCGCTTCCTTCATGCTCAACTTCGCGTCCGCCCAACGCTAAAATATTTTTACGGATGATACCGGTATGCGCGCTTAATAATTCACCTGCCTGCTCGTCCCCAAACTGGTGTTTTAGCAATACCGGGTCGGCTGTTTTGGTCACCAGTAAAATCCGGAAAGAAGGGTCGGCAAAAACTTTCAACCCATCATTTGAGATTGGTGCATCGGAGGGATCATATATCCGCCCCAGGAAAGCCTCCACCAGGTTGCTGTTCACTTCAATGATCTTATTGGGAATAAGGCCATGTGCTTTACTATGCATTTCGGCGACTGCATTTTTATCAGGGGCATCAATCAGGCAGAAAATACTTTCGCGGACCTCATCTATCCAATACGTCATGCAGTTACATCCATGTTCTTGCTGGTGGAGCAGGTCCAAACGGTGCGCTTCGGCCACATCTTTGGCTTTTACACCCGGAACAATATGAACATCCATGAATATCGGCATGACAAAATGTATTTAGATGGTGATAAATTTAATACTTTTTGCGTAAATATCTAACTGGCAATAATTTAATAGGTTGATATTGTGCAAATTCCAAGAGGGTTACCATGCTATTCCGATCTCCCCGCCGGTTCAAGCGTCCCGCTTGAATCCTAAATAAAATGTAAGCGTCCCGCTTACTATAATCTTTTAAGAAGCCGGAAAAACACTGCGCAATCATTGGATTATGTCAGCAGGAAGCTGACACGGGTAAGGGTTCAAGCGTCCCTCTTGAACCGGCGGGTTTTTTATTATTATAATACATTAATAACCAATCCCCTAAAAATCGCTTGCCTTTTTTAGCAACGCCACGTCCGCTTCCCATTTGGTAAGTTCCCTTTGATATGCATCCTGCGTTTTAATTAACCTGAGTGTGTGCGGTGAGCCTTTTTTGATCGTTTCCGTTTTCAAATCAATGGTTACATTTCTGATAGCATTTTCCATTTCACTTCGCTCACCCTGCACTCTTTGATAATCAAAAATCTGTTGTGTGGGCGACTGTATAAAATCCGCCAAAATAACCCACACTTTACTATAATAAGAGGAAGCTTTGGGTAAAGGCCTTGACCAATCAACGGGTGGTTGCGGCTTGTTATCTACCCGTTCATTCAGATCATTTTTGCAGATTTCCATGATTCGACCGGCAATAGCCAATCCTTTACCCGATTCCAGTATTGTCTTCACCAACACATCATTAACATAGCCCCTGTTCAACACCCTTGTGAACGCGACAGTTGTATTTTTGAGCCAGGTATCATCGCCTGTTTTGAGATTGCTCAACTTAAATACGTTTCGCAAAATATCCTTTGCTACGTTATGTTCATCCTTGCCAGAAAGGCTTAATGCATTCAAATAGGCCGGAATATGATCTGTTTGACCAACTATAAACGGCCGGTAATTACCTGGTTCTGCAAGCAATGCATTTAAAACATCAAGTAAATGGCTGGCTGCCGACGGATACCCTTTGCCTCCAACAGCAGTAAATATTTTTTCAAAACTATCACTTGAATAAGCTTTAAATAATTTTATCCAGCTTTCAACGGCAATAAATCTAAAACAATTCGTCAAAAAATTTATGCCCTTTTCTTCTAAGTATATTTCATCGTTCAGGTTGATCAACCAATCCGCCAGCGGGCTATAGTCTGAATGATCTCTCAAATTATTTCCCTCTATGCTTTCTTCTGCCAATCTTTTGATTAAAGCTTTTTCATCTGTTTCAACGGCATCCCAATGTTTGTTATACCAGGCTATCCATTCAAGCTTATTATCTGAACTAAGATCTGTCAATATTTCATACTGATATTTTTTTGGCCACAAAAACACCGCGCCATAATGGTACCAATAGTACATTTCCATGCCGGCATTGCCGGTGTAACCCTCTGCTTCTTTTGCTACAGGATCACCTTCATTCAGTTTAATTGACGAAATAAGGTCTTCTTCTTCAAAATGAATGTTTCTGAGGGGTGGCACACCTTCTTGCATCCAATGCTCAACGTCAATGCGCTCATCATATACTTCGCCCATCGTACCGTTTTCAGACAATTCGTCGTCATCATAGTCGTCAAAATCATCATAATACCGCCCTCTTCCACGTGATCTTGACGATCCTTTGCTATAATCCATTTCCAACTGACCAGCCTGGTATGATGTAACCAAACCCAATTTGGCATAAAATCCAGCTTTTCGGGCAGCAAGTATCAGCGCTTCAGCTTTTGGCCTGTCATTCAGTTTTAGTGATTCCATTGTGAAATTTGAAGGCGTATATTGATGGCCCAAGAGAACGATTTTTGGAATATCCGCTTCATCTTCGCCGGCTTTCAAAATAGTGGACAGTCTTTCAGTAAAGCCTCCCAATTGATGAAGCTCAATTTTTTCCTTCCCTTTATCTTGTATCAGGTTATAAATCAAACATACCCTATATCCTGAAGTGATGGGTTGTATTTCATGTTCGCAGTCTGCATAAAATGCCGCAAACGGAATTTTATATTGATTGGAGGGCCCGGAAAAGTCAATCGTCTCTGTTTTTCCATCAAATTTTACTATCAACTCGCCGCCAGTATGTTTAGCGGGCAGGCCAACGATGAGCGTACCAAACATCCCTTTTTCCTTCTCGGAGTCTTTATGAGTTAAAAAGAAGTCGCCGCTTTCATATATCAATAATTTGTAAAGATTGGCCGATACATGGTGTCCCTCAATGCCCAAACCGGGCTTTATGCTTTTAACAATGCCGGCAATAAATTTATCCCAGTCGCTATTGCTAAATGTTATTTCGCCGGCATCAATTTCCCAGGCGCTCCTGACCGCTGTATCCAGCACAGTCTCACTTCCCTTACCAAAAGGAGCTTTATGAGCAGTTTTAATCATTTCCCTGATTTGGAGGGGATTTACGGGAAAACCTATCTCGCCAACGCCGCGAACCTCCAAACCGGGAAAAACAAACGGCTTGCTATCAGTAGTTACAAAAGAACCACTTCCTTTGATTTCGTCTAAAACGCTGAGTAATTGTTCTTTGAAATAAGACATAAAACTACTTTTAAGATAATGGGAGCAAAACTAAGAATTGACCTCAAGAAAAATAACTTATACGGCCAAATGCAAATTAAATTTCCGGGAGACACTGAAACGGCTACACAAACACCCTCTATGGTTGGAATGTCCGCCTGTTAAAACGATGGCATTGAGTAGTCGGGCTTTCATTAAGTTTTACTCTCTTTTCAAATTTTGACAATCAGATGAACACACTTTGTTATTTATGGATGTACATTTGCCTAACGATGTTAAATGATTTAATGCCGTGAGTTTAAAATGGCAAGTAAAGACAGGATACAACGTCTGAAAGAAGATACCAGGATGAACATCCTGAAAGCAGCCCTTCAGATTGTTAAGGAAGAAGGTTGGGCTGCTTTAAGCATGCGCAAAATTGCCGATGTAATAGAATATACTGCGCCGATCATTTACGAATATTTTGCAAATAAGGACGCGATTATTTTGGAGCTTACCCGCAAGGGGTATTTAATATTAACGAGGGATTTGGAGGAGGCTAAAGGCAAGCACTGTTTACCGGCCAAACAGCTGGAAGCGATGTGGCTGGCCTATTGGAACTTTGCTTTTGCCAATAAAGAGTTATACCAGGCCATGTACGGTGTAAACACCAATTACAGCTGCGAACTAATGAACACCTTACCCGAGGCAGAAGTCCCCTGGGACCTGTTCACAGCGGTGATTGGCGAGTTGATGGGTATTGATGATATGGAGTCAAACCTGATCTGTACAAAATATTATACCTTTTGGTCCGTAGTTCATGGTTTAATATCCATCAATATATTGAGCAGGGGGAATTCGGACGAGATTAACCGCCAGGTGTTAAAGGATGCCATAGGTGCAATCATCAGGTCAATGACCACTCAATTTTCACCGGAGACCACGCCTGTTAAACAAATTAAAAGTGTTGAATAAATAGCATACACATAAATAAAAAAAATCGGCTTAAAAGAGTCGCCACCCGTTTGCAAACAACCAGAAACGCAAGAACCGGGTTTTAATACTGCCCCCAGGCAGTGAGTTTTGTTCTCCGGTTTCACCGGAAGGTTTAGTACTTAATTTAAATAAATAATGTCATGAAAAAGATTAAACAAATTTATTCAGTAGTATTTACACTCGTTAGATGATCTAACAGTGTTAAATAAATAACAAAGTAGCTGGGTCGCTGCCACGGCAGGAACGAAATCCAACCAGCCCCAAACCCATTAATTCACTAATTCGCTAATTCACTAAATCCATAATTAAAATGAAAACCATCTATCTGGCGCTTGTCGCCCTAACGTTATACAGCTGTTCAACCAAACCGCAAACAGCTGCAGCACCGCCACCGCCATCGCTGCCGGTGGCCACCATTATTGCGGGTACTGATACCACTTACCAGGAATACCCTGCTTCTGTTGAGGGTGCCATAAATGTGGAGATCCGCCCGCAGGTAAGCGGGTCGCTTGATAAAGTATTTGTTGACGAAGGCGCTTTTGTAAACGCCGGCCAGCCGATATTTAAAATTAACGATCAGCCTTACCGCGCCGCTTTAAGCAATGCCGTAGCCAGCCAGCACGCTGCCGAAGGCGCTTTGGCCAATGCCCAATTGGAAATTGACAAATTAACCCCGCTTGTACAAAACAAGGTGGTGTCTGACTATCAGTTGAAAACCGCAAAAGCTGCCTGGGATGTAGCCAAAGCAAATATCGAACAGGCAAAAGCAAATGTATCAACCGCACAAATCAACCTTGGTTATACTTTGATAAAAGCGCCTGTGAGTGGTTATATAGGCCGCCTGTTGAAAAAACAGGGCAGTTTGGTTGCGCCTGCGGATGCCGAAGCCCTTACCCTTTTATCCGATGTGCATAATGTGCATGTTTATTTTGCGCTGGGCGAACAGGATTTTGTGAGCTTTAAAGAGCAGTATCCGGGCCAAACCCTGAAGGATAAATTGAAACAACTCCCCTCGGTAAGCCTGTTATTGGCAGATAACAGCCAGTATACACAACAGGGAAAGATTGATATGATTGACGGCCAGTTTGATAAAAACACAGGCGCTATCACCCTCAGGGCAAGTTTCCCTAATGCGCAGGGTTTATTAAGGTCGGGTAATACCGGCAAAATTCGCCTGAGCCTGCAGCATAAAGATGCACTGATTGTACCGCAATCGGCAACGGTTGAAATGCAGGACAAGGTATTTGTATTTGCCCTGGCCGACAGTAATAAGGTTAAAAAACAGGCCATTACCATAGTTGGCAAAAGCGGAAACAATTACCTGGTAAAAGACGGCGTAAAAGCAGGCGACCAGATTGTGCTTAGCGGCTTTGACCGTTTGCAGGAGGGTACAGTGATTCAGCCTAAAAAAGTGAGCGACAATTTGGCTAAAAATTAAGAGATCAAATACTTTGGGTTAAAATTTAACCGCAGAGTGCGCAAAGGAGGCGCAAAGATCGCAAAGAAAAAGATCGTTTTGTCCTGAAGGTTGATTTATATAACAACCATTGGACAAAAGGATTAAGAACACACACTAAAATTAAAACGATGTTTAAGAAATTTATAGAAAGACCGGTACTCGCTACCGTCATCTCCATACTGCTGGTGATCCTCGGGCTGCTGAGCCTGATGAAATTGCCCTTACAGCAGTTCCCGGATATAGCGCCCCCTGCGGTGCTGGTAACTGCGGTTTATCCAGGCGCCAATGCCGAAACGGTACTCCGTTCGGTGGCACCCTCACTGGAGGAATCCATCAACGGGGTGGAAAACATGAGTTATATGAGCTCAACAGCAAGTAACGACGGTACCCTGGCTATCACCGTTTACTTTAAGCAGGGCACCAACCCTGACCAGGCTGCGGTGAACGTACAAAACCGCGTGGCCCAGGCCACCAGCCAGCTGCCAGCCGAAGTGGTGCAACAGGGCATTACCACCACCAAACAGCAAAACAGTTTGATCGGCGCGGTAGGCATGTATACCGAGGATTCGAAGAAATATGACCAGACCTTTGTGGCAAACTACGCGCAGATCAATATCATCCCCGAGCTGAAACGGATCCCGGGTGTTGGTTCGGCAAGCATATTTGGCGGGGTTAAAGATTACTCCATGCGGGTATGGCTCAACCCAAACCAGATGGCCGCTTACAAAATCACCCCGGCCGAAATAATGGCCGCTATACAGGATAAAAACCTGGAAGCTGCCCCTGGCAAACTGGGCGAAAGAAGCAAGGAAATATTTGAATATGTGATCAAATACAAGGGCAAATTGACAAAGCCTGAAGAGTATGAAAACATTGCCATCCGCGCCAATGCCGATGGTTCCGTTTTGCATTTAAAAGATGTGGCCCGTGTTGAACTTGGTGCCTATTCGTACACCAGTTTGACACGACTAAACGGGCATAACGGTATCGCTATAGGTATTATCCAGCTGGCTGGTTCAAACGCCAACGAGATCCAGATAGCGGTGGATCACCTGATGGAAAAAGCATCCAAAGATTTTCCGGCGGGTATCAAATACAACAACTTTTATCGTACCAAAACCGCCCTCGATGAATCCATCTCACAAGTTGAACATACGCTGATAGAAGCTTTTATCCTGGTATTCCTGGTGGTGTATATCTTCCTGCAGGATTTCCGGTCGACCCTGATACCGGCGATAGCCGTACCGGTCGCTATTATCGGCACCTTCTTCTTCATGAATCTGTTTGGCTTTACCATTAACCTGCTCACCCTTTTTGCGCTGGTGCTGGCCATTGGTATCGTGGTGGACGACGCGATTGTGGTGGTGGAAGCGGTGCATGCCAAAATGGAGCACAAACACCTCGCCCCGAAACCAGCAACAGTTGAAGCCATGCACGAGATCACCGGCGCTATCATTTCCATTACCTTAGTAATGGCGGCGGTATTTTTACCGGTTGGTTTTATGACGGGGTCTACAGGGATATTTTACCGGCAGTTTGCCTTTACGATGGCGATCGCCATCATGATATCGGCGGTTAATGCCTTAACGCTTAGCCCTGCGCTGGCCGCGCTGTTTTTAAAAGATACGCATGCCGAAAAAAGGAATGGCACAGTTAAACAAGGGTTTAAACAACGTTTCTTCACCGGTTTTAATAGCAGTTTTAACGCAATAACCAACCGCTATGTGGGTGGGTTAAAGTTCCTGGTGAAAAATAAATGGGTGGGTATCGCCGGGCTAATTTTAATCACGGCGGCTACCGTTTTGATGGTGAGGAACACCAAGACAGGCTTTATCCCTACCGAGGATCAGGGCTTTGTGGCCATCGCGGTCAATACACCTTCGGGTACGTCTCTTGACGGTACATCCAAAGTGATGCAGCAGGCAGAGAACACTGTTGGTAAACTGGAAGCGGCCAGGTTTGTTACCTCCTTACCGGGCTTCAACCTGCTCACCAACTCCACCAGTCCATCATCAGCCGTATTTTTTGTTTTGTTGAAGAAACCGGAAGAAAGAGGCAAGGTAAAAGACATCAACGCCATTATGGACCAGATCAGGGGCCAGTTGGGGCAGGTAACCGGGGGCAGTTTCTTCGTATTCAGCTTCCCTACTGTTCCGGGCTTTAGCAATGTGGAAGCGCTGGATATGGTATTGCAGGATAAAACCGGCGGCCCGCTGGATAAATTCAGCGGCGTGGCCAATAATTTTATAGGCGCGCTGATGAAAAAACCGGCCGTTGCCTATGCTTTTACATCATTTAAAGCTGATTATCCGCAACTGCAATTAGAGGTAGACGATGAAAAAGCCAACCAGCTGGGTGTAAATGTAAAAGACATCCTTGAAACCATGCAGGCTTATTTTGGTAGTGCGCAGGCTTCGGATTTTAACCGGTTTGGCAAGTATTACCGGGTAATTGTACAGGCGGATGTTGCTGACCGGACAGATCCTTCCTCTATCGACCGGGTATTTGTAAAAAGCAAAACCGGCGATATGGTGCCTATCAATACACTCGTTAAGCTCACCCGTGTTTATGGGTCCGAAACGGCATCAAGGTTTAACCTGTTCAACTCTATCGAGATAAACGCGATCCCCAAACCGGGTTACAGCTCGGGCGACGCGATCAAAGCGATAGAAGAGGTGGCCAATGAGCAGTTACCATCTGGCTTTGCCTATGAATTTACCGGGCAAACCCGCGAAGAAATATCATCCGGCGGGCAATCGGTGATTGTGTTTATGCTTTGTTTAATATTTGTTTACTTCCTGCTCTCTGCACAATATGAAAGTTATATCCTGCCTATGGCGGTTATCCTGTCTATCCCAACAGGCGTATTCGGTGTATTTGCTGTACTCGGCCTTACCGGGATTGAAAACAACATCTACGTACAGGTGGCGCTCATCATGCTGATAGGCCTCTTGGCGAAGAATGCCATCCTTATTGTGGAGTTCGCGGTACAGCGCCGCAAGGCGGGGCATCAATTGGTAGCCTCGGCTATTGAAGCGGCAAGGCTAAGGCTCCGCCCTATCCTGATGACCTCCCTAGCTTTCGTGTTCGGGCTTTTCCCGATGAGTATCGCCACCGGGCCATCAGCACAGGGTAACCACTCCATCAGTATCGGCGCAGCCGGGGGGATGGTTTCAGGGGTGATCCTGGGATTGTTTATCATCCCGGTATTGTTCGTGATCTTCCAGCATTTGCAGGAGAAGGTGACAGGTGTGCCGCTGGCGGTATTGAACCGGCAAAAGGCAGATGATAGTGCAAATAATGTGGATGTTATGGCCTTGCAGGGAGAGTATAGTAAGGGGTGATTTTTATCGCCAAATAGCAATGGGTTTGAAATATGGAGCGTAACAAATACTTTTTCCACCCTCTTTACGGCTTGCCGTAGAGAGGGTCGGAGAGCGAAGCGAATCCGGGGTGAGTAAGCTCGCCGCCATGCATTGGCGGTAATGTCCGCCGGGGTTAACTCACCCGAACGTCGCTACACTCGTTCACCCTCTCTTTTGCAGGCAAAAAAGAGGGTAGCTGCAATTGTTTTGTTTTGAACACGCAAGGTTTGAAACCCATCGCTATGGAATAATTTTACAAATTTTAAATTAAACAAATGAAAAATAACATAATCAGTATCGCTTTTATCCTGCTGATATTAAGCGCCTGTAAAGTTTCAAAAGATATTGAAACGCCCAAACCTGCCCTGCCCGATCATTTCGGCACCGCGGCAGCGGCAACAGATACCAGCAGTATCGCAGATATCAGCTGGAAGAATTTCTTTACCGACCCGGTATTGCAAAAGCTGATCGACAGCGCCATTGCCAAAAACTATGATATGCAGATCGCCCTTAAAAATATCGAGGCATCGCAATTATTATTTAAACAGGTAAAATGGAACAATGTGCCGCAGGTTGACCTTAACGTAACGGCCAATACCGACAGGCCGTCAAACAACAGCCTTACCGGGCTCAGTTTAAGCCAGTATAACATCGGCACCAACCATATCGAGGATTATTCGGCCAATTTGGCTGTTTCGTGGGAAGCGGATATCTGGGGGAAGATCCGTAACCAGAGCAAGGCAGCCTTAGCCGCTTACCTGCAAACCGTTGAGGCTAAAAAGGCTATACAAACCGCCCTGGTGTCCAACATTTCGCGGGGTTATTATAACCTACTGATGCTTGACGCGCAGCTGGATATAGCCCATAAGAATGTACAGTTGAATGACAGCACCCTACGCATTATCCGCCTGCAATATGATGCCGGACAGGTAACTTCGCTGGCCGTACAGCAGGCTGAAGCGCAGGAACAGGCCGCGGCACAACTGGTGCCACAGTTTGAGCAAAATATCAGCATCCAGGAAAACGCCCTGCGCATCCTCACCGGCGAGTTGCCGGGAAGGATTGAGCGTACTGCCATCCTGGATCAAATGGCAGTTCCGGCGGATCTTTCCGCCGGCTTGCCCGCCAACCTGGTAAGCCGCCGGCCCGATGTAAAAAGCGCCGAACTTGCCCTGGTTACGGCCAATGCCACTGTCGGCATCAACAAAGCCGCCATGTATCCTGTTTTAAATATTACAGCAAGCGGCGGCGTCAATTCGTTTAAAGCAAGTAACTGGTTTAATATGCCGGCATCATTGTTTGGCATAGTTGCCGGCAGTATTGCCCAGCCCCTGATTGAACATAAACAGCTAAAAACCAAGTACGAGGTTGCAAAAGTAGCGCGTGAAAATACGGTGCTGCAATTCCGTCAGTCGGTATTAAATGCCGTTGGCGAAGTATCAGACGCAATGGTGAAAATTGAAAAGCTGAAGCAACAGCAAAGCATCGCCGCCAGTCGGGTAAATACTTTACAGCATGCCACTACCAATGCTAACCTGCTGTTTAAAAACGGCATGGCCAATTACCTGGAAGTGATTACCGCCCAAAGTAATGTACTGCAGGGCGAGCTGGAACTGGCCTCCATAAAAAGTGAAGAATTAAGCGCCGTGGCTGAACTTTACCGGTCGCTGGGTGGCGGGTGGAAATAAGCCGATACGCTTTAAGTCCTTAATATTAACGTGAGTTCGATATAAGAAAAACCTTTGCCCTATCGGGGGCTACCGCTTTGTAGCACTATGTTCAAACGTTATTTTTGCCGCGTCAGCGGCTACCCAACTCGCGAAGGGTAGCCACTAACGTGGCATTATCCCTGGTATTTGGTTTCTACAAAGCGGTAGCCCCGATGGGGCATTTTGAAACTGTATGCTAAATTTCTTATATCGAACTCACGTTAATATTAACTCCCTTGACCTGCTGGTTAAGGGAGTTTTTTGATTTACAAAAGTGGCTTACATCCCTTTCAGGCAGGTAAGGGCAGCGTAAAACAAAAGCTGCTGCCTTCGCCCGGTTCACTGGTAATGGAAAATGTGCCGTTATGCTTTTTAATGATCTCGGACGCAATAAAAAGGCCCAAACCCACCCCCTGGAAGAGCATGGCTGTTTCACTTACTCTGTAAAAACGTTGAAATAATTGATCGATCTCCTTTTTTTCAATACCTATTCCAAAATCCTGCACACACACCACAATATCGCCGGATTCAATTTTCGCTTTTACCAATACCTTGTTGGCATCCGGAGAATATTTGATGGCATTGGTTAGCAGGTTGACAAGTACCTGTTCGATCCTGAACTGGTCGCCCGCGTACAGGATATCGACGGAGTTTTCCAGCAGGATCTCATGGTTGTTTGCTGTAAGCTGGATATTGGCAATACTATTTGTGAGCGCATCCGGGAAATAGAATGCTGCAATATTCAGGTCTATCTGGCCCGAATTGATCTTGGTTACATCCAGCAGGTCTGCTATCAATTTTTCGAGCCGTTTAATACTGTGCCCTGCATTTAAAATAAATGGATAATGCTTATTGGCCCGGTCTGCTGTTTTTTCAAGCAGCTGGTTAATGGCTTTAATATTGGTCAATGGTGTCTTAAATTCATGACTAACCATATTAAAAAATTCATCCTTTTTGGCCTCAGCTGCTGCCCGTCTTTCTTTTTGCTGTTTCTGGACTACTAGTTCGCGATTGGCAACGATCAGTTCGGCCGCACGTTTTGCTTTTTCTTCATCCTGGTAGCCCAGTTCTTCCAGGGCAATGATCAGTTCGGCCGCCCGCTTTTCCTTTTCGCCGTTTTGATAAGTCAGTTCCTTATTAGCAATGATCAGTTCTTCCGCCCGCTTTTCCTTTTCTTCATTTTGAAAAACCAGTTCCAGGTTGGCTATAATCAGTTCCGCCGCCCGTTTTTCTTTTTCCTCATTTTGAAAAACCAGTTCCAGATTGGCTATAATCAGTTCCGCCGCCCGTTTTTCTTTTTCCTTATTTTGAAAAACCAGTTCCAGGTTGGCTATAATCAGTTCCGCCGCCCGCTTTTCCTTTTCCTCATTTTGAAAAAGCAACTCCTTATTGGCTATAATAAGTTCCGCAGCGCGCTTGTCTTTTTCGTCATTTTGAAAATCGAGTTCCCTGTTCGCGACGATGAGTTCTCTCGCGCGGTTTAGTTTCTCCCGGTTTTGAAAATCCAGTTCGATATTCGCAAGGCTGAGTTCAGCGGCCCGTTTTTTCTTTTCTTCATTCTGAAAATCAAGTTCTATATTCGCCAGGATAAGATCTGCCTCCAGCTTTGCCTTTTCTTCGTTGGCAACTACCAACTGTTCTAAAAGCTCATTCCTGCCCATCATATACTTCAATCATCGTTCTAAGTAAAGGGTATCCTCACTGTCCGAACAGGTCGATATCCAAAGTGTAAAGCTGATTTTGAGGTGCTAAGCTTAAAAAAACCGGAACTATGCAATATAATACAATAAACATGCCGCGTTCTGTATAATTGCTAAATGGCAGCGAAAAAGGTTTTACCATCGCGGTACGCATCCTTTAAAAAATATTTAATAAAAGAATATTTAAACACATTATAATTTTTACACTTTCCGGTTTAATGTTTTTGTTAATTTGGCACCTTATATCTTTGATATTTAAAACTTAAATATCCCGAGTTTTAACCTGTTAGAATTTTTACCGTATTAATATACTTTACCCCGTCTATAATGAAAAAAAAACTTGCTAAATCGTTTTTATTGCACACTGTAAAGTCGTTTTTATTTAAAATACCATGCTCATCTTTGGCTTTCTTTTTATTGGTTACCTGTGCTTATGGCCAGGCAAAGTTAAAAGCGAAAACAAAACTGCAAACAGGGAGCATTAACGCTATTGAAACTAACTTTAAAAACATCCCGGATTCCGTTCAAACAAGTGTTTACTGGTATTGGATCTCGGGCAACATCTCTAAAGAGGGTGTTATTAAAGACCTGGAAGCCATGAAAAAGGTTGGCATCAACCGTGCCTTCATAGGTAATATTGGTTTGGATAACGTGCCCGGGGGCAAAGTAAAAATGTTTACCCCTGAGTGGTGGGAAATTCTGGATGCCGCGCTGAAAACGGCAACACGGTTAAATATCCAGATCGGGATTTTTAACGGGCCGGGCTGGAGCCAATCCGGTGGTCCATGGGTTAAACCGGCCCAATCCATGCGATATTTAACCTCATCACAGGTTACTGTGCATGGGCCATCGGCGTTTCATCAAAAACTGGTTCAGCCGCAAAAAGAATTCCAGGATGTTAAAGTTTTGGCCTACCCGGTACCGGGCGGTTATGACGCCGGAATCGCTGCGCAATTCTCTTCAACTCCGGCTATAGATTCGCTGAATAATTTAACGGATAACAATACTGCTACCGGCATTCACATGCATAACGGGCAGCAGCTTCAGCTTGATATTAACACCACCGCGCCCGATACCTTGCGGAGCATCATCCTTACTACAACGCAACAACCGGTCTATCTGGAAGGCGACGTCCAGGCTAAAGTAAATGGCGAATACGTCACCATTAAACACTTCGCCATTGACCGTACTAACCCCGCGTTAAATACCGGTTTTACGCCCTGGGGGCCAGCAGCTATATCCATACCAGCAACCACAACAACCAATATCAGGCTGGTGTTTACCAGGATCTCCAATGATTGCGGCATTGCGGAATTAAAGCTATCAGCTACTCCATTGGTTGAGGACTATATCGAAAAAACGCTCGCAAAAATGTGGCCGACCCCGCATCCCTTCTGGCAAAACTACCAATGGGCGTCGCAGCCGGACGAAGCCTCAAAATATATCATCGACCCCAATAAAGTACTTGATATTTCAAGCGATATGGCGGCCGGTGGTACGCTTAACTGGCAGGTACCCGCCGGTAACTGGATCATTGAACGCACCGGGATGACGCCAACCAATGTAACGAATAGCCCTGCGCCGCCCGAAGGCCAGGGCTTGGAAATTGACAAAATGAGTAAGGCACACGTAGCGGAACATTTTAACGCCTTTTTAGGGCAGATATTGAAACGCATCCCGCCCGAAGACCGCAAGACATTTAAGGTAACTGTTGAAGACAGTTACGAAACCGGGAGCCAGAACTGGACCGATGATTTGATCGCCGAATTCAAGGAAAAATACAAGTACGCCCCCACGCCATACATGCCGGTTTTACAGGGAAAAGTTGTCGGCAGCGAAGACCTGTCTGACCGTTTTTTATGGGATTTAAGACGGCTGATAGCCGACGATGTTTCCTTTAAATATGTGGGCGGTTTACGCGAAATAAGCCACAAAAACGGGCTGACCACCTGGCTCGAAAATTACGGACACTGGGGCTACCCCGGCGAGTTTTTGCAATATGGCGGACAGTCGGACGAAGTAGGCGGGGAGTTTTGGAGCGAGGGTGATCTGGGAGATATAGAAAACCGTGCAGCTTCCTCATCGGCCCATATCTATGGAAAGATCAAGGTATCTGCCGAATCGTTCACAGCGGCAGGCGCACCGTTTTACCGGTACCCGGCCATGTTTAAAAAACGCGGCGACCGCTTTTTTACCGAAGGGATAAACAATACCCTGCTGCATGTATATATCTCGCAGCCAAAAGATGAAGTGGGTCCGGGGGTAACCGCCTGGTTTGGCGTTGAATTTAACCGACTGAATACCTGGTTTTTTGATATGGACGTATTCCTCAAATACATGAAAAGGTGCAACATGATGCTGCAGCAGGGGCAATATGTTGCCGATGTGGCTTACTTTATAGGCGAAGACGCGCCAAAAATGATCGGGGTAACCGATCCGGCGCTTCCGCAGGGTTACTCCTATGATTATATCAATGGCGATGTGATCAAACAAAAGCTTACCGTAAAGGATGGAAAACTGTTGCTGCCAAACGGGATCAGCTACAGCATCCTCGTGCTGCCAAAGCTCCGGACCATCCGCCCTGAATTGCTGGCAAAAATAAAAGAGCTGGTACAACAGGGGGCGGTAATTTTAGGGCCGAAACCAGACAGGTCGCCCAGCCTGGCCAATTACCCCGCCGCCGATCAGCAGGTGCAAAGCACAGCGGCCGAACTTTGGGGCAATATCGACGGCATAACCACAAAAGTTAACCATTATGGCAAGGGCCTGGTAATTAGCGGCATGGATATGCAGCAGGCATTGGACCTGGTAAAAGTTCAACCCGACCTTAAAATTACACAAAGCGATTCCATCCTTTTTATCCACCGGCAACTGAAGGATGGTTCCATCTATTTTGTTTCGAACCAGAAAAACACCACGGTTAATATTTCAACAGCGTTCCGCATAACCGGCAAAAAACCTGAACTTTGGAACGCGGTTACCGGCACGGTGCGCATGCTGCCCGCATACAGCCAAAATGGTAGCACCACATCAGTTCCGATGCACCTTGCGCCTTTTGAAAGCGCGTTTATCATCTTCCGGAAAAACGGAACGAAAGGTGATACCACCAAATCAAACTATCCCTTGCCTACAAAAACCATCAACATTACCCAACCATGGATCGTTAATTTTGACAAGGCTATGCGCGGCCCGGCAAAACCCGTAGTTTTCAATACGTTAACCGACTGGTCGCTTAATGCAAACGACAGTATCAAATACTACTCGGGTACAGCATATTATCACAACACCTTTAACATTGGCAAACTCACCCCCGGTGCTCATTATATCATTGACCTGGGCCTTGCCAGGGCGATTGCCAAAGTAACCGTTAACGGCGTAACGGTAGGCGGCGCCTGGACACTACCCTACCAGTTGGATATTACCAAAGCCCTTAAACCAGGCACCAATAAACTGGAAATAAAAGTAGTGAACACCTGGATGAACCGACTGATTGGTGACAGCAAGCTACCTCCTGATCAAAGAAAGGTTTCGGCTACGTTCGGCCCTGATCCAAGGTCGGGGTTGGAATCATCCGGGCTTTTAGGGCCGGTGAAAATTGAGATGGTAAAATATTGAATTGATGATGTTGTTATGCAGATGAGTAAGCTGTTTTCGCTGCCGCAAGCGTCCCGCTTGTGGCCCGCGTTTATGTAATCCGCGTTCAGATATGGAATATGCGATTTAAAAGCTGTACTTGTCAGCTATTTTAATTTTAATGGATGAGATTTCTGGGATTGTTGGTCAGCTGGTTTAATAAATCATAGCCGTTTATTATGTGGGCGTAGATTTGGTTTGCAGGCACAAGTTTGCGCTGATTGGCTATCCAAAAAGCGGAATACCTAAAAATGGGCTACCTGAAAGCGGGCCACAAGCGGGACGCTTGCGGCAGCGAACCGGGCTTACAGCAGCAATACAATAAGGTAACCCTACGGCCTTACCGCCCAGGCCAATCCATCCGCCCCTTTTATAGTGATATGCCCGCTAACGGTTAGGGTTTTCAGGTCGATAACCGCCACATAGTTATCCCCGGTACAGCCGATAAATGCGCGTGAGCCATCGTCGTCCATCAGGATCCCTGCTGCACCTTTGCCCGTGTTCAGCTTTTTGATCAGTTGGTGGCTTGCTGCGTCAAATACAAATATATCGCCGGTACGCAGGCTGCTTACCAGCACGCGCTTGCCATCGGGCGTAAACTTAAGGCGGTTGGCGCCGATGGCCTTTGCATCAATTGTGGTAGATAATTTATTAGCACCAAGGTCGATCACCGCTATGCTGCCATCATCAGAAGCCGCTGTCCATAATTCCTTACCATCTGGCGAAACATCAAATCCTTCGGAGCCTTTGGATACGGGGATAAGGGTTTGCATCCAATCACGATGCGGCGGCGGCCCAAAACCATTGGGGCCCTGGTTTGGTTTAATGAGCGTGTCAGCCAAAATGCTCACCGTACCCGAAGCAACGTTGGTAGTGTACACGCGTTTACCACCGGGCACTACGTAAATCATGTGGGTTCTGTCCTGCCCGGTGCCCATCACCCAGTCGAATTTGCCGGTTGCAGGGTCATACCTGCCGACAGTTTTGGTGCCTTCGGCAGTGAACCACACTTTGCCGTCAACAAAGGTGATGCCATGCGGGCCCATCATCGGGCGGGTATCAATGGTAGGTAAAGCCTTTTGCCCTACCAGGTCAATCACATTCAATTCGTGCAGGCTGCCACCACCGTAGATGGTAACATAGGCCGTTTTTCCATCAGCCGAAGCCACTACTTCATGCGGGTCGGAACCCACCGGCACGGCAGCGATTACTTTCAGGCTAACCGGGTCGATGATCGCCAAAACATGGTCGCCTTTTGAAAGGGCGAGCAGTGCGCGTGCCGGTGTTGCCTGTGCGGCACATTGGCTGGCAGTATAAACTAAGGCTGTCATTAACAAACCTACGGCGAAGAGCCTGGTGAAACCAGATTCTATATTTTTCATGGTAAGAATAGTTTATAGATCTATACGTTAAAGTTAGCAATGGTTTTAATAAAGATCAAGCGATAAGACCCAGTTAAGCCGGCTCCTGTTTTTTTCCCTCGCAATCGATAGTAACAGTTACGTCGTTGGATAGGATCATGCTTTCACTGCCAACCCCAAAATCAAGCCTGTTTATTTTAAAAGTGCCTTTAAACCCGATGGTATTGTCTTTATCCAAAAATGCAAAGGGCATTTCAATTTGTTTTGACTTGTCCTTAATGGTAAGGATAAAAGTGCCAACATAATTATTGCCGCTTTTGTGCTTAAACGCCACGGATTTGAGCGAAATTTTTGAATAGTGTGCCACGTCAAAAAAATCCGCGCTGCGCAGGTGCTCGTCACGACTGGAATTATCAGTATTGATCGTATTTACATCAACAGATGCTTCTACATTGCTGGCGCTTAAGTTGGCGGGGGTAAAATTGACTTTGGCTGCAAGGCCGCCGATGGATCCCCCGGTATTAATACCCAGGTTTTTTATTTCGAAGGTGATAGCCGACCGCGTAACAGCTGTCTGTATGCCTAAGCTGCCTTGCGGCACTTGTGGATGGGGTAATTTAGCAGCAACACCTAAAGCTATTACGATAAGCACACCAACATTTACTATAAGTCGTTTTTTTAAATGCATAAAACTTGTATTTGGTGTCCGAAGTTAATCACCTGTCAGGTTATTTTTTTTAAAAATCGACCCGGACGCGGAATTTATAGACAAAGGGATGGTTTTAAGCGACTACTCTTTTAACAACCTGTCTGTCGGCACAAACCCCGCGCCAGGCTGTAAATTCCTGATGGCATCAGCGAGACAAAGAGACATCGTTCAATGTATACGGGAGCAGGGTTTATTAGCCCGGAGTTACCTATAAATATAAAAATGCGATTACCTGGTATAAAATAATGTCAGAGAAATGATGGTATTGATGAAGCAAAAGAAGGATTAAACCGGGATTTTGTTCACCTTATGCCAATTACTGCTTTTCGGTGTATTGCCAATTGGCAATAAAAGTATTAAATTTATCCCTCAGCTGGCTCACAAACTGGCAGCATTAGTTTATTACTGCAAAGTATCGTTTTACTGACACTATTGCGCCACCAGGAACCAAATTATCGGGAAGCGATGAAATATTTTAAATCAAAATCAGACATTTTTCACCATAACTACAGATTTTTCGCGTAAAATTGCCAGCGCGAAGCCCCTAATTATGCATAAAATAGAATCCTACTTTATCAACAATCCAAACTCCTCTCAGGTATTTTTGTACGCCGGCATTATTCTATTGTTATGGCTGTTTGAAGGTATTGTATTATCCGTATCGTGGAAAAACAAGTGGAAACACACGTTCACCAATATATTGTTTATTGCCACTGCCTTGCCTATACAGTTGTTCATGACGATTTTTGTGCTCGCCACCTCGGCATGGGCCATAAAACGGCACCACGGACTGCTGTTCCTGTTCCATCACTCAAACAGTGTCTTCGTTAAATATGTTATCGCTTTTATTTTGCTCGACCTTTGCGAATATATTTACCATGTAATTATGCATAAAGTAAAATTACTATGGAGTTTTCACCTGGTGCATCACAGCGACCTTGAACTAGACGTTTCCACTACCGTAAGGGAGCATCCGGTTGAAACCTTTATCCGTACCGCTTTTTTAATTGTTTGGGTATACCTTTTGGGCGCTTCGTTCGGTGTGCTGCTGTTACGCCAAACTGCACAAACCATCAGCAATATTACATCGCATACCCAGTTCAGGCTTCCTAAAACACTGAATACGATAATCGGTTGGGTTTTTATAACGCCTAACTTGCATCATGTACATCATCATTATGAATTGCCCTACACCGATTGCAACTACGGCGACGTACTCAGTATTTGGGATCGTATTTTCAATACGCATTTTAATGGATTAAGCAGAAATGAGCTAAAATTTGGGGTTAACACACACATGGATAAAAAAGAAACCTCAAGGTTTTTAGGAATACTTGGCATGCCGTTCAACAAAAGCGCAAAAAGGCAATAATCCGCATGGCGCGGTTCAGGTATTTTATAAACTTAAATTTCCTCAATGAGAATCAGCAATGGTATTAAATGCGGCATGCTAACACTGCTCATGCTATGCTTTGTACTTTTTGCGTTTGGGCAAACAGACAAATTTGCGAGCAGGATTTATTTCCCGGGGGGCATTGGGCTTAATATACCATCCGGCGACGAACAATTGAGCGTACGGCCTGGCTTTTCGGTAATTACCGGGGTCGAATATCGACCCAAATATACCAATGCGATCTTTTTCAGGTTTAATTATGATGCATTGTCCAATAAATACAAAAGCCTGCCTTACCAGGTCCCTACCAACGTTATAAGGGGCAAGCTGAACGCCGATTTTTTTATGCTGGGTGTTGGCTACAGGCGGGCTATCAGCAGTAAAGCAGCAGTTTATATATTAGGCCAACCGGGTATAAGCAGTTCGGGTTACAGCAGCGTGTCAATTAATTCAAACGGATATTCAATCATGAATGTAAGCGCCTATCATCCGGCGGGCAAAGCTGCTTTTGGCTTTGAATATTATATAGTGCCTCATTTCGCGCTGGTTGCCGAGCCCGGTTATTATCATCTGTTCAGTGGCCATGGCGGTTTTATTATTAACCCCAACTATGTTTTATATAACATTGGGTTTACCACCACATTGTTTTAAACAGTTCCCCTATTGCTGTTCCTACTGTTCAGGGGGAACATTCCGGAGATGCTTTATTTGGCAGCGAACTTCGCAGCTATCCCATTCAATTCGGCAGCACTTAGGGTATTATTACCATTGTTGATAACAATCCGGTACCTGAAGGTTACCGACTCTCCTCTCTTTAGTTTCAGGTTCAATGAAGATTTACCATTGGTAAAAACCTTCTCGCCAAGCGGGTTGGCCGCAAATAAACCATAGCCCCGTGCATGCCAGAAGGTAGGATAATTAGGGTTTTGCGGATGATCAATGATAGCGATGCTGACCGAATCGGCCCCCATTTTGCCAAACACTTCGCACCATACGCCGCGGGTGCTCCAGGCATCGTTGCCGGTTTTGCCGGCACTCGTCAGGTAATTGCCGTTGGCGATATGGTCTGTACCCCCTTTTACTATTGTTATGTTGCCTTTATTATCAGTGAACTGTTGGTCTTCATTAGTAGGGATCTGCAGCTCATGCGCCAGCCGCAGGCCCAGCATACCATCTTTTGCATCGTTAAAAGCGATAGCTGTATCGGCTTTCAATGTGGTAATGCGGTCGATGATACGCTGTCCACCGCGCCCGCTGAACTCAAAGCGGGTGGTTTCTTCCAGCAACACATGCTTTTTTTGGTTAACCCAATTGGCATGGTATGTTAATATACCGGTACTGCCGCTTTTAGTTTCGATGATACGATCAGTCCGGATCCAGCCATACATGCTCTTCTTATTAGCGGGGATAGCGTAGGAGTTGTTCCAGAAATCGAGGCCATTTACATTTTCAAAGTTAAACCAAAGGCCTATGTGGTGCGGATGGTCGGTTGGTTCGCCGGGCAGGGGCACCAGCGGGAAGCCACGGGTAACTACAGTCCCATTGGCAGCGCGAATGGGATATAAAACCGGCTTTTCCAAACTATCCGGGTACAGAAAACTGGTGAAAGGCTGGCCGTTCATAAAAACATCAACCCTGTTTTCCGTTGGCGATTTAATCACTTTAACCGCTGCTGTTTTTTGTGCAAACGATGATGGGGCAATTAATATCATCATTACAAAAAGGCTCAACCTACTGAATCTTAGCATTCTATTATCCGTTATTGGCATCATCGATCAATATAAAACATTGTTGGTCTCAACTCCTGGCTCTTGATTCTCCTCGTTCTAACTAATATTTAAATATCTTGCCATTCACCATCACCTCCTGTGTATGTTCGTCAAAGGTGGCTTTGAAGCCGGTATGCACGGCTGCGTTAGTCATGATATTGGCGATGGAGTGGCTGTAACCGGCTTCAACAGGTGCATTGGGTTGCTTGCGGCTGCGCACACATTCCATCCAGTTGCGTACATGGTTTGATGTAAGTACATCGCCGCCGGTATTAGCCGAAGCCACCACTTTTTCGGTATTGGCCAGGTCGATCTCCGGCAGCAGGTTTGCTTTCATGCCCATGGCTGCAGCCATTTTTTCGGTAAGGCCACCAGTTGGCGATACTTTATTGGTGATCAGGTTTAACTCGCCACCGTTTGAATAGTAAATCTCGGAGGGATTCTCGTCCCCATTGTGCATCCGCGAAGCAAAAGTAACCTGGAAACCAGTTGATAGATCATCCAACGGACCATAGTCAAATACCGCCGTTATGGTATCCCAGTTACTGCGGCCATCCTTCCACATATAAATACCGCCGTTGGCGGCCACGCTGCGCGGGTGTTTTAGCCCGCTAAACCAATGTACCGTATCAATCTGGTGGCTAATCCATTGCCCGGGCAAACCGGATGAATATGGCCAGAACAGGCGGAACTCCAAATATTTACGCGGGTCAAAATCCTCATAGGGGCGGTTCATGATCCAGCGCTTCCAGTCGGTATCTTCCTGTTTCAGGGTGCCCAGTAACTCGGGCCTGCGCCATCGGCCGGGCTGGTTAACGTTCCAGGTGAGTTCGACCATGGTGATCGGTCCAAATTTACCTGACCGGATAAAATCATTAGCTGCATGATAGTTAGCACCGCTCCTTCGCTGGGAGCCGATCTGCACGATCTTTCCGGATTCATTTATCGCTTTCAATGCGGCCCGGTTATCTTCCATGGTTTCGGCGAATGGTTTTTCTACATAGGCATCGCAGCCAGCCTTTACAGCCTCAATGGCATGCCTGGCATGTTGAAAATCGGCCGTGCTGATGAACACAGCATCCACGGTTTTACTGTCATACAATTCTTCGTTATTGCGGAACGCCTTTACATCATTCTGCATCTTGGCTTTCCAGGTAGCAGCGCCTTCTTCCCTGCGTTTGTTCCAAATGTCGGATACCGCAACCACTTCAAAGTTGAGCTCTTTGTAGTGGTTCATAAAGCTTGGGATATGGGAGCTTTTATGCCTGTCGCTAAACCCTATTACGCCCACCCGCACCCTATCGTTTGCGCCGATAATGCGTTTGTAGCTTGCTGCACTCCACCCGGTTTTTGCCAGCAATACACCGGTACCTGCCAATGCAGCCTGTTTGATAAATGTTCGACGTGATTTTTCCATAATATAGGTGGTTACCTTCCTGAAGAATTGACAATTGGTTGTAAGATCAGTACGCGATCTGATTGAATCAAATATCAATCAAATTGCCTAAAATCTCTACTGTTTTTTTGTAATTGTGTATAACAATGATGCTACAGAAAAAGGATTATAAGTAACAGCAACCATTGCAACTACCGCCGGATTCAACGCCGAAACGTTAAGTATTGATTTTAACGGTTACCTAATATTAAACCACTTCTATTTTGATCTATTATTTTCGATAACTCCCTTTATTCACAAACAAAATATCACACCAAATTATAAACATCTGTAATATAGACACTAATAAAAATCAACCTGATATATTTTTAAATATCATATAACCATAACAAAATAAAATTAAGCGCGTATAAGGCTGAACTTTATCACTAAAGTTTAGCGATAATAACTAATACCTAATATTACACACCATATGAATGAACTTAACACATCAGTTTTAGTAATCGATGATGAAGAAATGGTCCGCGACAACATTGAGGATATCCTTGTGCCGCGCAGCACTTCCCAGGAACAATACGGTATCGATAACGCGGTTAATATTTTGTTTGACGCGCCTGTTGCATTACTCGCGCCCCGTACCCGGAATATCCCGGTTTTCACGGTTGATAAAGCATCCAATGGGATGGAAGGCATTGAAAAGGTGCGCAAAGCTGTTGAACAGGGCCATCCTTATGCGGTTATCTTTTTAGATATGCGCATGCCCGGAATTAACGGCCTGGAAACCGCCATCGAGATAAGAAAATATGATATTAAGGCAGAGATCATTTTTGTTACCGCCTTTAGTGATTGCTCTATTGAGGAAATTGTTGAACAGGCGGGGCAAAATGTGGGGTACCACTGCAAGCCCTATGCATCTGAAGAGATCATACAGCTGGCTACTAAGGCTGTGGCGGATTATAACAAATTACGTAACCTCGAAAAACTGATTGAATCAATTTCAAAGATCGGCTTAAATAACCACCAGCTCACATCACTATTAAAAAATATCCTGGAGCAGCTTGCATGCTCATTGGAAACCGATATGGCACTGCTGGGCAAATTACACGATGGTTTTGTTTATGAAAAGCTTTTTTCAATCGGAACTTTTGAAGACAAGGTAAACCTGGAAGAACTTGTGGCACGCATAAAAAACATTTCAATTGAAAGGGATGAGGTGATACAACTGGAAGACCTTGTGTTGGCACGGATGGATAATTATTCGGTTTTCGCACTGCTAAAAAACCACGGGAAGCTCAAGACCGAAAAAATGTACATGCTGAAACTGTTTGTACAAAACGCAGCACAGGCTATAAGGAATGCGGAATTGAACGAAAAGTTAGTACAGAAGGAAAAACTCTCGGCGGTAGGCCAGGTTTTGGCAATGGTGATGCATGATCTGCGATCACCAATAAAAAACATTAAAGTGATCACCGGCTTAATGCGGGATGAAGGTGATACCAGTGAAATGGTTGACCTGATTGATCAATCGGCAGAGCAGGCGTCAAAAATATTTGATGATTTCCTCGACTTTATTAAGGAAACCAAAATAACCAAGGTTTCGGTAAACGTTGATAAAATAGTAACCGAAGCGATACAGCAGGCGGAAAGCCGGGCCGGTATTGAGCAAATCACCATCAGCAAAAACATTCCTGACATGTTGGTTGTACCCGGTGATGAAAGCAAACTGCGCGGCACCATTATCAACCTGGTAAATAATGCCATTGACGTGCTGCACGAAAAGAATATACATAACGGTGCTATTAACATCTCGGCACATACAGAAGGAAAAGAAGTTACACTAAAAATTACGGACAATGGCCCGGGGATTCCGCCCGAAATAAAGGACACATTGTTTGAGCCTTTTGTAACCTGCCATAAAAAGAACGGAACCGGCTTAGGGCTGTCTATAGTAAAACAATTCATCATTGGCCATGGTGGTAAAATAGCTGTCTATAACAATAATGGCGCGACATTTACGATAACATTGCCTTTGTAAAAAATCCACCTGTCTTAACCTCTTTTTCTTTTTAAATATGAAATTTAGCAATACCCAACCTAGTGAAATCACAAATAATAAATCATTTTCCGCTGCTCAAACGGAATCAGGCAACCTCGAACGTTATAAAGCGTTGGTGCATGCATCAGACATTGGTGCCTGGGAGTATTTTCCGGATACGGAATCGCTGTGGTGCAATGATATTTATTTTTCGATGCTGGGCAGGGATATAAACGATTATGATTTTGCCAGCCCCAATAATTTAAAAGAAGTTTGGATTGACCTGTTGCACCCTGAAGATAAGGAAGTTGCGACAAACCATTTTGCTGAATATTTAAAAAACCCTAAAGGCACACATGAAAGCTATTACCGGATGAAACACAGTAACGGAAGCTGGGTATGGATTTGGTCGAGGGGAAGAGTTTTCAAAAATGAAAAGTCAGGCTTTGGTGCTATTGGCACCCATGTGGATATTACCAGGCATAAAAAAGCGGAAGAGGCCATACAGCGCGAACGCATTTTATTGAGAACACTGATAGATAATCTTCCGGACACTATTTATGTAAAAGACACAAAGGGACGAAAGATTATTGCCAACCGGGCCGATGTTGAATGCATTGGTTGTTCATCGGAAGAGGATGTTTTGGGTAAAACCGATCTGGATCTGTTCAAAAATGATATTGGGCTACGCGGTTACGAAGATGATATGCGCATCATACAATCGGGCGAGGCAATTATCAATAAAGAGGAATATTTTTTGGATAGCACGGGAAAAATGCGCTGGCTGCTCACGTCCAAGTTACCTGTGAAAGACGGGCGCGGAAAAATTATCCGCCTTTTAGGCATCGGGCACGATATTACCTTACGTAAACAATCCGATGAAGTATTAAAAAAACTCAACGAAGATCTTCGCCTGCAATCGGATGAACTGAGCAAGCAGGCCGCCGATTTAAAGGCGCTTAACCTGCAGTTGGAAAAACAAAAAGAACAGGAACTTGAAAAGGCGATAGCCCAGGGTAAATTTGAGATCGCTTCAGAGTTTCTACATGACATAGGCAATGCTATGGTTGGGCTGGGCTCGCACCTAAATCGCATCAACCGGGTTGTTGATCAAAACAATCTCAATAATCTTAAAAGCTTAACCGTATTTTTAAAAACCAATCAAACAGCTATCGCGGGTGCCATAGGTGTGCACAAAGCAGCTGCATTGATTTCGGTTACCGAAGGTTTTGAAGCAACTCAAACAGATAATGGCAAAGAAATACACAAGTCAATAACCGAACTGCTGAATATTATTACGCATATACAGGAAATATTGAATATTCAAAGGCAACTTGTACGTGGTCATAAGGGTGTCCACGAAAGAAAACCTGTGAACCTGGAAAACATTTTATATGATTGCAAATCAATGCTTTTTGCAAATATTGATAAAAAGGGCATCCAGTTTAGCATAAATGTACAACCAGGTACATACACCATTAAAGGCGACCACACCAAATTGATGCAGGTAATATTAAATATTCTTAAAAACAGCATTGAGGCTATAAATATGGACGCGCCTGAAAAGATAATTACAATTAACATGCGCACCGTTGGCGAGGTGCTCGAGCTGATTATTGCTGACAATGGCCAGGGCTTTGACGCGCAGACAGCAAGTTTATTTTTTGTACGCGGATTTACAACCAAAAAGAATGGTACGGGGCTTGGACTATATAATATCCGTACAATTATTGAAAGCCACACAGGCTCTTTTGATATCCGCAGCGAAGGACCGGGTTGCGGCGCGGTATCTACTATCCGGTTTGCTGTGTAAACATTCATAGTATCAAAGCACTTTTACCGGAGAAGGTGTTTTCAAGCTCTTTTACTTACCGTTAAATAGCCTTGCTGTAGATGTACAGAGGCCGGCGTTGTTCAATACCGGTAAATTTGCAACACTCCTAAAATTTATACAAACTTGTTACGTTTTCTAAACAAACTGCGTTATATAATAAATTATATGTTTGTTTCACTAATTCCCTGCGCATGAAAACTTCTACTAACAAAAATCGCAAAAGTATTTTAATCATTATGCTGGCACTGGGTTTGCCCGCCCTTTTTCTCACCTCATGTTCAAAACCAGCGGTAACCGGAAATATAAATACGCCGGTTGCAGGGGTTGCATTTGTGCAGGCCTCGCCTGATCAACCCGTATTGGATATATTTTTCAACAATACAAAATACAATACTACCCCTGTTTCCTACGGAAACACTTTCAGCTATGCTACCGTAAATGCGGGAAAAGTCCCTGTTGCACTGTATAATGATGCCACGGTAAAAGTCGTAGCAGCTGACACCCTAACGCTACTCCAAAATGTTGCATATTCCTTATTTTTAACAAATACAGTAAGTCACCCGCAACTATTTTTACTTCCGGATACGCTTGCAAAACCAACAGGCACCGATGCCGCCATACGCTTTATTGATTTAAGCCCCGATGCGCCGGCGGTTGACCTTGTTATAAAAAGTGGTTCCACACTGGCGTCCAACATGACGTTTAAAGAGTATTCAACGTTTATACCTGTACAGGCCGATTTTTATACACTGGAGGTACACGCAGCAGGCACTTCAACCGTTCTGGCTACGCTCAACAATCTTAAATTCCAAAGCGGCTTTCTTTACACCGTTTGGTTCCATGGCCTAAACGCTGGCACTACAAGTGCAGATAAGCTGGCCGTTGACATTATTACGAATACTTATTTTATGTAAATACGGTTTTCAGGAATATTTTTACATTTTGTATATTTAAAAAAATGGAGGACGATTGAAATCATCCTCCATTTTCTTTTTGACAAATATTTTTTAAATAAGTCCATTATAAACCTTTCGCACCCGATTTTATCAGCTTCGCGGCAAATTTTACGTTATATAAACTTCAATTTTGCTAATTTAGTTCCCATTGGCTTTCACGATTAATTTCGATTGAATTATAATGAATACTAGAAATATATTTTTGATTATCGCCTTTTTCCTTTCGTGGGGACGGGCAAATGCACAGTTTGAAGGTGCCGAAATCGATTCATGGCTTTCGGAAAATACCGCTGAAATGGGTGGAAGATCAATCCTTTTGGTTTGGCAAAACGGACATATTGTTTACTCACATGCTGTAAACGATATGAGCGGGCGTCAAAAATTTATGGATAAAATAATCGCCAGGCGGCAGGGCAAACCCGCCGACCTGGATGACTTCACCCCTACTTCAAGAATTGCGGTTGCAAGTTGCAGCAAATGGTTTAGCGCTGCCCTGGTAATGACCTTTGTTGATGAAGGCAAGCTAAAACTCAGCGACACGGTTGGCAAATACCTGCCGGTACTTACCCGGCACGGCAAAGGAAATATTACCATAAGTGAATGTCTTTCGCACCTAACCGGGATAAAAGCGCCCGATCTAAAGGAAAGTATCAGGGATATGAAAGAGGTGAACAGTATGAATGAGGCTGTTGCGCAAATAGCTGATATGCCTATGGAAGGCAAGCCTGGCAAGGTTTTTCGCTACAGCAACGTCGGGTTACAAATAGCAGGAGCAGTTTTGGAAAAAATAACCGGAAAAAGCTTTGAAACCCTGTTTGCAGAACGGATTGCCTGGCCGCTACAGATGAAAAACTCCGACTTTGGCAAAGGAAAAGTAGCAATGCCCGCCGGTGGCGCCTACAGTACTCCCGAAGATTACCTGAATTTTTTGGTGATGATATTGAAAAAAGGCGTATTTAACAACAAAAGGATATTAAGCGAAAACAGCGTTGCACAAATGCAGGTAAACCGCTGTACGCCCGATATAAAAATCGCATACTCACCAGCGGAGGCCGGTACTTTTGGATATGGCTACGGCGAGTGGATAATGGAAGGAAAAGCCGTTACCAGCCCCGGTTTATTTGGCAGTTTTCCATGGGTAAACAATGACAAAAAATACGCCGCCTTTATGATGACCTATTATCTAAAAAGCACAGGACGGCACGATCGTTATGTAGAATTGAAGGGCTTGGTGGATGAGGCGGTTGGGAAATAGATTGGTCGAATTGCTTAACATAATTTAATTCAAAAAAAGACCTTGACACCTGACACGTTTCCCGTTACATTTGTATATGATTGTTAGCATACGTCATAAAGGGTTGCGGTTATATTTCGAAAAAGGTGATTCGTCAAAATTGCAACCACAGCATGTAAGCAAAATCCGGTTAATTTTAACCCGACTGCAAGCTGCAAAAAACGTTGGCGATATGAATGTTCCTGGTTATGGATTACATCAACTCAGCGGCGAAATGAAACCTTTTTGGGCTGTTAAGGTTGATAAAAATTACCGGATCATATTTCAGTTTATAGCTGAAGATGTTTATGATGTAGATTACCTGGATTACCATTAAAATAACAGAATATGGAAATGTTTGCCCCCGCCCATCCCGGCGAATTGATACGAGAAACTTTAAATGGTTTAGAGGAAGAAACCGGAAAAAAGCTAACTGTTGAACAGGTTGCGACAGGCTTAGGTACAACCCGCAAAACGCTGTCTGCAATTATTAATGGCAAACAAGGGGTAAGTCCTGAAATGGCTTTGCGATTAAGCAGAGCTTTTAATACAACCGCTGAATTTTGGCTTCATGCCCAGGAGAATTATGACCTTGCTCTGGCCCGAAAAAAGGTCGATGTAAAACAAGTTAAAGTATTTTGGCATCCGCATGTAGCTTAAATTACGTAGTAACTTTTAACTCAATAGTATCTGAAACATTATTCCTCCAAAACCTTTTACCTTTTGACATAACCTATTTTCTTGACCTACATCAAGCGCCATAACGTTGTATAGATGTTACCTTTGTGCTGAAAAGGAAAATTAACAATGGAAAAGCAAATAGAAAAAATATATAGCCGCCCGTTGCGGCCCGGCATGGTTGGCGACGGGTTCAGGGTTTTTAATTATTTCCCCAACAATGGGTTGAGCCAGCAAAGGGTAAGCCCATTTTTGATGATGGATTTTAACGCTGAATTTGACTTCGGCCCGTCGGATCATTTGCGCGGCGTGGACGTGCATCCGCACAGAGGTTTCGAAACGGTAACCATCGCCTATAAGGGCAGTGTTGCGCACCACGACAGCACAGGAAACAGTGGAGTTATTAATCCCGGCGATGTACAATGGATGACCGCCGGCTCGGGGATACTGCACAAGGAATATCACGAACAAGAATTCTCCAAAACTGGCGGCCCTTTTGAAATGGTGCAGCTTTGGGTAAACCTTCCGGCTAAAAATAAATTAACCGGCCCAAAATACCAGGCTATTACGGCAGACCAGATGGGGAAAGTCTCGCTTGATGATAATGGAGGGGTGGTTAACGTGATCGCCGGTTCATTTAACCAGCATAAAGGCCCGGCAACCACTTTTACGCCCGTTAATATGTTTGATATCCGCGTCAACCAAGGCAAAGCACTGGCTGTTAATATACCGGCCGATCATAACACGGTACTGTTGGTGGTAAACGGCGCAATTTCCGTGAATGGCGAAAAGGCAGGGATACATGACCTTGTTTTGTTTAAAAACACAGGCGAAGAAATTGCCATCAGTGCTGATGAAGAAAGCGTATTGCTATTATTGAGCGGTGAACCCATTAATGAGCCGATTGCACAGTACGGCCCTTTTGTAATGAATACCCACCGCGAATTACAGGAAGCGTTCGAGGAGTTTCAATCCGGCAAATTCGGGGTGCTTGAATAAAATGATAAAATAAAAAACGGCAGGAAGATCAACACTCCTGCCGTAAAAAATTTTGAATCTTACCTTGCGAGCTTTATTTGAACAGTTTTCTAAATGCATAAACCAGGCTCATGGTAATACAAACCGGGCATATACCGAACCGGAAAAACGTCAACAATACTCTTTTATGTAACGGGAGGTTAGCAGGGATCACCGGGCAGTTTTTCCCGTCGCCTTCTGTTTCTTCTATTCCCCAGATATTCATTTTCTCAGGAATTTAAATATTTTTCAATTTCCTTTTTGAGCTCCTCATCGCTGATGGCAATGGTGGTTTCGCCGAGTTTCTTATGCGTTTTGGCATCCACAAATATTACCACTCCGGTTTCCTTTACACCCTTAACCGCCGGGTAAACGCCTGCCGATTTAAGGCCCTTAACTGATGCTGCTTTGGTTGTTTCATCGCTAAGGTCGTTCATCAAAACAGCAAGGCCCTGCTTCATGTAGGGCATCATTACCATACCGGCATTTTGTCCATGGGCCTTACACACCGGGCACCAGCTGGCCTTGTTTACCACTGCGATTACTTTTGCCTTACTCATGTCGGCCGCGGGCATTTGCGCGAAAATTTTTACGCTTAAAAACAGCAGGAATACTGCTGCGATTGTTGTTGCTTTTTTCATTGTTGTCGAATTTTAATTGATAACTGGTAATTGATACCAATTGGTCAATTGAATCACCCGCGTACCAAAAATATTTTATTGTTGGAATAACGACAATGAAAGAAATTGGTTATACAACCTTTTCCGCTTCTTTTTTTACCTGCTGAACGCACTTGTATTTTTGATTATCGGCCGTATGCTTATTCTTCCATCCCATTTTCACCATCAGGCTTTCCATGGGCTCCCTGTAATAGAAAATTGCATTTAAAATGCGCCGGCAGTTTTCGGTTATCTTAGCCATCCAGCCATGCAATTTTTCTTCTCTGGTGGGTTCCGGATTTAATTCAAATACTACCTCATCGCTTTTTAAGTACTGATCCTCAATACCCGCGCTGCCGACAAATGGTTTATGGCTACGGAGCTTTTTCAGCCACAAATTTCGCGCAACGGCATAGATATAGGTTTTTAACGATGAGGTTAATATGAAGGTTGGATCACTGACCTTCTGAAATAAAATGATCACACTCTCCTGGAAAATATCTTCTGCATCCTGTGCGCTGCCACTATTTTGAACGACAAGACCTTTGATGGCGGGGAAATAAAATTTATAGAGCAGCGCAAATGCAGCATCGTCCCGGCTTTGCAGTTTGATCAGAAGTTCCTTATCCGTGATATTTTTCATGATGATATAAAGCTATGCAATATATGAATACCACATTACCCTATTTATCACCCATAAATATTGATCTTTATTTTGCTGATTAAATTGAATAAAGGGGTTGTCGAAAAATATTCCTGATACAAAATTATACCGACCAAAAAAAGCGGCCATTTTGCCGCTTTTTTATGTTTTAGTATATTTTTTAGCAAAGTTGATCAACCCCAGCCATCGCTCCAGCCGCCATTTAATGAGGCGTTTTTATTTTCCTTCAACAAAGCATCGTATTTAGCCACCTGGCCCGCTGTTAAAATGGATTTGATTTTTTTGATGGTAGCTTTACGCAAAGGACCTACATCCACCAGCATTTTATTGGTATTGCCATTGTCAGCAGTTTTTATCTTATCGAATTTCTCAGCAGACTCCTTGTAAATAGCTGCAATTTTTGACGTTTGATCATCGCTCAGTTTTAACTCCTTTTGCAATCCTTTAGCTTTTTGAACCGGGTCAGACGGCGGCCCGCTTTTGGGTTGAGAAAACCCTGCCGTCGTTAATCCAACAAACAGGCAGCAAATTAAAAATAGTTTTTTCATCGTTTTAATGAGTTAATTGAAGAAACAGAATATCTGATGATTTCATAAACGCTGTATAAATGGATCAGCGATGAACTGCGGGCTAAATATTCGCTTACCAAATAAATATAGTGTATTATATAACAACTTTCAAAAATTATTTTTCACGGGGCATTTTCGTTTTCGTGGCATTATTAATGAATTTTCTCTACCTTCATGTTTTTAAACAGACTATTGATGAAACCTGATTACATTTTTTGGGTCGCGCTGGCGGCTTACGCATTCCATATTCTCGAAGAATACAGCTATGACTGGAAAACCTGGTCGCAAAAAATCATGAAACTTGACATGGACTGGAACACATATTATGTAATGAATATAGCGGTTTTGTTTTTAGGCTTTTCCTGTGCTGAAGTGGGCTGGTCACATCCTACGTTCAGTCTTATTTTCCCTGCGGCAATGCTGGTTAATGCCATGATTTTTCACATCATCCCTTATGTTCGCTCAAAAAGAAAATTTTCTCCGGGCATGTTTACGGCCATATTCCTGTTTTTGCCCCTGGGCCTGGGCAGTTATAAAGTAGCGATGGAGCTTGGCGTATTTACAAAAGCGCTGGTCATCTCCGGCGTGTGCGGTGCGCTCGTAATGGCTTTCCCTGTCTTCCTGCTCAAAACAAAAAACCTCGATTTTTTTAAACCCTAAGGCTCCGGTTAAAAAATAAAAACTGTTTCTGTATCACCCTGCATTCCTTTATTAACCAGCTTAATACAAGGGATGCGGGGTTTCTTATTATCTCCGCAACCAGGCCCGGAGTTCAGCACCGAAACAAATGCCTGATTTTTAGCGTAGAAGGCTACGATATGTTAAAATGCTACGCTCAGTTTTTCAAAAAAAGCAAAAGCGGCTAATAAATTAAACCCTGTTTTTATTACAATTTAAGATGATTAAATACATTACATTGATATGCCTTTTTTTGATCCTGAATAGCTTTAAAGGCGGTAATAACCGGTCAAAGTTGAATGTACCGGACACAGATACATCAAAAGCTGCTATTACAATTTCACCGGTAAGGCCGTTAATTGAAAAAGATATCTATGGTTATTACATGAACTTTGATATCACCATAAAAAATCAAACCACACACACTATCGAGTTAAGTTCGGTAGAGGCTTCGGTGATGGATAAAACAGGCAAACTGGTTTTAAGAAAATTTATGAACAGCCATGGGAAGGCACCAGGGATAGACCTGCTGGTTTATACCACCATTAAACCGGGTGAAACCGTGAATGTTTTTAATCCTTTCCATACTTTCCCGCCTGATTTAACAATAGCTTCTGTTAAATATGGTTTCTTTTTTAATTACGCCGATACACAGCAGCAAATAGACTTCAATAAGAAAAGGCTGCCTGTTGATTTTGACGCATCGATTATAAAAGTAATAACCCCACAGGTATACATCGCTAAAAACGATTACTTTTTACCATTAAAAGGTAAAATAATTGTTTGGGATGGCCATGATTTTTACTCCCGTAACCGCCGGTCGACAGACATTGCCGACGCAAAAGTAAAGGAAATAACGTCGAACTCCAGCCGCTATGCATACGACCTGATGAATGTAGATGGAAATGGCTCGATGTACGGCGGCTCCCCTTATAAAAAAGAAAACTGGTATAGCTACGGCAAACCAGTTTATGTTCCGTTGGATGGTAAGATCATCGCAATACAAAACAGTATCCTCGATAATGAATATGATGGCAAAAGCATTAAATCACCAAAATCGGCCCCTGCCACAGACCCTGAAGGGATGGGCAATTATGTAATTATTCAACATGCCAACGGCGAGTACAGTATGCTTTTGCACCTGGAGGCCGGAAGTATAAAGGTAAGGCCAGGGCAAATGGTTAAAGAGGGCGAGGAGCTCGGTTCAGTCGGGTTTTCAGGTCAGGCCATGTACCCGCACCTGCACTATTCTGTAACCAACGGCTCAAAAGAGCTGGCTTCAGAAGGCTTGCCAAACTATTTCAATAACTACAAACTTTACCGTGGAAACGTTACAGTAAACATCAAAAGAAGCCGGATTGACAGCGGCGATATTGTTGAATCGGCTCATTAATTGTTTAGTTGATAGGGTTAGCTTTGGTTAGATTAAGTTGATAGGGTTAAAATACGAACAACATAGTTTTCTTTTGCTCAACCTCATCAACCCATAACAACAGGTTATTCCCTATCGCATTTTGTGATAAAAACACCTCTAAAATTTCCTACACCTTTGTGCTATTAAATAATCAAAGGTTATGGATAGCCAGCATCAACTAACACAAAAAAGCAATTTATTAATCAATATTAATAACAATGGGCGCAAGCTCGTATTTTTAATTGGCGCTGTATTTTGTATTACGCCCTATGCCAGCCCGGCTATAGCGCTTTTACTCGGGCTTATTATTGCCCAGTCAACCGGGCACCCTTATTTGCATTTAAATCATAAAGCTACCCATTTATTATTACAAGCCTCGGTAGTGGGCCTTGGCTTTGGGATGAACGTGCATGCGGCACTACAGGCCGGTAAAGAAGGGGTACTGTTTACTGTCGTTTCCATAAGCGGAACTTTATTAGCCGGGTACTTTTTAGGTAAATGGTTAAAAACGGGCAAAAAAACTTCATTTCTTATTTCAGCCGGAACAGCTATTTGCGGGGGTAGTGCCATCGCTGCTATATCATCTGTAATCAAAGCCGAAGAAAAACAAATATCGGTGGCGCTCGGGTGTGTATTTATCCTCAACTCAGTCGCCTTATTTATTTTCCCGGTGATAGGTCATCATTTAAATTTATCGCAAACACAGTTTGGCTTGTGGTGTGCCATTGCCATTCATGATACCAGTTCAGTAGTGGGCGCTGCCGGCAAGTACGGCGCGCACGCCCTTGAAGTAGCCACAACGGTAAAACTCGCGAGGGCCTTGTGGATAGTGCCGGTTACCTTCATTTCTTCCTTCATTTTTAAAAACAGATCAGGCAAGGCCAGTATCCCCTATTTTATTGGCTTGTTCATTCTGGCTTTGATAGCCAATACTTATTTGCCTATTATAAAATTGTTAAGTCCTGATCTTGTAATGATCGCCAAAGCAGGTTTAACCCTTACGCTTTTTCTCATCGGCGCGGGGCTGTCACGTAAGGTCATCTCCTCCGTTGGCTTTAAGCCCTTGCTGCAGGGCGTGATTTTATGGATCGCCATATCGGCAGGCGCCTTATTCGCTGTAATGCACCTGGCATAATGATTTAAAAAAAGCCGTTCAATCAAAAAGCACCAACCCGGTTAAAGGATGGTGCTTTTTTTTGATTGAGAATATTTGAACGGGAAATTATTCCGAAATAATAAACTCTTTAGCGCCGTCTTCATCATACACATGCACATCCTTAGTTACGGTTTGATGACCAGCAATAACTTCTATGGTATAATCGCCGTTATCCAGCTGGTTCAGGATATAGCCTTTCTCCATTTTTTTGTAAGCCGGCATGGCGTCTTTAAAAATTACATTTCCGTCCTGGTCGGAGACAATTACGATAGCCTTGGCTGCCGGGGCAGACTGCACTTTTATATCAATGCCCTTATGTGAGGGCAGTGCAGAAAAGCTGATCCCGCCGTTTGCCGGCACTATGGCTTTGGCGGGTTTTGCTGCAAAAACACTTACACTTGCCAATACTAATAATGCGGTTAATTTGATTGAATTTTTCATGATCTTGTTATTTTAAATGTTTTTAAATTGTTGTTATTTTTATTTGACAGAACAAAGTAACGGCAACTTTAAACCCTAAAAAAATGAAATAGACCACCGGGTTTTTTATATAGACCAACACAAAAAACCAATCGTTTAACCCCGCAATTGCTTAATAATAAGCGAAATATGTTTTTAATCGTTTAAAAACAGGCCCTTATAGATGTAATTCGGCCGTTCATAGAGAAAAGCGCAAAAAATAACAATTAATTAACGCATCCATCTTTTACAAGCCGGTAATTTTGCCTTTATTCGATCAATATGTTACAGTTGAAAAAAAATTTATTATTGCCACTATTGCTTGTTGCTGTAACAGGCTTAGCACAAAACCGGACCAGGAAAGCTGTCTTCATTATTGTTGATGGCATACCGGCCGATGTTATTGAAAAATTAAACACGCCAAACCTCAAACTTATCGAAACACAGGGCGCTTATTTGAGGGCCTTTGTTGGCGGTGAAAAAGGCGGCTACTCGCAAACACCTACAATTTCAGCCAACGGGTATAACAGTTTATTAACAGGCACCTGGGTAAATAAGCATAACGTTTGGGGAAACGAGATTAAAGCACCTGACTATAATTACCCGACCATTTTCAGGTTATTTAAAAATGCCTGGCCAGGCAAAACAACCGCCATATTTTCCAGCTGGACAGATAACCGCACCAAACTGCTTGGCGAAGGGCTGCCGCAAACCGGCAATATAAAAATTGACTATGCTTACGATGGTTACGAACTGGACACGATGAAATTCCCGCATGATAAAGAGGGCTTGTATATGCATTTAATTGATGAGCAGGTGGCCAACTCAGCTGCCGCCTGCATCAAAGATAAAGCGCCCGACCTGAGTTGGGTGTACCTGGAATACACTGATGACATGGGCCATCGTTACGGAGACAGCCCCCAAACATATGAAGCGGTGGAGATGGCGGACAAACAGATAGGGCGGATCTGGGCGGCTATCCAATACCGCCAAAAACACAACAATGAGGAATGGCTCATATTTATCACCACCGACCATGGCCGGGATGAACAGAGCGGCAAAAACCATGGTGGGCAATCTGCCAGGCAACGCACTACCTGGATGGTTACCAACTATAGTCAATTGAATGATTATGCCCGGTATTTTATGCCTGGCATTATTGACATTGCACCTTCAGTAGCAACCTTTTTGCAGGTAAAGATCCCCGAAGCCCAATTGCGCGAAATTGATGGCAGCTCACTGATCGGTCCTGTCTCGATCGCGATGCCCCAGGTAAACTATATCCAGGGTGATTTGGATGTTACATGGAAGGCACTTGATAAAAAAGGCAAGGTGAAAATATGGGTAGCGTCAACCAATAATTTTAAAGACGGGCCCCCCGACAATTACCAAATGCTTGCCGAAGTTCCCGTTACGGATCAGCATGCGCTGGTATCCGTTAAAAAATTACCATCTAACTTTTATAAGGTATACATCGAGGCTCCTTATAATTCCGTTAATCGCTGGTTTGTTATTTCAAAATAATCACTTTAACATAAATACTTCAAGAATACTTCAAGGCCAATATCGCTGCCTTTGGGGCCGCCAGTGCACATTCATTGCAACCGGCGATCTTATTTTGGGTTTGAGCCCTGCCTGACATTTATTTATGCCCGGCAACAATGGCCCGGCGCGGCCTGAAAGGGCATTTAATCGCATACTTTTTATTAAATGTTTACCTGTTTTAATTTTTAACCATTACCACCATACTGCTGTTATCCACGCCAAACTTTTTGGCAATGGCTTTTATGGCGGTGCCTTTTTTGATGGTGAAAGGTTTTGTAAACTCATTTTCGCCAACAAATGCAGGGGTTACGCCATTGGTAGTATAATAGATCTTTGTGCCGGGTGTTGTGCAAGTTAGTGTAACGGTATTTCCTTTTATATGGAATTCGGGTTTCGCCACTATGTTTACATATTTTTCGGTTCGTGCATCATGGATCTCGCCCTTCCAGTTCATCCCGAAACCAAAATCGTAGGTGTGGCCATCAGCGTCGGTATAGCAGATCATATCATGGGGGATATCTTCATCCTGCACTTCAACTGTCTGCATATTGGCCGGCATCTGGAAAGGCAACAAGCCGGATGGCTCGGCCGCGCCTGTTAAAATATCCAGAATAGCCTGGTTTTGTACGCCGAACCCTGCCACTATAGCGTTAGCGTCTTTTTCAAATTCGGCCAATACCGCAGGTTTTGATAAAGTGATGGCAACGATCACCGGTTTGCCATTCATTGCCTTTTTAGTTTCTTCGATTGTTTTTAAATCGTTATAGTTGGCTGCGGTAATGGATTTGCCTTTATAGCTGCGGTTGGTGATGCCGGGTTCCACCGGGTCGCCGGCGGCTATGCTGTGTTCGCGGGCTTCTGTGGCGGTATAGGCGCCGTATTGTAAAGTGATGGGTACATAACCGTTCCCGCCATTTTTTAGGTCGTCGGCATCATAGCCTGCACCGCCGCTCGGGCTGCTTACAAAAACGATGGCATAATCAGCTTTCGATGGATCATCTGTAACATTAAAATATTTACTGATCAGGCTGGCTTGAACAGCGTCCTCCCATCTTTCTTTTGATGGCGGGCCAAAAAAACCTTTTACCGAAGGAAAATATTTTTTGGGCATATAAATGGTTTTCCCTTTTTGCAGCGGCAGTACATGATCATGGTTCTTCAGCATTACAATTGATTTCAGTTGTGCGTTGTACCCGGCAGTCATAAATTCTGGTTTACCAACAGTTTGTCTGGTATGTTCCACATCCAGGTAAGGGTTTTCAAACAGGCCCACCCGGAAAATATTCTTTAACAACCTTACTGCCGACTGCTCAAACCTGGCCCGCATAAACGCTTCGCCATGTTCTTTAACGCCCATGTTATAGGCTTCAATTACCGGCCCGGCATCGTTATTGCCGCCAAACTGGTCAACCCCGGCCATTAATATTTTATAATGACGCTGTGCAACCGTCGCAGTTTCCATCCCCCAAGATTTTCCTAAAAAGGTATCAGGTGTTTTGCCTTCATCGGCGGTTACCATCCAATCGGTACAAATCACGCCGTCGTACCCATATTTGCCACGCAACAAATCGGTAATTAAATATTTACTATAGCTATTGCCGGCATTGCCCTGCTTGTCCCTGTTGTACGAAATGGTATAATAAGGCATTACAGCCGATACCATTTTGGTTTTGCCCGATAATTTTAACGCGCCGTCTACAAATGCTACCAGGTGCTCGTCAAAATTATTGCCGGGATAAACCGCAAACTTGCCATAAGCAAAGTGTGCGTCCCTGCCTCCCTCTTCGGGGCCGCCGCTGGGCCAGTGTTTCATCATGGCATTTACGCTGTTATAACCCCAGCCATCTTTTATTTCCGCATCTGCCGTTGAGGTTTGAAAGCCATCTACATAAGCACGTGCCATATCTGCATCAAGCTGCGGGTCCTCGCCAAAAGTGCCATTGATGCGTGCCCAGCGTGGCTCCGATCCCAAGTCGATCTGCGGCGATAAAGCCGTAGCTATCCCCAGTGCCCTGTATTCCTGTGCAGCTATGCTGCCAAATTGCTGTGTTACAGCCGGGTCGAATGTAGCTGCAAGGCCAAGTTCATCGGGCCATTGCGAAATAATTCCGCCTGCCCCTGCCGTATATTCAAAACCGGTGCTGGCGCTGTGCCTCGGATCCGAACTGTTATTGGCCGGGATACCAAAGCCCGAGCCTTCTACCAGTGCCTGCACATTGTTGTTCCAGCGGGCCGCTACCGCAGGCGATTGTACCGAAGTGACCAGTACATGCCTTAAATTATCTTTTATTAAAAAACTTTTTTGCTGATCGGTGACCTGTGCCGGATCGATGCCGCCTTCATTAAATTTTTTCCCGTTATAAGTACCTGCACCAAATGGCCCGCCCGACATGGCCGGTATAGCCTGGTGTGCGCTGTATAACATCAGCCCTGCAATCTGGTCGATGGTCAGCTGCGATGCAAGATCCTTTGCGCGCTCATCAACCGGCAGCCGCCAGTCTTCATATTTATCCAGTTTGCCGTTTTTATTCAGGTCCTTAAAGGCCAAACCATCAACGGTTAAAATTTTCACGCCCGATTGGGTGGAATAGCCCAGCGTTGGCCCACTGGCATTTTTAACCAGAACAATACCTGAAGTATCTGCAGGCAGGGCATACCATTTTTTTGAAGGATTAAACCGGTTAGCTGCCGACATACCGGCCAGCAAAGCCACGCCAATTGCCGCAGCCGAAATGTAAAAAACAGGGGATGCGTTAAAGTTCTTCTTCATAAATAAATACAGCATTACACATTAATAATTGGTGGTTATTAAACAGGCTTATAATAGATAATGAGGTCAATTGGCTCATTGTGTTTTATCGACACAATTAAAGGTAAATATATAAATATTTACCTTTAATCGTAATCGATAAGCAGCAAAGAATTATAGATGGAAAGGTGGTTTGAGGCGATGGAAGTCGAAATGAGTAAATCCTGATAGGTTTTATTGACATTATTGTTTTCAGAATACCTTATAAGGGGCCCGCTTTTTTTCGTAAATCTGATTTTGCTTCTTCAGTCCCGGCAATCGTCATTATTTTATTTAACTTATATTTGATATGCAGACATTTAAATGAGCCAGGTAAGAGAAATAAAGTGCCCGCATTGCGGTGAGTGGACTTTATGGAACGGCGGTATTGACGACCGTTGTCTGTATTGTGATGGATTTCTGGAGCCACAGCGTTTTTCGCGCGAGGTGGAAAAAAAGGTAAATCAGGAGCTTTTAAAGGAAAATGATTACCTCTTTATAAAACCCGGCGACGGCGCTTTTACCCGCTGGTGCAAAAGCACTTTAAACTCCCTGCGCTGGACAGTGTACTATGTGCAGATCGCCCTGTTTTTGTTTGCAACCTTTTTGCTGGTTTTATTAAGTTTAATGGCAGTATAGATGAAAACATTACTCAATCCATGGTTCATCGCCGGCTGCCTGGTATGGCTGATGATAAAAATAACCCGGATACTTGATGCGCCTGTAACATACCTGAACGACTACCTTACCGATTTTTTTGCGGTACCTGTAATTACCAACATAGGCCTCTGGCTGCAAAGGGTATTCATCATCAAAAACAACTATTATGTGTTGTCACCGCTCCAGGTAACCTTTATGGTGATTTATATCAGTTTGCTTTTTGAAGGGCTATTACCCCGTATCTCCAAAATTTATACTGCCGACTGGGTAGATGTGCTCCTTTACTGTATGGGCGGGTTGTTTTTTTATTTTATTATGAATAAACCTATTGCAATGGTGCGGAAGTTAAAAACATAAAGCCTTTCATCTTTTAACTTTTATATTTGCTTTTAACATAATACCCAAACCCCTGATGTCGATATTCTCCATCTTTAACAAAAACAAAGAAAAACAGGAAGTTCCGGAATGGGCTTCATTTTTTAATAAAAATGAATACAATGAGTTTCTAGGTGCGATAGAAGAATATTTTTATTCAAAAAACATCACATACAATATTGGTGACGGTTTTCTCAATGCCGGTCCAAATGATTTTGGATTTGACAAAATGGGATTAGCAAATGTAGCCCAGGTTTGTAAACTTGATAAACCAAGAGGCTTTAAAGAAATAGTTAAAGAGCACTTTGAGGCTTTGATCAGGACGAATCAATTTGCCAAAGAATTTAAAAAAGTCATCCACGATTATGAAAAAGTCAAAGAGTACATTGCCGTACGTCTTTATCCTGACGATTATGTACCAGTAACAGCGAAAGATGTTTCGATGGGTAAAAACTTTGCAGGTGATATAATCGCTTTGTTGGTTTTTGATTTGCCTGACAGCGTGCAAAGTATTACTTCTGAAGAAGCCGAAAAATGGAACAAAACATTTGATGAATTATTTGAAACGGGGATACAAAATATAAAAAGCAAGTATCCTTTAGATATTTCAAAACAACAATTCGGTGAATTTGCTATTTGGTTCGTCCAGGGAGATCATTTTTTCACTCCAAATATTGTGTTTGATTTCGAACAGCAACAAAAATTAACGGGCACTTATGGCTCGTTGATTGGGATTCCTCACCGCCATGCGGTTATAATTTATCCAATTGAAGATATTACAGTTGTAAATGCAATAAATGCTCTTATTCCTACCGTTTACGGCATGAACAATGAAGGACCCGGGTCAATTAGCAACAATATTTTTTGGTATAAAGATGGGCACTATGAAAACCTGCCATATAAAATTGAAGAGAATAAGATACAGTTTTATCCACCAGAAACATTTGTTGATTTATTAAACAAGTTAGAATCAGCGGAATAAAAATATGTTCATTTCTTTATACTCAACGCCCCTGTCGGGCACCTGGCTACCTGATCCTTTATCTCCTGGCTCGTGGCGCCATCCGTATTTACCCAGGGTTTGGCCTGGGGATTAAAAACGGTTGGCAATTGTGTGGCACAGCGGGCAGCATGACGGCACAATTCCGGTTTCCAGGCTACCGTTATATCACCATTTGTATAGGTATGTTTTTCCTTTTCTTCATTTTCGCTATAGGCAAAAGTTCGGATCTGGATCTCACCTCCCAGCAGTTTCGATATAGGGCAAGCTTTCGCGATCTGGATCAAACGCTCACGTTGTTCATCCGTTACCGGCGTTAAAAAATCAAGGTCGCGGTCAATCACTGTAACCTTTTTTCCTTCTTTTTCTTCAAAATACATATTTACCGAAGCCGCTATTTGGGGGATATCCCAACCTTTATGGTCGATGTACATGCGCAGCGTTGCCAGTGTACAGGTTGCCAATGATGATAATAACAAGGTATGAGGATCAGGCCCCAGGTCTTTTCCACCCGAACTCTCAGGCTCATCAGCAATAAATTTACCGTGGCGCCATTCAACAGTACATTTATATTTTTCCATCCCGATACGGGAGATGATGGGGTGTTCAAACTTGTATTTCATCTCGTCACAATTTAATTTATTCAACCTGCCATATGCCGTCCCTAAGTTTTCTACTATGAACTATGATCCTTGAACTATGAACCTTGAACTATGAACCTTGAACTATGAACCAAAAAGCACATCAGCAAATGCAGGAGTAATATCGAATATTTTTTTGGCAAAAGGGCAAAGCGGCAATATTTTCATATGGTTTTCGCGGGCATAGGCAACACCCGCCTTTACCAACTGTAAACCAAGGCCTTTGCCTGCATACTCATCATTTACTTCGGTATGGTCGATGATCATTTTACCCGGCCCCGAGAAAATATAGTGCATTAACGCAATCTCTTTTCCATTATCTTCCATATAAAAAGCTCCCCGTTTGCCGTCGTTTTTGTTTTGTATTTCCATTGGATCGTTATGTAACTTATTTATTTTTGCCGAAACGCTAATTGCAGCTTCTTTCGGACTTCCGGACTTTACTAGCTTTCGGACTAATCTACTTTCTTAAAAATTAAAACTCATTTCCCGTAAAAATAAAGAATAATCCTTACTTTTAAATGTATGGAAACAGTAACCGTTTCAACTTTAAAAACTTTTGAGGCGTTAAAGAATGTGCCTGAAGATCAGCTGCAATGGCTCATTAATAACAGCGCAGACCGTTTGTTGGCTGATGGAGAATATTTAACCCAACAGGGCCAACCACTTGCCGGGCCGCATTTTATGATAAAAGGCCGGATAGTGCTTTACATTATACAAAATGGCAGCCGGCGCGAAATAGCAACCATTCGCCCCGGCGATATCTCGGGCTATCTGCCTTATTCCCGCGGTATTACGGCAACCGCCAGCAGCCACGCAGTGGGCGAGGCGCAGATCATGTCGTTTCCGACAGAAAGGATCCGGGAAATGGTAAAAGACCATTTTGAGCTTACACAGGCGTTGGTGCACGTAATGAGTAACCGCGTGCGCGAGTTTACCGCTATGCAGCAGCAAAATGAAAAGATGATGGCGCTGGGAAAACTGTCGGCAGGCCTGGCACATGAGCTGAATAACCCGGCATCGGCCATTGTACGCGATTCGGTATCGCTTTTGGAACATTTAAAAATGGAACCGGTAAGCTTTAAAAAAGTGATCTCCATTCAAATGACCGGCGATCAGATTGATGCCGTAAACAATGAATTATTCAGGCTGCTGGCGGTTAAGGATAACCCGGAGCTATCACTTAAGGAAAGAACCAAACGCGAAGAGGAGATTGCAGAGTGGCTTGATGAACGAAATATTGAAAACAGCTACGACCTTGCCGAGAATTTTGTGGATTTTGGTTTTGGGGTAGACAACCTGGAAACGTTTTGCAGCCATATCCCGACGGATTCCTGTTCGCCGGTTTTTAACTGGATCGGCAATTTGCTCACTACGGAAAGAATGGTGCAAAATATCCAGGAGTCATCGCACCGCATTGCCAACCTGGTAAACTCGGTGAAAGTATTTACCCATATGGACCGCGGATCTGACAAACAGTATGCCGACATCCACATCGGTATAAAAAATACCCTGATGATGCTGATCTATAAAATTAAAAAAGGCAACATCACCATGGTAAAAGAGTTTGACCAAACCCTGCCGCCCGTAAATGCCATGATTGGGGAACTGAACCAGGTTTGGACCAATTTGATTGACAATGCCCTTGATGCGATGGAACCCAATGGCAAAGGTACTTTAACTATAAAAACCAAAAAAGACCGGGAATTTGTGCGGGTTTATATTATTGATGACGGCCCGGGCATACCTGATGAGATAAAATCACGGATATTTGACCCGTTTTTTACCACTAAGGAAATGGGGAAAGGCACAGGCATGGGGCTTGAGGTGGTGCATAGGATAGTACACCAGCACAACGGCTCGATAAAAGTAAAATCGGAACCCGGGCGAACAGAGTTTATCGTTTGCTTTCCGATTGACGGATGATTTTGATTTCGGAATTCGGATTTGTGATTTCGGAATTATTTTATTGCGAAATGCGGAATGTCGATTGCGGAATGATTTTTATTTCGGAATTCGGATTCTGATTCATTTCACTAATTATTATTTAATCATTTTATTAATCTTTCGGACTTTCCTGACTTTCGGACTTTCCGACTACTACAACAACTACCAATGGAACGCCCAATAATATTTTCAATAGATGATGACCCGCAGGTGTTGCGTGCGATAAGCCGCGACCTGCGAACGATGTATGGAAAGGAGTTTAAAATTTTGAGTACAACATCGGCTAATGAAGCGCTGGATACTTTGACTGACCTGAAAAACAGTTCGGATGTGGTGGCGCTGTTCGTTTGCGACCAGCGTATGCCCGAAATGGAGGGCACTGCCTTTTTGGAAAAAGCAATCAAAATATTCCCTGATGCCAAAAGAGTTTTGCTTACCGCCTATTCGGATACTGAAGCTGCCATAAAAGCCATCAATGATGTGCGGCTCGATTATTACCTGATGAAGCCATGGGACCCGCCCGAAGAAAAGCTGTACCCGGTTTTAAACGATCTTTTGGATGACTGGCAGGGCAGCTATATCCCCGAGTTTAAAGGTATAAAAGTAGTTGGCTACCAGTTTTCGCCACAATCGCACATGATCAAAGATTACCTGGCCAGCAACCTGATCCCCTACCGGTGGTTTGATGTTGACAAAAACCCGGAGGCCCGGCAAAAATTAGCGCTTAACAAAATAAGTGAGGATAAACTGCCTTTAATTGTTTATGAAGACGGTAGCCACGCCTGCCAGCCCACTATCCGGCAGATTGCCGAAAAGGTGGGTAAAAACCCGCAGATCACCAACGAAATTTATGATGTAGTGATCGTAGGGGCTGGCCCGGCTGGCCTTGCCGCAGCAGTTTACGGCGCATCAGAAGGATTGAAAACGTTATTGATAGAGCGGAAAGCGCCGGGCGGCCAGGCAGGTTCAAGCTCCAGGATCGAGAATTACCTTGGCTTCCCCGCAGGCCTTAGCGGCGCTGACCTTACCCGGCGGGCCATCAGCCAGGCCTTGCGTTTAGGCGCCGAGTTTTTATCGCCGCAATCGGTAAGCGATATCACCCAAAAAGATGGTTATAAAACCATCATCCTGGAAGACGGGCCCGATATCATCAGCCGCACCGTAATTATCACTACCGGTGTTGATTACCGGAAACTGGAAGTAAAAGGCATTGAGCATTTTACCGGTGCCGGCGTTTATTACGGCGCCGCCATGACGGAAGCTGCTGCCTGTAAAGACAAAGATGTGTTCATCATCGGCGGCGGGAATTCTGCCGGGCAGTCGGCAGTATACCTTTCAAAATATGCCAAACAGGTTTCTATCATTATCCGCAAGGACAGTTTGAGTTACACGATGTCGGCTTACCTGATCACGCAGATTGAGAATATCCCGAATATACAGGTGATTACCGACACGGAGATATCGGAAGCCCACGGCATCAACTGTCTTGATAAATTAACGCTCATCAATGTAAAAACAAAAGAGACCGTGACTAAAGAGGCCGTTGCGCTATATGTATTTATTGGCGCCAAACCTTATACCGACTGGATAAAATTGGACATTATCCGCGATGAAAAGGGCTTTATTGAAACCGGGCGGGAATTGAGGCGCTACGACAATTTTGCCAAAATATGGAAAATGAACCGCGACCCGTTTTTACTGGAAACCAGCTGTAAAGGTATTTTTGCCGCCGGCGATGTACGCTCAGGGGCGATGAACCGGGTGGCTTCAGCTGTTGGTGAAGGCTCCATGGCGATAAGCTTTGTGCATAAGTATTTAGCGGAGGTGTAGATAAAAGGGAATGTCACCCTGAGCCTGTCGAAGGGCGCGCGTAAAGGCCTTTGCCCGCATGCTTCGAGAACTTCAGCATGACACCTTCTATTTTTGGGTAATATATAGGATTTCATAACTGTCCACTTAAAACAAGCTGAGTGACAGTTGGTTATACTTTAGTTCTTTGACATCTTTGTAGTCTATTCTTTTAAGTAGTTCATTTACAGGAGTTTTATCAAGTAAGGATATGCTGATTACCTGTAGCATTTCGTAGGTTGAACGGCCGGTTTTCAAGTCTTCGGCAACTATTGCCACGAGACAGTATGCGATAATTGCCGAGTAAAGCTGGATACGAACCGCATTTTCAGAAGTTCCCCAAAAGGACTTGATCTTCAAATGCTGCTTTATCCATTTAAAGAACAACTCTATTTGCCAGCGATTTTTATAAAGAAGCGCTACTTGTACCGCTGTTACTTCCATATTATTGGTCAGAAAAACGAATGTTCTGTCGCTCTCCTTGTCGTAATACTTTACCCTTCGCAGTTTTTCAGGGTAACCTTTGGCAGTGTAAAAGCCGGTCAATCTTCCTGTCTGGTCGCATAGTACTCCTGTGGATTTATCAACTTTGGCGGAATATATCCTGCGATATTTCAGGCTTGATTTAGCCCGGATCACAAAGTAAGCCTTTCTTTGGGTAATGGTATATAGCCTGGAAAAGTCAACATAGCCGCGGTCAAAAATATAGTAGGCACCTTCTTCATAGGTGATATGATCCATAGCATTCACATCGTTTACCGAAGCTGAAGTGATGTGTATAAAGGCTGGTATCTGGGTAGTAATGTCAAAAAGCGTATGAATTTTTATTCCACCTTTGGCTTTACGAAACTTTGCCCACCAGAATACACTTAGGCAGAGATCGATGGTAGATGAATCAAACGCATATATCTTGCCTTTTATCTCAAAATCTTCATTAGCACGTTTATTCCGGGCGATGGCGATCAAGTGATAAGCAAACTCCTCGAATATCTTGCTGTTCCGATTCTCGTTGGCTTTAGCAAGATTGCTTCGGGTGACGCTTTTTCCAAGACCTAAATGATATGATTTTTTACTATGGGCTTCCAAGGTAATGATCAGATCGCGTAAGCTATCCCGGCTGGTAAGTTGACCAAACAGCATACAGAGCAACTGGTTCCAGCACGAAAAGTGCCTTACATACTTGTCGCCCTCATATTTGTTTACAATCCCGTCAAATACACGCTGCGGAAGAAACTCTGATAACTGCGAGAAAACATATTTGCCTTGATTCATATTATGCCGGTTGACCGACTAACGTAATCAATTCAAATCGTCACGCAACAAATAAGCCTTTAACTAATAGACTATCAATGATTTCAAAGAACAATTTTTATTTTTTAATGGACACTAATGATAGGATTTAAGGGATAGTGTCATATCAACCATAAATTGACCAATCGTCAATCTACAAGTTCATTGAACGCAAAAAGCACAAAAAGGGTTTACAAAAGGTTTCCACTTTTAAGGGTTTACATTTTGTAAATATCTAATAATGAGTTATTTACATGCTTACTCATTAAAATAGGGTTTACACTATTTTACATAACCTCCTCCCGGTATTTTTAAGCTGTTTTGATAAAGCCTGAACGTCAATTTATTAATTACATGACAATAGAGATGTTCAATGGAACTCTTACTTATTACTGTAATGGCCCATCGCAGAAACAACAAAAACCGTTACAATGTCTTCGTCAACTTTGTAGATCATTCTGTCTTTTTGGTTTATTTTTCTCGACCAAAATCCAGAAAGTTCATATCTCAATGGTTCTGGGTTCCCGATTCCGGAATAAGGGGTTTCGGTAAGCTCTATCAGGATTTTTTCAATTTTTTTTATACTTCCCTTATCGCCTGATTTAAGATGCAGTTTGAGATGTTTTTCAGCAAGTTCTTCTATTTTGAGTTTAAACTGCCCCATATATCATTAGGATCAAGTTCTTTGTAATTTCCTCTTTTTTCGGCTTTTTTTACCATCGCTACAAAAGCTGGATCGTACCGACTTGTTTCAACGCTTATTTTCCATGCCTTGGCAATAGCCTTTAAAGCTTGTACCTGTTCTTTATTTTGAGGGTGCATGATCAAAGTTTCCATACACAAACTTACTTAATTAAAATTTAAAAGCGATCTGATGGATATTTTGGTAGTGTCTCAGTTTGAATTTATTTTATTTTTCATAAGAGGTTGTTGTCACAAAACAAACACCTTTGATTTTGTCGACTACAATCGTCACCCTTAGTGTTTCCTTATTATCTATCCACGTATTATCATTTATCTTTTTGTAAGAATCAGTTGTCATCTTTTCCACGATTGCAGACATATATTTTAAAGGCATAACACTTATAGATTTATAACAAATGTTATTCTTGTAGTCGAAAATCGCTTGCATACCTTGTGTAAAAACTAAAGTGTCACTATTGTCTCCTGTTAATAGTTTAAAATTAGGATTTGATTGGATGATTTTGCGAATATCTTCTTTTGATTCTCCAATAGTATTTTGTGCCATTAAACAAATTGGAAATAACATTACAGTTAATAGGATTAGTAATTTTCTCATTTTGATTTAATAATAAAAAAAGCCACCTGTGAGGTGGCTTAAATGTATGCATAAGTTATTTTAAATCAATCTGCGAGCCTTATTTTATTCAATCATCATCCTTCTTCTTCTTTTCCAGAATCACAAAGGCGCTGCGTTTTGGTGCGGGTAAAACGGCGTTTTCGCCTTTTACATATTTCCATATCACCTCATTCAGGTCGAGGTCAGGAACAGCATCTTCTTTGGCTAAATTAAAGAATTGCGAACGTTTGCTGCTTTGGTTATCCGCTACATTCCGCTGTTCCAGGTTAACCTGTGCCGGGAGGGCCTTGTATGGCGACAGGTCGGGTTGATCATTAAAACATTCAAAAAGTGGTACAGCGGCCGCATCGTACTGGCTCATGGGCGGCAGGTTCAGTATCAGCTCGATGGTGCGCAAAACGCCTGATGTTGAATACATGTTATGGATAACCGCGTTGTGCTTAACATAAGGCCCCGCGACGTAGATTGGCGACCTGTGCGCATCAATATGATCCGGGCCATTTTGTGCATCATCCTCTAAAATAAATACAACCGATTCTTTCCAGATCGGGCTTTTGGACAAATGTTCAATTAAAAGCCCTACGCCCTGGTCGTTATCAGCAACTGCAGCGATTGGCGAAATAGCGCCTTTATGCTGCCCGCTGGTATGGTCATTGGAGATCCGGATGGTGCTCAGTTGCGGCACTTTATTTATTTTCACCAGCGAATCAAAATCATGCGCCCATACCTGCTCGCGGTAACGGTCGGTAATGTCCAGATCAAAGCTTGGCGCTTTAACGCAGTAATGGCCGATTAGTGATTTTATATTCGGTTTATAGTCGTCGGCAAACTCGCCGTAGGTACGGTAGCTTACCCCTGCCCTCTTGCAATAATCCCAGATATAACCATCGCGCGGGTCGCCAATTTTGCGCGTTCCTTCTGAATCATAATTACCGCCGCGACCACCGTAACTGGTGGGCCATGTTTTTTCGATAAAATCGGTGGCGTATGCAGCAGTACTCCAGTTATGTCCATCAGCACTTACCTCGGCATCTACATAAAAATTATCAAGCAAAACAAAATTGCTTACAAGGGCATGTTCGTTCGGGGTAACCTTTTCGCCAAAAATGCATAACGAAGTATCGCCATTTCCTTGCTGTACATCCCCCAAAACCTGGTCATAAGTGCGGTTTTCTTTAATGATGTAAAATACGTGTTTAATGGGCGATGCCTGGCCACGTTTCCGTGGTATCGGGTTGCCCTCAATACCAGCCGCAAGCGCTGAAACCTTATTATTAAAAGGGGTATTGGCGTACACCTCCCCGGTATATTTTTTTAACTGATCTGCCTTCGGCGCATCAATAAACGATAACGTACCTTTAAATAAACCGCCGATATACTGTTCGCCCCTTGTGGTAGGCGCTTTTTTGTAACCACTGTTGTCAACTTTTTTAACAGGCTGCGGCCCCTGCGGATTAGCCATACTGGTAAAACCCTTGCCATTGGCCACTAATATTTTATTGCCTAAAGTACGCACATAGGTTGGGTACCAGCCTACCGGGATAAAGCCTAAACTATGGCTGCCTCCGGGTTGGCTTACATCAAATACGGCGAGGCAATTGTTGTCAGCGTTGGCGATATACAAGGTTTTCTGATCGGTAGACAGGGCCAGCCCATTGCTGGTTGAACCGGTTAATTTGGTGGGATAAAGCGCTGTCGATATTACTTCTATCGTCTTTTTTGTAAGGGTGTTGATCACCGAAACCGAATTATCATTCGCGTTAGCAACAAATAATACTTCGCCGGTTTTATTTAACAGCAATTCATTCGGGTGGCTGCCGGCTGCAATACTATTTATACTCCCGTTATGCGTATTATAACAGGTCACTTCCGATCCGCCCCAAATAGAAATGTATAGGGTACTTTCATCAGGAGAAAGGATACAGCTATAGGCCTCCGCCGCCAGTTTTACGCGTTTTATTATTTTCCGGCTTGCCGGATCTATCACGTATAAGGCACTGTCCTCCTTGGTTACCGAATACAGCCTGGTATTAGCTTTATTTACAGTGATACCCGTAGTGCATATCTTATTATCCGGCCAGGGTTTACCCAATTTGATGGTATCCGCCTTGCCAATTTTATTGTTTTGGATATGAAAAGCCATAATCCAGTTGTCGTTGCCGCCACCGGCATACAACGTCCTCTCATCATGGCTAAAGGCCAGCCCGTACCATGCTTTCCGCACTATTCGTTCATCCAGCTGTTTTTCACTTTTTGGGTCGATCAATTGAATGGACTGTGTGCTTTCGCCGTTGTTGGTAACTGCCAGTAATTTCCCTGACGGGGATAACTGCATATTAAGCGGCAGATCTCCCAGTTGCAAAGCACGCCCCGCGGGGCTAAGTTTCCAGCCATTAGGTAATAATACCTGCCCGGTTTGTTGAATTTTGCCGGGTAACTGGGCGTATGATACAACGGTGATTAAACAAGCAATAATTAATAATGGGAGCTTTAGTTTCATGACGGTGATTTGATGATCAAAAGTAGTGATTGCTTTTGAAGGATGTTACCGGTTAACAAAAACTTAATGTTAATTTGAAAATTTGAAGATTTGGTAATTTGAAAATGATAAAATCAATTTGAAAGCTTGAAGATTTTAATAAATGAAAAGAACCATTCCCATTTTCAAATTCTCAAATTGCCAAATTTTCAAATTAAATTCACTTCTTCTCTTCAAAAAAATAAATCACCAGCATGCTTGCTTCTGTTGTACCCAGGTTTATGGGCGTATGGGGCATGCGCCCGTCAAAAAGCATGGAATCACCCTGGTTTAAAACAATTTTCTCTTCTTTAAACTGGTATTCTATCTTTCCGGATAACACATATTTATATTCAAATGCATCCGTTTCAACCAATGGTCGTCTGGCATCTGGTTCAAGCGTCAGGATAACAATATCTATGGTTGACTGCGTGATGGATTGGGTAAATATCCGCTGGTAATGAAAGCCACTGGCATGTTCCTTCTCGAAATGATCATAATCGCTTTTACGTTTAATAATAACGGGCAGGTCGGCAGTGCGGGAACGGATATCTTTAAAAAACTCGTTCAGATCGATCTCAAGCGCCTTGATAATTTCAATCAGTACCAATAAGGAAGGAATGGTACGGCTATTTTCAATCTGCGAAATAAGGCCCTTGCTAACATTGGCCCTGGTGGCCAGTTCCTGCACAGTAATATTCTTTTCGCGCCGCCGCTCTTTGATGCGGTTGCTGATCTGGATCAGTACATCTTCTTCCATTTATCGACAATAGGTTATGGCCGCAAAGTAAACAAATTAATAAATGTCGCAATGCAATATTTTTGTTAATAATAGTTAAAACTGATCGTGAATTGAATGACTTAAACGTGAATGATTTTTTAATAATAAAATAACATTCAATAGTTTAATTTGCCCCAAATATATTTTTATGAACCAATCCATCAACCCTGAAGCTATTGTAAACGAAGTTTTTTCTCTTTATGAAAAGCATGGCGATGAGGATTATATAGGGGAGCCGGTTTCGCAACTGGAGCATATGTCGCAGGCGGCCCGGCTTGCCGAAGAAGAAGGGTACGACGATGAAGTGATCCTGGCGGCTTTTTTTCATGATATCGGCCATTTATGCGCCGAAGAGGGTCAAGCCGAAAGCATGGACGGAATGGGTAATATAGATCATGAAAAATTGGGAGCCGATTATCTCTTAGCGCACGGCTTTTCAGAACGGATAGCCGATTTGGTAAACGCGCATGTTATTGCCAAGCGTTACCTTACTTACAGGTATGCCGAATATTATAATAAGCTTTCGCCCGCCAGTAAAGTCACCCTCGAATTTCAGGGAGGGATGATGAGCCCGGAAGAAGCAGCAGAATTTGAACAAAAGCCAGATCTTGACCTGATCATCCGTTTGCGTTATTGGGATGATATGGCAAAAGATACGGATGTAGCGGTTAACAATATCGGGCACCTTAAAATGCTGGCGCTTCACCATTTAACCAACCGGGCTGCCAACAAGGTGTAGCTGCATTTTTTACCACAACAACCGGCTTAACGCTGGTATTTATAAACATTACCACGATTTGGGTTGATATCTAACCGAAAAATATAAGCATATTATTTAAATATAATATTAATTCCGTGTGAGTTATATGTAATATTCCGGTTATATATAAACCCAACTCTTAACCTTATCAAAATCTAATCTTAAATATTGCTTAATCCTGAGTTTGTTTATCAATAATAAACAAAGTTTAGTATTGCTGAATGAAAAATCAACTTCCTTCACTATTAAACTTTAACAGATGAAACAGATTTACAAAACAATCAAAACCGTAGTAACGGTATTGTTATTCTGTCTTGCGCCATACGCACTAATGGCGCAAACCAAAATTTCAGGAACAGTTACTGATGACACACACCAGCCATTGCCCGGCGTAAACATAAGGGTAGCTGGTACTAAAACAGGCAGTATTACCGATGTTAACGGCCGGTATTCAATTGCTGTAAGTAAGGGGCAAACATTAAAATTTAGTTTTATCGGCTACGAGGAACTAAGTGTACAAGTTGCCGATCAAACAACTATCGACGTTACCCTGAAGGTTGGTGCCAAAGGGCTGAATGAAGTAGTGGTAACCGCGCTGGGCGTTAAAAAAGAAACCAGGCGCATTGGTTACGCTACGCAATCAGTCAATGGCGACGATCTGACTACCGCCCGCGACCCCAACCCTATTAACGGGTTGATCGGTAAGGTTGCCGGTTTGCAGGTGGGTGCCACGTCAGAAATTTTAGGCGTGCCAAACGTAACCATTCGCGGTAACACCGTTTCATTGTTCATTATTGACGGGTTACCGTTCAACTCTGACACTTATGACATCAGCCCCGATGACATTGAAACTTATACCGTATTAAAGGGCCCTGCAGCTGCAGCGCTTTATGGTAGCCGCGCACAGTTTGGTGCCATCATTATCACCACAAAAAAAGGCGATAAAAACAAAAAAGGTATTACTGTTGATGTCAACAGCAGCACCGTGTTAAATAAAGGGTTCATCGCATTTCCGCGGGTACAGCACTCCTTCGGCCCGGGCGAAAATACTTTTTATGAATTTGTTGACGGTAAAGGCGGTGCACCCGGCGGCGTTGACAGTGATTACGATATCTGGGGACCATATTTTAACGGTCAGTTGATCCCGCAATATGACAGCCCGGTTGTCAATGGCGTTCGCCAGGGTACTCCGTGGATAGCCCGCGGCGCCAATAACCTGGCAAATTTTTTACAAACAGGTTATCAAACCAACAACGATGTTGCGATAACTGCCAATGGTGATAATTACAATATCAGGTTTTCAGCTTCACAGGAACATCAGCAAAGTTACATTCCGTCGCAGTACCTTGATATAGCCAATGCGAACGTTTATGCATCATTTAATGCATCTTCCCGCTTAAAATTTGAAGCGAGCCTTGACTTTAACCGCCAGAGTACAGATGATTTTCCGGATGTTCAATACGGTCCTAACTCTATCATTTACAACATGGCGATTTGGACAGGCGCTGACTGGAGCGTTAACTCGCCTGACATTAAAGCCATCTGGCAGCCAGGTAAAGTTGGTGTAGCTTCGAATTTCGAAGAATATACCCGTTACCATAACCCATATTTCCTGACAAAGATCTGGACCCGCGGCCATCATAAAAATGATGTTTATGGCTACCTGGGGGGTACTTATAAATTGAACGACAACCTGAATGTGGCATTAAAATCACAGATCAGCACCTATAACCTGTTACGTACGGAAGATATGCCATATTCGGCACACCCTTACGGACGTGAAGGTAACATGGGTGACTACCGTGAAGATCGCCGCGACCTGTTTGACAACAATACCCTGTTAACGGTAAACTACAATTATACCGTAGCAAAATTCCTTAACTTATCGGGTTTGGTGGGTAGCAATCTGCGCAGCTTTAAATACAACTCGAGCTGGGTATCTACTAATTACCTGAATGTACCCGGAGTTTATTCATTCAGCAACTCAGAAAATGCCCTGCAGGCCACCAGCTTTAATTCTGCACAACTACAGTTAAGCGAATTCGCTTCGATGGATGCCTCTTTTGGCAAATACGCTACCTTATCAGGTACTATACGTAATGAATACTCATCGGCATTTCAACAGCCAACTACCTATTTATATCCAAGTTTATCATTGGCTACCGTAATCTCGGATTATATTAAAATGCCCGATTTTATTACCTTCCTGAAAGCCAGGGCTTCCTATGCCAATATCCGCAGTGATGCAACCAGCCCAACCATTGGCCCTGCGCCATACAGTTCAATCACGGCATTTGGCGGCAGCACCGGGGCGTCATTGTATGATAACCCACTGGGTTATGGCAGCACCTATAATTCGCCATACAATGGCCCTACCTATGCATTAAATACTTCCTATTTAACAGCAAAACCATATAATAGCCAGACCGCTGGTTACGGCTCAGACAATTTGTACGCAAACGGAATTGTAACATCAACACGTGTAAACTACGAAGAAGGTTTCGATATTAAATTCCTGCAAAACCGTTTGGGATTAAGCGCCACAACTTTCCAGTACATTGATGGTCCGCAAATTCTGGCAAATTCCATATCTACGGCTTCAGGTTATACAACGGAATACATTAACGCATTAAAAACCAAAACTACGGGTTACGAACTCAGCGTTACCGGCACCCCGATAAAGGATCTTGGCGGCTTTGGCTGGGATGTTTTGGCCAACTTCTCTACTTACAAGCAAATATTTGATCAGCTGCCGCCCGGACAGTCAACATATAACACCTTCTTCCACCAGGGTGACAGAACTGACGCTGTTTACGGTTCCGCATTTGTTAGAACGCCAACAGGACAGATCATCTTTGGCTCAAACGGTGAAGCATTGGTAAAACCGGTAGCTCAAAACCTGGGACATGCAACACCTGATTTTAACTGGTCATTTTATAACAAATTCCATTACAAAAGCGTAAGTCTGGGCTTCCAGTTTGATGGCGCCGTGGGTGGCGTTATTTCTGATTATATGCACAATAAAACAATGCGCGGTGGTTCAAATGCCTTAACTGCTGAAGGTGCATTAGGTGCGGCACGCTACCAGGACTGGAAAAATTTCCCGCTTAATAATATTACCCCCAACGCAAATTATACCGGCAGCTATGTTGCCCCGGGGGTAGTTATATCTAACGGCGTTGCACCAAACTACGATTCACACACAGGTAAAGTACTAAATTATAGCGCATTACAATACGCCCCTAATACTACGCCGGTTTTTGTACAGGAATTTGCCAGTGAATATTACGGTGTTACAGAAGCCAACCTGATGAGCAAAACCTATGCAAAATTAAGGGAAGTGACTTTGGATTACGACCTTCCGAAACGTTGGTTGGAGCATACATTTATCACCAAAGCTTCACTTACCATTTACGGTCGCAACTTATTGTATTTCTACAAAAATCCGGAATTTAAAGATGTTGACCTGGATCAATACGCAAACTCATCGGCAGGAGGCACAGGCTTACAATCGCCGTCAGTTCGCAGCTATGGCCTGAACATAAAACTTTCATTCTAATTTAAATTGGATAATGATCATGAAAAAACTAATTAAAATTTGTTTATTACCGGTGCTTTTAGCACTTACGGTAAGCAGCTGTAAGAAAACTTTTCTTGCTGACTCGATAAATAATAATGTTCCCACGAGCGTACCTGCCTCGTTGTTACTGAACGGTATAGAATATAATATGGTAGATTTCCCTGATAACTCGCCGGAAATTTACGACCAGTATTATATTTACAACTACAATTATTACGGCAATAACCAGTATAATTTTGGTTCAGGCGATAATTATTACACCACGCTTAAAAATGTTATATTGATGGAGCAGCAAGCGGCAAAAGCAGGTTCGCCTGCGGTAAACCCTTATAGCGCAATCGGTAAGTTTTTCAGAGCCTACTTCTTCAGTAAAATGAGCCTCGAAGAGGGTGATATCCCGATGACCCAGGCTTTGCAGGGTTTAAGCAACCTTTCTCCAAAGTATGACACACAAAAAGCAGTAATGATCCAGTCATTAGCCTGGTTAGAAAGCGCAAATTCGGATATGACTGCCCTGATCGCTTCCGGAAACAGTTCATTGTCCGGCGATTTCTTCTTTAGTGGCAGTCTTTCTGAATGGCAAAAAGTAGTCAATGCTTTCCATATCCGTTTATTGCTGGAACTAAGCAAACAAGCTGCAGATGCCGATTTAAATGTACCGGCACAATTCGCAGGCATCGTTAGCAATCCAACAAAATATCCGTTAATGACAAGTTCAGCTGATAACCTGCAATTCATTTTTGTTGGGCCCAATAACTACTACCCTCAAACACCCGATAATTTCGGGCAAAATGGTTCGAGGCAAAACTCGTCGCAAACCTATATCAAATTGCTGACCACATTCCAGGATCCCAGGGTGTATGCCGTAGCAGAACCCGCCCGTCATTTGGTGGACGATCTTCACCAGAGCCCGACCGATTTTGCTTCTTTTGTAGGCGCAGATCCGGGCCTCGACCTGGGTATCATGTATGCTAATGCAAATGCGCAGGATTATTCGTTCCTTAACCGCCATCGTTATTATTCAACCTATACCGGCGAGCCAAGCATACAGATCGGTTACCCAGAATTGATGTTCAATATCGCCGAAGGTATCAACCGCGGTTGGGCTACAGGAAATGCCGAAACCTATTATATCGCTGGCATCCAGGCGTCAATGGCCTCCTATAGTATCCCGGCAACCGGTTCATTCACCGCTTATTTTTACAAGCCGGGTTCAACAGGTGTTGCCAGCATATCAAATTATGATACTTATTTGATCAACACCAACTGGAACACGTATTACGGACAGGCAGCAGTAAAATATGCCGGCAGCACAACCGGCTTAACCCAGATCCTGCAGCAAAAATACCTGGCGTTGTTCCGCCATTCAGGCTTGGAAGCCTATTTCCAATACCGGCGGACTGGTGTACCTGCATTTACAACAGGTCCCGGCACCGGTAACGGACAGCGTATCGCCTTACGTTTCCAATATCCTTCGTCTGAACAATCAGCTAATACAGCAAACTACAATGCAGCTTTAGCCAGCCAATACGGAGGCAACGACGACATCAATGGCACCATGTGGGTGTTAAAATAAAGTTCTTTTTTTAAATTTTTGAGGATTCAATTAAAGGTGAAGGCGGGGGTAATATCCCGCCTTTGTTTTATTTTTAGTGTTTTGCATAAAAGTTAATGAACAACATCCTCAACGCGTATCCAATAAATCAAACCGGGGCTTTTTATAGCATATCAGTTACCCGCATTCTTCAGTATTTAATTAACTAACGCGATGAAAAAGTTATTTTTTTCCATAGTATGGTGTACCGGCGCAATCTTTCATTGTTATGCACAAAAACAGGTGGCTATTTTAGAGGTACCGGGTGCAGATAAGTATTGTATCATTAACCAGAACGGAACATCAGTGTTGCCAAGCGGCAGGTTTGTTACGCCGGCCGGCAATTTCGTCCGCATCACGCACGATCCTTTCGGGTTGTCGGTATCGCCTGACGGCAAAAAAGCAGTAACCCTCCATAATGGAGTGATCACGCTGATCGACCTTACCTCGATGGATGCAGTTAGGGTTCCCTCCTACGACAAAAAAATCGAGTCACCTATAAAAGATGGCTCATTTTTGGGCGTGGCCTTTGCTCCCGACTCCAAAACCGTGTACCTGAGCGGCGGGGACGATGGCGCAATTATGATCTACGATACCGAAAAGCTGCAGCGGACAGACTCGCTATCCCTAAATGGCAAAGTTGGCGGTAAGGATTACCAGGACAGTTTTACATCTGACCTGCTGTTAAATCCTGATAAGAATGAACTACTGGTGCTTGACCGTGGCAATTTCAGGCTGGTACGCTTTAGCCTGGCAACTAAAACCATTACCGCCACCATTCCGGCAGGAAGGCAGCCGTTTGGGCTCGCGCTCAGCCCTGATAAAAAAACAGCCTTTGTAGCCAATGTGGGCATGTATTCGTACCCGCTGATCACCGGGGCTACACCCAAAAATGCCGATTCCATTATGATTTCCCGCCATCCGTATGGGAACAACACCAAAGAGTCGATCAAAGGAACAGTTGTTGAAGGGAGGAAGATTCCCGGCGTTGGAAGCCCGCTGTCGCCCGAAGCGATGAGCGTTTTCACTATCGACCTGGGCACAAATAAGGTGATCAATAAGTTTAAAACCGGCTACCAGGTAGGGCAAATGATTGAGGGCGCTGAAGTTGTTGGCGGCGCCAGCCCGAATTCCATTGCTGTTGGCTCGGAATACGCCTATGTTACCAATGCCACAAATGATAATATATCCATTATCGACTACAAAAACAACAAAATATTGGGCGAAATACCGATCAATGTTGATAGCAGGATCGACCATTACCGAGGTTTGCTTCCCTTCGGGATTTGTTTGAGTAAAGATGAAAAGACACTGTATGTTGCCTTGCTGGGCTTCAATGCCGTAGCGGTAATTGACGTACCCTCAAAAACAACTACAGGCTTGATCCCCACCGGTTGGGGGCCTTCCAGGGTAAAACTATCAGCCGACGAAAAAGAGTTGTATATAACCTCCTGCAGGGGGTTTGGCGCCGGGCCAAATGGCGGCAAAGGCTTTGTACGTCCTCCGCAGGGAACCTATATCGGTGACATCCAGCTTGGCCTTTTCCAAAAGCTGCCGGTGCCCGACGCACAACGGCTTGCAGACTACACCAGACAGGTGATCGGCAATACCTTTTTAACAAAAAAAGTTGATATCGACCCCCAAAATCCATTACCTGCCTTGCCGGGAGCTACGCCAACGCCCATAAAGTACGTTGTTTACATTACCAAGGAAAACAGGACCTACGACGAAGTTTTGGGCCAGTTAAAAAATGCCAACGGCGACAGCACCCTGGCGAGATTTGGCGTACACTGCGAATACACCCTGCCTGATGCACTGCGCGTTAAATTACCGGGGCTTAATGTTGCGCCCAACCACATTAAAGCCGCACAGCAATTTGCCTTTTCGGATAATTACTATTGCGACAGCGATGCCTCCATTCACGGGCATCATTGGATGCTGGGTGTTATACCGAATGAGTGGGTAGAGGCTAACTCGAATGTAGATAAAACGGCAAAATTATTTTCGGATGCACCCGGACGACGTTTTCCCGGCTCAACCGGAAGTATGGACCCAGAAGATTATGCTGAGCGGGGCGGTTTATGGGAAGCCATGGAACGCAGCCACGTTAATTTTTACAATTTTGGAGAGGGTAATGAAACCGCCCATAACCGCGAGATCTGGACTGATACCTTAACCGGCTCGGGGCATTTGGTTATGGTGCCTATGCAAAAAGCTTTATATCCGCGCACCAGTCATAATTATGCCGGCTTTAACACCAACATTCCCGATCAGTTCAGGATGGATCAGTTTGAAAGTGAATTTACCAAAATGTGGATCAAGGGCAAACAAACAATGCCGGCGCTGATTACTATGCAGGTACCCAATGACCATACCGCTGACCCTAGAGCGAACGATGGCTACCCGATGAAACAATCATACGTAGCTGATAATGACCTCGCCGTAGGGCGGATCCTGCATTTTCTTTCGCGCACCAAATACTGGAAGAACATGCTGGTGATCATCACAGAGGACGACCCGCAGGGCGGCGTAGACCACGTCGACGCCCATCGTTCAATTTTAATGATGGCCGGCCCTTATGTAAAAAAAGGTTACGTAAGCCATACCCATGCCAACTTTGGGGCGATATTGAAAACGATCTACAATATCCTCGACGTTCCTTATGTGAACCAGTATGATGCCACAGGAACGCTGCTGACAGACTTTTTTACTGATAAGCCTGACTTTACCCCGTACACCTTCCTGCGGAGCGATACCAGGATCTTCGACCCGCAAAAAGCCATGTCGAGATACCGTAAAGTAATAGACTGGCGTAAAATTGAAAAAGGCCCGGACATGGATGATGAAGACCACGAACGCAACGAGCGCAACAATGACGACAAAACTGAAAAAGGCAATTAAACAATTCTATATCTATTTACAATGACCATGAAATTCACGACGATCATACCCATATTACTTTTAGCCCTTGTTGACATCGGCTACAAACCCAACCCTGTACCCAAAAAAATGCATGATTTTATTGTGATCGCCCACCGGGGCGACCATACTGTGTATCCTGAAAATACGCTCGAAGGTTATGCAATGGCCGCGAAAAACGAAGCAGATTATGTAGAAATAGACCTGCGCACCACCAGCGACAACCAGCTGGTAAGCATGCACGATGGCAGCGTTAACCGGATGACCAATGGTAAAGGGCTGATCAAAGACCTCACGCTGCAGCAAATCGAGGCGCTTAAAGTTAATGCAAGAAGCAGTACTGATACGGCAACCTACCGGGTACCGACTTTTGAACAGATCCTGAAACTTTGCCGTAACAAGATCCACATCTATATTGATTTTAAAGAAGCTGACGCTACAGCCACTTTAACGATGTTAAAGCAATACCATATGGAAAAGCAGGTTTTGGTTTATATTAACAAACCATCCCAATATACCGACTGGCGCAAAACCGACCCCTCGATGCCGTTAATGTTAAGCCTTCCTGATTCGGTTAAAAGTACAGTGTCGCTGCAGTCATTTTTAAATAAATACCAACCTGATGTGCTTGACGGCGACTACTCTGATTATACTACTGATATGGTAGCTTTAGCGAAGGCAGGAGGCTTGCAGGTTTGGCCCGATGCACAAGGCCCTAAAGAAGGCCCAGCGGTATGGGATAAAGCTATTTCAATTGGTTTAACAGGGCTGCAAACAGATAACCCGCACGCGCTGGTGCAGTATTTAAAAAGCAAGGGATTACGATAACTACATCATTGTTAGCGCCATTTGAATATTAAACATTTTTATTGTCTGATTTTTTTGATGAGTAAAAGCTGGTTATGTTAGACCAGCTTTTATTTTTTTCTAGCCTGGTGTCGTGTCAACCATAAATTGACCAATCGTCAATCTACAAGTTCATTGAACGCAAAAAGGGCTTACAAAAGGTTTACACATTTAAGGTTTTACGTTTTGTAAATATCTAATAATGAGTTATTTATATGCTTATTTATCAAAACAAGGTTTACACTATTTTACATAATCTCCTCCCGGTATTTTTAAGCAGTGCTGATAAAGCCTGAACGTCAATTTATTAATGACATGACACCAGTTAGTTGCGAAACTAATAACGGAGTACTTTCGGCTAATACTCCGCCATCACTTCATCCACATAGCACCATAACCAGCGCTCGCCGGGTTCGGCGGAGATCACTACCGGGTGGCCGGATGCATGGGCATGTTTACTGGCATGCTGGTTGGGCGAACTGTCGCAGCAAAGCGTTACGCCGCATTCCTGGCAGGTGCGCAGGTGCATCCAGGTATCGTGCGTTTTTATACATTCTTCACATACATAATCTTTTGCATGTTTAAGGGTTTTTATAGCGGAAAGGTGTTTGCAGATTTCTTCTTCCATCGTAGTTTTGGTTAAAGTGAATTTATTTAAGCTATCTTCTTTTCAAACTCTTCAATAAAATCTTTAAAGCAGCGGCAGTTTTTTTCTACATTATCAATATCAAGAATTTTGAATACCGATGGGCAGTGTGCTTCTTTAAATTGCTTCTTTTCTTTAAAGGTTATTGCCTTAAGTATTTCTTTAGGTTCCTTTTTAGTCATTGGGTCGCCTTTAAACTTGTGATTAGCGTTGTAGATTTTGTTAAACGTTTCGATATCGCCAAGTATTAGTGCTTCCAGTTCCCATATATTTAACAAAAGAAGACCTTCATTATTTACTTCAGTATCTAAATCCTTAAACCATTTTATTTTTGCCTGAACCTTTGCCTTCTCCGATTGAAACGCATCCAAATCCCTGATATAAACAATAAACTTGCATTTTTTATCAGCAAATTCTATTGGCAGGCTTTTTTTATTTTAGGATTATCCAATTGAAATCCTTTTATCCTTTTTGCCAATTGATAGAATTGAACCTTCGCTTTATATCTTTTTTCCAAAAGGTTTTTTATCGATAAGGTATCGTTTGGGTCCTCGCCCACAAGCCCAACCTTTATCATTCTTCTAAATCCGAAAGCAGCCAGTAATCACTAAAAAATCCAACTTCTTTCATGTATTTTTTAGCCTTTGTTATTTCTTTATTGGTAAGATGCCTGATTTGGGTGCCCTTCTTTAAATCGTAGTAAGTAATCAGAATACTATTTAACTCGTCGGGGCTTAAATGATCCAGCGCTTTAGGCGAATGAGTAGAGATAATGATTTGTTTATGCTCAGATTGCTCTTTCAAAAAATTCATCAATAAATTAAATTGATGAGGGTGGATTCCCAATTCAGGTTCTTCAATCAGAACCAATCCATCAGTATTTGTTATTTCTGAAATGATATAGAATAATCGTAACTATTCAGGTATAAATTTAGGCTAAAAACGATTAAAATACAGGGTTATCAACAAAATTGGCTGCGTATTTTGGAAATCGGGAGCTTGTTCACAAAACAGGTTAGCAATAACCCCTTTTCTGTTGATATGCTTATTCATTAAAGTGCAGTAATAAGGATGTTTATCTTGATTTTTACGAAAGCGTAAAAACAAAAACATTGTCTACAGCCGATACTATAAAAGCACTTACTGAACTCAATGAAAAGCAGGCCGGGCAGATATCATCCTTGCTACTTCATGTGGGTAATCTCGACGCCATTATAGAACATCAGGCGGGCCAGATATCAACGCTAATGTTGCGGGTGGACGATTTGGAAAAGGAATTGTCTGTTTATAAGAACCGAAAGAATAGCGGCAATTCCCATATACCACCTTCTGTAGATTTGGGAAAGCCCAAACGGAACCAAAGCTTAAGGGAGAAGAGCGATAAAAAAGCAGGCGGACAGCCCGGTCATGAAGGTTCCGCATTAGCGTTCTCAGCTACCCCCGATGAAATCATTGTCCACGTCCCGCAATATTGCCATCATTGCGGAGATGACCTGGCTGGGGTTCCGGCTATAGCGTTAAATAAACGCCAGGTAATAGATATTCCTAAACCTGTAGCTATTTGTACCGAGCATCAGACGTTCTCAAAGGTTTGTTCCTGTGGTCATGTTACCAAAGGCGGGTTTCCGGTAAATGTAAACGCTAATATTCAGTATGGAGGTCATATAGAAGCATTAACTGCTTATCTGAATGTACGTCAATATATGCCATTTGGACGGATACAGGAGTTTTACAGCAAGGTAATGGGCCTGGAAATAAGTCTGGGAGGGATTGTTGGTTTATTGCAGCGCTTTACCGCAAAGGCTTTGCCCGTGTATCAGGAAATAAAAGACAGGGTCGGGAAATCTGCCTGTCTGGGAACTGATGAAACGGGGGCGAAAATAAATGGCAAGACCCATTGGTTTTGGACCTGGCAAAACGAATCTTTAACCTTTATCGTGCAATCACAAAGCAGAGGGTATAAAACCATTCGGGAAACATTTCCCGGTGGCTTGCCTGATGTCGTACTGGTACATGACCGCTGGGCGCCGCACTTCAGGTGTGAAGCCAATCATCATCAAATCTGCCTGGCCCATTTGTTCAGGGACTTGAATTATATCATACAGGTGCACGCCAGCGATTGGGCAGTATCCTTAAAATTACTGTTAAAAAAGGCAATTGCTTTAAACAATGAACCCGGTTATAACGGCTTATCGGGCAGTATGATAAGAAGTGAATTAGAGTATTCTATTGCCAGCTTACTCGGACACAAGTTGCCTGATAAAGATAAGTTGGCTATCACGCTGCAAAAAAAGCTGCGCAAAATCAGCCACCATATACTTTGCTTTTTACATTACAACGATGTCCCCCCGGACAACAACGGCTCTGAAAGGGCTATCAGAAATATCAAAGTCAAACAAAAAGTATCCGGAGGCTTTCGGTCTATAGATGGCGCAGATGGTTTTGCTGTGCTCCGATCTGTTATTGATACAACTATAAAATCTGGAAACGATGTCTTTTATGCTCTTGCTTTAATCGCTAACTTTAGGCCTGAATAGTTACCAATTTTTCAGTTATGATTGACCTAAATCCAAATTTATTATTAACTCCTGAATATGCTGATGAATTGCTATCATCACCTATTAATGGGACTAATTCAAGAGGTATTTATAATCCTATGCAATTTGTCCTGAGATTAAGGGA
>JARLHA010000035.1 GCA_031292485.1 Mucilaginibacter sp.
CGTATCGCTTTTAAATTCTTTGGAAATGGTATAATGCGGGATATTTTTAGGGGCAGTCTTACAGGCATAGAAGCTAAAAAACAGGCAACTGAATATTAAGATCCTTATATTTCTTTTCATCGTTTTATTTTGAACTAATTATATACCTGAAACCCAGCCAATCCTCAGCTTTATTATATCTTTGGTTCCGATCATTGTACGACTCCCTCGCCGTTTGTCTGAACGAGCCGCCCATTGCAATACCGTAAGTGCTGGTCATTTCGGCGGCGTTGCCTTCTATATTATACAAACCCAGGCTCGTCGGGAAATAACTCCTCACGATTACCAACCCGCCGCCTTGTGTTTTGCTGGCTTTGTCCTTTGCAATTGTTTGACATTTTGCCGTACTGCAATTTAAAGTAAAGCAATGCCCGTTTTTACTTAAAGTATCAATATTGGTAATCACCCTTTTATAAATTTCGACCGATGGCAGGCTTACCGTTACCTTAACATTTTTGGCGTTATAAATCATACCTTCCTTCCACTTGCAAAATTTTTGCGCCTGCGTATAAGTTATCCCTGTAATGGGGACGTCTATTGATAAATAAGAGGAATCTTGCTTTACGAGTTTGTCGAATTGATTAGCTGGCCTTACCGCCTGCGCTCCAAATATCCTCCGGTCATTTTGGTTGTTAAATACCTTCAGGTAATCAAGGTCTTTTCTTTTGTGCAAGTCGCTAAAAAGAATTCTCACCGACTTTGTCAGACATGCTGTATCCGGAAAAAGTGATACATCAAAATTATTATTTACGATAAAACCCATCCATTCTCTTATCGTCACTTCAGTTTCTGCCATTAAAGTGGTGTTATCAATATAAACCGTGCCGTAAATTTTTGGCGGTTTTGGTTGCGCGAAGCCATTGGTAAAAACCAGGCAGGCAAATAAAAATGTGAGCCGAACTTTATTCATTTGTCAAACCATATTGGGTGATCAAATCTATCCCAGGAGGCGCAAAATATTGCGCCTCTACATTTATATAATACCGTAAAGACTTCCGCCCTTCTCCCCCATTTTATCCACCAGCTTTTCAACTTCAGGGTCCTTTTCCAACACAGGGGCATGGTGAGGTTTGATGCGTGCATCAATAATCAGCGGGCCTTTACAGCCCCAATGTTTATTTTCGGTAAAACTGTTTATACCATAAATATCATGCGAGGGGTTGCTTCTGGTAAAGGTTACCCATACAAAATTATTCAGGTTTTGAGCTGTGAAGTCGGCATCATCGCACAATACCATTAATGGGAGCCCATCCAGATCAGTGTCACCCAATTCTTCCTCCAAAATCTCAAAAATCAACGGCGTATCGCTGTGTTTAATATTTTTTGGCACCTCAACTGCCAGTACGCCGGGCATTACCATTTTATAGTTTGCAAAAGGACGGGGCAGGATAAAATCCGCGGGCAATTCTGCCCAAAGCTCACGCTTTATTTCTCCGGCTGCCGCAATGGCAACTTTACTGCCCGAATTGAGACCGCTGCCGCTGTAATCAAGCGTATCTATACTGGTATTGGTATAAAAATGGAGGTCGCGGCTAAGGTCTATTCTTTGCAGCATATGTTTTAAAAATCCACCGATGTCGTTTACATCAAGCTTCGGGTCATCTTCTTTTGAGGTAATAAAAAGGTATTTGGCCAGACTCAGTTGTCCTTTTCCCAAAATATGGTTGGCAATAGTTAAAATCTCCTGCGGCCTGCGTTCGTTGGAATAGGGTGTATATCTTTCGCTGCCGATAGCAAACAACAAAGGATGCACCCCTGCGGCGTCAACCGCGTTTACGGCATGCAGGCCGGGGATTTCCTTCGGGATAGCTGAACCGGTGATCTCGTGGATCAACGCGCCGAAGCTGGTATCTTCCTGTGGCGGCCGGCCTACTACGGTAAACGACCAGATAGCATCCCTGCGGTGATATACATTATGTACCTTTAACAAAGGGAAGGGATGTTTTAAACTGTAATATCCCAAATGATCGCCAAAAGGGCCTTCGGGCTTATTGTCATGCGGCATTACCGTCCCGGTGATCACAAAGTCAGCATCGGCCGAAATGCAAAAACCTTCCTCATCATAAAAATAACGGAAACGGCGATTGCCTAATGCCCCGGCAAATGTCATTTCTGATAAACCTTCAGGCAGTGGCATTACCGCAGCAACAGGGTGCGACGGCGGGCCGCCTACAAATATGCTCACCTTTAGTGGCAGCCCTTTGGCATTAGCCTTGGTTTGATGAACGCCGATGCCCCGGTGCAATTGGTAATGCAGGCCGATTTCCTCATTCAAAATATAATCGTTCCCCGCCATTTGGATGCGGTACATGCCCAGGTTGGCATTCATGATGCCGGGTTTATCCATGTCTTCGGTATACACCTGCGGCATGGTAACGAACGGCCCGCCATCTTTGGGCCAGTTAACAATTTGGGGGATATCACTGATCTTGCATTTGGCGAAATTGACCGGCGCATTTTTGCCAACCTTCATCGGCAATGCTGATAATGCGGTTAACGCAACATTGGCATATTTAAAAGGATGTTTGATCGCTTTCAGCGGATCGGATTTCAACTCGACAAGGGTTTTAACTTTGTCCAGCGTATCCCTGAAAATAAACTTAGACCGCTCCAGCGTACCAAAAAGGTTGGAGACCGCCGGGAACTTACTGCCCCTTACATTTTCGAAAAGGATAGCCGGACCATTATGTTCAAATACCCGCAAATGAATGGCCGCCATTTGCAAATATGGGTCAACTTCTTCTTTTATACGGATTAAATGACCGTGCTTTTCGAGGTCGGTAATACAGGCTTGTAAACTTTTGTAGCTCATGTTGATGGCACAAATGTACGAATTGGGAAGAGGTAATCTGGTGGATAAAGGTTATGAATATAAAATTGCCGGCATGAAACGTTTAAAATTTTACCTTTTATTAATAAACACAATTACTCGCCTAAATCCATAGACAAACATTAAAGTAAGCCCTTAAAAAAAGTTATTATTACTTTTGCGGCAACAGATAACGGGCTTATTTATATGACCATACTGGTATTTACGCTGATCATTCTCGTCGGCTCTTATTTTGCAGGTTTACTCGGTTCATTAACCGGTTTAGGCGGCGGCTTTGTGATCATCCCTTTGCTGACCCTTTTGTTGCATGTGGATATTCATTATGCCATAGGCGCATCGTTGGTTTCGGTAATCGCCACGTCCTCTGGTTCGGCGGCGGCTTTTGTAAAAGAAGGGATCACCAATTTAAGGCTCGGCATGTTTTTGGAGATCGCCACAACGGCCGGCGCCATGAGCGGGGCCATACTGGCAACCTATATCCCAACGAGTTATATTGCCGTTATATTTGGTTTGATATTGATATTTTCTGCACTGATGTCCCTGAAAAAGAAAGCTGAAAATATTGTACACGAAAAGAGCTACCTGGCTGAAAAATTAAAACTCAGCGGCAGCTATCCCGGCGCTAACGGAGCAATCGATTATAGTGTAACCCGCGTTGGCGGCGGTTTTTTTATGATGATCTTTGCAGGCATTATATCCGGCCTGCTGGGCATTGGTTCCGGCGCTTTAAAAGTGATCGCGATGGATACCATCATGCGCATCCCGTTTAAAGTATCAACCACAACCAGTAATTTTATGATCGGCGTTACCGCTTCGGCCAGCGCGGTGGTTTATTTGCAGCGTGGATATATCAGCCCCGGCCTGTCAATGCCAGTGGTTATCGGTGTACTGGCAGGCGCATTTACCGGATCGAAAATATTGGTACAATCAACTTCATCCAGGTGGCTGAGGTATATTTTTGCGATCGTGATTTCGGCCCTGGCTGTACAAATGATCTATCACGGGGTTACTGGGAGAATTTGAGGACAGTTGATGGTTCATAGTTCATAGCAAGAAATTTATTAATTTAAACGCTATTTTGACCATGAACCATGAACCATGAACTAAAACAAACATGATAAAATTTAAAGACAGAGACATGCAATCATTACTGGGCCAGGTGCTAAGGGCAGGTACGGTGATATCTATCAGTGTTGTTTTTATTGGCGGAATGTTTTATTTGACGAGGCATGGCCAATCCATTGCCAATTACAAAGTCTTTAACGGCATCCCCGATTTTGTGCAAAGCCCGACCGGGATTATGAAGGGTATATTTAACCTAAAAGGACAGGCCATCATACAATTTGGTATTGTATTGCTGATTGCCACCCCGATAGTAAGGGTAATTTTTTCGGCAGTCGGTTTTATACTCGAAAAAGATTATATGTACGTGGCGATCAGTCTGCTGGTATTGTCTATCATCTTTTTTAGTATGATGACCGGCAAGGCTGGTTGATGGCTCCCAATTTTTTACACTAAACCTTCATGACTATCCCGGTTCGTTCGCCCAAAGAAGTTTTGCGTCACCAATAGATTTTTTAAATATTGAATTTAGAAAGATAAAAGAATTGTGCACTTTTGGGCAACGCGCTTTCTATCTTAGCGAAGCGGCCTTCGGATAAAAATAATTACTAAAACCTACACAAATGAAAAAATTGAACTTCTCGGAAATCTTATTTCCAAATGCGACATCATTAACCAGAGCAGAAATGAGAAAAGTAATAGCAGGTAAGGTTGTGCCCAAATGTCCGTCTGAATGTAACTATGATTCAGAATGCCCCACTGGTGAAACTTGCAACACAGTGTCTTGTGTTCCCCAGGACACGACTGGTTCAAAGTGCAGCTAATAATGGTTGAAAATTGTTTTACACATTAAAATAACTGACAAAAGCCGGTTAGTAAGCTTATGCTTATACATTGCGTAAATAGAGGTTAAGTTGTGAATTATTGAAAAACGCCGTTACCTATCACTCCAAATAAATTTACGGGCATCTCCGGTGTTTCAGTTCTCGCTGTCTCCCCCGGGCAGCCGCTTCTTCTCATCCTCATTTCCTGTATGACGTGATGTACTTTTTACGCTGATTTTTCCAAAACGATAGGTAAAAGTTAGCGTTATTACCTGGCTTTCCTTTTTATCCACTGTTGACATATCAAGATTCTGATAATTGGTATGCGCCCTGTCTCTCAAAGTGTTAAAAATATCGGTTACACTTAATTTCAGACTCCCCTTTTTATTGAATAACTGTTCACTAATGCCCGCATTCTCGTTATAATAAGCCTTAAATTGGTTTACCCCATAAAAACTTGGAGACTCATAATGTGACAACAGTTCAGCTGAAATCGTTTTGCTAACAATAAAGTGCATGCTGATATCCACAATAATATCAGGAGTGCCTTTGTTTAAATTTCCATAGGTGGCGTAGGCAACATAACGCTGATAACCTGCATTAAGGTAAAAATTATTATTCCACCAGTTTGTAAAGGTAACAGGGACAAAAAGCCGCAGGCCATAGTTATAAACAGTTCCGAAATTTACATTGGTCGATATATTCACTTTCGATGTATCGTTTTGTTCGTAAAAGTTGAAGTCATCGGCATTGGTGATTATATTACTATATAATGTTGCTACAAAAGTTTTATTGTAGGTATATGATAATTCGATATTATTAGAATACGCGGGCTTCAGTTGCGGATTGCCTTCACTATAGTCGTAAAGATCAATGTAATACAAAAATGGGTTTACTTGCTCATAATTCGGCCTGTTGACTCTCCTATTGTAGCTTATTGAAAAATCGTGCTTATCATCATATTTATAAGCGAGCATTAATGTTGGAAAAAGGCCGGCATAATTGCTATTTACCACATTGCCCAGTGTTATCGAGTTGCCACGTGCTATGGTCTGCTCGGCACGTAAAGCAGCAGTAAAGTCGAATTTGTTAAATCGATCTTCGAAATTCACATATGCAGCATTAACATTTTCGGTATAAACAAAATGGTTAGTAAAATTAGGATCGCTTTGGTATTGACCGTTTATAAATGGGCCAAAAATCAGGTCGTTGTTGCTAATTACATTGCTGTATTTAAGACCAGCCTCAAATTTCGAGGTTTTTGATATCGGATCCGTGAAATCAATCTGCGATTGCCACATATGTATGTTTGACGGGGACAGGTTTTGCAACCACTCAGGCGCACGGTATTGTCCAACTGAGGGCTCATAAAACATATTTGTGATGTATTCGGCTGAACTTCTATCAAACGTGTTATAATTTAAGTCGGCTGAAATAGATTTGCCTGCCTTATCAAGCTTGCCATTATAATTTATATTGTAATTTACCCTGGTTAAATGCCTGTTAAGATTGGAATTTGCTGTAATGGTTGAATCTAATATTCCCTGGTTGTAAATCCGCAGATTATTGTCCTTTGTGTAATTATCACCAGTTATTGACCCGGTAACCAAAAAACCGATGGTTTGCGTGGGCGACAGATAGAAATCCGTACCTATACCAAAACTATTGTTCTGGCTTTTTTGTATGCTGTTATAATCAACGTCATAATTGCTTAAAGCATTATCAAAATTGATATCCCTGTCTGACGTAAAATCATGAAACGTCTTATAATTGCGATAGGTATAATTACCAAAAATGTTAAACATAGCGGTGCGGTCGTTAAACACTATACCGGCATTGCCCTTATAAAATTTGCCAAAGCCGGCTGTACCGGTAACAGAGGCGTTGAAACCGTTGTTTTTGCCCTTCTTTAAAACAATATTAACAATGCCCGTGCCCGACGCATCATATTTGGCTGAACCGCTTGTGATCAGGTCGATATGATCAATGGTGCTGGATTGAATCCCTTTGAGTACGCTGGCCAGATCCTCGCCGGTTAGGTTTGTTGGTTTGCCGTCTATAGTAATTAAGGCGCCCTGGCGGCCAATAATACTGATCACATTATTGTTATCAACCCTTACCCCCGGCGATTGCCGCAATATATCGAAGGCCGAATTGCCCTGGGCCAATATGCTATTTTGAACGTTGAGCGTTATTTTGCCAGGCTGCGCTTCAATCTCGGGCCGGGTGCTGTTAATAGTTACCTCATTTAGCTTTTGTACTGCAGGTTTCAAAATAATATCCGGCGCAGTAAAGATTTGACCGGATTTAACGGAATAAGGCCCTGAATATAGTTTTTCGCAGCCCGCTTTGCTCATCAGGATAAGATAGTCGCCCGCATTAATATTCGCAAATTCAAAGGCGCCGTTTTTGCCCGCAGCCCCGGTATTTACGATAGATGAGTCTTTGTATTTTATCAGAATGATAGTTGCGCCTTCGGCAGATAAGTTGTTCTCCGTTAATATTTTGCCTCTTATAGCCGTAACATTTACCTGCGCATGTAAATCATAAAAAAAACACGACAGGAACGCTGACAATAAGCACCCGACTAAAAACTTCATTAATAGCTTGTGTAGAAAATATCTATAAAATTACCCTTTAATTAAATCGCCCACAATATACCAACAATAATTTAGCCGATAAATTTAATGAGCGAAATATTGTGGCAATTATACCAATGAGATTATTGTACATATCAATTAGCATATTATCTATACCAATAAGCATATTGTCTGATTTTACTAAAATATGCCTGTTTAGTCGGCAGATTATACAGTATTTAAATATCAGGCAGTATACATATTTCGTTCCTTGAAAATTATAAAAATTCAAAAAATAGATTTCTTTTCAATATTGCTTTAAATTTACCGCGGCCAAAGGGCCAAAAATGGATGAATTATAGTTTGCCACAATTACGCACCGTTAATGTTACCCGTTATGTTACGCCCTTGCGTGAAGGCGGCTCGTTGCCGGCGATTGCCGAAGCGGATGACGGCTTTTTGTATGTACTGAAATTCCGTGGTGCGGGACAAGGCAGCAGGGCATTAATAGCAGAATTGATTGGCGGCGAGATTGCGCGCGCACTGGGTTTAAAAGTGCCCGAAATTGTTTTCGCCAATCTTGACGAAGCCTTTGGGCGGACCGAACCTGATGAAGAAATCCAGGACCTGCTGAAAGCCAGTGTAGGCTTAAACCTGGCCCTGCATTACCTATCGGGCGCTATTACTTTCGACCCGGCAATTACCCGGCTGGATGCAAAACCCGCTTCGCAAATTGTTTGGCTCGATTGCCTTTTAATGAATGTTGACCGCACGCCGCGTAATACCAATATGCTTACCTGGCATAAAGAATTATGGCTGATAGACCATGGTGCTTCGCTGTATTTTCATCATACATGGGATAACTGGCGCGAACAGGCCAAACGCCCGTTTGTTCAAGTGAAAGACCATGTTTTATTACCACGGGCTACCGAACTGGAAGCGGTTGATGCGGAGTTCAAGGCGATACTTACACAGGAACGCATTAAAGCAATTGTAGCATTAGTACCCGATGAATGGCTGACGGGGGAAACTACATTCAGTTCGCCCCATGAATACCGCGAAGCCTATGCAGAATTTTTACTGACCCGGATAGCCAATTCAGAAATTTTTATAAAAGAAGCCCAGCATGCAGCAGGAATACTTATTTGAATATGCGGTGATCCGCGTGGTGCCAAGGGTTGAGCGCGAAGAGTTCCTGAATATCGGGGTAATTGTTTTTTGTGCCAAACAAAAGTTCCTGCAGGCCAGGTACCTGCTGGATGAGAAACGACTGAAAGCTTTTGCTCCGACCCTTGACCTGGCCGAACTAAAAGAGCACATCTGCTCCATAGAACGGATCTGCACAGGCGACATAGATGCCGGCCCTATCGGTAAACTGGATATCGCCTCGCGCTTTCGCTGGCTTACAGCTACCCGCAGCACCATTGTGCAAACCTCAAAAGTGCACCCGGGTTTTTGTAGAGATGCCGGCGAAACGCTGGAAAAGTTGTATGGGCAATTGGTGGTTTGATTAAGAATAAAGGCTGTCGTCTACAGCTCTGTATGGGTTGCATTCATATAATGCGGCGGCGGCGGCCACAGTTTAGTTGTTATTTTTTTCATCCATCTCCGTCTCTATCCGCACTTTTTTCAGATCAATCCTTATCAACGCAAATAAACTCATATACACATTGGCAATAAAAACCAGTGCAAAGCCCGCAATTAAATAGCCACGCCAATCGTTCAACAACAAATGGAAACCACTGATTATTAACATAATGGCAACGATGTAATGACTGAAACAGTATTCGCAGGTAAACAGGTAAAAAAACTTACGTTCGGCTATATTTTTTCCGTTATGGCAGCGTTTCACACAATATTCCCGCGGTTCGCGGAAAACTTCCTCGTGGGTTACCGTCCAGGCGATGCAGGCTATGGGATAGCCATTATAAATAACCAGGTTATTTGAGTGCTTAATTCCATAACCTGATAATAATTAAATGCGCTAAAAGGTTTTGTTGTTTAGCCAAAGAGTATGCATAAGTTATTATTCATTTCAATTATACAGGCAATGTTCAAAATACGGGCTATTCATTCTCCAAACGATATTTTTCATTCAGCAAACCTATTAATTTGTTAGCGCTATGCAGCAGGCTGTCAGCATACATTATCTTGCGATCAAAAAACCTTGACCGAACCAATTCAACATATTCATTGAACGTAGTTTTGTCATAACTGAGCAACGGTGGATTGGTTTTTTGAAACGAGTCGATCTCTTTTCTTTGCTTCTTTACATTTTTTATATGGGAGATGTTGTTGAGTATATCGTTATATTTAAATTCAAACAAGTGCGCCCTGGTCTTTCTTACTTCTGTATAAACGCCGTTTTCTTTATCATCAGCAGTTTTCATATATTCACAAAGTGCATCATAAAGCGCCAATTTTCGCTTGATGGCCGTATCACCAAAAAACCGGAGTGAACCTGAACTTTTCATTTCGAGCAGGGTGGCATTATGCGAAGTAAAAATATGATAAGCACCCCCATACAGCCCGAACCAATACAATTTGCCTGAAGGCACCTTTTCGGGCTCGTTATCTGCTAATAATTTCATAAGTGTATCCACATTTGCTTTTGCATTTTTAAAATACGCTAAATAGTCATTCAACTCTGCGGTATCTAATTTTAAATCGCTTTTTAATGTTGCTGCATATTCCTGCGCCCGGTTATTCTCGCTGATATGTTCGCGAAGGCTTTCGGCAAAAAAACCCATCATTACGGCTATAAATATCATCAGCCCTTCAAGTAAATACTCCTTAAGGCCTTTCTTTTCTACTTCGGGGTGGTGGTGTACTTCCATGGTTTTGATTTCGGATTTCGGATTAACTTCGTTGAGGGCTTCGCCGTTTTCGATTTCGGATTTAGTTTGCAGGGTTGATTTGTTTAATTCGGATTGCGAAATGTCAATTGCCGACTTGTTTTCTTCTTCCGGTTTCCGGTTTCCAGTCTTCGGTTTCTTTCTTGATTTCGGCTTTGGTCTTTCAACTTTAAGCTGATCTTCCGGACTTCCCGTTTTTCGGTCGCGATAGCGATCGGGATTCAGACTTCTTCCCTTACTCATCTTGCAGTTTATATTCTTTGTTGATCATTGCAATAAGTTTTTCAGCCACTTCCTTTTGTACCTGTAGCCGCCTGATCTCGCCCATAAAGCTCGACTTCCGCTGGTGCAGGTAATAGATCAGCAGGTTGATCTTTTCCATATCACGAGTCAGCAATTGCGGGTTACCGGGTGGCCGCAGCGTATTGTTTGTTGATCCGCGGGCATATTCTTTTTCCGTAAGGTCTTTATTTTGTACGAATACCATTTTGTTAAACACTTTTGCATCAAACAACTCGCCCAGCAAAGGATAAGTTAAAATATCCTCTTTATTATCAATATCAAATAAGTTAGTGTATTGCGCTAATGATCTTTCAAAGTCCATAAGACCATTAACTATGTCCCTGTTTTGGATAAGCCGCAGATTTCCGGAGCTCTTCATTTCAAGGATGGTATTGTCACTGGGTTCAAATATGCTGTTTCTGGTGGATAGCCTTGCCCGGTAATACATATCACTGCCGTTTTTAACAGGGCCGGGAGTTTCCAGGTAAGTTATTAATGTATCAAAACCTAACACCCTGTTGTAAAGTGATGGTATCCAAATATTTAAATTCAGCGTATCGGTTACCAGGTCTTTTTTGATGTTGATCGCATATTCTCGTTCTTTGGAGTGCTCACTTAGATGTTCGCGATAACTCTCGGCAAAAAAACCCATCATTACGGCCAGAAAGATCATTAAGCCGTGGAGGTTATATTCTTTCAGGCCTTTTTTTTCTACTTCGGGGTGGTGGTGTACTTCCATGGTTTTGATTTCGGATTTCGGATGTTCGATTTCGGATTTGTCGTTTATTTCGGAATTTGCGATATTGTCTTGATCGCTACCGGAAGCGGAAGTATTTCCTTCTTTCGACTTAGTACTTTCGACTTTAGACTTTATACTATCTTCCGGACTTTCCGACTTTCGGACTTTCCGACTCCCATTCTGCCTTTCCACCTTCCCCGTTTTCGGAGTTCTGGGTTCACTCATTAGTTATCCCCCTTGTTTTGCGTGCGCAACACAGGCGGGCCGTTTGCTGAGGAAATTTGGGAATATTGTTTGACAAAGCTAAGCGGGTAATTATCAATTGCTTCATAAAGTATCGGCCATTATTTAAGTGCAATAAATATATTCAAAATACTTTAATTACGGGTGTTAACACATAACAAATGATTCGCTGCGGCATAATCATCCGCCAAAAAGCACCTATTTGAAAACCAACTCAAAAACCTGCCCGATTTTTTACTAATTTCGAGGCTGTAAATTTTTCTTACTGATTATACCCCAATGAAAAGAGTTACCCTATTTATAACTGTCGTGTTGCTTACGGTAAAGGCTGCTGCCCAGGCTGAACCGGCTCACTATGTTACCGCCATTACAAAATTCAAACAGTTTTATAACAATAACCAGGTTGATAGTATTTTCAGCATGTTCAGTCCTGAAATGAAGGCGGCTTTGCCACTAAGCAATTTTAAACCCACAACCGAGCAGTTGAAAGCTCAATATGGTGATTTGTTAAAGACGGAGTTTATTAAGTACGGCGAGTCGCTGGCCGTTTATAAGGCCACGTTTAAAAACAGCATTTTTTTACTGAATGTATCCTTAAACGCCCAAAACAAGTTAACCGGCCTCCTTTTGGGCCCATACCAGGAATCCGCTGTTGCCAAACAAGCTATTGACCCATCTATAACTGAATCCCCGGTATTGCTCAAAACATTTTCCGGCCAGATCTCAGGCACACTGGCAATGCCTAATAGTGCTGGCGGTAAGGTGCCCATAGTACTTATTGTGGGCGATGCCGGGCCCACCGACCGGGACGGGAATAATGAAAAGACTGGCTTAACCGCCAATATTTATAAACTTTTAGCTGAAGAACTGGGCAAAAATGGTATAGCCTCTCTCAGGTATGATAAACGCAACGTGGGCCAAAGCGTAAGCTCGACCAAAGAATCGCAGTTACGTATCGACGATTACAGCGATGATGCAGGCAGTTTAATAAACATGCTGAATGATGACCAGCGTTTCTCGAAGATTATCGTTTTCGGGCATGGCGAGGGAGCTTTAGTATCTATGATCGCAATTATCGATCGCCCGGTAAAGGGGTATATTGCTGCGGAATCCGCAAGCGAACAGGGGGATAAGGTTTTGATGGACCAAATGAAATCGAGACCCAAATACCAGCAAGATGAATTTAAAGCCATTTTAGATAGCCTGAAAAAGGGCAAGACAACTGACAAGGTGGACCCGTCGTTATATTTTATCGCGAGGCCAACTATTCAAAACTTCCTGATGTCTGTATGCCGCCTCGTGCCAACCAGGGGAATGAAAGCAATGAAAATTCCGGCCATGATCATTCAGGGAACTACTGACCTTACCGTACCGGTGGATAATGCCGAAAAATTAAAAAAGGCAAAATCAGACGCCCAACTGCTGATCATAAAAGGGATGAACCATATTTTAAAGGATGCCCCGGCTGACGAAGAAAAAAACACTGACACCTACAGTAAACCCGACCTGCCATTGAGCGCTGGCCTGGTACCCGGGATGGTGGATTTTATAAATAAATTGAAATAAAACCAGCCCCTCCCAAATCCTCCCCGGTATGGAGGACTTTTAATTTTGGTTTTAGAAAAATGTCAGGAATTGATAAATGAGTTTCTGAAAGTCTCCCCAACAGGCAGAGATTATTCATATTATGATTTATTTTACGGTACTGATAATTGCTGCGCAATTTATAGGGGATTTACTACCAATTGCCCAAAATCCTTCTTAAAGCCACGATCTCGCCGATGTGATAAGCGTTGTGATCGGCCATTTGCAGCGCCTCCCTTAAAATGTTTTGCCCGTCGCCATGCGGTAATTTCTGATAAATATCGCTGTGTTCCATCAGTTCAATAAATTCATCCAGGTCACTGTTTATCTGCGAGATGGCGCCGGCCCACATACTTTCATTTGCAGGGGTGCTTTCTTTAGGCCAGTAATCATCGGGCCATTTTGGCGACTTGTGCTCCGCGTCCCTGCAAAACTGCAGCATATCCCATTGCGCTATCCGGATGTGTTCAACCAACTGCCAGATGCTGTAAGGCATATGTTCAGCCTTTGCGCCGCGCAATTCTGGCTTCAAGCCTTTCAGCGCATCCTGTAACGAAATATGCGCCGTGCCGCCAAGCAGGAGCTTTGTTAACTCGGCTATAATTACTTTATCCTGGTTGTCCATAAAATCTTCTACGCTGATTGAACAAATATCCGTTCAATTGGTTGTTAAAATTACCAAATAATTGAAGCCCGCGGGAAAAATAAAGCTTTTTATAAATTTTTTACCCAAGTGTTCGCTTTCTTTCAATTTATTTCGGCTAAATGTTTTAAGTTTATATTTTTTCAAAATAAACTCCATATCCCGGTGATCAAAAAAATATTAATTACAGTTGTTATCGCTGCATTCTTTTTTTCAGGTTGTAAAAAGGACGGTTCGGTAGGCCCACAGGCAGGTAAGGATGATGGCGCATTTACTGTATATGAAAACAATTTCCTTGAAGGTTTATGGAAGCTGAATCCTGATTGGGCCACCACTGTTGGCTACCATAAATACGACAGCCTGTTACTTGTACCTGATGATAAAAGCAGGGACAAAATGGTTACCTATGCCAAATTACAGCTCGACTCATTAAGCAGGTTTGATATAACTACCTTAAACGATGCCAATAAAATTGATTACCAGGTAATGCAAAACCAAATGCAAAAGGCCGAGTGGAGCATCCAGCAACTAAAAGCTTACCAGTGGGACCCATCATCCTATAATGTTACCGGCACATTCGCTTACATCTTAAATGAACATTATGCTCCCCTGGCCAAACGGTTGCGTAATTTTTATCAGAAAATGTCGAACATCCCCGCCTATTACAAAGAGGCTGAAAAGCAACTAAAAAACCCGGTGGCAGAGTTAACAGACCTTGCGGTTGAGCAACATATGGGCGGTTTAAGTGTTTTTGAGAAAGATTATGAAGACTCGCTAAAAAAATCAAATATTCCGGCGGCAGAACAAAAGCAAATGACAGACAAGGCGCACGCTTCCGCAGAAGTAATTAAAGGATTTGCTGATTGGCTGAAGGCTTTAAAAAACGATCATCCACGGAGCTTCAGGCTTGGGAAAGACCTCTATGATGCCAAATTTAAATACGAAATTCAATCAGAATCCTCGCCGCAACAGGTATATAACGCAGCGGTTGAGCGGGTAAAATCCATCCATCGTGAAATGGTGCTGATAAGCAAAAAGCTGTGGCCGAAATATTTTGGCACAAAACCATTACCTGCCGATTCACTCGAAATGGTGGCCCGCTTAATTGATACCATCTCATCAAACCATGTTTCGCCGGGCGACTTTCAGTCGGCCATTGAAAATACACTGCCAAAGCTTACGGCTTTTGTGAGAGCAAAAAACCTGGTTACTCTTGACCCAACCAGGCCTTTGCTTGTACGGAAAGAACCGGGCTATATGGCCGGGGTGGCGGGCGCGTCGATGAGTTCGCCGGGTCCTTATGATAAAGACGGCAATTCATATTTTAATGTGGGCAGCCTTACAGGTTGGCCGGCTGAAAAAGCAGAAAGTTACCTGCGTGAATATAATCACTATACGATGCAGATTTTGTGTATCCATGAAGCCATGCCGGGTCATTACGTCCAGTTGGTTTATGCCAATAAAGCGCCTAGCCTGATCAAATCAATTTTTGGAAATAGCGCTATGATTGAAGGCTGGGCTGTTTACTGCGAAGAAATGATGCTGGACAATGGCTATAGCGATGAACCCGAAATGAAGCTGATGTGGTACAAATGGCATTTGCGGGCGGTTTGTAATACTATTTTGGATTACAAGGTACATAATGAAAACCTGCCTAAACAGGACGCGATAAAATTACTTACCCGGGAAGCTTTTCAGCAGCAGGCCGAAGCTGATGGTAAATGGAGGCGCGTAACCGAATCAAGCGTTCAGCTCGACAGTTATTTTGCGGGTTATAAAGAGATCATCGATCTGCGCGAAGCCTATAAAAAGAAAATGGGCGATAAATACAAGCTGAAAGATTTTAACGAAAAGTTTTTAAGTTATGGCAGCGCACCTATTAGGTATATTAAAGATGCGATGTTAGCAAAAGAAGTTACACCCGGCGGCTGATGGTCGCGGTATAGTCAAACAAATAGTCGACGGTGAAATTCCAGCAAAAACATGGCGGGAACACGTCAATATAGGAATAATTAATTTAACCGGAAGGAAAATTTTCCAGCGATTAAAATACAGTCGGTATATTTGGCACCGGTATTGTGTACCAGGCGGTTTTCATGTTTTTCTACATGGATATTTTTCAATTAGGCTAAAAAAAATACTTTTTTTAGCCTAATAATTAATTGCATTTAACAATAACGGATAATATAAGTGCCATTATTTTTTTTTCTTTAAAAATTCTCTTAAAAAAAATCAATAAAAAAAGGCATAATGTAAGGCTTTTTTCCGCTGCCCGATTTGTGTAAAAAATTACACAAATCGGGCAATTATTTACACAATTTCCCCGCTTGAAAATTACCTATGGCTTCCTGATTAAAACGAAATTTAGCCCTCCTTAAAGGAGGGGCAGTTTTACCTTTTCGGGTATGGTTTTTGTTGATATATAAATATATACTCTCAAACTTCCATTATCATGAATACACTCACATATATTGGCATAGCAATACAGGCAGTTCCTGTATTCTTCATCATCAAAACCAGTATATCAATGATCAAACGCAAAAGCATGTTTTAATGTTTTTTGGTTTTTTTCTTGATTTGATACTCTAAAATTTATTGCCCTGGCATGTTTGCCCGGGTATTTTTTTTGTAACCTGGCCGTTTGATTTTCCGTATAAACAGCAGAGTGAATATTTAATGATAATGCTAGTTTGAGATATAGCCAGGGTTGAGAGCCTGGCTATATCTGTTTATCCACCAGCTGTTACTAAAAACCAGCCAAATTTCACAAAACATTACAGATCAACCGGCATATCAGCTTCCGCTTTTTATTGAACCTATTTTTCTTTGTAATATCTTTACGCGTTACAAAATCCAATGATGCGCTATGAGATACATTCTATTCTTCTTTTTCGCCTTCATGCTGGTTACCATTTATGCTCAGCCTGTTAAACCATTGCTGCACCTTATTAAGGGCGAAACTTATTTTATGTCAAGTTCAGGAACTTCTGTTATGACGCAAAACATACATGGGCGGGAAAATAAATTAACCCTGGCGCTTTCCTTTACAATGGCATTTAAAGTAGTCAACGTAAGGGATACGGTTTATGAAATGGAAGCGTGTTACCAATCCATCTACATGAAGATACATACGAAAGACACCAGTATAGAAATGGATTCGGCGCCAAAAGCCATCACCATAGAAAAAAAAAAGCAACCCGATACCGCTTCGTTGCTTATAGCGGCCATGGTGAACAAACCTTTCGGTATCGCCTTAACGGTAAAGGGAAAAGTGTTGTGGGTTAAAAACCTGGATAAAATAATTGCTGATGCTTTTAATGATTTTCGACTGACAGACACAGCAAAAAAAGCGCAGGTGCAAAACCAGTTTAAACAATCATTTGGGGAAAATGCATTTAAAGGCACCCTGGAAATGGGGATAGCTATTTTCCCGAAAACTATGGTAGCAAAAAACAACGTGTGGAGCGTAAATTCAAACTTATCAGCACCGGCAAGGGCTAATGTTAAAACAGTTTATCAGTTAACTGACATTACAGCAACCTATTTTCAGGTGCATGGCGAAGGCACCATAACTACTGATGACGATGCGAAACCAGGGGTAATAAATGGCATGCCCGCAAAATACAATTTAAATGGCGGCTCGATGGTCGACATAAAACTTGACAGAAAAACAGGCTGGATTAACCGAATAAGCATCAAGCAATTAATTGAAGGAGAAATTGACATTTTGGATAACCCCAAAATGCCCGGCGGAACGACCATACCGATGATGTTTAATACGGACGTTAACATTCATTAGCACAAACCCTATTTAAATCTGAGATGGATTGACTTTTCCGACTTTTCCCACTAAATTCTTATCTTCGTTCCATGTCACCGGCAGAAGCAAAAAACCGAATAGAAACCCTTTCATCAGAAATCAAACAACATAATTACAATTATTATGTACTGGCCATGCCCAGCATTTCAGACTTCGACTTCGACAAAAAACTGGACGAACTGATCCAATTGGAAAAACAGTTCCCTGAATTTGCCGACCCGGATTCGCCTACCCAGCAGGTTGGCGGTTTTATTACAAAAGAGTTTATCACCGTAAAGCACAAATGGCCCATGCTGTCGCTGGGGAATACCTATAATGAGCAGGAGTTGCTGGATTTTGACCAGCGCATACGTAAAGCTATTGGCGATAACTTTGAATACGTTTGTGAATTAAAGTTTGACGGCTTATCCATGAGCCTTACTTACGAACAGGGCAAACTGGTTCGCGCAGTAACACGCGGCGACGGCGTCCAGGGGGATGATGTGACCGCCAATGTGCGCACCATTAACACGATTCCAAAAAAGCTGCACCAGGGGGGGTATCCTGATCATTTTGAAATAAGGGGCGAAGTTTTTATGCACCTGAAAGCCTTTGAAAGGCTGAATAACGAGCGTGTGGAGAACGGCGAAACGCCTTATGCCAACCCACGGAATTTTGCATCAGGCACCATCAAAATGCAGGACTCTGCTGAAGTTGCAAAACGGCCGCTGGATTGTTTCCTCTATTTTTTATATACCGATAATATTATTTATAAAACCCATTGGGAAAGCCTGCAGGCAGTAAAAAGCTGGGGCTTTCAGGTAAATGAACACAGCAAGCTTTGCCACACGATCAATGATGTTTTTGAATTCATCAATCAATGGGATAAAAAACGATTTGGATTAAGTTATGATATTGACGGTATCGTTATTAAAGTAAATAGCTATGCGCAGCAGCAGGAGCTTGGCTTCACCGCCAAATCGCCGCGCTGGGCCATCGCTTATAAATTCAAAGCCGAGCAAGCCGAAACCCAACTGCTTTCAGTTAGCTACCAGGTAGGCCGTACCGGCGCTGTTACACCTGTAGCCAATTTAAAACCCGTTTTTTTAGCCGGCACCACTGTAAAACGTGCTACGCTGCACAATGCAGATGAAATTGAAAAACGATTAAAATTACATACCGGCGATTGGGTATATGTTGAAAAAGGCGGCGAGATCATCCCCAAAATTACCGGGGTAAATTTAGATAAGCGCAAACCCGGCGCCGAACCGGTTGCTTATATTACCCACTGCCCTGCTTGCGGTACATTGCTTGAACGAAAAGAGGGCGAAGCTGCATTTTATTGTCCCAATGATGAAGGTTGCCCGCCACAGATCGTAGGTAAAATGCAGCATTTTATTGACCGCAAGGCCATGAACATTGATGGCCTGGGTGATGAAACCATCGAGACGCTTTACCAAAAAGGGTTTATTAACCACATCAGCGATATTTATAGTTTAAAGAACCATAGTGAAGAATTAAAAAAGATGGATCGCTTTGGCGAAAAATCCATCACCAACATGCTGGAAGGCATTGAAAAATCAAAACAAATGCCTTTTGATAAAGTGCTGTTTGGCCTGGGCATCCGTTATGTGGGGGCTACGGTGGCCAAAAAATTGGCGGTGCATTTTAAAAATGTAGACAGCCTCGCGGCGGCTTCTTTTGATGAACTGATAACTGCCGAAGAGATAGGTGAACGCATCGCTATCAGTATTTTAGAATACTTTAAAGACGAGCGCCATAAAGAAGAAATTGAAAAACTGAAAGCCCGGGGCCTGCAGTTTGTTACCGAAGAAATAGAAGTAAACCTGGCCAGCGAAACACTCAGCGGCAAAACATTCATTATATCCGGCGTATTTGCCAAATACTCAAGGGACGAACTCACCCATATTATTGAACAAAACGGCGGCAAAATAGTAAGCAGCATCTCCGCCAAACTCAATTACCTGGTAGCAGGCGATAACATGGGCCCTGCCAAACTTGAAAAAGCGACCAAGCTAAATATACCGATCATTACAGATGATGATTTGCTGGGGATGATCGGGTAGTGGGAAGTTTGCAGTTTTGAGTGTGCAGTTGGCAGTCCCACCGTCTTTGTCATTGCGAGTGCAGCGTGGCAATCGCGAACCTTGCTCTGCAACTATGCATTACCGCCAACACAGTTCGCGATTGCTTCGTGCCTCGCAATGACAAAGTTTATTACAAATGCCGACAGGTCCGTCAGGCTTTGGCCGGCACTCTATTTAAAATCCAAAGGGCGATTAATGATTATTTTGCGGAAACACCCGAATGGTTTCAATATATCGTACCTGGTAGTAATGGGTTAAGGCTGTTTCAGTAACTCCTAAGTCCTCCTGCGACGTGGCGTGTATAAATTTCAGGGCAGTGCCCTGTTTGATAACACTATGCCTTGTATATACCCAACTATGCCTGCCGGATTACGTTAAACAATTTAAACTAAAATTGGATTCAAGGCCGTTAATCACTTAATTTTTGGCTAAACAAACTCATTGAAATTAGGGCAAATAAACTCTTCTTCGCAAAAGGATCATTCCAATTGATACATCAAAACCAACCTCTACTTACCCGTAAATGAAAGTCAATCTTTAACATTAATTAACCAAACCGCACTGTAACTTTGGCAAATTAACTTTCATCTTAGCATAAACATTCCTTACCACATGAAATTTACTTTACTTTTTGTTTTTTCTTTATTGTTTGGCCTGAATTCATTTTCGCAGCAGGTTACAATTAGCGGCAAAATAAGTGATGAGTATGGCAAGCCGATCCCATTTGCGAGTGTTTACATCAAAAACACTACGCGCGGCACCTCAGCCAATGGCGAAGGCGAATATATCCTGCAGCTGAAAACAGGGAATTATGAAGTGGAATACAAAGCGGTTGGTTATCAACAGGAGAGCCGAAAAACTGAGCTTACCACCGGCAAAGTAATCAATATCGTTTTAAAGACCGAAACCTACCAGCTTGCGGATGTTACGGTAACATCGGGTGGCGAAGACCCTGCCTATGGCATCATCCGAAAGGCCATCAAAAAGCGGAAAGAACACCTTAACGAAGTAAATGCTTTCAGTTGCGAGGTGTATATAAAGGGCCTGCAAAAACTATTGGGCGCGCCAAAGAAAATCCTGGGCTTTGATGTTCAAAAATTTGCAAGGGAAAACGGGCTCGACTCGAACAGGAGAGGTATTTTGTACCTGTCGGAGTCGGAATCGAAATACAGCTTTAAACGGCCGGGTGATGTACACGAGGAAATGATCTCGTCAAAAGTATCAGGCAGCAACCAGGCGTTCAGCTTTAACCGGGCATCAGACCTGGAAGTAAATTTCTATAATAACATCCAAAACTGGGAAGGTATCAGCAACCGGCCGGTGATCTCGCCCATTGCAGATAACGCGCTTTTTTATTACACCTATAAATATATTGGTTTTTTTACCGGGAACGGCCAAACCATCGATAAGATCCAGGTTAAGCCCAAGCGGCTTTACGACGCCTGTTTCCAGGGTTATATTTATATACTTGAAGATAGCTGGCGCATTTACGGCCTCAACCTTTTCATCACAAAAAAACAAAACATCAACTTTGTAGATACCCTGCGGCTGAATGAACAGTTCTTCCCTGTGAATGAGAAAGTATGGATGCCGGCTTCGCTAAAGTTTGACTTTACGGCAGGCTTGCTTGGGTTTAAAGTTGGCGGCTACTATATCTCGGTTTACAAAGACTACGACCTTTCGCCCACATTCACCAAAAAGGAATTCGCTGAAGTTTGGCGTATCGATAGGGGCATAAATAAAAAGGATTCGGCATTTTGGGAAAACGAACGGCCGGTACCGTTAACTGCCGAAGAAAAAACAGACTACAAAAACAAAGCGGTGCTTGCTGCCAAAAAGGAATCCAAATCCTATCTTGATTCGCTTGATAAGGTAAACAACCACTTTAAGCCGGACAAATTTTTATTAAGCGGATACCGACACAGCAACCGGTACGATCATGAATATTATAACTTCGACCCGGCAATTACCGCTATTAAGTTTAATACCGTGCAGGGGTTTGCGATAAATTACGGCGCATCCTTCAGTAAACAAATTGATACGGTAAATAACCGTTACCTGTTTATAGCAGCCAAAGCAGGTTACGGCTTTTCGGATAAAAAATTCACAGGAAGCGTAAATAGCGCTGTACCGCTCGGCGATGCAACGCTCGGTTTTAATGCCGGGTCGGAGATCAGCGACCTGAACAATACCAACCCTGTTTCATCCCTGGTGAATTCGTTTTACAGTTTGTTTGAGCGGCAGAACTATGAGAAACTGTACCAGAAACAATATGTATCGCTGTCGCTTTACAAACGCATCAGCGGCGGCTGGCAGGCGTATGCGGGCGTTGAGTGGGCCGATCGTAAATGGCTGCCCAATACATCTGGGTTTAGCTTTTTTAACCCCGGCAACAGGGATTACACTTCAAACAACCCCTTATTGCCAGCAAGTAATATTTCGTTATTCCCTGAAAATCAATCCTTCAAAATCACTTTGCGCACTACCTACGACTTTAGCGACAAATATGAAACTTTCCCGGCCGGGCGGAGATATTTACCCTCTCCCTACCCCACTGTTGGCCTTACCTATACTAAGGGACTGAAAGGTTTTTTAGGGTCGGATGTGGATTACGACCTGGTTGCCGCCGATATATCCAAATCAAACATAAAAACTGGCGTTTTGGGCAATACCTCTTTCTATTTTGCGGCCGGAAAATTCCTGAACAACAGCAGCGTTTATTACCCCGACTATAAGCAGTTTGCAGGTAATGAAGTATTGCTGGCCAATGGCGGCATCAATACCTTCCTGCTTTTAAACTATTATACCTTCAGCACCAATACCGAATATATTGAAGGCCATTTGGAACAGAATTTTTCGGGCTTTATTTTAAATAAGATCCCCTTGTTAAGGAAGTTAAAATTACAGGAGATCGCCGACATCAATTATTTAAGTACCCCTGCGCTAAAAAACTATACCGAATTAGGTTTTGGGGTACAATACCTCAATATCCGGCTGATGTACGGCACTTCATTTAATAGCGGCAGTAATATCCGGTCGGCTTTGAGGCTGGGGGTGAGTTTTAAGTAGAGGCAGGGTAGCTTGTGCCTATAGGAAATGCTCCTGATACACCCCCTTTATTAAATCGTTAGAATTAAACTATTTATGTCGATTTATTAGACAATTTCACTCTAATACTTGCTAAATTCAATAGCAATAATTAAGTTTGTTAAAAAAGGGTCAAACTAAAAATAGCAAACCTTAAAATGGCAAGTTTTGGCGACTTCATAAAACAGGAAAGAGAAAAAAACGGTTGGACACAAACGGATTTTGGAGCTAAAATTGGCATAAACTCCAGTGCGGTTAGCAGAATTGAACATGGCACAAAACAAATCAGCAGTAATAAATTAAATACGCTTTCCGGTTTATTTTCTGTTGAATTAAGTAAAATTAAGGAACTATATTTCGCTGATAAATTTGCCAGGGATGTTTATAAATTTGACTGCCCCAATACGGTATTTATGGCTGCTGAAGAAGAAGTTCGTTATTTAAGAAACAAAAATGCCAAGCAAAGCAAAATCAATTTTTAAGAATATATTATAATGGATTTTAAAAATCTCATCGAAAAAATTGGTTTTCAACCTAAAGAAAACTCATCAGGCATATTTTGTAAAAAATACCCGGCATGTAATAATTACTGTATTGAGATTGATATCGACAACAGTAAATTCAACTACGGGGTATTAATAAAAACCGGTGCCCAAACTACTTTAAATTTTTCCCAGGCGGAAAACTGGGTCATATTGGAATGTGTAGACAGGCTTCTGGAGAAAGGATATAAGCCTGAGAATATTATACTTGAAAAAGTTTATCCTGCTGGGCATGGATTTTCGGGAAGATTAGATATTTGCGTAACGCACGATGACGGCTCGGAATACTTGCTAATTGAGTGCAAAACCTATGGTAAAGAATTTGAAAAAGCGGTGGCCAGGTTAAATAAAGACGGGGGCCAACTATTTACCTACTTTAAATTCAGTAATAAGGCAGATGTTATTATGCTTTATGCCTCTGAGCTAAATGTTAACACCGTTGTTTACAAAAATGAGATTGTAAAAATTGAAGACGATTACAGAACCGGCGACGTAAAAGATTTTTATGATAAATGGAATAAACTCACCAAAGACAATGGTGTTTTTGATTCATGGGTAAACCCGTATCAATTTGTAAGTAAAGCACTAACCCCTAAGCTGCTCGTTCCTATAAAACAAGAAGATAGCAATTTCATATTTATCCGTTTTTTGGAAATTTTACGAAACAACGTAGTGTCCGACGAAGGCAATGCATTCAATAAAATATTTACGCTGTTTTTATGCAAAGTTTATGATGAAAAATCCACAAAAGATACCGAAGAATTAAAGTTTCAGTGGTTTGAAGGTAAAGACGATGACGTTTCATTTCAGCTGAGATTGACAGATCTTTATAAAAACGGAATGTTAGAATTTCTGGAAAAAGAAGTTTCTGATTTTACCGAAAATGCATTTGAAGAAAAATTCAAGCATTTAAAGCCCGAAGACAAAAGGGAATTATTGTTAGAAATCCACAAATTACGTCTTGAAAAAAATAACGAGTTCGCTATAAAAGAAGTATTTGATCATCAAAGCTTTAAAGAAAATGCGAAAGTAGTTAAACAGGTAGTTGAATTATTGCAAGGTTACAGGATACGCTATAATAAAAGGCAACAATACCTGTCTGATTTTTTTGAATTGCTTTTAACAACCGGTTTAAAGCAAAAAGTGGGTCAATATTTTACGCCTGTACCTATAGCACAATTTATTATTAAAAGTTTGCCGATTGACAAAATTGTAAACGAAAAATTAGAGAAAGGTGAACGAAATAATTTATTACCATTTGTTATCGACTATGCAGCAGGAAGCGGTCATTTTTTAACAGAAAGCATGCACGAAATACAGCGGCATTTGGACAATAAAAAGCCCGATGACTATATTTCTGACACGGCAAAAAAAATAAAAACCTGGCAGGATGATCATTTCGATTGGGCAACTCAATATGTTTATGGTATCGAAAAGGACTATCGATTAGTAAAAGTAGGGAAAGTAGGTTGTTACCTGCATGGCGATGGGTTGGCAAACGTAATTTTAAGTGATGGACTGGCAAATTTTAAAAACACCAAAGAATATAAGGGGCTTTTAAAAAAAACCGATGCAGATTTCCCAAAGGAAAACAAGCAGTTTGACATTGTGCTTTCTAACCCTCCCTATGCAGTACCTGCCTTCAGGTTAAATGCGAGGGAATATTATACAGAAAGTGATTTTGAGCTTTATAGTTCCCTTACTGACCAAAGTGGACAAATTGAAGCCCTGTTTATAGAAAGAACCAAACAGCTTTTAAAAGATGGCGGTCTGGCCGGCATTATTTTACCAAGTTCTATATTGAATAACGAGGGTATTTATACAAAAGCAAGGGAAATTATTTTACAGTTTTTTGATATCGTTGCTATTGTGGAATTAGGTTCGAATACTTTTATGGCAACGGGAACAAGTACGGTTACTTTGTTTTTAAGAAGGAAAAATAATTACCATAGCAGAAATCTCAAAATTGGTGTTGATTCATTTTTCAACAATTTGCATGATGTAACACTAAACGGCATTGAAAGTCCTGTTTCGAAATACGTCAATCACGTTTGGGACTCGCTTTCATTTGCAGACTATATCACATTATTACAAAGACAACCTAATAGCTCTGTTGAAAAACACCCAATTTATGTTGAATATAAAAAGAAAATAAGAGCGAATTCTGAAAAAGAGTTTTGGCAGATACTATTAGATAAAGAAAACGAAAAACTTTATTATTTCATTATTGTTTTTCCCCAAAAGGTAGTATTGATAAAAAGCGGCAAAAAAGCTGCCGAAAAGCGCTTTTTAGGTTACGAATTTTCTAACAGAAAGGGCAGTCAGGGCATACATCCGATAAAGAACGGAAAAAATATAGAAGATTGCACTTCACTTTTTGATCCTCAAGTTTTTGACAATCCCGAAAAGGCCAGTTCATATATTTACAAGGCCTTTAATGGCGATTTCACTTTCGCGATTAATGAAAATTTGAAAAAAAATATCAGTCGGAATAATTTAGCAGACTTATTGGCTTTTGACAGAGTTGAATTTGAAAAAAGCATTTCCCTTTCTATTAAAAAAAAAGTAAGGATTGAAAGCCAATGGAAAACAGTTAAAATATCAGAAATCCTTACATCGCTTGAAAGCGGAAACAGACCGGAGGGGGGAGTTGGGGAGTATCAAGATGGCATCCCAAGTATAGGAGGGGAACACATCAATTTAGAAGGAACCATTTCCCTATATAACATGAAATTTGTTCCCGAAGAATATTTTAACAACTCAAGCCAAGGAGTTATCGAAGATTTAGACATCCTAATTTGTAAAGATGGTGCTTTAACAGGTAAAATTGCATTGTTTAGAAAAGATAATTTCCCGTATAAAAAAGGAATGATAAACGAACATATTTTTATCTTAAGAACAAAAGAAGCTGTTACTCAAAAATATCTTTTCAATCTATTATATTCTGACAAAGGTCAAGAGATTTTAAAAATAAATGTCACAGGAGCCGCACAAGGTGGGTTGAACAGAGAGAATTTATTAAACATTCAAATTCCGCTTCCGCCGAATGAAATTCAAAAGAAAATTATTTCTGAAATTGAAAAAATAGAAGAAAAAAAATCAGTTTTCAAAAAAAAACTTATTGAATTGGAAAACTCAATAATGACTGAATTTACTGATTTGGATTATGATAAAAAGAGTTTGGGAAATATTGCCGCCTTTAAAAATGGCCTAAACTATTCGAGAAGTAGCAAGGGTGAAATTATTGATATTGTTGGCGTTAAAGACTTTCAAAATCTCTTCACGCCAAATTTGAACACCTTAGAAAAAATTCAGATTGATGGTATGCTAAGTGATGAATACCGTTTGCAACCTAAAGACATTTTAGTTGTTAGATCGAATGGTTCAGCAAATTTGGTGGGAAGGTTTTTATTTATTGAAAAATTAAATACAAAAACATCCTATTCTGGTTTTACAATCAGAATCAGACCAGACGCTGAAAGGGTTGATGCTAAATACCTTTGTTACTATTTGAAAACAGATATTGTTCGCAATGAGTTAACAGGAAACAGTAAAGGTTCGAATATTAAAAGTTTAAATCAAACGCTGCTGTCATCTGTTAAGATTCCGCTTCCTCCATTATCCATACAGCAAAAAATCGTTTCCGAAATAGAGGTTATTGAACGTGAAATAGCTAAACTGGAAGAAGAAATCTCTTCAGTCCCTCAAAAAAAAGAGTTGGTATTAAAAAAATATCTGTAACAGATTGTTTCCTGTTCTCAGATTTACCCAAAGACCTCGCGCCCACGGATTACATACAGGAAAAACATAGCCCGCCAAAAATATCCTGCTCATCCTTAAATATTCAGAGCCGTCATGCAACCGGCTCTGAATATTTGGCTTCGAAATCTTAAAATACAACTCTACCTCAATTAAAGTTATCTATAAATTTATTGAAGTACAAACCACTGGATGGGTGCAATTCAAATTGTCGCAGTTAATTTATAATTTTATGTAAGACAAATCAAAATGTTAACGATAAAAATAAATTACGATGACCAGAGAAGAATTTATGGAAGCCGCTGGCAGGCGCTACGACCGGCTTCAGGCATTAA
>JARLHA010000003.1 GCA_031292485.1 Mucilaginibacter sp.
GACTTTCGGACTTTCGGACTTTCGGACTTTCGGACTTTCGGACTTTCGGACTTTCGGACTTTCGGACTTTCGGACTTTCGGACTTTCGGACTTTCGGACTTTCGGACTTTCGGACTTTCGGACTAAACAGTCGCTTCCTTTTTAATAACCACATTACCAGTTCGTTTTAATGCGCCCCATCCATGCAACTCGCCTTTTAAAGCGCGGCGGATGGACTTAAACAGCACATAATACATTAGCTGGCGCCATATAAAGCGCTGTGGTATAATATAAACAAGTTTCTTATAATCTTCCTTCTGCATCCAGAATGCTATAATCGCCACCACAAAATCTATCAGCACGAACCCAACATAATAGGCGATTATTTTACCCGGCTTATCGATGAACAAACCAATGATCATAAACAGGTCGGCAAGCGGGGAAAACAAAGGCAAAATAATTTGAAAGACGAGGATATTAGGCATACCCAGCATCCCGAAGAACTTATACTTTTTATTGAAAAGTGCATCCTTGTTTTTCCAGAAACTCTGCATCACCCCAAAGCTCCAGCGGAAACGTTGTTTCAGCAAGCCGTTAAGCGTTTCGGGGGCTTCGGTATAGGCGATAGCGTCGTCGCAATTACGTACCACATAGCCTTGTTTTAATATCCGCATAGTGAGGTCGCAATCCTCGGCCAGGGTGTCATAGGTAAAGCCGCCGGCTTTGTACAGGGCTGATTTACGGAATGCGCCGATGGCGCCGGGAACTACAGTAATACTATTGATCAGGTCAAAAGCGCGCCTATCCATGTTTTGGGCGGTAATATATTCAATTGACTGCCACATGGTTATCAGGTTATTCTCGTTACCTACTTTAACTGTACCGGCAACGGCGCCAATTTCCTCATCGGTAAAATGGTTCATCAAATGATAAACAGCATCATTTTTTAGCTGGGTATCGGCGTCAATACAAACTACAAAATCGTTTTTGGCGTGGCTTATCCCGAAATTAAGCGCAGAGGCCTTACCCCCGTTTGGCTTTGTTAGTACCTGTACCAATGGATGGTTCCCATAGGCGTTATTCACCAATTCGTACGTTTTATCTTTCGACCCATCATCAACAAATATGATTTCGAATGAAGGGTACTCCGTTTTTAATAAACTTTGTATAGTTTTTATAGCCGTTACTTCTTCGTTATAGCCTGGTACAATTACGCTTACCGCAGGCAGGTCAGCGGGATCGGTAACAGCCCGTTCAATTTTTTTATCGTCGGCATATTGCCTTACCGCAAGTATGCCAATCAATATCACCCGGCCAACAGCGAGGAAAATAGCTGAAAAGAATAAATAAATAAGGAACCAGTTTCCATAAAAATAAAACTCGATCAAGAAATTATATAATGACCCCAGCACGCCTGAATTTGCATCGTCCCTTATGGGCGGCATCAAATCCGCTTTGGTTTTATGCAAAACATCCGCAATGGTGGTGAATTTGTACCCATGGCTTTTAAAATAATGAATAATTTCCGGCAGGGCTTTTACAGTTTCTTCGCGCGTATCGCCGCCTGCATCATGCAGCAACAACATGGAGCCGGCATCCTTTTGTTTGATAGCCCGCGCAATAATACTGTCAGCAGTAACACCCGGCTGCCAGTCCCACGGGTCAATAGATTCGCCGATGGTAATATAACTTTGTTTCCTGCTTTCCGCTACTGGAATAACTTCCGCCAACGTTTGAGGCTCAGCATCCGCATTAAAAGGCGGCCTGAACAATATAGTGCTTCTCCCTGTTACAGATTCAATCAGCTTCCTGGTCGCATTAAGTTCAAGGTTCACCCGCTGCAGGCTGATAGTAGAAATATCCGGGTGAAAAAAAGTATGGTTACCGATCTCATACCCTTCTTCATACTCGCGCCGGAGGATGGGTACATTTTTTTCAGCCATCGAGCCCACCACAAAAAATGCCGCCGGAACATGTTCTCTTTTTAATATGTCGAGAATCCGCGGTGTATAATCAGGATCAGGCCCATCGTCAAATGTTAAAACAATTTTGCCGGGATCGTAGCCGTATTTCCGGATAACATATTTTGTGGGTAGTTTGATGTATTGCTGCGCGGTAATCACAAAATTGGAGGTATCCATCTTCACATCAATCTTACCTGTAGTTGGGGTAGTTACAAGGTCGAGCACCTCGCCGTCGCCATCATAATCTATTTTATTATTTAACCCTACGGATGTTAATCTTTTAACGTCGATACCTGTTTTCTTTAATGAATCTATCGACAGGTTCTTCTGGAAGAATGTCCACAATCGCGGGTCTTCACCACCCAGCCGCCAAAGGGCAACGCCGCCGGTGGCCCAATCGTCGGCCATGCGGATGATGTTAAAATTGGTAGCCGCATCTGTAAAATAAACAGTATGCTCAAGGCTATCAAGGTCGTAATAAGTATAATGAAGATTGGCTGAAGCAGGGTCAAATGTTATTTTACTCTTATTTTCCTGGGCATAACTAATCGCCTCCAGGTAACTCATAGGCTTTCCGGTACTGCTTTCGGGCCAGTCGTAACCCCCACCCTGAACGGTTAAAATAACTTTTTCACTGGGAATTCTGGAGCAAACATTATCCAGTATCTCTTCCACCCAGCGCTGGTTTGAAAGGTCACCGGCATTGCTTCCATCATTATGCTGATCGATTGCCATCACAAACAAAAAGTCATTGATATGCTGCAGGCGTTCTAACTGGTACTTTTCATCATCCGGAGCCACATTTTGGGTCACTAAAAAGCCCAGCGGGTGCAGAATACTGTAAAGGTCATTTTCAAATGCGATATAATTTTTGCTGTTGATGTCTTTTAGATCATCAAAATCAAGGTTAACTCCTTTGAACTTATGCCTGGTTAACTGGCCGACTATGTTATAGATTAGCTGGGTACGCAGTTTTTTACTTTTGATGATTCGTTCCACATCCTTGGTATCATAACCGCCATTTTCTTTATCAGAATTAACATAGTTTGAAAGCGAGACAATAATGGGCTTCTTGTATTTTTTATTGAGATTTATCAGGCCGGTATCAATATTGGCGACCATCGTATCGTGCTTTGGCAATAAAAAGAAACCTTCGCTGACCACCATATCCAGGTGAGAAATATTGGAGGCAAGTGAGCCATAGGCCTGTGGTTCCCATGCCTTGTAGAATGCTGCGTTAATGCGGTCCTTATTGTTAGGGCGTTTTAGCTGGTGCAGGTGCCTGGTACGCGCCAGTTTCGTGATTTCGTTTTTATCAATCTTGAAATCTTTATATTTTTTTGACCTTTTTAAACTTTCGAGCTCTTCTTTGGTAAGCTTTTTGGGGGTTGGGTTTAAGTTTGGTAAACTCGGGTACTGCTTGGAGGTTACGGTGATGATCGCGGCAAGCACACTACAGGCCAGCACAATGATCAGCACACGGCTAATCCACTTAAAACGCATCCACCTACCGGGAGTATCCGTTTGAAAAACCTGTTTATCAGCCATTAAATTCTTACAATAATTTATTTAGGTACCTGATGATCAAATAGGGGATTTGATATTATTTATGTTTTTTAACTTGTTCAATCGCCGAAAAATCGACTCCGCATTTGCAATTTCCGCCGCAGCTCTTTTTTGCAAACAAATTCCTATAAACAAGCCTGCCCACATAAAACAATGCTGCGGTAAATAAAATGGTTACTATAATGATCTGGATATTCACGTCACAAATTTAATACAATTTATATATATACGTACAGACAAGTTAAATAGTATTTGGTTTAATGATAAACACGAATTGCACGAATACGTTCGAATTTTCACTAATGAATTGACACGAATTGCACGAATGGATTCGAATTTTCACTAATGAGAGAGCCACCGCTTGATATGATTCGTGAACATTCGTCCTTATTTGTAACATTCGTGTCCATTAAATTCGTCCTTATTTGTGAAATTCGTGCCTATTCAATTCGTGGTAATCATTTCATAAAGGCGATAGTCCCGCCTACCCAGTCAAAATCCTTGTTATACCGCACACCTATCATTTTTCCTTTACTTAAGCGGGCCAGGTTTATGGCTAAAGTTGGCTTATCATCACCATTTGGCCAGAGGTACAATAGCCTGATCTCGACTTTTACACCGCCATCGGGGGCTTGTAAAACAGGTTCGTAATTTACCTTTTCCTGCAAGATCCAGTTCTCCGGGTCCTTTATATTTTCAATGTCATTTTTACTCACATCAATAATTACGCCCTGCCCCGCAAACGAAAACAAAGGTTTCAATACATAGTTTTCAAGGTCGGCAGGGATAGCCTTCACCATGTGTAAAAATTGCGTTTTTGGAATATAGTCGCCCTTAAAAAAAGGCATAGTAAACTTACTTACCCGGTAAAACCAATTGGGATGGGTTATCCATTCCACATCAAGTGACTGCCGTATGTCCACTACTTTATCAAAAATGTCAGGGTCCCCTTCTATCTCATCAAAAATCAAGCGGTTATATATCCGTTTAATCCGCCTCTTCTCCGCCCCGGCCCGGTAAAAAAGCTGGCTGCCTTCCTGCTCAAGCTCCTCAAGCGATACAACAGGCGTACCAATATATTTGCGGGTATATTCAAAATCTACCGCAGTTTTTTGGTGATGAGCATTAACATCCATCAGAACCACTTCTTCCGGATCACATTCTCCAATTATTGTCCTTTTTAGCAAATCGATATAAGAAGATTCGTCTAATCCGCTAAAATATACCGACCATTCATCAGCAATTTTAAATGCCTTTACATAATTTTCAGCCAGGTTAACCTGGAAACCAAACAAGGATGGAAAACCTTGCAATTCTATGAGTTTTGGTACAATATTGCCGTTTCCATCGCTGCAAACCCCAAAATCAAGTGCTATAAAGTGGGGGTGATCATTTTCATTGGGGAGCCGCCATTTTTCGGGGATGGCCCGTTCCGTCAGTTGTTTAAAATCGGGCTGAAGGATGACAGTGATAATATCGTTGCCGGCAGTAATCAGTTTGTTTTTGAAATCCTCCGTTAAAAAAACAGGTGTTTCGGCTACGCGGAAAGCAATGGGGCTTTCAAGGCCCTTATTTAAAGAGACTAAAAGCTCATTGTACCTTTCTGCAGTAAAATTTTCGTTGAATGTTTTTCTGGCGGATGGCTCCATATCGACAAAATCTATTTATTAAATCTTGTCATTGCGAGGAGGAACGACGAAGCAATCGCGAACTAAGCACACCGATATGCGTAGTTCGCGATTGCCGCGCTGCGCTCGCAATGACAATATACACGATTAAATCTCCTGCAAACTCAAAACAGCCTGGTCTAAAAAATTAGGAATAATGGTATTTTGGGTTTGGGTGATCTTATCCGGGTCCTCCAGGCGCTCCAGCATTTCACTGTATTTATCAAGACCGTGCTCGCCTACCACTTCCTTCTTCTTATCTTCCTTCAATAACAGCGACCTGATACCTATGGCATCCGCTTCCGGGTGAAACTGGGTGGAAAAAAAGTAATCGCTGAACCTTACCGCCATTATTGCCCGGGGCAGGTCGACATGAGGTCGTTCCTTTTCAATCGCAAGCAATTGCATGCCGAGGTCGATGAAGCGCTTTTCATTGGGATGGATCACCTGCCAAAATCGCGAATCAACCGCGTAAAAAGGATCGGAAAGCCCATTGAACAGCGGTTCATTTCGGCCTGCACTGGTTTCGTGTACCGGCAAAACACCAAATGACGGCGATTTACGCATATTGATGGCACCTAAAGCATATTTACGGCACATCAACTGGAAAGAATGGCAAATGAAAAACGCGTGTTTTTTTTGTGGTGTGTTGGAAAGATTGTGGTCTTCCAGGCCATCCACCAGTTTAAAATATTTCTTTTCCCATTCAGATCCTTCACTCTCCAACGGGTCGCCAGGGCCGCCGCTTGAAATGTAAATATCAAAATCAGTACCCGGTACCTCCACCTTTTTCCGGACGTCAAAAATCTCGTACGTTAAATTTAGGTTATTTTTTATTTTGTAACGTTCCAAAATTTCGCGGATCCCACGCATTCCTTCATTCTCTATGCCGTTATACAGGTCCAGTACCGCTACTTTTACAGGTTGTTTATCGCTTTGTGCCATTATTTTTTATATCCCTTTAAGCGTTTGTGAAGTAATGTAATCCACAACATCCGCAAAGTTATGGTTTTGTTCGTAAACTGCTAACTGCCTGTCGGCTCCGGTGCCATATTCCAATATTTTGTGTACGTATTGCAAATCATCGCGGCAGCCCAGTTCGTCAACCACCTCGTCCACAAAATCAAGCAGCTCCAGCACCAGTGAGCGGGTGTTTACTTCCATTTCTTTGCCAAAATCTATCATTTTGCCGTCGATGCCATACCTGGCGGCGCGCCACTTATTTTCGTTGATTAATGCCCGGTTATAGGTCATGAAGGCCATATTCTGCAGCCGCATTTTATAAAGTTTGGCACACAAAGCCTGGAATAAAGCCACAAAAGCCATGGTCTCATCAATCAGCATCGGGCAATCGCAAATGCGGAATTCGATGGTCTCAAAAAACGGGTGAACACGGATGTCCCACCATATTTTTTTGGCATTATCAATGCAATTGGTTTTTACCAACAGCTTGATATAGCGGTCGTACTCTTCGATACTGTTAAAATAATCAGGAATACCCGTCCGCGGGAATTTATCAAACACCTTGGTGCGGAAAGATTTAAAACCTGTATTGCGCCCTTCCCAAAACGGCGAATTGGTAGATAAGGCATAAACATGCGGCAAAAAATAACGCACCTGGTTGGCAATATGAATGGCCAGATCGCGCGACTGGATCCCCACATGCACATGCAGCCCAAAGATGAGGTTGGAGCGGGCGGCCTCCTGCATCTCATCCACAATTTCAAAATACCGCGGGTGATCGGTAATCAGCTGGTGCTGCCAGTGCGAAAAAGGATGTGTACCGGCTGCACCAATACGTAAACCAATGTCACCGGCCAGCATGGCAACGGTGCCGCGAAGCTTGCTCACTTCTTTTCGGGCCTCTTCGGTATTGCGGCAAATATGGGTGCCCACTTCAACCACGGCCTGGTGCATTTCGGCCTTTACCTGGTCCTCGTGGATCTTCTGGGCACTTTCAACAATTTTTTGCTCATGCGATTTCAACTCCCGGCTTACCGGGTCAATCACCATGAATTCTTCTTCAACACCTAAGGTAAATTCGTTCATAAAAGGTTATAATTTATCAAAATCCTTTCATAGCGATGGGTTTAAAACCCATCGCTATGAAAATAAACTTATTTGATTGTTTTTTTGGGTTTTGCCACCTTCTCTTTGATCTCCCCTTCACTGGTTACTTCATGGTCAATTTCCCCTTCGCTTGCTGCCTTTTTGCCCGCTTTCTTTTCCACCTTTTTTTCGGATGATAACAAATGCGCGCCCGCAGCGCTGGTTTTCACAAATTCGCCCCAGGTTAAATTATCCATATCAGGCTTTTGCTTTTTAGCGCGTTCGATGGCGTAATCGGCGGCAGTTTCCACCACCCAGTCAAAGTTTTCCTGCCCAACGCTGGTTACTTCCGCATCAGGCGCGGGGTTACAAAAATCAATGGCATAAGGCACACCGTTGCGTATAGCAAATTCAACAGTATTAAAATCGTAGCCCAAATATTTATTCAGTTTAATTACATAATTTTTAACCAGTTCCAGCAGTTTCTTTTCGGCCGGGGCCTTGCCGTGCTCATACCGCAGATGATGCGGGTTGCGCGGCTCGTACTGCATAATGCGCACATGCTTGCCGCCAATGCAATAGCAGCGAAAATAATCGTCAAAAACAACCTCTTCCTGCAGCATCATCACATATTGTTTGGTTTTGGCATATTTATCAAAAAATTCTTCCTTATCATGCAGTTTATATACTTCTTTCCATCCGCCGCCGTCAAAAGGCTTCATATAAGCCGGAAAGCCTACGTAATCAAATATGCCTTCCCAATCTAAAGGATAGGACAGGTTACGGAATGATTGCCCGGTAGTATCATCCGGCATATCCTTTGAAGGCAGGATAACCGTTTTGGGTACGGGCACTCCTATTTTTACGGCCAGCGCATTATTAAAAAACTTTTCGTCGGCACTCCACCAAAATGGGTTGTTGATGACCGCCGTTCCGCAGATGGCTGCGTTTTTCAGCATGGCCCGGTAAAAGGGCACATCCTGCGAAATCCGGTCGATGATCACCGCGTAATCCAGCGGCTCTGCCTGCATTACTTTATCAATGCGGACGAACTCCGCAGTGATATGTTTTTCTGCCTTCTGGTTAATACGATCAACAAATGCATGCGGGAATGAATTTTCCTGTCCGAATAAGATGCCTATTTTTTTCATGGTAGTTTAAATATAGTTTTCTTTCTTGATTCTCGATTCTTTACTCTTGATTCTTATCTCTATTTTATCGTCGTTAAATAATGCGGGAACATTGCTTTCCACATCGGCCAGTCGTGGCTGCCTATCCCTATAACGTCCAGCCAGTTACGAATGCCCTTTTGATTTAAAATATACGACAACCGGTTATTATCCTCTCTGCAAATATCATGCTCCGCCGTACCTAAAATAATGTTCATGTGCCACAGATCCGGCTGGCTGCTGCCAGGCAAAAAATCAACCGGATTATTATAAAATACATCATCGTTATAAAAACCATCTGTAAACTGTGTAATATCAAATGCCCCGCTCATGCTGAACATATGCCCTGTTTTATCCGGGTGCTTAAAAGCAAAATTTGCCGCATGGTAACCGCCAAAGCTACAGCCGGCGGTGGCCACTTTATTTACCCCGGTTTCGTGCATGGCCCATGGCGCCACTTCCTCCAGCAGCATTTTATCATACCAGGCATAACGCCGCGCACGTTCAGAAGGATGTACACTTTTATCGTACCACGTTAGCCAGTCGAAGCTTTCGGGACAATAAATTTTCACAAGGCCCTCGTCAACAAACCACTTTACGCTGTCAATCAGCCCTTCATCCTTATTCTGATAATATTTGCCCTGCGAAGTCGGAAAAAGTATAACCGGGTAGCCACGGTCGCCAAAGACCAGCATTTCTACATCGAGCCCTAAATTTTGCGAGTACCAGCGGTGATATTTTTCAGTCAAAGTATTGTTGGTTTAATGATTGTAAGTTAGAGAAATAATTTTGAATGTGGCAAATATTAGTGAGTAGTTGATTGAGTTAGATTAGGTTGATTAAGTTAGAACAGTAATTTTTCGAATCGAAACATTACCTTTGCAGCTTTAATTAATTTGAATACCGAGATGTACTGGAATTTGCCGGAGATGGAGATAGCAATCGCTGAAAAAAATATCACAATAAGATCCGAACACTTAAAGCGTGACGTTACCTGCACGCTTTTGATCCCAGAAGAAACAGAATTTGTTGAACCAATGAACTTGTTACTGTTGAACGACGGGCAGGAAATACAAAGCCTGGAGCTTAAAGAAACTTTAGAAGAGTTAACCAATTCTCAAAGGATAAAACCTACCCTGGTGGTTGCGATCCATGCAGACGAACAACGCCTGCATGAATACGGCACTGCCGGCAAACCTGATTTTAAAAAGCGCGGGGGTAAAGCCGGCTTGTATACTGAATTTATTAAAACAGAATTATTACCCGCTATTTATAAGCTGACAGGTATCGAAAGTTTTGAAGCTATCGCTTTCGCCGGGTTTTCTTTAGGCGGATTGTCGGCTTTGGACATCGCCTGGAACAACGCTAACCTGTTTGATAAAGCTGGTGCATTTTCAGGTTCCTTTTGGTGGAGGAGTAAGGATTTGAGTAAAGGATATACCGATAATGACCGCATTATGCACAGCGTTATCAGGAATACCAAAGAAAAACCCGACCTGAAAATATGGCTGCAAACTGGTACCAAAGATGAGACCGCCGACCGTAACAAAAATGGCATTATCGACAGCATTGATGACACCATCGACCTGATAAAAGAACTGGAAAACAAAGGCTTTAAACGCCCGGAAGACATCAGATACCTGGAGATGTTTGGCGGCAGCCATGATACCACCACCTGGGCAAAAGCGATGCCTAAATTTTTGATTTGGGCATTTGGAAGATAGATCTATTTTGTAGTTTTAGGCCAAAACTTAGTAATGATGCATTTTAAAATCATCCTGGTTGCTTGCCTGATGGGCTGTTTTTTTCAAACAACTGCACAAACGTCTGTGCAAAACATCGCACACCTTACCATTCCCGTACCGTTTAAAGGCTTTATAACGGATGCCTACGAAATTCAGGATGCGGGAGGCTTGCACGTTTTTGTGGCATCGCAGGAGCAAAAAGGAAAAACCGACTCGCTTTTTGTAAAATACTTCACCAAAGTGAATAATGAATGGCGACTGGACTGGCAAATAAAAGATTTTTCGATAGGCGCGGCCGTTAACTTTTTTACGGTAACCAAATTTGCTGATATTGACGCGGACAACGTTTTCGAAACGCTTTTTGCCTATGAGGTGGGCGGCGGAGATATGTCAGCAGGAAATATTGTTACAAGAAAAGCAATGTTGTTTTATAAAAACAAAAAATACGCCATCAGGGGCTCGTTTCGGGTCGGCAATGACGATAAGGGCGACGTGCAGATAGATAAAGATTTCGAAACAATCCCGAAACCCGTTAAAAAATATGCAATTGGATTTTGGAATGCGATGAGTGATTTTTTGATTATTAAAACAATACCCGTACCGGCTAATTGATAAAGATGCACCACCCTGAAGAAAACCCCTGGAAAACCACGTCCGAACAAGTTGTTTATGACAACCCCTGGATAAAATTAACAGAATACCAGGTGATCAACCCATCGGGAAATCCGGGAATTTACGGCAAGGTGCATTATAAAAATCTGGCCATCGGCGTTTTGCCGCTGGATGATCATTTAAACACTTACCTGGTGGGTCAGTACCGCTTTGTATTAGGGCAATACAGCTGGGAAATGCCCGAGGGTGGCGGCATTATTGGTATTGATCCTATTGAATCGGCGAAGCGGGAGCTATTAGAAGAAACGGGCCTGAAAGCCGAAATGTGGACGGAAATACAGCGACTGCACCTATCCAATTCAGTAAGCGATGAACTAAGCATTTTATTTGTCGCCCGCGGCCTGCAGCAATTTGAAGCCGAGCCGGAAGATACCGAACAACTGATCATCAAAAAATTGCCCTTTGAACAGGTTTACCAGATGGTTTGTAAAGGGGAAATTACTGATGCGATGACCGTAGCAGCAGTTTTAAAAGTAAAATTATTGCTGCTTGAAAACAAGCTGTAAGGTTTTTAAGCTTGAGAAAAAAATCTAACTTTGAGGCTTTTATGAGAAAGTTCTTCGGGTATATTTTATCACCTTTTGTTATCGTCGCTTTTTTTTTGGCGTTGCTTATTTTTCAACCAATACAGTGGTTTTGCTATAAGGTTTTTGGCTACGCTGCGCACAAAAGATCAGTTGACATTTTAAACCTTTGTTTGTTAAGAACGGTTTACCTGGCCGGCAATACGGTGTTTTTTACCAACAAGCAAAATTTGCCCATTGGCAGGCCGATTATTTTTTTAGCGAACCATCAAAGCATGTTTGATATCCCGCCGCTGATTTATTACCTGCGTAAATACCATGCTAAGTTCATTTCCAAAATTGAATTAACAAAGGGCATTCCCTCCATATCTTTTAATTTAAAATATGGCGGCGGGGCCAATATCGACCGCAAAGATTCGCGTCAATCAATCGCTGAGATCATTAAACTGGCTACCCGGATGAAGGAAAACAAATGGTCGGCGGTTATTTTTCCGGAAGGCACCCGGTCAAAAGACGGGCAGGTAAAATCATTCCAGGTGGGCGGCATAGCCACCATGCTAAAAAAATGCCCCGACGCGTTGCTTGTTCCTGTTGCGATCAATAATACCTGGAAAATAACCCAATATGGCTATTATCCCCTCAACAGCTTTACAAGAATGACCTGGGATGTGCTTGAACCACTTGAGCCTAACGGGCGCCCAATGGAAGACCTTGTCAAAGAAGCGGAAGACAGGATAAGGACGAGTCTTGAGTCGAAAGCCTTGAGTCAAAAGTCTTAAGTGTTTTGATGATCCGACTTCGGACTCAAGACTGAAGACTTCCCTACACGTTCTTCCCGTCAATTATCTTAAAAAACTCATCCCTGTAAGTATCGCCAACAGGAATGATCTTATCACCAATAAAAATACGGCTTCGCTCAATACTGTCTATCTTATTTATGGATACGATATACGATTTGTGCACCCTGATAAAATATTTTGCAGGCAGGGCATCCTCCATCTTTTTCATGTTCTGCAGGGTGATAATTCTTTCAGCCGGGGTAAAAATGGAAATATAATCCTTGAGGCCCTCAATAAGCAGGATATCGTTCAGGTACACCTTTTGGATCTTATGTTCAGTTTTAATAAAAATAAAATCGCTTAAAAACTCCTGCTGTGGCTTTTGCGGGCTGCTTTCAGCTACTGCAACGGGCTTAACCGCCGCCGGCTGCAAAACAGCCTGGGCTTTCTGTACAGCCTTAAAAAACCTGTCGAATGCGATTGGCTTAAGCAGGTAGTCTATTACATCCAGTTCATAGCCCTCCAGCGCATATTGCGGGTACGCGGTAGTTAATATTACTTTGGCTTTGCCGTTGGCTATCTTCAAAAATTGTATGCCGGTAAGCTCGGGCATTTGTACATCTAAAAAAACCAGGTCGGCCTCTTTTTCCTGAACCAGCGTTAAGGCCTCTATCGGGTTGGTGGTGGCTTTTACCAAATGCAAAAATGGTATTTTGGAGATATAATCTTCCAATACATGCAATGCCAGAGGCTCGTCATCAACTATTATACATCTGATCATGCTATAAAACTAATGATAATTCAACGGTGTAAGTATTTTCTTCATCCTGGATCTCCAGGTTATATTTGCCGGGGTATAGCAGGTTTAGCCTCCGTTTCACATTATTCAACCCTATTCCGCCAGACGCATCAACGTTATTTTTATGTTTTTTATTTTGAATGTATAAATGCAGGTGCCCATCGTCAACATCTATTAACAACCTGATGGGGGTAAGCGGGTTATTGGCAACCCCATGTTTAAAGGCATTTTCAATAAACGTAATCAATAACAAAGGTACAATCTGCTGGCCATCCACGCTGCCCGATATTTTATAATCAATATACGCTTTGCCGGCAAACCTTATTTTTTGCAGATCGATGTAATTCTGTAAATATTGCAATTCTTTTTCCAGGTCTACCTTGTTATCGTTACACTCATACAACATGTAGCGCATAATTTCGGAAAGTTTTAAAATGGCTTCGGGCGTAGTTTCAGACCGCTGGTAGGCCAGCGAATAAATGCTGTTTAACGAATTAAATAAAAAATGCGGATTGATCTGCGACTTCAAAAAAGCCAGCTCCGCGCTTAACCGCTGATTTTCAAGATCCCTTTGAATACGTTCATTTAAAAACCAGTCTATCGCGAATTTCAGCGCGGCGCTCATCAGTAAAAAAAGCAGGCCTGTAAATAAGGTTGCTTCAAAATATTCGCTAAAGCTAAGGGTATGGTGTTTGTCGCGCATCAATATATTCTCCTTAAATATGGAGGCAACTCCATATTTACCAAGGCCATAAACAATCAGCGTGACTACTATAGCGGCAACGTAATACCCATATCGTTTTTTGTTTAAAAACTGGGGGATCAGTAACAGGTAGTTTAAATAAAACAAGCTGATATTGATGAGGGGATACAGCAAAAAAATAATCAGCAGGTCGGTAGTGTTATATTTTGCCCCGTTGTGTGCAATAAACAAAAAAAACGCCATCAGGGCGAGCCAAATAAATACATGCCAAAATATTTGCCAGCGTAGTTTCATCAAATAAAAATAATATTTTGAAAGTTTGCAAAGGTATATATTATATGTAGTTGTTTACCTAATCGATAAACTGCCTTTTAAACCCGACGAACTGCCTTGTTTCATAAAACAACCGTTCATCTATAATTCCCGCCTGTTGGTCTAATACTTTTTAGCAGGTAATTTATTAGCGGTTTCTTTGTATCATCAAATCACACACAAAATGAAACCATTAATAAGCCATCCAACAGTACAACAAAAAAAGACCCGGCTTATTGATAGCTTCATCACCAATAAAAAACAAATCATCACGATGAAAAAGCTCATTACAAATTCAAACCCCTTTATATTACTGCTCGTTCCGGTATTATTTGCGTTGATTATGGGCGTTAGCTACCAATTTCAGCAAAAAAGGGAATCTATCGCTGGTACAACTGAACAAGCTACTTCGCTTTTTTACAAAAGCGTAAGCCTGGTAAAAACTGTATGCGCTGTAGCTAAAGAAAAACTATGGTAATCAGTACCGATAACCTGACCTTTAACTTCGGCGATCAAACGGTAGTTAAATCATTATCATTGCGGGTTCCTGAGGGAAGTATTTACGGATTCCTGGGTCCGAATGGCGCCGGCAAAACCACCACTATAAAATTACTGATGAACCTGCTGAAAACGCAGCAGGGCTCGATACATATATTTGACCTGGAGCTGCAAAGCAACCGGGTTAAAATACTTTCGCAAATTGGCTCGCTGATTGAGCAGCCCGCGATATACCTGCACATGAGCGGGAGAGAAAACCTGCTTAACCGCGCCTTGCTGTTACAGGTACCCGAAAGCCGTGTTGAGGAAATGCTGAACCTGGTGCATTTAACTAATGCGGCCCATAAAAAAGCCGGGCAATATTCGCTTGGCATGAAACAACGCCTGGGCATTGCTTTAGCATTATTAAGCGACCCTAAATTGCTAATCCTTGATGAGCCCACCAACGGACTCGATCCCAATGGCATTATTGAGATTCGTGAATTGCTGATCAAGCTGGTTACCAAACACCAAAAAACAGTTTTTATATCCAGCCACCTGCTGGGCGAGATTGAGCGCATGGCTACCCATGTAGGTATTATTAATAACGGCGAACTTTTATTCCAGGGAAGCATTAGCGAACTGCAAACCTTAAGCCAGCCATTGATCCAGGTGGAAGCAGACAACACCGTTGACGCGGCAAACCTGTTAACCCGCAATAATTACGAGGTGACTGATGTTACGGATAATTATTTTTACGTGCCCTATACCAGTAAAAAACAAATGGGCGAATTGAATGCCCTGCTGAATAAAAACGGCTATGCCGTTTATAGCATCAGCAAACAGCAAAAAGACCTGGAAAAATTGTTTTTAGACATCACCCAAACTGCCTGAGCCATGCAAGGATTTATACTATCATTCCGGTCTGAATTTTATAAAACGCGTAAAACAATGGCGTTTTGGAGCGCTATTTTGCTGCCATTGCTGCTGTGTTTACTATTATTTATTGGTTTTTACAGTAAAGGCGACGCGATTGCGCATGAACCTGGTTTTATGTTGTGGCTGCAGTTTGCAGGCGCAATATTGGGCATTATGGGGTCATTGATTTTGCCGATGCTCATTGTGTTCATAGCTTATTCAGTAAACAGCATTGAACATAAAGCTGATACCTGGAAAACATTATTCAGCCTGCCCATATCAAAGTTATCGGTATTTGCCGCTAAATATTTTTACGCCTTCTTTTTAGTTTTTTTATGCCTGGCCCTGTTCGTTCTTTTTACGCTGGGTTTTGGTAATTTATTAGGGGCTATAAAACCATCACTACGATTTACCGAGTATCATATCGAAGGTATTTTAACAAAAGTTTATTTTAAGCTTTTCCTTTCATCGTTAGGTATTTTATCTATACAATTTTTATTAAGCCTCCTGTTCCGCGATTTTTTAAAGCCGATGGGGATCGGGTTTATCTATACTATCACCGGGGTTATTTTAGCTGGCAACCATTGGAAATATGCTTATTGGTTCCCCTATTCGCACCCTATGCTGGCGATTCAGGCGCTTTTGGAAGGCAGCCATGCTAAGCCAGGCCCGGCAGGTATGCCTGTAATTGAGATTGACATTTTTTCAAAAGAAATATATGTAAGCCTGGGTATTGCGATACTGGTTTTTATAGCTGGTTATTTTATTGTGCTGAAAAAAAGCGTCAAGTAGAGGCGCAATACTTTGCGCCTCCCGCGTTTATTTTACTTCCTGCGTTTATTTCAAACATTCAATAGAGACGCAAAGTATTGCGTCTCTACGGGTTGAATTCGGATCCTGCAATTACTTGAAACATTGCCAGAGACGCAAAGTGTTGCGTCTCTACGGGTTGAAAAGATTTTCAAAATTGTCACCATTCTGAAACCACTGATCCGGATTATTTTTAATATAACCTTTGATATTATGATACTCTTTTTCATTTCTGATGATCCTGTCATAATAACGTGATTGCCATGAAAATTCAATATCATTTGTAGTAGCATAAGTTTTAACAGAAGATTTATAACCCCGCAGTATAGAAGCAAGATTTTTACTTTGAGCACCAAACTTATTCAACTCCCAAATTGTTTTATCCGGCTTATTGATAAATAATATACCATGCATGTGATCGGGCATGATAACAAAATCATCTAATTCAACATAGGGATGAAACGCCGGTATATTTAGCCAATTATTAAAGGCAACCTCACCAATTTCCGTCATCCGTAGAGACGCAATACTTTGCGTCTCTAGACTTTGTGTCTCTGAACTTTGTGTCTCTGAACTTTGCGCCTCTGAAACGCTTTGCACATCTGCATTACCTATTTCTCCAATCTCACCAAAATAATGCACCCTGTCCTTGGTGCATATCGTTACGAAATATATTCCATTTGACCCATAATCCCAGTTGCTCAACCGGGAAGATGATATGTTATATTTATTTCGATATTTTCCTTCCATTTTTATTGTATAGGCGCAATACTTTGCGTCTCGGGCGTTTTTGATACTTCTTATGTTCATTCAAAGATCATCAGAGACGCAAAGTATTGCGTCTCTACGGGATAAATTCGCATTCTACGTTTATTCTAAACATTATCAGAGACGCAAAGTATTGCGTCTCTACCTCATCGGCTTAGGGAACACCGACAAACTTTCATGTCCATCCGCATCAACCGATTGTACGGCAAAAAGGTAATTATCCTTAGAATAAGCCAGGGTTGCGGTGAGATCGGTCACAAAGTATTTCTTTTCCCAATAAGGGCTGATAGTTTCGCGCATTAACACGTAATAACCTGCGGGTTTTTTGCCGGTTTTAGGGGCTTCCCATTTTAAAGTGGTTTTATTGGTTAAGGCGCTGGTTACAATGCCTACGTTTTGTGGCTCGGCGGGGGCGCTGGCAAGGTTCGCCAAAACAGAAAGGTTCATCCGGGCTACTTTTTGTACGTAATTGTAGTCAACAAAATCGGGCAGATCGCCGTAATCCACGGCATTTTCGCTGCGGATGTCCTGGTGCTGGCGGGTAAAATCTTCATTCATTTCGGTAAAGCGCACTGCTGTAAAACCCTGCAGCAAAAACGAAACATGGTCGCCGCCACGCAGGTAACGGTCGCGCCTGTAAATAAGCTTCACATCTAACTGGTCGACATAGCGCTCACCTATTTCCTTTACATACCTCGCCAGTTCGCGCGAGGGGCTGTCATTTTCTCCGCCCAAAGCAATTAAGGAAGCTATTTCCTTTTGATTGCCTGCTGCTGTAGATGGAACCCCTTCGCTGAACACCCTAACGCTACGGTTATCCTTCAAATCCGTTTCCATGCCATGTGTATTCCCTACGATATCATTGTTCAGCATGGCATCTATATTCCAATTCTCCGCTTTGGCGCGTTTGGCCACATTGGTTGAGCCATACAGGCCCTGCTCCTCGCCTACTACCGACATAAAAATAATAGTCGCCGGGAATGACCGTTTCGCCATCACCCGCGCCAGTTCCATGGAAACGGCGGTACCCGAAGCATCATCATTGGCCCCAGGTTCAACCGCGTTGGGGTTCATCACATCCGTTACACGCGAGTCATAATGACCGGAAACAATATAGATGCGGGTATCTTTAAGGTCTGTCCCTTTTAAAATAGCCAGCACATTTTTAAGGTGCACCGCTTTATCCACCCTTTCGCTTTTTGGCTGGGTAAACGTATCAAACTGCACGGTCATCCGGCCGCCCGACTCCTTTGCATATCTTTGATATTCAGCTTTTATCCAGTCGCGGGCCGCGCCGCTGCCTTCAGTAGCGCTGGTGGTGTCGCTCAAAGTATGCCTTGTTTTAAAACTTACCAGTTTGCGGACAATCGCCTCAATGTTTTTGGAGGACACTTCATCAACCATTTGTTTGATGGCAGCATCCTGTTTGATGATGGTTTGGGCGTTTCCCTGTATAATAAAGAATACGGGAATGATAAGTAGTAGTTTTTTCATATCTGCGAACCTTTTGTAGAGACGCAAAATATTGCGTCTCTGGACTCTTTATGGATTGAGAAGCACCTTAATTCGATCATCTTTTCCAGAGACGGAATGTTTTGCGTCTCTGGAACATTTACTGCTGTGGCCGATGGCATCAGGGAAATATACCCCGGAAAAACCAACACATCATCCCGAGCTTGTCTCGGGCCCCCACGGACAGCTAACCCGCATTTCGGCCACATGTATGCGCGATACATGTCACCGGTCTGTCCTGTGATATCCCGACATACGTCGGGATGACGGGCGGGATATCCCCGGCCATGAAGTTCCAGAGACGCAAAATATTGCGTCTCTACATTATCTCAATTAATCAATCACGTCTTCCTCCTGCATCACTCCGCCCACCTGCTTAAAATTGCTTCGCACAAAATGGCACCAGTCGCATTCTTTTTTACCGCAGCCGGTATTAAAATCGTGGGCCAGTATTTTCCCGTAAACCGTTTTTATCTGTTCAGTAACCGCCTCAGTATCATCAGGCGTTATCACGATCTTTTCTTTGTGATATTCACCTTCGCTTACGGGCTCAACAAAGTCAAAAATGGTGCTTACCACCTCCCAATCCAGCGAGCGGTCGTTATCAATTAAAATTTTATAAAATACCGCCTGGCGCCAGTAGTCGCCGCCATTGGGGTTATCATCATCCGGCCTTCTGAATTTATTTTTCGCGTTCTTTACTTTGCCGGTCTTATAGTCCACCACCGTTACCTGTTTGCCCACAAACTCAACCTTGTCCAGATTTCCCTTTATCGGCACACCCTCCACCTCTACATTTTTGATACTGCGTTCGGTAACAGCGATCTTATTCCAAACCTCAATATTCTGGTTATAATAAGCGGGCAATATTTTTTCGCCATAATCCAGACGCAATTTAAAATCCTCTTTGGTAAATGAATCGCGGTTGCGGTACATATACCAGCGGAATTCCTTCATAAAATCCTCCGTCAACGGAAATTCATTACCATCATCTTTCAGAAGTTTAAAAGCCTTATTTAATGCCCAATGCACGGCCTGCCCAAATGTAGCCGACGGACTTTTACCCGACGGCACCCTGATTAAACATTGAAAATAAAAACGTAGCGGGCAATCCAAATAATTACTCAAATGCGTTACCGACAGGGTATAATCCTGTAGCAGTTGATCTATATAATTTTTGTCCAGTAGTTCAACCCTCGGCTGGATGGTTTCGGTAAACTGGATGGCCAGGAAATCCATCATCGTATCCTCGCTTACTTTTGGGTGCTTCAATTGTAAATGCGTATCCGCCAAAATTTCGCCTACAAACTGCGAGGCTTCCTGCTCCTTCCCATTCTTATCATGGCCGGCATACGAGATCGAAAGGCATTGCTTCGCCCGGGTTATCGCCACATAAAACAAGCGGCGCGATTCCTCTTTTTGTGCAATTTCATCATCAGGCGCCTGGGTTAAGGTATCCGGGTAACTGAACCCATAATTACGGCCTTTGCCGTCCCAGATCTTTTTGCTGCAACCGATCAGGAATACATGTTCAAATTCCAGCCCTTTTGAGCCATGGGCAGTTAAAAAATTGATACCATTATCCGAGTAGATCACCTGGTTTAAGGCCAGCCGGATCTTGTTTTCCTGCATCAGTTTAATGGTGGCGATCAGTTTTGCCAGGTTGATTTCCGGGTCTTTGCGGCTTTCATCCTTGATAAAATCAAAAAAGTTGGTAAGCACCTGCATGTACCAGCCCTTATTGGGCTGCTGCATGATATATTTCAGGATCCCCATTTTGGCGATCAACTGTTGGAACAATTGCTGCAAAGTGTTGCTGGCCGAATAAGTTAGCAGGTAATCAATGTCGCTTACCAAAAACTTCATACCGTGATGCTGCGCTTCATCAAACAAACCGGCTTGCACGGGCATTTTCATCCGGTTGATAAAATCTCGCAAAGAGGTTTTAGGGTCATTATTGCGGGCAGTGGTATAATTTTCTTTTGCTACCGCGACACTGGCTTTGGCGATCTCGATGGGCGGGATATTGAAGAAATCATAGTGCATGATCTCGAACAACAACTCATCGCCGCTATAGGGCGAATCCATTTCCATGGCGAGGTAGCGCAATATATTGATGATCTTTTCGCCGAAAGGCAGGGTAAAAATATCGATCTTCCTTTTGGTATTTACAGCAATGTGCTGGTTATCCAGGTATTGTAAAAGCTCCTCTACCTGGCTATGGTTGCGGTAGATCACCGCGATTTCGCCGGGCTCCGTGCCTTTTGCCAGCAGGTTTTTTATTTGCTGCGCGATATCGGCTAATTCCTGCGCCGGGTTCTCATATTCACAGATCACCGGTTCAACAACAAGGTTGTTAAATCTTGGGTGCGATGCTTTCAGGTTTTTATCGAGTTCCAAGTGCCGGGTTAAACGCTCGCTGTTATTTTCGATCAACGCCTTTGAAATATCAAGAATCTGCTGGTTTGAACGGTAGTTTTGTTTTAAAATGACTATTTTCAGGCCTTTTGAATAATCCCCGGCGAAATCAAGGATATTCTTCATGTTCGCCCCCTGAAATTTGAAGATCGACTGGTCGTCATCACCTACCACAAAAACATTGGGCGTATCCCAGTAATTCAGCATAAATTTCAGCAGGTCGTTTTGTGATCCACTGGTATCCTGGAACTCATCCACCAAAATATACTGGTAACGTTCCTGGTAACGGCGCAGCAGTTCTTCATTTTCACGGAAAGCTTTCAAAACCCACAGGATCATATCGTCATAATCGTAGCGGTTATTGGCTTTCATCTTCGCATCAAAATTTCGGTATTCGGCGACGGCGGCCAGCAGTTTTTTCATCTGCTCATGCACTTTATCTATGTCCTTCTGCTTCAGGTCGCCCACCTGTATCCCGGCTTTGGCATTTGCGCGTTTATAAATGTATTTCTCCCTATTGGGCAGATCGTCCAAATATTCTTTTACCGCCGATACAAAAGCCGCTTCATCCCAGCCTTCTTTCTTCATGTCCGAAAAAAGGCTCTTCAGGTTGGGCGCATCGTAATAGATTTCGCCTGTAAAACGCTTCAGCACATGGTCGTTCGGAAACTCATCCACCAGTTCCCTGAAAAATATGGCTGATTCCAGGTCGGACAAAGGGTCAAGGCTCAGTTTGCCAAAATAATCCAGGTTCTCCTGGATGATCTCATTACAAAAAGCATGAAAGGTGTAAATATTCACCCGGTAAGCATCCGGGCCGATAAAATCGAACAGGCGTTTGCGCATGGCCACGGCACCGGCATCGGTATAGGTGAGGCATAAAATTTCATTGGCATGCGCATCGGTTTCGGTTAATATTTTACCGATCCGGGCAGCCAGGATCTGCGTTTTGCCCGTCCCCGGCCCGGCAATCACCAAAACAGGGCCATCCATCTGGTTGACGGCAGCCAGTTGTTCGGGGTTGAGCAGGGCAAGTGCTTCGCGGAATTTTTCGTTGTATTTGTTGGGGGTGGGATGCATGGTAGTAGTAAAATATTTGACAAATCGAAGTTGTCAAATCTGATTGTTTAATATTCAATAAGGCTATTTCTCGTAGTAAATAAGGTTCAAATGCTTAACATTTTTGAAGTATTTGTCGGATGATATAAGCGGTAATTTTAAGGATATGGCGGTTGCAGCTATAATACTATCCGGCAGTTTCATACCCGAAGTTTTTTTCACTTCGATTGTATTTAGTTTTACATTTTCATCAATGTTTACAATGATAAATTCACCTAAAAACTCTTCAATTTTTTGCCTTTCCTGAACAGAGATGTTTCTATAACTCAATAATTCCATTTCTGAAATTATAGATAAATACAATTCCTTTTCAAATAAAAAATCAGCAAGGGTTACATCTCCATTTAATATATATAAAACAGCATTAGTATCTAACAAAAACTTATTCCCACTCATCCCTCATTTTTTTTTGTATAAGTAATGGGTCTTCTTTCAACTTAATAACACCGCAATATTTTTTTGTGTTTACCCCCTTGCTCACTTGAAGCTTTTCAGAAATATCGTCCATTTCCTTTTTACTGGCGCCTTTTTTCAATACTAAAACCATGGCATATTTTTTTATAAATCAAATTTACCGTTAATAAATGAATATGAGAGAATAGAATTATTGGATATTATAATGACCCTACATTACTTTTTAGTACTGTATTAAGTTTTTCAACATACTCAATTTTTAAATTTCCTAAATAGCAGGGATGAGCGACAACAACAAAAGTTGGTTTATCTAATTCTTTTTCTACTACAAAATCACCGTTGAGGTATAACCTTTCAATACTCGTAGCGTTTGGTTTACTCTTAGTTTCCCCTATACCTTCACTATATTTTTTAACTTTTTCAACATACGTAACCGTTCCAAAATCATTTCCTAAAACCATTATTCCCCCTTCTTCAATTTCATTCGTTGGCGACGTATCTTTTATTTTGTTATTTTCTGTCAGAATACCCAAGCCCAAGGGGAAAAACCCATATTTCATTTCGTCAAATCGATTTACCATTCCTGATTTTTCAAAATCGGATTTAGTGCTTACTTTTATTTTCTCAAGTTCATCAAATAGCTGTTGAATTTTCATATTATTTTGATTTAAGGTTTATTGCAATTAATTTCTATTTCTTTTAAGTAATCTTTAAATTCTTGTTCATCCCCAAACAACTCATCCCCGCAAAAAGGAAACCTATCCACCACCTGCGGACTTAATAATTCGCCATTTTCTACCTCATGAGCATAATTAACGGTTTTTCTAAAGTCTCCTTTACCCCTGAAATTTAAAACTGCTGCCTGGACGCCCGGATAACTGATGGCTACCTGTAACCCGGTTTTTTCACTTTCAAAAAAATCATTGGCGTTTAAGCGCATGCGTACTTTTTCGCCTCCCAGTTTACTCTCGGGGCAATAGCCATCGAAAACTTGGTTCCACATATTTATTCGGTTTATTGATTTGTTTACAGGAATTTATCTTTTTAAAGGCTTAGAATTTAAACTAAATGTAGCCAATTATTTTGAGAAAATGATCACTTTTAGCTATACAAAATCCCCTTAAAATATTGTAAATTTGTTTAAAGCAACTATCAATGCGCACAACACAAATAAAACAGCAACTTCACGATTACATTGATTCAGCGGAGGATAAAAAGTTAAAGGCTATTTATACTTTGGTTGAAGATGATATTTCCGAAGGCTATCAATTTAGCGATGAACAAAAAAAAGAACTGGATAGAAGGTACGATGACTATGTGAATGGGATTGGTAAAACCTACACCTGGGAAGAAACTGTTGCAATGGCAAGACAAGCATTAGCTGACAGAAAACCCCAAAAATGAGCTACTCGTATATTTTAAAACACGAAGCCGCGTTAGAATTTTCCGAAGCTTTTGTTTGGTATGAGGAACAACGAGAAGGCCTCGGTGAGTCATTCAACGTAACGGTTGAACAAAAGCTTAAGAAAATTTGCAACAACCCTTTTCATTATAAAATCTCCTACAAGAAATTTCATGAGGCGCTAATTGATAAGTTCCCCTTCCTGATCGTTTATTTTGTTGACGAGAAAAACAAACTCATTGTTGTTACTGCAATATTTCACACCAGCCGTAACCCTAAAAAGAAATTTAAAAGAACGAAGTTAAAGTAAACTATTCTGATATTTAGCGTATTTCTTCATTACTTCATCATGGGGCGTTAGTTTCCCTTCTTCAGCCTGTTTTCTGCCGCGTTCAATCCCGGCTTTTACATGCTCAGGCAAGTCGCTCCAGAAATCTTTGTCATGATTTTCAAAAGCCTCTTTTATCTGAAGCAATACTGCCTCATCCTCAGTTTCGAGCAGGCTTTTGGCTAATTCTATTTTTTCAGTTTGTAAATCCATATCTTTATACACAAAAATTTCTTCATCCCTTCACCACTGCCCGCATCGGGTAATATTCATAATTATTTATTTGCGAGGCCGGGTCGTCGGCGATCAGGGCTTTTATTTCATCTTCATCGTCTGTGGTTAGGATGCCCATTCCATAAACAGCCTGCGGGTCCATCACCGGGCCGTAAACCAGCACTTTCCCCTCGTCCAGAAATTTCTTCCAATAGGCAACATGCTGTATCATGATCGCCCGCTCATCAGGCGTCATATCCTGGGCAAACGTCGGGCGGCAGGGCACAAGTTTCAGGAAATAATATTTTTTCTCCATAACCAATGTTTTTGGGGATAAATATAATGACTCTATTACGCATTGTATGTGTTAAATGATGGGTTAAAAAAAATGACGGCCTTCACCACGCGGGATTTCGCACTTGTGAACCAAAAGAAAAAAAGGTTTACACAAGGTTTACACAATTCCCAATATTACTTGCTTATTATATTGATATTCAATATATTATAAAATAGCCGGATTTACACAAATCCGTTTTTTTTTGCTGAACCATTAAGTGTTTTTCAATGGGATGCCCGCCCTTAAAAAAGACAGGGAGCCTTGGATAAAAACCTAAACCCACACCAAACGTGGCAGAGCCAATATAATTTAATCAGCCCATTTTTGCCAGCACCTTAATGTCTATTACTTCGATCACCTGCTTGCTATAACCAAAGCGTGTAACGTTGATCATTGCCCGGCCCAGTTCTGCCAGCGTGCTCACTCCGCCGGGAAATACCCACCGTAACAAGGGATACATCCAGGTAATATATTTATAATACTTATTGGTGTTTTTAAGCCCCGGGGTTGGGTGCATATAGCCGGGCCTGAAGGCAAAAACCTGTTTAAAAGGCAGTTTCATCAGGTCGTTCTCGGTTTTACCTTTTACCCTTGCCCACATGAAGCGCCCTTTTTCCGTGCTGTCGGTGCCAGTACCCGAAACATAACAAAAGGTCGTATCGGGGTTGAGTTTACTCAGGGTTTGCGCCACATTTAAGGTCAGGGTGTACGTCAACCTGTAGTATTCCGGCTCTTTCATCCCGACTGAGGAAACGCCCAAACAAAAATAGCAGGCATTATAACCGATTAGCTGATCCGCAATGGGGCTGATGTCGAAAAAGTCAGTATGAATGATCTCCTTAAGCTTTGGGTGAACGGTACCACAAGGCTTTCTGCCAACCACCAACACCGCTTCAACCTGGGGATCCAACAGGCATTCGTGCAGTACGCCTTCGCCAACCATGCCCGAAGCACCGGTTACAATGGCCCGTATATTTATTTCCATGATACAAGATAGGTAGAATATTGAGACTATTGAAGCCTTAAACCCTCCCCGGTATAAAAAAGCGGCTTCACCGTAACAGGCATTCTGCCTGTCGGATTCATTTGCCGGAGAATAATTTTTACCGCCGAGCGCTGTAGTTCATCCGTCATTTGGTAACATTCAAGCAGGGCGCTGCACTTTTCAATTCCCGGCAGGGTAGCCAGCGTATAAGCATTTGCAAAAACACTAAAAACGGAGTTTTGGTGAGCCGCAACAGCAGTAATAAATTGTTTTACAGGGATGGGATAATCAAGCTTGCTTGCGGGCCGCGGGCGGGTGTCATTGATACTAACAAAAACCTGGTCGTATTGGTTCAGGATATTCAACAAGGCCTTTAACTCATTTTCCGGAGTATCCTTACCCACCTGGAAAAACGCACTATTGGGATACCACCTGGCGAGCCCCTGCTGAAAAACTGTACCTTTAGTTACCCCCACGCTAATAATGGCCGTTTTTAACAGCGGGTTCATCTGTAAAGCATTCGCATCACCCTTTAGCAGGGTAATTGCCGCATCGCTTAGTTGCTGCACCAATTCTTTAGCTGCTGGCCTGTTTAAATCGGCTACCAGGTTTTCTGTCGAAACTTCGTTATAATGGTTCAACCCGGCCCAATACTTGGCCTCCAGTACTTTTTTTACGCGCGCCTCAAACTCCTGTTTTGAAATACCTCCCTTGCGGACCACCTTTCGGATCAGTTTTATGGCCCTTCCCGAATTCTCAGATAATTCTATAATGTCATTCCCTGCCAAAAAAGCTTTTACATCGGCTTCGCCTTCGGGGAAATAATTAGTAACGGCTTTCATTTCCATCGCATCCGAAACGATCAGGCCTTTGAATCTAAGCGAGTCTTTTAAAACCCCCGTTACGATGGGTCTGGATAATGTCGACGGTAACTTTTTTGTAGTATCCAGCGCCGGAATATTCATGTGGGCAACCATTATGCCACTGATACCGGCTTTTATCGCCTCGCGAAAAGGGTATTCCTCCAAAGTATCCAATCGCTCGCGGCTAAAGGGTAATAAAGGCAAGTCGAGATGCGAATCGACATTGGTATCACCATGACCGGGAAAATGCTTCGCTGTAGTTAAAAGGCCTTCACTTTGCATACCCTGCATATAGGCTATCCCTTTTGTGGCCACGTTGTATTTATTATCCCCAAATGAACGGTAGTTGATCACCGGGTTATCCGGGTTATTGTTCACATCCATATCCGGGCCGAGGTTCATTTGCATCCCCATCCGCTTAAAATCATACGCAACAAATTGCCCCATTTTATAGATCAGCGAATTATCCTGTATAGCGCCCAGTGTCATCTGGAAAGGGTACGATATAGTTGAATCCAACCGCATGCCCAAACCCCATTCACCGTCCATTGTGATCAACATAGGTACTCTGGCCAGTTTTTGATAGCGGTTGATCAACTCAGCCTGCCTCACCGGCCCTCCCTGGAAAAAAACAAGCCCTCCAATTTGTTCATCACTAATCACTTTCGCAACCGAATCCTCATAGGCCAGCCCGCGCTCTGTACTGGCGCGGATAAAAAACAGCTGGGCAATTTTCTTGCGCCGGTTCATCCTCCTGAAAACCGAATCGACCCAATGGTTTTTGTGGTTTAAGGATTGTATATAGCTTTCTTTCTGCGCAAAAGCGCCAAATGATATAAAATTAATGGCTATTACTAAAAACCACTTAAACCGCGTTTTAAACACCTTCATGGGCCAAATGTAGTTTAAAAATGAATTTGGTGGCATGGTTTTTAATATGAATTACATTAAAAAATGAATGCCGAATAAACCTTTGGCTAAATTTTTACTCTATGCTATATAAAAACAACATTGTTATGAAAAAAATTCTCTTTTTTGCGATGTGCCTGCTGTTTGCAGGTTCGGTATGCGCACAAGGTTATTATGGCCACCGTCGCGTAAGGCGACCACCGCCACGCAGTCAATATGATGATTTTTATAAAGTGAGGGTGGGTTTAACAGGCGGTTTAAACGTAGCAAATACGGTAGATGCCTATAATTCTAATTTTAGTACCGCAGCTATTGCCGGTTTCAATCTGGGTTTGTTTCTTGACGTACCTTTGATTTATCCATTAAGTTTTGAGCCTGAAATATTGTATTCGCAAAAGGGTTATGCGGCTGTAACCAACTATGGTAATTTTACGCAGCGTTCCAATTATATTGACGTTCCGTTATTGGCGAAATTTAAGTTGTCGCCAATTTTTAATATCCTGGTTGGGCCGCAGATCGCTATCCCTGTTTCAACAACAAACACCTACGATAATGGGTTTGATGTAACTGCCCAGCAGTATTACAACAACTATGGCCAAAAAACAATACTTGACGGCGTTGTGGGTGTAAGTTTTGACCTCAGCCGCGATGTTGAATTACGTGCAAGGTACACCATCGATCTTCAGCCTAATGATCAAAATGCTTCCTACGGCGGCGATTACCGCAACCAGGTTTGGCAAATTGGCTTAGGGTTTAAGTTTGAGTAAGCATTAAAAAGATTGAAATTTTATTAAAAAGCCATCCTTGTTTTTGTAAGGTTGGCTTTTTATTTAAACCTGAATTTGATCCACCTTTTCAATTTTCTGTGCCAGGCATTATACTTAAGCCGTTTTTGTTCAATATTAAAATCGCGGTTGATGATGGAGAGATCAGCTTGTTTTTGAGGGACAAAAAAATCCGGGTCAGAAATTTCTTCAATTTCTATTAAAGGGATATTGGCATAAATACTTTCTTCATCAATAGTGTTTGTGGCGCCTGGATCAAACCCAATATTCGAAATCAGGTTTTCATTGGGTATAATCACCAGCCCATTATTAAAAAAGTTGCAAAAGTCAAGCGGATAGGCCCATGAGTTTATTTTTCCGGCCTTTAGTTCATTAAAAATATTTGTCCAGGCTTCGGCCACAAAATCATCAGCATAAATATTTTTCAACTGCTCTTTTACTTCGCTGCTGTTGTATTTGGTGAGGTTTAAATCGTAATCGTCCCAAACCCTCTTCCAGCTTGCCCAGCCCCAAACATGGGTGCGGTTAGAGAAATAATAGCTGGCATTGCCCCATTTGTTGCCAAATTGTAAATTACAGCCTGTGATATGCCTGATGCGGGTATCATAACGGTATTTTTCAAGCAGGACATCACAAAATTTAAAAAAACTATTAGCAGGCAGGCAATCATCTTCCAGGATGATCCCCTCCTCTTCCTGGTCAAAAAACCAGGTGATCGCGGCCGATACGCCATGTTTACAACCTGCATTTTCATTTCTGAAAAGTGATTTCACATCACATTCCCAATCAATCGCACTTACAATTTCCCTTGTTTGCTTACATAGCTCAACATCTCCGGCATGATCCGGGCGTGGGCCATCAGCAGCAATATAAAGTCGTTTTGGTTGAGCAATTCTTATCGCCTCAAAAACCTTTTTTGTTGTTTCAGGACGGTTAAAAATAACAAACAGAACGGCTGATTTTGTTTGATAAGGTATTTTACCGAGCCGAGACATGTTTTTGCTTACTTAAATAATATAACCGTATTGTTTAAATATCGGGCGCCAAAAATCAAGGTGTATATCCCAGGCATGGCAACCAAAAGGCAATTGTTCATTATTGGTTTTGAAAGCGCGGTAGGGAAATATTTCCATTGAAAATTTTAGCCCTACTTTGTACGACGGAATTTTTAACCGGTTCTTACTCCTGTTGGCTTCAATACTCCAAAAAGCATCTTCATTATATTCATGTTCATCACGTTCCAGGTATTTTTCAATGGCGGGGCGCATTTTTTTACTGATTTCGTAAAACTTTTTAACCCTTCTGAGCGAAAAGCCCCCATTGCCAACTTTATTGTCAAATTGTTTTTTTGTGGGTAAACCATTTTTCTTCAGATCAAAACGGGTATGCACTTTAAATAAGAACCGCGACGCTAATTCTTTTAAAATATTCGGATATACTTTATTACGGATCCAGGGCGCCCCGATATAGTCATATCCCTGACTGCACCAGAAATCCAGCTCATCTTTAAAAACAAAAGCGTCGAGCTGGTAAATTAAAATATATTCATACGCTAAAAACTGGCTGTAAAACAAATCAGAAAGCATCAGCGAATTATAACCTTTGATCCCATTAAAATATTTATCCTCAAAACTTACGGTTTTTAAAAAAGTATATTTCTCAGTTGCTTTTGGCAAAACCAAACTTTCGGGCTTAATGGCTATTATGTGGTAATTTGAAAGCACTTTTTCGCATTGATCCAATGCTATTTGTTCATATTCAAAAATAGTATTACGATAAAAAGGAATAATAACAGCTACCTTAGAATTTACATTCATAACCAGGATTTAACATAAATTTTTCAAAGTTATTTTTGGGGATCAAAGCCATTGTTATTCATTTTTTTCAATCGGCACTAAAGGTTTGCATATCTATCAGCCTGCGGTATAAACCATTCATTTCAATCAGTTGCTGATGGTTACCCTGCTCAGCAATTCTACCATTTTCAAGTACAACAATAATATCAGCATTTTGTATGGTACTTAAGCGGTGTGCTATAATTAATGATGTACGATTCTTCATCAGGTTGTTTAAAGCATCCTGCACCAGTTTTTCTGATTCAGTATCCAATGCCGAAGTAGCCTCATCCAGCAACATGATCGGCGGATTACTTAAAACCGCCCTGGCGATACAAATACGCTGCCGCTGTCCGCCTGATAACTTGGTGCCGCGGTCGCCAATATTTGTATCATACCCATTTTCAGTTTCTAAAATAAAGTTGTGTGCATTTGCTATGCGGGCGGCGGCTTCAACCTGCGCTATAGTAGCATCCGTTTTGCCAAAGGCGATATTGTTGAAAATAGTATCATTAAACAGGATTGATTCCTGGTTCACGATTCCCATCATGGCTCGTACGGAATCAACTTTGAAATCCTGAATGTTTTTTCCATCAATCATTATTTCGCCGGATTTGGGCTCAATAAAACGTGGGATCAGGTCCATCAGCGTTGATTTACCGCCACCCGAAGGGCCGACTAAGGCTACCGTTTTTCCTTTGGGCACGCAAAAGTTAACGTCGGACAACACTACCTTATCTTCATAAGCGAAAGTGACCTGTTTAAATTCAATACTATCAGTAAAGCCGTTAATAGCGATGGCGTCTGGCGCATCATTGATCAATGGCTTTTCATCAATCAGGGCCAAAACACGCTCACCAGCGGCAATGCCGGAGTGTATCGTACTGAACGAATCGGACATTGCTTTGGCAGGCCTCATTACCTGTGAAAACAATGCAATATAAGTAATAAATATCTCAGGTTTTAATGAAGAAGCATCCTTAACAAAGATCAGGTGCCCCCCATAAAGCACTATACACGCGATCATGGTTATTCCAAAAAACTCCGATACCGGCGAGGCTAATTGCTGGCGCCTTGCCATTGAACGTGTAATAGCCGAATATTTAACGTTTTCTTTATTAAACTTGTTTTTAATAAACTGGGTTGCATTAAAAGCCTTTATAATTTTGATGCCCGATAAGGCTTCATCAAGGTAACTGATCATATTGCCATAGGTCTGTTGAGATGCTATAGCCTGGAATTTTAACCTTTTTACGATACGGGAAATAACAAATGCAGATACAGGTATCACAAGCAGCGAATAGAACGTTAGGTTAACCGACATATTGAATAACATGGCCATAAACGCGATGAGCGTTAACGGTTCCTTAAAAATTACCTGTAATGTACCCGTTACCGAAAATTGCACCACCTGTACATCTGATGCTATTTTAGAAATAATATCTCCCTTACGCTCATTACTAAAAAAACCCAGGTGAAGATTCATTACATTGTTAAAAACAGCCCTCCTGAAATTTAACAGCGTATGCACCCTCAAATTTTCCATCGTACGTTGCGATAAATAACGAAATAGGTTAGCAAGCAAAGCGGATACAACGATAACAGCACAGACAAATTCAAGGGTCGTCCAGGCACCAAAATTATTCAGCATATACTGCACGTAATAGTTGAAAATTCCCATAATGTTAAAAAATGGTGGCCTTGGGCCTAATTTTACGAATGCACCGTGTTTACCTGAAAACAATGTTTGCAGCAAAGGAGCAAGCAGCGCAAGGTTCAATGTGCTGAATATTACTGAAAATATAGTAGTAATAATATACGGAATGGCAAACTTTTCAATTGGTTTGGCAAATGATAGCAGCCGGAAATATGTCTTCATTAATATAAATAAGAATAAACGTGCAAAGCTAACAGTAATTACCTAAATACGATTATCACAAAGCTTTTGAACAGTGAGTCGGGACAATATTATATATTTTTACAACACGGTTATAAATAATGTTGAACATCGGCCCAAACTTTTTCTAAAGTGACGGCAGTGATGCAAGGAAATGGATCTCCGTCTTTTATTTGATAAATACAATTCCAGTTGCAATTATAACATTCCATTTGCTCAAACATACAAACCGGCGCATCTTCAACAGCAACCGGATATGGTGCAAAACGCCCAAAATGCCCGCCTCCCAAAATACAAATTGCAGGCGTTTTTACTGCTGCTGCTATGTGGACGGCGCTCGTTTCGTTGCTGATGACCAGCGCAGCATTACCAATCAGTTCAATTAATTGGGTTAATGGGGTTTTGCCGGCTAAATTATTTACCCTGCCGATTGGCAGCCTTTCCATCAAATAATTTCCTATTTCAGTCTCATCAGCGCTGCCTGCTATCAAAATCCGTACATTTGATTGCTCCAAAATAAGTTTTATTAAGACTAAAAACTTTTCGGCCTCCCATCTTCGCTTTGATACTCCGGCACCCGGAAATATGATCAGTGTCTTTTCAATCTTTTTGCTCACCGTTAGGTAAGGTCGTTTCAAGTTGACCGGATAGTCAAGTACGTTCGAGAAAAAATATTGCGAACGGTCGAATTCAAACGATTTCCCGGCGGGCAGGACGAGTTTTATGGTATAAAATTGATCGGTTTTTGTTTTGTACCGTTCGGGCAACCCTTCAATATCTCCCATGAAGCCGACAATATGTCTTGCCGCTGTAAGCGCTGCCAATCCATCGGTTATCAGCAACCGGGTGTACGAAGGCTGTAATACCACATCATAGTTATTTTTAAAAAGCCGCCAACCAAGCTTAAAGGTTTTTAGGGGCAAGTGATCCAAATCGCCGGGTCTTATAAATATAAAATCATCAACATACTCGCGGTCATGTTCCAACGCAATATCTTGCCACAATTCATTTCCCAGCAGTGTGATCCGGTAATCTTTGTACCTGGCTGATTTTCGCAAAACTTCCAGATAGTTCCTGAAAAGGATATAATCGCCTATCGCATCAGTTTTTAGAAGCAGCAGATTTTGCTGCGGAGCCCTGAACCTTGCTAAAAACCGGAACAAGCCCGGGAACCTGAGCAGGATAAAACGCGTTATTCTGAATAAATTCCTGTTTGGCGTTTGCATTTAAATTGTTACAATTAATTAATTGAAGCAATATATAATAGTTTTGCGGCGTTGAGCCATTTGATTACCGGCAAATATAATTATTCACTATGTCGCAAAAATATCCCTCCTATTTTAAGCTTGCCGATTCAAAAATATCTGTCATCATTCCTACTTATAATGCCGCCCAAACATTACAAAATTGCCTGGATAGCATTTTTAAGCAAACACATCCTGCTTTGGAGGTAATCGTCATCGACGGTAACAGCGAGGACGAAACAGTTGAGATCATCAAAAAAAACAGCAGGTTGATTGCTTATTGGAGGAGCGAAAAAGACGAGGGAGTATATGATGCCATGAACAAAGGCTTAAATTACGTTACCGGCCAATGGGTTTATTTTATGGGTGCCGATGACGTACTTTTACCAGGTTTTTCGGCTATGGCGGCTGATCTTGCTGATCCGGACGCTATTTATTACGGCAACGTGTTTGCAGAAGGCTCAAAGCGGCTGGGCGAGTTAAACCGTTATCAATTTGCTAAATTTGGGCCCTATCACCTGGCGATGATTTATCCTGCGAAAGTATTCACAAAGTATACATTTGACACCAAATATAAAATCTCCGCAGATTTTGCGCTAACGCTTATACTTTGCGGCGACAGCTCATTCCGCTTTATTTATAAAGAACATGTTCTGGCAAACTTTAACCATACAGGCATATCCGGCCGGGGGATAGATTTCGCCTTTCAAAATGACAAGGCTGCTTTAATATTAAACTGTTTTGGGCTAAAAACCTGGCTGAGGTACAAACTTCATAAATTTAAAAACAGGGATAACCCCAGGGCTTAGTATTGCTATTGCCCCTCATTTAAGTGGTTCACCAGCCACTCAAAATGCTCCTGGAAAAAGAAATCATATCCATTTTCACCTTCCGGCACCACGTTGATCACATCATAGGCAACCTCAAGTATGCGGGGAACTTTTAATGCCTCGGCGATTGAATAAGGAAACGATTGGTTACCGATAAAAAATTTGCAGCCGGCAATAACCCGCGCCATTTGCAAAAAATCTTTCATTTCAATCCATTCTATTGATGGAATAAATTGTTTAATCTCCTTATACTCGTTTTCAATACCAATAAATTTAACCTTGCTGTATTTGTTCAAAAATGAATAATCGATATACTTATTTTGGTAGCGGCCGCTTCTGGCAATAATAATCGTGTCTGAAAATGTTTTATCAGGATCCACAAACAGCCACTGTTTCCACAGATCAGGGCTAACGCCTGTAATATAACTGCACCACCTCGCAATATTACCTTTGTTCATCGGCACTAAACCGGAACGAAAATAATCAAGGTCGATATCTATCTTTTCATTCGTATATAACTCACATTTATTAATATACGGCTGCGCGAGGATCAGCGGCGAAAGCATGCCCGCCATTTTTTCGTTCAGCATTACATTGCCAAGGGGATGAGAATTATAAAGCGGCAGATCCATCGGGCGGCCCAGCCTGAAATACAGATTGATGTCGGCGCCTGTTATTTCCTGCATCTTTTTGATGGTTGGCAGGGCATAAATAATATCGCCGGCGTTGCCGCTATGTGTTAAATTAAGCTTGTGGGTGGCATCGGCAACTGCTTTAATTTTATTAATATTGTTAAGCTTATCATTGCCGGTTAAAAATTCGGTAAACTTAAAATGGCTATAGTTTACCAGGTCCCATTTATACTGTTTGTATTTAGGCCGGTCAGTAAATTTTAACCATAATTTGCTGACTATGTTCTTTTTCTTCACCATATACATTGCCGGTTCTAATCAATAGTTTTTTTTAACCATTAAGGCATTCTTCATAAAGCTGCAGGTATTGGGCAGCAGTTTTATCCCAGGAAAATTTTTCCGCGTGCTTTATTATATTCGCTTCCCTGTTGTTCGCGATATAATCCTCCATCCCGCTTTTAAAAACTTCCTGCATACGTTCAGGGTCAAAGGTATCAAAGTAATAGGCTACATCGCCGCCAATTTCGGGCAGCGATGTGAATTTTGATAAAAAAACAGGCTTGCCAAAATACATGGCTTCAATTACGGGCAGGCCAAACCCCTCGGCAATGGAAGGAAAAACGAATGCGTTACAATGCTTGTAATACCATGCTTTATCATCATCGCTTATAGGGCCGGTAATGGTTACCCTATCAGCGCAACCAAATTTTTCGGCAACCTCAATTATTTTTGCCTTGTGCGGCGTCTCTATCCCTGAAATAACTAATTCAAAATCATTTCCGCTTAAAAGCGGTGGTATTAAATGAAAACCTTTTTGAACAGAAAGTAGCCCAATTGTAAACAGAAAGGGCGTTTTCGGTAAATAAACCGGGGTATGATTGTTTGGAACTACAAGTTTGTCGGCTCCATTGTGTATTACTCTTAATTTATCTTTTGCCTCTGGAATGAAATGCAAAATATCATCGCCTACAAATTTCGATATCGTAACTACCCTGTCGCACCATGAAATAAATTTCCTTAATTTATGAATATGATTATCCAGTTTTCTTTTAGATTTATATTTCAGATGGATATTGTTGATATCATGAATCGTCATGATTCTTTTTGCATTTACTTTATAAGGCCTCAGCCGGCAGGTTTGATCGGTAAAGTGCACAACATCAAATTTATTTCTCGCCGGAAAAAATAAATTATGCAACCTGTTCAGGTACATGATATCAACCTTATTATCAAAAAAGTAGGTGGTATTTTTAAACATGTAATATTCCAGTTCGAAACGTTCCCGATTTTCCCGGATCAATGCATCTCCGAGCCCCTTGCCGAAAGAGAAATAACCCGAGTTAGGGTTTTTCATTGAATCAAATGTAACTAATACCGAAGGTTTTGCCATTTTAAGCTTTACATGATAATTTTCTGCTGATGCGCCTTTACTTGAAACGGGTTATATTTTTGTTTTGTACAGATGCTCTTATTTTCTTAACAATATCCGACAGATGCATGTGTGTATCATTTTCGTCCATCAGCTTTTTTATATCTATCTTATATCGTTTAATAGCTTCATTATTCTTAAAAACCGCCCGGTATTCTTTCAATATCCATGCCTGACCTGAAAGCAATTTTGGTAACACATCAGCAAATATTATTTGGACATGCCAGGCAAACAACTCAAAACCGCCGAGGTGGATCGCATGCAAAAAATACGTATCATGAAAATAAAGATGACTTTTTTTAAATTCAGCGGCAGACCGACGGCAAATTGCCTGATTTTCATAATAACATTTCCAGTCCAACCGCCAGGCCCTTACCGACAATTCCCTTCCGGCACCGTTGCCAGTTTCAAATAGTTTATAAAAGCCGCCCATTTTCTTTAACTTTTCAGCATTTACCAGTGCATTGGTAACCGGCAGGTACCAGGTAAGCATTCGATCTTTTTCATTCTCCGAATAATAAAGATAGTGCGTTTTTATTTGATAACCGCTAAGTTTCGGCATCAATGCAGCTTCAAGTATATGGTCGCCTTCCATATCAATAATACGCCCCATAACCCCAAAGGTATCCCATCGTAAAAAATATTTCCATTGCTGGTCAAAATAGCCGGGGGTAAGTTTCACATCAGCGTTTAAAAGGAGGATAAGTTCATGCTGTGCAATTTCAATACCCCGGTTGCATGCATACGAAAATCCTTTATTTTCAGGGTTAACCACCAGCTTTATCTCGGGATAAGCCGACCTGATAAATTCAACAGAGCCGTCCTTTGAACCATCGTCAACAATAATAATTTCATAAATAATCCCCGCAGCAATAACAACCTCATAGGTATAAGGCAGATACTCCTGCAACAGGTGCCTGCCATTATAGTTAGGAATAACAATTGAAACACTTTTCCTGGTATCCAAGGCGCGTTATTTAATTATTTTATAATTCCGGTATTCGCTCACCCTCCATCCAGTAAGGTCCTCAATTTTTTGCAGCAACTTCCTTCTAAATGTCATTTTTTTATGCAGTTTTTTTAAGTCGATATCCAGGTTCCAGTTGGTTGCTTCAATTCGTTTTTTCATTACCTGTGGGTGGGTGCCTTTAAAACGGATCAACCTGTCAGCATTTTTATAATCAAATTCAAAAGATTCGGGAATATTTTGCGCCAGCCAGTTATCGTCGTGATAAAACTGGTTAAAATTGCGCAGTTTGTTTTTTAAACCCTCCGGGGGTTTTACCCAACCATAGTGATAAATATAGGCGTCAATCAACTTAACGTTAATTTTCCGGCCGTCAAGCCTGAAACCCTGTGCATCACGGTATGAATGGATAGCCTTATTATTTCTTAAAATTCTTATCTCGCGCCTGTACCACCTCCGCGAGTGCCCGTAATAATCATAAGAACCATAAAAATGCAGGTATTTAAATAATAAGCCTTCAATATTTTCATCATGCAGGTTATCCTCCATTTCCTTTTTTATCAATGGCAGGTACTTTTCATGCACACATTCGTCGCCCTGGATATAGAAGGCCCAGTCGGTATCTGGCGAAATAGCATTAAACGCAATATCGGTTTGCGCGGCAAATACCGCTCCACCATCGCGCAGGGAATCGTCCCAAACTGTATTTATTATTTTAATTTTAGGCGAACCGATGCCCCTTATCAGGCTTTCGGTAGCATCATCGCTATTGCCGAGGGCAACCACAAATTCATCACAAACGGATAAAATAGAAGTAATTGCCTCAACGATAGGGTAATCATTTTTAACCGCGTTCCTGATAAATGTAAATCCGGATACCTTCATTTATATATTATATATTGATTTTTTTATCATAATATAAAAAAAATGCTATTTTCATTTATGATAAAGGCTTATCCAATCATTTTACTAAAAGACAAATATATATTTCTACAGCATTACTAATATATAAATAGTAACAAACTGTTAATTATTCAAATACATTATATTTTTGTTTCTTTATAAAACTAATGGAAAGCAGTTTACAAAATTTAAATCCTGATGCCGCCGATTTCCGGTCAGTAGCGCGTGCTTTAACCATTGTTGAGAACGACCTGGCCGGCGCAGCAGACCTTCTGAAAAAATTAACCTTTAAAAAAAATGTTCCTGTAATTGGTATTACCGGGCCACCGGGCGCTGGTAAAAGCACCCTTGTTAATTCATTGATCAATAGTTTACTTACCGGAGATAACAAAATTGCGGTGCTTGCCGTTGACCCTACTTCGCCTTTCAATTTTGGCTCACTGCTTGGCGACAGGATCAGGATGGCCGCACATTTTAACCATCCCGGCGTATTCATCAGGTCGCTGGCCACCAGGGGATCTTTAGGCGGGCTCTCGGCAAAAACCATTGAAATGACCGATGTTTTGCGCGCCGCAGGATTTGATTATATTTTAGTTGAAACAGTGGGCGTTGGCCAATCAGAGGTTGAAATAGCAGGGCTTGCCGATATTACATTACTTGTTTTAGTGCCCGAAAGCGGTGACGAGATTCAAAACATTAAATCGGGCCTGATGGAGATTGCTGACGCCTTTATCGTAAATAAGGCCGACAGGGCCGATTCGGAACTTTTTGCCAATAATTTAAAAAAGATCATCCACCAAAATAAAGCAGATCAAATACCGGTTTTTAAAACCATCGCGTCTACCGGCGAGGGTATTAACGAGGTAACCTCTTTTATATTAAAGGCACCTCATTTAAAAAACAAACGCAAAGCGTATTTACTTGCTGAAAAAGCTTATAAAATTATACAGTTTAAGCGCATGGCTGATATAGATAAGAAAAAACTACAGGACGATATTGCAGGGGCTTCGTTGAAACCCGGGTTTAATTTCTACAGTTTTCTCGAAGACTATTGAGGAAGAAAAACAGACGATACCAAGCAACCCGATCAACCATTCATGATCTCTTCAATTTCCTCTGCCTCTACCGGAATATCGGCCATCAGATCAATATTCCCGTCTGGTGTGATCAGTATGTTATTTTCAATCCGTATCCCCAAACCCTCTGCAGGGATATAGATCCCAGGTTCGCAGGTTAAAATATTACCCGCTTCAAACGGCTTATACCTGCTCGCAAAATCGTGCACATCCAAACCCAGGTGGTGCGAGGTGCCATGCATAAAATATTTTTTATATAAAGGCATTTTGGTATCCTGCTTGTCCACGTCATGTTTATCAAGCAAACCAAGGTTAATCAGTTCACCAGTCATTATCCTGCCAACCTCATCCTGGTATTCAGTCATTACAGTCCCCGCAATAATAAGTTGAGTTGCTGCGCGCATCACCCGTAAAACCGCATCGTAAACATCCCGCTGGCGTTTAGTAAAGCGGCCATTTACCGGTATGCTCCTGCTCATGTCAGCATTGTAGTTGGCATATTCAGCAGCGAAATCAAAAAGGATAACATCGCCGTCGTTACAAACCTGATTATTTTCGGTATAATGCAGTACAATAGCGTTTTTACCGGAAGCGATGATGGGGTTATAGGCATGGCCGGTAGCCCGCTGTCTTAAAAACTCATGGGTAATCTCAGCCTCAATTTCGTATTCGGCAACACCAGGCTGTACAAATTTCAGGACACGTATAAAGGCGTCACGTGTAATACTGCATGCTTTTTTGGTCAGTTCAATTTCACCGGAAGATTTAACTACCCGTAAATCCCGCAATATCAGCGCCGATCTTTCGTACCTATGCAACGGATATTTTGAACGCAGTGCCTCAAACATTCTGAGATCCCTGTAGGGAACGCTATGCGCATACCTGTCATTTTCGTTCGTATTTATATAGATGTGTTCGGCGTAGTTAATAATGCTATGTAAAACAACATCGAATTCGCCAAGCCAGTAAATATTTTGAATACCTGAAGCTTTTTGTGCTTCTTCTTTAGTGTATTTATGTCCTTCCCAAATAGCAATATGCTCATTGGTTTGTCTTAAAAATAGTACTTCTTTGTATAACGGATTAGGACAGTTGGGGAATAAAACCAGGATACTTTGTTCCTGGTCTATGCCCGTTAAGTAAAAAAAATCAGAATTTTGTTTAAACAGGAAACCTTGATCTCCGTTTCTCGGATATTCATCATTTGAATGAAATATAGCTATAGCTGAGGGCTTTAGTCGCAAAACGAAATTTTTTCTATTATAGGTAAATATCTCATTACTAATAGGCTCGTATTTCATTTTTATAGGATTAATTGTTTTTTTAAACGGATTTTTTTTATTTATTTGTAATTCTTTTATAAAATTTGGAACAATGTTTGGTAAATGTTTCAAACATAATTACTATTTTTGAAAAAAATCACAATTAAAATCGTTTAATCTTAAAACTATGAACTATTCTACATTAAAGAAAACAGTCGTCTTATCATTTGTTTCCTTGATGGCAGTTGGGATGGCGAAAGCTCAAACAACTTCTGCGGATTCATCTAAAACGTCGACCGGAACAGGCACTGCCAAGGTATTTGGTGGCGCTTCGCAGTACAACACCTTTAGCATTGGCATAAATGTCGGTGCAACGTCTCCTTCAGTATTTACCGGCGGTACCAACCCTTTTTCAAAACCAAAAGCTGATTTGGGTTTCGGTCTTTCATTAAGAGACCAGCTAAGCCACGCTTTTAGCTTACAATTAGATGCCCACGGCGGTAGCTTAAAAGGTGATGACGGCGGTGGCACTACCAAGGATCTTCAATCTGGCGTCCTATACTCAAGCTTCACAACCAAATTTTGGTCAGGTTCCTTGAGTGGCGTTATCAACGTTGGTAACGTTAGCTTCCTTCACCGTGCAAACGCGATTAATTTTTATGTTTCAGGCGGTGCTGGTTTAGCTTTCTACACACCTGATCCGATTGATGTTAATGGTGTAGATCACAAATACCCAAATACTGTTAAAGAATTAATTATTCCGGTAGGTGCTGGTGTTAAATTTAAATTAAGTGATCAATTCGATCTTAATGTTGGTTACACTGAAAACTTTGTTGATGGTATCAATGTATCGGGCGTTCATGCTGCATGGCCTCGTGCTGTCGAAAATAAATATTCTTACGGTTATGCCGGTTTAGAATATACTTTCGGTCCTAAATCAAAACCAAGCTTAGAGTGGGCAAACCCTGTAGCAATGATGTATGATGAATTATACGATGCTGCATTACGCCAGGAAGTTGAAGCTTTGAAAGGCCGTGTTGCTAATGTTGAAACAGCTGTTAACGGCTTGAAGAAAGATTCTGACGGTGACGGTGTTTCTGATCAATTCGATAAATGTCCAAACACACCAGCTGGTACAGCTGTTGACGGTTCAGGTTGCCCGCTTCCTGCTCCTATCGACACCTCATTATTCATGAGGAAAGGACAGATGAGCGGTACAGGTATGGCTGCTGCTTACTCAAACATCCAGTTTGAATTTGACAGTTCAGTATTGAAAACATCTTCTTATCCAGTATTGGATGCTACTTCTGCTGACCTAAGGTCTTCAGGTGCATCTGCTGAATTAGATGGTTATGCTTCATCTGAAGGTACTGCCGCTCACAACATGCGTTTATCAAAAGACCGTGCAAACTCTGTAAAAACTTACTTAGTAAATTCAGGTGTTCCGGCTAAAAAATTAAAAGTTAAAGGCTTTGGTGAAACTCACCCCGTTGCTGATAACTCAACTGAAGCAGGACGTATATTAAATCGTCGTGTTGAATTCCACAAAAAATAATTAGTAATTCAAATAATTACTAAAGGCTTCCCGCAACCCGGGAAGCCTTTTTTGTTGCTAATGTTTGGCATCCCGGTTAAAATCAATAAGTAGTTGTGTAAATTTGTCGAGGGAAAATTTAATTACATTTGGAATATGTATTTTTTCAGAAAAAAAGACCCTAACAGGCCTGTAAGTTTTAACCTTAAAGTAATGCACGCTATAAATGCTATTGCTATAACCGTGTTTTTGCTGGGCATTATATGGAAACTGGTGGAATGGCTGGTTTGGAAAAAAATATGACCACCATTTTTATAAATGCCCCAACCAGTTATTGGCAAACAGCTTTTGATGAGGTTGCGTTGGCGGTTGCATGAATACAAAAGAACTGTTCATACTAAAAAACAATAATTTTAATGAAAAAAGTAATTAATACGAATAACGCGCCTGCGCCAATCGGCCCCTATAGCCAGGCGACCCATGCCGGAAATTTTTTATTTGTTTCTGGCCAGATCGCCATCAACCCAGCCACTGGCGAACTGATATTGGACGATATAAAAACAGAAACCAAGCAGGTTATGGATAATATTAAAGCGATCCTGGTTGAAGCAGGGGTTGATTTTGGCCAAATCGTTAAAACCAGCATCTTTTTGAAAGACATGCAAAATTTCGCGCTGGTAAACGAAGTTTATGGTACATATTTCAAGGATAATTTCCCGGCGAGAGAGACCGTACAGGTTGCCGCATTACCCAAAAATGTAAATGTTGAAATTACGGTAACCGCCTATAAACCCTGATGGTAAAATTTGATGGTTCGCCGATTTGAATATTTATAAATTTCGGATTATTGGGTATTTCAGGAGACTTAACTTTCAAATTACCGGATTTTTCCAACGGCTTACCATTGCTGCAAATTATCAAATTGATTCTATCACTAATTCACTAATTCACTAATTGAATAGCAGCGTATTTCAAACCCCGATAGAGTACCTGAAAGGCGTTGGCCTGAACAGGGCCGGTGTGCTGAAAAAAGAACTGCAAATAGCGGGTTTTGAAGACCTGCTTAATTATTTCCCATACAAATACATTGACCGCACGCGGTTTTATAAAATAAAAGACATTCAGCCCGACTTGCCTTATGTACAGGTATTAGCACGTTTAACCCATATTGATATCTTAGGCGAAAAACATACCAGGCGCCTGGTTGCCCAGGCCAAAGACGATACTGGTACTATCGAACTCGTGTGGTTTCAGGGCGTTAAATGGATAGAAAAAACCCTGATAATAGGTAAAGTATACGTATTGTTTGGCAAACCTGGCTTTTTTAACGGGAAAACCCAAATGGCCCATCCCGAATTGGAGCTATACAATGCAGAAGCGCAGCAGCGCAAAGGCAATTTAACTCTGCAGCCTGCTTATAATTCCACAGAAAAACTTAAGCAATATTCGCTAGATAGCAAAGGCATTCAGAAACTGGTGGCTTGTCTGTTGGAACAGTACCTTAGAGAAGTACATGAAACCCTGCCATTATATATCATCAACCGGTTTAAACTAACCGCCAGGGCCGATGCTTATAAAAACATTCATTTTCCGGACGACCAGTCAAAACTCAACGAAGCTGTTTACCGTTTAAAATTTGAAGAGTTATTTCTTTTGCAGTTAAAGCTATTAAAAAACAAACTTTTACATACTCAAAAGTTCAAAGGGAATATCTTTCAATCAGTTGGTGATATTTTCAACAACTTTTATCACCATAAATTACCCTTCCCTTTAACCAATGCGCAAAAGCGGGTTTTAAAAGAAATAAGGCAGGATACACAGCGGGGTATTCAGATGAACAGGCTCTTGCAGGGCGATGTAGGAAGCGGCAAAACCGTAGTGGCATTAATGAGTATGCTGATCGCCATTGACAATGGTTTCCAAACCTGTATTATGGCGCCAACCGAAATACTTGCCAATCAGCACTATCAAACTATAAAAGAACTTGTTGGCGATGATTTTATTGAAGTGGCCCTTTTAACTGGCTCAACTTCAAAAAAAGCACGGAACATATTGCATGAAAAATTGGAGAGTGGTGATCTGAAAATTTTAATTGGCACCCATGCGCTGATCGAGGATAAGGTTAAGTTTAAAAACCTCGGTTTCGTGGTGATTGATGAGCAGCATCGTTTCGGGGTTGAACAGCGTGCTAAACTCTGGCGCAAAAATATTATTCCGCCGCACATCCTGGTAATGACGGCCACCCCTATTCCCCGCACCCTTGCCATGACTTTATATGGTGACCTGGACATATCAGTAATCGATGAACTGCCCGCGGGTCGAAAACCCATACAAACCGTCCACTTTTATGAAGGCCAGCGGCTGCGGATGTTTGGTTTTATGAAACAGGAAATTGCCAAAGGACGACAGGTTTATGTAGTTTATCCTCTAATACAGGAAAGTGAAAAACTCGACCTGAAGAACCTGGAGGATGGCACAGAAGTGATGGCCCGTGAATTTCCGTTGCCTGATTTCCGCATTAGTATCGTCCATGGAAAAATGAGCGCTGCCGACAAGCAATTTGAAATGAACCGGTTCATCAAACATGAAACCCAAATAATGGTAGCTACTACCGTTATAGAAGTTGGTGTAAATATCCCGAACGCGTCGGTAATGGTCATCGAGAATGCTGAACGTTTTGGGCTGTCGCAACTGCACCAGTTACGTGGCCGCGTTGGCCGCGGTGCCGAACAATCGTTTTGTATTTTAATGAGTCACACTAAGCTTAGCCGCGATGGGAAGATACGGCTGGACACGATGGTAAAAACCAATAACGGTTTTGAAATTGCCGAAACCGACTTACAGCTACGCGGCCCGGGAAATATCGATGGCACCCGGCAAAGCGGGGTACTCGATCTGAAATTAGCCAACATTGTAACCGACCAGGAATTGTTGATAACCGTGCGCCGGTTTGTAGAAAGTATTTTTGAGAAAGACCCGCAATTGGCAGCCCCCGAAAATCAAATATTACACCAGTCGCTGCGATCGAAAGATGAGGGTTTAAGCTGGAATAAGATCTCCTGATTTCGGAATTCGGATGTTTGATTTCGGATTTTTTAATTTTCTTTAGCTATAATATTACATTTGCTAAAAGCTATTCGAAAATGAAACTAAAACTGACTCTCCTTTTTTCACTTATTCTGACAACAACCTTATTAAAAGCCCAGGATTCATTAATGATCCGGAAAATTTATGATGAAGAACTGGTTAACGGGCAATGTTACGGAAACCTGCATTACCTGTGCAAAAATATTGGCCAGCGGATCAGCGGATCTGCAAATGCACAAAAAGCGGTTGTATGGGGTGAAAAGTTAATGAAAAGTTATGGTTTCGATACGGTGTTTTTACAGCCCGTGATGGTGCCGCACTGGGTTCGCGGCGCTAAGGAAGAAGCTGCTATAATTCAGGGCAAAAACAGGATCCCCGTACATATTGCTGCCTTAGGAATGACCGTTGCAACACCCAAAACAGGTATAACTGCTTCTATCATTGAACTGCATAGTTTAAAACAATTAGATACCCTTGGTGAAAAAGGGATTAAGGGTAAAATTGTATTTTTCAACCGGCCGTTTGATCCGAGGTTTATTGAAACCATTCAAGCTTATGGAACAGCAGGCGACCAAAGGTTTGCAGGGCCGGCAGCGGCAGCAAAATATGGCGCTGTTGGTGTAATTGTGCGTTCATTAACCGAAAGCCTCGACATTTATCCTCATACAGGCGCAACGTTGTTTGTTAAAGGCGGTGCAAATATTCCGGCCGCAGCAATCTCCACTGTTGATGCCAACAAACTAAGTTCCATGCTTAAGGGTCCGGCATCTATAAAATTTTATTTTAAACAAAACTGCCAAACATTGCCGGATGCTCCTTCCTTTAACGTAATAGGTGAAATGAAGGGCACTGAACATCCCAACAGTTTTATTACTGTCGGTGGCCATTTGGATTCGTGGGACCTTGCAGAAGGCGCCAATGACGATGGTACCGGGATAATGCAATCAGTAGAGGTATTGCGTATCCTAAAAGTTATGGGGTATAAACCCAGGAACTCCATACGGGCTGTATTGTTTATCAATGAAGAAAATGGGGATCGCGGAGGAGAAAAATATGCGGAACTTGCCGCTCAAAATAAAGAAGAGCATATTGCCGCGATTGAAACCGACCTTGGAGGCTTTACACCAAGGGGCTTCGGATTTGACGGCGTATCGCCAGCAGAGATCCAAAACATCAACAGTAACTGGGGTAAATTGCTTGCACCTTACGGGTCAAATGTTTTGGTTGCAGGCGGCGGTGGCAGCGACATTGGCCCTTTGAAAGAAAAATCAAAAAAGGTGGTTCTGATTGGTTATTTACCCGATTCGCAGCGGTATTTTGATATCCATCACAGTGCAAAAGATGTTTTTGAGAATGTTAACAAGCGCGAACTTGAACTCGGCGCGGCATCCATGGCAGCATTGATCTATCTGATCGACCAGCATGGTTTCAAGTAATTTTAATATATAAAAGAGCTTCCCGTATCGCCAAAATTACAAAGTGTTGTTATCATAAAACTCAACTTTAAATCTACAAATCGTAAATTCGCAAGCTTAAACACGCATTTGTGTCAGAAGAAACAGATAGTCCGGTCATAAAAGATTCCTTTGCAGCCCTGCGATATAAAGATTTCCGGTCGTATTTGGGTATGCGTTTTTTTTTCACGTTTGCCTACCAGATGCAGGCGGTAGTAATTGGCTTTTACATCTACCAGGCAACCCACAGCAAGCTTGCATTAGGTTTGATAGGGCTTTGTGAGGCTATACCCGCCATTGGGATTGCACTTTATGGGGGATATGTGGCGGATAAATCTGAGAAAAGAAAGATGCTTTTAATCATATCATCACTTGTGTTTATCTCTTCGCTGGTGATGTTTGCGGTTACCATGGCTAAAATGAGCCCCCATATCCATAAAGGCTGGATCGTCCCTATAATCTATTGCATGATATTTTTGAATGGTTTGGCGCGTGCCTTTTATGGGCCGGCAACCTTTACGGTATATGCCAATAGTATTCCCAAGCATCTTTATCCCAATGGAAGTTCATGGAGCAGTTCAAGCTGGCAAATTGCCGCTATTCTCGGCCCTGCCACCGGTGGCTTGGTTTATGGGTTCTGTGGCATCACGGCTGCCTTTGCCGTTATACTTGGTTTTCTTTTTATTTCAATCCTATTGATATACCGGTTACGCTCATATCCCCCGGTATTTGCACCAAAAGAGAGCATATGGATAAGTTTGCGGGAAGGCATCCATTTTGTTGTTAACAGCAAAATATTGATCTGGGCTATGAGCCTGGATCTTTTTTCTGTTTTTTTTGGGGGAGCAGTGGCCTTACTGCCTGTATTTGCCAATGATATCTTAAAGGTAGGTTCGCAAGGGCTGGGAATTATGCGCGCTACTTCGTCTTTGGGGGCCGTCCTAACAATGCTGGCCATGGCGCGCTATTCGCCGATGGGGAAACCGTGGCGAAATTTGCTGATCGCTGTTACAGGCTTTGGCTTATCCATCATTTGTTTTGGCCTTTCGCGTAGTTTTTATTTATCCCTTTTTTTCCTGTTTACTGAAGGGGCCTTTGACAGCATAAGCGTAATTATTCGCGGTACGATTATGCAACTATTAACTCCCGACCATATGCGCGGCCGTGTATCTGCTGTAAATTTCATGTTTATCGGTTCTTCGAATGAGATTGGGGCATTCGAGTCAGGCGCGGCAGCCACCTTATTGGGTACTGTACCTTCTGTGATGTTCGGGGGCAGCATGACATTACTTATTGTAACCATTACTTACCTTAAAACCAAAAAACTGGTACCCTTATCCCTCAACCAGATCCAAACCCCTGATTTGAGTTAGCTTAAATTCGTCCCGGTGCGTTGATGCCTTTCGCACTTTACAATATTTTTGATACAACAAAGCAATCGCTTTTAACGTAAAAATGCGTTGGAACATTTGCCCAAAGGGAGGTTAAGTTTTTAATGTAAAATTTCCCTGCCATTAATTTAATGATTTATTTAAGAAAAAAGCTGTTTTTTTTATACTTAGCCTCATTTTTATGCGCTTTTCTCCTGTATGGCACAGCGGTATCAGGGCAGGAAAAAGATGTAAAATTCAGCTCATTAACCGTTAACGACGGTTTATCACAAAGCGATGTTAAATTTATCATAAAGGACCGGAAGGGTTATATGTGGTTTGCCACTGACGACGGTTTAAACAAATATGATGGCTATAACTTTACGATTTACCGTCACCAGGCAGGCGATAAGCATTCATTACCTTCAAATAATATTACTGTAGTTTTTGAAGATAAGGCCAATAATATTTGGGTGGGAACGAGCGGTGGCGGCGTAAGCCTTTATAACCGTAAAACAGACTCGTTTACAAATTTCCGAAGTAATAAAGAAGATGCCACTACTTTATCAAGTGGAGATATTAACACTATTTTTCAGGACAGCAAAAATAATCTTTGGATAGGCACCTATTCGGGGCTAAACCTCTTCGATCTAAAGACAAAAAAAATTACCCGCTTTTTTTATGCCAAAAACAAAGACTACATCGCCAGTCATCATATTTATTCAATCGCCGGGGAAAATAACGGTGATTTATGGTTAGGTACAGGCGATGGGCTGGTGCAATTTAATTATCAAACAGGCTATACAAAACGCTACCTGCATGGCGGTGTAAATAGCCTGGGCAACAACCAGATTAATACCGTATTTAAAAGCAACGACGGAATTTTATATATCGGCACCGCCGGAAGCGGAATTGATTGTTTCGATATAAAAAAACAATTATTTACCCATTATACACACCAGTCATATAATTCCAGCTCGCTCATCAATAACAATGTATTCGCTATTAACAGCGCCGGGCGTAATACACTTTGGGTGGGTACAGAAGACGGCCTCGATCTGTTTGATGAGGAGAAAGGAACGTTTACACAATATACCAATGAAGATAAAAACAATACCGATAAAAACCATTCCATCAATTCCATTTTAGATAAAGATGGTATTTTGTGGATAGGAACCTATGAATCAGGTGTTGCATTTTATGACAGAAATCTATCATCCTTTGAACGATATAGTAAACAAACAGGCAATAAATTGAGCCTCAGCAACGATATTGTAACCACATTTGCCGAACAGGAGAAAGGGTTTTGGATAGGTACCGATGGAGGAGGCTTAAATTATTTCGACAAAGATTCAAAGGTCTTTACGCATTACAGCCATCAGCCCGAAAGCAAAAACACTATCAGCGGCAACCATATTTTAAATATCTTAAAAGACGGGCAAAAAAACCTCTGGATCGGGTACTATGATGGGGGCCTGGATCTTTTTAACACCGAAACCCACAAGATAAAGCATTACAGAACAGGGAACAAACCTGATCAAATTAGCGGAACTGCCGTTTTTGCACTTGCAAAAGATAAAACAGGCGACCTTTGGGTGGGTATGGACGGAGTTGGTTTAAATGTTATCCGGGGTGCAAAAATTGTAAAAAGATATGCCTACTCCCCGGCGGACACCTTACACAGCTTAAGCAATAATGATGTAATGGCGATTTACAGGGATAGGGAGGACCGCATTTGGGTTGGCACTTATAATGGTTTAAATTTATATAATCCGGCTACCGATAATTTTACGCACTATATGACCTGGAACAAGGGTTTAACCAATGATGTTGTCATTTCCATTTTTGAGGATAACAACGAAAACCTTTGGGTTGGAACGCTTGGCGGCGGGCTAAATGTGTATGATAAACGCAGACAATCGTTTGTGGCTTATAATTTTCAGGGTGGAGAAAACTATTCCATCATAAATAGCATTACCGAAGATAAAAATGGCTTTATTTGGACGGGCACTAATCATGGATTGATCAGCTTTCAGCCTTTTACCAACAACATCAGAAAATATACGCTTCAAAACAACCTCCAGGGTTACGAATTCACCAGCGGCGCTGTATTTAATGCAAAAAACGGGCAACTGCTTTTCGGCGGCCATACTGGTTTTAATATTGTTGACCCTTATCATTTGGCAGTTAATAAACGCTATCCCAAAATAGTGTTTACAGATTTTGAGTTGTTCAATAAAAAGGTTCCGATTGGCGCAAATTCCGTTCTCAAAAGCGCCATTGACGAAACAAAAGTTATCCGGCTAAACTACAATCAATCCGTTTTTACTATCGGTTATAGCGGGCTTAATTTCACGCTTCCCGAAATGAACGCCTATGCCTACAAACTGGAAGGGTTTGAAAAAAATTGGAATTACGTTGGATCGCAAAGAAAAGCTACCTATACCAACCTTAACCCCGGCGAATATACTTTTAAAGTAAAAGCGTCCAATAACGACAGCTTTTGGAATAGTACGCCGGCAACATTAAAAATAATTATCATCACTCCTTATTATATGACGTGGTGGTTTAGGGTGTTGCTGTTGGTGCTTGTATGCCTGGTTATTTACAGCGCCTACCGTTACCGGGTTTTTGCAATAAAAGCACAGCAAAAGATCCTTGAAAAACGCGTCATCAAACAGACGGCTGAAGTTGTTAAACAATCAGATGAGCTAAAAAAACAATCGCGCCATTTACAGGAACTAAACAATAAACTCCAGGAACAGAAAGAGCAGGAGTTAAAGGCCCGCAAAGAAGCCGAAAAAGCCAACAAGGCCAAAAGCGTTTTCCTGGCGACCATGAGCCATGAGATCCGCACCCCGATGAATGGCGTATTGGGCATGACTTCGCTGCTTTTTGAAACCCAGCTAACGCCAGAGCAACGTGAATATGCCGACATTATCCGTATTAGCGGAGAGAACTTGCTGAATGTAATTAATGATATTCTCGATTTCTCGAAAATAGAATCGGGCAATATGGAACTTGACGCGCATGAATTTAACCTCAGGCAATGTATGGAAGACGTGTTCGACCTTTTTTCGGAGGTTTCGGCCAAAAAACAACTTGAACTACTATATCAACTTGATGAAAATATCCCGGCGAAATTAATTGGCGATCAGTTACGTATCAGGCAGGTTTTAATCAACCTTATAAATAACGCAATCAAATTCACCAGCAGGGGCGAGATACTCATAGAAATAAATGTACTTGAAAAAGACAGCAGTAAAATAAATTTAGGGTTTAAAATAAAAGATACAGGTGTAGGTATAGCCGCTGATAAATTGCCCCGTTTATTTAAGGCATTCTCACAAGTAGATAATTCAACAACCCGCAGCCATGGCGGAACCGGGTTGGGCCTGGTAATTTGCGAACGCCTGGTTGAACTTATGGGCGGAAAAATCGCTATCGAAAGTGACCCGGGTAAAGGTACTACTGTTACTTTTAACATAAAAAATGTACTGAGCCCTGATTCAGGTGCAAAAACAGGATTTAACCTTTCGGGCTTTCGGGGCAAACGGGTGTTATTGGTTGACGGCAATTTAACCGCGCGTAAGATTTTAGAAACCCAGCTTAAACAATGGGAATTAAACCCCGTTTGCGCTTCGTCCGCTGATGAGGCATTCAGATTGCTGACCACAGGAAATAAGTTTAGCCTTATTTTAACAGGCGCGCAGGTACCCGGAAGCGATACACTTGAGTTAAGCCATTCGTTTAGAAAAATGTATCCTGAAATGCCGGTAGTGCTGATCTGTTCGGTTGTTGAAAAAAGCAGGAACCAGGACCCATTTGTTAAAACATTATTAAAACCGGTAAAACAGCATCAGCTATTCAGCCTGATGGAAACAGAATTAACGCGGAGAGCATCGGTTACCGAAAAAACAGAACCTGCGACTATTCTTTCAGCCGGGTTTGCGCAAAAATTCCCGATGAAGATCCTGATCGCTGAAGACAACCTGATCAACCAAAAATTGATAACTAAAGTGATTGCCAGGCTTGGCTATCAGCCTGAGGTTGTAAATAATGGAAAACAGGTACTTGAAATAATGGAGAGTGCCTTTTTTGACATTATTTTAATGGATGTTCAGATGCCCGAAATGGACGGACTGGAAACTACCCGCATTATTCGCGCGGAAGACAGGAGGCAACCATATATTATTGCCATGACAGCAAGCGCCATGGCCGAAGACAGAGCCGCCTGTATGGAAGCAGGGATGAATTATTTTATCTCAAAACCGATCAGCATCACAGATCTTGTAATTGTCCTGGAAAAATCGTTTTCAGAAAAAGACATTGTCCACCATTAAAAAGCTGCAAAAATCATTGTCCCGTACTATCGGCTTTATTTTCAAACTCTTTATTAACGCTTTCCCGTAAATCATACAGCAACCATTGTTTTTTTGCAATCGCTTTTGTTTTTGAGTGAATCAGTTTAATAAAATCGTTTACCCCTACCGGTTCGTTGCCGTTGCCATGGATCAATACGATACTGCCTGCCTGCGGTTTCTGCCCTTTGGCGAGCCAGGCATCAGAGCCAACGGGGATGAGCCCAAAGTCGGTGATCTTAAATACCAGTTGCTGATCAGACACCAAACCCGGGAATCTGAAAAATACCGAAGGCAGTAAACCATTCTTTAGCATCGCTTTTTCTGTTTCAAGTACTTCGAAATTGATATCCGTTCCGGGCTGTAATAAAAAGTTTTTTTTGAGCGGCAGCGTCGGGCTCACCCTGTGGTTGTAGGAATGATTGATCCAGGTGATGCTGATTTGATGGCCGGCTTGCATTTTTTTTAACCATTCCAGGTCTTGTGGGTGTTGTTTCATCCAGATACCGGATACCGACAAAGCCACCGGCACAGGGTACTCCACCTTTTGAAATTCGCTGACGATTTCGGTAAAAATCCTTCTATCCAGCGGCCGGTGCGAAGGGCACAGATCAGCCGTCAGGCTGATCCCGGTTTCTTTGGGCATCCCATTCTCAATACCAGCGTCCTGTGTATTTACTGAATGTCTTTCCGCTTTTTTTATCGCCTTAATATAAGGCGTATTTTTAAAAAAGTCGCGCGCTTCGGTTAGCGTCAATGGCTTAACCTTATAAAATGAAGGCTCATCTATTTTTGTCTCAAGCGTTTGGGGGTTTACAAGTAAAAAATAGTTTTTACCCTCATTCTCAAACTGCCGGATGATCATCCAGTCCTGCGGATAATGGGTTGCCCAACCGTAGTAAACTTTGTAGTTGGTAATTTTAAGGTAATCGGCCTGGGCATGGGCAACCACTGTTGACGCCAAAAATAAAAAAAGAAAAGAAATATAATTTAAAAGCCGTTTCATTGTAAATTAAATGCTCCAGTAAAGAATTTCGAAATTACTATTTATAAGTTTGCATGGAGCATTGATTAAAAAAAGATAAATCCGAATTCGTAAATCGTAAATCCGAAATCAAATGACCCGTCTCTCCGTCAACATCAATAAAATAGCCACATTGCGTAATTCGCGCGGCGGCAACAACCCCGACCTGGTACAGGTTGCCCAAGACTGTGAACGTTTTGGCGCCCAGGGAATAACCGTACACCCGCGACCCGATGAACGGCACATCCGTTACCAGGATGTCTTCGACCTGAAGAAAATCGTCACCACTGAATTTAATATTGAAGGCAACTGCCAGGAGCAAAAATTCATCGACCTGGTGCTGGCGAATAAGCCTGAACAGGTTACTTTGGTACCTGATGCTTTGGGGCAGATTACCTCCAACCATGGCTGGGATACCATTACCCACCAGCAATATTTAAAGGAGATGATCAAAGTATTTAAGGATGAAGGCATTCGCGTATCTATATTTGTTGACCCGGTGGCAGAAATGGTAGAAGCCGCCGCCAGCACGGGAACCGACCGCATTGAATTATATACCGAAGCCTATGCGCATCGATATCACCAAAACAAAGAAGCCGCCATTGCTCCCTATATAAATGCGGCTAAGGTTGCGCAAAAAGTTGGCCTCGGCATAAATGCCGGACACGATCTTGATCTGCAGAACCTGAAATATTTCGCGGAAAACATTCATGGACTGGACGAAGTAAGCATCGGGCACGCATTGGTCTGCGACGCCTTGTATTATGGGCTGGAGAATACGATTCAAATGTATTTAAGGCAGCTGGCTATCGGATGATAGTCAGGCTTCCTGAAAGGAGGTTACAATTAGATTTAAGGTTGATGATATAGTAGTAAACCCCCGGTGGAAGTTTTTTCCCGTCGAAAGTACCGTCAAACGGAGTAGTGTAACCTTTTGATTCGAATATTTTTAGCCCGTTGCGGGTAAACACCTGTACGATTGCTGATGGGTAGCTGGCAATCCCTTTAATTACCCAATAATCATTAATCCCGTCGCCATTAGGCGTAAAAGCATTAGCTATATCAACTGCCGTGATGCCAACACTCACTTGCACCGCACTGCGGGGGCTCTCACAATCGCCTGATACCTGGCTAACGTAATAAGTTGTATTATTTTTGACGGTTATTTTAAAATTGCCATTTGCGGCCTCATCAACAGGTGTTGTATTTGTTGGCGAATCGTACAAACGATAACTATAGCTGGTTGATGGGTCAGTTACCTGCAAAAGGGCGTCCCCGGCGCTGCATAGCTGTAAATTGTTTACCGCCGGCGCCGGGATATTTTCTGGTTGATTTTGGACGATATAGGAAGCTGACACCAATCCACATCCCGACGCATCATTTACATTTAATGTATAAACGCCCGCGCCAATGCCGCTAAGGTCAGGCGATGAGGTGATAATTTTATTACTGCCATCAAGCCACGACCATGTATACGGCTGTGTTCCGCCATTCACCCGGATATTGGTAATGCTCCCTGTATGCAGTGTACATTGATCATCAACGATTTTTTCGGATCCGGGGAGTATTTGTAGTTGAGGGATGGTGGTTACCGTATAACTATTGTATAAATTTTCGCATCCGTTTTTATCGGTTACAAAAAATTGATAGGTTCCGGCAGGAACATCAGTAAGTTGTGCCGAACTCCCGCCCCTTGGTAAACCCTGGCCGTCTATCCATCGCGCGGAGCTAACCAGAAGGTCTGTCGCCACAGAAACAGACCCGTTGTTTTTGCCGAAACAGGCAGGAACAATTGCAGCTGCATAAACAGGGAATTGCGTGGGAGGATCCTGCCCAACGTGATAAATCCGGCTTGTTTTGCTGCACCCGGATGTGTTTGATGCGGTAAGCGTATAATCACCGGGTGCTACATTTAGAAAATCGGGATCAACCGTAATAATTGTATGACCGGCAGCATCTGTCCAGGTATATTTTGTGGCGCCGGTTACGATGATACCTGTTATTGAACCGTTATTTTTACTACAGCTCGCCACGTTGGACGCAGCTTTGGCTTCATCCATGGTGATGCCATTGGTTTCAGGAATGGTTATATCCGTCGTATAAACCGGCCCGCACTGGCTGTCATCCATTACCTCCAGTTTGTAGATGCCGGCTGGTTGACCCAGCAGGTCTTTTGAAGTACCAACAGTTTGCTGCTGGCTGTTCAACCAGGCATATTTTAAAGTACCTGTCCCGGTAACAGCGACGTTGGTAATTGAACCAGCTGACTGTCCGCAATTGGTGGGTTGGATGGCGGCGTTGGATTGATCGATGTTGGGGCCGGTAGTATTTTTTATTGTTATTGGGCCATAGTGCACGGTACAGCCATCAGTCGTCACTATTGTAAATGTATAATTACCAGACGAAACGTTCACTAAATCTAAACTGTTGCCAACTATTTGCCCGCTTTGATCCGTCCAACCTAACGATTGCGTAGTAAAATCAGCACTATTTTTAAAGTTTAAGCCCGTAATAGAACCATTGTTTTTTCCACATTGATTTTGGTTTTCCCGTAAAAAAGTATCGTCTATTTGAGGCTTCGTATCAACCAGTTTGAAAGGAGTGCTTTGGACATTGCAATGCTGTCCCAAATAAGCTGTGAAAGTATAAGTGCCTGGCGATAAATTATTGATATCAACGCTATTACTTATAACTTTTCCGGTCTGATCCGTCCACTCTATTTTTGTTGAATTTGTTACACTTATACCAGAAATACTTCCGTTGTTATTGCCGCATGATGGGTTCTTGATTACGGCTTTATCAATGTTGATACCGACTTTCGCAAATAAAGAAGTCCTTCCATTTATCGACGCTGACGCTGTATAGGCCAGGGAATTGACCATCGCTGAATAGCCCCATGATCCATCTGCGCCCGCAATAACAGATCCCAGGTAATGTGTGGGCTCGCAAAGTTGACATTCACTGTCACTAAACACTTCTATTTCCGATCCGGGGGTTGCCGTGCCTGTTATTAAATTATTTGTAATTGAATTAATTGAAATTACTGGTAATTCTACCTGCGATTCTCTAGCTACATAAACATCGCGCGCTGTTTTACAGCCGATGCTGTTCCGCTGAATCAATATATCATAACATTGATAAGTATTAATAGCTTCATAGCCATCACCAGGATAAACCGGATTTATTACGGTATTTGCATCGCCTGGATTAGGACCCCCAATAATTGCCTTCTTTACATTGAATAACTCATAAGGCGTGTTTGCTGTACTGTTTTTACCAGGATTAACCATGTCTATATTGCACTGATTTCCCGTAATTAGTAGTTGCGTCGAAACTTTAGTAATTAAAAATGCGCTCCCATAATTAATTAAATTATCTGTTATTATAAGATTTTGGACATTATCAATATTAATATCATCAAGCACGCCAATTACTTTTGCGTAATAACCCATTGTATTGTTTTTAATAACACACTTATCAATATCAGTAGCTATCTGTGTTTGCGGGTCAACGCCTGAAATTAAAGATTCTCTCGGGGCCTGTGAAGCGACAAAAATATTACCGTCTGCACGATTGTCTCCGCCAATTAAAATATCATCAGAAGAATAGATTGCCAAATTGCCACTCCATGGAGTATAAGCTGGCATTGATGTGTCAGGGTCGATACCAAAAAAATTTGCTGAAACTGTTATATGATTGCAAAGCAGCAGTTCTATACCCTCATCAACTCTTCCAAACACATTGCCTTTACCAGCTTTGCCGATAATTATGTTTGATGTATTTTTTAAAAAAATAGCTGTTCCATACGTATCTGAAGCACCGATCAGGCTAAAATACAGGCCATCTATTTCAACATTAGTACTATTATTGCCGTAGAAGCAAACAAAACTACTTTGATAACCGCTGCTGCCTATGGTGAGTATTACTTTAGCGTCCGAAATTCCGATTTTGGCGCCCATTTGTGTTGTGCCATCAATAGTGACATTCGACGAAATGGTTAATTGACTAAGGACAACAATCGTCCTCCCCGCCTCACTCAGATCCGGCAAATTAAAATTAATATAATCCGTAGTCGCATTTCCATTCGCCGCTGCTTGCGTCAACGCATCCCGTAGCGTTCCCGGCCCCGAATCAGCATTGCTCGTCACCACAAAAACAGCAGAAAATGCCTTCAGGCTGAAAAGGAAAAACAGAAAAAAAAGTAAAAATTTTTTATGCAACATTATTTAGGTTACCATGCGCTAAAAATACAACTTTTCAATGTAAAACCATTGTCACCATCAGGTTATTCAATTGTTATACAGTAATGAAATTTGTACCTTTGCGGAAAATTTAAGGGAAGCTAATTCATGAAGTTGAACATCGATTATCAGGAAAAATTTCAGTCGCGTCATATCGCGCCAAACGAGGCAGATACCGCGCAAATGTTAAAGGTTGTAGGCGCAGATTCACTTGATGAACTGATCAGCCAAACGGTACCGCAAAAAATAAGATTGAAGGCCCCCTTAAACCTCCCGGCGGCCAAAAGCGAGTTTGATTATCTGAATGCGCTAAAGCAAACTGCTTCAAAAAACAAGGTTTTTAAATCATTTATCGGCCAGGGGTATTATGATGTGATCGTTCCGGGGGTAATACAGCGCAATATCCTTGAAAATCCCGGATGGTACACCCAATATACCCCTTACCAGGCAGAAATTGCCCAGGGCCGTTTACAGGCGCTGTTGAATTTCCAGACAATGGTGATCGACCTTACCGGAATGGAAATTGCCAATGCATCGTTGCTTGACGAAGGCACCGCCGCTGCAGAGGCTATGTTTATGCAATACAGCCTGCGTAAAAACCAGAGCGCCAATGTATATTTCGTTTCGGAAGAGTTATTTCCGCAAACCATTGATATATTAAAAACCCGTGCCCAACCTTATGGTATCGAATTACTGATCGGTGATCATCGTTCAGTTGAACTGACTGAAAATATGTTTGGGGCCATTGTTCAATATCCGGCAGGTGACGGCGCTGTTTATGATTACAGCGGCTTTGCAGCCGCCGGGCATGAAAAAGGCATTAAATTAACCGTTATTGCCGACATCATGAGCCTTGCTCTTTTAACCCCTCCGGGCGAGTGGGGGGCCGATGTGGTAGTGGGTTCAACACAGCGCTTTGGCGTACCAATGGGTTTTGGCGGACCGCACGCCGCGTTTTTTGCCACAAAAGAAGAATACAAGCGATCTATCCCGGGCCGTATAATAGGCGTTACTATTGACAGCGCGGGAGATTATGCTTTGCGCATGGCATTGCAAACCCGCGAACAGCATATCCGCAGAGACAAAGCGACCTCCAATATCTGCACTGCGCAGGCGCTGCTGGCGATTATGGCGGGTATGTATGCTGTTTATCACGGCCCTAAAGGTGTAAAGCTGATTGCCGAAAGGATCCACGGCCTTGCCGTATTGCTGGCTGATTCACTAAAACAATTAGGCTATGAACAATTAAATGAGGCTTACTTTGATACATTGAAGTTTGACCTTGGCGCTTTGACCGGACCCGTTCATGCCGAGGCGATCAATAATGAAATGAACTTTCATTACAAAGGCTCGGAAGTAACTATTTCTATCGACGAAACCACATCGCCTGAAGACATTAAAACGATCGTCCGGTTTTTTGCAAGGGTAAAAGGCAAAACGTTGAATGATGTTACTTTTGATGAACTAAAAGAAAATATTCAAACCGTTATCCCGGCTGAATTGCAGCGCCAATCAACTTTTTTGACGCACGCCATATTCAATTCGCACCATTCAGAACATGAAATGCTGCGTTATATCAAATCGCTGGAAGCAAAGGATCTTTCGCTTTGTCACTCGATGATCGCGTTGGGCTCATGTACTATGAAACTGAACGCCACTACTGAAATGGTGCCGGTTACCTGGGCCGAGTTCAGCAAAATGCATCCCTTTGCCCCAGCCGACCAGGTGGGCGGTTACATGCAGGTATTTGACGAACTGAACAACTGGCTGAGCGAGATCACCGGTTTCGCGGCGATGAGTTTACAGCCAAATGCCGGCGCACAGGGTGAATATACCGGCTTAATGGTGATCCGCGCTTATCATCATGACCGCGGGGAAGGTCACCGTAATATTGCGCTGATCCCTTCGTCTGCTCATGGCACCAACCCGGCGTCTGCAGCTATGGCCGGGATGAAAATTGTGGTGGTAAAATGCGACGAGAACGGTAATATCGACGTTGCCGACCTGAAAGCCAAAGCTGAACAATATAAAAATGAATTATCATGCCTGATGGTTACCTATCCGTCAACCCATGGTGTGTTTGAAGAATCGATCATTGAGATTTGCGGGATCATTCATGAAAACGGCGGCCAGGTTTATATGGACGGCGCTAACATGAACGCTCAGGTGGGTTTAACCAGCCCTGCTAATATCGGCGCTGACGTTTGCCATTTAAACCTGCATAAAACCTTCTGTATTCCGCATGGTGGTGGTGGCCCTGGTATGGGCCCTATCGGCGTAGCCAAACACCTTGTTCCGTTTTTACCGGGACATACGGTTGTTGATATTGAAAGAGGTAAATCGATCCATGCGGTATCCGCTGCTCCCTGGGGTTCTGCATCTATCTTAATTATATCCCATGCTTATATTGCCATGATGGGCGGCGAAGGGTTAACGAACGCTACCCGTTACGCCATATTGAATGCTAACTATATTAAGGCCCGTTTGGAGCACCACTACCCGGTTTTATATACAGGCGCCAACGGCCGCTGTGCGCACGAAATGATACTGGATTGCCGCGCGTTTAAAAACTTTGGTATCGAAGTTACCGATATAGCAAAACGTTTAATGGATTATGGCTTCCATGCGCCAACTGTTTCGTTCCCGGTTGCCGGGACAGTGATGGTTGAGCCAACCGAATCGGAACCCAAACATGAGCTGGATCGTTTTTGCGATGCGATGATCTCTATCCGCCATGAAATTGACAGTGTAGAGAAAGGCATTTCAGATAAAACAGATAACCCATTAAAAAACGCACCGCATACTGCATCGGTCATCACAGCTAATGAATGGGAACATCCTTACACCCGCCAGAAAGCTGCTTTCCCGCTGCCTTATGTTGCCGCTTATAAATTCTGGCCTTCAGTTGGGCGTGTGAATGACACTTATGGTGATAGGACGCTGATCTGCTCATGCCCGCCGTTAACTGAATACGAGTTTGAGGAAAGTGTGATCGAATAGAATGTGCAGCTATGCGAATGTGCAGATGGATTTAAAAATAATCTGCACATTTGCATAGCTGAAATTTGCAAATCAATATGATTGCTGAAACACCCGAAATACCTTATTACGCTGTAATTTTTACTTCCCTGCGCACGGACGGCGATAATGGCTATGGCGCCATGGCCGATGAAATGGATGAACTCGCCAAACAACAACCAGGCTACCTGGGTATTGAGTCGGCCCGGAATGAATTGGGGATTACGATTTCTTACTGGCGTTCGCTGGACGATATTAAAAACTGGAAAGCCAATACCCGTCACCTCGTCGCTCAAAAAACCGGCCGCGATAAATGGTACGAGCATTATAAAGTGAGGATTTGTAAGGTGGAGCGGGATTATGAGTTTTAAAGTTTATTTATCCTATGTCCTTCTGTGCATCTTTATAAAAAACAATTCGGTAGATTACTTCCACAGGTCTTTCGGGTCGATTTCCTTAAATTGATCCAGATCGCCGTTCCTATAGGCCTTTTGTCCATTAAGTACGGTTTGCTTAACCTGCTCGCCGCTGGGCACCTCATCAACATTTATAGCCTCAAACTTAATTTTTAATTTCTTAAGCAAGTCTTTAAGGAAGGATGATTCCTTTTCATCCTTAACTTTAATTACTAATTCTTCCATGATCTATATCGTCTAACAAATATAACTATAAATTCAATTAGCCTATCGCCACATATTTATTCTTTTTTAGAGGGGTTGATCACATCCTCGCAAAACTTTTCACCGCCAAAATTCCCTCTCTCACCGACTTGTTTTAACCGCTAACCTAATAGCGGTTGCTTTTTTTTGCATCCGCCTTAATTTTATACCAGGTTTAAATGATAACAAATTAATCTGATACAAAAATGGACGCTTATCAATATTCATATACCAATGCGGCAGGCATCACAATGGAAGAATACAGTTTTCTTCACCATGCATCAGCCGGGCTATCGCAAAACCAGATGCAAACCTTTATGCTGGTTTACAATAGCCGCAGAAAAAATCCAAATGATATATTGCTGGCAACCCTGTTAGGTTTTTTAGGACTGGCGGGTGTGCAAAGGTTTATGACCAGGAACTACATGTTAGGAGGCCTTTACCTGCTTACCTTCGGTTTTTTCGGAATCGGCACCCTTATTGATCTGATCAGCTATAAACGCATCGCTAATGATTATAACAGGCATTTAGCGTATGAATGCTATCAGATCGCGAAAATGAACAACTAAACTTTTTATGACAGGAGCGCAATAGATATCAACTGAAAAACTCCCCGAATCTATCATATATTGATCAGGAGGTGAAAGGTAAAAAGCGAAAGATAAAAATACCACAGCTTCAAACCTTTCACCTTTTCCCTTTCAGCTTTAACCTAATTTTTCATCGACTTTTCACGAACAGCTTTAAACTCCGAGCCATTTTTCCAACCAGGGAAGGTACTTTCATTCGCCAGTTTATCACCTACTTTAAATAGCATGTTGGCTACCTCCGCCATCCCGTCAGCATCCATTCCCGGCGAATAATTGTCGGATGGCTGGTGATAATGCTTATCGCCGTATTCTTTTTGTTTTGCTTTGCCCCAGGCTTCGCCGTGTGCAGTACTTTCTGCCCCATTATTCATATCCAGTGCAGGTACACCTACCTTTGCGAAATTAAAATGATCAGACCGGTAGTAACCGCCGGCGCCGGGGTTCTTATCACCCGTAACCTTTTTTCCGTCCTGTTTTGCAAAATCCGCTACATAGTCCTCCAGGTCGTTCTGTCCTTTGCCGGTAATTGAAAAATCATTCGTTTCGCCATAGTCGCCCAAAGCGTCCATGTTCAGGTCTGCCACAGTTTTATTTAATGGATAGATGGGATGTGTCGCATAATATTCTGAACCAAGCAGGCCCTGCTCCTCCCCGGTTACTGCCAAAAATACTATAGATCGTTGAGGTATGTCTTTTAATTGCACAAACTTTCTGGCTTCGCTTAAAACCGCGGCGACGCCGCTTGCATTATCAACTGCCCCATTATAAATGCTATCGCCTTTTGCATCGGGTTTACCAATGCCCAGGTGATCCCAATGTGCAGTGTACAGAATGCACTCTTGCGGCCGGGTACGTCCTTTTAATACCGCGATCACATTATGCGATGTTGAATATTTTAATTTATTTTGAATGGTAAGGGTGGCATCCAGGTTTAATGGAATGGCTTTAAAATTTCTTTTGCACGCGATAGCCCTGAAATCACCGGTAATACCGCCGGCCGAAAACAGTTTTTTGGCAGCTTCTTCCGTTATCCAGCCTTCCACTTTGCATCGTGATAAATGTTTATCCTGTTGCTGTAAATATAGCTTTGCTCCGGTAAAACTATTAGCCACCACACTCCAGCCATAGCTTGCCGGCTCAGTTTGATGTACGATAATGATTCCTGCCGCACCCTGCCTGGCTGCTTCTTCGTATTTATAGGTCCAGCGGCCATAGTAGGTCATGGTATCGCCTTTAAATAAGGTACGGTCACCCGATTTAAAACCCGGGTCATTCACCAGTACCACAACTGTTTTACCTTTCACGTCAAGCCCGGCGTAATCGTTCCATTTATATTCGGGGGCAACAATGCCATATCCCGCAAATACCAGCGGTGAGTTTTTTAATTGTACCGTATCCAGCTCACGCCGTGTCGAAGCCACAAAATCAGTAAGGTAATTCAGGTTGATATGTTGCTTTCCGCCGCTTATTTCCATTGTGCCCACCGGCTTGCTGTTAACTTCAACCATAGGTACCTCCTGGAAATAACTACCATTATTCCCCGGATCGAGACCCAGCTTTTTAAATTCGGATGAAATGTAGGCGATAGCTTTAGTTTCACCCAAAGTAAATGGCTTCCGGCCAAGTAATGAATCATCTGCCAATACTGCAATATGGCTTTTTATTTCGTCGCCTGTTATGGGATTGCCCTTGTCGTGGCTTTTGCAACCTGCAAGTAGTGTAGCTATTGAAAAAGTTAAAAGGAAAGAATAATTTATTTTCATGTCGATCAGTTTGGCCAAATGTAGCAAAAATGCCCTTTATTTACCGTCCAACATCGCCGACCGTAACCGCACACCCTACTGTATCAAAATGATACGCACCAGCGCAAATATTTATATAAGATACTGAAAAACAACAATATAAAACAACGGCACACAGTTTGAGCAATAATTACCTGTTAACATAAAAAATCAAGATGAGCAGTAAAAAACAACCTGAACGCCGTACATTTTTACAGGATCGTTTTAATATCCTGATCAAAAGGCAAAAATCGGGAAAAGCAACCTTCAGCGAGTTGACTGAATTGGATGAAATTGTAAACGGCGACCCTGAGCTAAGAGAAAAAGTTATTCGTGAAGATATATTGATGGAAAGATATGATGACTTTGAAGAGCCAATGAACCATCCTCAAAATGAAGAGCCCGTTTTACAGCAAGTAAAAAGACGAAGTCTATTGGACCGCATGAAATCGCTGGTATCCCGTATTTTTAATACAGAAATGATCACCGTAAAACCACGGACTGTTATACAGCGTTCGGCGCTTTTTTCGTTCTGATAAAATCGCTTTCTTTTACTTTTGAAGTTCGCTCAGAACAAAATGAATGCTATTTTCGTTAGTTTTAAAAGCATTTTAAACTACAGACTATGAAAAAAATCATTTTACTGGCAACATTCATTGCAATTGCGTTTACCGTTTTTGCCCAAAATGCAGACCTGCGCCGCAAAATTGAAGTAAGCGGTTCTGCTGAACAGGAAGTTACGCCAGATATAATCAATGTTACCATTGCGTTACAGGAGTATATGAACGGCAAAACCAAAATAACTATTGACCAACTGGAAGGTCAACTGGAAAATGCTGTAAAAGACGCAGGCATTGCTAAAGAAGACTTTACCATCAATAACCTATCTGCCTTCAACAATTACTATCAAAAAAAGAAAACACCGGATTTTTTAGCGGGCAAACAATATAGTATCCGTTTCCATGACCTCAATAAATTTGATCAGATCCTCGGCCAGGTTGATCCCAAAGGCATATCATCAACCAATATTGACAGTTATGATTACTCAAAGATTGCGGACGTAAAACGCCAGTTAAAAATACAGGCCTTACTGGCTACAAAAGAAAAAGCCACCTACCTTTTAACAAGTATCGGTGAAAAGTTGGGCGGTGTAATTGGTATTACAGAGGTTGACAATAATGCTATGCCTGTACAATACTCAAACAGGGTAATGGCCTTCAACGCCATACAGCCTGCTTCGGATATTGATTTTAAGAAAATAAAATTAAGCTATCAGATAAACGCTGTTTTTGAAATTTCAAATTAAAGCGTGGAAAACCCTGGGCCATTTTTGTAATTATTTTTAAACATTTCTGCTTGTAAATTATAAATCCCTTAAAAAAACTTTCATTTCCAGAAGAATTTCCAAATGCCGAATGCAATTTCTTTGTTACAAATATGTTAATAATTTTAAAACCAAAGCATGCATCACTACCAATTATTACGTTTTGACAATATATATTTTCGTATTGGTTAATTTACCATAAAAAACGCACTACTTTTGTGGAGTTTCGGGCTCAATATTAAAAAAATATTAAGTTTTTATTTTCTTTCCCATTGATTAATAAGCACTTGACAATTTGAAAATTACCTTTTATCTTTAGTGACCCTAATAGATTTAAGCATGATCCGTACACGCTTCAGAAAGGTAATAGTTGTTGCCCCTGAAAACTTCGATGAACAATTAATTGCCGGTTACGTCAACGTGAAGCATGTATACTCTGCCGCCAATGTATTCCCTGCTATTTTTGAATCCTACCCTGAGCTGGCTATTTTTGATTATGATTTTTTAGGGAGAGACCTGGAAAAAATCCTTCGCCGCATTCAAACAAATAAGTTCTACAATAAGATTAAAATCTACTGTTATAAAAACGATCCCAATGAAAAAACAGATAGTTTTCTGAAGGTTCTGGGTGTTGATCAGTTTATTTACAAAGCCGACCTGGCCAAGACACAAAAACAAAAAACGGTGTTAAACACCGTCAATGCTATTATCGATACGTCTATTATAAAACTGGCAGCCAGCGTTAGCAGCTAACCAATTAATCTATCCACTCAAACTTTGTATACGGTACCAGTACTTCGGGTACTTTTATGCCATTTTCCGTCTGGTAATTTTCCAATATAGTAGCCACAATCCGCGGCAATGCCAATGCACTGCCATTAAGCGTGTGGGCAAACTGGGTTTTACCTTCAGCATTGCGGAAACGCAGCTTTAAACGGTAGCTCTGAAAAGTTTCGAAATTTGAAACTGATGATACCTCGAGCCAGCGCTGCTGGGCTGCGCTCCAGGTTTCTAAATCATAGGTCAGGGCCGATCCAAAACCCATATCTCCGCCGCAAAGGCGCAGTACGCGGTAGGGCAGGCCCAATTTTTTCAATAATCCCTGTACATGGCTCACCATTTGTTCAAGCAACTCGTAAGAATTATCGGGGTGTGCAATTTGAACGATCTCCACTTTGTCAAACTGGTGCAGGCGATTCAACCCACGTACGTGGGCGCCATAGGAGCCGGCTTCCCTGCGAAAACAAGGTGTATGGCCACAATTTTTTATGGGTAGCTCATCGGCCTTTAAAATCACATCACGGTAAAGGTTGGTGATGGGCACTTCGGCGGTCGGGATCAGGTAAAGGTTATCCAGGCCGACGTAGTACATCTGTCCTTCTTTATCAGGTAACTGGCTGGTACCAAAACCCGAAGCCTCGTTCACCATTAAAGGCACGCTTACTTCACTGAAACCGGCTTTTTCAGCCTCATCAATAAAGTAATTGATCAGGGCCCGCTGCAATTTGGCGCCTTTATTTTTATAAACGGGGAAACCAGCGCCGGTTATTTTAACCCCAAGTTCAAAATCAATCAGGTTGTATTTTGCGGCAAGCTCCCAATGCGGCAAGGCGTTCACAGGCAAGTGCGGCATAGCGCCGCTTTCAAGCACAATTTCATTATCCTCGGGTGTCAGGCCTTTTGGCACCGAACTATGCGGCAGATTGGGAAGCAATACCTGTTTCTGGTATAATTCTTCCTCTATAGTTGACAGCTGTTCGCCTAATGCTTTGATATCCTCTTTCCAGGTACCGGTTTTTGATTTAAGGATTTCCGCTTCATCTTTCTTCCCGGCCCGCATCAACTCGCCTATCTGTTTTGCCGCAGCGTTTGCTTCCGCCGAAACATTATCCAAACTGGTTTGTGTTTGACGGCGTTTATCATCCAATTGAATAATTTCATCAACCAACGCGGGCTGTTTAAAATTTTTTACAGCCAAACGTTCCAAAACCTGTTCCCTGTTATCGCGGATATAATTAACTTGCAGCATTATTTTTAATTTTAGGCAAAGATATAATCAGTTGGCGGTTTGCAGTGTGTAGTTAGCAGTTTTTTTGTTTACCCTTTCAACTGCCCACTGCCAACTTAAAACTGCCAACTTCAAACAAAAAGAATGAGTGGAAAATTATACCTGGTTCCCACCCCGATAGGCAACCTCGAAGATATGACTTTCAGGGCGATAAAGGTTTTGAAGGAAGCCGACCTGATCCTGGCCGAGGATACGCGTACTTCCGCGCCATTGCTCAAACATTTTGATATCCATCAAAAGGTATTCGCGCATCACCAGCATAATGAGCATCAGTCGACCAACGAAATCGTCCGGTTTTTAAAAGAAGGGAAAAATATCGCGTTGATTTCAGACGCGGGCACCCCTGCGATATCAGATCCCGGCTTTTTTTTAGTGCGGGAGGCCTTGAAGAATGAAATTGCGGTGGAATGCCTGCCCGGTGCCACGGCGTTTGTCCCGGCGCTGGTGAATTCAGGCTTCCCTACCGACCGTTTTTGCTTTGAAGGGTTTTTACCCGTAAAAAAAGGACGTCAAACCCGTTATAAAACTTTAGCGACTGAAGAACGTACCATCATCTTTTATGAGTCGCCGCACCGGTTATTAAAAACGTTGGATGAAATGGGCACTTATTTTGGGGCAGAAAGGCAAATCTCGGTATCCCGCGAGCTGACCAAAATGTTTGAAGAAACGGTGAGGGGAACTGTTACTGAAGTAAAAACCTATTTTGAAACACACCCTTTAAAGGGGGAGTTCGTGATTTGTGTGAGCGGCCTCACCCAACCCTCTCCAAAGGAGAGGGCTTAAAAATGGTTAAATTGTTATAGTATATTTTTGAAATAGATTTTAAAAGTCCTCTCCTTTGGAGAGGATTTAGGTGAGGCTTTATGGAAACTTATTTAACCAGCGTGATCAAACGCTTTGAATATTACAAAGCGCTTGCCGAACAAACCATCGGGCAGGTGAATGATGAAGGCTTGTTTTGGCAATATAACGAGGAAAGCAACAGCATCGCGATGATCGTTCAGCACCTGGCTGGCAATATGCTTTCACGCTGGACAGATTTTTTAACCAGCGACGGTGAAAAAGACTGGCGAAACCGGGATGCCGAGTTCGAAAGAGTGATTACCACCCGCGCTGAATTGCTGGAACAATGGAATAAAGGATGGGACAGCCTGTTCAATGCGTTAAATTCAATCGGCGATGATGATTGGGAAAGGGACATCTATATCCGCAATGAGCGCCATAGCGTGGTGGATGCCATTAACCGGCAATTGTCTCATTACCCTTATCACGTAGGGCAGATTGTTTTTATCGGGAAAATGATAGCAGGTGCCAATTGGCATTCGTTATCTATACCAAAAGGAAAATCAGGGTCGTTTAATTCCGAAAAATTTAAGAAGCAGTAAATATACATTTGACAAACAATTAAAAAATAATTGCGTCATTTGCAGCATCTCCACGCGATATTATTTCAATGAAAAAAAACATTCTGTTAGCCATATTTTCTGGTTTATTGCTTTGGATCGGCTGGCCACCTACGCATTACACTACCTTTTTATTATTCGTTGGATTGGTGCCGATGCTGGTTGCCATTGAGAATATCATTCAATCTAACTCCGGCAAAAAAGGCAAAAAAATATTCGGTACCGCATTTATTGGTTTTTTTATTTGGAACACTTTATCTATTTTTTGGGTTTACAATTCCTTAAAAATAATTGGAGAGGTGGTGGCAATACCTGTTTCATTTATACCCTATTCCTTAGGGCCACTTTTAATGGCGACCGCCTGCTGGCTGTACTACCGAATGCGGTTAATAACAAACCGCAACTTCAGTTTATTGGGATTGGTTTGTTTTTGGATAGCTTACGAATACCTGAACCAAAGCTGGGATCTTAAATTCCCCTGGATGACATTAGGCAATGGTTTGGCGGTCTCGCACCAATGGGTGCAATGGTATGAATATACCGGGGTGTACGGCGGAACGCTTTGGATTTGGACGATAAACATTCTACTGTTTTTAGTTTACACCGGGTTAAAAGAGGGGCAAAACAAATTCTCAAGATTAAAACTGATCACCGTATTTGTTCTGGTTTTAATTCTGCCGATGAGTTACTCTTTGTTCACTTATTATAATTACCATGAGCAAAACAACCCTTCAAATATTGTAGTGGCACAACCAAATATAGATCCCTATGCCAAGGAATCAACAATGCCTGCATCATTGCAATTGAGTATATTAACCCATATTTCTGATTCACTGGGACAGGCGAACACGGAGTTTTTTATCTGGCCGGAAACGGCTATCGCGGACGAGATCAATGAGGATAATATCCGCACCAATACCTATTTTCAGCAAGCGCAGCATTTTTTAAATAAGTATAAAAACGGCAATTTATTAACCGGTGCCGAAACCTATAAGATCTATAATAACCAGGCCACACCAACAGCAACTTACGACGAAGAGCATAATATTTACTCCGATAGTTTCAACACCGCTATAAACATTGAAAACTCGGCCGAGGTACAATTCTATCATAAATCTAAACTGGTTCCGGGTGTTGAGGCATTGCCTTTCCCATCAGCATTGGCGTTTTTAAAACCTGTTTTTGCACATTTAGGCGGGGCCACAGGCAGCTATGCCGGCCAAAAAGATCCGGGTGTTTTTTATGCGCAAAGTGGCATTGGCGTTACGCCGGCTATTTGCTACGAAACGCTTTGGGGCGGATGGATAGCGCAATCGGTAAAAAAAGGTTCGCAATTTATTGCCATTATCACCAACGATGGCTGGTGGGAAGATACGCCGGGCAAAGACCAGCATTTAGACTACGCCAAACTTCGGGCCATTGAAACCCGCCGATGGGTTTGCCGTTCGGCCAATACCGGAATTTCGGCATTTATTAACCAGCGCGGCGATGTGGTGCAGCAAACTAAATGGTGGGTACGCACCGCCATCAAACAAAATATCAATCTTAACTCAGATATTACCTTTTATGTGCACTATGGCGATTACCTGGCTAAAATTGGATGCCTGCTGGCGTTACTGGGGGTAGTTTTTATTGGGATAAAAATGGCAATTCGAAAATAAGCTAACTTAAGACTTTCGACTCAAGACTATAGACTTACAAACCACCTTCCCTGCTCAAAATAAATTCCATCAGATCGTGTATTGGCTGGCGGATGATCTTACCAACATGTACGCCATTTTCTTTACAGGCCGCTTTTAGCTCATCCGAAAAAACAAAGGCTATCGAACCCACAAAATGGCATTTAAATTTATAGTATTGGGGGTACCACTTTATGTTGGTCTCAATAAATTCAATCATGCCCTTGTGCAAGAGGTTCTGGCCATATCCGGTACTGCGTATTTTTGTTAAAAACTTGCTGAACGCGGCGAGGTACGAATTTGGATTGGGCGTTTGATAAACATTCCTGATCACTATTTCCTTGGTAATATGGTAATCTTCATCAAATTTAGCACTGATATCCGGCGGCATATTGCCGTATAAAAAATCGGTGATCAACGCCTTGCCAAACCACGAGCCGGATCCCTCATCACCCAAAACAAAACCCAAACCATGCTGTCCGGAATGAATTTCCGCCCCATCAAAGTATGAAATGTTTGAACCGGTGCCCAAAACGCAACAAAGGCCTTTTTCGGCCCCGCATGTTGCGTAGGCGCTGCCTAGAAGGTCACTATCCACACTGATGTACGATTTATTAAATAGCTGGCTAAGGGCGTTGGAAACGATCTCGTGCCTGTCGGGGCTGGAGCAGCCCGCCCCAAAAAAATAAATTTCTGTGATCTCAGAGGCATAGGCAATCATATCGGCTGCCTGCTCCTGTAAAATTTTTACGATCTCTTTTTCGGTTAAAAAATACGGATTAAGCCCGGATGTCCTAAATTGCTTTACTTCACCTGTCGAAAGTTTAAGCAACCAGTCTGTTTTCGACGACCCGCTATCAGCTACCAGGATCATTGGCTAAGTTCTTCGAGTGCTTTTTGAGTAAGTGGCTTATGAATAAACTGTGTGATGTATTTGTTATCAGTTGATTTCCGCATATCCAGCGGATCAAGAGATGATGAAAGCATAAATATTTTGATGCCGGATTTGTCGATATTTATTTTATCGTAATCCTCTAAAAATTCAAATCCGCCCATACCCGGCATCCGTACATCCAGGAAAATAACATCAGGTTTGATTATCCCGGCGCTTAAAGCACTAATAGCCTCCTGTGCAGAACGCACAACAGTGATACTGTCGGCGAAGTTACTGGCTTCCAAAATTTTACGCGTAACAAAATTATCAATGTAATTGTCGTCTATTAACAAACAGTTTTTAAATCGGTTAGCCATTGAGTTCAAAAATAGCTTTTTCAGTCAATTTAAAAAATTCTGCACCGCTTTTTATTTTTTAATATTGATTACACTGATTGATTTGTGATTACACCGATTTTTAGCAGGGCAAAATTTGTAATCGTTGACGATCAACTTAATCAACTAATCAACTACCAACATTGTGTCAGGTATTTTACAAATCTATCCCGACCCAAACACCAAATTTTTTATAAATTGCCCTCCATTGGTAACATAAACCAAATAATCAAAGTTTGATAAATTATTCCCGGGTTACCGGGTATTAAACCTGCTCATCTCAATGAAAACAATTAAGTTAGCACCCGTTTTATTAATAATGCTATTATTTATGGATGTTAATACAAGTAAAGCAACTAAAGCAACCAAAACAACAGGGGCTACCCATATTGCATATACAGTAACCTTCCCTGAGGCTCAGGCGCACTACGCAGATATTGAAATGAATATTTCGGGCCTGCACCAGAACAGCCTCGATCTTAAAATGCCCGTATGGACACCCGGTTCGTACCTGGTGCGGGAGTTTGCAAAAAACATCGAATCTTTCAGCGTATCGGCAAATGGCAAGACCCTGGCAGCACCTAAAATCCACAAAAACTGCTGGCATATCAATACTACCGGATTATCGGCCATAAGCGTTAAATACAGGGTTTATTGTTTCGAGATTTCGGTACGTACAAGCTTTGTTGATGCATCGCATGGTTTCCTTTCAACCACCGGCATTTTTATTTACCCTGATAAAATGCTCCACCTGCCATCAACTATCCATATTGTGCCTTACAAGGGATGGACAAAAGTGTCCACCAGTTTGGATATGGTAAATAACGACCCTTTTACACGTCATTCCCCCAATTTTGATATTTTATTCGACTCTCCGATTGAAGTTGGCAACCAGGATGTTTTTGGTTTTGATGCCGCAGGCGTGAAGTATGAAGTATGCATGGTTGGCGGCGGAAATTATGACAAAGAACGCCTGAAAACCGACATGGCGAAAATTATTGAAACAGAAACCAATGTTTTTGGCGAAAACCCTAACAAGCATTATGTTTTTATCGTCCATAATTACCTCCGCGGCGGCGGGGGATTGGAACATTTAAGCTCTACAACCTTAGGTGCTTCAAGAGATAGTTACACCACTGAAACCGGTTATCGCAACTTTTTGGGCCTGGTGGCGCACGAACACTTTCATTTATGGAATGTAAAACGCCTGCGCCCTATTGTGCTTGGCCCTTTTGATTATGACAATGAAAATTACACCACCGACCTATGGATAGCGGAAGGTTTTACCGCCTATTACCAAAACCGTGTTTTGCGCCATGCTAACCTGATCAGTCCCGACATTTTTTTAACTGTCGTAGCGGCCGAGATGAGCGTAATGGAGAACCAGCCGGGCGCTAAAATTCAACCGCTTGCCGACGCAAGCTATGACGCCTGGATAAAAGCTTACCGCCCGAATGAAAATTCAATTAACTCGACCATTTCATATTACGATAAAGGCGCGGAAGTAGCGACACTGCTCGACCTGGAGATCATCAATGATTCCAAAGGAAAATACTGTCTTAACGATGTAATGAAATTCATGTACAACACCTATTACAAAGGTAAAAAACGCGGCTATAAGGATGTTGAATTTAAAAAGGGGCTTGAAAAATTTGCAGGCAAAAACCTGGATGATTTTTATGCTAAATATGTAACAGGGCTTACCCCGATCGATTACAATCACTACCTGTGGTATGCCGGTTATAAAGTTACCGACGAGCTTGCAAACACCAATGACCCAACCCTTGGCATCACCTTTGCGACAAACAATCCTAAAAAAATAATTTCGTCGGTGCTGCGCGGCAGTGCGGCATGGATTGATGGTATTAACGTAAATGATGAGCTTACCGCTGTCGACGGCGCACCTGTAACCGATGTAGCCACCATACTAAACGGCAAAAAACCGGGCGATAAAATTACCGTAACAGTTTTACGCGACGGCCTGCCGCTAACACTTCCGGTTACCCTGCTCAGGAACAACAAGGTTAATTTTAAAGTTGAAGCGCTACCCAATCCAACACCGCAACAAGCTGTGGTACAGAAGAAATGGCTGGGGTTGTAGTAAGTTGATCAGGTTGATTGAGTTAGATTAGGTTGACTAAGTTTTTATTCTTCCTCCAAAACATTTTAGGTACTTTACCGATTATAGTAATATCTATGAATCGTTAAACATAACACATCTATCATGAACTCAATACTATACCTCATTGCATCTATCCTGGTGATAACGTGGGCGATCGGATTTTTCTTTATGGCAATAGGCGGTTTGATCCATATTTTACTGATTATCGCGCTTATTACTATTGTGCTTGGGCTGATCAGGAGGCCAACAGCTATCTGAGAGGGGACAGCCATTTCACAAAAAAAGACTAATTTGATTTGAATGTCCTTTTTTTGTTTTTTCAGCGTGCGGATCAGGCTTCCTTCAATAACTCCAACGCCTTTTTAAGGTCGGCTTTCGTTTTGGTAAGATCTTTCCAGGGATCGTTAACTTTATTCACCCGGTCTTTCATATTAAAGATGGTATAATCCGAAAGTTTAAGGCTATGGTTTACCTCGTGCCAGTGCAATGGGGTTGATACCGTAGCGCCTGGCCTGGGCCTTACCGAATAAGGGCAGGCAACGGTTTGTCCGCGGCTGTTCTGCAAAAAATCTATATAAGTTTTGTTTTTTCGTTTTGCCGGGTTCCGTTCCACGCTGGTAATATCGGGCAATTCATCGTGTATTTTATTTGCAACGGCTTCTGCAAACAACCGGGTAAGCTCATAATCATATTTAGCCCCCGTATAACAGTAAATGTGCAGCCCTTTTGATCCGGATGTTTTTATAAAGGCATCCAGCTTCAGGCGTTTAAATATTTCTTTCGCTTTCAGCGCTATTTCAACGGCTTCGGTAAAGGGCACATCATGCGGATCAAGGTCGATCACCACATAATCCGGGTTTTCGGGTGTTTTGCAGGAGCTCAACCAGGGGTTGATCTCGATGCAGCCTAAATTCACCATATACAATAGCGTTGCAGCATCATCGCCTATAATGTAATGTATATGCTTATCATTACTTTCGGAGTAAAGCGCTTCGGTTTTTATAAAATCGGGCAGGTGGGCGGTATCAGTATCCTTTTGAAAAAATCCGGGGTCGGCGGTGCCGTTTGGCTGCCGGCGCATGGATATAGGTTTATCCTTTAAATAAGGAACTATCCAATCGGCCATATCCCTGTAATAATTGATCAGCTGCCCCTTGGTTATTCCCTCTTCCTTCCAGAAGACCTTGTTAAGGTGGGTGACTTTCAAATTTTTGCGGCCGATAGTGATGATCTCCTCATCTGGCAGTTGTGTATCGGGTGTTTCCATAACTATTTTCTCAGGTTCTTTATCAATACGCAATCCTTTAAAAACCGGCTGACGCAAATGCCCGTCGGCTGTCCATTCTGCATACCAAACTTCACAAACTATTTCGGGTTTAACCCAGGTAACCCTTGTCTTTCGGCTAATTTCGTCTTCAAATGGTTTTTTACTTGTTTCAAGCGGGTGTAGTTTTTCATATAAGTCTTTTAAACATGCATCATCAAAACCGGTGCCGCAATTGCCAATATATTGTATATCGTCGCCTGGCTTTATACCCAAGATCAGTGAGCCAAAGTATTTTCGTGATCCCGTTGGTGCTGTGTAACCGCAAATGATGGCTTCCTGCGAGTTATGCAACTTAAACTTAAGCCAACTGGCTGATCGTTTGCCGCTTTCATAAATACTATGTTCATCCTTTCCGATAATTCCTTCCCAACCCGCTTTTTTTGCTTTCTCAAATTGTTGCAGCCCTTTCCCTTCTATATGATCATTATAAATAATATCAGGTGCGTCAGCAGACGTAATTAAATTCTTTAACAATTCCTTTCTTTTAATAAGTTCCATTTGGCGCAAATCATGTCCGTCAAGGCTAAGCAAATCAAATACATAATATTTTAGCGTTAACTTATCCGTATCGCCCTTATAATTTTGAATATCCTGAAAATTACTTTTACCGTTTTTGTCCTCCACTACCAGTTCGCCATCCACTATGGCATTTTTATGGATCAGTTTTAACTCATCAATAACTTTACGGTAATTATCACTAAAGTCCTTATCGTTGCGCGAAATCAGTTTTGCTTTTGCATTAGTGTAGCCCAGCGCCCGGTAACCATCTAGTTTGCGTTCGTATATCCAGTCCTCTTTTTCAAATATTTTGGCTTCCAGTTTAGCCATCATAGGTTTATAGGACTTACCCCGAAAAAAGTCTATCAGCATCATCGCCTTACATTTATATCTTATATCGGCGGTAATGCGATAGCTTTCCCGCTTTTGTTATTTTTCATGGCCTTAATTGCTCCGGGGACAAATGCTTCAGGATTAAATTTTCCGACCGCATACTCATCCTTATGTTTGATGAGTAACCATGCATTGTTATCGCCGGTATGCATTTTTACCAGGGCAAATTCCCCTTTTAATATGTGGCCTTTAAGCCTGAATTTTAAATTACCCGATTCCAGCCCTTCCCTTAATGTATCGTTATCATCCGCCCGTTTTTCGGCCAGCGATTCGTAGGTACCTTTATCCCATATAAAAACTACCCCAGCCCCGTAGTTGCCATTTGATATAATGCCTTCAAAGTTGCGGTAATTATAAGGGTGGTCTTCCACCATCATGGCCAGGCGTTTATCGCCAGGATTCATTGATGGCCCCTTCGGGATTGCCCAGCTTTTTAGTACGCCATCAAGTTCAAGCCTGAAATCATAATGCAGGTGCGAGGCATGGTGCCGCTGTACCACGAATGACAAAGTTTTAGCTTTGCTTTTACCGCTTTTTGGTTCGGATGTTTTTTTGAAATCGCGCTTTCTAAAATAATCCAGCAAACTCATATCAGGCTCCTTTCTTGCTATTCAGGCTTTGCATTAATTGTTCGTACAAGTCGTCGCCGGTAGCTTTGTGAGGTTTCATTTTCTTAACAGTGGCCCGTTTCCCCTTCGCCTTGGCCTTAATGATCTTTAAAAGCTCATCGTCGTACTCATCTTTAAACTTCGAAACATTAAAATGTTCGGCATATTGGTTGATCAGGGCCATACCGACATCCAGTTCCTTTTTGCTTACAGCTACATCACGGGCAATATTCAGTTCGTCCATGCTCCGGATCTCCTGGGTAAAACGGATCCGGGTTATCACCAGCACGTGTTCCACCGGGTGTACTATGCATAGCGATTCTGTGGTGCGCAACACAAACCTGGCCAGGCCGACTTTCTTCGATTTCACCAGCGCTTCAACCAGCAATGCATAGGCTTTGTTATTTTTTGTATCCGGCTCGGCATAATAGGAGGTTTCGTAATACATGGGGTTAACATCGCCAATATCCACGAAGCTTTCTATCTCAATAACCTTGCTTTTTTCGGGTGCTGCATCTTCAAAATCCTGATCGTCTACAATTACATATTCATCATTCAATTTATAGCCCTTAACAATTTCATCATAAGGCACCTCTTTGTGGGTATTTTCATTTACCCGCTGGTAACGGATCCGGGCATGGTCGCGACCGTCAAGCATATCAAAATCGAGCGAACTGCTTTGAACCGCTGTGTATAATTTTACCGGGATGCTAACCAGGCCAAAACCAAGTGAACCTTTCCAGATGGGTCTCATAGCTTTATTGTTATTTAAATATAACCATTAAAAAAGCGAAAGGGTTTTTTAATTAATTAATTAAAATTATTTTAAATAACAGCTTACTTTACAGGTATTTAGTAAATTTGATCACCCACTATATAAAAAACTGTTAAGCTTAATATTCACCATGGCCGAAACAAAAACAAAACCGACTGACATACCCTTTGAAAGCTTTTTGGCGGGTGTGCCCGATGAAAAGGCCCGCGCCGACTGTTATAGCCTCATCAACATGATGGAAAAGGTAACCGGCGAAAAACCGGTAATGTGGGGGCCGTCCATCGTAGGATTTGGCAAATACCGCTACCATTATGGCAGCGGCCATACCGGCGAGATCTGTTTAACAGGCTTTTCCCCGCGAAAAGGGAACTTATCACTTTACTGCCTTTCGGGCTGCCCCGGCCAAAATGATATGCTTAAACAATTAGGTAAACACAAAGCCGGAAAATGCTGCCTTTACATCAAAACACTGGATGATGTTAATTTTGATGTGCTGGAACAACTGGTTACAAAATCTGCTGAATTTATGAAGAAGATTTTCCCGGATTGAACAGCAACATATTACCTTTGGATAAACTAAATTTATCACATGAATCCGGGAACAAGTTTAATAGTATGGACTACGTTATCTTTTATTACGTTATTGGTGGTGGTCTACTTTGTAATAAAAGTCGTAAAGAAAATTTTAGGCTAAATAAAGATTTACGAAGTATCTTAAACTTCGTAAATCTTAATTATTCAGCTAAATCAGTTAAATCAGTGGTTCAGATACTTCTTTGCAATCTCCGGGTAAACCACATCCAAATAATCATTGGCTTTGCCATCTTTATCAAAAATACCTTCCCAGGTACTTATCGGCTCCCATATAAATGAGCCAACAGCCTTGTCATTGGGCACATTAAAAGCGATGTCATTTACTTCGCGTTTTAGCTGCGAGTATTCGGCCACCATTACCTGCTGTGGGTATCTTTTAGCCAGGTCGGCCATATTGTATTTCAGGTCGGCGGGGGTACCATGCCACTTCGGATAATAGGATAATCCTATCACATCAAAAGGCACATTGCGCTCTTTCATATTATCTAAAAAGAACCTTGCTTCGGCATTTTGGCCGCCCAAAGCAATATGCAGCATGATAATGGTTTCGGGGCTCACTTTTTTAACGCCTTTTACACCTTCGTATATCAGCTGCGCCAGGCTGTCAAGGTGATCAATCGCGCCATCGGGCCAAACCATACCGTGGTTAATTTCATTGCCTATCTGCACCATATCCGGCGTAGTGCCCTGGTCCTTTAGCTGTTGCATTACATCAGCGGTATAATTGTAAAGCGATGTTTTCAATGCCGGGAAATCTTCGCCAACCCAGGCGGCAGGTTTGTTTTGCTGCTGCGGGTCGGCCCAGTAGTCACTGTAATGAAAATCGAGCAGAAACTTCATGCCAGCGGCTTTTATGCGTTTGGCCATTTGTTTGGTATGCTCCAGGTCGCAAAACCCCTTCACCGGCGAATAGCCTTTGGGCTGCGCCGGGTCCACAAAGATCCGCAGCCGGATATAATTAAACCCGTGCGCTTTCATCATCTCCATAGCGTCACCCTGAACACCTTTATCAGAGAACTTCATACCGCGGCTTTCCAGTTGCGGTAAAAATGAAATATCGGCGCCCAGTATTTTACCGGTAACTTTCTTCGGTTTGTATTTATCATGGGTAACCACATGCGCTATCCCTAATTGTACTGTATGGATCTCTGTTGACCCGGTGTATAAACTATCAGCTTTAGCTTCCAGCTTAATTTTACTTAGGGTTTTGCCGGCGCGTAATATCAGGCGGCAACTGCCGTGCACATTTATCTGCCAGGTAGTGTCGGTATGGGGTATAGATGCAAAATCGCCGGCATCCATTATGTTGACAATTTTGGCATCGCCTGTTACGTGCACTGTAACCGGTATATTGGCATTAGCCAGGCTATCGTCCCGGCTGTCGATGATTTTTATATTGATGAGGGCCTCATCCCTGCCATTGGCGATCATCGTAGTTTTGTAAGGGGTTACCTGAATTTCAGAAGGTACACGCGGAGGTTTTGGCTTCCATCTGTTTTGCTGTGCCCGCAGGGTGCTTGCGGCAAATAACATTAAAAAAACTAACAGTCCGCAACGTTTAAGTCCGCGAAAGAGCATGGTTTGTATATAGTATAACATAACGGTTTGAATTGGTATGTTAAAGGTAGACTTTAAAATGTAATAATGACAATTATTTTTACAGGAAAGTGGCTTCCTATCTTATTTTTTACAAAACAGGAAAAGTGTTTAATGTTTCCCGGCCGCCGCTATTAGCAATCTGTTATTTAGTTGTTTTATTAAGCCAGGCCATTTTTAGCACGCTCTTCATGGTATTTTTAATATCGGCTATATTAAGCTACCAAGGTAAGTTTTAGATCACAATTTATAATGTTTCGATACAAAAATCATTTCAATTTAACTTCAACCAGCTTTATAAATTAACTGTTATATTTACATTTTTATTACACTGATAATTATATGTTGAGCGAACTTTTTAAGTTTAAGGATAAAAGACTGTGGTCAATTATATTGCTGACCATATTGGTAGCAGGCATAAATTTAAGATCAGCCGCACAACAAAATTTCATTAAGAACCCCATTGTGCCGGGCTACTTCGCCGACCCAACCATTATTAAGGATAATGGCGCCTGGTATATTTACGCCACTATCGACCCATGGGGAAGCGATGAGTTAGGCGTTCTGGAAACCAAAGATTTTAAAACTTTTACCCAAAAACATATCAACTGGCCTACCAAAAAAGCCTGCACCAGCCCTACATCAAATGGATCTATGGTATGGGCGCCGTCTATCAGAAAAGTTAATGGCTTATTTTACATGTATGTAGCAGTTGGCAGCGAAGTTTGGGTAGGTGTAAGTGAACACCCGCTTGGCCCCTGGCGCAATGCAAAACCTGATAATACTCCGTTGGTTACCGCAAAAGATTTTCCGTCCGTTCATAATATCGACCCGGATTGTTTTATTGACGACGACGGGCAGGCCTACCTGTATTGGGGTTCGGGATTTAATTGGATAAACGGGCATTGCATGGCCGTTAAACTAAAAAAAGACATGGTGACTTTTGATGGCCTACCACAGGAAATTACGCCGCCGCACTATTTTGAAGCGCCGCACATGGTAAAACGAAATGGAATTTATTACCTGATGTACTCTTATGGAAAAGCGATTGACGCCACCTACCAGGTGCGCTATTCAACCGGGAAAACCCCTTTCGGCCCGTGGACAGAAGGCCTATACGACCCTATTCTTTCCACCACGGCAGACAGCAGTACTTATGGGCCTGGCCATCATACCGTTTTTAAAGTGAACAAACAATATTATATCCTGTACCACCGCATCCATCCGCAAAAAAAGGATTATGTATTGAGGGAACTTTGTTTGGATAGTTTAAATTTTGATGCCAAAGGAAACATCCTCAAAATAAATCCAAAGGGAGTTAAGGCATTTTAGGGTTCAACGGTTTTCTACACAAACCTGTATTGCAAGACAGCGGTAACATGGGGCGTCACCAGTTTTATATCGTGTTTAACATTTAAGGGAATTTCGATAAAATCGCCCGCGCCCAGCGCGTAAAAGTTGTCGCCTATGGTGCATTTGCAGCGTCCCTTCAGTATAAAAAAGCTTTCTAAAAAATCGCCATGTTCCTCTTCGGGCACATTTGTTTTACTGGTCACCAGCATTTGCCGAACCTGCCCGTCGTCCCGTATCATATAGCTTGTAAAATCTTCTGAGGGTTCGTCAGGCATTAAATGAGAAAACAGGCTTAACCAGGGGGCAGGGTCACCGGCCCCGCTGATTACCGGCAGGTCGTCAATATTAAGCCCGGAATCATCAAATCCAAGCGCCCGAAGCACTTTTTGTTTAACCAAAGGACTTGGTTCAACAGCATTTAAATTCGCCATTTTTTCCATGGCTGTTTCTACGGCCGTCAGTTCCGCTTTAATCTCAGGGTAAAGCATCGTCATCTGGATAAGGTATGCTTCTTCCTCTTCACTTAGCAAGCCCAGGCAGTAATCTTCTAAAATACCACTTTCAATATACTTCCCTGTATCCATCTTTAAACGCCGGTTCTTTATATCCTATAACGAAATCACTATACAAAGGTAGGCAATACTTTTTAACAGCAAAAGCTTCAAATCTGCTTCAATATCTTCAGATATGCGCCCCTAACTATTGTTCGGCCATAAGAGTTTAATTAAATTAGCAGGATTGATATAAAAAAAGCGATTTGACTTTTACATATCAGGATATGGTTTAGCTTTGACAATTATACTCATGAAATTCAGGATCGCCAGGCATACTACAGACTTAAACCGCATCATTGATTTTTACGGCCGTATTTTGGGTTTAAAAGTATTAGGCGATTTTAAGGATCACCACCGGTACAATGGCGTTTTTATGGGTTTGCCCGGCGAAAGCTGGCACCTGGAGTTTACTGTTTCCGACAAACACCCCGAACACCAACCCGATGATGACGACCTGCTGGTTTTTTATGCTGCCTCCATGGCTGAATTTGCAGAGATCAAAAAAAAGTTCATCATTAATAATGTAAAACATGTTAAACCCCAAAACCCTTACTGGGAAAAGAACGGTATCACCTTTGAAGACCCGGACGGTTTCAGGATTGTGATTTCGGTAATCAGGGGTTTTTAACAGGCAGATAATTACGATGGCTTAAACGGCTAACCACCGGCCATAAACTTTGTCATCAACATTTACCTTTTAAAATGATCAGGTATTACCCGCATTATGTTCAGGTATTTTTACGCTTGCCGCGCCCCTTTCTTCGGCATTACTTTGCATTATATTTATTGACCAGCTTAGTTGGGCCTGCATACTAAATACCGGCATGAATGCTGACTACGGGGTGAATTAGAATGTACTGGCATGGCTGGTATAAAATAACAGTACAAATTTGGTTAATAGTTAGTTTGGTTGGCCGTCGCCGGGAATTTCCCGTGGCGGCTTTTTTTAATGGCTGCTAATCAAACAATTTCTGTTTCTTTTCATTATGTATTAAACTACTCAAAATGAACAGGACCATAGGAATAGCATTAATCATCATAGGGGCGGTCATGATCGTATGGACTGGCTTTACCTATACCAAAAAAGAAAAAATTGTTGATGCCGGTCCTATCCAAATATCTGCCGACAGAGAAAAAACGGTAAACTGGCCACCCTTCCTTGGTGGAATACTATTGATTGGCGGAATTGTAATTGTTGCTACCGCGAAGAAGAGGTAAAAGGGGAAAGGAAAAAGCATAAAGCTATATTAGGGTATTTAAGGCGTTCGTTTGTTACCTTTCGCCTTTCTGCTTTCAGCTTTTACCCTTACCTTAGCACCAATGATCTTCGATTTTCGCCTGAAAGTATTTTATACCGTTGCACAAAGGCTGAGCTTTACCAAAGCCGCCGCGGAATTGTTTATTACCCAGCCTGCAGTTACCAAACACATCAAAGAATTGGAACAACAGCTGAACGTTCAGTTATTTATGCGCAACGGCAACAGCATTGTTTTAACCACCGCCGGGAAGATTTTAACCCAATACGCCGAAAAGATCTTCCAAACCTATACTGAGCTGGAAACCGAACTGGCCCAATTGAATAATATGGAAGCTGGTACTTTACACATTGGTGCAAGTACCACAGTCGCGCAAACCATCCTGCCCAAACTGCTGGCCCTGTTTAAAAAAACATACCCGGCGGTACACTTTACCTTTACCCAGGCCAATACCGATGTAATTACCCAGCAGGTACTCGCAGAAAAAATCGATATTGCCATTGTTGAAGGCGCCGCCCATTACCCGCAAATCGCCTATGCGCCTTTTGCCAAAGACGAAATAGTACTGGTAACAAGGGCCAATAACCAGCTTTCAAAAAAAGCCGAAATCACTGCCAAACAGTTACTCACTATCCCTTTAATATTACGCGAAGCCGGCTCCGGCACGCTTGACGTTATATTTAACGCGCTGACCAGCATCGGCATTAACCCCAAAGACCTGCAAATAGAGATCCAGCTGGAAAGCAGCATCGCCATCAAACAATACTTGTTGTATTCGGAAACGGCGACATTTCTCTCGATCCAATCAGTCATCAGCGAATTAAAGTACAACGAGTTAACCATCATCGATATCAAAGGCCTCGATATTTTCCGCACCTTTCAATTCATCCAGTTGCAGGGCAAAAACACCAAACTCATCGAACTTTTTAAGCGCTTCTGCCTCGCACACTATAACTTAAAGTAATCGGTGATTACTATTTATCATTAGTTTTCTGTTATAATAACACTGACCTTTAGTTGTTAATCAAAACAACAAAATGGAACTGATTACTACTGATATTTGCATTATAGGCGCCGGGCCCGTAGGTTTATTCGCTGTTTTTGAAGCAGGCCTGTTAAAAATGCGCTGCCACCTGATTGATGTATTGCCACAAGTTGGCGGGCAGCTTTCTGAAATATATCCTCAAAAACCCATTTACGATATTCCGGGTTTCCCAACCATCAACGCCCAGCAACTGGTGGATGGTTTGATGGAACAGATAGAGCCGTTTCATCCCGGCTTTTCATTGGGCGAACGCGTTAACGAATTGTTTCAGCTGGAAGATGGATCTTTCGTTACCCGCACCAGCGACGATACCGAAGTACACAGCAAGGTGGTGGTAATAGCCGGCGGCCTGGGGTGTTTTGAACCGCGTAAACCTGTAATTGATGGTTTGGAACAATTTGAAGGCAAGGGTGTATCCTACATGGTTAAAAACCCCGAAGCCTACCGCGGCCGCAAGGTGGTATTGGCCGGCGGCGGCGATTCAGCCCTGGACTGGACCATTTTTTTGGCCGATATTGCCGAAGAGGTAACCCTGATCCACAGGGGTGATACCTTCCGCGGCGCACCTGACTCGGCCGAAAAGGTTTTTGAACTGGCCACCGAAGGAAAGATCAACCTTATCCTGGAATCACATATCAACGCTATAAAAGGCAACGGGCATTTGCAGCAGGTGGAAGTGATTGGCAGGGATAATGAAACTACGGTTATTGAAGCCGATCATTTGATCCCGCTGTTTGGCCTTACCCCAAAACTTGGCCCTATTGCTGAATGGGGGCTGAATGTAGATAAATCAGCCATTATGGTTAATACCGTGGACTACAGCACCAATGTAAAAGGTGTTTATGCCATTGGCGATATAAATATTTATCCCGGCAAGCTAAAGCTGATTCTTTGCGGTTTCCATGAAGCCGCGCTGATGGCCCAAAGCGCCTTTAAACACGTTTACCCCGACCAGAAATTAAGTTTTAAATACACTACCGTTTACGGTGTTACTGCTTTTTAATCGCCTCACCCCAAACCCCTCTCCAACGGAGAGGGGCTTTAAAAAAACATAAATCGCCCAGACAGTCAAAGTCCTCTCCTTTGGAGAGGATGAGTGAGGGCGTCGCCGTTTAGGTGAGGCTAAACAGGCATTAAATTTAACAGTGCGAATAAAATGATCAATATAACCATAGAGGACCGCGACGGCAGCCGCCGGCCGGTTGAAATTCCCGAAGAAATAAGCCTTAGCCTGATGGAAGTTTTAAAAGCATCTGACCATCATGTGCTGGCTACCTGCGGCGGGATGGCCCTTTGCGCTACCTGCCACGTGCAGGTGCTGGAAGGCCCTGAGAAATATTTCCACGCCACAAACACAGAGCTTGACATGCTGGATACCCTTCCCGATGCCGGCTTCGACAGCCGCCTGGCCTGCCAGTTAAGGATAGATGAAGATATGGACGGCATGGTATTCAGGATCCGGGGTGAAGCATAAGCAAACGGCAAAAACTTCCGAAGTTTTGGAAACTTCGGAAGTTTGACCTTATCCCCCTTACCAATTTTCAGGAAAGGGAATATCCTTTACAGTTAATGCTTTAAAGTTTTTGATCTGATAGTCCAAACCGTACTGGTTATACATAAAAAAGGGATCGGTTTTAAAATGCTCATAATCTGCCGTCAATTGCGCTTTGAGGCTATTTAAGCGGCCCAGGTACGCTGCATCATAAGCAGATGGGGCGGTAAAAAGCCTTTCGATATAGCACAGCAAATTATAACAGGTGGTAAAGTGTCCGCATGCAATAATGCAGGCCATGCTATGCTGCTGGTGCGTATTGGTTTCATCAAACCAAAGCGTTGTGCCCATGTTAAAAGCAGTTTGTGCCACAATCTGGATATCGCGGCTTGGTTCCAGGTAAGGTGCAGGCGGCGGGTTCTTTTTTCGGTAAAGGTCGCTTGAAAATGCAAGGTCATAAATGTGGTTGCCTTTGCCACGGTTTTTCCATTGCGGCGATCCGTAAAAGGTATTATATAGCAACTGGCGTATCCGTTTTAAAAAAACGCTCATATTTAACAGCAGTACCGATTCTACCCGGGCCTGCATCATTTGTTTCAGCACAACGAGCGGCGTTTTTGTGAAATAGTGGATCAATAACCTGATGATCTTTTCGGTAAATGATTTTAACAAAGGTGACGACGTGCCCAGTATTTTACTTTTTAGCGAGGAGACTGCCCATAAAAATAATGCCGGGAGCACAATTAAAATTCCACCAACCATGCCCATCCAAACCAAATGGCAATAAAACCCAAACCCGATACAGCCTGCTGCAACCAAAAAGAAAAGGGTGGCTATCCAGTTTACGCCGCCAAGGCTGATGCCGCTGTGTTTGGGCTGCGGAGGGTTAACGTATGGCTTGATAAAATAACTGCCCACATCATTCACCAGCATCAGATCGAATGGTTTGAAGGTGGTTTCGTGCCTTTGCCTTCGGCCATCGGCATACATCATGCTTTGCAGCCCCTGGTTATCGGTAATACCGCCATCCATAAAACCAACATTTTTTTCGGCTATAAAAGCTGATTCCTGTTTATCGCCAGTTTGGGGGATCATAGTGAGGCCGCCTTTTAGCTCATCTTCGGTTAAACCTCCATGGGTAAAATCTTCGGGGAATACGATCGGCTCAAAACCTGCCGGGAAACAGGAAGAAGCAGCAAGCACATCCCCTATTTTATATTTTCCGGCAACCAATTGGCTAAGGAATATATTTTCGTTGCCAAATTTAAAATAGGGGTCATTGGCAGGGTCAGGTACCATTTTACGGTCCTGCCTGAAGGAGAGGCCGGTATAAAACTCGGTGGTATTAAAACAGACCTCCTGCAGGTGGCCTGCTTCATTATTATAAAAAAGGGAATGCAGCGTTGCACCTTCAAAAATATACTCATCATAAGCCATCGAAAAAGCGTTGATAATATTACGGCTTTTATCCGGGCGGTTGCGCCAGCGTTTTTGATCCGAAAGTATTTCGAGGGCGTTTTGCAGCAGAAAATCGCCGGTAAGGCATTCAAACAGTTTTACATAAAAATCCTTAAAGGATTTACCCTGTGCGTTATACAAGGCATATAAAGTTGTTGGAATGGTGCCGCCGGATGCAGACGACATGTATGTTACCTGGTTTAACAGCACGTTGCCTTTGAGCGGGTCGTCATCGCTGTTAAATTCAACTTTGTACAAATAGGATATTACGCCCATGCCAAATGAGGCCGCCCTAAAGCCGCCGCCTGAAAACGCAAGCGCTATGTTTTCAAATGGTTTAATGCTGGAGACCGCCAGGGTAAGGTTTGCAGGCTGCGGTGTAGGGTTTGATGTTTCCATAGGTCGGATTTAGGGTTTATTTGTATAAAAATAGACATAAAAATAATACCGTCAACAATTTTAAAAGTATTTTATCGGCCTGAATAATAATTATTTACACAAAAATTTAATTTGCAGTTTACACCAAAAGATATACATTTGATACCAGTAGCTTATTAAATATTCTTCATGAAAGAAAAAAGTAATGATATCCTGAACCGGATAGCCCATGTACAAAATACCCTACAGGCCATAAACGGCAAATGGAAGCTGCCGATATTAATGTCGATGTATGCCGGTAAAAGCAGGTTCAGGGATATACAGCGCAATATTCCGCTAATCACTACACGGGTGCTTTCTAAAGAACTAAAGGACCTGGAAGCAAGCAGGCTCATTATCCGCATTGTTAAGGACGGACATCCTGTTTCAGTTGAATACAAATTAACCACCTTTAGTTATACCCTAACCCCCGTTGTTGACGAAATGATAAAATGGGGAAAGCAGCATAGTAAAGGCGGACTTTGATTTACGAATTCAGAGTTACGATTTACGAATTCTCCGCTCAGGAATCAGTGAAATCAAATTAATCAGTAAAAATCTGTGATCAGGCTTGCATTTATATAAGTACTTATATAAATTGCACCATGAATTTATATCAAAGCCTGGGATACCTTGTAATGGGCAGTCGCTTACGGCGACTGAGTGAGAGTTTTTTATCAGAAATTAACCGTGCTTATCAAAATGAAGGGATTGATTTTGATGCCAGCTGGTTCCCGGTATTTTATTTATTATCGAAGAACGATGCTTTGTCTATCAAGGAATTAAGCGAACAAACTGAGGTTTCGCACCCGGCTGCCAGCCAGCTCATCACCAATTTAAAAAATAAAAACCTGGTTACAAGCGCGACCTGTGCTGATGATGGCCGCAGGCAATTGGTTACACTTACTGATAAGGGAAGGGATTTGCTCAGCCAGATCATACCGGTTTGGGAGGCGATATTAACCTCAATGGATAAATTGATAGCAGATAACCCGGCCTGCGATAAACTGCTACCCGCCGTTGGCGCGATGGAAAATCTTTTTAAACTAAACAGTTTGTCCGAAAAAATAGGTCACCAACTATCCGTCGAACTTAAACCCGCAGCAAATGAGTAAAGTATTTAACTATGGTACGGACCATTTAACGGCGGGCATTTGCATTGATATTGCCTCCGGCAAAACAAACGGCGTAATCAATGGCCCCACGGCTGAAAGGGTGCGTACCTCATGGCGTGAAGTGGAAAAGATCGTACATGATCATAACCCGGTTTATGGCATAAATACCGGTTTTGGCCCGTTATGCGATACCCGGATATCGGAAGCCGATACCTCTTTATTGCAAAGCAACCTACTCAAAAGCCATAGTGTTGGCGTAGGTAAACCCATCCCGACGGAGATAGCCAAACTGATGCTCATTACCAAAGTGCATGCCTTGGCACAGGGCTATTCGGGCATTGCGCTTGAAACACTGGAGCGCATCATCTGGCATATCGACAATGATATTATCCCTGTAGTTCCTGAAAAAGGTTCGGTAGGCGCCTCCGGCGATCTTGCCCCGTTGGCACATCTGTTTTTGCCCTTAATAGGCTCGGGCGAAGTATTTGCCAGCGGAAACCGCCTGGCTACATCGGGCATCTTAAGTGCTCATGGGTTAAAGCCGTTGGTATTAGGCCCCAAAGAAGGTCTGGCGCTGATCAATGGCACGCAGTTTATACTGGCATTTGCGGTAAAGGCTGTACAACGATTAAATGATGCATTGAATGCAGCAGATATTATAGGCGCTATGTCGATAGAGGGCCTGATGGGTTCGGCCCGTCCTTTTGATGCCCGGTTGCATGCATTACGTCCCTACAAAGGCAATAAGTTTGTAGCGAAGCGCCTTCATACCTTATTAAAAGATTCGGAGATCTGCAATTCGCATGTTAATTGCGACCGGGTGCAGGACCCTTATTCGCTGCGTTGTATGCCGCAGGTTCATGGTGCATCGCGCAATGCCTGGCTGCATTTAAAAGAAATGACCGAGATCGAGCTTAATTCGGTAACTGACAATCCCATTATTTTTAACGCCGAAGATACCATCAGCGGGGGGAATTTCCATGGTCAGCCTATGGCTATACCTTTGGACTATGCCACCATCGCGTCAGCAGAACTGGGCAACATTGCCGACCGCCGCTGCTACCTGATGAGTGAAGGCCGTTACGGCTTACCAAAACTTTTAACTAATAATGCCGGTTTACATTCGGGTTTGATGATCCCGCAATACACTACCGCCGCTTTGGTTACCGAGAATAAAACCCTCTGTTTTCCGGCCAGTGCCGATAGTGTGCCGACCTCCTTAGGGCAGGAGGACCATGTTTCGATGGGTTCTATCAGCGGGCGCAAACTGCACCAGGTAATCGATAATTTAGAATACATCCAGGCCATCGAGTTGCTTTACGCTTCGCAGGCCATGGATTTCAGGCGGCCGCTTAAATCGACTCCAGTTATTGAAGCCTGCCACCAGTTGGTTCGCAGCAAAGTACCCTTTATTGATGATGACCGGATTTTTGCAGACGATATCAATCAACTTCACCAGTTAATAACCAATGGCGATCTACTCACAACAGCAAACCATACAGCAACAGCTAACCAAATAATTTTAAACGATGACGACTTCGGAATTTATTAAAACCTACGCCAACCACCCGGTGTACAAAGCGCCGCGTGGTATGCAGCTGCATGCCAAAAGCTGGCAAACAGAAGCGCCCTTACGGATGCTGCTTAATAACCTGGATGGCCAGGTAGCGGAAAACCCGGACGAGCTGGTAGTTTATGGCGGCATCGGCCAGGCTGCCCGTAACCCGGAGTCGCTCCGAAAAATTATTGAGCTTTTGCTGGAACTGGATGAGTATCATTCATTACTGGTACAATCCGGCAAACCGGTGGGCATTATCCGCAGTCACCCTGAGGCTCCGCGTGTACTTATTGCCAACAGTAATTTGGTGCCCGCCTGGGCAACCTGGGATCATTTTAATGAACTCCGCGCCAAGGGCCTGATGATGTACGGGCAAATGACTGCGGGCAGTTGGATCTATATCGGTTCGCAGGGGATATTGCAGGGCACTTACGAAACTTTTGTAGAGTGCGGCGTACAGCATTTTAATGGCGACCTTACCGGCAAACTCATCGTCAGCGCTGGTTTAGGGGGCATGGGTGGCGCTCAACCATTGGCAGCAACCATGGCGGGCGGTGTATTTTTAGGAGCCGATGTGGATGAAACCCGCATCCAAAAGCGTTTGGATTCGCAGTATATCGACAGGATGACCCACTCTTACGAAGAAGCCATCGAATGGGTAAAACACGCCATAAAAAAGGGTGAAACCTTATCCGTTGGCCTGGTAAGCGATGCCGGTGACCTGCTGGAAAAACTGCTGGAGGATAATATTATACCCGATGTACTTACCGACCAAACCTCAGCACACGATCCGCTGAATGGCTATGTGCCCAATGGCCTAAGCCTGACCCTTGCAGACCTATTGCGCAAAAGCGACCCCGAAGAATATAAAAAACTATCCTTACAAAGCATGGCCCGCCATGTAGGCTTTATGCTGGCACTGCAAAGCAAAGGCGCCATAACTTTTGATTACGGCAATAACCTGCGTGAATTTGCCCGCCAGGGCGGCGAAGCTGATGCATTTAACTTCCCGGGCTTTACACCGGCGTACATCCGTCCACTATTTTGCGAAGGCAAAGGGCCGTTTCGCTGGGTGGCGCTATCAGGCGACCCGGAAGATATTTTTACCACCGACCGGGCACTGATGGAGGCTTTCCCTGAAAATAAACCGCTGATCAACTGGCTCGAAAAAGCACAGCAAAAAATTTCCTTCCAGGGCCTGCCCGCACGTATATGCTGGCTGGGCATGGGCGAACGCGAAAAAGCAGGTTTAATATTTAACGACCTGGTTAAAACCGGCAAAGTAAAAGGCCCGATAGTCATAGGTCGTGATCATTTGGACTGTGGTTCGGTTGCGTCCCCAAACAGGGAAACAGAATCAATGCTGGATGGCTCTGATGCGGTATCCGACTGGCCGTTATTGAACCTGATGTCAAACACCGCCGGAGGCGCAACCTGGGTATCTTTCCACCATGGCGGCGGCGTAGGCATGGGTTATTCGCAGCACGCCGGCATGGTGGTTTTAGCTGATGGGACCGACCGCGCTGCTACCTGCCTGAAACGGGTTTTATATAACGACCCGGCGATGGGCATTTTCCGGCATGCGGATGCCGGTTATAATAAAGCCAAAGAATGGGCAGAGAAGTTTGATTTGAAAGTATGGTAGTGTTGAGCTTAATGCAGAAAGCAAAAAGCTGAAAGCAAGAAAAAAATATAGTATTATTGAATCGTAATAAATTTTGAATTTTTAGCTTTCGGCTTTACGCTTTTTGCTTTTACCTTAATAACATGAAAAAATTAACAGGCCCATTCACCCAAATATTGCCATTAACCGGCCTGCCGCAAAAAGGCTCTTTAAAGGACAGCCAGCTGCAGGTCATCAAAAATGCATGGGTATTGAGCAATAACGACCGGATCATTACCATCGGCACTTTGGAAAGGCTACGCAAGGACCACCCCTCGGCACAGATCACCGAAATTACCGGCGACAGGGTGTTGCTACCGGGCTTTATTGATTGCCACACGCATATCTGCTTCGCCGGTAGCCGGGCCAACGATTATGCCCTGCGTTCGTCAGGTAAAAGCTATACTGATATTGCCAAAGCTGGGGGCGGCATTTGGGATACGGTAACTGCCACGCGCGCCGCAAGCGAGGCTACCCTGGTTGAATTATTGGTGAAACGTGCGGACAGGCATTTATCCGAAGGCGTAAGTATTATCGAAGTAAAAAGCGGCTACGGTTTATCTGTTGAACAGGAACTGAAACAATTAAGGGCGATAAAAGAGGCCTCGTACAAAACAAAAGCAACGTTGGTACCCACCTGCCTGGCAGCGCACATGCTTCCCAAAGATTTTGAAGGTACACGGTCAGAGTATTTAGATGATGTGTTAAAGAACCTGCTGCCCGTCGTCAAAAAAGAAAACCTGGCTACCCGGGTGGATATTTTTGTAGAGGACGGCGCCTTCAAGGCCGAAACAGCGATGCCATTTCTTCAAAAAGCAAAAGAAATGGGCTTTGCGATAACTGTGCATGCCGACCAGTTTACTACCGGCGGCAGCGAGCTTGCTGTTGAAGTTGGCGCAGTTTCTGCCGATCACCTGGAAGCCACAAAGGACAGGGATATTAAATTATTAGCAAAATCAGATACCGTAGCGGTGGCTTTACCCGGCGCTTCCTTAGGTTTAGGTATGCAATATGCTCCTGCCAGAAAGTTGTTAAACGCAGGCGCATGCCTGGCCATTGCCAGCGACTGGAACCCCGGATCGGCACCTATGGGTGATCTGTTAATGCAGGCAGCCGTACTGGGCGCAGCTGAAAAACTAAGCGCCGCCGAAGTATTTGCAGGGTTAACATTCCGGGCAGCACAAGCCTTAAGGCTAACCAACCGCGGTACGTTGGCGACCGGTACTCCTGCTGATTTTCATATGTATCCGACTAATGATTATAGAGAAATACTTTACAATCAGGGGAAGCTTAGACCACTGATTAAATGATTTAATTGATTTTCGCTGATTTTTAGCGACAATAAGCGCTTGTTCGTTAATTATTAAAACACAACTTAATTGTTGATAGCAATTTCAACAATGACTAATGACAAATGACCAATGACTAAATTAATCGAATGTGTCCCAAATTTCAGTGAAGGTGTAAACCTTGATATTATCAAACAAATCACCAACGAGGTTGAATCTGTTGAAGGCGTACGGCTGTTGAATGTCGACCCGGGCAAAGCAACCAACCGAACAGTGGTAACTTTTGTGGGCGAACCTGAAAAGGTGATTGAAGCTGCGTTTTTAGCGATTAAAAAGGCCGGTGAGCTCATCGATATGAGCAAACATAAAGGTGAACATCCCCGTATGGGCGCCACGGATGTTTGTCCGCTGATACCGATTGCCAATATCACGATGCAGGAAACAGCCGAATATGCCAAACGCCTGGCTAAACGGGTGGGCGAAGAGTTATTCATCCCTGTTTATTTGTATGAGCATGCACAGGAAGATAAAAGCAGGAATAACCTTTCGGTGATCCGTGCCGGGGAATATGAAGGCTTTTTTAAGAAGATAAAACTACCCCAATGGCAGCCGGATTTCGGCCCGGTGGAATATGATGCCAAACGCGGCGCAACAGTGATCGGGGCAAGGGATTTCCTGATCGCCTATAACGTCAACTTAAATACTACCAGTACCCGCAGGGCAAATTCCATTGCCTTTGACGTACGCGAAGCCGGCCGCGTTTTGCGTGATGGCGACCCGATCAACGGTAAGATCATTACCGATGAGCACGGAAAACCAAAATCGATACCTGGCTCATTAAAATCGGTAAAAGCTATTGGCTGGTTTATTGAAGAATATGGCGTTGCCCAGATCTCCATGAACCTTACCAACATAGAAGTAACGCCATTACACATTGCTTTTGATGAAGTTTGCAAAAAAGCGGCAGAGCGCGGCATGCGTGTTACCGGCAGCGAACTGGTGGGCCTTGTTCCATTAAAATCGATGCTGGATGCCGGCAAGTATTTCCTGCTGAAACAGCAGCGTTCGGTTGGGGTGAGTGAAAAGGAATTGATCAGGATAGCGATCCTTTCAATGGGGCTATCGGAACTGGCGCCATTTAATCCGGAAGAACGGATCATAGAATATTTGCTGAAAGACAAATCGTCCAGCAAACTTGCATCTATGAGTTTGTTTGATTTTGCTGATGAAACCGCAAGCGAAAGCCCTGCGCCGGGCGGTGGCTCTATCGCTGCCTATCTGGGCGCATTGGGGGCTGCTTTGGGAACGATGGTTGCCAACTTATCCTCGCACAAAAAAGGCTGGGACGACCGCTGGCAGGAATTCAGCGATTGGGCCGAAAAAGGACAGCAATACAAAGATGAGCTGTTAAAGCTGGTCGACCTGGATACGGCTGCTTTCAATAAAATTATGGAGGCCTTCGCCCTGTCAAAATCAACACCCGAAGAAAAAGCGGCAAGGGACAAAGCCACACAGGATGCCACCAAATACGCCATTGAAATACCTTTTAAAGTAATGAAAGCCGCTTATGGCAGCATGACCATTATTAAAGCCATGGCCGAAACCGGCAACCCCAACTCTATCAGCGATGCCGGTGTGGCGGCCCTTTGTGCCCGCAGCGCGGTGATCGGTGCTTTTATGAATGTGAAGATCAATGCTTCGGGGTATCGGGATAAGGCATTTACGGAGGCGGTAATTGCTGAAGGAAATGAGATTGAAAAGAAGGCGATTGCGTTGGAAGCGGAAATTATTGAGTTGGTGAATGGAAAAATAGGACAATAGATTCGCAATTGTCCACCAGCGGAAGGCATGGGAATCGCAAAAGACGAAATGACAATGCCGGATGAAAATGAGCGGCGGACTGGCAAAGTTCACGCTTACCTCTTCCCCGCTGCGAAATCGTTTATTAAATTCCTTGCGCCTGATGCTTTGCCCATCACCCTAAAAAAACCTCACAAAATACCCGGCTACGGATTGCCATAATGCAGAATCGGGTATAAAATAATAGCTGTAGTGCGATATCACAAGGATGATTAACGCGATGTTATAAGCCCTGCTATTATTGCCCTTTATCTTATCGTAAACGATGAGCCCTATGAGGAGCAGGTCAGGTATTAAAAAGGCAAACAGTACCGGTTCAGCACCGCTAAGGCCCATTACGTGGGTGAAAACCCGGCGCAGCCCTGCGCCTGCAATGGCCAGCGAAGTGGCAATCATGTAACGCATGTGGTACGGTGTACTGTTTTTGTTGATAATTGCCAGCAGATACAGTATGAAGAAATCAAATATCTGGTAAGTGGGAAAATATAATCCGGCGATGATATCGTGTTTGGGCACATGTGCAGCGACCGCATTTAAATAAGCCTCACGGGCGATAAAATGAATAGAAATAATGATGCAGGGCACCAGCACATAGGTAAACCTGCCGATAATACGGTGCGCCTTATATTTGCCATAGCGGATGAGCAAGGGCTGAATAACAAGCAGCAGGAACCAGGTGGTGAACATCAGGCCGTGGATGTGCTGAATGAGTGTAACGTTACTGAAAGCTGGAAAAAGTCCGAAATAGGTTTTGAAAAAACCTAAAACTACGATGCCGAAAATAACGACAAATAGCAGGCTGACATTTTTGTACCCTGTTTCCATGTAAAGAAAATTATGACGGTTTTTAATCGTTGTTTAATGACTTGTAATATAGATATTTATTTAATAAATATAGCTCAGGCCAAAATACAAGCGTCGCCACGCTTCGCTCCCGTCAAGGGGTAATTTAGAATTAACCACGAATTGGTACCTGCAATGATCCTTTCCAATTTCCCCAATTATCAATATCTTTATCCTGATGAATAAACTGACCGGTTTTTTGCTTTGCCTGCTGCTTTTACAATTCATCTCCTGCACAAATACCACTTCCAACTCCAAAAAAACCGTCTTCAACATCAACCTTGATGAAGGCCTTAGTTCCCTGGACCCCGCATTTTCGCGCAACCAGAATGCTATCTGGATGAACAACGAACTATACAACGGCCTGGTGCAGATCGATGACAGCCTGAAAACCATCCCCTGCATCGCCAAAAGCTGGGACATCTCACCCGATGGCACTGTTTATACCTTCCACCTGCGTAACGATGTTTATTTTCATGATGACCCGCATTTTAAAAACGGCAAAGGGCGCAAAGCTATCGCCGCTGACTTTGTGTACAGTTTCAGCCGGCTCGTCGACCCGAAAGTTGCTTCCTCCGGCTCCTGGATCTTCAGCGATAAAGTGAATGGCTGTAATGGTTTTATCGCCATAAATGACTCGACTTTCCAGGTAAAACTAAAACAACCTTATCCGCCATTTTTAAGCATGCTTACTTCGCAGTATTGTTCGGTAGTACCGCATGAGGTGGTTGATTTTTACGGGAAAGATTTTCGCGAACACCCGGTAGGTACTGGCCCGTTCAGGTTTAAATACTGGAAAGAAGGCGAGGTAATGGTGTTATTGAAAAACGAACATTACTGGGAAAAAGATAAGGACGGTAATCCCCTGCCTCATCTGGATGCCATCCGTGCCACCTTTATCGGCGATAAACAAACAGCCTTTATGGAATTTATCAGCGGCAAGCTCGACTTCCTGAATGATATTGATGGCAGCTACCGCGATGACATTCTCACCAAATCAGGCAAAATCACCACCAAATACAAAGGCAAATTCATTTTAAGTACAGGTCCGTTCCTTAATACCATTTACCTGGGCATGCTGGTGGACAGCAGCCTCGCAATTGTAAAAAACTCACCCTTGCGCAAGTTAAAAATCAGGCAGGCCATCAATTATGCTATCGACCGGAAAAAGATGATCAAATACCTGCGCAACAGCATGGGGACCGCAGGTTCGGCAGGGTTTATCCCGGTGGGGATGCCGGGTTTTGATGCGGATAGGGTTCACGGATACTCCTACAATCCCGAAAAAGCAAGGCAACTGCTCAAAGAAGCTGGCTATCCCAACGGGGATAACCTGCCAGAAATTGTTTTGCATACCACCGTTGGCTACCGCAGCCTGATTGAATATGTGCAGGGCCAATTAAGTCAGATCGGTATCAAAACAAGTGTGGAAATTACCCAGGGCGCCAGCCTGCGCGAACTGGTAGCAAAAAACGGGGTCAACTTTTTTTACGGTAGCTGGCTGGCAGATTATCCTGATGCGGAAAATTACCTTTCGGTTTTCTACTCCAAAAACAAAATCCCCTGGGGGCCAAACTATACCGGCTTTAACAATAAACAGTTCGATACCCTGTTCGTACAAGCCTACCACGAGCCTAACGACGAAAAACGCTACGCCCTTTACCGCCAGATGGATAACATTGTAATGCAGCAATCGCCGGTGGTTATTTTGTATTATGATAAGCGGGTTAACCTGTACCAGAATAACATCTCAGGCTATAGTGTGAATGCGCAGAATTTGCTGGTATTTAAGAGGGTGACGAAGATTTAAAAATGCGCGCGTTACTTGTTCTTAGTATATTTTGAACGAAACTTGTCCAAAGCAATTGCCTCAACAAAATACCCTTTGAACTTATTAGACAACACCTCATCTTTAAATTTGACTACCGTGTAACTGCTGTCGAAACAATCAACCTCCATAACCGCTTCGGGATACTGTATATGCCCATCATCGAAGATAAATGGATTACTCTCAATAAAGGGGACATGCTTATCATTGATCTCTATTTTAACATCAAACGGTACGGCCAAAATCACGCCCCATATCATTTGCATCCCGGAATCAATAACCTTTTTAAACTGTTCGGGCGTCAATATAAAAAACTCTTCTCCGTAATTAATCGGCAATTCGTGAAAGTTGTCACATCCATTAAACTCGAAATCAGAGATTATCCAGTTATAATTACAAATTTCTCCAAAAATGGGTTTAAAAAGCTCACTTAGGTTAGTGTGATATTGCAACTTGTTTAATTCCCTGATAATCCAATTCATTTTGCAATTGTACTATTTATTAGCTATTTGTGCTGCTTAAAATAACTGAATGATTTCTTTTCCGATAAATGCCTATCTTTCTAAACTTAAATTTCATTCATGAGAAAATTACACCTTATCCTTATCCTTCTAAGTGCTACCACTTTTACCTTCGCCCAAACCATCAATTATGGCATTAAAGCCGGGCTTAATTTATCTACGCTATCACTCAGGAGTCCTGGATTCCCAAATTTGGGTGAAAACACAACCGGCTGGAATATGGGAGTTATCGCAGACTTTGGATTTTCTACGTTTTCTATCCAACCGGGTTTATTTTATAGTACAAAGGGGGATAAAGTTGTTGCACTTCTCGTCAACAACAACCAGCAGAGTGCAGGTGTTTTGACAGGCATCAATAAATTGTATTATATTGAATTACCGGTCAATATTCTTTACAAAATTAAACTTATACCTGGTACAAACATACATTTAGGTGGTGGCCCGTACTTAGGCTATGGAATTTCAAGCAGTTTATCGGTAAATGGCGGTACGGTATCACCTGCATTCAGTACACACTACAAAAACCCTGACTACGGTCTCAATTTTATACTGGGAGCCGAATTCGAAAACAAATTTATAGTAGATGCAGGATATGGGTTAGGTTTGGCTAATTTGAGCGGCGGGGGTACCACCTTGCAAAACCGGGTAATTAGTTTTTCCGTGGGATATTTGTTTAAATAGGCCAATCCCAGACATTCTGCAATCGCAATTCCGACTTCCGCAATTCAAATGCGCTGTGCCTAAACACAACCCGCACCGGTAAAATAAAACTGGAAGATTTTACGAAGTAGTTTGCGGAAGCATACAACAACAATTAACGCTTATTCATTCATAATTTGCTTCACAAAAAAAGCCTCCCCAAAACGGAGAGGCCTTAAATGCTTTCGCCTTTTACCTTTCAGCTTTCGCCTCCTTACGAAGCCATTTGCCGCCTGATGATATTCAGTGCGCCGCCGGCTTTAAACCACTCTATCTGCTGTGCATTATAGGTATGGTTTACAGGGAAGCTATCGGTCGATCCGTCTTTATGGTGCAATACCACGCTTAACTGTTTGCCGGGGGCAAAAGTGGTTAAGCCGATAATATCGACGGTATCGTCTTCCTGTATTTTATCATAGTCGCTGGCATCAACAAAAGTGATGCCCAGCATACCCTGTTTTTTCAGGTTGGTTTCGTGGATCCGGGCAAATGATTTTACCAGGATAGCACGTACACCCAAGTGACGCGGCTCCATAGCGGCATGTTCACGAGATGAACCTTCGCCATAGTTTTCGTCGCCTACTACAACGGTGCCTATGCCATGCGCTTTGTAATCGCGCTGAGTAGCAGGTACCGGGCCGTATTCGCCGGTCAGTTCATTTTTAACGCTATCGGCAGTATTGTTAAAGTAGTTGATAGCGCCGATAAGCATATTGTTGGAGATATTATCCAAATGCCCGCGGAACTTTAACCACGGACCAGCCATAGAAATATGGTCGGTAGTACACTTGCCTTTAGCTTTGATCAATAACTTTAAGCCAAAAATATCGGTACCTTCCCATGCAGAGAACGGATCAAGCAATTGCAAACGGGATGATTTAGGGTCAACCTTCACTTCTACTTTGCTGCCGTCTTCGGCTGGTGCCTGGTAACCGGCATCTTCCACCGCATAACCTTTAACCGGCATTTCAATACCCAGGGGTTCGTCAAGTTTTACCTGTTCGCCTTTGTCGTTGGTTAAAGTATCTGTCAACGGGTTAAAAGTAAGATCACCGGCGATAGCAAAAGCGGTCACAATTTCAGGCGAAGCCACAAACGCGTGGGTATTCGGGTTACCGTCCTGGCGTTTGGCAAAGTTACGGTTGAAAGAGGTGATGATAGAGTTTTTGCGTGTCGGATCGTCAGTATGACGTGCCCACTGGCCTATACAAGGGCCGCAGGCATTTGCCAATACAACACCGCCCATAGCTGCAAAAGTATCCAGGTAGCCATCGCGGTCAACGGTATAACGCACCAATTCTGATCCCGGAGTTATAGTAAACTCCGCTTTGGTTTTTAAATGTTTATCAATAGCCTGTTTGGCGATAGATGCCGAACGGGTAATATCCTCGTAAGATGAGTTGGTACATGAACCGATCAAACCAACTTCCAGTTTCACCGGCCAGCCGTTTTCTTTTACTGCTGTCGCGAATTTAGAAATAGGCCATGCCAAATCAGGCGTAAACGGACCGTTTACATGCGGTTCCAGTTCGCTCAGGTTGATCTCGATCACCTGGTCGAAATATTCTCCAGGGTTAGCGTAAACTTCAGGGTCGCCGGTTAAGTGTTCGGCAACCGCATCGGCTAAATCAGCAATGTCAGCACGTTTGGTGCCGCGCAGGTAAGTGGCCGCTTTTTCATCGTAGCCAAAAATAGAAGTAGTTGCACCTATCTCGGCACCCATATTACAGATGGTGCCTTTACCTGTTGCAGAAAGCGAACGTGCGCCTTCGCCAAAATATTCAACAATAGCGCCGGTACCGCCTTTTACGGTAAGGATACCAGCCACTTTAAGGATAACGTCTTTTGCCGATGTCCAGCCGGAAAGTTTTCCGGTTAGTTTCACACCGATCAGTTTAGGGAATTTAAGTTCCCATGGCAGTCCGGCCATTACGTCGCAGGCATCAGCACCGCCAACGCCAATGGCAATCATACCCAAACCACCCGCGTTAGGCGTATGTGAGTCGGTACCGATCATCATACCGCCGGGGAAAGCATAGTTTTCCAAAACCACCTGGTGAATAATACCGGCCCCCGGTTTCCAGAAACCCAGCCCGTATTTATCAGATACCGAGGCCAAAAAATCATAAACTTCTTTATTTACATCCTTGGCCGTGCTCAAATCTTCAGTAGCGCCTATTTTAGCCTGTATCAGGTGGTCGCAATGCACGGTTGAAGGTACAGCAACTTTAGGGCGGCCCGCCTGCATAAACTGTAGCAGCGCCATTTGCGCAGTCGCATCCTGCATAGCTACACGGTCGGGTGCAAAGTCAACATAATCCACACCGCGGCCATAAGCTGTTTTGGCATCGCCTTCGCTAAGGTGGGCGTATAATATTTTTTCGGTTAAAGTAAGGTGTTTGCCGGTCGCTTTACGGGCAGCAGCCACGCGGGTGCTGTAGCGGTCGTAAACATTTTTGATCATATCTAAATCAAAAGCCATCGTATTTGAACTTTTAGGTGAGGAAATAGTAGAAAACTTAATTATAGACACCTTTAACAGCGCCGAGCGGCGAATTTACAAAAATTAAGAATAAATGCTGTCAGCTAAGTGTGTAAATATTATTTGGAGGGATTCTAAATTGGTTGATTGAGTTAGATCAAGTTGATTAGGTTAGGTGGGGGAACTCGTAGTTAGATTAGTTAACGGGGGGGTTGGTTGATTGGCTTGATTTTTTTCTTTGTGATCTCCGTGCCTTCTTAGTGTTCTTTGTGGTAAAAAATCTAAGCAAAGACCGGAGGTCGTGATTGAATAATAGTAATTTTCTGTCATATGGCGATGCCTGCGGCCCGGGCTGTACGCTCATACTACACGGGCCTTAGCCACAATGGCCGGTATCCGCTGCCATCCCTATCGCTAAACATCCCATCATCTATTAAACTGTAGTGACGATTGTGATTCAACAAACTCAATCAACCTAATAAACCAAAAACATACCCCTCTCTACTCCAATACTCCAACGCCTTCGGCAAAGCATACTCCATTCTTTCCCGTGCTTTCAAACTATCATGAAAAAGCACAATATCGCCGGGTTTGGTATTTTTGATCACATTATCAAGGCATTGCTCCGGGCTTATCGTCGAGTCATAGTCCGCTGATAACACACTCCACATCACAATTTGAATGCCCGGTTTCGCCTTTTGCAATAGCTTAACCTGCGATCTTTTGATGCGCCCATAGGGCGGACGAAAGAGTTTTGTATTCAATAGTTTATCAGCCTCTAAAAAATTATCCAGGTAAATATTGTCTTCGGTCTTCCAGCCTTTTAAATGATTAAAAGTGTGGTTGCCGATGGCATGGCCCTCGCTTTTTACCTGCTCAAAAATAGCAGGGTGCTTACGCACATTGTCTCCTATGCAAAAAAATGTAGCTTTGGCATTATACTGTTTTAAAATATTTAAAACAAATGGTGTAACAATGGGTATAGGCCCGTCGTCAAACGTCAAATAAATGCACCGGTTAGCTGTATTTGCCTCCCATAAAAGTTTGGGATACAATAATTTTAACCATTTGGGTGTCTTTATCAGCAACATTTTAAAACAGCAGATTTACGAAACGAATAGGTGCCGGCCTTAAACGGCCGGCAAATTGTTCAAATCTAACATCTCAAATTAATATACAGCATAAACTCATGGTACAATTTTTATCAAGACCTAAACTGATAAGCCTCACGGGGATCGCGGCGTTTGCATTGCTTAGCTTAACAGCAAAAGCGCAGCAGGTGATTAGCTTGCAGCAGGCCGTTGACCTGACGATAAAAAATAATTTAACCATTAAGCAGGCCCAATTTACCGAGGCACTTGCCAATGAGGATTACAAACAGGCAAAGTACAACCAGTTACCCAGTCTTTCAGCCAATCCGAGTGGAACGTATAATTTTGGCCGCAGCGCCAATTTAACCACTTATTCGGTTAGCAGTCAAACAAATTTTTATGCTTCTGGAAGCGCCCAGCTTTCGGTAACGATTTTCCAGGGCGGTCAGTTACGTAACCAGATATTACAGAATAAATTAATATTGGATGGGGATAAAACCAGCACAGCAAAAGTTAAGAACGACCTGCTTTTAAATGTGGTTACAGATTACCTGACCATTTTGACCGACCAGGACCTTGTAGTTGCAGCAAAACAACAAATAGACCTGGCAAAGATCACGCTTGACAGGGCACAGAAAAACTTCGATCTGGGTAATTCAACCCGCGCTGACCTGGCACAGGCAAACGCGCAGCTATCAACCGCTGAGTTAAATTTAACCACCGCCCAAAATCAAGCCGACCTGGCCATACTGATATTAAAGCAGTATATGGAGATGGATCCTTCAACTTCCATAACCGTTGAAAAACCTGATATCAGCAAGCTGACCGATATAAAGACCGTGTACGATGCAACCGAGGTTATAAAAACGGCATTTACAAACAACCCTGATATACGGCTTGCTGAATTGCAGCAGGAAACATATGCCCAGGCAATTAAGGTAGCTAAAGGCAGCTACTACCCAACCGTATCCTTTTTTGCCGGTGCCGGGTCGAATTATTCAAGTTTGGTAACTACGCATACCATAGGAGCAACGCCATACACATCGGTGCCTATTGGTTTTGTGGATGCTACAAAACAAAGCGTTGTAACTATGGAGCAACTACCAATAACCGCTTCCTATTCGCCGCTTAACCAGGTAAGGGATAACTTCAACCAATCATTGGGTATCAGCGTACAAATACCGATTTTTAATCATTTTACCGCACGGACATCAGTAACAAAGGCTAAGTTAAACTATGAGTATGCCCAGCTGAGCACCCAGCTTGCAAAGAATACTTTAAGCAAAACTATTATACAGGCAGTACTTGATCTGCAGGCAGCTGAGAAAAGTTATCAATCATCATTAAATACATTTAATTCCAACAAGGAAGCATTAAACGTTACCAAACAGCGATATGATGCCGGACTTGTAAATACACTTGATTATAACACAGCTTTGACGAATTACAATAAATCGCAGAATGACATGATCGAAGCGCAGTACCAGGTGATCTTCAGAAGCAAAGTGATCGACTATTATCTTGGCAACCCGATAATATTGTAAAAAGTCCGGAAAGTCGGAAAAATCCGAAAGTCCGAAAGAAAAAAAATTAGAAAAAAATAATAAAATCCGAAATCGAACATCCGAAATCCGAAATACACAAGAATCATGGGAAAAACTACAAAATATATTCTGATCAGCCTTGGCGCCATTATCCTGATCCTCATTTTATTAAAAGTGACAGGTGTAATTGGCAAACCCGATGTAACCCAGGTGGCTACTGAAAAAGTTACCGTACGCGACATCAACGAAACGGTATCGGCCAGCGGGAAAATAAAACCGCATATCGAAGTAAAGATCAGCCCCGAAGTTTCGGGTGAGGTGGTTGAATTACCGATCAAAGAAGGAGAGGTAGTAAAAAAAGGAGAACTGCTTTGTAAGATCAGGCCTGACATTTTACAATCGCAGTATGACCGCGCTGAAGCAGCTAACAATACCCAAAAAGCGAGCATCGGCAATGCCAAACAAATGCTGGCCCAATCCCAGGCCACCTTTGATAACCAGGCCTCTATTTACAAACGCGACAAAGCGCTATATGATAATAAAGTAATAACTACTGCCGAATTTGAAGCAGCAAAGGCAAGCTATGACGGCGCCAAAGCAGCGCTTGAAGCGGCCAAGCAAAACGTTATCGGTTCCACCTATGGCCTGGCCCAGTCACAGGCATCCGTAAAAGAAGCGGCTGACAACCTGATCAAAACCACTATTTATTCGCCGGTGGATGGGGTGGTTTCAAAATTATCAATCCAAAAAGGCGAACGCGTATTGGGTACACAGCAATTTGCGGGTACCGAGATCATGACCATCTCTGACCTGAGCCAGTTGGATGTAAATGTTGATGTTAATGAGAATGATATCAACCGCATCCAATTGGGCGATTCCTCAAAAATTCAGGTGGATGCTTTTTTAGGCAAAACATTTACAGGTGTGGTTAGTGAAATTGGCAGCTCGGCAAATGTGGTTGGTACCAATGCCGACCAGGTAACCAACTTTACTGTTAAAGTAAGGATCAGCCCGGCTTCCTATCAAAGCCTGCTGATCAAATCGGCGGAAAACCCTAACCCTTTCCGCCCTGGATTAACAGCTACTGTGGATATCAATACCAATCATGCAAAATCATTATCGGTACCTATTCAATCTGTTACTACCCGCGATGAGAAGAAGAAGACCATGGCACCGAATGCAGATAACCAAAGCACCGACGATAACAGCACAAAAACCAAAATAGCGGCCGTTATAAAAGAATATGTATTCGTATACAAAGCCGGCAAAGTAAAACAGGTACAGGTAACTACCGGCATCCAGGATGATAGCTATATCCAAATATTATCGGGCCTTAAGGACGGCGACGAAGTGGTATCTGCTCCGTTTGCAACCATCGCAAAGATCCTGAACGATGGCATGGTGGTTAAAAAAGTGGATAAGAGCAAGTTATTCACCGGTGACGGAAAATAAGTTGGCAGTTTTTAGCCAGCAGTTTGCAGCCGTTTTTTTGCCAACTGCAAACTGGCAACTGCAAACTGAACTAATCAACAATATTTCATTAAATTTGTCCTGTCAATTAAACCTGGCAGGACTTTTTATTTGATAAGTTTTGTTTTTAAAGAAAAATCAAACTTTTAATACAGAAACAATATTGTGTGTTTTGCATTTGATATTTAACATTCACTACTCACCATTTTGACCACTCAACACTCATCCCTCACCCACCCAAAGATCACCGTTGTCGGCGGTGGAAGCTGGGCTACAGCCAATATTAAAATACTAAGCGATAATACGACCGAAAAGGAAATATTCTGGTGGATGCGCAACGCACAGGCGGTGGAGCATATCCATAAATTCAGGCATAACCCTCATTACCTAAGTTCGGTTGAAATAAGCGTTCCGGCTCAAAATATATCAACAGACCTGGCTTCGCTGATCCGCGAGGCTGATTATGTTTTACTAAATGTACCGGCGGCCTTTTTAAAGGAGGCGCTCACCGGCATAACCGCCGCTGACCTGGATGGTAAAAAAATAATATCGGCCATAAAGGGTATTGTTCCGGATGAAAACCTGATCATTGGTGAATTTATGCACCAGCATTACAATATTCCGTTTGATCATTTTTTGGTAATCAGCGGCCCCTGCCATGCAGAAGAAGTAGCACTCGAAAAATTGTCTTACCTCACCATAGCTTCAAGCGATACGGAACTTGCTGCCGAATTTGCCGGCATGTTTAATACGCGGTACATTAAAACCGTAATTTCGGACGATATTTATGGCACTGAATATGGCGCCGTATTAAAAAATATTTATGCAATTGCAGGCGGTATTTGCCACGGTGTAGGTTATGGCGACAATTTCCAGGCGGTACTGATCTCCAATGCTATCCGCGAGTTGGAACGCTTTGTAGATGCGGTGCACCCGATAGACCGCGACATCAAAGAATCGGCCTACCTTGGCGACCTGATGGTGACCGCCTATTCGCAATTCAGCCGTAACCGTACGTTCGGCAACATGATCGGTAAAGGTTATACCGTAACTTCGGCACAACTGGAAATGAACATGATAGCCGAAGGCTATTATGCAGTAAATTGTCTACACCAGGTGAATAAACAGTACAATGTTTTTATGCCCATATGTGATGCTGTTTATGCCATTTTATACGAAAAACGGTCTCCTTCAATGGAAATGAAACATTTGGCCGAACATTTGACTTAGTATTATAAATATTAACAATTACTACTATGAAGAATGTATTAAAAGTGGCTTTAATAGCAGTGGGAATTTTCTCATTTGCCCAAAGCCAGGCAAAACCAATGCAACACGATACTACCGTGGGGCAAAAAATAAAACACACCGCAAAAAAAGTCGGACATGCAACTGCCCATGCTGCGGCAACAACTGAATCAGCAGTGGTTGATAAAAAATACGAAGGCAAATGCGGCCCCGGCGGCCAAACTGTTTATATCAACAAACACTCGCACTATTATTACATTAACAAAAGAGGGCACAGGGTTTACCTGAAAAAATCGCAGTTAATGGATAAAAAAATGTAATTTTTACTTTAAGCCTGTAATATTAAACCGTATTTTTAACTGTTTAACATTACAGGCTTATCTTTTAGCCAAATAGCTCTATCATGAAAAAAACCGCTTTGGTATTGGTGCACCTGGCATGTGCATTTGTATTGATCAGCGGGGCCTGCAAAAGCCCTTCCAACAACAAACTTAAAGGAATATGGCAATCAAAGGATGGCTCCAAAAAATTAAACATTACCGACAAAACCTTCGCCGTTGACGGCGAGGAGGCAGAAGATTATTTCGTAAAAGGCGATACGGTTTTCACCTCCTACCAGGGCAATCTGCCCTATACCACTTACCGGATACAGAAACTCGATGACCACTCGCTTAAACTGATGCTACCTGATTCGGTGGCGGTGGAATATAGCAGGTAAATTTGTCATTAGGTCATTGGTGCTGTATATTTGAAAACTCTTTCACTAATCTTTTCTCTATAATTTTCATTTTCAAATTTTAACACGGAGAAACAGAGGAGGCGCAGAGATTGCAAAGTTTTAATAATTGTTATTTATTTCTCCGTGTACTTTGTGCCTCCTTAGCGCCCTCCTATGTTTGAAATATCATCTATATGCAGTTGTTTTCTGCAAAACATCAAGCTTATATTTTAACTACTCTTCAGCCTCAAATCTCCCCAATGCAAAAACCCCCAACCGGGAGGATGAGGGTTTGCAAAACAAACTAAACTAAACTATTGCCTGCCGCTAAACAGGCTTATGAAAACTAAACTGAAAACTAAAATCGTCTGCGTCTTTCGCCGCGGTCTTCACGGCGTTTGCCCGAGAAGTCGCGGAAGCCGCCACCGGCTGCTCCGCCGGTCCTTTCGCGGTTAAAGCCGCCTTCGCGTTTTTCGCCGCTACCGCTTCTTTCGCGGTTGTAACCGCCTCCGCCTTCACGGCGCTGGTATCCGCCTTCGCGTTTTTCACTGGTACCTTCTCCTGATATTTCTATCCTAACCGGGCGTCCTTTAAATTCAATATCTTTAAAGCTATTGGTTACTTTTTCAACGTCATCATGCTGCACTTCAAAAAACGAGTACACCCCTTTAACGTCTATCTTACCTACAGTCCGTCCGCTGATCTTGGTGTTGTTACAGATATAACCCAGCAAATCGCCGCGGTTAAATTCATCTACTGAACCTAAATTAATGAACAGGCGGGTGTATTCTGATTTACCACCACTAACACCGCTACTCTGGCGCGGTGCACGATCGTCGCCTCTTTCGGGCCTGCGGCCTTCTTCTATAGGAGCGTTCAAATCGGGGGCATTCTTGTAATATTCAAGGAAGCTGTTAAATTCAATGGAGGCAAAGCGTTTAATAAACTCTTCTTTGCTCATCTCTTTAAACTCCTCCATAATGCGGGGGATATATTGTTCTATCTGCTGTTCATTAACTACAACGCTATGTACTTTATGTACAATACTGAACAATTGCTTTTCGCAAACATCAAAGCCGGTCGGGATCTCCACCTTTACAAAACGTTTGCCTAAGCCACGTTCTATCTGGCGGATCTTACCTAATTCTTTTGCGTTGATAATGGAGATGGAAACACCTGTTTTACCTGCACGGGCTGTACGGCCGCTGCGGTGGGTATAATTTTCAACCTCATCAGGCAACGAGTAATTAATAACGTGTGTAACATCATTAACATCGATACCACGCGCGGCAACGTCAGTAGCTATTAACAGCTGCAGGCTACGGTCGCGGTAACGTTTCATTACCTTGTCGCGCTGCTGCTGCGAAAGATCGCCATGCAGCGAATCGGCATTATAGCCATCCTTTATCAAAGCTTCGGCAATATCCTGGGTTTCAATTTTGGTACGGCAAAATACGATACCAAAAATATCAGGGTTAAAATCAACGATGCGTTTAAAGGCAGCATATTTATCGCGGGCACGAACGATATAGTATTCGTGCTCAATATTTACGTTTCCAGTATTTTTTTCGCCCATGGTGAGCTCAAACGGCTCATTCATGTATTTTTTGGCTATCCTGCGAACTTCAGAAGGCATGGTGGCCGAAAAAAGCCATGTTTTTTTGGTATCAGGCGTTGTTGAAAGGATACTGTCAATGTCTTCCTGGAAGCCCATGTTCAGCATCTCATCAGCTTCGTCCAATACAACAAACTTAACCTTCGAAAAATCGATCGCTTTGCGGTTAATAATATCAAGCATACGGCCGGGGGTAGCAACCACAATTTGCACGCCGCGTTTTATCTGGCGTAACTGGTCAACTATACTGGCGCCACCATAAACGGCAACAACATTAACGTTGCCCATTTTTTTGGCGTAATTTTTTATGTCATTCGTGATCTGTAAACAAAGTTCACGTGTTGGGCACAATACAAGTGCTTGCGGATAGTTTTCTTCGAAGTCTAACAGTTCTAACAGTGGTAGGCCGAAGGCAGCAGTTTTACCGGTCCCGGTTTGGGCTAATCCGACAAAATCGTTGCTGCCTGTTAACAATACCGGAATTGACTGTTCCTGGATTGGTGTAGGATTTTCAAATCCTAACTCAGAGATGGCATTAACAATATCATGACGGATTCCCAGTTGAATAAATGGGTTCATGAATTAAAATAACGAATCTGGCAACATCGCCAAATCGGCCGCAAAGGTACACTTTTTTATTGCCAATTCAAATAGTTGTTTCGCTAATTATGAATATGACATTTTAAGGATGAAAAAAGGGGTATTATACCAGATAAAAGATGTTTTATTGATAGACTTGTTATTATTTATTAGATTTGATTGAGGTATTTCGATATGGATATTAAAGCTGAAAAATTAAGTTTGATAAAATGGCTGATTGAGATAGAGGATCCGTCGTTAGTCTATCAATTCATTATTTTGAAAAATGAACTGCAACAGGGTAATTTAGGAGAATGGGATTCATTGCCTGAAATTCAGAAAGAACATATTTTAACGAGTCTGGCGGAGGCTGAAGCTGGTTTAGTAACTCCTGCTAAAGAAGTAATCCAAAGGTCACGCGAAAAGTATGGCTTAAACCACTAAAAAATCATGAAACTAAAAACAATTGTTACTTTATTACTCTTCGGTTTTATCAAACTATCCTTCGCCCAGGATATTAAGTCTGCGTTCGATACTACCATGTACGGTCGTAACCCTGCCGTTGGCAAATACGCAGATATCCGCGGCTTTAAAATGTACTACGAAACTTATGGTAAAGGCGAGCCCTTACTGATCATTCACGGTAACGGTGGATCCATAAATAACTTCCTTTACCAGATCCCTTATTTTGCTAAAAATTACCAGGTAATACTTGCAGACAGCCGCGCCCAGGGAAAATCAGCCGACCCGGCAGACTCACTAAGTTATGAAATGATGACTGATGATTTAAATGCCCTGCTGGACAAACTTAACCTGAAATCGTGTTACGTGATCGGCTGGAGCGATGGCGGCATTAACGGGCTGCTGTTAGCTATACGCCACCCGGATAAGGTAAAAAAACTGGCAGTTACCGGTGCAAATCTTTGGCCTGATAGTACCGCTGTTGACCCGTTTGTTTATAAGTGGGCTCTGAATATGAATAAGACAGTACAGGACTCTGTCAAAAAAATGAAAAGCCCGTCGCCCGCAATAAAAAACGAATTAAAGCTGCTCCACCTATTATCTTACGAACCACACATTACGATTGAACAATTGCATACCATTACCTGCCCTACGCTGGTAATTGGCGGCGACCATGATGTGATCCAGCCGAAACATACCATGCTTATAGCACAATCCATTAAGAACTCCTATTTATGGATCATTCCCAATTCAGGGCACTCTACTCCTATCTACAAAAAAGAACAGTTTAACCAGATAGTGGGTGATTTCTTTTCGCAGGAATTCAGGACAATAGATCAGTTTGGGAGGTTTAATTAGGGTGGGATTTGAGTTAGTTGAGGATAGGTTGATTAAGTTAAATTGTAGATAACTTAATCAACCTATCAACTACCTTAACCTATCAGCGGACTTCACCAGCTTTTCGTCTCTTTGTATTGCCTTAAGCGCAAATACAATGAATAATATACTAACGGAAGAAAGTAAGAGCCCGATGCCCCAGTTATGGGTATCTATCTCAATACTTCCCATAACCCCCTTAACAGCCTGCGCCATCCAGAAACTAAAACCAAAATTCACCAGTATGGCGCTATAGCATAAGGCGATTTGCTGTTTGCGGTTTTTATAAAGAAAAATGATCGCCAAAGGGATCAACCCGATTATAGCTGTAGCAGCAGTAAGCGCCGTAAAAAACCGGGTGTGTACATATTGCCCGTTCACATCCTGGAAAACACCCGTAACAGAGATAGTTACCGGTTTGCCATCAACAAGAACATTGTGAACAAACGGAAAAAGAAAAAGTGCATAAATGGCTAAGCCAGCCAATAACAGGTAAATACTTTGTATTCGTTGCAGCATATTTTTTGAATATTAAAAACAAAGATATAATGTTTTAGTTTATAGCTGAATATGATTATCGCTTGATGATCTGAAATATAATTTTTGCCGATGCATTTTACCCCCTTAATTGACTAACCATGAGCGACCAACTATCTGCTTTACAGCCTAAAGATGTACAAATTGATGATAAGCTGCTTAAAAAAACCTTTCTTGAACATTTAAATTATATCTATTTCGGCAAGCAGCACCTTTTACACTTCTTTGACGAAGTTAAAAGTATTGCAAGGCTTAATGTTTTAAAACAGGCCATCCAGGAAGTCGTTGACGATACCATTAGCCAAATTGGTCAATTGGACGATATATACGCGGCTATTAACGAAACTCCCTCCAAAACAAATACTTTAGGAATAAAGGCGCTAACACTTGAGGCCTATCTTTCAGCAATAAAGGCCGGGAAATCCCCCCTTGAAAAAGACGTTTTCATACTTTTTTACCTGCAGCAGATTGAAGGTATTGAAATTACCTATTTTAAAGTTTTAAAAAACCTTGCCAGTGCCATTGGTTATAGCAATACTTTTCTCGATCAGCCTTTTGACCTTGCGGTAGAAAACAAAATATTATTCGAAGAGATCTATAAGGAGTACATTTCATGAGGCGGTAATGATGCCGGAAAGATTAAATTGCTAAAGGGCGGTTTTTTCGATCACACCTCTAAATCGTTCCCGGATCTATTTGAAGGCACTTAATCATCTACATAATCAACCTACAATTCAATCAAAAAATGTAAGTTTGTTTCCTATGGCAAGTAGCGTAAAACACCAGGAAACCATCGATTATTTTTTAAAAATAGTTTGGCAAACTGTAGCCAATAAATACAACCATTTAGTTACAGAGTTTGGTATAACCCAATCAATAGGATACTTGCTGATCAATATTGACGAAAAGGAGGGCACCACTGTTTCGCAGGCCGCCACTTTGCTGGGCCTTAAATCAACCAGCTTGTCAAGAATGCTGCGCCAGTTAGAGAAATCAGGTTTGATATACCGAGAATCCAACGCGGGTGACAAGCGTTCTGTTAAAATTTATTTAACCCCTTTGGGTAAAGAGAAGCGCCACCTGGCACGTGCCCTGGTAAAAAAATTCAACAACTACCTCAATGCACACATCAGCGAAAATGATAAAGAGTACCTGATCAAAATGCTAAAAAAGATCAACCAGCTTACGGTAAGTTTTAAACCGGATTCATTGGGTTGAATAAGTTGGATCGGTAGTTGATTTAGCATTACGCGTTTTCTGCTTTAGAGGTACTGAAATGGGGGGTTGGTGGTTTTACAAAGCCTTACAACTTCGCAACCTTACACCATTCCGACGACTTAATCAACATTGTCAACTCAATGAACCCCAACCACACACGTTTATATAAAAATAACCGTTATAGCTTGACAAAACTGATTTGTAATAGGGTGATTTTACAGCTATTACGGCACATTAAGTGTTAAAAAATGTTAAGCTGCTGTTTTTGAATTATAAAAGAATAAATTTGCCGATTGAAAAATCCCCGTACGGCCCAAAAAAAGCCAGGGCCGTTCAGGAAATGCCGGCAGATTGATCAGGGTAACGTGGTAGAACCACTGCTTTGTAAAATAAAAGGCAAATAAATGGTATGGGAACTAACATGAACAGGTTACTGTTAATTGCACTACTTTTTGCAACCGGGTTAAGCTCCTGCACAAAGACTATTGACGTACAGGCACAGATAAACACACAATTAGTTAAAGATAACCAACTAATCGTTACCTACTTAAAAAACAACAACATCACAGCGAGTGTGATAGATTCAGCAGGTGTTGCAACCGGTATTTATTATAAAATTGATACCGCCGGTAACGGTACAGGTTTATTTACAAGTTCAACCCAGGTAACGGTTGGCTGGATTGCCTGGCAGTTAAAGCAGGATGGAACATTGAGCGGAATAATTCAGCAAACAGACACGTTTCATCCCACGTTTATTTTAGGTGAAACTATACGGGGCTGGCAATTTGGATTCGAGGATACAAAAAACAGCATTGGTCCCGGCGGAATAATAACATTATATGTACCATCGCACTACGCATACGGGCCTTTTGCACAAGCATCGCTTGGACTACCCGCAAATGCAGTGCTTGTTTTCCATATAACACTATATAGTATAACTAATTAATAAAAATTACAACGCAAATACAAGCAACCCGAATAAAAGTGCAAATGAAACAAACCATATTCTCTGTTATAGTAATTTCAATAATAGGCGTAATTTTATCAACAGGCATGACATCATGCAGAAAAGACAACTTTCAACCTACCATTAAGCAGTACGATTCCATCCAGATAAACAATTACATCGCTGCAAATGGACTTACCGGTTTTTTAAAGGATACAACCGGGGGCGATACTACAGGGATGTATTATAAAATCATTAGTCCTGGTTCGGGTCCGGCGCTTCAATATGCTGATAAAGTTGCATTTGTTTATACCTACAAAACCTTAGACGGCGTGTACGTAACTTCTGATACGATTTCAAATCATTATTATGATTATGTTGGCCATATTTACAACGATCGTTACCCTTTAGGGATGCAAACTGCGGTTCATAATTTATTAAAGTATTCCAATGCAAGTATGCGCGTGCTGATACCATCGCACCTTGCTTACGGTAGGGATGGCAGAAGTACAGGCAGTACGCAGGTAGCCAATAACAATATACCGGGAAACGAGAGCCTCGATGTGTACATCCATGCCATAAACTACCTGCCCATAAACAATGCCACCACAAACGGTTTCCCTGCTTATGACGATATGGTTATACAGAATTACATGAAGGCCAATAATTTAACAGGCTATGTAAAAACTGCAGATGGCTTGTACTACAGCATATTAACCCCGGGCACAGGTACTGATGCAATACTTAAAACCAGTTCAATTACGGCAACCTATACCGGCCAGCTATTGGATGGAAATATCTTTGCTGGTGCCAATGGCACAAATACCGCAACGCTATCCATTAGTGACCTAATTCCAGGTGTACAAGAAGGTTTGCAAAAAGCGGTTGCAGGAACAAAAATTTCCCTGTTAATACCATCATCGATAGGATATGGTATATCAGGTTCTACCGGCATCGCCCCATTTAGCTGTTTAAGATTTACCTGGCAGATAGTTACGGTAACACAGTAATGGAGAAAAGAGACAAAAATTCTTTTTATTTTATACGGAAAGCGCCTCTTTAAAAACTTTTAAACAACGTTCGCGTGCGAAAGCATGACCAATAATCGGTTTTGGATACCTGCTGAAATCAGCATATTCCGGAACCCATTTTTTGATGTATTTCAGCTGCGGATCAAACTTCGTTAGCTGCGAATCAGGGCTGAAGATCCTGAAATACGGTGCAGCATCAGTCCCCGACCCGGCCGACCATTGCCAGCCGCCCACGTTGCTGGCCAGTTCATAATCCAGCAGTTTACGGGCAAAATACCGTTCGCCCCAGCGCCAGTCTATCAGCAGGTGCTTGCTTAAAAAACTGGCGACCACCATGCGTACCCTGTTGTGCATATAACCGGTGTTGTTTAGTTCGCGCATTCCGGCATCCACCAGCGGGTAACCTGTTTCGCCCTTGCACCAGGCATCAAATTGTTTTTCATCGTTTACCCAGTTGATTTGGTCGTAGGCCGGTTTAAAAGAGCAGGCGGCAGTATGCGGGAAATGATACAGGATCATCATATAAAACTCCCGCCAGATGAGTTCGTTTAGCCAGGTTTTCTCTTTAAACCCATATGCTGTACGGGCCAGTTCCCTTATGCTTACTGTTCCAAACCGCAAATGCAGCCCTATGCGGGTGGTTCCCTCAACCGCCGGAAAATCCCTTTTTTCAGGATATTCCGCGATCAGTTCTTTATAATGAACCGCCGGAAAATCAAGCTTGCTTTTTTCAAAGCCAAAGTTTTTTAAATCAGGAATCTGTAATGGTTCCGTTTTAAAAAAATTGTCAAAATATTTGCTGTTGGGATAGGCTTTCAAATAAAACGGGGCCAGCTTTTGATACCATTTACGGTTATAAGGGGTGTATACCGTATAAGGTTTGCCGTCGTCTTTCAATACCTCATCTTTCTCAAAGATCACCTGGTCCTTAAAGGTATGAAATGGAATATCCTGGTTTTTTAACAGATTTTGAATATGCTCGTCACGCTTTATCGCATATGGCTCATAATCATGATTGGTATAAACAGCGGCAACGTGGTATTCTGTCACCAGGTTATGCCAGGCGTTTTCGGTTGTATCATACAGTACAAGCAAACTGCTGCTGTGTTTTTGCAGCTGATGGTCCAGTTCGGTTATCGTTTCATAAATAAAAGTAACACGCCCATCATCTTTGTCTTCCAGCTGGGCAAGTATTTCCTTGTCGAATATAAATACCGGGAGTACGGGGTACGGGCTTTTCAGGGCATGATAAAGCCCGGCATTGTCATCGAGCCTCAAATCGCGCCTGAACCAGAATACGGAAACCGGCGCTTTTTTATCCATAAATTGCCTTTAACGCCGACGAGACCTCCCGATAAGTGAATTTATAACCGGCAGCTTCAATTTTTTTGGCTGATACCTTGGTACTCCCCAAAACGATGGTGCTCATTTCGCCTAATAATAATTTCAACAAAAATGCCGGCACATTGGGTAGCCAAAGCGGCTTGTGCAATTGTTTGGCGATAGCTGTCGTTAGTTGTTTGTTGGTGACAGGGTTAGGCGCCACCATATTATAAACTCCTTCAAAATTTTCATTTTCAACAGCGGACAGGTACATACCGATCACATCCTGCACATGGATCCATGGGATCCACTGTCTGCCACTACCCAGGGGCGCCCCAACAAATAACTTTACCGGTGCGGCCATTTTTGCCAGCGCTCCGCCTTTGTCAAGTACCACCCCGGTACGGAATTTCGTTACCTGCAGGCCTAAAGCTTTGCCTTCATCAACAGCGGCTTCCCACTCCACACAGCATTTCGCCATAAAATCAGTAAACGGCGGGCTGTCTTCGGTCATCAATTCCTCCCCCCGGTCGCTGTAATAGCCGATAGCTGACGCGGAAATAATGGATTTAACCTGGTGTTTTTTTGTTTTCAGCAAGCCATAGATCAGTTGGATCGATTTGGTGCGGCTATCGATAATCTCCTTTTTCCTTTCCGCCGTCCAGCGGCCGTCAGCTATGCCGGCCCCGGCAAGGTGAATGATGATATCCACCCCGTCAATGCTATGTTCTTCAATCTCGCCCTTATGCACATCCCATAAAAATGTTTTAACGCGCGGGTCTTTTCCTAACGAGCGGCTTAAATGGCTAACGGTATAGCCTTTTTCTAACAGCTGCCGCGTAAGGCTGCAGCCGATAAGGCCGGTACCACCGGTGAGGAGAATGCTTATTTGGTTCATAGTTCATGGTTCATAGTTCATGGTGGAGAGGTGATTTGTTTAATAGCTCGTTGCAGCAGCCATGAACTATCGTTCATCAAATAAAGTCTTTTGCAGCTGCTATGAACTATGAACCATCAACCATGAACATTTATACTATCTGCAACAACAACTTTGCTGCAAAGCGGTTTGGCATAGTTTTCAGCAAAATTTACGTGGGTTGGGTCAACCTGATAAGCTTCCTGCTCGGCCGGGCCATCAAATAACAGCAAAAGCGATACGTCATAAGAGCGGTCGACCACACTGCGGAAAGTTTCTGCAGGTATGCCGATATGGATCTGGCGGATATGCTTAATCGGCAAAAGCGTATTTAAACCATCAATCAATTGCTGTTTATCGGCTTTATCATGAAGCCAGAAATGAACGTGGTGTACAAAAGTGTTTTCGAGAAGCATGTGTGTATATTTTTATGTGCTAATATGGTAATAAATTGCGATTTGGCCACACCCGGGAGTAAACAAACTCAATTCGCGCCAATTCATGCAATTCGTGCAAATCCCATTCGTGTTCATTCGCTCCCATTCGTGTAATTCGTGTCAATTCAATTCGTGTCAATCAATTCACACAAACTGTTCCACCACATGCGGTTTAAACGTATCTGTTTTAACCCCTGCTTTCAACTCATGCAAAATATTGTACAGCCCAAAATTGGTACGGTTTACATAAATAAAATGCTTTACTCCCCTCGCCTGTTTAAATTCAGGCATTTTTGAAATCTTTTCACCAAACCCGTACAACTCATTAAAAAACGCGGTTTGGCCAAAATCAAAATGCTCGGTAATGTAAGGTTTGGCAAACAGACCGATCATTTGCCGGTACATTTTATAATAAAATTCAATTTGTGCGGGGGTATCATTCGGATGGATCATCTCCAGCTGCCGGAATGCCTTAATGGTTTCTTCCTTGTTCTCCATCAACCCTGTTGAGGTAAGCGAGAAAAATGGGTAATAAAAGTCGTCCGGCATTTCTTTGATGCAGCCAAAATCAATCACGCCCAGTTGATCATCCCCTGTGATCATAAAATTCCCGGGATGCGGATCAGCATGTACGGCACGCAGTTCGTGCTGCTGAAAATTATAAAAATCCCATAGCGCCTGCCCTATTTTATTGCGCAATTGCTGTGATGGGCTGGTGCTTAAAAACTCGCGCAGGTGTTTTCCTTCCAGCCAGTCCATGGTGATGATCCGTTTGCTGGATAATTTAGGATAATACTTCGGAAAAACCACATTTTCCAGCCCTGAACAAGCACTGGAGAATTCAATAGAACGCCTTACTTCCAGCTCATAGTCGGTTTCTTCCAGCAGGCGCTCTTCCACCTCCTTCATATAAATATCCAACTCTTTTTCACTCATGCCCAGCATTCTGAAAGCGAATGGCTTTACCAGCTTCAGATCCGACGAAATGGAATCGCCCACCCCCGGGTATTGAATTTTTACCGCCAGTTTTTTGCCGTTAAGCTCCGCCTGGTGTACCTGCCCTATGGAGGCCGCGTTGGACGAACGGACATTAAATTTATCGTAAATTTTATCAGGCGTTTTGCCAAAATACTTTTTAAAAGTTTGTACGATCAGCGGCCCCGACAACGGCGGCGCATTGTACTGCGACTGCGAAAATTTGTCAGTATAAGCCTGCGGCAGCAGGTTTTTGTCCATGCTCAGCATTTGCGCCACTTTAAGGGCGCTGCCCTTTAGTTCGCTGAGCGATTCATAAATATCCGACGCATTATCCTCATTCAGTTCACTTTTATCCATTTCCGGATTGAACAGTTTTTTTGAATAGTGCTTGATATAATTCCCGCCGATCTTGAACCCTGTTTTTACAAACTTAGCCGAGCGTTCGACCTTCGAGGTGGGTATGCTGTTTTGTTCTTTTGGATTTTCACTCATTTTTTTATTTTTCAAATAATGCGGCCAGCTTTTGCACCGTCAACTCCGAATAATCACCGATCACCATGTTTACGGGTTGCAGTTCCGCCGCCGCATGCCCGGTAGTTATTGCCACAACTTTCATTTCCGCGCTGTTCCCGGATTTGATTCCTGCCAAAGAATCTTCAAAAACTATACATTTCTCAGGCGGCAAATTTAAAGCCCTGGCTGCTTCCAGGTACACCTGCGGATCGGGCTTTGGTTTGGACACCATCGCTGCGTTAATAATCACCTCAAAATTATCCCGGATCGGAATATGGTCAAACACAAAATTAATGTCTTCCTCCGTTGCTGAGGTCCCCATGGCAATTTTAACGCCGGCGTTTTTCAATTCCGTTAAAAAGTTCACCAACCCGTTTACAGGTTGAATATATGGCGCGTATATTTTCCGGTAAAATTCCTCCTTTTCATTCTGCAGGGCGTTTAATTGCGCCTGATCCCGGCCTTCGCCAAACACGCGGCGAATAGTTTCCATCACAGGTACCCCGCTGATGTCGGTATAATAAGTCTCTTTACTCAACACGCCTTTACCATACTTTTTATACAGCACCTGCCACGATTTAAAATGATAAGGGGTATTATCGATCAGGGTGCCATCCATGTCGAAAATGGCGGCAAAAGAAGCAGCGACCTCACCTAAATCCTCTCCAAAGGAGAGGACTTCAGTTTCACCTGCTTTTAAAGCCCTCTCCCTTGGAGAGGGTTGGGTGAGGCCTGACGCCGAGGGTTGGGAGCTGCTTGTATTAGTTGTTCCCAAATCCCATACTCTGTTTAACCCCGCCGTGGGTGGCTAAAAACTTCCCGTACTCAATCAGGTTATCAATGGGTGAACGCTGAAAAAGATCAAACGTAACATTGATGCCTTTTTCAATGGCCTCATCGGTTTTTTCAAAGCCAGTTGAGTTATCGTTGATCCAAAAATGCAGTACAAAAACCAATTGAACCCATAGCGCATCTTTGTAACGGTTGCTGAAGAACTTCCGTTCTGACAGTTCATTGGTTTCAATCCCCTCAACAATGATATCACTGCAAAACGTTTCAAAAAGGTCTTTTATTCCCTGGAAAATCTGTGGGGTCGAAAACGTTTTGGGTTGTTTTTTAACACTGTAAACCACAAAGCTGCGGCTGCTTTTCAGTAACTCAAAAAAGCTATAAAAAAACGACAACGCTTTTTCGCGGGATGTATATTGCATCCAAACTTCCTGGGTTTTTATTTCGGCAATGGTTTTCACTGCGAAACCGGTCCATATATTTTGCTCAATCGCGTCGAACGAGCTGAAGAAGTTATAAAATTCTTCCTCCGCCATTTTGTTTTTCTTTGCAAATACGTAAACCGATTTTGGTTGTTCGCCTTCTGTCAATACAAAATCAATATAGGCCTTCTGTATGTTTTCAATGGTAGCCATAAGTGTTTATTTTACGTTATAAAATTATAACATTACTGCTAAGTAAATGTCATTCATATATATAATTTAACGATTGGTTTACGGGGATAGTACAATGATTTTTATTTACCCAACATCGTTACATCAGGCTTTACCCCATATAATGATAATGTCTTTTCACCATATTTTCCGGCGACGGCCGAATGATCATCCGGTAAGAAAAACATAAACACGTTAAGCTACTGCATAATAAACGTAATAAACCTTCGAGCGGATTTTTGATTATAGCGATATTTTATTTTTTAGTTTAAAATGTTTTAGTCGTGTCAAATATTTATTGCACATTGTGCATAACAATTAAATAAATTGCAAATTTGCGGATTGCATTGCTAATGCCCCCTTTTTAACAATGAGCGAGAAGACTATATTGGTATGGTTCAGGAATGATTTGCGGATCCACGACAATGAAATATTGTTAGAGGCTATTCGTAAAGCCGATAAAGTATTGCCGGTATACTGTTTTGATCCGTATTATTTTCGCACAAACTCTTCCGGCAATCCGAAAACAGGCAATTTAAGGGCCCGTTTCCTTTTGGAATCAGTAGCCGACCTGAGAAAAAACCTGCAAACTATCGGCGGCGAGCTATTGATCCGCATCGGTAACCCTGCTGAGATCTTGCCTCAACTCGCCGAAGAATATCACATTAATGAGGTTTACCATCACCGTGAAGTAGCCCATGAAGAAACAGATATATCCGAAGAAGTGGAGACGGCCTTGTGGAAAATGAAGCTGAACTTAAAACACTTTATCGGCCATACGCTTTATCATAAGGAGGATCTCCCCTTCCCTATAAAAGATATACCTGATAGCTTTGCGGTATTTAAAAAGAAGATTGAGCGGGATAGTACTGTTCGTCCCTGTATAGCCACACCGGATGCTATCCAAACTCCCTTAATAACAAATGCCGGCAAATTGCCAACCCTGCGCGAATTAGGTTTGGATGAACCATTAGACGATCCGCGTGCTGCCGGGCAATTTTCGGGTGGCGAATCTGCAGCGCTAAACCAACTGGAAAAGTTTTTTTTAAACGGCGACCAGTTTACAGCCGGTAAAGGCGTTCGTACCCAATCCGTCAATTCAATTTCGTCAAAATTATCTCCGTGGATAGCACTGGGTTGTATCTCGCTAAGGCACGTTTATTGGGAGATAACCAAACAACACCAGGCCACGCATTCAAACCAATACCAGCCCATCTTGCTTGACCTTTTATGGCGTGATTATTTCAGGTTTATGTTTAAAAAGCATGGGCAAAAATTTATTGCCGCCAAAAACAACAGCGAACCACTCCCCTTACATACCGACAATAAGAGCGAGCTTTTTGAAAGCTGGAAAAATGGCGAAACAGGGGTTCCGTTGATAGATGCTGTTATGCATGAACTGAATGCGACCGGCTATATTAATAATTACGGACGGCAAATTGTTGCAGGGTACCTGGTGCACGATCTGAAAGTTGACTGGTCCAAAGGAGCCGCTTATTTTGAAGAAAAATTGGTTGATTACTCGCCGGCAAGCAATTGGGGTAACTGGGCCTTTATCGCCGGCGTTAACGATGCGCGCGAAAGCCGCTATGCTATTGCCGTAAAACCCCCAACAGACCTGGTAACCAATAACGACTTTATCGACACCTGGCTGCCCCAGGTAAGCTAAAGGTTATGAGGCTTCTTCCTTGAGTATTCGAAACAAAAAAACAATTGCAGCTACCCTCTTTTTTGCCTGCAAAAGAGAGGGTGAACGAGCGTAGCGATGTTCGGGTGAGTCAACCCCGGCGGACATTACCGCCAATGCATGGCGGCGAGTTTACTCACCCCGACTGCGCTACGCTGGTCGACCCTCTCTACGGCAAGCCGTAAAGAGGGTGAAGAAAGTATTTTAATGCGTACTCGTTTCTACCTTAAAGATCATTACAAATAAATTACGCAAAAATGTAACCTTTCAGGTATATTTACGTCTAACAATCATTATGGTTATGAATCCATTCGGGCAGCGTAGGGTCATTACCGGCATCCTTGCTATTCTGCTGGAAGTGGTGTCTTACCTGTGCGATTTTGTCCATAAGCTTTTCCGTAAATAACATTTCCTCTTTCGTTTTTTCCCAATATCAGGCATTTATATCATGCCGCTGTAAAACTTGTTCCCATTCATTCAGTTGTTTACCTTTAAAACAACATTTTATAAATTAAATTAAAAGTTTACAAGGCGATATGCTTACTTTTGTACCGTTTTAAAGATTGGTTTCGCATGGATCGTCTCAATTATATTAATAGCGGTAACGCTGCCTACATAAATTCATTGTACGAGGCATACAAACAAGAGCCTGAATCTGTAGACTTTGGATGGCAAAAATTTTTCGAAGGTTTTGATTTTGGAAAAGATACACCTGCCGCCCCGGTGGCAACCATACCTGCCGAAGCTTCGGATCACTTTTTCAAAGAAATAAACGTACTAAATATGATAGATGGATACCGCTCACGCGGCCATCTCTTCACCAAAACAAATCCCGTACGCGAGCGCCGCAAATATTTTCCAGGCAAAGAGCTTGAAACTTTTGGTTTAAGCGATGCTGACCTGGATACCGTTTTTAATGCGGGTGTACAGGTAGGTTTGGGCCCAGCGACATTACGCGATATCCGCCAGTTACTCGAAGAAACGTATTGCGAATCAATCGGTGCCGAATATAGATATATACGTAACCCTATAAAGATCAAATGGTTTGAGGACCGGATGGAAAGCAAACGCAATACTCCGTCTTATACCATCGAGGAAAAAAAACTAATCCTGAATAAGCTGAATGAGGCGGTTGTTTTTGAAAATTTTTTAGGGACGAAATTTTTAGGGCAAAAACGTTTTTCACTTGAAGGAGCGGAAGCGGTGATCCCGGCACTTGATTCGGTAATCCAAAACGGATCAGAATTGGGCATCGAAGAGTTTATCATTGGTATGGCCCACCGCGGCAGGCTCAATGTGCTGACAAATATCATGGAAAAGCCCTATAAAGAAGTTTTTTCGGAATTTGAAGGCAAAAATTTTGACGAAGAAACCCCATTTGGCGGCGACGTCAAATACCACCTTGGTTATTCAACAGATGTGGTAACCCAGGGCGGCAAAAAGGTGCATTTAAGCCTTTGTCCTAACCCCTCGCATCTCGAAGCCGTCGACCCGGTAGTTGAAGGATTAACCCGGTCGAAGATCGATTTTAAATATAATGGCGACCAATCCAAAATAGCGCCGATATTGATCCATGGCGATGCTTCTATTGCCGGACAGGGCATTGTTTACGAGGTTTTACAGATGGAGAAACTGGATGGTTACCGCACCGGCGGAACTATCCATATCGTTATCAATAACCAGATTGGCTTTACTACCAATTACAAAGATGCCCGCTCAAGTACTTATTGTACCGATGTTGCCAAAACAGTTTTATCGCCGGTATTTCACGTAAACGGGGATGATGTTGAGGCGATGGCTTATGTGGTAAACCTGGCGATGGAGTACAGGCAGGTATTTCACGAAGATGTATTTATCGATCTTTTATGCTACCGCAGGTACGGGCATAACGAGGCCGATGAGCCAAAGTTCACCCAGCCGGTATTATACAAGGCGATAGAAGCGCATCCAAACCCGCTGGAGATCTACAAAAAACAACTACTGGAAGAAGGCAGCATTGACGCGAATTACGCGCCGGAGCTTGAGAAAAATTTCCGGGCGTTCTTACAGAAGAATCTTGACGAGTCGAAATCAGAAGACAGGATCACCGAAACCGTGCAAATGTTTGAAGGTGTATGGCAGGGGATGCACATAGCCAGCACAAGGGAGTTTTTTGCCCCTGTTGACACTTCAGTGCCGGAAGAAGAGATACTCGAAATAGGTAAAAAAATAACCACTTTACCCGAAGGAAAAGAGTTTTTCAAGAAAATTGAAAAGCTTTTTGAAGAGCGGAACAAAATGGTCACCAAAACCCAGGTTTTTGACTGGGCAATGGGCGAACTCCTGGCTTATGGGTCGTTGTTAAAAGACGGCCACCCGGTTAGGATAAGCGGTGAAGACGTTAAACGCGGTACTTTTTCGCATCGTCATGCTGTTTTAACTTTAGTTGATTCGGAAGACGAATATACACCGCTTGATACCATTGGCGCCGAAGCTAAATTCAGCATTTTTAATTCTTTACTGTCTGAATATGGTGTTTTAGGATTTGAATATGGTTATGCCATGGCAAACCCTAACGCACTTACCATATGGGAAGCACAGTTTGGCGACTTTTTTAATGGCGCCCAAATCATCGTCGACCAATACATCGCCAGCGCCGAAACCAAATGGCAGCGGGGCAACGGTTTGGTAATGCTATTACCTCACGGATATGAGGGACAGGGCCCCGAACACTCTTCGGCGCGTGTTGAACGCTTTTTGGAACTTTGCGCAGATAGCAATATCCAGGTAGCCAATTGCACCACACCGGCTAACCTTTTCCATATATTAAGGCGGCAGATGCTGAGGGATTTCCGCAAACCCCTAATCATATTTACACCAAAGAGTCTGCTGCGCAGCCCTAAATGTGTATCAAAACTGGAAGAGTTTACCCGTGGCAAATTCCATGAGCTGATTGATGATGAATATGCCGATGTTAAAAAAGTAAAACGCGTACTGTTATGTACCGGCAAAATATACTATGACCTGCTTGAAAAACAGCAGGCCGACAAACGCAAAGATGTAGCTATTGTTCGTATTGAGCAATTATACCCAACGCCATTAGTGCAGATATTAAAGGTGAAGGCTAAATACAGTAAAGCCACGGAGTTTATCTGGGTGCAGGAAGAGCCTGAAAATATGGGCGCATGGCCATATATTTGCCGCAAATTCCATAACGACAAATTAATCAACCTTAATGTAATTTCGCGTAATGAAGGCAGCAGCACCGCTACCGGTTTTGCAAAACAGCATGCGGCACAGCAATTGTTAATAGTATCGAAAGCCTTTGAGGCGCCACCGGGCAAACAGGTAAAAACAGCAGTAAAAGAAACCGCTGCAAAAATGGCGACAGCCGGAGCGGATTAATAAACATAACCGTAGAGACGCAACATTTTGCGTCTCTGTGAAAATTGCATACCGGAGACGCAAAGTATTGCGTCTCTACGTTTAAAACTACAAAAATTAAACAATGAGTTTAACGATCAAAGTTCCGCCGGTTGGCGAATCTATTACCGAAGTAACCCTGTCGGGCTGGAAAAAAAAAGACGGCGACGAGGTTAAAATGGATGAAGTAATTGCCGAGCTGGAATCAGACAAGGCAACATTTGAACTTACCGCCGAAAAGGCAGGGATTTTAAGAATAGTTGCAAAAGAAGGCGATACACTTCCTATTGGTGCTGTTGTTGCCACTATTGAAGAGAGCGGCACCGCAGGTTCGGTTGTGAAAGAAAGTGCACCCGCCGCTCAGCCTCAACCGGTTGTAGTTGCCACTGCGCCGGCTCCCGCATCAGCAAATACCATTCCGGCTACCAACGGCGCGGCTCCGGCTGCTTCATTACAGGTAAAAGTACCAACGGTAGGCGAATCCATTACAGAAGTAACCTTATCCCGCTGGATAAAAAAGGATGGCGATGCGGTTGCTATGGATGAGCCCATCGCTGAACTTGAATCAGATAAAGCTACCTTCGAACTAACTGCCGAAAAAGCAGGCATATTAAAAACAATTGCCAAAGAAGGTGATACGCTGCCCATTGGCGCAGTAGTATGTACCATTGAAGGTGTCGGCGCAGCAAAAGCAGCAGAAGCGGCGCCTGCGACTGCTACCGTTATAAACAATAGCAATACAACCTATGCATCCGGCACCCCATCACCTGCGGCAGCTAAAATACTGGCCGAAAAAGGCGTAGATGCCAAAGCATTAAGCGGGACCGGCGTTGGCGGCAGAATCACCAAAGAGGATGCCCTGCTTGCCGAAAAAGTATCCGAAAATCCGCAAATCAGTAAAGCAGCACAGAGCCAGATCGCCGAACCCGCTAAGCCTGCTGCTCCGGCACCGAAAGTTGAAAGTGCAGCACCCGGTTCAAGGACGGACCGTCGCGAAAAAATGTCGTCATTGCGCAAAACTGTGGCTAAACGTTTGGTTGCTGTTAAAAATGAAACTGCCATGCTCACCACCTTTAACGAAGTGGATATGGCGCCGATCATGGAGCTGCGTGCCAAGTACAAAGATAAATTCAAAGAAAAACATGGCGTTGGCCTTGGCTTTATGTCATTCTTCACCAAAGCGGTTTGCGAAGCGCTGAAAGAATGGCCTGCAGTTGGCGCGCGTATTGAAGGCGAAGAAGTTGTTTACAGCAATTTCGCTGATATTTCTATTGCTGTTTCTGCTCCAAAGGGACTGGTTGTACCGGTGATCCGCAATGCGGAAAGCCTTAGCCTGGCTGGTATCGAAAAAGCAGTTGCCGCATTGGCCGTAAAAGCACGTGATAATAAACTAACCCTCGAAGAAATGACCGGCGGAACCTTCACCATTACCAATGGCGGAGTTTTTGGTTCGATGATGTCAACCCCGATCATTAATTCGCCGCAGTCAGCTATCCTGGGCATGCACAATATCATTGAGCGCCCGGTGGCTGTAAATGGCCAGGTAGTGATTCGCCCCATGATGTATGTGGCCCTGTCTTATGATCACCGCATCATTGACGGCCGCGAATCGGTAAGCTTCCTGGTAAGGGTAAAACAATTACTGGAAGATCCAACAAGATTGTTGTTGGGCGTATAAGCCCCCTTCAAACCTCCCCCGGTTGGGGAGGCTTAAAAATAACACCGTGTGGTATAAACTTATAAAGAGGCTATCTCAAAAGTCAGGATATAATGGACAAAGGCAACTTATATTTTGTCACATTCAAATCTTAGTGCTCTTAGTGAATTCATAGTGCTCATTGTGGTAAAAAAATTAACCACTATGGACACAAAGGTTTCACTAAGGTCACAATGGCAAATTAAATTTGAATATTTTTGTACTAAAGTGCTTTTGAGACAGCCTCTTTTTATTTTATAGCCTTGTGCAGCTCATTTTCCAATTGAGATACCTTGTCCTGGTCGATATTATCATTAACAACAATCATAAAACCAAGTTGCTCAGTAGGGTAAAACTCACATATCGTATTAAAACCAATTCCGGTGTGGCCGGTATGGTAATAGTCCTTAACACCATCCTCCAGGTCGTACATCCAGTTTAAGCCGATAGCAAAATCTTTAGGGTTACTGCCCCAAACCAGCTGGTGGCTTAGCTTAACAGCGGGGTCATTCTCCGTCAACTGCGCCTGCAGGTATTTCATCATATCATTCATGGTTGAGTTCATGCTGGGTCCTCCGGGGTAAAACAGGTTGGTATTGATGTCTGCACTGGTATTTGTTTTCAAATCAACCCATTTTATCGGGTTCCCTGCGCCATCGTATCCCTGAATAAACCGGCTAAGTTGAGTTAAAGGTATCCTGCTCCGCGTATCATACATGCCGAGATGGGTTTTTAGATAATGTGTTACAAGCACCTCATAAGGCTGCTTATAAATACGCTCCAACAACAGGATCAAAACCTCCATGGCATTGCCATTATAACGGTATTTGGTACCCGGAATGGTATCAATTTTAAATTGATGCAGATCCTTTAGCAGCGAATCCTGGTTATAACGAAGATAAAAGTTCAGTTGCCCGGGTAGTGGGAGTTTTTTAACGCTATCGCTAACTGAAGCAGGAAAATCCCTTGCAGAATTTGGCATGCCGGAGGTATGGCTTGCTATATCAACCAGGCGTACCGGGTGCCCCTGGTATTGCAGGTTAGGGTAATCACCGGGCAGATATAGCCTGATATCATCTGTTAATTTAACTCTCTTTTCGACAACCGCTTCGGCAAGCATGGTTCCTACAAAAGTTTTGGCAACCGATCCCAGGTTAAATAGTTGGTCGTATTTCGGTAACCGGCCTGTACCCTTTACCGATTCACCATAGCTATACATATAATTGTGGCCATCTTTACAAACGCCGATTAATAAGCCAACTGTCACTTCATTTTTCATATAAGCGGCCGCGCCTCTTTGAACAGCCGAATCCATGTGACTTTTCAAAGGGTTATTGGTCAATAATGGCTTTACAACTTGTGCGCGGGTCAGCTGAACAGACAGGAATAATAAGGATAAAAGGTAAACGTAAAATATCTTCATCATAAAAACAAGACGCATGAAAGGGCAGATAAGTTACAAAGCTGTTTAGTGGGCAAGTCCCATATGTAGATGGATTGTTTTATTTATAGTTGGACAGGGTATGTACCGTGTAGAGACGCGATGCATCGCGTCTCCACGACATGCTAATTAAAATATATGATCTAAGGCCAGAGACAACACAAAATCACCTTATTCATCATGCAATTTAAATAAAAAATACCAAAAAACCTTTTACCTTTAACCCCTGCCTGCCGGTAGGCAGGATTCAGCTTATTACCTAAAGATGAACAACATTCTCTGCTTCGGCGAAATACTATGGGATGCTTTTGGCGACGAAAAAGTTGCCGGCGGCGCACCGATGAATGTGGCAAGGCACCTGGTACAACAGGGTGCAGATGTTTTATTTGCCAGTCGCGTTGGCGACGATGAATCGGGCCATGGCCTGGTTGATTTTTTAAAAGCCAACGGCTTGTACAGCGACCTGATCCAGGTGGACACCCATCTCCCTACCTGCGAAGTAACGGTACAATTGGATAAGGATGGGCATGCTACCTACATCATTCCTCAACCTGTATCATGGGATAACATTCAGCATGACAATAATTTGGACGAAGCAGCCAAAGAGGCCTCGGCCATTGTTTACGGCAGCCTGGCCTGCCGCGATACCACAACCCGTGATACTTTGCTGAACCTGTTGAATGAGACAACGGCCCTGAAAATATTTGACGTTAACCTGCGCCCGCCGCATTATACCCTATCCACCATTGAAACACTGGCAGCAGGCGCCAATGTGATCAAAATGAACGAAGATGAAGCGGCTTTACTGATCGGCGGCACACCCGAAAATTTAAAGGAAGGCATTTTAGAATTCCGCTCAAAATATCATGCCCAAACCATTTGCGTTACCCGTGGCGGCGATGGCGCCATTGTATGGCACGATTATCAGTTTTACGAACACCCGGGTTATAAGGTACAGGTAGTTGATACAGTAGGCGCAGGAGATTCCTTTTTGGCCGCTTTTGTAAACAGATTGCTAAAAGGGCAGCCAATGCCACAGATCTTGGAGACAGCTTGTAAAATCGGCGCTTTTGTGGCTGGGAAAAGGGGGGCGAATCCTGTGTATGATGAAAGTGTTCTACCACTTTAGTTGGGGTCGATTTATTTGCAAAATATTAATGTTATCCCTTAAGAGGTGAAGAGTAAGCTTGTCTGAAACATTGAAAATAATTGTAGCTACCCTCTTTTTTGCCTGCAAAAGAGAGGGTGGTCGAGCGAAGCAAAGACCGGGTGAGTCAACCCGGCGGACATTGGCGCCAATGCATGGCGGCGAGTTTACTCACCCCGACTACCCTACGCTGGTCGACCCGCTCTGCCGAAATCGGCAAAGAGGGTAAAAAAATTGAGCTTCAAACAACAGGGGCTTTGTCATCCTTTCCTAACAATTCCAATAAATTACCTCTCACCCCAAACTTTTCAAAAAAATAATCCGTTTCTTTATATCAGAAAGGGTACCGTATGCGTGGTTTTGAATTCTCGAAGTATAAACCCAGCCAGATTCCAAAAGGCGGGTTTGAAGATTTACTGAAATTATTTTTAGAATTGCTAAACTACACCGCCGGCGATGCTGGCGAAGCTTTGGCCTGGATGAACGAGCTGGATAAGCAATATAATATTACCAATAACGAGTACGGGATGGGTAATTTTATTGACGACCTGAAGCAAAAAGGCTACCTGACCGAAGATAACGAAAAAGGCAATTTTAATATCACCGCCAAAACCGAACAGAGCATCCGCGAATCAGCGCTGGAAGAAATTTTCGGAAAGTTAAAAAAATCAGGGAAAGGCAACCACCGTTCGCCCCAATCGGGCCAGGGCGACGAAAAGAATGCAGAACGGCGCGAGTTTGAGTTTGGCGACAGTTCCGACCAGATCAACATGACGCAATCCATCCATAACGCCCAGGTTAACCACGGCATCGGCGATTTTATGATGACCGAACGCGACCTGGAAGTGGAGGAAATGGATTACAAAACCCTTACTTCCACCGTGCTGATGATCGATATTTCGCACTCCATGATTCTTTACGGTGAGGACAGGATAACCCCGGCCAAAAAAGTGGCCATGGCCCTTGCAGAGCTGATCCGCACCAAATACCCTAAGGATACGCTGGATATTGTTGTTTTTGGCAATGATGCCTGGCCCATCACGTTAAAAGATCTGCCCTATTTGCAGGTTGGCCCCTATCATACCAATACCTATGCCGGGCTCGAACTGGCTACCGATCTGTTGCGCAGGCGCAAAACCCATAACAAGCAGATCTTTATGATCACCGATGGCAAGCCCACCTGCTTAAAAGAAGGCACTAAATATTATAAAAACAGCATTGGCCTCGACCGTAAAGTGGTTAATAAAACCCTTAACATGGCGGCGCAGTGTAAACGATTAAAAATACCGGTCACCACATTTATGATCGCCAAAGACCCCTACCTGCAACAGTTTGTTCGTAAATTTACGGAGACAAACGGCGGCAAAGCTTTTTACAGCTCACTAAATGGTTTGGGCGAATATATTTTTGAGGATTATATCCGTAACCGGAGGAAGACGGTAAGATGATGTGCGGATGTGCAAATATGCAGATGTGCAGATGAGAGAAAGATGTGCGGATCTGGGAAAGATATGCAGATTTGCAAATGACAGCACATGTATTATGGGGTTAGTAAAAAACACACCAATGACCCAATGACTTAATGACGTAACTAAATGAATATTGACCACATCAACCACCTGGTATTAACCGTAAAGGACGTCGAGGAAACCTGCGCGTTTTACCAGGGTATTTTAGGGATGGAAATCGAAATAATTACAGCCAGGAAAAGAGCGTTGAAATTCGGCGACCAACGATTTACCCTGCATCAAAAAGGGATGCGGTTTAGTCCGGAGGCGCACATTCCTACGCCGGGGGCGATAGACATCGGCTTTAAAGTAAAAGAATCTGTCGAGCAGATCAAAGCAGAACTCGAAAACAAAAACATAGCGATAGAAGGAATAGTACAAAGGCCCGGGGCAACCGGAAAAGTAACCTCTGTCTATTTCCGCGACCCCGATCAAAACCTGATCGAAGTGAGCAGCACGCTGTGATGCATAATTTGCAGCTTGCACCTAATTGAAACAATGCCAAATGACTAATGACCAATGACTAGCAAACTACTAAATATCAGAACCCTCGGCGAGTTAAAAAAAACGGACTATAAAAGCCGCTCGGTTAAGGATGAATTAAGGGCAAACCTCATTAAACAATTACAGCATGGCGAAGGCGGCTTTGAAGGGATCATTGGTTTTGAGGATACGGTTATTCCCGATCTGCAAACCGCCATCCTTTCGCGCCACAATATTTTATTGCTGGGCTTGCGCGGGCAGGCAAAAACCCGTATTGCCCGCCTGCTGGTGAACCTGTTGGACGAATACATGCCTTATATCGAAGGATCTGAATTGTACGATGACCCATTAGCGCCCATATCCTGGTTCGGGCATAACGAGATCATTACCAAAGGCGATGATACCCCTATTGGCTGGGTGCACCGCTCTGAACGGTATACCGAAAAACTGGCTACGCCGGATGTTACGGTTGCCGATTTGATCGGTGATGTTGACCCCATCAAGGCGGCCACCATGAAATTGACCTATTCAGATGAACGGGTGATCCACTTTGGCTTGATCCCACGTGCGCATCGCGGCATCTTCGTGATCAATGAGTTACCAGATTTACAGGCCCGTATCCAGGTATCCTTATTTAATATTTTACAGGAAAGGGATATCCAGATCCGTGGTTTTAAGCTGCGCCTGCCGTTGGATATCCAGTTTGTGTTTACCGCAAACCCTGAAGATTATACCAACCGCGGCTCGATTGTTACGCCGCTTAAAGACCGTATTGAAAGCCAGATCTTAACCCATTATCCGCGTACTATCGACGTTTCCCGCAAAATCACCCAGCAGGAAGCATCACTTACAGCCGATCAGCGCTCGGCCATTGAGGTAGATGACCTGGTAAAAAACCTGGTGGAACAAATTGCCTTTGAAGCGCGAAATTCCGAATATATCGATAAAAAGTCAGGCGTCTCCGCAAGGTTAACCATATCGGCATTTGAAAACCTGGTAAGCAATGCCGAACGGCGGATGCTGATCAACAGTGAAAAAAACACATTCGTCCGTATTTCCGATTTCCTCGGCGTTATCCCTGCCATCACCGGCAAAATTGAGCTGGTTTATGAAGGCGAACTGGAAGGCCCCGGTAAAGTAGCCAATATCCTGATCGGTAAAGCAATTAAAACACTGATGCTCCAGTTTTTCCCTGATCCGGAAAAAACAAAAAAAGCAAAAGCCCCAAACCCTTATGCCGAAATCATCAATTGGTTTGCCGATGGCAATAATTTAGCTGTAATTGACGAATTGCCGCTCCATGAATACAAAAAAGCCCTTAATGCCGTTAATGGATTAAAGAGCCTTGTAAAAAAACTGCATCCCCGGTTAACGGATAACCAGGAGTTATTAATGATGGAATTTGTTTTGCATGGCTTGTCGGAGTTCTCACAGTTAAACAAAGGTTTTCTTGATAACGGCTTTGCCTTTTCGGATATGTTTAACAGCTTGTTTAACCTGCAGCCGGATGATGACGACCTTGACATTGACAACGACCGTTATTAATTTTTTTTCATTTTAACCTGTTAGTATGGAGGGCGTAACCCTTAACCTGCTTTTTTTTATAGCGATAGTTCTATTAATTGATATTTATGTTTTCAGGGGGTTGCACAAGCTCGCCGTTAAATGGCGTTTCCTGGGTAAAAAATGGTTTTTGATCACCTGGATAATCGTAACCATCTCCTTACTTGGCGGTTTGCTGTTGGCGGTATATGCTAAGATCGACCTGGGGTTGAGGCTCGTCATTGTCCTTGCATTTTTTGGCCTGTTACTCTTCAAAGTTTGTTTTGCTTTGCTTTTATTGGTTGATGATATCCGGAGGTTAAGCATTTTCATTGGCCGGAAATTAAAAAAACCGGCTATACAACCAGCAAAAACCAACCCGGAAACCGATGCTATCCCACGGTCGGAGTTTTTGTTAAAAGCCGGCCTATTGGCCGGAGCCGTACCGCTGGCAGCTTTTAAGCTGAACATGAAAAGCGGGCTGTATGATTACCGGGTCCAACGGCACAATCTTTATTTGCCTAATTTGCCGAAGGCGTTTGATGGCATGAAGCTTGGCCAGGTGTCAGACATCCACTCCGGCAGTTTTTTTGATAAGAAAGCCGTTTTAGGCGGAGTTGAAATGCTCCTTCGCGAAAAACCTGACCTGATATTCTTTACCGGCGACCTGGTTAATGAACGGACCAATGAGATGCGCGATTACCAGGATATTTTCAGCAAAGTAAAAGCGCCCTTAGGGGTATTTTCTTCTCTGGGTAACCACGACTACGGAGATTATGTTGACTGGGCCTCGCCTGCCGCCAAACAGAAAAACATGGATGACCTGGTACAAACCCATAAAAATATGGGCTGGGACCTTTTGAGGAATGAGAACCGCCGGTTAAAGATCGGCAACGAAGAAATCGGAATTCTCGGCATCGAAAACTGGGGCGAATTAAGCCGTTTCCCAAAATATGGCAGGATGGACCTGGCTGTAAAAAACACAGATGATTTGCCCGTAAAACTGCTTTTATCGCACGATCCGTCGCATTGGCGGGCACAAGTATTGCCACACTACCCGCAAATTGATATGGTATTTGCAGGCCACACGCACGGTATGCAATTTGGCGTGAGGACTGAACATTTTCAATGGAGCCCTGTTGAATACCTTTATAATGAGTGGGCTGGCTTTTACCGCCATAAAAAACAACAGATTTATGTAAACGTAGGCTACGGGTTTTTAGGCTTCAGGGGGAGGGTTGGAATATTGCCGGAGATTACGATATTTACATTAAAAGCCGGAACAGATCCCTTACTGACAGTCAGCTAACATAAGCCGGTTTGCCATCCAATTATACAATGAAGAAAATATTGCAGCAGGCTTTCGACTTTTTGCTCTTCAGCAATGTTTTTATGGCTTTATGCGCCGTGGCACAGGGGCTCGTTACATTCTACCTGGCAGGGGTAAAACCTGTAGCAACTGTTACCTGGTTGCTTTTTACTTCAACCATAGGCATCTATAATTTCAGCATTTTACTAACAAGGCCCGAAAAGCCCGAACAATCAAAATATAGGAGGGTCCGCTGGTTTTTTTCGCACTACCGGTTAATGGTAACGTTTACCATTGTTTCCCTATTATCGTTGATCCCGCTATTTTTTCTGATGTCGGCGGAATCCAGGATCCTGCTGATATTCCTGGGGGTCATCTCTTTCGCTTACGGTCTTCCTTTATTTTCCGTAGGCGATCAAAAATTCGGTTTGCGCAATATCCCCGGCTTAAAACCATTCCTTATAACCCTGGTATGGACATTGAGCACGGTTCTTTTACCTATATTAGAAGCACAAAATTTTAATTTGACGGTGATTTCCATGCGCGATCTTGCGATTTTGATTGCCAAACGTTTTTTGCTGATCGCCGCATTGACCGTACCTTTTGATATCCGCGATCTTTTTGAGGACCAGCAATCAGGCCTTAAAACCATACCTGTAGCCTTTGGCGAAAAAAAGGCATACCTGTTTTGCCAGGTATTGCTGGGTGGATATGTTGTTTTGCTGTTCCTTTTCCGGAACAATGGCTTTAATGCCGATTTCTTTGCCTTAACTATTACCGCTGCGTTGGCTGGCTGGCTCATCTTTAAATCCACCTGGAAAAAAAATGAATATTATTATTTTTTCTTTTTAGACGGGGTACTGATTCTGCAGTACATGGTGCTCCTGCTGTTTCACTGGCTGGGTGGCCTCATGTAATTTTTATTTACGTTTTAATAATAATTCAACCATTATCAACGAGCTTAAGACTGTCGGCTTAAGCCGGTTTATTCAGGCAGGCTTCCCCGAGGCAAATTCCCTGTCAGCCCGCTTAACGGCTAAGTTTTCGCGGTACCTGGCATAATTGGCTTTAAAAGCCATTTTTAACACACTGTCAAGCCCGCCTTTTATAGCCAGGTTATAAATGCTTGCCGCTTTACGCGATAAAGAAACATCCCATGCCCGAAGGCTTAATGAATAACCGCCTTCGATATATTTCATCCAATGCCAGTAGCCGGTAGGCATAAACAAAGTGTCGCCGTGTTCTAAAAATGCTTCGGTGCCCTTAACGCCTGCAAGCGCCGGGAATTTTTTGATGTCAGGGTGCAGCACATCATAATCTTCCAGCGCATAAGTGGCGTTGGGGATACAATATAACCGGCGCTTCCATTTATTTTCGAACAATATCACCTGCTTTTTCCCTCCAAAATGGGTATGGAAGATATGTGGAAGATCGATATCGTAGTGCAAAAAAGTAACCGAATCCGATCCGCCAAAAAACATGGACGGCATACTTTCGATAAAGCCACTCATTAATTCCTTTGGGAAAGATATATCATTGAGCAAATGTGGTGCCTGTTTAAATATATTGAAAAAAAAGATCCTTAATTCGGTAGGCTCCGACAAGATCAGATCGATTTATTCATCAAAAGGCATTTCAGCTGCTGCAGAATTGATCGGTTTGGCCGGGTCAGCTTTTGAATTGTCGTATAATGGCACTATTTTATTGCCAACAACCTGTTTCAAGTATTCTGGCGTCCATTTTTGCCGGGCGGGCCAGTTATTGGTGAGACCCCTGATAATTAATGGCCGTCGCGGTTTTAAATATTGGGCGGTAAAATCTTCGGGACTGATATTGTCGACAGTGTCGATCGGGTGGAGAATAAAACTCATGCTTCGTTTCTTCCCAAAAACGTATCTAAAGTAAAAATTTAAACTACGGGGTTAACAAAATAACGACATCAACATATCCTGCATATTAATAAAATGTTAAAGTTACCACCAGGAATTTATAGCACCGGCTTAAAACCAGCAGACAGGCTTTCGACTCAAGATTTCCGGCTCAGGATTTCCGCCCCCCCATCCAATGCTTTTTCCGCCCGTTTAATTGCCAAATCTTCTTTCCAGGCCATGTATTTACTATTAAAATTCTTCTTCATCAGGTCGTCAAACTTTCGCTGGATAGTGAGGTTATATAAACTTTTGGCTTTGATGCCCCATGATTTATCCCAGGCACGTAACGATATAGAAAATGACCCGTCGAGGTATTTCATCCAGTGCCAATAACCGGTAGGCATAAACAGGGTGTCGCCATGTTCAAGGATAGCCTCCTGTCCTTCTACACCGTTAAGCGCCGGAAATTTTTCAAAATCAGGGTTTTCAATATCGTAATCTTCCAGTGCATAAGTCGCAAAAGGAATACAATATAGCCGTTCGCTCCATTTTTGGTCGAACAGGATCACACGCTTGCGTCCGTTGAAATGGGTGTGGAAGATATGGGCAAGGTCGATATCATAATGCAAAAAAGTAACCGATCCGGCACCGCCGAAAAACATGTTGGGATACTTATCCAGAAAACCGCCCATCAGGTTAGTGGGTGAGCGATAGTCGTCCAATAACTCAGGCGCAAACTTTATCGGGTCGAACAAAAATATACGCAGGTCGGTAGGTTCGTTTTTTATCAGGTCGATATAATCACCAAACTTCATCTCTGCGGCAGCCGCATTTATGGGTTTTGAGGGATCAGCTTTCGAGCTGTCGTATAAAGGGACCACCTGGTCGCCCACAACTTCCTTCAAATAATCAAAGGTCCACTTTTTCAATGCCGGCCAGCTTTCGGTGGCTTTGCGGATGATCAACGGCTTGCGTGGAATTAAATAATTGTTAATAAAATCTTCTCTATTAATATCATCAATGCGGTCTATAGGGGTTAGTATGATACTCATGTTCACAATTATTTAACGTGCAAAGGTAAACAAAAGGTAAAAACGTTTAAGCATCATCTTTGTTTCTGATAGTATTCTGACAATTTCAGTTGGCAGTTTTTAGTTGGCGGTTGGCATAAAATACCTGGAACTATAGCGCAAAAAAACCGGCGCCATCGGCTACCGGTTTATTTTCATAGGTAGATAATAATTTTAAAACGGAGTCAGTTATCTTGTGAAAACTTCAGGCAAACTGCCAACTCAAAGCTGCCAACTAATTACTCAGGCATTAAAATGGTATTCACCACATGGATCACCCCATTGCTTTGAAATACGTCGGCAATTGTTATCCACGATTTTCCGCCTTTTTCGTCAACCAGGTACAGTTTTTTACCTTTTGCCATTACGGTTAAAGTTCCGCCTTCAACAGTTTTCAATTCAGCTTTGCCGTCACCGGCTTTAACTTTTGCCCATAAATCGGCTGAACTTAAGCGCCCTGCTACCACATGATAGGTTAAAATCTTGGTTAGGGTAGCCTTGTTCTCAGGTTTTACTAGCGTGCCAACAGTGCCGGCGGGCAGTTTATCAAAGGCTTCGTTTGTTGGCGCAAAAACGGTAAACGGGCCTGCACTTTCCAGTGTTTCAACCAAACCTGCTGCTTTAACAGCAGCTACAAGCGTAGTGTGGTCTTTTGAATTTACTGCATTTTCAACAATGTTTTTTGTTGGGTACATGGCGGCACCTCCTACCATAGGGTCGGTTTGAGCATTTGCTTTGGGCGCTATTGCAATAACTGCTAATGCAAAGGCCGCGATCATTAATTTTTTCATAAGGTATGTGTGTTATTTTAGGAGAAGATACGGCACCGGGAACAACCCGGTTTTTGCGTTTGCCGTTTTTGTTATTCCCCTAAGTTTTATGCTTATCTATGAATTATATCCGGGTGCTAGAAAAACAGTCCTGCAGCTATTTTATCGGCATATAATTTACCGTTTGTGGTAAGGTAAATAATATTTTCTTTTTGAGTGATCCACTCCCGTTCAAAAAAATCCTGCGCGGCTTTTACCAGGTCAGGAGATGCACCTGCAGCAATTTTTTCAATCATTTTCAGGTCGAGCCCCCATATCGTTCTTAAAGAGGTCATGATATATTCATTCAGGCGGTTGGTTTCGGTGAGTATTTCCATTTCAGCAGGTATTTCACGCTTTTGCAACGCTGATATGTATTTTGCATTATTTGCTACGTTCCATTGCCGGGCCTCATGGTTATAGGAATGCGCCGACGGGCCAATGCCAAGATATTTCACTCCTTTCCAGTAATTTGCATTATGCCTTGAATAATTACCCGGTTTGCAAAAGTTGGAGATCTCGTAATGTTCAAAACCCTGGGTATGCATGGCGTCCATCAGCAAAACAAACTGTTCGGCGCTTTGCTGGTCGTCCATGGCCGGTTGTTTTTTCTTGCTGATAAAGGAAGCCAGTGCCGTGCGCGGTTCCACCGTCATGGAATAGGTAGAAACATGAGGAACATCCAGCGCAAATACCCTATCCAGGTTTTGTTTCCATTTGGCATCCGTTAATAGTGGGTATCCATAAATAAGGTCTACGGTTATATTTTCAAAACCCATATCCTGCGCTCTTTTTACGCAGGCTTCCGCTTCATCGCCCTTATGCACCCTGTTCATCCAAAGCAGATCCTCATCAAAAAACGATTGAATACCAATACTCAAACGATTGATATTGGTTTGCCGCAAGGCCCTTAATTTGGCCAGGTCGAGGTCATCGGGGTTGGCTTCCAGGGTAATTTCGACGTTTGAATTCACCACATGCAGTTTGGTGATCGTCCCGATAATTAAATTGAGCTCATCCCCGGTTAACAGCGAAGGCGTGCCTCCTCCAAAGTAAATCGTTTCAATTGTCTCCCCGTCAAGGTAGTTTTCTTGCAGGCTAATCTCTTTAAGGATAGCCTCTAAGAGTTCATCCTTATATTTTAGCGAAGTACTGAAATGAAAATCGCAGTAATAACACGCCTGTTTGCAAAAAGGGATGTGGATATAGATGCCGGCCATTGGGCAAAGGTAAACGCAATTATTAGTTCCTCAAGATTTATGTTGAAAAGGTTGACTCCCACCATCAAAATTTGTGACAGCTGGAAACGTAAACTAAAATAATAAAAGGCGGTTCGTCATGGTGTCATTAACCGAAGACGCTGATTAATCATAGAAAAGCCCCCAAAGCATCCAGATAGTAAAAGGGTATTCTATGATCTACCATCAAGCCAAGTCATTAATGCTTATTTAAAGTTTTAGGCACTTAAGTAGCTGATTTTACTTCTTAATGTTTCCGCGCTTTTATTACCCCCGTTGATTAATTAATTGGAAAGCGTCGATACAAATCGCGTTAGTATCGACACTCGGTTTTTTTACGGTTTTTATATTATTCTTTTGCGCTTAAGAAGCACCATAGTACATGACAAAAAAGGCAATTTCTTTATTTTTCAGCTGCCTGATATGCGCGACGACAGCATTTTCCCAGGACAGCCTGAGTGTTGTTAAATGGGACCTGCAGACCTGTCTGGACTACGCCAAGAAAAACAATATTCAAGTGAGCAGCGCCCGGCTTAGCCAACAAACCAGCCAGCAGGAACTGATACTTTCCAGGGCTTCAACTTTACCTAATTTGTATGGTTCGGCCACGCAATATCTTTCCAACGCTAAAAGCACGGGTATCTATGGTTCTGGGTCTTATGGCCTTAATTCATCCTGGACCCTTTACCAGGGCGGTTACATCAAAAGCGATATCCAGCAAAAGAACGTGGAGGTTGAACGGGCCAACCTGAGCACCCTGCAACAAGTCAATGACCTCACCTTGCAGATCACCCAATATTACCTGAATGTTTTACTGGATAAAGAAACCATCATTTACCAGCAAAATGTGGTCGCTACATCAAAAGCACAGGTAGAACAGGCCAAAAAACGACTGGATGCCGGCAGCATAGCGCAAAAAGATGTTGCCCAGCTACTAGCCCAGCTGGCAAACGACAAATACACCTTAGTTACTGCTGAAAACGCCCAACGGCAGGACCTGATCAGCCTGAAACAACTCCTTCAGCTGACCGTTACAACCTTCGATGTGATCACACCGGATACCATCATTTCAAAAAAAGCGGTCGATAATCTCCTGACTGTACAACAAACCGCGCTTAAAGACCGCCCGGAAATAAAGAATGGCGAGCTGAATGTAAAATCGGCCGAATTCGGCCTGCAAAAAGCCAATTCCGGTTACCAGCCTACGCTTACCGCTTCAGGCTCGGCCGGCAGCAGCTACCAGGGCGCAGGCAGCGGCTATTTCAGCCAGTTGAACAACGGCTTTAACCAGCAGGTGGGCCTTAGTCTGTCCATCCCCATTTTTACCCGCAAAGTTAACCAGGTAAACAGGGCGGAAGCCAAAATCAATATCGATCAGGCTAAACTTTCACTAAAAGACACCCAAACAACCCTTGCACTAACTATTGAAAAGGCTTATATCAATGTAGTGAATTCGCAGAACCAGTACGATGCGGCAGCCGAGGCCTTTAAATACAACCTGGAAACTTACCGGGTCGCAAATGAGCAATTGAAAGTAGGTATTGTAAACATGGTGGACTTTCTGCAGCAAAAATCCCTGTATACGCAAGCCTTACAGCAATACATCCAGGCTAAGTACAATGCTGCACTTACTATAGAGATATACGAATTTTATAAAGGAACCCCTGTTAAACTATAACAGCAGACCCCTCATCATGAAAAAGAACACGAAGAGAATCCTCATTATTGCAGCGATCATTATTGTAGTCGGTACAATATGGCTGCTTGCCGCTAAAAAGAAAGAAAAACCGGTAGTGCTGCCTACCGAAGTACCAGTTTATGGTTATATCGCCCAGACAGTCACGGCAACAGGCACCATTCAACCGGTGGATACGGTAGCTGTAGGTACCCAGGTATCGGGTATCGTGAAAGTGATCAATGCCGACTTCAATTCCAAAGTAAAGAAAGGCCAGCTATTGGCGCAGCTGGATAAATCGCTTTTGCAGGCAACGGTCGATCAGGCCAGCGCTACTTTGCGCACACAGCAAAGCCAACTGGTTTACAACGAGAATTTTTATAACAGGCAAAAGTTGTTGTACAGCAGCGGCTCGATCAGTAAGCAGGATTATGAGTCGGCTTTAAACAATTTTAATTCATCCAAAGCTGCGGTGGATAATGCCGCCGCTGCGCTGCGCTCGGCTGAAAAAAACCTGTCCTATACCGATATTTATTCGCCTGTAGACGGCGTGGTGCTTTCGCGGAGTGTGAGCCTCGGGCAGACCGTTGCGGCGGCATTCAGCACACCGACGCTTTTTGTGATCGCTAAAGATATTTCAAAAATGCAGGTGCAGGCAGATGTGGACGAGGCAGATATCGGCAACGTAAAAATCGGTAACCGTGTTAGCTTTACGGTAGACGCCTATATCGATGATGTGTTTAAAGGAACAGTGTACGATGTTCGCCTGCACCCGAAGACCACATCAAATGTGGTGACCTATACAACCATCATCTATGCCCCTAATGATAGCCTGATGCTTAAACCCGGGATGACCGCCAACATCAACGTTTATACCAAAGAGGTAAAGAATGCGCTGACTGTCAGCTCAAAGTCGCTGAATTTTGCGCCCGATTCCTCGCTAAGAAAACAGTTTATTTTAAAACCAATGGCGCAGGGCAATAACAGTAATGCGACTAATGGCCCGGGAAAACCAGGAAGCGTGTGGCTTAAAAAAGGCAGGGAGCTGGTACAAACCCCGGTTCGCTACGGGCTTGATGACAATACGCATGCCGAGATCCTGTCGGGGTTATCTGTAAAAGATACCATCGTATCCTCGCTGCCGGTACCTGCGCAGGCCGAAGCAGGCACATCTATTTTGCCAAGCCCGGGCGGCAATGATAAAAACAAGAAGCCGTAATGAAAAAGATCTTAGAGTTACATGATATAACGCGGGAGTTCCAGATGGGTTCTGAAATTGTGCGGGCACTAAAAGGCGTAAGTTTTGATGTATTTGCCGGTGAGTTTGTAACCATTATGGGCAGTAGCGGCTCGGGTAAAACAACCTTGCTGAATACCCTGGGCTGCCTGGATAAACCCAGCAGCGGGAATTACCTGCTTGACGGAGTATCTGTGCGGGAACGGAGCAGGGATGAATTGGCCAAGCTTCGAAATGAGAAGATCGGTTTTGTATTTCAGGCCTATAACCTGCTGCCGCGTACCACGGCTTTGGAGAATGTTGAACTACCGTTGTTTTATAATCCAACTGTAACGGCGGCAGATCGCCGCGAAAGGGCCGCAGCCGCCCTGAATGCTGTAAAACTGGGCGACCGGATGAATCACCTGCCTAACGAAATGTCAGGCGGGCAGCAGCAGCGGGTGGCTATTGCCCGTGCACTGGTGAACGAGCCGGTGATGATCCTGGCCGACGAAGCTACCGGTAACCTGGATACCCGCACATCCTACGAAATTATGGCTTTGATGCAGGACCTGAATCAAAGCCATGGCAAAACGATCGTTTTTGTGACCCACGAACCGGACATCGCGGCTTTCAGCAGCCGTACAATCACGCTTCGGGATGGCCGCGTGGTAAAAGATCAGGTTAACCAGCAGGTACGTTCAGCCAAAGAAATGTTGGCCGCCTTACCCCAAACAGAAGATTACCACGTATGAAAGTTTTAAATCTGATCAGGCTCGCGCTGTTGGCCCTGCAACGCAATAAGTTAAGGGCTGTACTTACCATGCTGGGCATCATCATCGGCGTGGCCGCAGTAATTACCATCGGTGCTATCGGCGCCGGCTCAACGGCTAGTGTCCATAATTCACTGTCCAGCATGGGTTCCAACCTGATCATGGTGATGCCCAATAGCAATGCGCCGGGCGGCGCACGTTTGCAGGGCGCCAATGTGGAAACCCTGACCGAAAAAGACCTTACCGCCTTAAAAAAGGAAGCAACATATATTAATGCCATATCGCCCTCATCACAATCCAAAGGCCAGGCGATCAATGGTTCGCTTAACTGGCCTACCACCATTGAAGGCGTGAACCAGGATTATCTTGCCATCAAAAACATATCGCTCAGAGACGGTAAAATGTTTTCAGACAGGGATGTACACACTTACGGGAAAGTTTGCCTGCTGGGCCAAACCGTGGTAGATAATATATTCCCAAAAGGGGTTGATCCGGTCGGCAAGATCATCCGCTTTAAGAAAATTCCTTTCCAGGTCATCGGCATACTCAATAAAAAAGGGCAAAACACTTTTGGGCAGGATCAGGACGATATTATCCTGGCGCCCTACACCACTGTTCAGAAACGGATCATCGCATCCATCTATTTTGGAAGCTTTAATGCCTCGGCCAAATCCGAAAACCTGTCGCAGGCTGCAGCTGACGAAATGGAGAAGATCCTGCGTAAAACGCACCGGCTCCGCTCAACCGAAGACAATGATTTTACGGTGCGCACCCAGGCCGAACTCATACAGACCCTGAGCTCGATCACCACGCTGCTAACCGCATTACTAACCGCCATAGCAGCTATATCATTGGTCATTGGTGGCATTGGTATCATGAATATCATGTACGTTTCGGTAACCGAACGTACCAAAGAGATCGGCCTGCGCATGGCGATCGGGGCACGCGGCAGGGATATCCTTAGCCAGTTTTTAACCGAAGCTATCCTCATCAGCGTTACCGGCGGCCTTATCGGTATTCTCATTGGGGAAACCCTGGCCTTTGTGATCGCCAATGCGCTGAAATGGGAGCCTATTATTGATAAAGCATCTATCATGGAAGCATTTGGCTTCTGCACACTGATCGGGGTTTTCTTTGGCTACTACCCGGCCCTGAAAGCTTCCCGGCTTGACCCGATAGAGGCGTTGCGATATGAATAAATTAATCAAATAATTACCAATAAATCCTAAAAGCAATGAAAATTAAAAAACTGATTCTCGCCCTGATGGCCATGGCCATTGTAACTTTCGTTTACGCTGCAACTGATATCAGCGGCCATTGGGCCGGTTCTATTAACGGGCAAATGGAAGTTTCCTATGATTTTAAAGTGGACGGGCAAAAGCTAAGCGGCAGCACGAAAGGTCCCGACGGGAACACAGTTCAATTAACCGATGGTTGGTTTAAAGATGACAGCTTAGCCTTTACCCTACCCATCATGGACCAGCAGTTTAAAATGACCGGCAAGGTAAAAAGCGCTGATCAGATCGTATTATACATGAAAGGTGGCCCGATGGGCGACATGAGTTATACGATCAATAGGGCGAAATAAATTCAGGAACCAGGCTGACGCCAGCTTTTCATGAAATTACCGAATGCCTCCCGGTAAGGTTCAGATACCGGGATGGCAGCACGGCCAACCTGCACGGATGTTTTGGTTACGGCTGTCACCTTATCGATGGCCACAATGAACGAACGGTGCAGCCGTATAAAATGGCTGGTTGGTAGTTTTTGTTCTGCCACTTTTAATGTCATCAGTGTTATTACCGGTTTTGGTTGGTTTTCTAAAAATATCTTGATATAGTCAGACATGCTTTCCACGTACAGAATCTGTGCCATATCGATCCTTATCAGTTGGTAATTGGAATATACGTGAAGATACTGCGGCTGGCTATCTTGCTCCAGCAATGAAAAATATTCCATCGCACGGTTGGCGGCACGGGTAAAATCAGCAAAACTGAAGGGTTTTAACAGGTAATCCAGTGCGGCCAGCTTGTGCCCTTCCAGCGCGTACCGATCAAAAGCGGTTGTAAAAACAATGCGTACCGAACGCCGGTTGTCACCCTGGTCAACCATACCGGCAAACTCCAGCCCGTTCAGGTCGGCCATCTTGATGTCTAAAAATACAAGCTGCACTTCGGGGTGTTCATTTAGAACGGTCATGGCCGTCATTGCACTGGAACATTTACTAACCAGTTGCAGGAACGGGGTCTTAGCTACATAAGCGGCGATCATTTCTAAAGCCACCGGCTCATCATCAACGGCGATACAGTGAATGGTCATGTCAAAGATATTTGAAGTTCGATCCTGAATTCCTGAAGTTCGTGGTCTTCTTTAACAGTGAGCTTATATTTGCCCGGATAGATCAGATCCAGACGGCGGCGCGTATTGGCCAGGCCGATCCCGCTGCCCTCGTCCGTTTCCTTTGCGGGTTCTGCAAATAAAGTATTACGCACCACAAAGCGTAGCATTCCCAGGCATAACTTCGCCGATATATAGATATGGCTGGGCTGTACCGTACTGATGCCATGCTTAAAAGCATTTTCTACAAAAGGTAATAGCAGCATCGGTGCCAAAGGGGCGTCAATCGGGCCTTCTGGCCGGTTGAAAACGACCTGGACATGCTCAGGCAGGCGCAATTGCATTAACTGGCGATAACTGTCGATAAGGTGTAGCTCTTTTTCGAGGGTGGTTGATTGCTGCCGGGTATCGTATAAGACATAGCGCATCATATGAGACAGCGTGTAAATAGCTTCACGGGCGCGGTCTGTATCAATCTCGGTGAGTCCGTAAATAGTATGTAATACGTTGAAAAAGAAATGAGGGTTGATCTGTGAACGTAAAACGGCCAGTTCGCCTGCGATGCGGTCATTTTCCAGGGCTTTCTCCTTTAACAGGTCGGCCTGTACTTTCCGGCTGACCGATATAATGATGGCGATACCGATGACGATCATGGTAATGATCATGATACTAAGGTCGCCTACCGGGGTATAACGATCATCAATCGGAGGATGTCCCGGGGCAAACCTGCGGAGCAAGCCCGGCAGGTCCATCAGTTTATCGGCCTGGTGGTTTAAAAGCGGAGCGGCGATGCAGATCAGGAAAACGAGCAGTGCGAAAGTCCCACCGCTGTTGTTATAAAGCAGTTTGGGAATGAGTACCCGGAGATGAAGGTAAAATATACCTACGAGGGAAGCATATAAGGCTAATTGCTTGGTCCATATTTGTATGGGTAGAGACGAAGTAATCGTCAGTGGAATGCAGGTAAATACCAATAGCCCCAGCAACACGGCAAAATGCACCGAGAAGATCAGGGAACGCAAACGGGTAATTTTAGCGAGAGATAACACAGCTACAAATTACCGCCTTTTAATTTCAAATCCAAAGTTGCCTTATCCATGCCATGGATGTTTCTAAAGGAACATATCGCCTTTCCGTCGATACTCCTTCCTAAACAGGTCCCGAATGTATTATTTGCATGAATGAATACCCCACAAAAACTCAAAGACGAGGCAAGAGAATTACAGATCAGGCGCCAGATATGGCGGGCTTTCTTCTTGCTGGCAGAGCCTATCGATCCGGAATCTCTTATTGTTCGATTAAAAGCTACCGGTTTAATAATCGAACGTGGCCTGGTGTACAGTACGTTGACTTTGTTAATCGAGTATGGTTTTGCGGAGCGGAACCGTAACGAAGAAATAGGTATCACCTACTACCGATGCCGTTGATCGGCCCTGTATTATGTCATGTTGTTTAAAGATGCCTTGGACGCAAATTACAAAAGTAAAAAGCAGGTAAGTTTTTATGCAGAAAAAATACTCATTACAGAAAAACGTCTTAACCAGGCTACAACCAGGCTTCTGTCCCCCCAGAGAGTTTATTGACGACCGGGTTATGCTGGAGGCGAAACGGCTTTTAGCACATACCACCGAAAGTATAAAAGCGATTGGCTTTGATTTGGGTTTTGATGAGCCGCCAAATTTTTTTAAATATTTCAGGAAACATGGTCATTTGCCCCCTGCTGAATTCCGAAAGAAAAACAAGCAGGACTAAATGTATCATTTAAAGTAGCATTTTCACCTTTCTAACGCGTTCTATAGTTCAGACCTTTGTTGATAAAGGTAAGCGCAATTACGCGTTCCTCAAGATTTATGTTGATAAGGACTATTCTGATTCGGGAATCCGGATTGGTGAGGCTGACAAAGGTCGGCAGAAATACCACCAATGCCTATATGTCGGTGTTCAGGCAGCATTTCAATAAACTGGTGGTCAAAGGTGTCATTGAAACTTTGCCGTTCATTAGCTTTAAGATCATTGAAGAAGAGGATTCTGAGCAAACAACCCTTACCATCGGTTTTGCTTTTTATACTCCCCCGGCGTGAGACTTGTTACCTTCTTAAAAATTTTAGAAAAATGAGGTAAATTTTCAAATCCGGTTCTTTCTGCAATTTCAGCATAAGACAAACTGGTGGCTGCAATTAAATATTGTGCACGTTCGATCCGCTTTTCATGCAAATAGGTCAATGGTCTTTGTCCTGTATATTTAAAAAACAGTCTTGAAAAATAATCCTGATGCAGGTTTGCCCGACTGGCTAAATAGCTAACAGTCAATTTTTCCTTCAGGTTTAATTGGATGTACCTCGTTGCGTCTAAAATTTTTGAAGGAACAGTGTCGGTAGCAGTATTCTTAAACTGGCGCGAATTCAAGAAGCGGGAAATCAATTGGAGTATTATGCCCTGCGTTTCAAAATAGACAGAATCATTAACAATATTATTGAGTTCCTGGTGGCTTTTGTAATACTTAGTCTTTTCATAAATAGTTGGGTTGTCTGAACGGTTAATACCTCTGCCAGGATTTATGTCCAATAACTTCCTGAAGTTTATAACATCGGTATTGGAGGCAGTAACCTTTATAACCTTTCTATTATTCTCAAAAATTGAGATTCCCTCCGTAGATTCCTCAAAAAAATGAAGAAAATACTGGCTCAAATATGCTTTGCAGGAGAGATGGCATAAAGTAAAACTTGGAATAATGTACAAATGGCCCTTTTCAAGCGTAATCTTTTCTTCATTGGTCGAAACAAACCCCTCCCCTTCATCAATATAATAAATCCGAAAATACGGACTGATCACGTTGTTATAGTTCCAACTTTCATTCAGTTTGACATAATCAGCGTGTAATAACGAAAAATTATGGCCTAATAATCTTTTGCTCATAGCATGAACTTCAAATATCGGAAAAAGTCGGATTTATATAAAACAAAGTCTATTTAATACAAGGATTAACATAAGGCCGATCAATAAATTTGTTCCCAGCCAATTTCACCTATTATAAGTATGCAATATGATTACATCACTTCCCAAAAATGTAGCGATATTTAAATATCCCTTCGAATTTTGGCGGGAATTAGAAAACAACCAACTAATTGAGGTAGATTTTGTGTCCTGACTTCGACGGGGCATCGCCCGACAAAATTAACAGAACGAACATGAAAACTTTAGTATGCACAAAACCTGGTGAGTTTAAGTATGCCACCAGAGAAATACCTCAACTGCAACCGGGGCAAGCCGTCATAAAAATTAAACGAATCGGAATTTGCGGCACCGATTTGCATGCTTTCGAAGGAACCCAGCCGTATTTTGAATATCCACGCATTTTAGGTCATGAGCTTTCTGGCGAATTAATTGCATTCGACGATGCCCCTGGCTTTGAGATCGGCGAAAGCGTAACCTTCATCCCCTATTTCTATTGTGGAAAATGTATTGCCTGCCGTAACGGGAAACAAAATGCCTGCGTAAATATCAAAGTTTGTGGTGTGCATCAGGACGGAGGAATGGCCGAATATTATGCTGTTCCATCCTATTCTTTAGTTCATGGTGAAGGTTTGAGCTTTGATGCATTAGCATTAATTGAACCATTAGCCATTGGCGCGCATGGCGTAAAAAAAGCTGGGATAACAAAGGATGAATTTGTTTTAGTAATAGGTGCAGGCCCCATCGGGTTGGGAACTATGGAGTTTGCCCGGATTGCAGGAGCAAAAGTAATTGCCCTCGACGTCAACAGCGAGCGATTGAGGTTTTGTAAAGAAAAATTGAAAGTCGAACACGTTATTAACGCAACAGACCCAGACGTTATAGCGCAACTGAAATATATCACCAATGACGACATGCCAACGGTGGTAATTGACGCAACCGGGAATTTAAAAGCGATCAACAATGCGTTTCAATACATGGCCCATGGGGCACGATATGTTTTGATCGGATTGCAGAAAGGAGAGATCTGTTTCAGCCACCCTGAGTTTCACAAACGGGAAGCAACACTCATGAGCAGCCGGAATGCAACAAGAGAAGACTTTGAGCATGTGGTTTCCTCAATGAAAAACAAGTTAGTCGATCCCACTACTTACATCACACACCGGGTTTCTTTTGATCAGGTGAAAGATGAATTTGAAGGATGGTTGAATCCAGCCAGGGGTGTAATAAAAGCAATGGTGGAAATAGTTTGATCATTTTTCGCCCTTAAATTAACCGTTCCATAAAAATTGAATAAAAATGAAAAAATATTGCCTGGCTGTTGACCTGGTAGATAATCCGGAACTGATTGCCGAATATGAAAACTGGCACAAAAAAGAAAATGCATGGTCTGAGATCATGAAAAGCATTACTGATTCAGGTATCTATAATATGGAAATTTACCGGACGGGAAACCGGCTGTTCATGATCATGGAAACTGAGGATAGCTTTAGCTTTGAACGCAAAGCCAATATGGATAGCGCCAACCAAAAGGTTCAGGAATGGGAACAATTGATGTGGAAGTTTCAGCAACCATTGCCTTGGGCAAAAAAAGGAGAGAAATGGATTTTGATGGACAAGATTTTTCAATTATAATAATATTGCTTACTTTATTCAGTAAGCACTTATAAACCTCTTAAAATGAAACGAAGAACATTAATTAAAGGAATGGCTGCCGCTTTGCCGTCGCTATGGTTATCACAAGCATTGGGGAAAAATTCGTTTGGCGGCCAATTTTTAAATGAGCCCATTGAAAAAGGCCCGTTCACGCCCACATGGGAATCGTTACAGAATTATCAGACGCCCGAGTGGTATCGCAACGCCAAGTTTGGCATGTGGGCACATTGGGGCCCGCAATGCCAGCCTGAAGCAGGTGACTGGTATGCGAGAGGCATGTACCAGGAAGGGTCATGGCAATATAAGCTGCATCTTCAGAAGTATGGACACCCCTCAAAGTTTGGATTCAAAGATGTGATCAATGTATGGAAAGCTGAGAACTGGAATCCTGAAGAACTGGTGAGTTTGTATAAAAGCGCGGGTGCACAATATTTCATGGCGCTGGCCAATCATCACGACAATTTTGACCTGTATGATAGTAAATATCAAAACCAGTGGAACTCGACTAAGATTGGCCCAAACAAAGATTTGATTGGCGGTTGGGCAAAGGCAGCCAGAAATAACGGGCTTCCATTTGGCGTAAGCGTGCATGCCACACACGCATGGCGTTGGTATGAGGTGGCACAACGTTCAGACAAAACAGGCCCCTATGCAGGCATTCCTTATGATGGAAAACTTACAAAAGCCGATGGAAAAGGAAAATGGTGGGAAGGATTGGATCCGCAAGCGTTATATGCACAAAATCACCCATTGAGCAAAGATAGTTTAGATGACAATTCTATCGGCGGGCAATGGGGATGGGGTAATGGTGCCTACCCGCCCGACAAAGCCTATGTTGAAAAGTTTTATAACCGTACAATCGATCTGATCAATAAATATAACCCCGATGTGGTTTATTTTGATGATTCACAACTCCCGCTTTGGCCGGTTAGCGATGCCGGCTTACGCATAGCAGCTCATTTATATAATAAGAGTATTAAAGAGCATGGAGAACTTCGCGCTGTGCTGAATGGAAAAATACTGGATAAGGATCAACGTAAAGCAATGGTTTGGGATATTGAAAGAGGGCAAGCCAACGAAATTCAACCGTTACCATGGCAAACCGATACCTGTATTGGCGGCTGGCATTATGACCGGGCATTATACGAACGCGATGGATACAAAACAGCAAAAACCGTAATACAAACATTAGTTGATATTGTAGCCAAAAATGGCAACCTGATGTTGAATATCCCTGTTCGGGGCGATGGTACTATTGATGAAAAAGAAAGAAAGATAGTTGAAGGAATTGGCAGATGGATGAAAGCGAACAGCGAGAGCATTTACGCTACAAGGCCATGGAAAATATTCGGCGAAGGGCCGGCACAAGAAGCAGCATCACAGCTAAGTGCACAAGGTTTCAATGAAGGGAAAGGGAAACCGTTTACGCATGAAGATATTCGCTTTGCAATAAAAGGCGATGCCCTTTATGCAACAGCTATGGGCTGGCCCGAAAATGGGAAGCTGGTTATAAAAAGTTTGGCGAAGAATAACGAGTATTTTCCAAAGGAAATTCAAAAAATAGAATGGCTACCAACAAAGCAATCTTTAACTTTTGAAAGGAATGAAAATGGTTTGACCATTTCGTTGCCTGAAAAAACTTCTGATGAATTGGCCTGCGCAAATGTGATAAAGATTTTTTCATAAAACATGTGCGTGGCAATAGGTTAAATTGAACGAAAAGCCATTAGAGATTGAAATACCCATATTGAACAAAACAAGAGCCTGCGACATTTTATTTTATTATAGCAGGCTCTTGTTAGTTATAAACTAAAACACAAATAGTATTCATTATAAACATCTTAAATTTATTTCAACTGCCAAGCGAAACTTACTCTATCACCTGCCCGTTCAGGTATTTTATCATAGATAACTAAATTTGTCTGGCAAGCTTTTTCCAAAAATGTAATTATTAATTTGCGGAACTATCGTTTGTAAATTATTAAATTGCCCATAGTATCTATCTCTATCCAATTTGTAATAATGCTTGCTATTTTTTTTGGAAGTTTTATTTTCATCAGGGTGTTTGATTAATAACCCTGTCGATATCATTTTTTGCTCAAAACTTTGTTCATCGTATATTTTACCATATATATTTTCGTAAACCTTATACAATTGTGAGATTGTAAATATTTCTGGAAGTAGTTCAAACGTTATTGGATTTAGCGAAGCCCTGTATTCAATTTGCATTTTAGCAATATTGACCATTTTCTGATGATCGAATATCAACTCCGGTAAGTCATTCAATCGAAACCATTTGGCTTTGTAGAGATAATGCATCTGATGGCTAAATTGGGAAATATCAATGAATGAAAAATAAGCCACACTAACTGTTCTTTCAACCGGGTCTCGATTAGGATCACTAAAGGTGTGAAAAGGCTCCATATAAATATTATTTAACCCCGTCATTTTTTTTAAAACCCTTTTGGCTGCGTTGTCTAAGGACTCATTGCGTTGTAAAAATCCGCCAATAAGGCTCCATTGCCGTTTGCCGGGCTCAAATGTGCGCTGAATGAGTAATAATTTTAAATTGTTATTATCAAGACCGAAGATCAGGCAGTCAACCGCTAATAGTATACGTGATTGATCAGGATAGCGAATCATATCTATAGTTTTTCCTTACCCGTTATTAATCCAATAATCTTCATTTCAATTCAAATGCTTTTTTTAATTATGCCTAATCCGATAATCAATAAAAACATCCGAACTTTAAATGCCCACAAACGCTATCATCGGAACAACGATAAAATTTTAGCTACCGAGGGTTTTAAGCGGTACCGGGTTATTAATCTGGTGATAAAATTAAAGAAAGGACAAATAGATGATGGGGTACAAATGTCAGAAAATAGAGTACAAAATGTTAAAGTTGACGAAACTTCTCCAGCCGGGATGGGCCTAAGGATGCTTGTTTAGGCCATTTTTTATGATTGCACACAATCGCAACGGACACTGACCAAAAGATCTCACATGAGTGCTAAAGCAGCCGGGAGCGGGAATTTTAGCTCTTCAGTTAACCTTTTGATTCCTTTCCTGGTTATTCCACTTTATAATGGAAAACCTTCCGTCCGAGGTTGCCATTTGCGTCTATTCCCTCTATTACTACTCGATATGAACCTTTGTTGTCTGTATTAAAATAACTGAACGACGCTTTGCCGTCATCATCGGTAACCAGGTTAGGTTTCCAAAAAACGGTACTCCGCAAATCAGTGGCCATGGCATTGGTGCCCGCCACATCATATTGCGGCGAATAAAATGTGCGCGCCTTATAATAACCTTTAGGCATATAGGTAATTATGCCAGGCGCATCGCGTTTATAAAAAGCGCCACCGGTTCCTCTTTTTGTGGTTACAATTAAAACACCACCCGAACCGCGGCTGCCGTAAATGCTTGTATATTCTATATTTTTTAAAATTTCAATACTTTGTATGTCACTACCGTTCAAATCATTTAAAAATCCGGCATCGGCATACGAGCCATCAATCACGATTAACATCGGACCGCCACCCCGGATTAAATAAGCTGTATCATTTCGGAATATAACACCGAACAGGCGCCCTTGAAGACAATCAGTAAGTCTAGCACACCCCGCCATAAGGTCGCTACCAAAAATAACCTGATCTGCATTACCGGGGCCATTTAAATTTTCAGATTGCTCAACGGTTGCCTTTTTCGCTTTTATTACAACTTCATTCAACATAATAGTTGGTTTAATAACTCCGTATTTTACCAGGCCATCGTAATACATTTTGCTGTTTTGTAAAAAAGAGGCTTGCCCCTCGTTAATGTTCACTTGCAGCTCCGCCGAATTTTTATTTATTCCCGCATATTCCACAGGCAGATTATCCAAAGTAATTAACAAATTTTTACGGTCTTTCGCCGTGCGGCCCTGTATTACAAATTTAACACTATCCTTAAAAAGTAAATTTCTAAAACAAAACAGGCCGTTGTTGTCGGTTACTGTATCTATTAAAAAAATCTGACCGCTGGTAGTCATCAACATTACCTTACCATTTACGACAGGTTTGCCCCATGGCGTTTTCAAGTGGCCCGAAATCTCCAGTGTCTTTTCGGCGGGGTATTCAATCGCGGGATAGCTATCGTTCAACAGCTTTTTCCACTCAAACCTGTGATAGCCCTGTGTAAGCATCAGTACGTCCAAATCGGCTTCCGTTTTTTGGTTTGGGGCCACAAAATAATAATTCGGTTTTTCTACAAATCCTTTGATATCGGAACTGAGTAAGAAATGCGAAAAAATAGTGGTTTCGCTCGCCTCATCAACCGGCACCTTTGTTTCATCCGTAACAGCAGCCGAAAAACTCCCTATTTCGGGCACTCCGTTTTTATCCTTAACCCAAAAATCAATTTTTACCTTTTCCCTGCGTGCATAAGTTTGTTTCTCAGTTGAAATATCCATTTTTAGCCCCTCGTCGTTCTGAATAAACACCAGGCGTTCGTTCAAAGGTTCGGCTGTGGCCGAAAAAAGCGTAAACTGAACAATCCCCGAAGGAAATTTGCTTTTGGCTACTTTCGTGATAAAAAACTTACTCCCCGGCTTAGTCTTGGCGGCATAATAAATCGTCCCGCCGCTTTGCCCTATCAGGCCTAATATTTGTGTTTCGTCAATATTGTTTAATACAATCCGGCCTGGGTTTATTTTAATGAGAATGCTATCCTTACCCGAATTACCTACACTTAAAGAATACCCGGCATCGCTGGCCGCCGGCAAATCAACTATGTTTTGCGAGCCATCTGCATAGGTAATTTTCGCCTTATAGGATTTGCCATTTTCAGGGATAAAACTAAATATGCCCATACCTAAATGGGTGCTGCTGAATGTACAAACCTGATTGTTTTGATTATCGGTAACCGTTCCTTTTATTTCTGTACCCTGGCCATCGGCGCCCACGGCCTTAAAAGCTATTTTCGAATAATTGCCATTTACAAGATTGCCGCCTTCCGGAAAAAACTGAACATCAACTTTATCCGAAACCGCTTTTATAGTAACATACTTTGTCTCAATTTTCTTTTCTGAGGTCTTGATATTGGTAATTATCCTGCCCGATTTAAACGGCCCGGATTGCGTATTGACAAAGGCAATTGTCAAATCTCCTTTAACATCTGTGACACCTCTTCCTTTTAAAATTGTTTTAGGGCCTATCTCCACCTCATAACTTACCGGTTTGGCTGCATAAGGCATTCCATTTATATCGGTATAATTTATTAAAGCGTTAACCTTCTGCTGGTTGTTTTGTGTGCCGAAGGTATAAGCAGTTTTTGTGAAAACGTTATTTTTCACGGCATTTACTACGCTGAAAGTTTTATCGTAATAATATTCGGCACCAGCATTACGCATCCAGTTGGTATAAGCCCTTATGCGGTAATTTCCTTCTTTAAGCGAATCGCTCAAAACAAAATCGCCCCAGGTAAGCCCGTTAACCACGGGTAGTTTTATACTTTGTTTAACTGAATCTTTATCATCAATAAGTTCGACATTCAAAACGCCACTTAAGGTGGACAAGCGATGGTCGCTGCCTAATGTAATATACGCTTTAAACCAAATATCGTCGCCAATAGCGTAGTAGGGCTTGTCGGTTTGCAGATAAACTTTTTCCGCTGGGTTATCCCAAAACCATTTACTTATTTGTTCAATGATTTTATCCACAGGATCTCCGTCAATCGGGGTAAAACCCGACAAAACTGCCACCATGCCCATTAAGAGCAAACCCGTAAATATCTTTCTGTAATTCATATCAGGTAAATAAATCAGAAGTTAACTAAAATGACTTATGGGTTGGGTAACTTTTATTGTTAATTGGGTTGTTTTGAACATTTGATGTATAAAGAATGTGATTTATTGGACGGCTTGATGGTTGGACCCGGCAGTCTGAGACTTTGCCTACGGATGCACTATACCGGTCTTCTTTCCACCGAATCAAGTTCGATATTGTCTGCACAGTATTTCTGTCCTAAAGAAAAAACCATTATTAAGACAAGTAAATAAACAGGTATTATCAGTTTCAGGAATTTTTCAATTCCTTACTTTTTATCTTTAAAACTTGCATTGTTATACTTTTAGCTCCCTCCAATATCAGAAAATTCAATTAAAAAGAGCCTGCACCATTCACTGCTGCAGGCTCTTTATCTATTATATTATTAATACATCAATTTAATTCCAATCACCGGTAATATCTTTAGCAACAGCGCTATTAGCATTCTTCTCGGCTAAAGGTATTGGGAATAGCACATTTTTATCCAGGAAAGGTTGTGTACCATCTTCAACCTGCCTTTCAGCATTTATGGTTTGCTTGGCAATGCCCCAGCGTATTAAGTCAAAATAACGACTTTCTTCGCCGGTTAGCTCTAACTGTCTTTCACGCATTAAGATGTTCATAGCGTTTGCCTGGCTGCCCAGCGAGGTATAAAGTGGGGCATTAACACTTGGCCTGCTGCGCACCTGGTTAATTAAAGCCAGTGGCTGAGCACCGGTATTACCTTGTTGTATATAGCTTTCTGCCAGCATCAACAATACGTCAGCGTAGCGTATTACCTGGCCGTTTATACCACTTTGCGGCCCGCCAAAAGATGATTGTTTGTTATAATATTCATATTTAAGCCACTCGTACCCTTTTGCTGCGTAAGGATAATCTACAGGTCCTGTAGAACATTGCTGACAATATTGTGTTTGCCCGCCACTTGCAGCGTCGCCATAAAAGGTGAAAGCTGCGCGGGGGTCAACGTAATTCGCAGATGGGTTTTGTGGGTTAGCGTAGGTGAAAGCTTTAACAGCGGTTGTAGTTATGTGCACATTATTCCAATCATTAAAGCCATATTCCTGCGCACGGTCTGAGTGCGTTGCTTTTCCACCCCAGGTTTCCTGGCCGCCAAAAACGTAATATTGGTTGCCTATGCCCCAATCTGTCCATTTCTGGTTCATTACCTGAAAAATGGTTTCCGGGTTTTTGGCCGGATCATCCTGGTTCGGATCATCAAAGAGATCATTGTAAACCGGCGCCAGGGCGTAGCTGAAAGGCGCCTGGGTTAACTTAGTAAGTTCGCTTTGTGCCGATGCCCATTTTTTCTCATATAAATACGATTTACCCAAAAGCGCTACTGCAGCGCCTTGCGTAGCTCGCCCGTAATTGCCAGAACTGTATGAAACAGGAAGGCCCGCTTCAGCATCTTTCAAATCCTGTTCAATAAATGCCCATATGTCGGCAACAGGTGATCTTCCAAGGTTAATCTCGGCAGCGGTTGGCTGCTCTATAAACTTCGTACGCAAAGGCACCCGCCCGTACAAATTAACGAGTTGAAAATAGGCATAAGCACGCAGAAATTTAGCCTCGGCAATATACTGAGTCTGGTCAGTTGTCTCTGTAGCATTAGCTGGCTTCCATGCTGTCTGCGCACGATCAATAACGACATTGGCGCGCGCTATTATCTGGTATAATGCTGCCCATGTTTCGGTCACCTGGTTCTGATCGGGGCCAAAGTTATACTGGGCCAGTTGCAGGAGATCGCCCACCAGCGGCTGATTGTTTTTGGCATCATAGCCAAGCAAATCAAAAGTAAAATACCACTCGCGTGCCCACAAACCAGTATGCAGCAAACCTGCGTAAGTAGCCACAACAGCCTGATTTACAGCAGCATCACTGGTGAAAAAGGTATCATAAGTATAAGCGTTCTTATTAACCAGATCCAAATTTTTTTTACATCCTACCGAGAGAATTAAAAGCCCTCCCGTCATAAGGAATTTTATATATTTTTTCATAATTATATTTTTTATAAATGTTACTTAAAATCCTGCCTGTATCCCGAATAAAAATGTGCGCGGCTGCGGAATCTGGCCAGTATCAATACCGCGGTTAAAAATAGTGTCGTTCGCGTTGTTATCCCCGTTTACTGTGCTTAATTCGGGATCATATCCTTTATAGCCGGTTATGGTAAATAAATTTTCCGCAGCAATGTATACACGTAGTTTACTCAACACATTACCCGAAAACGATTGTAAAGCGGTTTTTGTAAAAGTGTAGCCCAGGGTTACATTACGGGCACGTAAATAGGCGCCATTGTCGATAAAGAAATCTGATGGCCTTAAGTTTCCAGATCCGTTGTCGTCCTGCCCTGCTCTTGGCAGCCTGGCATTGTCACCCGGTTTTTCCCACCTGTTTAATATGTCGGCTGAGGCATTATGCCCTGTCCCTGCGAAATCCAAAGTGGACCTCAGATCGTTTCCGATTTGCACGCCCTGCACGCCTGATAATACGACGTTAAGGTCGAAATTATGGTAAGTAGCGCCAATGTTAATGCCATAGGTAAACTTCGGAATTGAGCTCCCTAAAAGCTGCTGATCCTTTGAGTCAACCACCCCGTCACCGTTCAGATCCTTAAATATAAAGTCTCCGGGTTTTAATCCGGACTGATATACCGCAGTGGGATCGCCGGTTTTTTGCTGTGCTATTTTATTTAATGCATCAATTTCAGCCTGGTCTCTGGCTACATGATCCTCCCTGTAACCCCAAAATGCCCCGATAGGGATGCCCGGCATAGTCATTGTTTCTGCCACCCCTGTTCCCTCAATTATTGGCGTTGGCGATTGGGGGTCTAAGGCTATTGTTTTATTACTGTTAAAAGCGCCGTTAACGCTTATGTTATAGCTAAAATCATTTTTTACCGCAGAATGGTAACCTAACTGAAATTCAAACCCTTTGTTTTGTACCTTAGCCGCATTAACAGTCTCATAACTGTTGCTTGTATTTTCGCCTACACCTAAACTATATGGTACAGGTATTTGTACTAATAACCCGCTGCTTTTTCTATTATAATAATCGGCGGTAAAAGTTATCCTATTGTTTAGAAATGCCAGATCGATGCCGGCATCGGTTTGGTCGGTTGATTCCCAATGTAATTTCGGGTTGGCAATTGTAATAGCCGTTGTTCCGTTAACAAATTGCTCATTCTGTCCAAAAGAATATACCAGGTTTCCCACAGGCGATCCGTTAAATGTTAACACATCGGTTTTGCCAAGATCAATCCGGTTATTACCTGTACGTCCCCATCCTACGCGAAGTTTACCATCGCTGACAAATGGAAGAGCGGATTTCACGAAATCTTCCTGACTGAACCGCCATGCAAAGCCGGCGGCCGGAAAATTACCGTAACGGACTGCCGGGAGAAAGTTGGAAGACCCGTCACGCCTTACGCTGGCTGAAAGAATATACTTATCGTCATAAGAATAAATTAAACGTCCGTAATAAGATTGTTCGATGCCAAATTGAGTAGCATAACCCGAGGATCTGCCTGTTACGGTAACAGTTGGGGCTACGCCTATGTCCTTTACCGCATCGGTCAGCATACCTGTACCTGTTAAACTGGCAGAGCTACTGGTTCCCGCATCAATGTAACTTGTGCCTGCTGTTAGCGAAATACTGTGTTTACCAAAGCTATGGTTATAGGACAAATAATTCTCGATGATGTAATAGGAAGAGCTGCCATACGAATGGCCCGCTTGCCGGTCATAAGACAGTTTATTGGCAGTTACGAAAGGTATCTGGTAAGAATCACTTCCATTGTAGTCAAATGTTGCTGATGCTTGCGAACGGAAAATTAAACCATTGATAATTTTTACTTCGGCAAATACTTGCGGATATAATACCATATCATTGCTGCTTTGGGTTTTTGTCCCCAGGTCCTCCAATGGATTTACAGCATTACTGTTATCATCCACATTGGTAAGGATGGAATAGCCCCCCGGAATTGAAGAATCATAAATGGGTTGATAAGGTGCGTATTGAAGCGCGTTACCTATGCCAGCCATCAGGCCATCAGTTTTCGTGTACCTCAAATTTAAGGTTTGCCCGAAATGAAAACGGCCTAATTTTTCGTCTAACGAGAACCTGTTATTTAATCTTTTAAAGAGATAATCCTTAACGGTGGCTTGCTGGGTTACATATCCTGCCGACATATTATAGGTAACCTTGTCGCCTCCGCCGCTTATACTTAAATCATTTTGAGTTGATAAAGCTGTTTTAAAAATTTGGTTTTGCCAGTCGTTTCTGTCAACCAAAGCAAACGGCGTGGTAAGTTTTACAGGTACTGGATTATTGTTGGTAGCATCAATATCTGTTAGGAGCTTTACATAGTCGGCTGCTTTTAACAAATCGAGTTTTTTCGGTATCGTTGAAAAGCCTACCTGTGATGTAAATGATATTTGAGGGGCGCCGGCTTTAGCTTTTTTTGTTGTAATTATCACAACGCCGTTAGCGCCGGAAGCACCATATATGGCTGTTGAAGCAGCGTCTTTTAATATCGTAATATTCTCAATATCCTGCGGGCTAATTGTATTGAACAAGCCGGCATCAGCTTGTATACCATCAATAACATACAACGGGCTAACGTTAGTGAAAGAACCGGTACCACGTATAATAATTTGCGCATCTGCACCTGGCGAACCATTCGCAGTAACTACCTGAACACCAGGTGCCTTACCTATTAATAATTGCGCGGGGCTTGTTGACGTATTGGCGCCTGCATCTTTCGCGGCTACGACATCAACAGAACTTACCAGGTCTTTTCTGCGGGCTGTACCGTATCCTATTACCACTACTTCGTTGAGGTTATTGGTACTTTTCGCTAAGGCTACGTCAACTGTGCCCGAGGCCGGAACGACAATCTCTTTTTGATCGTAACCAATAAAAGAGAAAATCAACGTACTTCCCTGAGCAGCATTGATGGAATAGACCCCGTCTATATTTGTACTTGTGGCCTCAGTTGTGCCTTTTACTTTAATGGTTACACCTGGCAAAGGGAGTCCATCGTCCATACCCGACACTTTGCCGGTAACTTTCCTCATTTGGGAATAGCCCGGCAGACTCATCATTATGAGTGATAAGGTCATCCCGGCAAAAATGAGGAATTGTGTTAGTAGTTTTCTTTTCATGAATTTAAAATTTAAGTGACATAATTGGTTGATTATTTGTATATTAAGGATAAGAACAGCTGGCAGCGGGAGACTCAGCTCCAAAAAGCAATTATATTTAGATGCTGCGGGGGCATTCGGGTATTCCTCCCAACTCCGGGTTGAAAACCCGCGCAATTTTTTGATTTGAAATAAAGAAACTATTTAATGATTTTGCGCCTGCAATCGATTGCAGGACATCAGCGTCAAATAGCTTATCACCGTCCATTAGTAAATTTTTTAACATATCATTAAAAACTTTAAACACAGTTAGCTGTCCGCTAAGCCAAAAAATAAATGTAAGTGTTGGGTCTAATTGGTGGAACCTTATTCAAAATCAGCATTTATAAACACACGATGTTGAACTAATATTCCGACGGTGAAACTAGGGTAACTTAAAAAAAGAGGGGGGAGAGGGATGAATAAAAATATAGACCAAATGTTCAAAAAAATACAAAAATTTATAAATAAGGCCGTTAAATAGCTATTAAATCAACTAACTGCAATATTCCAATACGATCTGGTGAACTGGTCTTGACATTTTGCAGCTTGCCGGTTTCTAAGCATAACGTGCAAGCCAGGCTTATTTATGGTCATTAAATTCGATTCTCTTCGTATATGCGTGTTGGTTACGGAAAATGACAATTTCTGCAGATGACCCAATAACCGACATCCTTGCTTTTTGCAAATCCCTCAGACTGTTAGTTGATATGCCATTTAGCGAAATGATCACATCATTTGCCTGGAAAAATGCGGTGGCATTGCCGGGTAGTAACGATATTACCAAAACACCCCGGATTTCATCCATTCCTGTTGCTGATCGTTCTCCCAGGGTGGTCAGTTTTTTCACCTTTGCGCCCATAAAATTTATTATTTCGCTGTCGGTTGCCTGGCCCGGCACCATAACTATAGGGAAATTCACTCTCTTTGCCAGTGCCCTTAACCCCGGAGAAACCACACCGAAACTGTCTGTTGCTATGTTTTTGAACCCAACCGAAAATGCTGCTGTGCCTGCCTTAAGTCGAAAATCGCCTTTTGCCGGGTTTTCAAATACCTGCGGCATGTATACCGAATGCCTATCGGTGCCTCTTGCCCGTGCTTCGGATAAGGAGGCTGAGTCAGGAAATACATTGTAGTCAACTTCTTTCCCCCATACTGAAATCCCAATCGGAAGGTAACCCGCACCCACGATATTGTGCCTGAATATGTCATTGCTGTTCTTAAACCATACGTGAGGGTGAAATGTATTATTTATCATGATATTATTTTCGACAACACGTTTCACGCCCTCTCTCAGCTTAATGCCGCCGTTTAAACAAAGGTTATTGCAAATAATGTAATTGCTTGACCCGTCATCCAGGTCAATATCCCACCCATGGTCGCAACGAAACCTGTTGTTCCGCAGAATGATTGGCCGGGTTACATCAAGCAGCGCAAAATCCGGGTATGCTGCCACAATCGAATCCAATTTCACTTTGTCAGGATGCCAATAACGATCCCGGCCCCAGGAATTAAAGGAGCCATGGTCGCCGGTTTCTTTAACAGTATTAAAAACATCGTTGTACTCAATAAGATGACCACCCCACGTCCCTTCGCTAACGTTTATACCTGCGCGGGGGACGTCATAAATGGTGTTGTGGCTGACCGTGATATTTTGGCACATGGACAGCTCCACACCGGCAGATTGCTTTTCCACAAGCCCCAGGTTAAACATCAGGTTGTTGTAAACATTACAATCCTTCGGAAAATTATTTGTTTTGGGCCCCGGCGTCCGATCCATTTTTGCCATCGGAACAAACTGGTTATATTCAAAACTCGGCGAACGGACCGCGCCGGGATCCCCGACGAGACAAACTCCGCTTGCTCCCACATTCGAAATCTGACATCCCGACACCTCGCAATTACGGTTATATTTACTGAAAAATACCGCATTTCCCCCAACATTAATCAGCGTACAATTTACCAACCTGCAATTTACCGCTCCTTCGTATTTTACGGCCCCACCCCGGTAAATAGTCCAGTCACTTCGCAACAAAGGCTCCTTATTTTGCATAAAAGTTCTTAGGGTTTCGGTTAAAACCAACCCGGCAATGGTAATATTCCTGACTGGCTTTGTTTCCGTGCCGCGAAATTCGAACAGACTGGCAAGCTGCGGCGCCTCAATAGTTGCGGTGCGCAGGTTAAGACCGGCAGGTGGGAAATAATAAAGCATTTTTGCATGCTTATCAAAGTACCATTCATTCGCCGTATCGAGTTCCTCGAAGATATTCTCGACAAACCGGTATTTTTCACTCATGCCCATGCGGCGGTTGTTTTGCCATCCCCCTTCCATCATCAATTCTCCCTTATCACTTTTCCCGGTAATCATGTAATGAACATCGCCCCATTGGGATGGGTGCAATGCGTGTACATATCCGCCCTCCGGCGATTTCCAGCGGGCGACACGCTCTGGCGATAACACATCCTCTGCGGTTCCCCCCAAATAATGGGCAGTAGAATCATAATTAGGATAGCGGGCCATGTGCTGCAACTGCCTGTTGACAAACAGTTCGTCAAATTGAATATTTTGTTCTACCGTGGCTTTCCAAATGCCATCTTTGTAAGGCACCCACTTCAGTTGAAGTACGGTGCTGCCGCTAATAATTACTTTTTGTTTTTTGTAACTGGCGACCGTAAGCGTGCTGCCGTTTTGCCTTGAATCCTGGCCGGTAAAAATAACAGCACTTTTTAGGTGATATGTTCCTCCTATGAGGTACACGTTAGTATTACCACTTTGGCCCCGGGCTTTTTCCACCGCCCTGGAAATTGAGGCAAAAGGCTTTACCAGGGTACCAGGATTTGCATCATCTCCATGGGTTGAAACGAAATAGTTTGTCTGCGAAAACAATCTCGCCGGGCAAAAAAGTACAATTAAAAAAATTAAGACTATTTTAAAGGTATTCATAAATCTTCTTTCTACGTTTGAATACAAGCTATAGTTATTCCGTAATTATATCTACTTCTGCGTAGCCTGCCTCATTACTGTTTTCTGTGTTTTTTACCGCCCTCAGTTTAATGTAACGGGCATTTTGAGAGCTAAATCTCACGATTTGCCACAGAGGATTGTTTTTAATATTAGGAAATTCACCATGGCTTACCAGTTTCCAGTCTGTATTATTGTCCGAAACATAAAACTCGTAGCCGGCAATAATACCCGGCCCCCACTGGCCCTGATCCGGCAGATACCTGAAACCGGCAATACTTTCTTCTTTTCCCAGATCAATCACCAAATCAACCGGCATTTTTTTGTCTTTGCCCTGGTGCCATACGGTAGACGGATCGCCGTCCAAAACAGCACTGGCCTTTTTATCCTCAATGCCAACAATTTTCCAGTCTTTTCTTGAAATATCAAATTTTTCGTGTGTCTCCGGACTGTTTTTTCGGGTAGAAGGATCGTAAACGATGGCGCGAATCTCAGGTTTACCGTTGGCCATGAAAGGACCTGTATATTTTTTTGAACCGGAGGTAGGTGTGCTGCCGTTGGTCGTATAGTAAACTACCGATTCCTTGTCCGTAGGCGTTATAGTTACTTCGCCAGCCTGGTTCCTGGTAACGGCAGGGGCGGTAAGTATTTGTGGCGCGTAATAAACCCCGGCGTTGGAAATAAGCAAACAGCCTTTAGCATCCGTAATGTGCAGCCGTACCTTAGTGGCCTTTACCGTCGGGAAGCTTACTATGCGTTTATATCCGATAGTTGTTCCTTTTGCCAGTTCCTTCCATTGGCCGTTCACGAGCGCTTCAACGGTAAACGCTTTTACACGCTGCCCTAATTGAATGTATTCCTGCGCCAAAAAGCGATTGAACCTGGTTAGCCTGCCCAGGTCAATCGTAAGTGAAGCCGCTTTAACGCCGTCGTCCGTGGCCCAATAAGTATTATTATTATTATCATCTGTAGCGTTGCCTGCACTAAAATACTTGCTTCCCAAGCGTACATTGGAGGCTGTTGCCGGCTTGTTTTTCGCCAGGTTTAAGGAGAACGCAGCTTTTACGGCTTTACCAAAATCCAATATATTTTTTTCATCTGTCGGATGGATCAGCCCGTTGGGCATAATGGGGAAATTGAGCAGTAAATTACCGTTATGACCGATTGAATTGTAGTATAGATCCATCAATTGCGGCAATGACTTTACTTTCTTGTCTTCACTGGGGTGGTAAAACCATTCAGGCCTGATTGAGGTGTTTACTTCCGCAGGCACCCATGCATTGCCGTCCTCAACGCCATAATGCAACATATTATAGGGCACGTCACCGGTGGAATTTAACAGGCTCCAATTTGTATCACCGACAGATCCGCCTTCAGTGCCAACCCATCGCAGGTCAGCCCGATCTCCACCATCATTCCAGATGACAATATGAGGCTGCAGTTTGCGGACAAGTTTATAGGTATTGGCCCAATCATAATAAGTTTTACGGTCAATCATACGGGTTTCATTAGCACCGCCATAATAGCCGGAGCCGCCGTTAGCGCCATCAAACCAAATCTCGAAAATCGGGCCGTAGTTGGTAAGTAACTCCGTTAGCTGGTTGCGGAAATAGGTAATATACTCCGGCTTTCCATAGTCTGCCCGGTTCCTGTCCCATGGTGATAAATAGATACCGAGCTTTAAGCCATATTCTTTGCAGGCATCTGCCATCTCCCTAACTACATCCCCTTTACCGTTTTTCCACGGTGCATTTTTTACGGAGTAATCAGTATATTTAGAAGGCCAGAGGCAAAAACCGCAATGGTGTTTGGCGGTTATTATAATTCCTTTCATGCCAGCCTGTTTGCAGATGCGCGCCCATTGGCGGCAATCCAAAGCCGTTGGGTTGAAGAGTTTAACATCTTCATTACCATATCCCCAGGATTGGTCGGTGTACGTGTTCAGTGATAAATGCACAAAGGCATAGTATTGCATTTCCTGCCATCTCATTTGATTTTCCGAAGGGACAGGCCCGCATGGGGCAGGCGCATTTTTTTGCGCACGGCTGCTAAAAAAACAAAGGGAAAAAACAGCTGTAAATAAACAGGCTTTAACAATTTTAGGAGTTTTCAATTTTTTACTTTTTAAATGTTGAAATTGCATTGTCCGAACTTTCAGTACCTCTGAAAATGAGGTCGCCTTTTATCTTGCAGACAAAGTTATTTTTTTTGAAATGATTTGATAGTTAAAGTGGCCCCCGATAGACCTGGTGAACTAACGTCAAGTTTAATATCGCCGGTGCCATGTGTGCTTCTTATTACAACCAAAGCATGCCCGTGCCATGCTTTACGCGCATTTCCTGCATATGGGTCTGTGTCCTTCATATCGGCATTTGCTACACCTGCAATTGTACCGGGGCCTTCAATTTTAAAGTGCAGGAGGTTTGATGCATTTGGTTGAAATATACCATCCTTGTCAGTTAGTTCAATGGTAACATAAGACAAGTCTTGTCCGTTTGCTGCTATTTCTTTTCGATCGGCAGTTAGTTGAATTTTTGCAGCATCGCCGGAAGTTTGTAAAATGGTTGATTCAATTTCCTTATCATTATCCAGCCCTACGGCTTTAAGCTTGCCTGGCGAATAAGGTACTGTAAATGTGGCTTTATATTCCTGTTCGCCAGTAGTGGATTTCTCGCCGATGAGTTTATCGTCGAGGTAAAGCCTTACCCTGGGGTACTTTGAATAAATTTCTACCTGGATGTCCTGTCCTGCAAACGCCGGCCAGTTCCAGCTTTCCCATGTTGGCCATACCGACCACCAGGTTGTTTTAATCTCCAAGGGGGTAGGATCAGGCTCACGAACAGCCATATAAAGTTTTTCGGTGTTATTATACAACATGCTTCTGTAATGTGATATGGGCTTTCTCCATCCTGTTATATCTATATCGCCGCAATATGCACCATGCCATGGGAATAAGTCATGTTCCCAGTGTTCACCAGGTACGTCACCCGAATAGTACCAGCGACCGATACCTGATTCTCCAAGATAATCTACAGCAGTCCAAACAAAATCGCCAATAATGTAATTGCGGTTTTGTACCAGTTTCCAATTGGCAAAAGCATCCTTTGGATAGGACTCTGTTTGAACAATTATGCGGGAAGGAACCCGCTGATGGTCCGCAGGCGCATTCCACAAATGATAATTATAACCGCCAACGTCATGCGCCGCCATCAGCGGGTCAAGTGCTGCCCAATCCTTGCCAGCTTCCACGATAGCAGATGTAACAGGACGGGTAGTATCTATTTCTTTTACAGCACCGGCAAGCATTTTGGCTGTTTCAACAGCTTCCGGACTACCTCTCTCCACTATTTCGTTGCCAATGCTCCACATAATAATTGAAGGGTGATTGCGATCCCGCAAAACCATTGCATCTAAATCGCGTTTCCACCAACGGTCAAAATACTGTGCGTAGTCGTATTTCTTTTTCCCTACCCGCCAGCAGTCAAATGCTTCATCCATAACCAACAACCCTAATCTGTCGCACGCATTTAAAAATACCTCCGACGGGGGATTATGTGAAGTTCTGACAGCGTTAAATCCTGCTTCCTTAAGCAATTCTACCTTACGTTCTTCGGCACGGTCAAAAGCAGCGGCGCCCAGGCAACCATTATCGTGGTGCAAACATCCGCCATTGAGCTTTATTACTTTGCCATTGAGCTGGAATCCATTTTCAGCTGTAAATTTTATGGAACGTATCCCAAAGTTGGTTTTTGTGTCGTCAACAACTTTTTTATTTTTTAACAACTGTATCTGAACGTTATATAAATGGGGTGTTTCAGGCGTCCATAGCATCGGATCTGGTACCATTATGGTTTGGGCAATCTCCTGCTCACTATTGGCGGCCAATTGAACCTTGATTTGGTTATTTCCTGCATTTTTAGCATTTGGGTCCCGTAACCGTGTGCTGATAACAACACTTTGGGCCATTCCTGTTTCGTTTTTTATTAATGTTTTAATTTGAACGGTTGCCTTTTTTGAAGACACTTCGGGGGTTGTGATGGCGACACCCCAGTGAGCTATATGCACAGGGTCGGTAACCTCCATCCAAACATGGCGGTATATTCCGGAACCACTATACCACCTGCTGTTCACTTGTTGCGAATTGTCCACCTTTACCGCTATCACATTTTCACTATTAAAATCCAGATAAGGCGAAAGATCATAAACAAATGATGTATAACCATAAGGATGAATTCCAAGCGATTTTCCGTTGATAAAAACTTCAGAATTCATATAAACGCCTTCAAAATAAATAGAAACTTTTTTGCTTTTCCATTCGCCCGGGAATTTGAAAGTTTTTCGGTACCAACCAATACCTGCCGGGAAATATCCCCCTTCGCCGCCAGTAGGATTTTCAGGACTTATTTTTCCTTCAATGCTCCAATCATGCGGCAAATCTATGCTACGCCAATTCTTATCATTAAAATCCTTCAACCTTCCAGCAGCGGTATCGCCCAAAAAGAATTTCCAGTTAAAGTCGAATAATTGCTTCCTTTCTGTGCCATTTTGCGCATTGCCCCGAAACGAACTTACTAATAGCATGAATACCAATACTATTTGTTTTGTGAAATAATATTTTTTGTATGAATTTAAATTGTACATCTTATTTCGCTTATATTTCTATTTTTAATTTATCCGATTTGATCCTCTTTTCAATAAACTATTGTTTCCCTGCATATTCTAATATAAATCCAAAGTGATATGGCTTATTTCCCGGATTGGTGTATTTTTCCATCGTTTTAGCGCCCCAGGTATCATCACCACCAACCCCATGAATATTCAAATCAATATTCAGGTTAATAAAATCACGATGCGGAAGCTGGTAATCGTGTCCGGTGTTCTCCAAATCGTCCTCGGTATAAGGCCATGCCCGAAAATTTAGCGGCTGCAAACCAGTTATTTTAATGGTATTATTGTTTTGGGTACTTAAAGAAAACCAGCGTACGTCGCAACGGTTAGCATTATCTTGCGGTGCCGGATAATGCGTAATGAAATTGTTTAATGCAGAATGGTACAAGCCGATCAACGAACCTGTTTTCCTGTCGGGATAATTTTCATAAGGGCCACGGCCGTACCAGTCGATAGTACTATAGTTTTCGGGGATCCGAACCCTCATGCCAAATTTGGGGATCAAAGGAATGGTATCGCACAGAGGCGTATATGTTGCTTCAACTTGTAATTTTCCTTCACCGTTTAATTGGTAATTCAGCACATAGTCTGCGCCAATGCTTGGCAAATTCATATCAAATTTAACGGATACAAAATTTTTCTGCCTGGTTATTTCAACATTCTTAACCAACAAATTTTCTGCTGCGTTCTTCCATTTGCCCAGCTCTTCGGCATAACCACTATGTTTCTGATTATCGTTGGGCGTTTTCCAGAAATAGGGTTCAAGTTTGCCTTTCAACAACTCTTGCTGATTAACTTTCCAACTTACTAACGAACCGTTTTTCCTGTCGAGAGTAAAGGACATTCTTTCCGTTTTTAGTTCAATTTGTGAGGGTAATTCTGTTACAACAACCTGTTTTTCCACTGGAAATATCTTTATCCAACTATATGGTTTAATTACAAACTGCTCACGGGCAATACAGAAACCCCCTTCGGCCCAGAGCGTTGCGCTTTTGAGCTTTGCATAGATCTTCAGACATATTTCGGAAGATGTAGTATCAGCCACTTGAGGTGAAGGGAGCATTATATTTGAAGATGTCCCTGGTAATATATTATCGCAACAGAACTTGCCCTTTTGAATCGACTTGCCGTTCAATGTATATTCGTATTCAAAATCGAAGTTGCGAAGCGACACGAAATCAAAATGGTTTGTAACGTCGATTGTTATGTTCTTATCATTCAAAAGCTTAAATACAACAGGTTGATATACTTTCTGAACCTCAAAATAGTGAGGATATGGCTTTCTGTCGGACGAAACCAGGCCTTTAATACAGAAATTCCCATCGTTTGGTTTATCGCCAAAATCGCCGCCGTAAGCCCAAAATTCATCGTCCTTCAAATGATAATCATCAGGGTGATCAGTAAGTTTTAGAGGGGAGCCATCCTTTTTCTTTGCAATACCCTGATCTACCCATTCCCAGATGGCAGCACCTGCAAGGCTTGAATCTGCATAAATCACATCCCAGTATTCCTGAAGGTTTCCGCCCGAATTACCCATCACATGCAGATACTCCCGCATAAATACCGGTTTATTCTTAATTTTCTCTCCTACCTTTTTCAGATCAGCTGGATGCAGATAACTATCATCGTAAAGAGCTGAAACATCATCTTGCGTATCAGAAAAAATCAATCGACTCGAATCAAGTTTCTTTATAGTATCGGCCATAGCTATTAAGTTTCGTCCATGACCGCCTTCATTTCCCAACGACCAGAAAATAACACACGGGTGGTTTTTATCGCGCTGCACCAATGCAACAGCCCTTTCTACATGCTGCTTTTTCCAAACGGGATTATCTCCCATCTCCTTATTTCCGATACCAAAACCATGGGATTCCTGATTTGCTTCGTCCATTACATAAAAACCATATTTGTCGCAAAGCTCATAAAATAGCGGGTCATCGGGGTAATGGCAAGTACGTATCATGTTGATATTGGCCTGCTTCATCAGGTCAAGGTCACGGATCATCGTCTGCCTGCTCACGTGTTTTCCTGTACGGGGATGTTGCTCATGGCGGTTCACCCCTTTTAGTTTAACTGCCTTTCCATTAACATAAAATACATCTCCCCTCACTTCAATTTTACGGACCCCGAAGTAACATTCGGCCTTATCAATTAGCTCGTTTTTATCGTTTTTGAGTTTTAAAACCAGATGATATAGATCGGGCGTTTCGGCAGACCAAAGCCTGGGATGTTTTATCAATGATTTCAGTTCCAGTGTTACCTGCTTCGACTTTTGAACCAACGGGACTTTCCCGGTAAATGAGAGGTCAACCATATCACCCTGTGCAGAAAAGCCTGAAACTTCTGCATCTACGTGCAATCCCTGAATATTTTGGGCCGAACGGTTGTCTATACTAAGATCTATAGAAATATTAGCGTTGCCGAACGTCTCGTCGGGCACAGCTTTTACAAAAAAATCGCTGATAAAGTTTTTGGGGCGCGCAATTAAATCAACATCCCTGAAAATGCCGCTCAATCGCCACATATCCTGATCTTCCAGATAGCTCCCATCGCACCAGTGATACACTTCAACAGCCAGTTTATTTTCACCTTTATGGATGTATTTTGTTATGTCAAACTCTGCAGGAGACATAGAGTTTTCGCTATACCCAACCTTCTGTCCGTTGACCCAAACGTACATAGCCGATTGTACGCCGCCAAAGTTTATAAATACCTGTTTATTGTCCCAGTTTTCAGCAATGGCAAAGGTGGTAGTATAGCTGCCTATCGGGTCCCGCTGAAGATAGCTTGTAAAGTTTTTTTCCGGCTCGCTTGTAACTTTTGGGGCATCGCGCTTAAATGGATAGATGAAATTAGTATAAACCGGTGTTCCAAATCCCTGAAGTTCCCAGTTTCCGGGGACAAGAATATCGTCCCATTTGTCTGTTGAATAATTCCCGGTATAAAAATCCACAGGCCGTGATTGCGGATCGGGCGACCATTTAAACTTCCAGATACCGTTAAGCGACTTAATCATTGGGTTATTCGCTTTTTCTTCGGTCAAAAAGCTGTATGCATGGGGCTTTTCTTTGTTTATGCTATTGATATTGGGGTTTTCCCAATCATTTATGTCTTGAGCATCAACCTTAGATATTAATAATGAAGTACTTGCCACAAGCACAGAAAAATACAGATATATCTTCATTATAGGCAATATTTTTTTATTGGATTCCATAAGCATGAATGGCCTCAACAAACGAAGTGATTTATCCAATAGGTTCACTTTACTGAACTTTAATAACAACTTCGTTTCCTTTAAGTGTTTCGGAAGAAGCCTTTAACCGAATCTCCCCAGCCTGTTTATTTGATTGAACAAGCACCAAACAATATCCGTTGAAAGCTTTGCGTTGGCTGGCTTTATCCGGTTCATGGCTGCTGGGATTGCCGTTGCCTGTACCAATGATTTTTCCCGGGCCTTCGATTGAAAACTTTACGAGGTTGTCAGCAACCGGAACAACCCTGCCTTTTGAATCTTTTATAGCCACGCGGATGACCGCCACATCGCAACCATCGGCTTTAAGTATATTAGTGTCGCTCTTGAGGGTTACCTGTGCCGGGGCTGTTGTTGTTTCAACAATGTCCCTTGTTACCAGCTTTCCGTCTTTATAACCCCTGGCTTCGAGTTTACCCGGCCTGTAAATAAGTTTCCATATCAGTTTGGTATAGGGGGCTGCTTTCTGAATGCCTATTCTTTTGCCATTAAGGAGCAGCTCTACTTCATCGCAATTAGTGTAACAATGCACCTGTATGCTGTCTCCTTCTCTGCCGGGCCAGCTCCAATGCGGGAAAATATGAACTACCGGTTCGTTTGTCCAAGCCGCTTTGTACGCATAATATCCGTCTTTGGGGAAGCCGCATATATCCATAAATCCGAAATGAGACGTAACGCAGGGCCATTGATATGGCGTAGGCTCCCCGCGGTAGTCGAAACCCGACCACACGAAAAGACCACCAAGGTAAGGATACTTCACAATGTCTGCCCAGTCTTCACCGGGCAGTGGCCCCCAACCAGGTTGCCATAGCCCGAGGTTGGAAACATAACCTTTTCCCCAATCATTCTGATACTCCCCGCGGGTTGAAATAAAACTGGTTGATTCTGTGCAGAACTCAACACGATTGGGATATTTTTCATGGTCTTTCACATAAGCCAATCCCTTGTCGCCATAATTATACCCCACAACATCCAGTACGTCGCTATATCCGCCATCGTTGCGTCCATGGTTCATGGCTGCAGTCACGGGACGGGTAGGATCGATTTTGTGAGTGATATCAACCAGCGTTTTAAGGATTCTGGCACCCGTTACTGTGCCTTGTATCCACTCTTCATTTTCCATGCTCCACATAAATATGGACGGATGGTTGCGATCCCGATATAACATGGCTTTCAAATCCTTTATACCTTCTTCAGAACTCGACAACATGCGATTCTCGTCGAGCACAAGCAAACCTATCCTGTCACACATATCAAGCAGTTCAGGCGTGGGGGGATTATGAGCACAGCGATAAGCATTGCAACCTACTTCTTTGAGCAGCTTTAATTTGTATTCGTTTATTTTATCAGGCAGGGCTACACCAATCCCGGCAAAATCCTGGTGGTTGCAGGTACCCTTCACCGGATAAAGTTTTCCGTTCAGAAATACCCCGTTCCGGTTTATTTCGATCGTCCTTACCCCAAAAGTGGTTTCGTAATTGTCGATAATATTCCCATTTTCAGAAACCTCTGTTAATATTTTGTAGAGATGGGGTGTTTCGGGCGACCAAAGCAAGGGTTTTTCAATAGCGCCTTTTTGCAAAACTTCAGTTGTACTAAGTGGTTCAATTACCTGAGATGAAGTTTTTGTATCAAGTACGACTCCTTTACTGTCGACAATCTTAGAAATGAGTGTAAAGTCTTTAGCTACGCTGTATTCGTTTTTAATGGTGGTTTTTACGTTTACAGCTGCTTCATCCGTCGAAACTGAAGGTGTGGTAACATAAGTGCCAAACCTGTCGACATGGAGCCTGTCGGTTTTATTGAGCCAAACGTGCCGGTAAATTCCGCAGCCCTCATACCACCACCCTTCATATTCGGTAGCGTCAACCTTTACCAGGATAACATTTTTGCCTTCGTTACCGTAACGCAAAACGTCAGTTAAATCATAATTTGAAGGCGTATAGCCACTTTGGTGGTTACCCATAAGCTGACCATTAACCCAAACCGTACTATTTCTGAAAATTCCATCAAATTCAATGGTTATTTTTTTTCCTTTATCGGTTTCGGGTATTTCAAATTCTTTTCTATAAAAGCCTATCCCACCAGGCAAATACCCGCTCACGGCGGGTGCGCTACCGATTGATTTATCATTAACAAAAGTCCCCTCAACACACCAATCATGCGGAAGATTTACTTCCTTCCAGTCTTCAGGTTTGAAGGTAGCAGCTTTATCGACGTCGGTATAAGCAATAACGGCATCTTTATTAGTTTCAACCTTGACATTGATATCCGTTAAACCTCCATAACCGGCAGCTTTTACCGCCCGTTTGATGGCTATATCCCCTTTGTGAAACTGCCAGTTAAAATCAAAACCCTCTTTCGTTCGTTTAGAAGGATCGATTTGCCTTATATTTTGCGATATTCCTTTTACCGCACACAGCAATAAAAAAAAGCAGGTGATACTATATCTTTTAAACATTTAATTTAATCTATATAAATTTTTCGCGCACAATACAATTAAAGGTTAAAGGTTTTTCACTCCTTAATTTCTATCAGTTCAGGTTCTTCAGACGGTAGTGTGAAACTATCGTCAAAGGTTTTGCCTGACAATATCCCTTTAAAACCACCTTTCACCTGGATTTCTACCGGCTTCCGGCTTATATTGAGATACAGAATATGATTTTTGTCAATTTGCCGGGCCATTACTCCATCGGGCACCTGTGGTCCTTTTTTAATACCCAGTTCATCTATCAATTCATCAACCAACGGGTTAAGTACCTCGCCACTGGCCGGCAATCCGATATAAATCGCCCTGCCTTTGCCATATTTGTTTGAGGTAATAACCGGATAATCCTTATCCAGGCTGGTTATACTTCCGAGGATTTCAGCACCTTTAGATTCGATCACATCAAATCGGGTTGATTCAGTCCCAATAGTTTTCCCTTTATAATTTAATTTAATTTTTTTGCCGCTCAACGAGTCACGGGATATTTCGTTCGTAGGCTCTGTTTCTTCATAACCTGCTACCCGGATTCCGAACACGTCGTTTAAACGCCCCGGATGGGTGGACGCAAATACTTTCCCGGTTTCGTCAACCATGGCGGAATTACTTGTCATAACAACGGTCCCGCCATTTTTTACAAAATCACGGATTTTATTGGCAGTTGTTTCATCCATTACCGTTACACCGGGTACAAAAAGTAATTTATAGTTTAATGAGCTTTTGCTGATCTCAACAACACGCGAATCCATATTGCGGGAGTAAAACAAATTCCAGCAGGTTTGTAGCTGTTGGTCCTGCGCCTCGGGGAAAGCACTGCTGGCTATCTGGCTTGGAAAGGAGAATGCCAGGCCAACTTCCGGGTGGGGTTTGTAAGGAAAGAATTTTTCGATCTTTTTAAACTCAGTGGCTATTTTTTTATATTCATCATATTTACGGTTGGGGATGCCGTCCCAATCAAGCATCCCTTCCAGGTATTGTTCCTCGCCCGACCACATACTTTGCCACGTCCATCCGCAAACCATTTGATTGCCGTACATCAGCGTGGCGTAGGCCGATTTTCTGATCGAATTGGGCACCGCCGTCATTGTGGTAAACTCACTGCACCAGAAAGGGCTTGTGCTTTCAAACTGGATGCGGTCAATTCCAAACAAAGCGTTCATCAACCCCCAGTTCGTTATTAAAGAATTCCCCGGATAAAAGCCTGCACCTTCACGTGTCAATTTACCTGAATAAGCTATCTCTGAATAATCGAAATATTTCATGGGGCTGTAATACCATGCGTTGGTATTGGTTAATGCATTTGGGGCGTTTGTATTAACCACGTGGAGTACTTTGAATAAGATCTGGTTCACCTCGTCTGAAATAAAACGCCTGAAATCTAATATTTTCTCCGGGGCGCCGTTTTTTTCGCCCGTTACAGGTAGCCCAACTTCATCAAAATCGTTAATCCTTCTGGACCAGCGTTGTGTAGCCCATGCTTTGTTAAAATCATCAATGGTCGGGTACTTCTTCTTCAACCAAACAACAAACCTTTTTCTTACTGTTTCTGAATATGAAATAGGGCCATCACCTGACTCATTGTCGATACCGAAAGCCAATAGGGCCGGGTGTTTGGCATAATGTTTTGTAAGTGTATCGGCATAGCGTACGGCATATTTTTGATACATCGGATCGCCTACATCATCCATGTAGCGATGGTTTGGATATTGCGCAACGCCACCGGGATTGGTAACATCAATTGACGGGTACTTATGATGCAGCCAGATTGGCGCCGGACGGATGGCAATATCCAGAATCACTTTAATTCCGGCCTTGTTCATCAGGTCCATCACCTTATCAAACCACTCAAAATCGAACTTGCCTTCAGAAGGCTCATAACTGTCCCAGGCCAAATGCCCCATGCGGACGGAAGTAAACCCGGCAGCTTTCATCAACTGTATGTCATTCTTGATTTTTTCGATGTCCTTATTATCATGAGGATGATAATTGGCGCCCACGTATAATGTTTGAGCCTTAACTGACAAGCCAGCCAGCAATAGCAGATAAAACATCAAAAAGAATTTATTCTTTATTTTTATCATTTGATTTATTTGCAAGGTAAATATTTATATGTCTTTTCATTTCTTGTTACTCACGTATTTATAGTGGCCGGCTTCGAACAATAAACTTGCCGGTTAATGTTTAACCAGGTTTATCAGGATAACATCATTTTCCCGGATATCAAAATCGCTGGAAAGAACGGCACCGGGTTTTATTTCAATTTGCCGTATTTCTATAGGAGAGCCGTTCTGTTGCTTTAACTTTTTAACCTGTTGCAAGTTTAGCTGTCCCGGCCTACCCATATCTACGTAGCCTGTATAGGCATCGTTCACTCTGTAACCTACTTTATAAACTTCCATTGTATACTTCCCGGCCGGCATATTCGATAAATTAACTTTTACCTTGCCTTTCGTTTTGGCAGGCAAATCCTTTATGTAGTAAGCCTGGTTGTTTACTGAATCGGGCAACGTATAGGTATAATCCCATAACAAGACCTGAACACCCCCTTTTTGATTTTTGCAAACCCACGAAGAACTGTCGCGATTGGCTAATTCAGTTTCACCTAATTTGTTTAAAAAGGAATAGGCAAAAAATGCAGGCTTTTTGATTCCTTCAATATTCATCAAACCAAATCCGCCGTGAAAAGGGGTAAAACGTGGCCCGGACTCTTCAAAAATATCAGTAAATGTCCAGTATGACATTGAGTTAGCCGTATTTCCAACTTGTTTTAATTTTTTAAGTATGTATGCTGCTTCGTGATAACTGTCATGAAGGGGGTCAGCAGGTGTGTAAGACGAACTCCATTCCGTATAATGTAATTCCAATCCGGGAATAGCCGAATTTTGGATCTGCTTGCGCGAATTTAAAACATCGCCACTAACGCTCCATTCATCCTTACTAAGAACAGTACCAGTTGATCCATGCTCATCCAAAAAGCCTTGCTTTACCCCGTAGGAATGTGTGCTGATAAAATCAATAGGCACCGAATTTTTCTTGCAGAAATCTATCATTTCGGGCACCCAGGCCGCACCTGCAGTTGCCGGACCGCCAACTTTATATGCCTGATTTACGCTTTTAATTGCTTTTGCGCTGTATTGATATAGTTTGAAATAATCCGCCTGAGTACCGGTCCAGAAACCGTCTTTTAAATTCGGCTCATTCCAAACTTCAAAATACCAGGTCTTCACTTCGTTGGCACCATATCGCTCTGTAAAATGTTGTGTCAGATTACGGATTAACCCCTCCCATTTGTCATAATCCTTGGGGGGGGTTACATTGCCCCGCCACCAAAAAATTGTTTTACTGCCGCTGGCAAGCGCCCCCGGCATAAATCCTAATTCTACGAACGGTTTCATTCCGATACTGATAATATAGTCGTATAAAGCATCAACATACTGGTAATTATATTGCGGATTGCCTTTGTTGTCTTCGCTGTAAACAGCCATATCATCGGTGAGCAATCCGTGCATCCGGATATATTGGAAACCACATTCCTTCCTGGCAATAGCCAACTGTTGCTGCCAATCAGCTCTTAGACCTTCATTTGCACGACCTGCGCCTACACACGCTTTAAAAGCGGTATTCAAAGGTCCTTTTTCCTTACTAAAATTAACCTGAATAATTCGTTCGGCGCCTCCGGGGCTTTTTTGATCTCTGTTTTGAGCAAATCCATTACTTAAAAATAAACTTCCCAAAACAAGTAATAAATATTTCATTTTCATTTTATAAATATGCGCCCCCAAATGTTGCCGGAGGCCTGTTAATACTTCAGTTTTAACTTACTTAACATTAATCGTAACGGTTTGCCTGATATCTTTTGATGATGAAGCAGCCAGGATCCGGTATTGGCCAGGTTCAACAACCCATTTACTTAATTTACTGTCAAAATAGGCGAGATCGCCCGCATTGATATTTATTGAAACAGCAGCGGTCTTTGCCGGCGCTATCATCATCTTTTTAAATGCCTTTAATTCTTTCGCGGGCCGTAAAACCGAAGAATTTACTTTGCTGATGTAAAGCTGAACAACTTCTTTACCGGCAACGCTGCCTGTGTTCTTAACTTTTAGAGATACCGTTATTTTGTCTTCCGGTTTGTAGGTTTTCTTATCGGTAGCCAAATCAGTATAGGTAAAATTGGTATAAGATAACCCATAACCAAAACAGTATAAAGGATTAATATTCTTAGTATCGTACCAGCGATAGCCAACCAGTATGCCCTCTTTGTAATCAGCCGTCATCTCTTTACCCGGATAAGTATTTAAGGCAGAAGCTGGTGAATCTTTTAATGAGACAGGGAAAGTAAACGGCATCCTGCCGGATGGGTTCACTACGCCTTTTAAAACATCAGCCAATGCATTCCCCGCCTCAGACCCGTTAAACCACGACCAAACAATGGTATGATTTGCCTTTTTGATTTCATTCAGATCATACGGAGCGCCCGCCATTATAACAATAATTGTATTGGGGTTGGCCGCGCTAACTGCGTTAACCAATGCCTGTTCTCCAAAAGGCAGCTCCAGATTTTTACGGTCATGGCCTTCGCTTTCATATTCGCGATTTGAGCCGATGCACAAAATGGCAATATCGGTTGTTTTTGCAAGCGCTACGGCCTGGTCGATCAGGTTTTGGTCGGGTTGATCATAGCCACTATTCTGTGCATCAGTATTGTTTGCCGAATAGTTAGCCCTGTAACCCCGGGCAAAACTGATGCTGGCCGTGTTGCCGAATCTTGATTTTATACCTTCTAATGCCGTTACCTCATGTTTCGCTTTTACACCGGCCCCATACCCTCCCAAAGCAAATGTGCGGGTGGCATTATCGCCAATTACCGCAATACTTTTAATTTTTCCTGCGTTCAACGGCAGTATATTAGCATCGTTTTTTAATAAAACGATAGATTCCGACGCGATATCGTATGCGCTTTTGGTGTGGGCGGGTGTAGCAATGGAGCCTTCAGGGTGATTGGCACTCATGGAGGTATGGCAGATCAGCCATAAAATCCTTCTTACTTTATCATCAATTGTTTTTACTGATACCTGCCCTGATTTTACCGCCGCAAGCAATGGTTTAGCGAAGTACCACTCGTCATACGGCCCGCTCGACCCCATTTCTATATCCAGGCCATTGTTAGCGGCAGCAACGGTGTGGTGCACGCCGCTCCAATCTGACATGACAACACCTTTAAACCCCCACTCCTTTTTTAATACTTTGTTCAGTAAAAAGTCATTCTCCGAACACCAGTAGCCATTCACTTTATTATAGGCAGACATAACTGCATAAGCATCTCCTTGCTGCACAGCGGCTTTAAATGCCGGCAAATAGATTTCGCGCAGCGCCCTTTCATCAACTATCGTGTTTACACTATCACGGTTAAGCTCCTGGTTATTGGCAGCAAAGTGTTTTATACAAGCTGCTACATGCTGACTTTGAATCCCTTTTACTGACTGAATAGCTAATTGACTGTTCAAATAAGGGTCTTCGGAATAATATTCGTAAGTGCGGCCGCAAAGCGGCATTCTGCAAATATTGAATGCCGGTGCAAGCATTATATTTTTTTTTCGGGCATTAGCTTCCTCTCCAATAACTACGCCGTATTTATTTGCCAGTACAGGGTTCCATGTCGCTGCAATTGCCGAACCGTTTGGTAAAAATGTAGCGGAATCGGTCGTCCAGTTGGCCGAAGCCCAGTCGAAGCGCTTGATCTCTTCGCGCACGCCTAATGGGCCATCGTCGCATGTTAGTTCAGGGATACGTAAACGCGGTACGCCTGCTGATGAAAACAACGCATTGCCATGAAGCATTTCAATTTTTTCTTCAAGGGTCATTCTTTTAACTATCCTGTTGATTTTTATCTGGAGATCTGTTTCATTCTTTTTTTGTGCAAAAACGTTGACGAACAGAAAAAACACAAATGCACTGGTTATTATATACTTCATGAAATGTTAATTTAATTTGAACATATTATTTACTTCAATTTCCCGAGCACCTTATTACGTTCGGGTAATCCTCGATTATTATACCTTAATACACCTGCAAACCTTCCTCCATTGTTGTCGAGTTTCGCTTGAACGCAGAAAACTCATCCTTCGGCATGATCAAATATTTTAATTTTTGGTATAATAAAATTCAATGTTATCCTATTCACTTCGAATTGACCCACCTCTCCCCTTCCGCCGTGATCCTCCATTTAAAATACATATCCAGAACCTTAAGCGACTTTTCACCTGGCACCGGCCCTGTATGAGGTGTTTGGCTAAAGTACATAACCACAGGCTTGCTATTTGTGAAAGCCGGCCATGCGGGGACATCTTTTCCGTTCGGGTTACCATATTTGGTGAAGTTAATCCAGTATGTTCCCATCGCCGCCGAAATCTCCAGATCAGATTTTGTAGTCTGAGTGTTCGTTGGGTCAATATGCTGGAAAACATAGGAAACATCCTGCGCATGCGGCGAGCCATGCCCGAAATCGGGCGAATCTTTAGGATAAACAGGGTGCTGATCGAAACAGTAATAATACACCTTAGACTTACCAGTTTCGGACTGAAGCCGCGCCCAGGTCCAGTTATGCCATCCAAAGGCGGCATCGCGGACCAAATCCCGGGCAGTTTTCGTTATAGTATTTTCTCCGACGGGGTATGCGTTGAGTAAATCTCCGGCAAATCGGCCATACCTCAGTTTAACGTTTTCAATAAATTCCTTTGGCGTTTTTTCCGGTAAAAAACTCAATCCTTCGTCTGAGTTGTAGCCGATGAGAACCGGAACATCATTATACTTCCCTTCCTGGTATAACTTATATTGATCTTCAGGGAGCACATACCCATCTATTATCGGCCAGGCGCTACCCGTTCCCCATCCCATCGGCAGTTTTTCAGCATCCATTTTTCGAAGTTCAGCAAGGGAAGATACCCTGGCTTTTCTTAAATATTCTTCCCCTTCAGCCTCAGCCTGTTTCAGCGTTTTCATATTTTCGCCAGGATAAGTGACAGGTCGTGTTGGCCCGAACGATGCGCCGCTTTGTGAAATCGCACCGCGGAAAAGCCCTTTTGCCAGTGGCGAAGCACATAACATACTTACAGAAATTGCCCCGGCCGATTCGCCGAAGATTGTTACTTTATCAGGGTCGCCCCCAAATGCGGCAATGTTCTTTTGTATCCATTTGAGCCCGGCAATCTGGTCGAGCAAACCATAATTTCCCGAAACGTGACCTGGATTTTCGGCGCTTAATTCAGGATGTGCCAAGAATCCGAGTTGACCTACCCTGTAAGCGATACTTACGAACACAACACCTTTTTTTGCAAGCTGTTCGCCATCATACCACGATTCAGCCGTCGATCCGGCGCTGAACCCGCCTCCATAAATCCAAACAAGCACCGGCAGGTGTTCGTTAGCCGATTTTGCAGGTGTCCATACATTCAGGTACAGGCAGTCTTCGCTTTTTCCGGCAGCTGGGTTACCTGCCTGAATGGGCGAGTGTGCAAATCTTGTGGTCAACCTCACACTGTCCCATTTTTCAACGGGTTGCGGCTCACGCCAGCGTAAGCCGCCAACAGGAGGGGCTGCAAAGGGGATTCCTCTGAATATAGTCAAGCCGTTTTCGGCAGATCCTTGTATCCATCCACCTTCAACTTTGATTTTTTCAGGTTGCCCCATTACATAAGTATTAGATGTTAATAAAACTGCTATTACCAAGAACAAGATATTTCCTGCGGCCTTTGCTTTCATTTACCGGATTGCTACTTTAACCATTTTCAAATCTTTAACATCAGAACTATTCCCGTAATAAATCTCATATTCGCCTGGAGTAACCACCATTTTTCCCTGTTTCCATTCAAAAAATTCAAAAGAAGAAGGATTGAGGTTAATGGAAACTTCCTGGCTTTTGCCTGCTGGAATTTCCACCCGATTAAATCCCCGCAATGTTTTTAACGGACCTTCAATGTCGTTCACTTTACGGATATAAACCTGCACTACCTCAACACCATCGCGCTTTCCGGCATTTGTTACCGGCACGGTTAACTGAATGGTTTCACTGGTTCCGATATCGGTTTTACTCAACCGGGCTTCGCCAATTTTGAAAGTTGTATAACTCAAGCCATAGCCGAAAGGAAAAAGGGCATCGTTCATGAACCGATAAGTACGACCTTTCATGGAATAATCTTCAAAATTACCCAACTGGTCCGAATTTTTGTAGAATGTTATAGGCAGTTTTCCTGATGGATTATAATCACCAAATAACACGTCTGCAACAGCCTGCCCGCCTGATTGCCCGCCGTACCAGGCCTGTAGTATGGCATCGCAACTTTCAGTTTCGGGCGTCAATGCGATAGCAGAACCGGAACAATTTACAAACACAACCTTTTTACCGGCTTTTTTCAGGGCCTGCAAATATTTACGCTGTGATGCGGGAAGGTTAATGTCCGTACGGTCCCCGCCTTTAAACCCGGGAATTTCTATCGGCATTTCTTCACCTTCTAATTTGGAAGAAATCCCGCCAACAAAAACCACTACGTCTATTCCCTTTAATTTGCTGATCAAGTCATCATAATTTACAGGAATTTCCCGGCCAAAATTTAGTTTTAAACTGGCATCTGCCCAGTCAAAAACCGCCGAAAACCAGATTTCAATTTTATATTCTTTTCCGGCTTCTACCTTGAATGGTATCCTGAAAGGTACAGCCTGGTACGAATCCTTATTCAGCAATGTATCGCCGTTAACAACAATCTGACATTTTCCGGCATACTCCAATTTGAAAACCAGCATTTCGGATCGTAAAGCTTTGTACACCGTTTCATATTTGCCGGAAAATCCTTTGAGGTTTACCCCCGCGCCAAATTGATGCTGCCCAGCTGTTGTTAGCTGTACAGGGTTGGTGATCTGATCATGCGCTGCTATATCCCCCTTAAAGTCCTTGTTGTTCCAATAAGATGCCTTTATTCCTGTTTTACCATCAAACGAGGAACTTCCAACAAGACTTTCGGTAATCATGTCCTCAGTAAGATCGCAACCTTTATCGTAAAATATAGCGCTCGCGGGGAGCTTGGATTTAATCCCATCCAGAACGGTAATGATATTTGCCGGATAACCATTGTAGTTGCCCAGCATAACAGGTTTTTCATCTGCATTAGGGCCAATTACCGCTATTTTTTTTTCTGATTTGAACAGTGGAAGAATATTGTTTTTGTTCTGCAGCAAGGTCATCGATTCCTGCGCCATTTGAAGCGTGAGTTTCTGATGATCTTTGGAATTCACCACAGACATAGGAATTTTTGACCAGGAAACCAGAGAGTCGTTGTCCATTTCGCCAAGGTCGAAACGACCAGTCAATACCCGCATCAAATGCTTATTTATTTCATCCTCCGTTATCAGTCCCTTTTTCACAGCCTGCGGTAATTTGCCAAATGCATATCCAAATCCGCATTCAACATCGGTTCCGGCCAAAACAGCTTTGGAAGCTGCATGAACGTCGTCGGATGAAACTTTATGATTGTTATAAAAATCGGCTATCGCCCCGCAGTCAGAAACAACTAAATATTTAAAGCCCCAATCATCACGAAGTATTTTCTCGAGTAAGCGATTGCTGCCGCAGCAAGGTTCATCGTCCAACCGCTGGTAAGCACACATCACTTCACGGACATCGGCTTCCTGAACCAATGATTTGAACGCCGGCAAATAGGTCTCCCATAAATCACGCTGGCTGATGTTATTGAGATTAAGCGTATGCCGGCTCCATTCCGGGCCAGAATGAACAGCAAAATGCTTGGCACAGGCCAGCAACTTTTTATATCTGGAATCAGAGGGTCCCTGAAGGCCGTTTACGACCGAAATACCCATACGCGAGGTTAAATAAGGGTCTTCCCCGTATGTTTCCTGTCCACGGCCCCAACGCGGGTCGCGAAATATATTGATATTGGGAGTCCAAACCGAAAGGTTCAGAAACGCACGGTTTTCTTCGCCATTTTTTCTCGCCTGGTTGTATTTGGCGCGAAATTCGTCAGAAACAGCGTCGAATACATTGTAAACGAGTTTTTCGTCAAATGAAGCAGCCATCCCGATTGGTTCAGGAAAAACCGTAACACCATTGCTTTGCGCAAGGCCATGCAAAGCTTCACTCCACCAATTGAATTTTTTTATTCCCAATCGGGGAATAGCTTCCGACTGATCGCACATCAGGGTGGCTTTCTCTTGTAATGAGAGGCGGGATATTAAATCCTTCGCCCTCTCTTCGGAAGTCAACTTAGGATTCTGATAAGGCAATTGCCCAAAGAGATTTAACGAAAACAATAAAACAGCACCAATTATTAAACCTCTTTTCATATATTATTTTACATCATAAATATCACTGCAATATCGTTTGCAAGCGTTATATATTTTTCAGGCATCAACGAACCTGCATTTTGTTCAGGCAGCTCAATCCCTCATCCGGTCTTTTGGCAATAACCTGATGACGAGCAAACCCACTATTGGGCTTATTAATATCCAGGCTGTGAAAAAAATCCCCATTGAATCTTTTTTTAATTAACAAATCCAGAAAAATATGTAATAATCCGCGCCCTGCCGCCCCTACCAATGTATGTTAAATCATATATATCGTTTTTCACATCATACAGCAGTACTGCTTTATCCATTTTGCGCAAGGCAGTATCTATCTGTGCTTTGCTTTCATGAAGGTGCCGGGCAGGCGGGTAACATTCAAGCCTTACTATTTCATGCATTTTATATAATGCTCCGCAATGACCAGGCTGCTCAAACCCCTCAATCGCCCCACCTTTATTCCTTTCCGTCGGAGAGGAATTAAAAGTGAGGCGATAAAATAAAACACAGGGAGTTTTAGAGGTGTTTTATATAAACAACGGGCCTATTTAAACGGTGTGCCTTGTCCATAAGCAGCTATACCTCTATTTACGCCAACTTTTATAGAATCCAGTGTTACCTGGTCGCCTACATACGCTGCCGCCCCGGAAGGCCGGTTAAATACACCTGCCCATAAATATGGTATTACGCCATTTGCTTTGGCCTGTTGTGCAATATAAGCCGTGAAATGCGTCGCAGATGCTAATGCTTTTAACGAATCGGCAGGATACCCTGTTAATCTCTCAGCGTGATACTGCGGCGCATATTCGCCCATAAACAATGGAATACCCTTATCCGCAAATCTTTTTTTCACAGTTTTAAATATAGAATCTGCATAATTTTCTTCGTTATAACTGCAATTGCGGTCCAAAAACAGCGTGTTTGTGGTATGGTAGGTATCGTATTTACCGTTTACAAAATACGTCTTCCTGCTCCCCCAGAAATACAACTCTTTGCCCCAGCTTGCGTCTCCTCCCAATATGCAAAACTGCGACGGGCTATAATAGTGGAACTCAAGCATCATTTTATGAGGCGTAGGGTCGGTAGGTAGCGAAGGTGTTTTATACACATTAGTCGGATCCAAATATTGATTAAGAATATCAGTTGATGCAGAAGGCGACTGAATAACTAAAGTACGATAAACATTTTTCCCTCCGGTACTACGCACTGCGTTAATAAACGTTTGGTGATAACGCATTACGGCAAGCATTGATGACATATCCGTACCAACGGTTTCGTTGAGACTGGCGAACATCAAATGCTCGTCAAAATCGCGCATAGCCGTAGCTATTTGCTCCCAAAACGCTTTATGCTTGGCATTAGCGGTATCTTGGACAGCACCTGTAGGTTGTGTACTAGGATTATTGCCATTATTTCCATTATTATTTCCCGGATCATAATGGATATTAATGGTCACATATATACCATCGTTAATGGCATATTGGACTATCTGGTGAATGCGGGCAAGCCATACCGGGTCTATTTGGGCAGTTTTCGTGTTGATTACATGCCCACCGTTCGCTATAGTCCCATCGTAACGAATAGGTATCCTTACGGCATTTACCCCATTTGCTTTCAGCATATCAAACTGTTGCTGGGTAATTGGCGGCGGCCCCCACGACCCTTGTTCGCTACCCGGCGCTTCCAAGGTGTTATAGAAATTCCAACCATAGGTGATATTATTAGCTATTTGCGAAGCAGTACTGCTCATGCCGCTTGCGTCAGCTGCTATGGCCGATGTATTGTAGGATGGATAAATAATAACATCCTGCCACACCGTAATCCGCCTGATTTGACCATTACCTGCATTTAAATTTAAAAGCAACGAACGGCTCGCGCCCAATTTATTATTAGCCGCACCCGTTAAAGTAATGGTAGCGGCGCCGCTACCACCCGATGTTTGGCTTAATTTCAGCCATCCCAAACCAGTAGTGTCAATACTCCACGCGGCATTGGAATTAAATGTTAACGCTACAGCACCCCCACCCGCAGGTATCGTATCTGTAATATTACCAAGCGTAAGTTGCGCGGCATTTATACTGTTTTTCTTGCAGGAAACGACAGCCGCCAGTGCTATAAATATCCCGGCAATCTTGTACGCCGTCCCTATTTTTTTTATCATCATTTTCATATTCAATTGGTTTAAAAGCCCTGCAGCGATATGCTGCTGCGGGGCTATAGCTTATTTAATTTTTACAACGCGAACATTATCAAAAGCTCCGTAAAAGCCAGTTGGCGTTTTCGACGAACCATAGTTATGTATATACATAATACATCCAGTCTTGCCTGATGCGCCTGTTAAGTCAGAAATCTTTGTTAAAGGTGTTCCTTTTCCATCGCCGAGCGTAGGATCAGATGCACGGAATGCCGACAAAGGAATGGTTACGGTTATCCAGCCTTTAGTTTTGTACGCTACCGTTGTAGCACCTTTATTCCAAGGTTCCCATCTTGCTATATAACCACTTACATCGGTTACCACAACCAACGAACTACCATTCCAGGCTTGTGGCACGCTTAAATCAAATTTGAAACCCCAATTATCCGGCGAGTCACCCATGTTGGCTGTTGGCACCCACTGTATCTTACTGTTATCCATACGTATAGCAATAGAACCGGTATTCCCGTCACCAGGAGCCAATGGGCCGTTTTGTAGTGTTAAGTACATAGACGTGTTACCCGGAAAATCAGGATTGTAAGGAGGCCATCCTGAAGACGGGTTTCCACTGGTCACGTTAGACCCGCCCCACCAATCATAATTGAAATTTCCACCCCATTCCCAATCAGATATTCTGCCGGTGGCAACATCGTTCACATTGTAAGTAGTAGTACCTGTACCAAACTTTGTAGTAACAGACACCGTACCGGCTTGCGGATTGGCAGGCATAACAAAACCAATAGATTTTAGATCTTTTGATGCTGTAAACGAGGTAATTGCAACACCACCAAACGTGAACACTTGAACATTTTTAAAATAAGTACCATAAACATAAACAGAATCGCCTGGGTTAGGATCATCGCGGGAAATACCGGTAATGGTTGGTGTGGCCTTTATTGTATCTATAACAGTACCAGAAAAAGTGGTCACTTTAATAATCTTGGTAGGTTGTGATGCCGGCATTAAAAAACCGAGGGAAGCTCCGTTGAGGCCAGTCGTAAACGAGGTAATTGAAACCCCCGCATATGAAAAGCTTTTAACCGGTGCCAAATTTGCCCCATAAACGTAAACTGAATCGCCAGGGTTGGCAAATACGTTTGATATAGCAGTAATAGTTGGCATCAAAGGACCCAATTTAAAGAAAAACGTTGTTGATCCTCCATTAGTTTTATAAGTAATGCTATAAATCTTAGCAGTATCAACCGTACTGTAATCGATAGTTGGCATTTTTATCACCGCGTTGGTAGAAGTTACAAAAGCAGGGTTAATTGATGCAGGAACACCGTCAAAATCAACTTCTGTAACATTTTTCAAATTGCTCCCCTGTATAACCACATAGCTTCCACCATTTCCTTCCATGGCGCCACTCGTACTCGGGTTTCCTGTACTCAAAACAAAATCGTTAGGTGACGCATCATAATTCCTTACATCTGTAATCACAGGAGCAGCGGTATTGTTGCTCTTCTTACAAGCAGGGAATAAAGCCACCATCGCGAAGAGCAGCGGCAATAAACACAGGCGGATAAATAAATTCTTTTTCATATTAATATTTTTTAAATGTTAAATTAATAATAAGGCACCGGCGGCAGCGCTAATTTCGGATCAGCGGTCATCTCAGATGCCGGAACTTGCAATTTAAATGCATTGATGGTTGCCGGAAGAATAGTTGGAGTTGTAGTAGTATCCCTTGTAGCTATGCGCGTTGTAGGATCATAACTAAACGTCTCCCGGCTGTGAGTGGCATCCTGATTATTAAGTAATTTCACAGCTGCAATCGGACTGTAAAAAGAAAGCCTAACAAGGTCTATCCAATATTGTCCTTCAAAAGCAAGTTCAACCCTTCTCTCTTTAAGTATTGTAGCACCGTCCAACGAAAGCATAGTGGTCAAACCAGCCCTTGTCCGCACTTTATTAAAATAGGTTAGGGCATCGGCATCTGAAGTAGTAGCATTGTTACCCAAAATAGCTTCGGCATACACCAAATATACATCAGCCAACCTGAGTACTGCGTCATGCTCGCAGGATGAAGTATAAGTCATTGTTGGCGAGTTGTTATCCACTTCGTTGCCAATAATGTGTTTTTTTAAACTTTGCCCTGTTGATTTAAAACCACCACCAGCTGCATTCAATTCGGGATAATAATCGCCGTTGAGCATAATAGTGGCTTTGCGCCTTATTGAATCATCGGCTGAGTACATCTTATACAGATCCCAGGTTGGGGTTAAGCCAAACCAAGCCCCGTTCTTTTGAGGATTTATAGAATTGCTTGGTGAAAAGGTTAAATACATGTTACCAGTTTCCCAACTCGTATTAAGGGGCGACCACTGAAATGCAAACAACGCTTCGGGGTTATCGTTGTATTGTGACCTGAAAAGATTATAATAACCGAGATGGCTCGGATCATCCTGACCAAGAAGTGCTAATCCGCTGTTTTTACACACATTGCCTGCGTATTTTTTTGCACTGTCCAGCAACGCCTGGTTACGTACACCTTCGTTTTTACTGCCCCAGCCCGACATGGTCAAATATACTTTGGCCAACATTCCTTGCGCCGACCATGTGGTTACCCTGCCTTTGTCATCTTTTAAAGGAAGATTGTGCGCGGCATAAGTCAAATCGATGGTAATAAATTTAAATACATCAGCAGTAGTATTACGATAAAGCAGGGGTTTTTGTATTAATTTGGAATTATCCTCAATAATAGGCACATCATTCCAATAAACAGCGAGGTGATAATAAGCTACCGCGCGTATAAACTTTGCTTCGGCAATAGCAGCATTTCTGGTTGCCTGCGGGATAGATGCCGACGCTGTTTGCTGTATGGCATTAATAACGTTATTGCATTGACCGATAACAATATACAAACCAGTCCAACCCTCATTTAAAATGCCATTATTCGCGGTAATTGTACGACTAAAAAGCTGTCCCATATCGTTGTTATAGCCTACATAACCGGTTCCGCTCAATATATCGCCCAATTGCAACAAAGCATTATAATGCCATTGTCCCCACGGCGCACCTCCATACAGACTGGCAGTAGCCAGCCGCAACTCGGCGGGGGTTGTGTAAAAAGTAGCAGCGCTAATTTGCGAATTGGATGGACGGTTCAGGAAACTCTTTTTGCATCCGCCAATTGCTGTTCCGAATAGCAAAAAAATTACAATTATATTAATTCGTTTCATAAAATATCTCTTTTAAATGTGTAATTAATTTATTTGTTAAAGGTTAGGTTTCCACCAATAGTAAATACGCGTGGCTGAGGATAGTTACCGCCATCCACACCGGCAGAAAGGGGATTCCATGAACCAATTTCAGGGTCCATCCCTTTATATTTTGTAATTACAAATGCGTTGGATACCTGAGCATATACACGGAATGAATGCACGAATATCTTCGACAAAAAATTTTCTGGAAAAGTGTAACCTAATGTGATATTTTTACACTTCAGGAATGAAGCATCCTGCACCCACAAACTAGAAGGACGATTGTTAAAATTGGTGGTGTTATCGTTCCTTAAACCAGGAACCGATGTATTCGGGTTGGTAACATACACATTGTTAACATCGGATGCAGAGCCATTTGGATTTATCAAGGCAGTTCTCGCGTAGTTTAATACATCGGTAAAATAAGATGTGTTATTTTGCGAACTGGTTTGTGATACAGCCAGTTGATTATAAACTTTGTTGCCATAACTACCACTGAAGAAGAAATTCAGTTCGAATCTTTTGTAAGTGAATGTGTTGTTGAACCCATACTGGAATTTAGGGAGAGGCGAGCCCAGGAAAGTTTGGTCTTTGGTATCAATAATACCATCGCCATTCAAGTCTTTAAACATACGGTCGCCGTACCAGATACCGCCATAAGCAGGAGAAATTGGATAGGGGTTCCCGTTTTGATCAGCAGTCCGGGCATGGTTTTGAAAATCACTTGCCTTTGCAAATATGCCGTCATATACATAGCCGTAAAATTCGCCGATTGGCTGCCCCACTATGGTTTTTTGATAAGAGGTAGTTAAGCTGGCATCTGCACCACCCGCACCCAAACTAGTCACTTTGTTGATATTACGCGATAAGGTAAAATCAGTTTTCCATGTAAAATCTTTGTGATTAATATTGGTAGTGCTGATCTGGAAATCAAATCCGCGATTGTAAAGCGAACCAACGTTTGCATAAGGTGCAGCCATAGACCCCGGCGACCAACCTGTGTTAGTACCGCTAAATTCAGGCATCGGTACTTTTAATAAAAGCCCGTTTGTTTCGCGGTCATAAACATCAAAAGTAAAATTTATGCGGCCGTTTAAAAACGATCCGTCAATTCCGGCATCATAATAATTTGTTTTTTCCCAGGTTACATTTGGGTTTGGCAAATTGCTTTGAAACTGCGCAGTACCTGTTAAACCGGTAGGAACTGTTGTAAGCTGGGTTACATAAGTATTGCCCGGTATGCCCTGGTTGTTGGTAAGCCCATAACCAAGTCTCAGTTTCAATTCACTTATCTCTTTTACGCTTTTCAAAAAATCTTCGTTATTAATTTTCCAGGCAAATGCCCCTGAGTAGGTAACAGCCCAATTATGGTTAACCGGAAAATTTGAAGAACCATCACCGCGCAGGTTACCGGTGAGCAGATATTTATCATCCCATGAAAAATTAAACCGGCCGAAATAAGATTCCGATGAGCTACCCGGGCCATGATCGCCGCTGGGTGGGGGCGCTAGAGTCGGATCAGCAGCACTAATAGCCTGCACATTATTTGAAACGAAATTTTTACCCGAAGCACCTACATTTTCATAATAATCTGTACTTGCTTCGTGCCCCGCTAAAATATTCAGTTTAAATTTCCTGAAATTATGGTCAAAAGTTAAAAATTGACGCCACGTAGTGGAGGCGTCTTGATTTATACTCGAACTGCCACTGTTAATAGGGTTGGAAACATTGCTGGTCGCGTTGCCAAACACAAAAACCGGATTAAAAGTATCGTTAGTGCCAAATGTGAAGTCACCAGATACTTCTGTACGGAATGACAGGTCCTTAGTAAACTGAATTTCCGCGTACGCGTTAGTATATGCTTGATACCTTGCAGAATTGTTTGTTAAAATATTGGCTAAGCCTACAGGGTTTGCAACAGGTGCTATCCAACCCTGATTCTGGGTAACACTACCACCGTATGAGCCATCGGGGTTCTTTATCGCAACATCGGGTGTTTCCTGTAACGCGGTGCTAATTAAACTGCCATCAGTGGAAACTGTGTTTTCATAAACATGTAAAAACTGAAGGCTGGTTCCAAATTTTAACCATTTAGTGGTTTTAGTGTCCAGGTTCAAACGTACTGAGTATCTTTTGAAATCAGATCCAAGCGCTATACCTTGCTGATCGAAATAAGTACCAGATAAATAATATGTGGTTTTGTCATTACCACCGCTTACAGTAAGTGTATGATTGTTCATCGGCGCCCTACGGAATAATGCTGACTGCCAATCGGTACCTGCACCTAAATATTGCGGATTGGCCAATTCCGGCCTTGCACCGAAGCCCCAAACTGCTGCGCGGGCATTCAAAAATGTTGCATACTGTTGTAAGTTCACAACAGGGAGCCTGTTAATGATCTCCTGATCACCGGTATAAAAGTTGTAGCTTACTGTTGGCTGCCCTGCTTTACCTCTTTTTGTGGTAATAACGATAACACCATTGGTAGCCTGCGAACCATATATGGCAGTTGCAGATGCATCTTTCAGTACGTCAAGTGATTCAATGTCGTCAGGATTGATTCCGCTTAATGGATTGGAACCGTGACCAGGGTCGGAAGATGGAGGAATAATAACACCATCTATAACAACCAATGGCGAATTAGTGCCGGTTATTGACGATACACCGCGTATTTGAATAGATACGCCACCACCTGGCTGCCCCGAGATCTGTTGTACAACAACACCTGCAACTTTCCCTTGCAGGGCCTGGTCAAAAGTTGTCGGCTGTGATTCGCGCAGGTCATTGCCCTTTATTGAACTTATCGAACCTGTTACATCTTTTCTTTTTGCCTTAGCAAAACCAATAACAACCACTTCGTTTAAGTTGCTGGATGTAGAATTTAGACTAACATCAATTGTGTTGCTTTGTTTAACGGTTATTTCCTGACGTTGATAACCTAAAAAGGTAAAGACGAGTACATCGCCTGGCTTTGCCATTATTTTATAAGCACCATTAATATCAGACACAACCCCGGTTGTTGTCCCTTTTATTTTAATACTTACTCCTGGCATTGGCTGTGAATCGCCGGAGCTTATTATCTTTCCGGAGATACCGATGGTTTGCGCGTAGCTTGAAAGACATAGCAACATGCTTGCTATAAATAACGAAATATGATATCTCATTCTTTTTTGTAAATTTTTATCCATTTTATAAAGGGATTTTAATGTTTTTTAATAATTGGTTCATTGGTTTTGGTTAGTAACTACCTGGATTTAATTTTCATTCATAATTTCTTGGTTTTTAATATTTCAAAAAAGATACAAGCCCCAAACACACCCTTAAAATCTACTTGCCCGACGGTTTATGTACAGTAAACTGCGAGAACGATGATTAAAAAACTTTAAACACCGTCAAACTCAGTTTACTAAGTCAAAAAATAAATTAGCTGTTGGTTCTGTTTATAATTGGTGGAACATTGTTTAAAGCAACATCTTTCAAATACATCGCACTGAAACTATATTCCGGGGATGAAGCTATGATAAACTAAAAAAGGGAAAGTGGCAGAGTTGAACAAAAATATAGACCAAATGTTCAAACACTTTCAATGCATTGTAAATAAGATACTTGCATTTTTTTTAATACCCAATTATGTATTATATAACTATTATAAGGGCTTAAATTGAAATAATAATTCAGGATCCGGAGACTCCTGAGAAATGGGAAATAGCCTTTAAAAAAAGCTAACAGCCACATACCCTTTTTGGGGATGCGGGCGGTGCTTTAGACTTGCGAAATTATGTGCGACTTGATCATCATACGATTAACGCCATTAATACCGGTGTCATTAAATTATTCGCTACAAACAAAAAACCAGTCCTTTGCGCTATTATTTTGAGATACCGGTAATATAACTTTCGTAAACACAAGGCATGCCTGAAAATCAACAAGGACGACGGTGTCTTGCTCTGTTTTGTTGTGTGTTAAGAATAGGAAGAAACCCATAGTTGTTGCAACCTTTTATTGCGGTTGATCGACCCGTCGTTTCTTATTTGACCGGTATTTATAAAAGGAGCTGATTTACGGCGACAGGGATAAGCACATATCTTATTGGGGGCTTCAGAATAAAATTTAAATTGTTATTCTTTATTTTCCGCATCTGATAAGATTTTCTTTTGGCGAATGGAACTGGTATACGCAGACGGAAGTATATTATACTCATCCTTGAACAGTTTAGTAAAGTATTTGGGCGTATTAAACCCTACTTCATAACATATCTGACTTATGGTCATCTGGCTGTTCTCAAGCAAATAAACTGCTTTTTTTAGCCTTATGGAACGGATAAATTCGACAGGTGATTTACCGGTGAGCATCAAAACCTTGTTATAAAGCGAACCCCGGCTCATGTTCATCTGGCGGCTTAATTCTTCTACGGACAGATTTTCGTTTACGATATTGAGTTCGATATATTCAACTATACTCCTTAACAACTTCTCATCTTCATTTTGTAAGGGAGCCTCCTGCAATTGCACATCCATTTGCTTTTTATAGGTCCGCTTATAGGTATCCCGAAGGACAAGGAGATTCTTGATCTTTGAGAGCAATATTTCGAAATTAAAAGGTTTGGTCATATAATCATTTGCGCCGATTTCCAAACCTTTCAATTGATCGGCCTCACCTGTAAGGGCGGTTAGCAAAATAACCGGGATGTGCGACGTACGTTTATCGCCCTTTAGTTTTTTGCAAAGTTCAATACCTGTCATTTCGGGCATGCTGATATCACTTACGATAATATCCGGATGTTGCGAAAGCGCCTTTTGCCAGCCATCTTTTCCGTTTGAAGCTTCGATAATAAAAAATATGTCTTTTAAATTATCCTTCAGGTAAAAACGAAAATCATCGTTATCCTCAACCAAAAGAACCTCGGGCTTTTTATTTGTGTGCTGTTGTTTGGGCGTATTTTTACTTTCATCAAGGGCAACGAGGTCCTCTTTTTCAATACCAGCATCATCGTCGGATGACATGCCCTGCCCGGGAACATCATAAATAACAAGCGGCAGTTTGATAATAAAACAACTGCCATGGTCGGGCTCGCTTTCCACTGTTATTTCGCCGCCATGCATTTTTACAAACTCGCGGGTAATTGCAAGACCAATGCCGCTGCCCTGATTGATCATCGACTCGGGAAGCTCATTCTGGAAAAACCGTTCGAAAATCTTGTCCTGTTTTTCATAGGGTATCCCAATGCCGGTATCGATTACCTTAATTTCAATTAAACCGTCTTTACCAACCACATTATCCTTTGTTACATTGAGCAACACGCTTACATGGCCCCCAGCCTGGGTAAATTTGAAGGCGTTTGATATCAGGTTAAATAAAATCCGTTCTATCTTATCATGGTCAAAACTGGTAAACAGGGAATCGATAGCGGTTTCAAATATAAAACCAATCTCTTTTTCTTCGGCAATATCTATAAACGACAAGCTTATCTCTTTGATAAACTTCACTATATCCCCCGGCTTACTATGCAGCTTGAGCTCCTGAACTTCCATCTTACGAAAATCAAGCAACTGATTTACCAGGTTTAACAATCGCCTGGCATTTTTTCCGATCATGTTAAGCTGCTGTTTTTGCTCCTGGTCAGCACGGGTAAGCATTTTGTCAACCGGCGCCATGATCAATGACAGTGGCGTTCTGAACTCGTGACTTACATTTGTCAGAAACTTTATTTTCAACTGATCCAGTTCGTGCATACGCTTAACCTCCTGCCGCTCCTGCTCGATCAATAACCGGGCCTCCTGCTTTTCCTTCTCAGCGGCAAATTGTCTTCTTATTTTTTGTATTCCGCGCTGGCGAATAAAAAGAAGAATGCCAACAAAGAGTATCACGTAAATTAAATATGCCAGAGTAGATTTCCAGAATGGTGGAAGTACTTTTATTTTCAGAGAAATATAGTCAGGGTTCCGTATCCCTTCTGCATTGAAAGCCCGGACTTTAAATAGATAATCGCCCCCGTCCAGGTTAGTATAGCTGGCTCTTCGGGTTCTGTTGTCTGCGTTTATCCACCCTTTGTCGAATCCCTTCAGCATATATTGATATTTTATTTTGCCGGGATTAAAAAAATCAAGGGCGGCAAATTCTACGGCGAAAACATTTTCGCTATGATTGAGTGTTATAGCGCGTGTTACAGATATGCCTTTTGAAAGCACTACATGGCCATTAATAGTGTCACCGGCTGAAACACTTTTGTTGAACAACTGAAAATCGGTAAAGACTAATTTAAGCTTGTTTGCAGCGGGTTCTACACTTGAGGGATCAAAAATATTAAAGCCATCACCGCCCCCAAAAATCAACTCACCGCTATGTGTCTTCAAAGCGGAATTTATATTAAATTCCCTGCCCTGCAGACCATCCGTTTCGTCAAAGTTATCGACGTGAAAATTAAGAGCATTAGCTGTTGGTATCACGGTGACGCGGCTTAGCCCGTTTGATGAACTTAGCCACATCGCTCCCTCTTTATCCTCCTCTGTGTTCGATATCGAATTAGCAGGCAACCCATTTTTTTTGGACAACGAAGTGAAAATATTTGTTTTAGGATTCAGAACACTCAATCCACCTGCCGTTGCAATCCATATTAACCCGCGGCTATCCTGGTTAATGCTGTTTATAGTATTGTCAACTAAACCTTTGGCGCCGTCGCCATTTGAAATGTAATGGATTACCCGCCCTCTATTTTTAAATATGACATCTACCCCCAAAAATCCCCCTATCCATATATTACCTTGTTTATCTTCAAAGATTGAGGATACCATTGAAGACCGTATTTCCGACGATTTAAAAGGATGGTAAAATATTTTTCTTAACCGGTCGAAAATCTCGAGACCACCTGCAAACGTTCCTATCCATAAACGGTGCGAAGAATCTTCCAGAATGCTCCATACCCTATCATCAGCAATACTGGTGGCTAATTTATCGTCGTGCTTGTAATGGGTAAAGATCTTTCCGTCGAAGCAATCAAGCCCGCCAAAATAGGTGCCGATCCATAACTTTTGGTCATGGTCAATACATAAATTAACAATAACGTCATTACAAAGACTATTGGTGTTTGCCGGATCGTGTTTATATTGGGTATACTTGCCGGTTTCGCGGTTAAAATAAATTAGTCCGCCCCCGTTGGTGCCAATCCATAAATTCCCCAATTTATCTTCAACAAACTTGTCAACATCGTTAAAACTTAAACTGGCAGGATCTGACGCAAAATGCCTGTAAAGCGGGAACCTGATAATATTTTTATGATAATAGCTTATTCCCTTTTTAAAGGTACCGGCCCACATAATACCGAGGTTATCTTTATAGAGTTCTACCGTATTCTGCCTTAATGATTTGACATCGTCTTCACGGTTAAGCAGAGTAGTAATTTGAAATTTCTTTTTATCCAGTACGCTTATGCCACCCTGATCTGTAGAAATCCATATGTGGCCATCGTCGGCCTGGATGACTTTGGTGACGAGATTAGCTTTTAACTTTAGCCCGGCTGATTCTTTATCTATATGCAGCAAAGTCCCTGTTGAAGGCTTGTAATAAAATACCCCAAATTCAATGTATGGCGCGTAAAACCACAGATCATTATCACGGTCAACAGTTAAAGAATAATAACCGGTTTTATTATTATATGCCTTTTTAAAAATATCTGTGTGATAGCTGATTTTATTAAGTTTAATATCAAACATCTCAACTGCGCCATCGTTGTATACTATCCAAATATTGCGTTTAGTATCAATGGTGATATCTGCAATAGCGCTTGAATATAACGATGGAATAGAATTACTGCTATGATAAAAACGTTGCGTCTGGTTGCTTAAGGTACTATGTTTGTATATACCCGAATCGGGATACAAAAACCAATAGTCTACAGCACTTGTCCGCACTATTTTTGTTGGATTTGAATTAACAGGAAGCTTTAAAGGACGCAACAATAACGACATATCACTGTTAAATTGCTCTGTTTCTGGGTCGTAAAAACAATTTCCGTTACGGGTTGATACCCAAAGCTTTTTATCAGGTCCATCAAAAATATTGGTTACATAATCGTCAGTGAGCGAATTTTTGTTATTCGCATCGTGCTTAAATACTTTAAAGATATAACCGTCATAACGATTTAGGCCCGATGCTGTACCAAACCACATAAAGCCTTCAGAATCTTTAAAAATACAGTTAACCTGGTTATGGGACAGCCCGTTACTAATATCAAGCTGCGAAAACCGATATAGGCTGCTTTGCCCAAAAGTATTTGAGCAGGTAAAAAATAATGCAAGAGCAAGAAAAGAATAAAATTTCACACGCATTGGCGGATCATTAAAAAAGCCCAAAATCAACCGATTAACTTTTTTAAAGTCAGTACACTAAGGTAATATAAATATTACACAAATATTTATATTACGTTCAACAAAACGGAATTTTTTTATTGTCTGCCATTGGGTTAAAAATCTGAATTATTAAATAAAAAAAAATGCGCTCCGTATCTCACCCCGGAACGCATCAACCCGTCTTTTATCAAATAAATCAAGGGTTTTCATCAACTAAAACTATCTTTTGTTACATTGCGCGATGCTGCAAACTGAGGGATATCGCGAAAAGTTTCTCACCACAATCTTACTACCGTTGCTTTACCGTTATATCTAACTGTTTCGTCAATATTCGTCGTAGCTATTGAGCCTGAACCATGTTTGCCGTTTACAACAACAATATTAAAAGTACGCTGCTTTAACATACCCGGAAACGTCCCTTTAGTACCTGATATGCTTAGTTTTTTCTGTTGGTCATTCCAGGTTAATGTAAAAGTGGCATATTGTCCTTTCTCATAATTGTAATTATCGTTCTCGTCCTCGTAAAAGGTAAACCGGCCATCGGCGCCCGGATAAATACGCAGCTCAATAACCTTATTGGTTTTTTGAGTAGCATATTCTACTTCGGGGCCCATGGGAATGATGGAACCAGCTTTTACATACAATGGCATTTCAGCAATTGGCGCAGCAGCAGCAATGGTTTTACCGCCGTTGAGCTTTTCTCCTGTCCAGAAATTATACCACTGACCCGATCCGGGCAAATAAACCTTTCTTTCTGTTTCACCTTTGCCTGTAACCGGGTTAACCAAAAATGCCGGGCCAAACATATACTGATCAGGTATTTTGTAAACGTTTGCGTCATTCCTGAAATCAAATGCAAGCGAACGCATGATGGTATAATTATCAAGGGTGGTTTTTGCAGCAAGGGAATAGATATAGGGCAGCAACCGATAACGCAATTTGTCGTATTTTAATAGGATTGCCCTGGTATCTTCATCCCAGTTTTTTGAAAATATAGCCCGCTCGCCTTTGCCATGAATGCGCATAATAGGGCAAAATGTGCCAAACTGGAACCAGCGGGTAAACAGCTCCCTGAATTCGGGTTTAGACCAATCAGGTACTCCCCAATTATAATGGTATCCGCCTATGTCGGATGTCCAGTAAGGAATGCCCGATGTACAGGCATTAATACCCTGGGGTACCTGGCTTTTAAATGCTTCAAACGTGCAGGAAATATCGGATGACCAAAGTGCTGCAGCATTTCGTTGCTCACCCGCAAAGGACTGCCTTAGTAAAAAAAATGCCCTTTTTTTGGGAATGTCCTTCCGCCAGCCCTGGTAGATCCCTGTAGAATGCTCTAATGAATAGGTATTAAAGTAATCAATGCCTTTCCCTATCCGAAAATCACTTTTGCGACGCTCATCTAACAGCGCGCCATTGTCTGGCTCGCATTGGTCAACCCACCATGCATCCCAGCCATATCTTTTAATCAGGCTGTCGCGGGCCATGTCCCAGTATAATTCGCGCGCTTTTGGATTGTGGGCATCGTAATAGCTATCGAAAGTATGCGTTACTATATTGTCCCAGGTAATGCTGGTTAACCCGCCCATTTTTTGCACGGTGTCGAAGTCTTTAGTGCCTTTGCCAAACAGGGGCCAGATGGATATCATGCCATGTATATTACTCTTATGCAGTTCATCAACCATTTTTTTGGGGTCGGGATAGCGTGCCGGGTTCATTACATGAGAACCAATCGGGAATGGATCCCAGTAATACCAATCCTGTACGATAACATCTACCGGGATATGGTTATTCCGATAGTTATCCTTTACCGAAAGCACTTCATCCTGGCTCATATACCTATCCTGTGACTGGAACAGCCCGAATGCCCATTTAGCAAACATAGGAGCTTTGCCAGTAGTTGTGCGGTACAGGTTGATGAGCTGATCAAACCCGGGGCCGTAAAAAAAGTAATAATCAACCTGTTTACCGCTTTCAGATACGTATTTAAATTTAGTATTATTTGCTTCGGCGCCATAAAAGTTTGATGCCGAGTAGTTGTCCCACATCAGTCCATAACCTTTGGTAGATAACAGCACCGGAACAGCACCGGTTAAATACTTTATAGCCAGGTCCTGGTTTCTGCCTTTATAGTTGATGGAGCCCGTGTCAATCGGGTGGCAACCCAGGCCAAAAAGCGCCTCGTCCTTTGGTGAATTGAATTGGGTGGCGATATTATAGGTGCTTATCCCTGCAATGGTAGCGGGGGTAATACTTTTTTCGTCTTCTGAGGCAATCTCGTTACCGTTAAGGTCTTCATAGGAGATGTTGTTGGTGGTTTTGTTTATTATTACCTTCAACTTTGCAGTTATAATAGTCACCAGGTTTTTATCTTCTGAAACTTTAAAAGCAGCCCCCCCCCATTTTGCATTTACGATAAGGGACGGCTTCCTGTTAAAGCCATCAAAAACGGTATATTTTACTTCAATGATATCATCCTTACAAACAGTAACCTTCATCAAGCCTTTATCTAATGTAAATAAAAGCCCGTTAGCCTCTTTTTTGTAGGATATAACAGATGCCTTCACCGCAGAGGTATTAATTATTAAGAGAAATAGTACGGCGGCTAAAATTTTAGACAAGGCGTACTTGAACGTTAGTTTTGTGTTTAACATGAATACAGGTTATAAAATTAATTGGTTATGTATTTCTTAAGCTCGGCATAAGGCAATTGATAAAAATGACCTCCATTTAAATACAAGCAACTTGCCCTGTATCGCGACCATCAAAATCCTGCAACCTTATTTTAAATATTCTCCGGTTTATTGAAAACGTGCCAAAATTATAGAGGAGAAAAATGAATGAACGGGTACAAAAGTCACAAAATAGAGTATGAAATGTTCAAATTGACCAAATTACCCGGAAGTTCCTTCCTTTGAAATGAAAAAAGTCCAGGTTATGCGGGACGGGCAAAATAAGGGAAGTGGAGAGCTGTGAATACAGCATATATTTTGCCATAGCGTTATATCAGTCAGGGCTGCCGTCAACCTCTTCCAATTATCGTCAGCATATGTCATTACGCCGGCCGGCTTTTAAAGCGCGGGAGGCGCAAACGGACTCCGGGAATATTCATCTGTTCCGATTTGGTGTCGCAAGATGCAGCGTGTTGTACCAAGTATAGCGCTACACCCACCAGCTAATACATTATTGTAATTCCCTTAAATTTTGTTCAACTTGCAAACTATCAGCATATTACATAAAAAATCTCTAACACCTTATTTTTAAACAAGGCATTAGAGATTTTTGAGGATCTTAAACTAATTGAATTAATCTGCTTCTGTTTTGCTTTATATTTTCACAAATCCCCATTGCTGATTTTTTCCGCCACTATAATCGTATTGATCGACCGCAGAGCCATTTCTGAATGGAATTGCCGGATTGTTCCCTAAAGTAACTTCCAGCGCTTTTCCGCTGTTTACGTTGATGATTTTATAGAATCCATTGTCTGTTGCCTGAATTAACCAATTTTGATTATTCCCGCCTGTACCTGAATAACTCCATATATCCACGGTAGCACCGTTAGAACCAGACCAACCATATACTTCCAAACACTTGCCGCTGGCATGCATAGGCGTTAACAGGTAGCTGCCATTTGCGGCGCTTTGCACTTTAAATTGCTGGTTTTGCCCGGTTAAATAATCCCATTGATCAGCCAGCGACCCGTTAGCAGTGCCCCAACCGGAGATCTCTAAAGGCTTAAAACTGTACCGGTTGATAATCTGATACACACCACCATTCTGAAATGCAGAGGATGAGCCAGTTTGTGCTCCTTGCGTAAGGGCCGCTAACTCACGTTGATCTTGTACCGCGTAAGTCGACCTGTTTATGATCCATCCTGTATCCCAAAGAAACGGAATCATCCCGTTCGCCAATGCCGTGTGCATATTGAAATTATACCAATATGCTTTGGACGCAAGATTGAAGTTTAAAGAATCTCCTGTAAGATTTTGGCCCTCTACTGCAAATTCGCCCATTACCACCGGGATGCCCTTGCTGGCAAACTTTGACTGCATCAATTGGAAATATCCGCTAAGGGTCGATTCCTCACCCCAGGTCGGATTGTTCGCAACGTCGAAAGTAGTATGGTAGCCCGAGCCCCAATAATAAAACATATTGCCCCATGATTGGTTCGAGGTCATCAAACAGAAGTTGTAAGGGCTGTAGTTATGGACTTCCACCATCAATCGGTTGGATGCCTGGTCCGTTGGCATCGTGTTCATCAGATTGTTGGTTGCTACTATATCAGCTCCATTAGGGCCCTGGACTACCAGGGTCCGGTAACTGTTGTGCCCGCCGGTTGACCTCACCGCGTTGATAAAAGTTTGATGATAAGAAAGCAGAACGCTCATTGCGGCTGCAGTGGTTCCACCAGGTTCGTTTGTGCTGGCAAAAAGCAGGTGTTGGTCAAAACCGCGCATTTGTGTTGCAATTTGCTCCCAAAGCGCCTTTTGTTTAGCGTTAGTTGCCGCCTGCATGGTAACTGTATCGTTGCTCTGCAACCATCCGCCGTCCCAATGTATATTTAATATCACATACATCCCGTCGTTAACACAGTATTGAACAACCGCTTGCACGCGGGAAAGCCAGGCCGGGTCTATTTGTTCAGTCGTTCGGTTTATTATATGTGAATAGTCCCATTGACAAGGAATCCTTATGGCGTTAAAACCCCTTTGTTTATAACTGTCAATGAGTGCCTGGGTAATATTGGGGTTTCCCCATCCGTTTTCGCTGCCGGGGGCTTCCATTGTATTGCCAATATTAATCCCTAACGTCATGTTTGCGGCGAGTTGAGGTGCTGTACTGGTCATGCCTGTTTGATCGGGCGGAAGCGGGTTAGTGTTCCAGCTCGGGTACGAAGCCAGTGAATTACTGATGTTTTTTGAAATAAGCGGTTTAACGCCTGAAGCAGCAATTGGTTGCTTACTACATCTTGTCAACATCAGGATTGCAAGAATGCACAGGAAATAATTTAGAGTTTTCTTCATAAAAAAATTGGCTAATGCGACAGATTGATTTGCCGCTATGAATAATTGGTTAATTGCAATTGAGGATATTAGATATTCAAGTAAATAGTGTGCGAACATCTCGTTTCCCTTAGGTTTTACATATTGGTTAAATTATATTTTCCGCAAGGCGAAAGAATAATTAATAGAAACAAGTGCACTTTAAAATCAATAAAACACATCCGTTGGAACAACAGCAAAATTTTAGCTACCAATAGTTTTAAGCAGTACCAGGTTTATTAATCTGTTGGTAAAATTATTGAAGAGAAAAATGGATGAACGGGTACAAAAATCAGAAAATAGAGTACGAAATGTTCAATTTGAAACAAAAACGCCATGTCCGGGTTTTCTGAAAAGTTTGACCATGTCTTTCCCACTACATGTTTATCTATCTGTTTAATACAAAATGGGAAGACATTTAAAGATCAGAAATTACGTTAGGTCAATCTGTTCAAGGATTGATATGACCGGCTGCTCTGGAATCGAATAATAAAATGGGTTCCGCATGATCTTTTTTAACATTCGAAGCGGACAATTACCTTACGGTGTTAATAATACAGTCGCCTGTGGACCGGCTTTTTATGCTTCTCCGATTGCCTTGCTTCCACAACGCCTAAAGCCCTACATCTGACCATGTATCCCGGAAAGGCGTGCTGGTTCATAATCACCAATACATCTAATGGACCACCCCGTCCGCACCTTTTGTATTAGGGATAAAACCCAAAATCAAACTGGAACGCCCCGGCCGTAGGTGAAGTCCCCTTTAGCTTAAACACACGCCATTCCGGATCGAAGGTAAATTTGTTCTGTGAATCCGTGGTGTTTCGATGACCACGTTAATCAGTTTATTGTCTAAAGGTGGAATACGCCGATATTTCATAAACAAGCGGCTTTTTACTTAGACACAGCTAAGGCGCGGTCTTTGTTTTTTAATTACCCCCTTCAGCAGTGTTACCTGTTTGTTACTTTGTAATTTTAACTCGCTGATAAACAAGGATAAATTCTAATCCGGCCATGGGGCAAATGTAGTTAATTGAAGCACGAAAGTCAGAAAGTCAAAAAAAACAAAAACAACTGCGTAAAATTTAAAAAGCCGAAAATCTCTTTGCTATCCAAACCGAAGCTTTTTTCTGTCTATCTTAACCCATATCCCCTCTCACCTTTAATACAAATCAATTAAATAACACTAATTTAAATATCCAATGTATAAAACATCCAATTAATGCGGTAATTTTGCTGCACAATAAAAGGCTATCCTTATAATAATGCGCTTTACTGTTTTTTGCTGCTTATTTTCTTTATTTTGCTGTTTTGGCGCCAATGCCCGGCAGGATAACGGCGCTGCAAAGGATCAAAATGTATTAAAACCTGTTGACCCCAATACAGTGCACCCTTTTCTTCCTGATTCTGTTGTTAAGGCAAATAAGCAAAAGCAAATTCAGGATTCCATCGCCTTTGCCTACCTCATCCCCGACTCCCTGCGAAGCAATCACGTAATGGATAGCATCCGCGCAAATAATTTATATAAAATGCTTTCAGGTCCTTCAGCTCATTTAAAAAAAAGAGAATTTGAACAGAGCGGTTTCCTGAGAAACTCCCGCGATCCGTGGATTATTGCGGTAGTGCTGGCCTTATTGGTATTTACCGGTTTACTAAATGCATTTCTCGGCAACGATATAAAAAATGTGTTACAATCTTTTTATAACAACCAGGCAATTTCCCAAACCGACAAAGAAGGGGGCCTGATCAATTCATGGGCTTTTGTTGGTTTGTTTATCTTATTCAGTTTGTCGCTTGGTCTAATTTTGTACCAGCTGACACAATATTATAATATTTCATATAGGTTGGGCGGATTTGCACTTTTCATTTCATTTTCAGCAATAATCAGCTTATTAATGGCATTTAAATTTATTATATTAAAATTTATCGGATTTATTTTCCAAATAGATACGCTTGTCAGCGAATATATAACCGTATTGAACTTAACTTATTTCACGATGGCATTTGTTTTGCTAAGTGTTGCCATATGTTTTAGTTTGCTCGCCAGCAGGTTTATTCCACTTTTGTTGAATTTTACCCTGGCTTTTACAGTGTTAATATTTTCATGGCAATACCTCCGTAACAGCATGAATATCATTTCCGATTTTAGATTTCACAAATTTTATTTATTTGTCTATCTTTGTGCCCTCGAAATTTGCCCCGTTTTAATAATAATTAAAGCACTTAATATATAACTTTTAGCAGTTTACACGAATTGAATTTGGAAGATAGAAAGAAAAAGGTTAAGAGCATTTTGGTTACACTGCCTAAACCTGAGAATGATAAAAATCCATACGCCGAGCTTGCTAAAAAGCTTAACCTGAAAATTGATTTCAGATCATTTATTCACGTTGAAGGTGTTCCGGCAAAAGATTTCCGCAAGGAAAAAATCAACCTTGCCGATTTTAGCGCTGTGATATTTACCAGCCGTAACTCTGCTGATCATTTTTTTAGGATCTGTGAAGAAATGCGTTTCGAGGTGCCGGTTGAGATGAAGTATTTCTGCCTTTCTGAAACCATCGCCCTCTACCTTCAAAAATACATCCAGTACCGCAAAAGGAAAATATTTTTTGGCAAACAAACAGCATCAGACCTGGCCGAAGTCCTGAAGAAACACTCCGGCGAGAAATTTTTGTATCCCTGCTCCGATGTAGCGGCAGAAGAAACCCAAAAATTCCTGCTCGAAAACGGTTATAATTTCACCCCTGCGGTTCTTTTCCGTACGGTTTGCAGTGATCTTTCTGACCTTGCAGAAGTATTTTATGATGTGATTGCTTTCTTTAGCCCATCCAGTATCCAATCGCTGTACAAGAACTTCCCCGATTTTAAGCAAAATAATACCCGGATCGCTGCGTTTGGAGCAACCACACACAAAGCAGTGCTCGAAGCCGGTTTGATACTGGATATTCCGGCGCCAACCCCTGTTGCCCCATCAATGACCATGGCCATTGAGCAATATTGCAAAATTGTGAATAAATAATCACCTGTGATACAGTTGTTTTAAACAACTACGACATATTTATACCATGACATTTCTTTGAAAAACGGATCGTTGATGATGGAAACGATCTATACCGCCCACCTTTATCACCAGGCAGCGCTAAACAATCCAGTTGCTGAAATGGTTGTTAAAAAGAAAGAAAAATATAATTTAGGGAATGAGTTTGCAACTATTTTTACCAATGGCTCGTATAAATGGAAACAATTTAGCATAATTGTAATCGATAATCAGATATAAATTATGCCATTATTAGCTAAGAGTTTATATTAGTTCAGCAAAAATTAATGTAGATTTGACTAAATAGTATGTTTTTTATAATTAGGTGGATCAAATTTAATATATTCGGGGGTCACATTGTGTTATATTTATATAACTGATTTTTGATTTTAAAAATGAAGCAAATTTACTTTTTAATTGCAGTTTTGGCTGTTGGAATATTAAGCGGCTGTAGCAAAGGCGGAGACAGGGGTGAGTTAACCGGAGTCCCGCAACGTTCATTCAGAGCCGAGGTGCCGTTGGGTATGGTATATATACCGGGAGGTTCGTTCCTGATGGGGCAAACAGATCAGGATGTTACTTTCTCCCAGATCGCCCAAACCAAACAAGTTACCGAACCTCCATTTTTTATGGACCAAACTGAGATCAGTAACAGCCAATACCGCCAATTTGTAAACTGGGTTCGCGATTCAGTCGCTATCACCAACTATCTTAACGACGATAAATATTACCTGAAGCCTCAAAAAGGCGAAGTTTCCAATGGAAAAAAATACATCAACTGGGCCTATGTAAAACGGTATCCGGTAATGAGCACCCGCAAAGGCGCCGGTTCTGCTGCCGCCGCTGCTAAACTGCAGGGGATGTATTACCAGGGTGATGACAGGCTTTTTGACCGCAACGAACTTGACGTCCGCCTTTTAAAATATAATTATGCCCAGATGGTATTACGCGACGCGGCAAATTACAAGGACGACAAAACCAAAAAACGTTCCGATTTCATTTTCCGCGATACTGTACCCGTTTACCCGGATACACTTGTTTGGTTGAGTGACTTTTCGTACGCCGCGAACGAACCAATGACTGAAAGCTATTTTTCGCACCCTGCTTACCGTAACTACCCTGTAGTGGGCGTAACGTGGCGCCAGGCTGAAGCTTTTACTGTTTGGCGCACACGCTATAACGAAGCTTATAAAGACTCAAGGCATATACCGCACCGTGCACCTTATGACCTGCCTACTGAAGGCGAATTTGAGTACGCGGCACGTGGCGGCAGAGTTGGTACAGATTATCCATGGGGTGGCCCTTACATCAAAAATGCAAAAGGCTGCCTGCTGGCAAACTTTAAACCCGGCCGTGGTAACTATACCGATGATGGCGGCGCTTATACTGTAAGTGTAAAATCTTATTTCCCGAACGATTACGGTTTATATAACATGGCCGGCAACGTAGCCGAATGGACATTATCGGCCTTTGATGAATCCGCTTCGACATTTGTACATGACCTTGCACCAACTTTTAACTACCACGCCAAACCAAATGATGCACCTGTGTTAAAACGCAAAGTTGTACGTGGCGGATCATGGAAAGACGTTGGTTTCTTCCTTCAAAATTCTACCCGTACTTTTGAATACCAGGATACTGCAAAATCATATATTGGCTTCCGCTGTGTAACGCACTACCTGGGCCGTGATATTAAAGATAAACGCTAAAAAATAATTTAAACAATACAAAAATTAAACCCTTTTAAAAACTACTATGACCGGGAAGAGAGAACCATACGGAATTAATAATATTGTATCATGGGGTGCAACAATTGTTATTATAGGCTTATTATTCAAAATTCAGCATTGGCAGTATGCTACAGTTTTTATAACCCTGGGGTTAGGAACTGAGGCGGTGTTGTTTTTCTTGCTGGGCTTTCAAAGAGACGTGAAAGAAATTGACTGGACCCGCGCTTACCCCGAACTGGATTACGATTATGACGGCGAGTTGCCAAAAACAGCGGCCAAGAAATTAACAGGAGGAGGCGATAGTTTTTCAAATACGGCAGCGCTTGACCAGATGCTGTCAGAAGCAAAGATCGGCCCTGAACTGATCGGAAGCCTTGCCAGCGGTTTAAGGACTTTTGGTGATAAAGTGAACTCCATTTCGCGCGTTACTGATGCAGGCGATGCAACGATTGCTTTTACAGCTAAAGTTAAAGAAGCCACCGCCAGTTACGAGAAACTTGGTAGCTCTTTTGCCAAGGCATCCGGCAACCTTGATGAAATTGCCAGCACCAGCCTCGATTCAAAATCATACCATGACCAGGTAAACAAGATGGCTAAAAACTTAACGGCTTTAAACGCTGTATATGAGCTGGAATTGCAGGATTCGAGCAATCACCTTAAATCAATGAATAAATTTTACCAGGATATGTCAACCACGGTTAAAAACTTCAATGATTCGGCAAACGATGCCAAATTGTTTAAGGATGAAGTTAACCGTTTGGCTAAAAACCTGGCGACACTAAACTCGATATACGGTAACATGCTTTCGGCAATGAACCAGCCACGCGTTAATAGCTAACCAGTTTTGATCATTAGAAACATTAATATTTAAGACACATGGCTGGAGGTAAGCAAACCCCAAGACAACGAATGATTGGTATCATGTACCTGGTGCTTTTGGGCCTCATCGCCCTCAACGTACCGGATAGCTTATTGGATGCCTTTAAAAATATAACACAAAGTTTGGATAAATCGAAAGAGAACGTAACTAAAGGAATAGATGACACCTATTCAACTTTTGAAGCTACTAAACTTAAAGAGCAACATGACAGAGCTTTCCCAATCTATCAGCGAGCGAAAAAAGCAAGCGAAATCGCTAAAGCATTAAATGACTATGTACAATCTTTACGCGAACAATTGGTAGCAGAAGGTGGCGGGATAAATCCGGTTATAAACGACGTTGATGCAAGAGACAATCTTGATATTTCGCCCCGTATTATGATCACTAACAAAAAAGCGGATGAACTCAAGGATAAAATAAATGACACACGGCAGCAATTGCTTAATTTATTAACGCCAAAGGAGCAGGAGGGAATAAGCTTTTCGTTAAATGCAGTTGATCCACCTCCAAGTTTAGGTGTAAGCAAAAACTGGCAGGACGCTTATTTCGGTGACGGTATCCCTTTAGGAGCTACATTGACCACTTTAGCCAAAATTCAGACCGATACCAAAAATGCGGAGAATGAAGTAGTAAAAAAGATTCTGGGAAGAATGGACCAGGCGGTAGTTACACTTGATAAATTTCAGGGCGTAGCGGTTGCTCCTACCAGTTATATTATTGCCGGGCAGCCTTATACAGCAGATATCTTTTTGACTGCGTATGATTCAAAGGCAAATCCTACTATTACAATTAATGGTTCACCCGTGCAAGCAATTGATGGTAAAGGTAAATACACCATCAACACTTCATCCGAAGGAGTTTTTACTTATAGCGGCGACATCGCTGTAAAAGGCCCGGACGGAGTTAAACACTATCCACTTCCTACTCAAACCTACCAGGTCGCCCGCCCTTCAGCCGTGGTGTCCCCGGATAAAATGAATGTATTGTATATTGGCTTACCGAATCCAATGTCAGTATCTGCTCCGGGAATTCCAAAAGAAGCACTGCGGTTAAGCATGACCGGTGGAAGCATCAATGGTTCAAACGGACATTATATTGCCACCGTTTCTTCTATTGGTGAGGCCAGAATTAACGTTTCAGGTGAAATTACTAAAGGTAAAGTTTCCCAGTTAGGTACTAGTATTTTCCGTGTAAAACGTATCCCTGATCCAAAAGCACAATTTGCAGGCAAAAGCGGTGGCAACACCAGCGCGGCCAATATCAGGGCACAGGACAGGTTGTTTGCCAGGCTTGATAACTTTGAGTTTGATGCCAAATTTAACGTTACCCGCTTTACACTGATGATTGCAAAACCAAGGCAGGACGTGATCAGTTTATCAGCAACCGGCAGCGAACTAACCAGCGCCATGAAATCATTTATGAATAACGTTACGCCGGGTACAACGGTTGTATTTAAAGATATAATTGCCGTAGGGCCTGATGGAAGTCAGCGCGGCCTTGACCCTATTGTGTTGAGTGCAAATTAAAATGTTATGAAAAGGAAAATTTTAATCATTGTATTGTGCCTTGCAACTGTAGCATCCTATGCACAAAGTAGTAAAAAGAGGAGAAAACCAAAGCCTAAAACAACTACCCAGCAGCAGGTTAAAAAACCCGATACCACCAGCATGGCCCAAAGCGCCAGGCCAGGCGCTGATACCAGTAAAAGGTTGGCAGGCAAACCCGGCAAGCATTTTGACAGGCCCCTGGATGGTTACTACAAAAAGAGCAACATATTAAATGCTAAAGTAACTCCTTATCCAAACCTGCGAGAATCGGATGTAGCTTTTGCAAAACGTGTTTGGCGCGAGATTGATACCCGCGAAAAAATGAACGCTTATCTTGCCTCTCCGAAACAAAGGCTGATAGATGTTATTATGAATGCCGTTGCAGCGGGTGAATTAACCGCTTACAGCGCCGTTCCTGATAAGGACAATGATCCGGATGGTGATAGCTTTTATGCGCCGCTTAGCCCTGATAAAGCAAGAAATGCCATGGCCGACAGCGTGCCGGTTGATAAATTTGACAAGGACGGGAACAAGATAGGTACGATAATGAAAGCCGGTGAAGTAAACCCGGATAGCGTGGTTAAATTCAGGATAAAGGAAGACTGGGTTTTTGACAGGCAGCGTTCCATATTTGAACCACGGATCATAGGGCTTGCACCGATGATTAAAGTAAAAGTTGGGAATACCGAAGACTACCAACCAGCATTCTGGTTGTATTTTCCGGATGCGAGGCCAATATTTGCTGTTAAAGAAGTTGTCAGCAAAAACAGCGATAACACCGGCTTAAGTTTTGACGATATTTTTATGAAAAGGATCTTTACCAGCTATATCGTAAAAGAATCAAACGATAAAGATGAACGTATCAAAGATTACGCTACGGGTATCGACAAGCTTTACGAGTCTGAACGGATCAAAAAATCCCTGCAGGACTGGGAGTTGAATTTGTGGTCGTATTAGTGAAGACCGAAAGTCGGGAAAGTCAGTAAAGTCCGAAAGAAAAATATTTAATGCCTTGATGATTGATTTCATTGAGGCATTTTTGTTCCACTGTCAAACAAAATCTCGCGCCGCTCATTGCGAGGAACGAAGCAATCTCTACAACAGACAGTCCTTAACATACCATTTATGAGTGTCCGGCGTGCGGCTGATAGGTCACCCTGAGATTTTGGTGCGGGGATTAGCGCGGGTAAAGATTGCTTCGTTCCTCGCAATGAGCGATTGGTAAGGTCACTCCCCGCCAAAATACTTCAGGATCGCTTTTGCCTGTTTGGTATTCACTACCTCCATCAAAACTTCCTCCGTCGCTTCGCGTACCTTTTTTACTGATTTAAAATATTTCAACAATTTTTCCGCAGTGGTTTTGCCTATACCTTCAATAAGTTCAAGTTCGGTAACCAGTGTGCCTTTATCCCGCTTCTTACGGTGAAAAGTTATGCCAAAACGGTGTGCCTCGTCTCTCAAATGCTGGATAACTTTTAAGGTTTCCGATTTTTTATCCAGGTATAAAGGATACTGGTCTCCCGGGTAATACAGTTCCTCCAATCGCTTGGCAATACCTATAATGGTAACCTGTTTTTCAATACCAAGTAATTTAAGGCTCCTCATTGCCGATGAAAGCTGCCCCTTGCCGCCGTCAATTACGATCAGTTGCGGCAGTTCTCCGCCTTCATCCAGCATGCGCCTGTAGCGCCGGTGAACAGCCTCTTCCATCGTAGCAAAGTCATCAGGACCTTCCACCGTTTTTACATTAAAATGCCGGTAATCTTTTTTGGATGGTTTACCATCCTTAAATACCACAATAGCCGAAACCGGGTATTTACCCTGGAAGTTGGAGTTATCAAAACACTCGATGTGCCGCGGCAGGGTATTCATCCGCAGGTCCTTCATCATTTGCGTAAGCAGCCTGTCGGTTCTCACTTCGGGATTCAGTTTTTCGTATTGATCGATCTTCTCTTTCCTGAAAAATCGCACATTTTTCTCCGAAAGGTCAAGCAGTTTTCTCTTTTCACCCAGCTTTGGAACCGTAAATTTTAATGACTGGTCCTCAACGTCTATATCAAAAGGAACGATGATCTCTTTTGAATGGCTTTCGTACCGGGTCCTGAACTCCGATATAGCCAGCTCCAGCAACTCCTCATCACTTTCATCCAGCCGCTTTTTCAGCTCGATGGTCTGGGTTTGGATGATGGTGCCATTCATCACCTTTAAATAGTTCACAAAGGCATATTTTTCGTCGGACGCGATGCTGAATACATCCACATCGGTAATAGATGAGTTAACCACTGTTGATTTGCTCTGGTAGTTCTCCAGCAGCTCAAATTTTCTTTTTAAGCGATGGGCGTATTCAAAATTCATATCGGCAACTGCCTGCTCCATATCACTTTTCAGGTTACGCAACACACCGCCGATCTTCCCGGTTAAAATGTCTTTAATTTCATTAATGCTATGGTCGTAATCATCTTCCGTCTGGTAATCCTGGCAGGGGCCTTTACAGTTGCCCAGCTGGTATTCAAGGCAAACCTTAAACTTGCCTTTTTGAATATTTTCCTTGTTAAGCGCCAGGTTACAGGTGCGCAAAGGGTAGGTTTCTTTTATCAACCCTAAAATATTATGCATCATACTTACCGATGCATAAGGCCCCAGGTATTTTGATCCGTCGCGCACAATGCGGCGGGTCCAGAAAATGCGTGGATAATGCTCATTTTTAATAATAATCCAGGGATATGTTTTATCATCCTTCAGCATTACATTATACCGTGGCTGGTGCTTTTTTATCAGGCTATTCTCCAACAGCCAGGCATCTACTTCCGTATCAACAATAGTAAAAGTAATATTGCGGATTTTGGATACCAATACCCGGGTTTTGGCATTTACATTATAATCCTTGTTAAAATAAGAGCCAACACGATTGCGCAGGTCCTTCGCCTTACCGATATAGATCAGTTCCTTCTCTTCGTCCCAAAACTGATAAATACCCGGTTTATGGGGGATATTTTTTAACGCCTCTTTATAGTCGAATTTACTCATTCCCGGTTAGTCATTGAGTCATTTATTCACATGGTCATTGGATTGGTTGGGCATTGTATTACCCCGCATTGTCATTGCGAGGCACGAAGCAATCGCGGACTGTGCATGACGGAAATGTTTAGTTCGCGATTGCCACGCTATCGCTCGCAATGACAAGATTTCATAAACCCGGCAACATTCTAACGTTCCAATTTTACAACCTTTCAACAAAATTAGAACCCCAACTTCTTATCCACATCATTCGTCCCCTGCTGCTGCTGTTTGTAGGCATTACAATCCAAAGTAACGGTCATATTTTTAGGGGCGTCAAAATCAACATTTTTTTTAATGCCAAGCGCTGGATTCGCATAAACACGCTTCATAAATCCAGCAAATATAGGTAGCGCCGAATTAGCGCCCTCGCCAAGCCTTGTTGAACGGAAATGTATATCCCGGTCTTCGCAGCCCGACCACACACCTGTAACCAATTGCGGTGTTATGCCGATAAACCAACCGTCGGAGTTTTCCTGGGTGGTACCTGTTTTTCCGCCAATAGGGTTATTTAACCCATATTTATACTTTAACCGGGAGCCTGTGCCGTCCTCAATCACCCCTTTAAGCATATAAGTCATTACGTAAGCTGTTTGGGCATCCATAGCCTGTACTACTTTTGGCGTATGGGTATAAACCACGTTGCCATTTTTATCTTCTATCCGCAAAATAAATGTAGGTTCGGTCCAGGTGCCATGGTTGGCAAATACGGAGTAAGCGCCGGTCATGTCAAAAACGGACGCATTAAAAACGCCAAGGCAAATAGAAGGGTACGGCGGCACATCACTGGTAACACCCATCTTTTTTATCAGCTCCATTACCGGCGTTGGTTTTACCTCGTTCATAACATAGGCCGTTACATAATTTTGCGAGTGGGCCAACGCTGTCCTCAATGAGATTGCGCCCGGAATTGTTTCAGTTGGTGATGATCCGGGTATCCAGCCATCAATATTTACCGGTACATTATCTACTTCCTGGCAAGGCGAAAATCCATTTTCGATAGCAACTGCATAGGTAAATGGCTTGGCGGTTGAACCAACCTGGCGTGTGCCCACCTTTACCTGGTCGTACTTAAAATGTTCAAAATCTGTCCCTCCTACCCAAGCTTTTACATACCCGGTAGTTGGGTCCATGCTCATCAGCGCATTGCGCAGCATCATTTTTGAATATACAATTGAATCAATTGGCTTCATTACGGTATCTATAGCACCGTGCCAGGTAAAAAGTTCAACGCTGTCGGGGGTATTAAAATTCTGCCGTATTTCATCTTCAGATTTACCCTCCAGTTCCAGTTGTTTGTAACGGTCAGACCTGTACATGCCTTGATCCAGTAATAATTTAAAGTTTTTAATACTTTTCCATCTGCTAACGCCTTTCCATTGTTCGTTAAACTGCGCCTGCAGCTGGGGCATATATTCGCGCTGTGCCTCTTCCGCGTATTGTTGCATCGTAGCGTCAATGGTCGTATAAATTTTCAACCCGTCGCGGTCCAGATCATAAGGGGTACCATCTGATTTGGTGATATTCTGATTTTTAAAGATCTTTTGGATCTCCTGTTTCAGCACCGCCCTAAAATAGGGGGCAGGGCCCTCATTATGGTTCATTGGGTTAAAATCGATACCCAAAAGCTTGCTTTTAAACTCCTGCAATTGGCCATCACTTAAATAACCTTGTTTCTCCATCAAACCTAAAATAAGGTTCCGCCTGGCAAGCGCCCTATCGGGGTGCCTAATTGGCGAATAGTATCCCGGGCCTTTTACCATACCCACCAAAACGGCGGCCTGGTCGGGAGTTAGTTTATCTGGGGTTACGTTAAAATAGGTATGTGCGGCAGATTTAATGCCAAAAGTATTATAGGCGCCAAAACTAACCGTGTTTAAGTACATAGTAATTATTTCCTGTTTGGTATAGCGCCTCTCCAGGCGGACAGCAATAATCCACTCTTTTAATTTTTGCGTTAAACGGACAAAGGGATTATGCGCTCCTTCACTTCCTGAAAACAGATTTTTAGCCAACTGCTGCGTGATTGTACTGCCTCCCTGCTTCGATCCAAAGAGATTTAATATCGGGATGGTGAACAAACGGCGGAAATCTATGCCAGAATGGTCATAAAACCGCGAATCCTCTGTGGCGATCAATGCGTTTACAACATTGGGTGACAGTTGCGAAAAGCTCACACTCGAACGGTTTTGTACATAATAGGTACCCAAAACGGTGGTACCATCCGCAGAGATAACTTCAGAAGCCTGGTTGCTTTTAGGGTTTTCAAGGTCGCGGAAAGATGGAAGCTGACCGAATACGTTGAAAAAAGCAGCCACAAGCAGCAATACAAAAAGCGCAAAAAAGCTTATCACCGCCCGCCACAAGTACCAATTGTACCTTTTTATATCATTGGGCGAAAGTTTTATGATCATGATTAGTAGTTGTTTTGATAATAGTCGATATAACTATCCATTGTTTTTTGATCGGCTAATTTATCCAGATTTTCTTTAGTAATAATAAAAAAGCTGTACTTATCCTTCGGCACCTTCATAATATCCGGCAAAAGGGGTACAATATCATGGGCAAACTTTTTAACTTTTTCCAGCGAAGGGAACAAACCTACAAATATTGCCTGATCATGATCACCAATCACTTTTAGCTGATGCTTAATACCGTTGCCTGCATAATTTGCCCGTGTAAACTGACCTATTCCAAAACGTGAAGAAGCCAGATTAGTTGTACCCGATGTCACATTTACTACAAAGTAATAATTGGTGCTGTCCCCCTTAGAAAAAATGGAAGGCATAACCACTTTAGCTTTAAGAGCATCAGGATCGGCCTGCGACGAGATTACTATCTGGCTTGTTTTTACGGTATCAACAGGGGCAATATTTGGGGGCGTTTCCGCCGGTTTACCAACCGGCGGTGTTACCTGCGCTATTGTTTTAGTTGTATCAACCGGCGGCTTGTCTGGTACAAGCTGTGCTATCGTTTTAGTGGTGTCGGTCTTCGGCGTAATTTTCTGAGCTTTTACCTGCGCGATAGCTCTGACAGAATCAACCTTCGGAGCAGTTTTCACCGCTTCAGCAGGCTTCCTTACCTGCTCCTCTTTCTTTTTTTCCACGATTCGTTCGCCAGGTTTGGCAGCAAAAATATAAGGCTTCAGAATTTTACGGTAAGTGGCTTTCTCTTTATTTTCCTGTGCCAGTGTAAACGGGATATCACGCGGGTCAACATCCGCGATAACCACGTTTCGTGCCAGCATTTCATTTTGGTTTGCACTAATATAGGCCAGGTGTTGTTTAGCCAGCGGGACGATCAGTTTGTCATTAGGATATATTTTGATCAGCTGCTGCAAACTATCCGCAAAGGGCCCCACCTTTTCATTGTGTCCCTGTGAAATTATTTGCAGGTAGAAAATCTGGGCCGATAACTTACTGCCAGGGTATTCTTTTAATAGTAAAGGCGCTTTCTTAATTACCTCGTTGTACTTTTTATCGGCATACAAATCAAATAAATCGTTGTAAGCTTTGGTAAATTCGGCGTCCTGCCCCTCAAGCTTCCTGGCAAACTCCGGATCAATAATTATTTTGGCGAAAGGTGTTGCAGGAAATTCTTTCAGCAACTTGTCTTTATAATAATCCGACTTCGCCGGGTCGATGTTGCTGTAAAGCCGGTAAAGGTTATAATAGATGGCGGGTTTATTCGAATCCTGTGGAAAGCGGCTCAGTATCTTTTCAAAAATTTCAATAGCGTCTTTTTTGTCTTGTAGTATATCCCTGTAAAAATCACCCAGATCGATATAAGCATTATAAACACGCAGATTGGATGCAGTAAGCAGTGCCGGTGTAAGCGGAAGCGCGTCTACAAGGTACTTACGGTAACTTGAAGCGGTAGCGGATGACTTGCCTGTTTTGGAAGACTCTGCCGGCGCGTCAGGGTCGGCAGATTGTGCAGACGCTGCCGTATTATTGCTTGCTTCGGCTGCTCCCCTGGTACTTCTTCGCCAGTTATCCTCCAGTATCCGGTTGCCCCAAACCCGTTTAAAATCATTATACCCCTGGCTCAGGGCGTTTGCATTATCAAAATAAAACGTTCCGCCTTTTGCCTGGCTCCCGGAAGCCGTCCTGAAGCCGCCAGGCCGGGATGCTGTGACTGTCGAATTTATCTGTGCTGCAGCAGCTGCTGCCTTTTGCTGCAGGGTATTATCGTTTACCATCTTATCTATCACCACTGTACGGGTTTTTTCATCCATGCGGGCAAGTGCCTGCAGCGTATCTTCTTTAGCGATGACTTGCAAACGTTCAGCAAGATAAGAAAGATTGCTTCCTGTTTTTTTGATGGCCAGGTACCCGGGGTAATTGATTGGTAAATTGGTTAATGTACTGTCGTAATATTTCTTCGACTTTAAATAGTCGGCTTTATTTTTAAAATAAATCTCCGCAAGCCTCAAATACGAAAGCCCTTTCTGGCTTTGGTTTTTAATACTTGTCCGTACCGAAAGATTATAATACTTTACGGCCTCATCAACTTTTTTGTCAGCCATTTGCAGTTGTGCCACCTGGTAATATATCTGGTCCTTAAATTCTTTGTTATTCGGGTTCTTTAGCAGGCCAAGCAGTTTGGTAATCCGGTCTATTTTTACTCCTTTTTCGTTGTCTTCAATCCGTATCAGGTTTAAGCTGGCATTAAAGGCCATTTCAAACAATGCGTTACTTTTCGAGATCTGGTCGTAATTCGGGGCGGCATTCACCTGTTCATTATTCAGTTCCTCTATTTGCGCTAAAATAAAAGTCCATCTCAGCCGCCGGTTTTGGTTGTGGCAATATTTCAAAGCCAGTTTAGCCATGTCCTCCGCATCTTTATAATCCTCAGCAGCTATGTCATACTGCAATTTTGTAGCGTAAATATCAGCGGATATCTTCTTTTTAGGGTTGATGCTTTGAATAGCGCTGTCAATAACCCGTTTTGCCTGTGGCAACTGGTTCAAATAAATTAAGGCCCTTGTTTTCCATATCCTGGCATCGCGTACCAGATCCTTTCTCTCAGGGTAGTTATGGATCACATAACTCAAAAACTCATCGGCATTATAAAAATTCCCTTCCAGGTAATTGGCCTGCCCCAAAACGAGGTACGCATCACCAATATATTTGCTCTGGTCCTTATAATTAATAATATTATAACCTTTTGATATGGCAGCCTCCAGGTCTTTATCTGGTGTTTGGCTTTGCAGTATCGTGTCCTGGTATACGCTCAAAATTTCATTATAATTGTCTGCGAATGAGCTTGCATAACTATCCTGTTTTTGCTGCAATATCTCCCTGGCGTTAAAAAGTATGTTAAAATGCGTGGTGAGGTTTTGCATGTCGCGGTTAAAGCCGCTTTGTTTTTGAAGCGCACACCCTGCCAACATCGCCATTAAAGCAATTAGCAGCAATTTAAAAGACTTATTTACAGAAAGTTTAGATGTTTGCCTCAATTTAATTGGGGGGATGTAATAGCCTTGCTAATTTAGCAACAATTATGAAATAGGATTGATAAATTTGCAGATGGATAAAAACAAACCGGAGAAGGACGATAACACCGGCAGAGGCTATTTAAAATTTACCGGCATGGCATTCCAGATGATTGCGATCATAGGTATTTTCGCTTTTGCAGGGTATAAAATTGATACTTCGGCAAACCACCAGGTAAAATGGGCGACCGCAGCCCTTTCACTTACAGGTGTTTTTATATCTTTGTACCTCGTTATAAGATCACTTAAAGAATAACAAACAGTAAACAATAACGCATCCGCGCCCTTATGAAAATTTATCAGGCCTTATTATTTTATATTTGGTTTACCTTAATTATTGCCATTCCGCCATTTGCCCTCAATAAATATGGACATGCAGATCTTTTGATCCCTGACTTTTGGTTGATATTTTTCTTCCTGTCGGGGTTAACGCTATTGGTAGTTGCTTCTATTTTAATTGTCCGTCAAATGTTCCCTACAATGTTCTCAGAGGCTTTTATGGGGGCAACGGTGGTAAAAATACTTGGTTGCCTGATTTTTGTAGTGATATTTTTGGCGAAAAACAAGGTAAATAAATACGTTTTTTTAGGCGATTTTTTTTACGTATATTTCTTAAATACAGCCTTTGAAGTTTATATTTTGTTACGTACCTTGCGGCACAAAATTTTAAGGTAGAAAACATCATTTAGGTGAATAACAGCACGATTTTGAAATCAAAAATATTTAACATTTTACTCATTTGTGCCTTTTTTTTAACATTAGGGGCATTTCCAACAAAAGTTTTTTCTAAGGAAGCAAAGGCTGAAAAGTTTGATGCCGGCAAAACAGCGATGGAGCATATCGCTGATAAGCACGAGTGGCATTTATTTGGCGAAAAGGTTGTTGTACCACTTCCAATTATTCTGTATACCGACAAAGGTTTCGAATTTTTTTCATCGGCCAATTTTAATACTGAAGGCAACATTTATAAAGGCAAGTATTATAACTACAGCCTGGTACACGATAAGATTAAGGCGGTTGACCAGGCGGGTAAGGTTGATGACGTCGCTACTAAAAAAGTATGGGATTTCTCCATCACCCAAAATATTGCCGGTATGTGGCTTTCGGGTCTTGTTTTAATATTTGTATTCCTCAGCGCCTCATCGGGCTATAAAAAACGTGTGGGCAAGGCCCCGAAGGGTTTGCAGTCATTTGTTGAGCCGATTATCCTTTTTATAAGGGACGATGTGGCCCGGCCTAATATCGGTGTAAAATATGAACGTTTTATGCCGCTGCTGCTTACCGTGTTCTTTTTTATTCTGATTAATAACTTTTTCGGGATGATCCCCTTTTTTCCGGGCGGTTATAACCTGACAGGTAATATCGCCGTAACTTTTACGCTGGCATTTATCATATTCCTGGTCATTAATCTTAATGGTAACAAATACTACTGGAAGCATATTTTTTCGCCCAATCCATGGTGGTTGTTCCCGATTATGATCCCGGTGGAAATTGTGGGTATATTTTCTAAGCCGATCGCTTTGATGATTCGTTTGTTTGCAAATATGCTGGCAGGCCACATCGTTATCATCAGCTTGATTTCGCTCATATTTATATTCAATACTTTATGGATAGCGCCGGTTTCGATCGGGTTTGCGTTATTCATTGATGTAATTGAGGTTTTGGTGGTATTTCTGCAGGCTTATGTGTTCACCATATTATCGGCCTTGTTTATCGGCATGGCCGTGCAGGAACACCACGAAGCCCAACAGGAAGTGATTTAAAAATAATTATCTATATATACACTTTAAATTAATAAACAATGACTACTTACGGTCCTATCGGTGCAGGTTTCGCTGCAATTGGTGCTGGCATTGGCATCGGCCAAATTGGTGGCAAAGCTGTTGAAGCTATTGCACGCCAGCCCGAAGCAATCTCAAAAATTCAAACTAACATGATCATCGCTGCAGCCCTTGTTGAAGGTGTTGCTTTGTTTGCCGTGGTAGTTGCCCTGCTGTAATCGCAGGTTCGAGAAAAAAACAGCCCGGGGCGGTTGGCCCCGGGATTGTTTTAAAAAATATTTATAAAGTATAAGAAATATAACAAGTAATAATAATGGACTTAGTAAGCCCCAATCCAGGTTTGATCCTTTGGACCGCCATAACGTTTTTAATTCTCCTGTTTATTTTGAGAAAATACGCCTGGAAACCAATCTTAAAGGCAGTTACAGATCGTGAAAACTCTATCGAATCTGCGCTGTTAAAAGCTGAAGCAGTAAAAGAGGAAATGACCCGCTTAACCAGCGAGAACGAAGCTTTGCTTAAACAAGCCCGCGCTGAACGCGATGCTATTTTGGCCGAAGGCACCAAGGTAAAAAACCAGATCATCAGCGAAGCCAAAGAATCTGCTCAAAAAGAAGGTTCACGCCAAATTGAACTTGCCCGTATCGAAATCAATAACCAGAAAGCAATTGCCATGGCTGATGTTAAAAACCAGGTGGCCAGCTTATCACTGGAAATTGCTGAGAAAATTTTACGCAAGCAGTTTGAGGATTCGAAAAAACAGGACGAACTGGTTAAAGAATTATTAAAGGAAGTAAAATTAAGTTAGTGAGTTGTGAGTTGTGAATGGGGAGTAGTTTTATTCATCGTTCACCACTCACTTCTCACGACTCACCACTCACTAATATATGTCAGAATTAACAGTCGCATCAAGGTACGCCAAATCACTCATCGATCTTGCAGGTGAACAAAAGCTTGTGGAAGAGATCAAGAATGATATGGACCTTTTTCATCATACTTTAAGGGTTAACCCCGAATTGAAAGCGGTTTTAGCCAACCCGATCGTTTCACACCCCAAAAAGATCAATATACTGGATGAAGTATTCGGCAAAAAGGTTAACAAAGTAACCAACGCTTTTTTTAAGCTGATGATCAACAAAAGCCGCGGTGAAGTTTTATATGCAACCGCTAAGGAATACGTGCACCAATACGATATCATGAACAATATTGTTGAGGCCCGCGTAGTATCAGCTACCGAATTATCAGCAGCAAACAAAGAAAAACTGGTTGCAGATATTAAAAAGGCAACTGGTGGTAACATTAAGCTTGAAGCAAAAGTTGACCCATCACTGATCGGCGGCTTTGTTTTAACCGTTGGCGACAGGCAGGTAGATACCAGCATCGCTGCCGACCTAAGAAAATTGAAAAAAGAATTTGCCCAGGGGGTTAATTAATAAAAACAACAAAAACGCTAAAATAAAATTAAAAAATGGTAGAGGTAAGACCAGATGAAGTATCAGCAATTTTGCGTCAGCAATTAGCCGGCTTCAAGTCAGAATCTGAATTAGAAGAAGTGGGTACTGTGCTCCAGGTGGGCGACGGTATCGCGCGCGTTTACGGATTAACAAAAGTACAATCAGGCGAGCTGGTTGAGTTTGGTACCGGTTTACAGGGTATCGTACTTAACCTTGAAGAAGATAACGTGGGTGTGGTATTGCTTGGTAAATCCGATGATATAAAAGAAGGTGATACCGTTAAACGTACCAACCGCATCGCCTCTATCAATGTAGGTGAAGGCATGCTGGGCCGCGTTGTGGATACCCTGGGTAATCCTATCGATGGTAAAGGCCCTATAAAAGGCCAGACCTACGAAATGCCTTTGGAGCGTAAAGCACCAGGCGTTATCTATCGTCAGCCGGTAACCGAGCCATTACAAACAGGTATCAAAGCGATTGATGCGATGATCCCTATCGGTCGCGGACAACGCGAGCTGGTAATCGGCGACAGGCAGACAGGTAAAACTGCGGTTTGTATCGATACCATTATTAACCAGAAAGAATTTTATGAGGCCGGTAAACCGGTAATATGCATCTATGTTGCCTGCGGCCAGAAAGCTTCTACCGTAGCTAACATTGTACGCACATTGGAAGAAAAAGGTGCAATGCCATTTTCTATCATCGTTGCAGCCAACGCTTCTGACTCTGCTACCATGCAGTTCTTTGCTCCGTTTGCGGGTGCAGCAATCGGCGAATACTTCCGTGATACAGGTCGCCCGGCATTGATCATTTATGATGATCTTTCAAAACAGGCGGTTGCTTATCGTGAAGTATCACTATTACTTCGTCGTCCACCGGGCCGTGAAGCATATCCTGGTGACGTATTTTACCTGCACAGCCGTTTATTGGAACGTGCCGCTAAGATAAGCCAGAATGATGAGATCGCACAGGCCATGAACGACCTTCCTGATTCTATCAGGGGTATTGTAAAAGGTGGTGGTTCATTAACAGCATTGCCGATCATCGAAACACAGGCTGGTGATGTATCTGCTTATATCCCAACCAACGTAATTTCAATTACTGACGGCCAGATCTTCCTTGAATCCAACTTGTTTAACGCAGGTGTTCGCCCGGCCATCAACGTAGGTATTTCGGTATCTCGTGTGGGTGGTAACGCGCAGATCAAATCGATGAAAAAGGTTGCTGGTACCTTAAAACTTGACCAGGCACAATACCGCGAGCTGGAAGCTTTCTCAAAATTCGGTTCAGATTTGGACGCTTCAACTAAAACTGTATTGGACAAAGGTGCACGTAACGTTGAGATCTTAAAGCAAGGACAATATTCACCGGTAACTGTTGAAAAACAGGTTGCAATTATTTACCTGGGTACTAAAAACCTGATGCGTAATGTTCCGGTGAACAAAATAAGGGAATTTGAAAGCGAATTTACCAGCCAGCTGGAAGCACGTCACCCTGAAACTTTAGCTGCCCTTAAAGCAGGTAAATTTGACGACACGATTACCGGCGTACTGGAGACAGTTGCTAAAGAAATGACCGGGAAGTACTAATTTAGATATGAGATGTTAGATGTGAGATATGAGACAAAAGCATAGCTTACAGATAGCAGGAAGTTAAGAGAGATTGATGATTGAGAAGAGGGATGAAAATCTCAAATCTCAAATCTCAAATCTCAAATCTCAAAAAAGAATGGCTAATTTAAAAGAAGTAAGAAACAGGATAAAGTCCGTAAGCTCAACACAGCAGATCACCAAAGCTATGAAAATGGTTTCGGCGGCCAAGCTGAAAAGGGCTACGAATGCTATTGTACAATTGCGCCCTTATGCCAACAAGCTGAAGGAATTATTGGCCAACTTATCGGCAAGCCTTGAAGATGGTTCATCGCCATTTCTGGCCGACCGCGAGCCTAATAAGGTGCTGGTTATCGTAGTATCCTCCAATCGTGGTTTGGCAGGCGCTTTTAATGCCAATGTTATTAAAACCGCCAATAACCTGATCGCCGAGAAATACAGCGCGCAGTTAAAAGCAGGGAATGTTTCTATCGTAGCGATCGGTAAAAAAAGCCAGGAGTTTTATCAAAGGCGCAACTACAATGTTATTGGCAACAATAACGACCTGTACCTTGATTTGAATTTCGAAAATGCTTCAAAGATCACTGAGAGCATTATGGATGGCTTTTTGAAAGGCGATTATGACCGGGTTGAACTGGTGTATAATCAATTTAAAAATGCTGCAATGCAAATATTGGTTGCTGAACAACTGATTCCAGTTCCGAAGCCTGCTGTAAAAGAAGTAAAAAAGGAAACCAAAGCAGCTGCACAGGTTGATTATATCCTTGAGCCTTCGCAAGAGTCGATCGTTGAACAGCTGATCCCTAAAAACATCAAAACGCAGTTATACAAAGCCGTGCTGGATTCAAACGCATCTGAACATGGCGCCCGTATGACGGCGATGGATAAGGCCACTGAAAATGCAGGAGATTTGTTGAAAGCGTTAAAACTTTCATACAACCAGGCCCGCCAGGCGGCAATCACCACCGAGCTTACAGAAATTGTAAGCGGCGCGGCAGCTTTATCGGCACAATAAGCCCCCTCTAAATTTCCTCCGCCAATTGGCGGAGAGACTTAAATAAAATACTGTTAAGGCTTCCCTGATCGGGAGGCCTTTTTTGTTGTCTGAACCGGAATTTTCAGGATTAATCAAATTAATTGGATTTTCATCCCGATAATCTGATTAATCTGTTTAATCCCGGTTCAGACAATATAAACAAATTACCTGCTAATTCCCGCCGAATTAAACTGTAGATCGTATAGTTTGCGATAAAAGCCGTGCTCAATCCGCAGCAATTCCTGGTGTGTACCGATTTCTTTTATTTCGCCGTGGTCAAGCACGATGATCTTGTCGGCACTTTGGATAGTGGATAAGCGGTGAGCGATCACGATGGCGGTACGGCCCTGCATCAGCTTGTTAATGGCATTTTGGATCAGGATCTCTGTTTCCGTATCTACCGATGAGGTGGCCTCATCCAGGACAAGAATTGCCGGGTTATAAACCAAAGCCCTGATGAACGAAATTAACTGCGCCTGCCCGGCAGACAGCGTTGCCCCCCGCTCCATTACATTATAAGCATACCCACCTGGCAAACGTTCAATAAATTCGTGAGCGCCCACATCTTTGGCAGCTGCGATCACCTGCTCAAGCGTTATATCGGGATTATTCAGGCTGATGTTATTGGCAATGGTATCTGTAAACAAAAACACATCCTGTATTACAGTGGCTATTCGCGAGCGAAGGTAATTAACATCATATTTCCAGATATCTACGCCATCAACCTTTACACTGCCTTTTCCTATTTCGTAAAAACGGTTCAATATGTTTATAGTGGATGATTTACCCGCACCTGTAGCGCCAACCAGGGCCAGCGTTTTTCCGGGTTCGATATGGAAGCTGATGTCTTTCAACACCCAGTTTTCATCGTTATAGGCAAACCAAACGTTCTTAAATTCTATATCGCCCAAAATATGGGCTGGTTTTAAGGTGCCGGTATTTACGGCAACTTCATCAGTATCCAAAACTTTGAAGATCCTGTCGGCCCCCACCATGCCCATTTGCAGGGTGTTAAATTTATCGGCCAGTTGGCGGATTGGCCTGAAAAGCATATTTAGCAATACGATAAAGCCAGTAATTACACCCGGAGTAATACCATGCTCTCCAGCTGAAAATGATTTGATTTGCTGATCAGATAAGATACGTTTACATCCGTACCAAACCAACAAGCCGATGCAAATAGCAAACAATATTTCAACTACCGGGAAAAAAATAGAGTAGTACCAGTTGGAGCGAATATTCGCGTCCCTGTATTTTTTATTTACGGCGATAAACTTGCGCATTTCCTGGTCTTCCCGCGCGAAATTCTGAATAATGCTGATGCCCGAAATATGCTCCGCCAAAAAAGTATTCAGATGCGCGACCTGTGTACGCACCTCCTGGAAGGATGATTTAATAGCCTCTTTAAAAACATAAGTAGATAAAAGCAGCAGCGGCATCGGGATCAGTGTGATCAGCGCAAGCTTCCAATCCTGATACATCATAATGCCAATAACGGCTATCACCAGCAGCATATCGCCCATAATGGAGATCAGCCCTTCTGAAAATATATCGGCTATGGTTTCCAGGTCAGACACGGTCCGGGTGATCAGCATGCCTATTGGCGTGCGGTCGAAATATTTTAACCGCAGGCTGGTGATGTGATTAAAAATATCAATCCGCAGATCCCTGATCACGGACTGCCCCAGGGAGTTGGTGAGATAAGTTTGATAATATTGTGCTATGGTTTGAATAAAGAGCTGTAAAAACATTAACTCTACCATAAACAGCATGCCGTTGTAATCGCTCTTTAAGATATAGTTATCCAGTGTTTTCTGGATCAGGATAGGTTGAACAATCGCATTGGCCGCAATAAACACCGTTAAAAACGCCGAAATGATAAATGTAAGCCGGTAAGGTTTTACATATTTCATTACCCTGCCAAGCAGTTTCCAATCAAGCGCTTTACCGGTTACTTCGGCCATTTAGTGATTTAGTGATTTATTGAATTAGCGAATGGGCAAATTTAAATTTATAAATCCGAAATAAGTCCTTTCGCCTTTATCCTTTTGCCTTTAACCTAATATTTTACTTCCGTCAGATATAACCCGCAAGCCGGTACTGAAGTTCCCGCCTTGCTCCTGCTTTTGCTTTCAATAATTTGTTGTACGGCTTCGGGTTCAATTTCTTTCCGGCCGACCATGATCAGCGTGCCCACAATGGCCCTTACCATATTACGTAAAAACCGGTCGGCAGAGATGCGAAAAACAATACCGCTTTCGGTTTCCTCCCAACGGGCATAACTTATTTTGCAATTATTGGTTTTTACCTGCGTGTTTGATTTACTGAAACAGCTGAAATCATTATAAGCCATCATCAATTGGGCAGCTTTGTTCATTAGCTCCAGGTCAGGGCGGTCGCGCAACTCCCATGAAAAGCCATTTTTGAAAGGATCTTTATTAAAATGAATGTGATATTCATAAGTGCGCGAAGTTGCATCAAACCGTGCGTTGGCGTTTTCAGCAACCGCGAATAAGCTTTTTACTGCAATATCTTTTGGAAGAATGGCATTTATGCTTCTAATGACATTCTCTTTTTCGTTTATTTTCCATAGTCGATAGTCCGAGTACCTCTCCACATCAAAATGAGCAAAGAAGTCCCTGGCATGTACCCCGGTATCGGTACGCCCGCAGCCGGTGGTTTCAATGGGTTGCCTTAATATAATGGATAGCTTTTCATTTAAAACTTCCTGAACGGTTATTGCATTTTTCTGTACCTGCCAGCCATGATAGTTGGTGCCATTGTAGGAGAGCTGAATGAAGTAACGTTGATGGGTTGCCACAATGCAAAGGTAACAATTGTTGAAATGTTTTGATCCTTTCCAAAATGGAACTGCTTAATAAAGCGTTACCATCCTGATTTCGTATCGTCACCTCTTGGGTCAGCGCCGCCCTGGTAATAACCGTCTTTGGTTATTAAAATAGCATCTACCCTGCCTATCTGGCCATGGTCAACCATTTTATAGCCTTTTTCCTCCACGCGGCTTTTTTCGTCAGCACTTATAGTTCCTCTTTCAACTTCAATCACATCAGGCAGCCATTGGTGGTGAAAACGTTTTACATCTACGGCCTGCTGCATGTCCATGTTAAACTCAATCACATTTAAAATGGTTTGAAATACCGAGGTAATAATGGTAGCGCCACCGGGTGTACCAACTACCATAAATAATTTGCCGTCTTTTTCAATAATGGTCGGCGTCATGGACGATAGCATCCTTTTGCCCGGCTGTATGCTGTTTGCCTTGCCACCAACTAATCCAAACATATTTGGCGCACCCGGCTTTGAGCTAAAGTCATCCATCTCGTTATTCAGCAAAAAGCCTGCGCCCTTTACAAATATATGCGACCCGAAAGAATCATTCAGTGTGGTTGTGATCGACACTGCATTCCCTTCGGCATCTACAATGGAATAATGCGTGGTTTGATCGCTTTCGTAACCAGCGATAGTGCCTGGCTGTATCGCAGTACTTGGCGTGGCTGCATCCCAATTAAAGCTCTTCATTCTTAAGGTATTGTATGCAGGGTTAATCAGGCTATCTACCGGTACCTTATAAAAATCAGGGTCACCCAGGTATTTTGACCGGTCTGCATAAACCCGCCGTTCAGCTTCAACCATTACTTGCATGGTCGAGTCTGTATTATGCCCCCAGCGGCTCAACGGATATTTTTCAACCGATTGCAAAAGCTGCAGCAAGGCAACGCCACCGCTCGACGGCGGCGGCATAGTAATTATTTTATAGCCCTTATAATTACCCGTTACAGCCTCCCGCCAAACGGAATGATAACTCTCCAGGTCGCTTTTGGTCATTATGCCGTTGCCTCTTTTCATTTCGGCCACTATCTCATCGGCTACAAGGCCACTGTAAAAGCCTTCCCTGCCTTTATCACGGATCAATTCCAGCGTTTTAGCCAGGTCTTCCTGTACGAGGAGGTCGCCTTCTTTCCAACCACCGTTCTTCAGCAGATAGGTTTTCCCCGGATTTAATTTTATGAATTGTGTCCTGTCGTAATTAAGCGCTGAAGCCAGTTTCCTGGTTATTTTAAAGCCATTGCGTGCCAGGTTTATGGCAGGTTGCACAAGGTCGGCCCATTTTAATTTCCCATATTTATGATGTGCTTCGACCATTCCGTCTACTGATCCCGGAACCCCCGATGCCTGGTGTGTATACAGGCTCATATCAGGTATTACATTACCGGCACTATCCTGGTACATTTTGCTGGTGGCCCGGGCCGGCGCTTTTTCCCTGAAGTCGAGCGTATTCGTTTTCCCGCCTGAAGAACGGTATACCATAAAACCTCCGCCGCCAATATTTCCGGCTTCAGGATGGGTAACCTCCAGTGCAAATTGTACGGCAACTGCGGCATCAACCGCGTTACCGCCTTTTTTCAATATATCCAGGCCGACCTTTGACGCAAATGGCGTAGCGCAAACTACCATCCCCTTTTTATATCGGACATTATCCTGTGCACTTGAAACCTGGAAAATAAAAAGCAACATTAAAAAGATAAGCAACTTTTGAAAGTTCCTTTTTATGCAGAACGAAATCCGGGAGCGATCCTCCTGTGTTTTATTGACAGTTAAACTGTTGCTCATAATTGAAGTCATAATGCGACTAATTTATAACATTTAAGGTAATAAACTCAATAATAACCACAATAATACAAATTGATGTATCCGTATACATATACATTTTTTATCTTTGAAAACCAACGGATTAAACTTCATTTTTTTTTGTTACTTGTATAAAAAAGCATAAAACATCATTTTTGCCGTTTAAATCAAAACATTTACTCATGAAAAAATTATTATTCAGTTCCTTTATTTTAGTTTCCGCTCTTTTTCTCAGTCAGCAGTCCAAAGCCCAGGATTACAAAACCGCAGTAGGTTTAAAATTTGGCGGTTATGAGAACGGTATTTCCGTTAAATATTTTAGTACTCCTGATATAGCCCTCGAAGGCGAATTGGGTTTCCGCGCGCATGGCGTTGTGATAACAGGATTATACGAGATCCACCAGGAAGCTTTTGGTGTAAAAGAATTAAAGTTTTATTATGGTGCAGGCGCACATATCGGTGCCGAAGGCAGCGGAGTTTATCAAACTTTTGACGGCGGCGACCAGGTGTATAACCAAAGCCATATTTTGCTCGGTGTCGACGGTGTTTTAGGGCTTGAATACAAGATCCCCCAAACCCCCATTGCTATCAGCCTCGACTTAAACCCACGCGTTGAGCTGGCTACCGGGCCATTTTTTGATATTGCGCCAGGGTTAGGGTTGAAGTATACTTTTTAGGGGTTAGAGATTAGTGATTGGAGATTAGAGATCAGGCAGAACTTGTATAATTATTCCTGCAGAAAGGAACTAATCTCCAACCACTCATGTATAACTTAGTAATTTTTGCCTAAACGTCAATTGCAGCTTCTTTGCGCCACCGCTAAAGCTAAGGCGGCACGCGGTCGGACTTCCGGTCCCGATAGCTATCGGGATTACTACCTTTCGGACTAATCTCTACCTCACTATAACAATCTTATCATAATAAACCTTTTGGCCCAATGCTAATTTAAGGAGATAAGTACCCGGGGCCAGCCGCGATACATCGATTGTTTTCGAAAAATTACCTTGCGCAATTGCTTCCATGTCATTATAAACAATTAACCCGGCAGCATTCATTAAGGATAAATTTAAATTGTTATTTGCGGGCGATGCAAAAATAACATTGAGCTGATTGTTTGCCGGAACGGGGTAAACAACCAGTCCAATATCCCCATAACTGCCCTTGTTTGAAGTAAGCACATAAACATAATTATCAGATAACAACTGGCAACCCGTACTAAGGTTGATACCAACGGTGTAATTTCCACTTTTAGTTGGGATATAAGTCTGACCAGTAGCGCCATCAATTGCTTTACCATCAATATACCATTGGTTCCCTGCCAAAAAATTAGAAGTAAGCGCTGTTCCATTGAGGCTAATTACAGGTTGAGTAAGGGAAACTGCCTGCCTTGCCGGGGCCGCGCAGCCAGGGCTTTGTAATTTCAGATCATAAAAATAGTAGTAAAAGTTTTTATAGTAGGCTGTATCAGTGCCTGAAACGGCATTATTACCATCAATGCTAAAAATATTCCCTATTTTAAAAGGATATCCGGTAACCCCGGTATTGCTGCGGTAAATAGTCGCTGTACTGTCAAATACGGCAGTTAAGGTATAGGCGCCCGCGGCGGGCAGCCGTAAATTTAAAGGATATACGGCGCCCTGGTCGTTCGGATCGTCTGCTTGCGAGCCCGGAGCCGGATTAGTGCGGGTAGCAACCGCGTTAATTACAGCCGTTGATACCACCTGGCCATTTGCGTTGGCAAGGTTAAAGGTTATTTTGCCGGAATTACCGATATATAAGCGTGCACTTTGAATTATCATGGGGATGCGTGTGCTGAGATTGACATAGGGTGTAAATTGGTTATAACTACCGCCACTAAATACATATTTGGTAGCGGGGCCAATGCTTCCTTTAAAATCATTCAAACCAGCGTAATAGTTATTACTTATTGGTGCCTGCGCAACAGTTACAGTCGAACCGAAGGCAAAAGGAATTGTATCGGCTAGATTTTGGTACCATAATATTTCTCCGTCGCCCAAACCCGAAAGCTGATAGTTCTTATTGTTATTGCAATAGTAAGCTGAAAAGCTGGTAATAGATGCCGGTGTATTGATAGTAACTGTTTCGGTTACCTGGTTGTTTGCAGGTATCAAATCATTGCCAAGGTTGGTTGATGCCGTTATGGTATAGAAAGCACCGGCAACAGCAGTAAAACTACCATTCAGTATAAATGCTTCCTGTTCCTGCGGTTGCAGGGTTGCGCTGTAGATTTGATTTAATGTAGTCACCGTTTTATCTGGACCAGTTATAATCACCTTTACGGGGATGTTGCTGATCGGTTTACTCCCGTAATTTTTGATTATCACCGTAATTTGCGGGTTGCCGGGGCATACGCCTGTAACATCAGGGGAAACAATCGAAGCAATTCCCGCGTCGATACTTGTTTGTAAAAATTGCACCCGATAATCCTGCGTTTCGCCTTTTTCATAGTTTCCACATGGCTTTATGATTGAGGTATCACTGGTTTCGGTCAGCACAACACGCAACAAGCTATAATTTCCGGGAACAACAGTTGCAGGAACTGTTATATTGGTGCTGTATACGCCGGTTCCGTTGAATACAGCGGTTGTAGCTACCAATTCATTTGCATCAAAAACACCGTTACCATTCCAGTCGACGTAAATTTTAGCAGCCTTATTAAAATTAGTGCCGCAAGTGCCCAGTGTAATACTTAACGGATATGTTTTACCCTGTTCCAGTTGAACGGTTTGATTGGTATGATCAGAATAGGTTGTGCAACCCGCAGGCGGGGTATAATTAATGCTTGAAAGTGAAAAGTTATTTACCCTTGAATCAGCATTGGATAATGGCCCGGATACACAATAGGCTTGTCCTCCAGAACCTGTTACGATCAACGAATAATCCTGCAATCCCCCCTGCAAAGAACCTTTGTGTGTTACGGTAATGGTATAAGCTTTACCCGGTACCGCTCCGGGGATGAAAACTTGTTCAACATTATCAACAATGTTATCTCCTGCTTTTGCTGCTGCAGAGGGATTATTCGGGTCGAGTATCCAGGGATAAAAAGTAGTTGAACCATCACTGATCCGGATGTCGAGGTCGTTCACCAGTTTTGGGATCCGGCTGTTAATCACACCATCGGCAGTAGCTTGCCCTGCCGGGTCCGTCCATGATATAGTCGCGGATAAGGGCCCGTCTCCCGAAGCGACAACGTTGTAAGTCTGCGTTTGCCCCTGTGGCAGTGAAGTTTCTGTGACCAGACTTTTTGATCCGTTATCTATTAATGCCTGTGCTGCTTTCTTCATATCCAGCAGCCCCCAGCCGTAAATATAATCGGGGCCGGCATTGCCCGCATCAAAGGCGGTATGGCAGGCAAGCCCTTTTAGGGTTGCCGCCCGCATAAAAGTGCCGTTATGCTTTTGAGCAAAATATTCCTGCAAAAGGTATAGTGAGCCGGTAACATTCGGCGCAGCCATGGATGTCCCTGACAGGGTAATGTAAGTGCTTGACGTGGCAGAGCCTGCCGAAGTTACGTTAACGCCATCGGCAACAATATCCGGCTTTATCCGGCCATCGTCTGTTGGCCCCCAACTGCTGAAACTAGCGATAGAAATATCCCGGCTGCTTGCCGGGCCATTGGGCAATGGATTTACAGCACCTACTGTGAGTATATTTTTTGCATTGCCTGTGGTACTGATCACATCGTAACCATCATTGCTGCTAATTGTTGAAGGCCTTGGGCCTTTATCAACTATTGTTTGATTATTGATACTTTGATAACCGTAGTAATCTTGCCCTAATGCAGGTCCCGGGTAGGCATGCGCATTTCCGGCCGACTCAACAATTAAATAATAAGGTGCGTTAAAAGCGATCTGGTCATACTGCAGGGTCCGGGTTCCGTAAAACCCCAAATTATAATCCACCGTATCGCCGGGTAAACCGTACCATTCCCATCGGTTTTGGTCGCTGTTAAAATTCCAGCCCGCTTCGTCGCCGTAGGAGTGATTAGACAACAATAAGCCCGATGCAGCGGCAGTCATCTTCGATACATCATTATCAAAATAATATGAGTGCAGGGTAGCAGCATTAAACGCCATTCCCTTTGCGGGTGGATACACACCTTTTGCTATCATAGTTCCGGCCACATGGGTGGCATGGTCGGCAACAGGCTGCGAGTCTTCCAGCGTTACGGTCTTTCCTGAAAACTCCTGGTGAGTTTTGTCAACTTCGCCGCCATCCCAAATGGCTAGCTTATCATTTAAAAACGTACTTGATCCCGAAAGGCTCAATCCCAAATTCCCCCCTGGCTGAAGCGCATTGGTTTGGGTAGTGGCAGCGGCGACAATATTGTCGTAGGTGATTATATAAACAGGGTAACCCAGCCCGTTCACTCCCTGAAGTAAGGCTAATCCTCCATTTTTTGTTTTGGTAATTACAGGCCATCCATGGTTTTTCGCCAGTGCAAGTGCCTTTTGATAATTTGCTTCGAATAAAACGTTTAACCGGGCGGAGTTATCCGCCAACTCCCTCTTTTTTTCATCAGAAACCAATTTCTGCTGAGCCGACGTTCCAGATGCCATACACAGGAAAAAAAACAGTATTAAAAACGCAGTGTAAAGTTTATGCATCGTCCGATAAGCAATCAAAAAGATCTCGATAATTGAAAAATTAAAAAATTAACTTCAGGAGTACAATATATCAGGAATTTGATTATTTACTTGCATCTAAATAAAAATATCAAAGCAGACTAACTACCACATTATTAATAAATTATTCCTAAAAACAATATCTTTTTACGAAACCTTTCCAGTTTCTTTACGTAAAAAGGCTTGATAAGTTTACAGATTACGCACTTTTCCGTATAAAGGGTTGTATTTATTAACAACTTGTTGATAATAAATGTTAATAAGACGGTAATTTTATTAAATATTTACGCGAATTGCTTAAAACATTTTATGTATTAAAATTGACTATATTGAAAACACGTATTTTACCACTCATTATCGCGCTTTCAGTATTTATTGGAGTTCAAAAATCTGATGCCCAGATAACCTATACCTGGCAGGGAGGCACTTCAGGTTCATGGAATACCCCTTCAAACTGGTCAGTATTAGGGATTACACAAATATTACTTTACCCCGGAAGCCTTCTGACTACTGATATCGCTGTTATTGGCACCAGCAATTCAGCAGTCACCAATATCACTTATACCGGCACGCATACTATTGCCCAGATTCAAACAAACGGCTATTCAACCAACGGTATAGCCATAACGTTTACAGGCACTACTCCAACCCTTAATATCTCCAATGGCTTGAATATAGGACAACAAAATGGCAGCATGGTGGGCTTAGCTTTCAGCGGATCCGGAACAGCTTCCATCGGGGGAACATCGTCGTTTGGTTACCAGCAGTCAATGTCAATTGCCTCCGGAACAACGGTTTCATTTATATCAGGCAGCACACTTGATTTTACAAATAACCAGGGTACATTAACCAACAATGGTACGCTCAATTTTACCAGCAGCACTTTTAAACTCGGATACAATGCCACCTTATCGACCCCCGGAACGGTAATAGCCAATAGTACTGATTTTAATATGTCAAATGCGTCGGCATACATCACCTATGGCGGTAAATTTGTGGCCAATTCTTGTACCTTTGAAATACCGAGCGGAGCGTATATCAAAAGCACTAGTGCGTCGTCGGCGTTTACTACTACGGGCAGTACCTTCGCAATGACAGGCAGCGGAGGAGGTGCATATATTTATAATAATGGTACTTATAAGGACCATGCGTCCACCTATAATATGTCCGGCCAGGCCGCTTATCTGCAAAATGTAAGCGGAGCAACTATGTCTTTACGGGGAGCGACGGTAAATTTCAGTACTTCCACTGGCGCCAATGCTCAATATATCAACAACGCCGGTACTTTTACGATCGACTCTGCGTCAACCATCAACGCCGCCACCTATCAGTGTTATATAACTAATTCAGGCACATTTTATGCGGGCACTTCCGGTTCGTCGTGTATCATTACATTAAGCGGTCAGGGGGCAAATGTTGCCAACACAGGCACATTTAAGCTTGGGTCAACATCAATCATATATCCATCAAGCTACCAGGCAAATGTAACCAACACAAGTCCGGGCGTTTTTACATTACAATCGGATGCTAACGGAACAGCGGCTATTGGCGCCCTCAGTTCAACAGCAACCTGCACCGGAACATTCAACACCGAACGCTATTTCCAGGGAAGCACTACTTATGACAACACAAAAAAGCGGTGGCTGGCCCGCAATTACCGCATTATTTCATCGCCTGTTTACAATAGCACACAAGTAAACAGCAACAATGTTTATGGTTTAAATTATATTGTTGGGGCAACCGCAGGCCTCACGACCACAGCTAACAGTGCAACCAACGCTTTTATTACGGGCTGTACCGGTGGGAGCACCAGTGCAGGCAATCCATCTATCTACCTGTACCGCGAAAGTTACACTCCATCTAACGCAACATTTACCAGTGGCAACTATTTGGGCATCACGAATATTGCCAATTCAAGCACCTCGGGAACTATTACGGCCAGCGATGGCGGCACTTATAGCATACCTGTCGGTAACGGAGTTTTTTTCTTTTTCAGAGGGGCGGCAACCAATTGGTCTACCAGAACAGTAAGTCCTTATATAGCGCCAGAAAACGTCACCTTAACATCTACCGGAAATATTAACCAGCAATCAATAACTGTTAAAGACTGGTACTCCCCTACATTGTCAAGCCTTGGGTATACAGGCTCGGGCACAACAGGTAATTATAACGTTCGCGGGTATAATATGGTGGGCAACCCCTACCCCTGTACTATCGACTGGTGTACAGCCTATTCGGGTACTGGGATAACACGCACCAATATTAATCCGACTATTTATGTTTATAACCCGGTTACCAATCAGTTTGATAGCTACTTAGCAACGTCTTCATCGGGTGGAACGGGGACTGGAAATGGTTCGAGGTATATCATGAGCGGGCAGGGCTTTTTTGTTCAGGCTAATACCACAGGTGCGTCGCTTGTATTTACGGAATCAGCTAAAGCGGCCGCTATGCAGCTTACGGGTGGTAATCTATTAATGGGCACACCTGCTACCCAAACCGCCGGCAACCAATTATTGCGTTTGAAGTTTTCGATTGATAGTTTGAATTATGATGATATTGTCATTGGATTTAACGCATCCGCATCAGCAAAATACAACGTTAACGAAGACGCTGCTTATATTAAAGGAATGAATGCCATGGAAGGGTTATCAAGCTTTTCCGACGACAGCGTTAAACTCGCCGTTAATTTTCTGCCGCTGCCAAAACTTAACACACAGGTGATCAGGCTAAATGTTGAGGCAGCTCAAACAGGCAGGTACACGTTTCAAAAAACGGCTTTGAATTCCATCCCTCAGTTATATGAAATTTGGTTAATGGATAAACTAAAGAAAGATTCGCTGGATATTCGTAATAATTCTACGTATGCTTTTGATGTGGATTTAAAAGATACCACCACCTACGGAAGCAACCGTTTTCAGTTGGTTATCCGTCAAAATCCTGCTCTAATGGTACATCTGTTAAATTTCACAGGGGCAAAAACATCAGATGGCGCACAAATTACCTGGAAAACTGAAAACGAAGAAAATTATACCAATTTTACAGTTGAAAGAAGTAGTGACGGAGGCATCAATTTTAATGCTTTAGGCGGTGCTGCGTCAAACGCGCTGGGAACTTACAGCTTTCTTGATAAAAACCCACCAGTGGCCACAGACATGTACCGCTTAAAGATAGTGGACCTGAACGGCACCGCCAGCTATTCAAATATTGTTACGTTGATGTACTCCAACACCACCAATACCCTGGCAGACAATATCAGCATTTATCCTAATCCAGTAAGTACTATGATAAACCTGGGCATTAATCAGCCCGCAGCCGTTTCACAATCAGGAATATCAAGCCTGCATAGTAACTCCATAATACAAAGTTCGACTGCTATAACAAGCGAAGTATCTTATAATATCAGGATAGTTAATATTACTGGTTCAGTTGTGAAAAGCGCCACTACAAACCAAACTACCTGGCAGGATAATGTTGGCAATCTTCTACCTGGTACATACATCATCCAGGTAACAAAAAATAAAGATAACAGTATAGTGGGGAAAGCAACCTTCATTAAATTATAACGCCCGGGCTATTAAACAAAAAGACGAACCCCGGAAACTACCTTCAAGCGTTGTTTCGCCATCGTCATTCGAGCAAACCTTCGGGGGCCGTATCTCTTTTTCGGGTAAAAACGGGGAATATTTTCTTAAATATTGGGGAGGATAAATTTTAAATTCACACACCTCGTTAATCCATAAGAAACAACTTATATTTTTGATTAACGACAATTTTCATAGAAGAAATTTTCAAATATAATAGACATTCTTTTCATTTTATTCCACATATTTTCATACATTGGTAACCCTTCACCATTTATGGCAGAGATATTGCCATATATGTTTTGATAATTTATTGGAGCAACCTTGAAAACACGAATACTCATTTGTTTTGTGCTAATCGGATTTTTGTCGGCCTATAAAAACACTGGTGCAGTTTGCTTTGCAAATATTTCTCATCCGGCATTAAACCGAATGAGCATCCGCAACCATTCAATTCATATTGCCGGCCCTAATATTAACAAAAGGGCTGCAACTAATTATAAACACTGCCCGAACATCAGTAAATATAAAGCCCAACCTGCAGCACTTGATAGCATCACCAAATTACTCCGTATACAATTATACCTCGATCAGTATAATTATGATGAAATCGTGATCGGTTTTAATTCAGGTGCTAAAACAACGTACGATTTTAATGAAGATTCAAAATATTTGCCCGGCATCAATGCCCCCGAAGGGCTTTCAAGCTATTCGAGTGACGGCGTACCTTTGTCAATAAATTTGGTGCCACTTCCAAAGCAACACCCTGAAATAATAAAACTCAATGTGGAGGCCGAAAATAGTGGGCCCTTTACTTTCAAACGCACACAACTTGATCAGATCCCGCAGAATTACAATATCTGGCTGAAAGATAATTACAAAAAAGATTCAGTAAACCTTAGGCTTGATTCAAATTATGCATTTATTGTAAACAAGGCCGATAGCGCCACCTTCGGAAGCAGTCGTTTTAGTGTAGTTATTAACCAGGAACCGACACCTGCGTTTAAACTACTTGATTTTAACGTCACAAAAGCTGCTACCGGTGCGCAAATATTCTGGAATACACAAAACGAAACAAATTCTACAACGTTTGCCATCGAAAGAAGCAACGATGGGGGCGTAATATTCGAAACTTTAGATTGCCTTAAATCTTCGGCGTCCGGAAATTACAGCTACACGGATAACAATCCCCCGGCCGCTTCTGATGAATACCGCTTAAAAATTACTGATCTTAATGGCGCCGTCACTTTCTCAAATACTGTTACTGTTATCTTTGGCAATACAACAAAGCTCATTACCGGCAATATCAGTATTTTTCCGAATCCGACCAGCAATATGATTAATATTGCTATTAATCAAGGCAGCAATAATAATTCCGCCAGCACGCTTACCACGCAAAGCACCAGTTCGTTCCTGTCGCTCGCAGCCAACACAAACCTTTCATACAGTATTAATATTGTAAGTATATCAGGGGGTATTATTAAAACAGTTACCTCATCAGCGGCCATCTGGCAGGGGGATATTGTCAACCTTTTACCCGGAACCTATATCATTACAGTTATTAATAATAATGATAAAAAGCTGGTGGGGCGCAGCACATTTGTAAAGCTATAAAACAAACGTTTATTGGTTTACAACCTTCTGTATTATTAAAAATGGATTTCCCCGAAATCTGTTCTGCTAATTCCGGGATCCCGGCGCTCCCAAAGCGAAATACAATTAAACTTCATTCCTGAATAGAGCAGATAGTTAGCTATCCAGGCAAAATCTGCGAAATTAAAAATTAATCTTAAAGAATAAAACTTACCCCCCCCCTGATACAGCACATCATTCTGTTTCTTCAGCTAACACCTTCTGTTAACCATTAGTATAATCACATCAAACAAACTCATAAATATTCCCCGTTATTTAATTAACAAATGGGCGGCAATGACTGAACGCAACATTGTTTTCCACATCCAAAATCAACAAATGTTAATAAACCCACTGTTTGTTGATAAATACACCGTTCATTTGCCAGACATGCGGTTTTTTGCACGAAGAAAAACTATTTAATTTACAACAATGACGCGCCGCGTTATTATTGATTTTGATAAATTAACTATTAGTATAGCCCCTTTTGTAAACAAGGTGAATTTTGGATAGCTTTTTTAGTTATTGAAAATACCTTTCATAAATGATTGGAAACTCAATGAAAAAAAACATTATCAAATTTTTTTTACTCTCTTTTATTTTTTTTATTTTTTTTAATAACGCCTTCGCTAATAGAAGGAGAGTTACAAATGTCACGGTAGGATCTCAGTCAGGAACTATTATTTACGGAACCAGCGGTTCGGTAACTTATACCATTACTTTAAATACGTCAAGCGTTTCCGGAACACAGCAAAACGATAATTTGTTATTATCATGGACAAGTATGCCAACCGGGGTCACTACGAGTATTAGTCAGGGGTCTGGAACGTACAATACAGGTACCGGAGCCTATAATCCGGCAAATACAACTTCCTTTACTTTAACAATAAACTATACTTCATCCACGCCTGCAGGAAGTTTTGCGTTTTCAGTTAATAATACGGAAAACAATGGCGGCACAAGCAGCTCAACAGGCGGTACTTTTACTGTCAATCCGACAACGCCCACAGTAAGTGGTGGCGGCACAGGTTGTACGGGGAGTATAACACTTACGGCTTCAGGCGGTTCGCCATCGGGCGGAACCTATAACTGGTATAATGTTTCAACCGGCGGCACTGCTATTGCAACCGGAAACACCTATACACCAAATACTGCCGGCACTTATTATGCCTCATACACTTATTCTTCTGTTGAAGGAGCAAGAAGTTCAGGGACCGCAGTAACCCTTACTGCCGGACCTGCAATATCAACGGCCCCCACGAGCCCTACAAGCGGTTTATATTTATCTTATCCGTTTACCGGCAATACGAATGACGCTTCAGGGAACAGCAATAACGGCACTATTCATGGTACGGTAACGGCCACTCTTGACAGGTATAATGCCAGCAACAGTGCATATAAGTTTAATGGATCCACGGGATATATTTCTACGGCTACCGGTATTGCCGCACCCGGGCCCCAAAATTTCTCCATCAGTGTTTGGTTTAATACGAGTACACCGGGCGGCGTACTCGTAGCTTACAGCGCTCAACAAACCGGAATGCCTTCTCAATACGACCGGCATATTTATATGGATAACTCCGGTTATGTTTACTTCGGTATTTATACCACTTCAACCGGCGTAGCGCATACAATAAACTCAACTTCAACTTATGCCGATGGCAGCTGGCATCATGCTGTTGCCACCTGCTCAGCAACAACCGGAAGCAGTTTATATATCGATGGCCAGCTGCAATCTTCAGATGCAAGTATGACTGCGCCAGAAACATATACCGGCAATGGCTACTGGCGGGTAGGTTATAGCAATGTAGCCGGGTGGACAAACTCGCCGACTGATCTTTATTTTACAGGTTCGTTGGATGATATTGCTGTTTATAACACTACTATTTCTGCTTCACAGGTTTACACATTGTACGGTGCAGGCAGCTCGCCGGCATGTGAAAACAGCACACTTTCGTTACAGGTTAATGCCGTAAGTGGCGCTTCATATTCATGGACAGGTCCGGGCGGGTTCACTTCATCCTCGCAAAACCCGACGGTTTCCAGCAGTGCAACAACGGCTATGGCAGGTACATATACCTGTACGGTAAGTTCTGCTGGTTGTTCTTCGGCAATTGATGTTACAGCTGTAATAAATGCAGCACCGGCCTCAGCGTTCACGGCAACTTCATCAGTATTGATCGGAGCAAATGCGACTATAACTTACAGCGGCACCTATTCAGCGAGCAATACCTATACCTGGAATTTTAACGGCGGCACTATTGTCTCCGGATCCGGCGTAGGCCCTTATACCGTGAACTGGTCCACACCAGGTTCAAAAACGGTAACACTCACGGTAACAAACTCAGGGGGCTGCTCCTCTATATCAACCCAAACAGTAACTGTGGGCTCATACGGCAACTACGCATTCAGTGATCCAATTACCTTAAATACCACATCGCTCGGCATCACATCCAATCAGACCAACTTTCCCGCTTTACTCAGCATACAAGATAATAACCTCATTATATCAGGGGCTTGTACGGATAAGGTGTATTATCCAAATGGACCGAATTATGATTTCGCTTTTTATGATAATTCAACAGGGTCAGAATGTTATTACCAGGTAGAGAGTTACAATCAAACTACAGGCACCCTGCTCGTTTGGGTGCAGATACCTACACTAACGTACGCTACGAATAAAAGTATAACATTCTATTATGGTTCCACATCGCCATCAACAACCCATAATACGACTTTTTACCAAAACACCTGGGCAAGTGATTACAAAGGTGTATTCCATTTTAACGAATCGAGCTACACGGGCTCAGTTACAGATGGTTCATCCGGCGCACACACCGGCACTACCAGCGGTATGACCTCTGCAGATCTTGTTACAGGAAAAATAGGCACCGCTTATTCATTTAACGGATCTTCAAAAAAAATCACATTTGGCTCCATCCCCATTACCGGTACTTTTACACTTTCGGCATGGATTAAGTTATCTGCGATAAACATAGACCAAAAAGTAATGACCAATCAATCATCTGCAGGGAACAGCAGCGGCGGATACAAGCTTGGCGTTTTTACAAATAATTACGCGGAAACGGAATCAGGGACTGCGGGCGACAGAGGGTCGACACCATATCCTACTGCTTTTACAACCGGAACCTGGCATTATATTCAGGGCGTATATACAGGTTCAACCTTAAGCACTTACGTTGATGGCGCTGCTTATGAAGTTTTAAGCACAACCAACAACCCGTCGGGCACTAATCCTTTCTACATAGGCGTTGGTGAAGGCGGAAACCAGTATTATTTTAATGGTATTATTGACGAAGCCCGCGTATCGAATGTTGCCAAATCAAGCGATTGGATAAAAGCTGAGTATGTTGACCAAAATAGCCCGACAACTTTCACAACAGTTGGTTCAACTTCGACTAACAGTACCAATGCAGCTACTATTTCGGGCGCGTTGACCTATACATGGACCGGCTCAACCAGCACTGACCCTACTGTGGCCAGCAACTGGGATAATACAACCGCCGGGACTACCAGCCAGTTACCGGCGTTTGACGGAAGCGCCACATTAGTGATCCCCGCCGGGTTAACCAATTACCCGGCGTTAACGGCAGATGCAAGTTTGTATGGATTAACTATAGCGAGCGGAGCGTCGTTAAATTTAAACGGCCATACCCTTAGTGTGGGTTGCAATATTTATAACAGCTCCGGCGGCCAGATTTTGTATGGAAGCACCCTTACATCAGGTATTACCTGGAATGGATCTGCCTCGACACAAACTTATACCGGCTCCGGCACCGCCAATACTGCCCAACTGGGAAATATGACGGTGAACAACTCTTCAGCCGGAACAGTTACCCTGAGCGGTGGGCCGGTTGATATTTATAATACGCTAACGATAACCAAAGGCAACCTGGTTATAAGCTCTTCGCCAGCGGCCTTAACATTAAAAAGTACGGCCTCCCAAACGGCAAGCGTAGCTGCTATTCCAAGCGCTTATTCTATAACCGGGAATGTAACCGCCGAACGTTTTATTACAGGTGGCAATACCTACCTCGGTGGCAAGTGGATTTACCGCAACTATCGATTAATGTCTTCGCCGGTAAATGAGGGTGTAAGCAGCGGCAATTACCCCTATAGCTTAAACTATTTGGGCGCCAGTACAATTATTACAGATTGCACCTCCTCCTATGCTACCCGTTCAGGAAACCCAAGCCTGTATTTGTATAACGAAACATATACGCCATCAAATTTCAGCTTTACCAGCGGGAACTTCATTGGAGTTACAAATATCAATAACACAGCCGCAAGCGGCCATATCACCACTACCGATGCTGCTAATACGTCGGCAAATGTGTATGCAGGAGATGGATTTATGATGTATTTCAGGGGCAATAATACCAATAACCTAACAGGCTCTCCAAGTAAAACAAGTTACCCTTATGTCGCGCCTGAAAATGTAACCTTCTCAACCACCGGAAACCTGAACCAGGGAACCTATTCGGTAGTATCATGGACAGGCACGGCTGGCCTGATGTACACAACGAGCAATGCTGGTAACTCCACCGTGCGCGGTTTTAATCTGGTTGGGAATCCGTACGCCAGTTCAATTGACTGGAGCACATTCAGCAACACCAGTTCATCAGCAGCTATTTATGGATTACACGTAAACCCTACTATTTATATATTAAACCCCGTTACAAGCAATTTCGACACGTATAATGCAACAACTCACATAGCAACCGGGAGCGCGAGCAACATTATACCGAGCGGGCAGGGCTTTTTTGTACAGGCAAATCTCGCGTCACCATCTTTAACATTTACCGAGAGCGCTAAAACTAGTGCGCAGGTAAGCGGCAGCAGCCTGCTATTGGGTACTCCGGATGCACAAAGCGCCTATAACAGCTATTTGCGTATTAAACTTGTAACCGATACCCTTAATAATGATGACATCGTCGTCGGTTTTAACAGCACATCGTCTACCAAATTTAATGGCACTGAAGATGCCCGGTTTATGCCAGGTTCGGGTTCTGTTCAATCCCTTGCTGCATTGAGCAGTGACAGCATAGGTACTTCTGTAAAATGGGTTCCTTTACCTAAAGGCCCCGTTAACCAGGCTATCAGGCTAAATGTTGCGGCAAAGACCAGCGGAACCTATACGTTACAACGTACGGATTTTAAAGCGATACCACAATTATACCAGGTTTGGCTGATGGATAACTACAAAAAAGACTCACTTGATATCCGGAATAATACTACTTATGCTTTTGACATCAGCCTTACTGATACCGCCAGTTATGGCAGTAACCGCTTCCGTTTGGTTGTACGACAGGACCCGGCCTTAATGATACATTTATTGAATTTTACGGCAAACAAGATAGCAAGCGGTTCGCAGGTTGTATGGTTAACAGAAAACGAAGCCAATTACACCAATTTCACCGTTGAAAGAAGTATTGACGGTGGAAAAACTTATACCATTTTGGGTGGCGTTGCATCAAATGATCTCGGCACCTACAGCTATTTGGATAAAAACCCCGTAAAGGGGGCAAATTTTTACCGCCTCCAGATCGTTGATCTTAACGGAACTGTCAGTTACTCAAATATTTTAACTGTCATGTACGGAAATACTACAAGCCTGGTTAAAACCGGAATTATTGTTTACCCCAACCCGGCAAGTAGTATTATTAATTTGGCAATAGCGCCGGGGTTTAATGCAACCACGGGTTTATCCAACGGGTCGTCAGTTTCTTCGTATGAGATACAAATCGCAAATATTTTAGGTGCTGTTGTACTTAAAACTACAACCAGCCAGCAAAGCTGGCAAACAAACGTAAGTGAATTAATGCCGGGAACTTACGTAATTAACGTAACCAATTCGAAGGATAGCAGCCCTGTAGGAAAAGCTACATTCATTAAATTATAATTTAATAAATACTGTCATTTTTCCGTTTAGAATAACGTCAAACCCATTATTGCATGTTTAAACCGAGGAAAGAACGGATTTACCTGCTTTTATTAAACCGTATCGCCCTACAATAACCCGGGCTTGATTTTTTCTGTAAATTCCTTTGCAAATTTATTGAGCTTGGGCTGTATCACCACCGCACAATAAGGGTTATGGGGATTGTTGGCAAAGTAATTCTGGTGATAATCCTCGGCTTTATAAAATTTTGAGGCCGGCGTAATTTCTGTAACAATGGGTTTATTATAAACCTTTTCATCAGTCAGCCTTTTAATCATTACTTCTGCCAGGCGCTTTTGCTCTTCATCGTAATAAAATATGGCCGACCTGTATTGCGTACCAACATCGGCTCCCTGGCGGTTAAGTGTTGTTGGGTCATGTGTTTTAAAAAATACCAGCAATAATTCTTCGAATGTAATTTCATCAGGATTGTATTCAATATGGATCACCTCGGCATGACCGGTACTGCCTGTACAAACTTCTTTATACGATGGGTTTTCAGTATCGCCTCCCATATAACCGGACGCTATATTTTTAACGCCTTTCAGGCTTAAAAAAACGGCTTCTGTACACCAGAAACATCCGTTGCCAAATGTTATTCTTTTTAAATTCATGATATATTATTTACGAAGTTATGATTAAATAGATTTTGTAACAGGTAAAGCTGTTAAAATTGCAAATCCATTACAAGGCATTCACCAGGGATCAGAAAAAACTCTCCACATTCCCAAAACAATAAAATATAATTCAATGGTTAATATTTTTCCTTTAATAATAGTTAAAAATGAGTTGAATCTTAATTTTTACATACAAAGAAACTATTATTATATAACAATAAATCTCTATTTATCAAATAAATAGAGATTTATTGTTATATATTACAACCATTGTTAATATGTTAGTAATACCTAACGGCACATCATAAATACTATTGGTTAATTAGTTCCATTCCCTAAAGTAAATTAAGGCAATTTGATAGTTGTTGAACTGTTATTTTTTATGTTTTCAATTCTTAAATGAATAAAACATCAGACTCATCGGCGGGGAACCAAGAGGCTTAAAAAAATAGAATTTATTGTGAAAGTTAGTTTCAAAATCCTTTTTTGCTTAATAACTTTATTGCTATCCATAACTAATATTTACGGCCAGGCACCCTATATCAGTTATGCAACCCCTGTAAACGTTTACACAGTCGGAACAGCTATTACGCCTTTAGTCCCGACAAACACAGGTGGTTCAGTATCAACAACAACACTTGCAACCACCAGTGTTTCGGGCCCCAGCGGTATGGGGTTAAACCCGGCCGGTAACCTGTATGTAACACAATACACCAACGCTTCTGTCACTTATTACAACTCAAGTGTTACGTATATCGGCACTTTTGGATCAGGGTTTACCAATCCTGACGGCATCGTGTTTGATGCTGCCGGGAACGCCTATATTGTGGATGCCGGCGCAGGGTCTGTATTTAAAATAACAACAGGCGGCGTAAAGTCAACTTTTGTTTCCGGGCTGACCAATCCTCTTGGTATTGGCATTGATGCTTCCGGCAATATATTTGTAGCTGTTACAGGCAGTAACCAAATAAAAAAATATTCAAGTGCGGGGGCTCTTTTACTGACGATAACAACCAGTATAAGTTCCCCAACCGACGTACGGGTTGATGCATCTGGCAATATTTACGTATTAGATTATGGCACCAACAGAATAACCAAATACACGTCCGCAGGTGTTTATTCTTCAATATTTGCATCGGGCTTCAATGGGCCATATACAATGTTTATTGGGTCAACGGGAAATGTTTATGTAGGCGATTCGGGTAATAATAAAGTTATTATATATAATTCGGCTGGAACGGTACTAAATACGATAAGCGTAACCGATCCTGAAGGGATAACTACCGACGCAAGCGGTGATATTTTTGTTTCCAGCTACAGCGGTAATAAAATATACGAATATCCGCCCATGGGAGGTTATACCATTTCGGGCTCGCTGCCGACGGGCTTAAGCTTCAGCACTACAACCGGCACTATTTCGGGGACGCCTACAGCATCATCAGCGGCAACTAATTATACCATAACCGCCTATAACACTATCGGAAGCAGTAGCTGCACAATAAGCATAGCGGTTGGCAACACCGTTGCATGGCTGGGCTTTACCTCAACCGCATGGACCACCGGAACAAACTGGAGCACCGCATCACCGCCCGGCGTAAACGATGCTGTAAGCATTGGCGTGTCTGCTTACACCGGCGTGAAGGCCGAACCTTTGATCACAACAGCTGTAACAGTTGGATCTATAACATTTGGAAATAACGGGGGAAGCCACAATTTGACTGTTAATTCGCCCGGTGCATTGACCATAGGGGGCAGTTTAACTATTCCAACGGGCGTAACCCCCACTATAAAAGGCACAGGTGCGATAAATATTGCGGCTGCCGGGATGGTTAACGTTAATGGCACAGGCGTTTTAACCCTCACACAGCCTATCAGCTTTACATTGATGTCAACGGCGTCAGGGTCAGCATCTGTCGGACAAATAACTACCTCTTCTATAGCAGGTACCGCTGCTGATTCTATCCACGTTCAGCGGTATTTAACCGGCGGAGCCGGCTACAGGGGGTATCGCCTGCTTTCATCTCCGGTTTATGCCGCCACCATAAGTTCAAATAACGTTTACAATTTAAATTACCTGCACGATCGTACATTTCTGACAGGTACATCGGGGGTTGGAAATGGCTTCGACCAGGCCGGCAATCCCACTCTTTATTTGTTCAGGGAAGATAAGGTTCCTTCAAATGCAAATTTTACCAGCGGTAATTTTTGGGGAATAAGCAACATTACGCCAAATGCACATTCAACCAATAGTTATTCAGTTACGGGCGGAAATCCCAGTACCACCAGTTCTTTTAATATTCCGGCGGCTAACGGGTTTATGCTATTTTTCAGGGGCGACAGGACTACTGTTAGCCCATATGTAACCACTACTGCCCCTGTCGCATCTACTATAACCGCAACCGGCACTTTAAACGCGGGTACGATAGTAGTGCATGATTGGTACACTCCGGCCTCAGCAAACATCGGCTACACCATAGCGACTGCTAATTCAGCGGTAAGAGGTTACAACCTGGTTGGCAATCCTTACCCAAGTTCTATCGATTGGAGCACCTTCAGCAACTCGAACCCCGCTGCATCTATTTACGGTTTAAATGTAAATCCAACCATTTATATACTCAACCCTGTTACTAAAAACTACGATACTTACAACGCCGCTACCAGTCTCGCTACCGGCAGCGCTACGAAAATCATACCCAGCGGGCAAGGTTTTTTTATACAGGCAAATCTCGCGTCGCCATCTTTAACGTTTAATGAAAGCGCGAAAATAAACGCTCAGGTTACCGGCAGCAATTTATTAATGGGCGCGCCCGCAACACAAAGCGCCTATAACAGCTACTTAAGAATTAAATTGATAACCGATACCATCAACAACAGCGATATAATTATCGGCTTCAACAATACGTCGTCAGCCAAATTTAATGGTAATGAAGATTCCGAATTCCATCCCGGTTCAGGCTCATTACAAACCGTTGCAGCAATCAGCAGCGATAGTATTTATACCGCTGAAAAGTGGGTACCTTTTCCAAAAAGCACGACCAGCCAGGTGATCAGGCTTAACATTACAGCAAGGGCAACACGCTTATATACTTTACAGCGGACGGATTTTAAATCGATACCACAAATATACCGGGTATGGCTGATGGACAAATACAAAAAAGACTCGCTTGATATCCGCAATAATTCTACCTATGCATTTGATATTGATATAGCTGATACCGCCAGTTACGGCAGTAACCGTTTCCAGGTGATTGTGCGGCAGGACCCCGCCTTGATGGTCCATTTATTAAATTTCACAGCGACTAAGGTACAAAGCGGCTCACAGGCAGTTTGGGTTACTGAAAATGAGCAGAACTATACCAATTTTACCGTCGAGAGAAGCGTTGACGGTGGCGCTACTTACAAAATTCTAGGCTGTACTTCTGCAAGTGGGCTTGGTACCTATAGTTATTTAGATAAAAGCCCGGAAAGCGGTGCTAACCTCTATCGATTAAAGATCGTTGATCTTAACGGAACAACTACCTATTCAAATATTGTAACACTGATGTATAGCAACGCACCAACACTTTCTAAAACCAGTATTATTGCTTACCCTAACCCAGTAAAAACGTTGCTTAATTTGAATATAGCTACTGGCTTTAACAGCAATTCTACTTCGGGTTTATCCACGTCATTGCTTCCGGTTTCGTATACGGTGGCGGTTTCCAATATTTCAGGCACTGTTGTGATTAAGGCCACAACTACCCAGCAAAGCTGGCAAGCCGATGTAAGCGCATTTATGCCAGGAACTTATGTAATAACAGTAGTAAACAATAAAAATAAAACCACAGTTGGCCAGGCAACTTTTATTAAATTATAATTTTATAAAAGATACTAATAAAACGGGCAACAAACATTTCAAAAAAACACACAAAACACTGTTAATAAACACAATATAAATATAACATAGACATTAATTGCATATATTTTTTTTGAAAATAAATGCAAAAATTGCTGTATATCACAACCAGCACAGCCCTGATAGTCAAAATAATTGTTTATATGTTAAAAAATAAACTATATGTCGTAACAATTATATTTATTATTTCGTATAAAGCCCTTACCTGATCATGATTAGCAATGTTTAAGTGAGTTTTGCTTTAGTTGATGAACGGGCTAAAAAAATTAATATTAAATAACTCTGTTAATTTAAAGGTCACCGGGAGTGCCGGATTCATGCTTTGTGAAAAGGCATATTGAAAGAAAACTACGCGGTCAAAAAAACAATTATGGCGACACTTATACACCATTATTATTTTTCTTCTGAAATTATTCCCAAACATTGGCATAATGATCCTGTTTCCGGAATTCAAACCAATATATCAGAAGACACTTTCAAATGCGATTATGTTCAGAAGATATTAACATCCTCCGATTTCTGGAATATGACATCAGAAGATTCTAAAAAAAGGAATTCAAACACGGACTTTATGCCAATTAAAGGCCAAAAACGGCTTTGGTTTGTCAATTGCAGTGGGGCATTTCAAAGCTTGGCATTATGAAAATGAAAAATCTGTCTTCTCCTTTTTCTTTTGTTTTGATGTTATCAAAAACTTTTAATTTTTTGTTACAGATGCTTTTGAAACTAAAAAAAGATTTGGCAGCTTTTAAAAAATTGTCAAATTTAATTCTTCCGGGAAAAGCAATGTTGCTGTGCTTGCTGATTTTTGCGACGGCCAATTTGTTTTTAATAAACCAAACGTTTGCAACCAATTATCAACTTCCGGCGGCATCATATGGCGCACAAACCGGCGCAGCTACCTATGGCACTGTTTCATCAGTAACGTACACAATATCCTATTCTATCATTACAGCTTCAGGCAGCGCTAACCAGGACCAACTTGCACTTGCCTGGACCAGCGGGGCTGCGCCAGCTGGCGTTACCTATACTTTAACTACCGGGCTTACTTCATTAGGCTTAAGCGGCGGTAATAATGCAGCAGCTTCTTTTTTACCAACCCTTACCGGCACCAAAACGATTACTTTAACAATTACAACATCCAGCACCACGCCAACATCTACAGCCGGTTATGGTTTTACACTTACAACCACCGATAATAACGGGGGCGTATCAGGCAGCAGTACTGGCCTGACATTGGTAGTTACAGGCCCTAAAACCGTAACCGCCATAGCAACTGGCAGCCAAACGGGAACAGCTACTTTTGGTACTGCTGCCCCATCAATCACCTATGCCAATACTTTAACGGAGACAGGTACAACTGCCCCCGCGTCAAACTCAATAAGCGTTGCATGGTCCGGTGGCACACCAACAGGTGTAACAACAGCATTTACGGCAGGCACACAGGCCATGACGTCGGGAACCGCTTACACGCCAAACGGCACAAACGGTTCAACCATTACGCTTACCGTATCAACAACAGCGACTACGCCCGCCGGCACATACAACTTTACCGTTACAAACGTGGACAACAATGGCGGCGGGACAACCACTTCTACCGGCACATTGGTTGTCGGATCAACCGCAAAACGGGTTACTGCCGTAGCCACAGGCAGCCAAACGGGAACAGCTACTTTTGGTACTGCTGCCCCATCAATCACCTATACCAATACATTAACGGAGACAGGTACAACTGCCCCCGCTTCAAACTCAATAAGCGTAGCCTGGTCCGGTGGCACACCGACGGGTGTAACAACAGCATTTACGGCAGGCACACAGGCCATGACGTCTGGAACCGCTTACACCCCAAACGGCACAAACGGTTCAACCATTACGCTTACCGTATCAACAACAACGGCTACTCCTGCCGGCACATACAACTTTACCGTTACAAACGTAGACAACAATGGCGGTGGGACGACCACTTCTACCGGCACATTGGTTGTGTTGTCGCCTCCAAAAAGTGTAACCGCCATTGCCACCGGCAGCCAAACGGGCACGGCCATTTTTGGTACCGCTGCCCCATCAATCACCTATACCAATACATTAACGGAGACAGGTACAAGTGCCCCCGCATCTAACTCAATAAGCCTTGCGTGGTCAGGTGGCACACCAACAGGTGTAACAACAGCATTTACATCAGGCACACAGGCCATGACGTCTGGAACCGCTTACACCCCAAACGGCACAAATGGTTCAACCATTACGCTTACCGTATCAACAACAGCAGTTACCCCTGCCGGCTCATACAATTTTACCGTTACCAACGTGGACAACAATGGCGGCGGGACAACCACTTCTACCGGCACATTGGTTGTTGTAACATCTCCAAGAAGCGTAACCGCCTTAGCCACTGGCAGCCAAACGGGAACAGCTATTTTTGGTACAGCAGCCCCATCAATCACTTATACCAATACTTTAACAGAGATAGGGACAACTACCGCCGTTGCCAACTCAATAAGCGTAGCGTGGTCAGGTGGTACGCCAACAGGTGTAACAACCGCGTTTACATCAGGAACACAAGCTATGACATCGGGAACCGCATATATGCCAAATGGCGCAAACGGTTCAACCATTACGCTTACCGTATCAACAACAGCAGCTACGCCGGTCGGCACATATACATTTACCGTTACAAACGTGGACAACAATGGCGGCGGGACAACCACTTCTACCGGCACATTGGTTGTAATGTCGCCCCCCAAAAGGGTAACCGCCATTGCCACCGGCAGCCAAACAGGAACTGCTACATACGGCACGGCGGCCGGTGCCATTACTTATGTTAATACATTAACCGAAACAGGGACCGGTACAGCCGTGGCAAACTCAATAAACATAGGATGGTCTGGTGGTACGCCAACGGGAGTAACAGCCGTATTTACGGCGGGTACGCAGGGCATGACAACTGGAACTACCTACACGCCAAACGGCACAAACGGTTCAACCATTACGCTCACTGTATCAACAACAACGGCTACCCCTGCCGGCACATATAACTTTACCGTTACAAATATGGACAACAATGGCGGCGGGACAACCACTTCCATCGGCACATTAGTTGTTGGTACAAAAGCGCTGATCATCACAGCAAATAATCAAACAAAAGTTTACGGAACAGCATTTACTTTTGCGGGTACCGAGTTTACCGCTTCAGGCCTGGTTGGTTCAGATGCCGTAACGAGTGCAACAATTACAAGTGCGGGGGCTGCTTCAACAGCCGCTGTAGCAGGAAGTCCATATACTATAACGGCAAGCGCCGCTTTAGGGAACGGCTTACCCAATTATAGCATCAGCTACATTGATGGAACTTTTACTGTAACGCCAAAAGCGTTAACCATGCCAGGCGCCGCAGGTGCCAGTAGGGTGTATGACGGGACGACACTTGCAAGCGTTACCGGCGGCACACTTTCGGGCATTATTTCACCTGATGTGGTAACAATAAACGCTGCCTGCACGTTTGCGACCGCAAATGCAGGCACTGGAATAGTGTTAACTTTTTATATTGGGGGCGCAAGCGCAGGAAATTATACGCTAACCCAACCAGGCACAACTGCTAATATAACTCCAAAAGCGTTAACAGAAACCGGTGCCACAGCAGCTAATAAGGTTTATGATGGAACTACAACGGCAACAATTACAGGAGGAACGCTCATAGGCGTCGTTTCACCCGATGTGGTAAGTGTAAGCACAACTGGAGTTTTCGCAAACGCAAACGTAGGAACCGGTATTACTGTAACCATTGCAATAACCGGCGCCAGTGCCGGTAACTATACCCTTACACAGCCAGGCATAACGGCAAACATTACCCCTAAAGCTTTAACTATTACAGGCGCAACTATAAGTAATAAGTCCTACGACGGAACAACAACTGCATCAATATCCGGCACCGCTTCTTTAGTCGGAATTATAGGAACCGATGTAGTAACATTGGGCGGAACACCCATTGCTGTATTTGCGTCTCAAAACGTAGCCACGGGTATTTCTGTAACCGTAACCGGGTATGCGCTGAGCGGAGCAAGTGCCGGTAACTATACCATAACACAGCCAAGTGGTTTAACGGCTAATATTACTACCGCTACATTAAATATAGTGGCTACCGGCCCAACCAAACTAAATAATACAACACAGGCCAACCTTTCTGGTGCGGCAAGCGTAGGTTATTTCAACTATTACGGAACTGTACCCGGCGAGAGCATTACCAGCGTAACGTTAACGTTAAGCAGTAACGCGGCGCAAACAGCAGGATCTGCTTATACTGTTACGCCTTCTTTACCTGTGGGGGCCGGCGGATTCAATATAAGTAACTATTCCATCACCTACTCAGTTTATAACGGCATAGTGGCCGGGCACATTTATACGTGGACAGGAGCGGCAAATACAACCTCCTGGACTACTACCGGTAACTGGTCATCAAGCCCAACCGGCGGAACCTATCCCGGCAACGGCGTTACCTACGATGGGGTTATTCTTCCCTCCGGCACCACCTATACACCAACTTTATCATCAAACATTACGGTTAATACCTTAACGTATACCGGTAACAATACGCTTACTATAGCTTCGGGTATTAAATTGATATCAACCAACTCCTTTATTGTCAATGCAGCCGCTACAAATGCGAATTTAACCTTTTCGGGAGCATCCACTTCTACCATACTAGAATTAAGCAGCTCAGTTTTCAGTAATTATGGTGGCTTTAACATCAGTGGAACAGGTCTTTTACAGGTTGACAATACCGGCTCATATATTTATAACGGCGGTACGGTTACCGCCAACGGCAATTGCACTTTGTACCTGCAGGGCGGCAGCAACGTAACCCATGCGCTTACCAACGCAGGCATTTTTTATGCTGGCACCGCCAATTCAAATTGTAACATCGAGATGGACGATTATGGTTCCATAGAAAATTCGGGCTCTTTTTACCTGGGTCCGACTTCGCTGATGTATTATTATAATGATAACGCCCAGTACGTTATCATCAACAATCAAAACGGTGGAACTTTTACCCTGCAGTCAAATGCAAATGGCTCAGCAACTATAGGGGAAATTCCGCAGGGGAAAAACAATGCATTTACCGGAACATTTAATGTTGAGAGATATTTCCAGGGTTCAACTACGGTATCTTTAGGCCGTTATGTAGAACGCAATTACCGCATTATATCATCCTGCGTAAATACCGGCACCACTGTAAACGGCAACTATGTTTATGGATTAAATTATATTGTTGGTTCGACAGCAGGGCAAACAACCACTGCCAATAGCGCTACAAATGCTTTCATTACCGGTTGCACCGGCGGCAGTACAAGTGGTGGCAATCCATCTATTTACTTATATAACGAAAGCAAAACTCCAAGCAACCAAACGTTTACCAGCGGCAATTTCCTTGGCATCACCAATATAACCAACTCTACAACTGGTGGAACTATCACCGCGAGCGATGGCGGCACCTATGGTTTGCCGGTTGGTACGGGTGTGTTTTTCTTTTTCAGGGGGGCCGCCACCAACTGGGCTACCAGGACGGTTTCCCCGTATATCGCGCCAGACAATGTTACGCTAACCTCAACAGGCAACATGAATGTGGGTTCATACACCTATAAGGATTGGTACACGCCAGGTTCTGCTAATTTGGGTTACACTGGTACAGGTACAAGTTCCAGTACCAATTATGCTGTGCGAGGATTTAATATGCTTGGAAACCCGTACCCATGCGCTATTGACTGGCTAACATCTTATTCAGGATCCGGAGCTATAGTACGTACAAATATTAGCCCCACAATTTGGGTATTTAACCCCGTAACGAGCCAATACGATACTTATCAGGCAACCTCATCAACAACCGGCACAGCTACAGGCAACGCATCAAGGTATATTGCCAGCGGGCAAGGTTTCGTGGTACTAGCCACAACTACCAACCCAGCATTAACGATCTCGGAATATGCCAAAGTCGTATTAAATAATAACGGAGTGGCAGGAACAGGTGCAGTACCAGCCGGTGCAAAACTAACAGGTTCAAGTTTGTTAATGAGCACCGCTCCTATACAAACAGCCGTACCACAATCCTTTCGTTTAAAATTGGTTACCGATTCAATAAATTATGACGATATTGTTATCGGATTTCACTCATCGGCCTCAACCAATTATGATCCTTATGAAGACGGCAAATTTCTGCCGGGCACCAACGCCCCGGAAAGTTTAGCAAGTTTTTCGTCCGACGGTATTAAACTGTCGATTAATAATTTACCGTTACCAAAACTAACGCCCCAGGTAATAAAGTTATTTGTTACTGCAAAAGCATATGGAACCTATACCCTCCAGCGAACTGATTTACAGGCTATACCGAAGATTTATGATGTATGGTTAATGGATAAATTCAAAAAAGATTCATTAGATATCAGGAATAACCCAACGTATACATTTGATATAACTACGGATACAACCAGCTACGGAAACAACCGCTTTCAACTGGTGATAAGGCAAAACCCGGCACTTGGAATTCATTTATTAAATTTCACAGCAACCAAGGCACAAAACGGCGCACAAGCAGTTTGGGTAACTGAAAACGAAGAGAATTATACCAACTTCACTATTGAAAGAAGTACCGACGGCGGAAACACATTTACGGTGTTGGGCGGCTATGCATCCAGTGCTTTGGGTACCTACAGCTTTCTGGATAAAAATCCGGCGAATGGCGCGAACATGTACCGGTTGAAGATTGAAGATATTAATGGCACCATTTCCTACTCAAACGTGGTTACCGTGATGTATGGTAATAGCACCAGCCTGGTTAAAACAGGAATAGTTGTTTACCCTAACCCTGTAAAAAGCATGCTGAATTTAAGTATCGCGCCGGGATTTAATACCAATGCGACACCTTCAATTGCGTATAGCATCCAAATAACTAATATATTGGGAGCAGTAGTAACCCAATCGACGACAAATGCACAAAACTGGCAAACTGACGTTAGCAGCCTGATGCCCGGCACCTATGTTATCACGGTGATAAACACCAGCAATAGCACCACTGTTGGACATGCAACCTTTATTAAGTTGTAGGGAGTTTAAAGCAATACCAATGTTTAGATATTTTGATTGTCGCTTTTTTTCAATTTGAAATATAGCTATTAAAATATTAATAAAAGTTTTAAGGGAAATTGTACATTTGTATAAATATGGATCTATAAAATCCGGCATATGCGTGGTAAATTATTTTGGTGGCCTTTATTATTATTCATTCTTAATTCATCCGTTCTTTTTGCACAGTCCACCAACCCGGGCGAACCTTGTGGCGGCACGGATCCGGATGCAACTTGCCCGTTGGATACCTGGGTTATTATTTTAGCCATGGTTGCTGTTGTTTTTGCCGCCTGGCATTTGTACCGGAAACAAAAATCCCCTTTGCCGGCGGCAAAAGGGATGAAATAATAAGTTTTGTTAATTTCCTTTTAAATAAACATTCTCAGGATTGCCTCATTCCCATTTGCGGAGGAGGCGTTAAATGTAATTGATCAAGAATCCCATTTACTACCTTCGGCAGGTCGTCAATATCTTTTTGCGGGTTATGATGAACTTCGCCAACCCCAAATCCTCTCCATACAATTTTGCGGGTACGGGTATCAATGATATCGATAATCAATGTCCCTTCTTTATAATGTTCTTTTTCGGCGTAAGTTAAACCGCCATAGTAAGCAAACGGACCGCCGAATGCATAATACGGACGGTACCATCCTCCCCAACCCCAGCCCCAGCCAAATCCCCAGCCAGGATAAAATCCGCCATAGTAGGGATAATCCGTATAATAGTTGGTCCGTGATCCACGGCCCACAATGCTTGTATAACTAACAACCAGGTCGGGATGATTCTGGCTTAACTGCAATCCTTTTGCAATTAAAGCGCTGGTAGCCGCGTCCTTAATTTTAGCATCTGCTGCCTGGCTCACATTATTTCCGGCGCTTTTTGAAGGCGGCATCCAGGCAAACGTGCGATAGCCCCCCATATGCGTTTTATTGATGGCAGCAGTGTAATAGTTATAACTGGTACACGCAGAAAAACCCGACAGTAATACAACTGCGAGCCCGATATAAATTAGTGATATTTTCATAATATTTTCCTCCCGGTATTTTTATTAGACTAACAATTGGTAAAAGGTTTAATAACAAAATAAAAAAACTACGACAAATATTTTCCTACAATCGGCATCCTCCTGCCCATACCGAATGCTTTTGGCGATACACGCAATATTGGCGGTGTTTGATACCGCTTATGTTCTGATAGGTTAATAAGCCGGATGACCTTACGAACTATTTTCTCGTCATACCCCATTTTTATGATGGTTGCTGATGAACATCTGCCTTCAACATATTCTGCAATTATTTTATCAAGGATATCGTATTCCGGCAATGAATCTGTATCCTTCTGGTTAGGCCTTAATTCTGCGGACGGCGGTTTAACAATCGAATTTATGGGGATGATCTCGCTTTGACGATTAATATACCTGGCCAGTTCAAAAACCTGGGTTTTATAAACGTCCCCGATAACCGAAATACCCCCGCACATATCGCCATATAAAGTACCGTAACCTACCGCAGCCTCGCTTTTGTTAGAGGTATTCAGTAAAATATAGCCAAACTTATTACACATCGCCATTAACAGCACTGCCCGGGTGCGCGACTGTATATTTTCCTCAGCAATATTGAAAGGCAGATTTTTAAATTGCGGGCTCAGCGTTTTTTCAATGGCTTCGGTAATGTTTTTGATATTGACGGTTTCGTGCAGGCAGCCCAGGTTTTCCACCAGGTCTTCGGCGTCTTTTATAGAATGATCGCTTGAAAAACGCGATGGTAATAATACCGCCATCACATTTTTGGGGCCTAAAGCTTCGGCGGCTAATGCGCAAACCACAGCGGAGTCGATCCCGCCTGAAAGACCCAGTATCGCCTGTTTAAAACCCGATTTATAAAAGTAATCCCTTATCCCTAACAAAATAGCCTGGTGAATCTGTTCTATATCGCTTTGTTTTTCTTTTCTTAAAGTTGATGGATGTTCGAAGCTAACTTCGCCGCCTTTGTCAAGCTGGTAATAAGCCATGCTTTCTTCAAAATAAGGCATCTCATCGATCAACTCACCTGTACTATCAAAAACCAGCGAGCCGCCATCAAATATCAATTCTGTTTGCGCGCCAATATTGTTCACATATAACAAAGGCAGCTGATACCTTTTTGCATTATCGCTCAAAATTTCAATCCGCTCTTCATCATGATTATAAGCAAAGGGCGATGCCGCAATATTGATCATTACATCCGGCTGTTCCTGGATCAGGATGTCCATCGGGCGGGTAATATAAAGCGGGTTTTCAATATCATTCCAAAGGTCTTCGCAAATAGTAAGTGCTATACGGTGCCCTTTAAAATCGATACAACTAAATTCGGTAGATGGTTCAAAGTAACGGTATTCATCAAATACATCATAGTTAGGCAACAGCGCCTTGTGCGCAACCGCCTTTACTTTTCCGTTTTCAATAAAATAAGCCGAGTTATATAATTCTTTGCCCTCGTTATTGTTGTTAGGCGTGGGCAAGCCTATAATACAGGCAATATCGTGGCACCCGGCAGCAATTTGTTGTGCCGAGGTTTCGCACAGATCAATAAATTCATCAAACTCCAAAAAATCGCGTGATGGATACCCACAAACGCACAATTCAGCAAAAACAACGAGGTCAGCGCCGTTATCGCGCGCGATACGGATATGATCAATAATTTTTGCAGTATTTGATTCAAAGTTGCCAATGTGATAATTAAGCTGTGCTAACGCGATCTTCATTATTAATAGTGATTTTATACAGGTCCTAAACTAACGTTTGAAATACTGCGTTTAGGGTGTTTAATGCAAATAAAAAATTAATTTTGCCGAAAGCATAAAAAATGATCCTTTTCAACAAAACAAAACAAATTTACCTATTTTTTTTAACAGGCGTATTATTAAGCGCATGTGTCCATAAAAAGGTTGATGTAAGCAACATTCCGGTAAATGTAAAAATTGAACGTTTTGATAAGGAATTCGATGCGATGAAAACCAGGCCGATGGCGCAGCAGGCTGTTTACCTGCAAAAAAAATACGGACCATTTTACCATGATTTTATCGCAACGCTATTACAGGATAACCAGATCAACACCACCGACACTGCTTATTTTGCTTTGTTACGCAAAATTTTTGTTACCAAAGATTATAACGACCTGAAACATGATATTGACTCAGTTTACCCCAACCTGGATAAACCCGAGGCCGAACTAACCGATGCTTTCAGGCACATTAAGTACTATTACCCCGATAAAAAACTGCCTGCTGTATATGCATTCGTTTCAGGATTTGAGACACCAATTATTACTGACAATGGCTTATATGGCATTGGGCTTGATTTATTCTTGGGCGCAAATTCAAGATTTTACCCGGCGCTAACGTCCGCATGGCCGCGCTACATGTCCCGCAATTTTAACGAACAGAACATTTGCCCGCGGCTAACTGAGGCGATAACGCGCGAAGACATGTTCCCCGAAAGCGATAGCAGCAAAACGCTGATGTCGAAAATGATTTATAACGGCAAGATCATGTATTTTATGGATCAGGTATTACCAGATGCAGCTGATACCCTTAAAATTGGTTATACCGATGCACAGTTAAAATGGTGCCAGCAATTTGAATCGAAGATCTGGGCCTGGTTTATTGACCAGAACCTGCTTTACGAAAGCGATTACCAAAAAATACAAAAATACATTTCCGTAGCACCTTTTACGCCAGGGCTTGGCGAAAAAAACGAATCGGCGCCAAAACTGGCCATTTGGACGGGCTGGCAAATTGTACGAAGATATATGGAAAAGCATCCTGATGTTACACTACAGCAGCTGATGGCGGATAATGATGCCCAGAAGATTTTAACGGAGTCGGATTATCACCCTAAATGAAGTCGGGAGTCTTAAGTCAAAAGTCGGCAGACAGCAAAGAAAATAACGAAACAGGGAGCCAAAATGGTTTTTGACTTCAGACTACTGACTTAGAACTTAAGACTTACTCCAGTATTCCAAAAACGCCTTTTAATGCGATTCCGACGCCGGTTATTAAAAGGATATTGGCAACAATATTATTGTATGGAAAATCGGCAAAACGAAGATACACACCAAAAAGGCCTATAATAATTGCAATGACGATAGTTATGTAGTGACGTTCGGAATTGGCGTTTTCAGTAGTGTTCATTTTTTGCTGATTTTTTTTGTTGGGCAAAAATATAAATGTTTACCGAATTGTTAAAATTTAATTGGTTGATTGAGTTAGATTAAGTTGATCAGGTGAGTAGTTATTGATCGTCACTAAATTTAACTACTCACCTGATCAACCCGATCAACCTTTAACTAACGCATTTCTTTTAAAATAGCTGATCGCCAGCCAAATTACAAGACCGATAGGTATCAATATCCAAAAGTTAGAGATGCCAATCAATATCTCTACAAATACATTCCAGCCAGTCTCAAATGACCTACCGAAACGCGTTGAAACAGGTTGCTGGTAATCCGCCAGGTTATTATCAGCCATCATGTGTTTGTTAACTGCATTGGATTCATAAAAACTAAGCATAACTGTGCTCAATTTAACTGAGTCGTCAATTTTAAGATTGTTAATTTGCTGATCGACCATGTTGTTTTTAAAGGCCAGCAAGTTATCCGGATCTTTTTTATTGACGGATGTTTTCTTTTGCGCGTCCACCAATTCGTTTTGATTTTTAAGTTTAAGCCGGGTGGAAAGGTAATCCAACGATTTATCAGTAACATCCATTTTCTGATCATTTACGCGGATCCCCATCTGAGCTACCTTGTTCAGGAAACCCACCAGGCTGGCGGGAGGTATCTTAACGGTCATCTCTGCGGTTGAATTAACCAGGGTAACTCTCATGACAGAATCATCGCTTTTACGCACATCTATGCTATCCCCTGTAGTTGAGCGCATGATATGGTGAATTACCTGGCCGCCATAGCTTTGTGTAAGTGCGGCAATCTGTTCTGTTGTTTGCCGCACACTCTTTACCTGGAAATTTATTTCGGCCGTTTTCACCACTTTAGGGTGATTTTGAATAGTATCGCTATGAATATAACCTTTGCTTCATTCATTACTTCTTTTGTGGTATCAGCGCTTTCAGCAGAGCCACTTTTACCTTTGCATGCGCATAGCAGTGCCAGTCCCGCAAGCGGGATCAAAAATTTTGTTTTCATGATTTGCAGGGATTGGTTATGGAAACCTTTAACTATTAAAAGGTAAACGGATTAGGAATTTATTTATTGAATTGTTTGTGTTGTTTTGCTGGGTCAGACTTTAGCGGGTGCGATCATCTTCTTATTCCGGTAGGTTCGCACCAGCACCCAAACGCCAATTCCTGCTAAAATAAATACCCAAAGGTTGGCCATACCGATAATAACATCCACAAATATGCCCCATCCATTTTCAATAGCCATCGCCAGGCGCTTGAAAAAGGGAAGATTATAGGCCGATGGGTCGTCATTTGCTATTACTTCCTTATTAATGGTATTGCTTTGATAAAAGCTTAGGGTAACAATGCTGTTTTTAACCGCGTCATCAATCTGCCGGTTGCCGATCTGCTGGTCTATCATATCATCCTTTAAATTTAACACATCTTCAGGCTTTTTGATGATAACCTTTCCTTTCTTTTGCTGGCTTACCAGTTCGGCCCTGCTTTTAAGTTTCAGCTGCGCCGAAAGATAATCGAGCGACTTATCCGTAATATCCATACTGCGATCGTTCACATAAATACCTAAATGGCCAACCTGGTTCAAAAACTCATCCAGTTTTGTTGACGGTATCTTCACCGTCATTTCGGCGGTAGTATTAAAGGCAGTCACCCGCATAACGGAATCATTGCTGATCCGGATATCCTCACTTCGTTCAGCCGTCGATCCCATCTGGTGATGGATCACCATACCATTAATACTATTTGTAAGCGCCGAAATGTGTTCAGCGATTTGCTGCACATTTTTCACCTTGAAACGGATGCCGGCCGTTTTTACCAGTTTTGGACCGGAAACTGAATCTTTACTAAGCATATCGGCGCTGCTGCTGTTATTCACAACCTCGTAACTGCCCGATTTGCCTTTGCATGCGCAAAGAAAAGCCAGCCCCGCAAGCGGGATTAAAAATTTTGTTTTCATGTTTTTTGGATTTTATATTGATACCCATTGATGCCAAAAGGTAACCCTTGGGGATATTTGGCTATTAATTTGTTACATTAAGCAAGGAAAATGGGAGGGTAGTTGACTCTGTTACTGCATCGCCCTAAACAATGTTCACAATTTAAAATTCTTTATATAACCAAGTTTTATGCCAACATATATTGTTTGCCAATTAATGTGACGAACATCATTTTTCGAACTAAATTCAGGGACACTTAATTTTATACATTTAATTGAATAATTCTTTAATTTAGCGTTGTTATAAACAAATTTAACCTGCACAATAATATTATTTAGAATTATTATAAATTATATATTGGCGTCATTTGTTTGTCAGTGATACTGTAATAAATTATACTTTTGTGACTGAAAAATTCGGATATATCATACATCTCCGCGTGAATTACAATCATTAATATAGAAAATTATTTAGTATAAATACACTTTATGAGGAGTTTCTCATTGCTTTTTAAACAATTTTCAAGGTCGGTTTTAGTGGTTGCCGGTTTTGCTTTTTTAGGAACCTCTGCTTTCGCACAGGGGGACGCCGCTAAGGGCGAAGCCATATTTAAAGCCAAGTGTACCACCTGCCACGCCGTTGACAGGCTGGTGATCGGCCCGGCTTTAGGCCCGCAACTTAACATTGAAACAGATGACAAGTTTCTGACCAAATGGATCCAGAATAACCAGACATTAATTGCGGCAAAGGATCCAAAAGCGTTGGCTATTTACAACAAGTTCAACCAGGCGGGCATGACCGTTTTTGCAGATCTGTCTGACGGTGATGTCGCTAATATATTAACTTATGTGCGCACCACTTACAAAGCGATGCAATCGGCACCTAAAACCGCTGTAGGAGGACCCGCTGCTGAGTCAGGCCCGAGCAACATGGTTATTTTCGCTTTGATCGGCGTTATCATCCTTGCATTTGTAATCATCCTTGTTTTAAACAAGGTGGTTAGCACACTTGAAAGGTTACTTCTTAAAAACAAAGAGCTGTTGGTAGCAGAACCTATTGCGGAAGCAGCCCCGGTTGACCGTATGGCAACTGTCAAAAAACTCGCTAAAAATAAAAAGCTGGTGTTTTTCGTACTGCTGTGCGGTACATTAGCACTTGGCAGCTGGACATGGGTTACCCTTTGGACTACCAACGTTCACCAGGGTTACCAGCCGGTACAACCTATCAAATTCCCGCACGACCTGCATGCAGGCGCAATGAAAATTGAATGCCAGTACTGTCACTCAGGCGCTTACAAATCAAAAAATGCATCTATCCCGTCATTAAATGTTTGTATGAACTGTCATAAAACAATTGACCGCCTGAAGGGTGCTGCAACACCATCGCTTGAGATCGCAAAAATCTATGATGCCCTGGGATACGATCCCGCCACCCAGAAATATGATACCACCAAGGCCAGGCCAATTCAATGGATCCGTGTCCACAACCTGCCCGACTTCGCTTACTTCAACCACTCACAGCACGTAAAGGTTGCAGGTTTAAAATGTCAGACCTGCCACGGCCAGGTTCAGGAAATGAAAGAAGTTTACCAATACTCTCCATTAACAATGAAATGGTGTATACAATGCCACAAACGTACCAACGTAAATATGAAAGGCAATGCATATTATGAGAAAATGGAAGCAGTACACGATTTGATTAAAGCTGGCAAACCGGTAACAGAAGCCGCTATGGGCGGTATCGAGTGCGGCAAATGCCACTATTAATAATTTGATTAAAACTTATCATTACAGTTTATTTAGCTTAAATGGATAGCAATAAAAAATACTGGAAAGGTTTAGAAGAGCTGAACAAAACCCCGGAATTTGTTGAATTGAACAAACACGAATTTGCGGAGCCTATTCCAATCGAAGATGTTTTAACAGGAGGCGGTTTAGAAGGAAGAACACCGCGCCGCGACTTTTTAAAAGCAGTAGGCTTTGGCGTGGGTGCTGTAACACTTGCAGCTTGTCAAAAAGTGCCTGTTCATAAATCCATACCCTATTTAATAAAACCAGAGGAAGTTACCCCAGGTATAGCCAATTACTACGCCTCGACATTAGAAGGTCAGGCTATTTTGGTAAAAACCCGTGAGGGACGGCCGATCAAAATAGAAGGTAACCCTAACGACATTATTGGTAAAGGCGGCTTAAGTGCAAGAGCACAGGCTTCTGTACTCGACCTATATGATGTTACCCGCCTAAAAAACCCGTTGAAAGATAACGGTGATTACGGATGGGAACAAACCGATAGCTTTGTTAAAAGCGAACTTGAAGCCATTAAAACTGCAGGCAAAAAAATACGCCTGATCACTTCAACTATTACCAGCCCTTCATCACTGGGTGTAATTGCTGATTTCCTGGCGGCCTATCCAACTGCAAAACACATTAACTATGATGCGGTATCCTATACTGGCATCATCCAGGGCAACCAGAACAGCTTCGGCAAATCGGTGTTGCCACATTATAACTTTGATAAAGCGGATGTAATTGTAAGTTTCGGCGCTGACTTTTTGGGTACATGGATTTCACCTGTTGAATTCATCAGGCAGTATGTACAAAACAGGAACAACAAATCGCTGGAGGCTAAAAAAATGTCCCGCCACATCCAGTTCGAAACCTCGATGAGCGTAACAGGCACCAATGCCGATGTTCGTATCCCGATAAAACCATCTGAAGAAGGCGTTGCGCTGCTTAATTTATACAATGCAATTTCAGGCACTACTTTGCCGGGAAGCCAGAAACTAACAAACAATCCAATTGCAGATAAAGCTTTAACGCTTGTTGCGAAAGAATTACTGCAAGCTAAAGGTAAAGCCCTGGTGGTTGCAGGTTCAAATGATGTAGCTACTCAAATATTGGTTAACGCTATCAACTCCTTGTTAGGCAGCTATGGCAAGACCATAGATCTGGACAATCCATCGAAACAATTTGCAGGCAATGATGCAGAATTTGCAGAATTTGTAGGCGAGATGAATAGTGGCGATGTTGGTGCTGTATTTTTCCTGAATGCTAACCCTGTTTATGATTATTACAAAAGCAGCGATGTTGTTAATGGACTGAAGAAAGTGCGTTTAAAAGTATCTTTCTCTGATAAAAACGAAGAAACTGCTGCGCTTTGTAATATTATCGCTCCAAATCATCACTACCTTGAATCATGGGGTGATGACAATGCACTTGAAGGATATTATACTATTTTACAACCAACCATAAACCCTGTTTATGATACCCGCCAGGCTGAACAAAGCCTGATGATATGGTCTGGAAGCACAGTAAAAGATTATTATACCTATGTACGCAACACCTGGGATAAATCGCTTCTTGCAAAAGGCGGGTTATCCGGACAGGCAGGTTGGGAAAAATTATTACAAACCGGTTTTGTACAAACTGTTCCTGTCGCCGCAGGCAACTATTCTTTCTCCTACGGTTTGGATAGTGTTGCACAAAAAATACTGGATCACAGCAAAGAACTTACTGCCGATGGCAGCAAAGTTGAATTGCAGCTTTATCAAAAAGTATCCATGCGCGATGGTAAAAGAGCCAACAACCCATGGTTGCAGGAATTGCCAGACCCGGTTAGCAAAACTACCTGGGACAATTACGCCAATGTGTCGCCTGCCGATATGAGGAAATGGGGCTGGCAAGACGGCGATGTTGTAAAAATTGACGCAAACGGTTATTCCATAAACTTGCCGGTATTATCACAACCAGGTCAGGCACAGGGCACTATCTCGGTAGCTGTTGGCTATGGCCGCACAATTGCCGGTCCGGTTGGCGACAATGTAGGTAAAAACGCATTTCCTTTCCATACCCTGCGTAACAATACATTACAAACAAGTGTTGTTGCTGCTTTAACTGCCACCGGTACTAATTCTCCGCTGGCGCAAACGCAAACACACCACTCTATTGAAGGGCGTAACAGTATTATAAAAGAAGCAACCTTTACTGAATATATTAAAAACCCCGGCGCACGTACCGGTAAAGAAGAGGATCATAAAGTATATAACCTTTGGGACAATTATGAGCACCCTACCTATAACTGGGTAATGGCAATTGACCTTAACGCATGTACCGGTTGTGGTGCTTGCGTGGTTGCCTGCAGCGCTGAAAATAATGTACCGGTTGTTGGTAAAGATGAAGTTCACCGCCGTCGCGAAATGCACTGGATTCGTATCGACCGTTATTACAGCTTTAATGATAATGGCGACAATGGTGGTACCACACGTGAACACGAAATTGCCAAACTTAACGATCTGGACCACGTAAAGGTAGTTTACCAGCCGATGCTTTGCCAGCACTGTGACCACGCCCCTTGCGAAACTGTTTGCCCGGTATTAGCTACCGTACACTCTTCAGAAGGATTAAACCATATGGCTTATAACCGTTGCATTGGTACACGTTATTGCGCCAACAACTGTCCATACAAAGTTCGCCGTTTCAACTGGTTTAACTATTGGAATGATGCCCGTTTTGAAAATTACTTACAGGGCGATCATACCCAACTGGTACTTAACCCAGATGTTACAACCCGTTTCCGCGGTGTAATGGAAAAATGCTCAATGTGTATCCAGCGCATCCAGGCAGGTAAACTGAAAGCAAAAATAGAAAAACGCCCGCTTAAAGATGGTGATGTAAAAGTCGCCTGCCAGCAAACATGCCCTGCAAATGCAATAGTATTCGGCGACGGAAATGATCCTGAATCAGAAGTTTCAAAAGCTTTGAAGAGCGAAAGAACTTATTACGTTTTGGAAGAGTTGGGTGTACAGCCGGGAGTAGGTTACCAGGTAAAAGTTAGAAATATATCTGAATTAGAAGCTTAATTAATTACAAGAGAGATTATAAAATATGGCATCTCATAGTGAATCAATAATAAGAGAACCGTTAATTACAGGCAAAGACATCACCTATGCCCAAATTACTAACGATGTTCTTCGCCCAGTAGAAAATATGCCGGGAAAAGCCTGGTGGATAGGCTTTGTGGTGGCTGTTTTAGGGGCTTGCCTTTGGTTATTTTCTGTTAGCTGGACCTTTTGGTATGGTATAGGCGAGTGGGGCCTTAACAAAACAGTAGGTTGGGCCTGGGATATTACAGGTTTCGTTTGGTGGGTAGGTATTGGTCACGCTGGTACGCTTATCTCGGCGATCTTGCTGCTGTTCCGTCAAAACTGGCGTAACTCCATCAACCGTTCTGCCGAAGCGATGACTATTTTCGCGGTAATCTGCGCGGCTTCGTATATCGTTTGTCACATGGGTCGCCCATGGATGTTTGTTTATTCGTTACCATTACCAAATACCTACACGCTTTGGGTTAACTTTAACTCACCCTTGATCTGGGACGTATTCGCAATATCAACCTATTTCTCGGTATCATTAGTATTCTGGTACACAGGTTTGTTGCCCGATTTAGCTACGATACGTGACCGCGCTACTGGTTTACGCCGCAAAATTTATTCATTCTGCTCATTTGGTTGGACTGGATCAGTAAAAACATGGCAGCGTTTTGAAACCGTGTGTTTGATTCTGGCGGGTATTTCAACGCCGCTGGTACTTTCGGTTCACACTATCGTATCCATGGACTTCGCCACCTCGCTTGAACCGGGATGGCATACCACTATCTTCCCGCCTTACTTCGTTGCGGGTGCGATTTTCTCTGGCTTCGCGATGGTACAGACACTTTTACTGGTTACCCGTAAAGTGTTGGGCCTGGAGAATTACATCACCATGTTCCATATCGAGGCGATGAATAAGATTATCCTTTTAACAGGATCGATCGTGGGTGTTGCTTATTTAACGGAATTCTTTATCGCCTTTTACTCAGGCGGCGAATACGAACAATATACTTTTCTTAACAGGTTCATCGGTCCTTACTGGTGGGCAGGTTGCATGATGTATGGTTGTAACGTACTGATGACCCAATTGATGTGGTTCAAATCAATCCGCAGAAATATCCCAATTGCATGGGTGTTATCTATCGTGGTGAACATCGGTATGTGGTTTGAAAGGTTTGTGATCATTGTTGTTTCCTTACACCGCGACTTTGTTCCTTCAAGCTGGGCAATGTTTTATCCAACCTGGGTTGACATGAGTATTTTTATCGGTTCAATAGGTTTGTTTTTCACTATGTTCCTGTTGTTTATAAGGGTATTACCTTCAATAGCAATGGCCGAAGTAAAACTGATCCTGAAGAGCTCAAGTGAACAGTCGAAGAAAAAATTGTTAGCCCATGGCGGATTGGATGAAGAACAGGTAGAATTTTATAAAGAGTCATTGGTGAAATTTGACAGCGTTGAGATAACTGATTACCAAAAAGCATAAAAATGAGCAGCACCAAATATATTTTAGGCCTTTTTGCAGACCCCGATGAAATGATGCACGGGATAGATCTGTTACAAAAAAATAGTGTACCCATATACGATGTTTTTACCCCGATGCCAATACATGGTATTGAAAAAAAGCTCGGTATTAAAGATTCCCGCTTAGGTTTTGCAGCCTTTATGTTTGGCTGCCTGGGCGGTACAACCATCTTCAGTATGGCTTATTACATGCTTGTGCATGATTGGCCTATGAACATTGGTGGTAAACCGGCATTTGCCATACCCGATTTTGTTCCGATCACGTTTGAGTGGACTGTATTGTTTACGGCTTTTGGCATGACGCTTACTTTCTTCTTCGCGACACATCTTTTCCCCGGCCGTACGCCAAGGGTAATGGACCTGCGCGCAACTGACGATAGGTTTGTGATTGCGATTGACGCGAAAGGAAATACGCCACACGAGGATATTACTAAAATTTTAAAAGAAGCAGGAGCTGTTGAAGTAAAGCATAACGACAGAAAATATGTTAGCTATGAATAAAATAAAAATATTGGGCACAATAGCTGTTGCTATCACTGCTACGATAGCTATTTCATCGTGCAAGGATAAAAGAAGTACTGGCTGGGCATACGCTCCCAATATGTACGAGCATCTTGCATACGACCCGGACCAGATAAATGATAATTTTAAGGATGGCAAAACCGCGCAGGTACCACCGGCAGGTACCACTCCAATAGGTTTCGTACGTTTTGATTATCCTAACTCAAAGGATGGTTATGAAAAAGCTGGCCTTGAAGTAAAAAGCCCGCTGCCACAAACACAGGCAAATTATGCAGAAGGTAAGTTATTATTCACCTCATTTTGCTCGCCTTGCCATGGGTTAAATGGCCAGGGCGATGGTTTGGTGATTGCGCATGGTTTCCCTGCGCCTCCATCTTATTCCTCCGGCGTATCATCACGCGGCGGCAATATGAAAGACCTTACTGACGGCAAAATTTATCATACAATTACTTATGGTGTAAACGCTATGGGTTCATATGCTTCACAGCTTGACCCTACCGAAAGATGGAAAGTGATTATGTATGTTCACCATTTACAAACTTTATAAGCTGATTTTTTAAATGAAGACTTCTCATAGTTTCGACGAACGATTTCAATTTCAAGGCAATGCCAAAACCTGGAGCCTTGTATTGATGGCTATTGGCGTAATTGGAATAGCAATCGGTTTTTTAACAGGCGGCGGCGAACGTACATTTGCTAACCTGCTGCTGATGTCCTATTATTTTGCTTGCGTTTGTACCTGCGGCGTATTTTTCTTAGCTGTACAGTATGTTGCACAGGCTGGCTGGTCAGCTGCCATCCTGAGGATTCCGCAGGCATTTGCAAAAGCATTACCCATAGCTGCTGTAATATTATTTGCCGTTATCTTTCTGGGCATTTTTATGACCCATACCGGCCTTAACGAGTACGGTAAACAATCCACTATCCCTTATTTATACAAACTATGGGCAGTAAAGGGTGTAACTACCCCCGGCAATCCAAATTACGATGCCGTTATAACAGCAAAATCCGGTTATTTGAACGTTCCTTTTTTCCTTATCCGTATCGCTTTATACCTGTTATGTTATTCAGCACTAGGTGCATTACTGGTAAAATATTCAAATAATGAAGATGCTTTAGGCGGTATGTTTAACTACAACAAAAGCTTTAAAGTATCAGTTATATTCCTTGTGATATTCGGCTTTACCGTTCCTTTATTTGCTTTTGATACTATCATGTCGTTAGAGGCGCATTGGTTTTCAACCATGTTCGGCTGGTACAATTTTGCGGCATTATGGGTTGGCGGTTTATCAGTAATTACGCTTACCATCATCATTTTACGCCAAAATGGTTACCTGGAATGGGTTACTGAAGATCACCTTCACAATTTAGGTCAGTTAATGTTTGGATTCTCTGTATTCTGGACATATTTATGGTTTGCACAATTCCTGCTAACCTGGTATGCTAATATACCAGAAGAGTCGGCTTATTTTTACAGAAGGTGGCAGCCTGAGTTTATAGGATGGTTCTGGTTAAATATCGTTGTCAATTTCCTTACCCCATTACTGTTATTGATGAAACGCGATTCAAAACGCCTGGTACCGGTTTTAAAAGCAGCTTGTATTATCTTGATTTGTGGTCACTGGCTTGATTACTGGCAAATGATTATGCCGGGCGCAGTTGGCCCGCAATCACACTGGTATACCGAAATCAGCTGGCCAGAGATTACCATATTTTTTGGTTTTGCAGGTTTATTTATCTTTACTATGCTAAATGCTTTGAGTAAATTTAATTCACTGATACCTAAGAAACACCCGTTGCTGGACGAAAGCCTCCATCATCACATATAATAATTATTAAATTTGCACCAAAATAAAAGAATACCAAACAAAAAATAAGATGGGATTCAAAAAACTAATAACTTCTAAAAAAGCGCTTTTACTTTTTGCGGCGACCATGCTTTTGGGGTCTCATCAGTTAATGGCGCAGGCGGTAGCGCAGGGTACAACAACGGCAGGAACACCTGATTCTATGGCCAGCAGCGGAATGTGGACTGGCGTGCTTTATTATGTACTTCTTGGCCTGGTAGGCTGTTTCTGTATAGCCATACTCGGTAAAATATTAAAAGTTTATGATCTTACTCTGACCATGCAGGGTAAAAAACCAATCAACTGGAATAGCTTTATGGCCGTTTTATGCCTTGTGTTTCTTATTGTTGGTTTGTATGGCGCCTATTGGTCGCTAACTGTTCAAGGCAGCATGACATTGCCTAAATCGGCATCAGCCCATGGCGTTGATATTGACAACATGTTTAACCTGACAAGTGCACTTACGCTTATCGTATTTGTAATTACCCAAGTGCTTTTATTCGGGTTTTTATTCTTTTACCGCGCTTCAGACAAACGTAAGGCATACTTCCTGCCGCACAACAATACGATTGAAAAGGTTTGGACTATTATTCCCGCAATTGTTTTAACAGTGCTGGTAGTATTCGGCTTCTTTACCTGGCAAAGCGTTGAAAACAGCACCAATATGAAAGGTGACCTTAATATCGACATAACCGGACACCAGTTTGCCTGGGAATTACGTTATCCCGGTCCGGACGGTAAACTCGGACAATTGGACTACAGACTTACAACAGGGCTTAACAAATTAGGCATTGACTTTAAAGACCGGAATAGTTATGACGACCTACAGGCGGATACCCTGGTATTGCCGGTAAATAAATCAATCAGGTTAAATATTCATGCGCAGGATGTAATCCACAGTGTATTTATGCCGCACTTCAGGTTACAGCAAAACGCGGTACCGGGTTTGCCAACGTATTTTAAGTTTGTACCAACAGTTACTACGGACCAAATGCGCTCTGAAACTAATAACCCAAAATTTGAGTACCTGCTTTATTGCAATAAAATATGCGGTGGCATCCACTACAACATGCAAAAAGTAGTTCGCGTAGTTTCTGAATCTGAATACCAGGACTGGATTGCAAAACAAAAACCATATTTAACTGATCAGTTAAAACAACAATTAAAAGTAGCTGCCGCAAAATCATCGCCCGGCTCATTATCATCAAACAAGTTAGCGTTAAATAATTAATATAAGATTAGCGAGTATGTCAACATTAGCAGTTCACGATCACGGCTTGGTACATCACGAAGAAGGACACGAACACCATCATAAAGCCACGTTTCTGAATACTTACGTATTTAGCCAGGATCATAAAATGATTGCCAAACAATTCCTGATCACCGGGATCACCATGGCATTTATTGGTATGATGTTGTCTCTGTTATTCAGGATACAGTTAGCCTATCCGGATAAATCATTCCCTTTGCTTGAAACTTTACTGGGCCGTTTCGCACCTGGCGGACGTTTAAGCCCTGATTTCTATATGTCGCTGGTTACTATACACGGTACCATCATGGTGTTTTTTGTATTGACAGCAGGCTTAAGCGGAACTTTTGCGAACTTACTGATCCCTCTGCAGATCGGAGCCCGTGATATGGCTTCTCCTTTTGTAAATATGCTATCCTATTGGTTCTTCCTTATAGCAAGTATCATCATGGTTTCTGCATTTTTCGTCGAAAAAGGGCCTGCCAGCGGTGGATGGACCATTTACCCGCCTTTATCGGCTTTACCTACGGCTATGCCCGGTTCTGCTGAAGGTATGACTTTATGGCTCATCAGTATGGTTTGCTTTATTGCCTCATCATTAATGGGCGGTATCAATTATGTAAGTACGGTATTAAATATGCGCACCAAAGGCATGGACCTTTGGAAAATGCCATTAACTGTTTGGGCTTTGTTCCTTACCGCAGTTTTAGGTGTGCTAGCTTTCCCTGTGTTAGTTGCAGGCGTAGTTTTGTTAATATTTGACAGAAGTTTTGGGACGAGCTTTTATCTTTCAGACATTGTATTAAACGGTAAGGTTATGCCATTTGAAGGTGGCAGCCCTATATTATTCCAGCACTTATTCTGGTTCCTTGGCCACCCCGAAGTTTACATTATCATCATGCCTGCAATGGGTATCTCATCAGAGGTAATGTCGGTAAATTCACGTAAACCCATTTTCGGCTACCATGCAATGGTTTATTCGCTGATCGGCATTACCGTGCTATCCTTTATTGTTTGGGGTCACCATATGTTTGTAACCGGCATGAACCCGTTCCTGGGCGGTGTGTTTATGATCACAACCTTAATTATTGCGGTGCCATCAGCAGTAAAAACCTTTAACTGGCTGGCTACTTTATGGCGGGGCAATATCCGTTTTACACCAGCCATGCTTTTTGCTATCGGCATGGTTTCTTTCTTCATCTCAGGTGGTTTAACCGGCATTTTCCTGGGTAATGCTGCTTTGGACATCAACTTGCACGATACCTATTTCGTAGTCGCCCACTTTCACCTTGTGATGGGCTCTGCGGCCATTTTCGGCATGCTTGCGGGTGTGTACCACTGGTTCCCGAAAATGTTCCGCCGCATGATGGACGAACGTTTGGGATACCTGCATTTCTGGGTTACCTTCATAAGCGCTTACCTTGTATTCTTCCCGATGCACTTTATGGGTCTTGATGGTGTTCCACGCCGTTATTACGCCTTTACGGAGTTTAAATCGATGGAACATTGGTTAACTGTAAACGTATTTATTACCTGGGCGGCTATTTTAGCAGGTTTTGCCCAGCTGGCATTTATATTTAACTTTATCCATTCCATCTTCTGGGGTAAACATGCAGTTCAAAATCCATGGAACGCCAACACTCTTGAATGGACCGCTCCTGTTGAACATATTCACGGTAACTGGATAGGCGAAATTCCAACCGTTTACCGCTGGCCATATGATTACAGCAAACCCGGCCATGAAGAAGATTTCATTCCGCAAAACGTTCCTTTTTCACAAACCATGAGCTCAAATATGCCTCATGATTTTGAGGACAACCCTGAAGGTTTAGAAGAATTCAACAAATGGACAAGTACACAAAAAGCTAACGAAGAAGTAAAATAAGTCCGAAGTTTTTAGTCCTGAGTCTTGAGCCAAAAGATTTGTGTATGTCTTTGGCTTAAGACTCAGGATTTGTTTTAATACCACTTTTATGCCGATCGGGAGGTTACTTGCCTTTCAGTTTGATTATTTAGTATGCTACATTCGGCTTAAAACTAACAATCGGTTTTTGCTTTAAAATAAATGAAGACATTCGCGTCAAAAATCAGGTTCCGGAAATACAGCCTAGTTACTATAGTACTGCTTTTTATACTCATTCTTGCAGGCGCTGTAGTTCGTAGTTCCGGCTCTGGAATGGGGTGCCCTGATTGGCCCAAATGTTTCGGACAATACGTGCCCCCTACCTCCATCAACGAACTTCCAAAAGATTACAAACAGAAATATGTTGCTGAGCGGACGAAGAAAAATCAGAAATTCGCAAAAACACTTGATCTTTTTGGGTACAGCGACCTCGCACGCCGGATCCGGGAAGATAAATCAATATTGCTGCCAGAAGAATTTAACGCCGCCAAAACATGGACGGAATATATCAACCGCCTTATTGGCGCAATCTCTGGTTTATTTTTGGTACTGGTCGCTGTTTTTTCATTCAGTTACCGGTATGAAAACAAATTGATCCCGTTTTTAAGTGTTCTAAATATCCTGCTAGTGGGTTTCCAGGCCTGGCTTGGTTCTATCGTCGTATCAACCAACCTGGTATCAGGTATTGTAACGCTGCATATGTTACTGGCCTTAACGATACTGGCTATACTGATAGGCACCTATCACATGGCAAATACATACGGCAAACATAAGTTGGATTCGAGCCCGATAACACACGTAGCTATGCTGCTTACGCTGGTAATTTCAACAGTACAAATTGTTTTTGGAACTGAAGTAAGAGAAAAGATTGACGAAGTATCTACACATTTACAGGGCGGTTACCGCGAAGACTGGATAAGTAACGCAGGAGCCATATTTGTTCAACATCGCGATATCGCCATATTAGTGTTACTGGCAAACATTGTATTGTATATATTGATCCGTAATGGCTTTAGCAGGCACTCCAATCAGCAACAGGTGATGAGCTTTATATTCCTGATGATCATGCTTCAAATTGGCACAGGGATCATGTTATCCTACTGGGCGTTACCACCCTTTGCCCAGGCATTGCATATTTTACTGGCCAGCCTGATTTTCGGCGCTCAGTTTTACCTGATGCTAAATTTGTACACGTCAGTAAAGAATCAGGAGGCAAACAGATGAGATGGAGCGATTTTTCGAAGCTGATAAAGTTAAGATTAACCTTTTTGGTAGTTTTTTCAGCATCCATTTCTTTCCTGATTGGCAGTAAAGTTAACGGAGAAATCAATTGGTTTAATTGGGGCAAACTGATTGTGGGTGGTTTTTTGGTTACTGCTGCCGCAAACTGTTTTAATGAAATTATTGAAAAGGACCTTGATAAGCTGATGAAGCGTACCATGGACCGTCCAATACCGTCGGGCCATATGACCACGGGGCAGGCACTGGTGCTGGGTTTATTTATGGGCATAACGGGCACCTATCTATTGGGTAGTTTGAATATCGTCACGGGGTTGCTCTCCGTATTTTCAATCATCCTTTATGCATTTGCATATACACCATTAAAGCGTAAATCGCCAATAGCAGTATTTGTTGGTGCAATACCCGGCGCATTGCCCCCGCTAATCGGCTATGTTGCCGCCCACGAAAAAATTGATGCGATCGCTTTAATATTATTCAGTATCCAGTTTATATGGCAGTTCCCTCACTTCTGGGCCATTGCCTGGGTTTTGGATGATGATTATAAACTTGCTGGTTTCAGGCTGCTTCCTTCCGGAAAAAGAAATTTAACAAGTGCAATAGTTACTTTTATATTTACATTGCTATTAGTGCCTGTAAGTTTATTGCCTACCTGGTATCATTTTGGCGGCTTTTATGTTGGTGGTGTTTCGCTACTATTCAGCCTCGCGTTTTTATACCTCGCTTATCAGCTTTTAAGCACCCTGGAGATTGGGGCGGCAAAGAAACTGATGTATGGTTCGTTTTTATATTTGCCGGTAGTGCAATTAATGTTTTTATTTGATTTTATAGGAAAGGTGAAATGATGGCGCAGATACAACAAAAAGATAAGGTTAACCTTGGGGCAAAGAAATTCAGCATGTGGATATTCATATTCACATCGTTTATGTTATTTGCTGCCTTATCGAGCGGATTTATTGTTTACAGCGGCGGCAGAGGCCATGGCCTTGATGTCATTCTGCCGCAGGCTTTCATGTATAGCACGGCGGTTATAATTATTAGCAGCATTTCCCTGTTTTTAGCATCAAGGGCGGCACGGCAATTGCAGTTTGCAAAACAGCGCTTTTATTTATGGCTTACTTTTTTCTTAGGAACAGCTTTTTTCGCGATACAGATCTATGGATGGTATGTCCTGGCCATCAAAATGGGGATTTATTTTATTAACCCGAATGCATCAAGGTCATTTATCTATGTGTTCACCGGATTACACTTAGTGCACGTTTTGGCTGGCCTGGCAGTATTGTTAAATGTCATCATAGCCAGCTATCGCAATACACCACAGGTAAAGAATTTATTCAAAATGGAAATGGCATCTATTTTTTGGCATTTTCTCGATATTATATGGATTTATCTGTATGTTTTTTTACTTTTGAACCAATCTTAAAAACAAATAACTAAGTACAAATGAGTACAGCAGTAACACAACATGTTGATGAGGTAAAATCAACACCATGGTCAGGAGGCAGATCGCCTTTTAATGTAGAGTATGGCAAAATGATGATGTGGTTTTTCCTCCTCTCGGATGCATTTACTTTTTCGTCATTATTGATCTCTTACGGCGCTTTGCGTTTCAGTGCGCCAACATGGCCGGCACCATCATTGGTTTTCCAGTCATTTCCAGGTCTTATTGAAAGCGGAGCTCCATTAGTGTTTGTGGGTTTAATGACGTTTATCCTCATCATGAGTTCAGTAACCATGGTGCTTGCAGTTGAAGCCGGGCACCGCAATTCAAAAAAAGAAGTGGTTACCTGGATGCTGTTCACGATTTTGGGCGGATTGATGTTTTTAAGCTGCCAGGCACTGGAATGGAATCACTTACATGGTGAAGGCTTTTGGTGGGGTCATATTCCTACTGCGGAAAAAATGCAGGAATTTTTCAAAACCGGCGTTCCATATGCGCAACAGGCAATGACATCGCACCAATTTGCAAACTTATTCTTCACCATAACCGGCTTCCACGGATTTCACGTATTTTCCGGGGTGGTCATTAATACCATCATTACTATAAACGTTTTACTTGGTACATACCAAAAACGCGGCAGTTATTTAATGATTGAAAAAGTGGGCCTTTACTGGCACTTTGTAGATTTGGTGTGGGTGTTTGTATTTACTTTCTTTTATTTAGTTTGATAATTTAACCTGATAAGATATGTCATCAGAAACTACAACAGTTCATGCCGAAGGCGCTGAACACGGCGAACACGAAGGAATGACCAAAAAAAGAATATGGAGGATTTTTTGGATATTGACCGCGATAACTTGCGTAGAGTTTTTTATTGCGCTTGTAATATCTCCACGTTTGTTGCATAGCCCGCTGCATTCGATGATAAATCCTTGTTATATAGTTTTAACTTTATTTAAAGCTTATTTTATTGTTGCATTTTTCATGCACCTAAAGTTCGAGAAAGTAGGACTGGCACTGGCTATTATCGTGCCCATTCTTTTTATAATCGGTTTAATACTGGTGCTTACAAATGAGAGCCACTATTGGATCGGTTTAAGGCACGTATGAAAATTGCCGCCATCTTAAAAAAAATCACGATCCTGGTACTTGTTTTATTAGTGCCGGGATTTTTATATTATTTACTGGTATCAAAAGGGAAAAACAGGTATTTAAACCTACCGGTATACGGCCCGAAAACGGTACTGAAAACAACACACAAGGTTGGCCATAACGATGTGCCTGATACGCTTTATCATTCACTGCACGACTTTAAACTGACCGACCAGGACGGCAACACCGTAACGCCAAAAACTTTTACCAAAAAAATATTCATCGCTAACTTTTTTTACACGCACTGCAAGGGTGTTTGTGACGAGATGAATAATAACATAAACCAGTTGGCGGCAACCTATGCCGACAATAAAATGGTGTATTTCGTGTCGATATCTATTGATCCGGAGCGAGATTCAGTAAATGCTTTAAAACGTTACGCCGATAGCCTTAAACCGGCTTCAGCCAGATGGCTGTTTTTAACAGGCGACACCAGCGCTGTATACCCGCTTGCACATAATGGCTTTTTGGTAAACGCAGTACAAACCGGAAAAGAAAGTTTTATTTATAGCGACAAGCTTATTTTAATTGATGAGGATAGAAGGATCAGGGGATATTACACCGGGGCATCCTCAAAGGATGTAAGCAAGCTTGATGATGAAATTAAGGTATTGATAAAAGAAGAATTATTGAAAAACGATACACCAATGTATTAGGTTAAGAGTCAAGAGCCACAAATCAAGAGCCGGGTCTGAGAAGGAAATTGTACTGGAGATCAGCGTGTAACCCGCTGTGTACATAAGTAACTGCTTTGTACCCACCCTAACAATAGGACTTATCATGTCTCTTTTTACTTCTGCTTCCTGGATCCGGCCTTTAAAAACAAAAAATCATGACAGATAAATTTATATTCCGATTTGTTGCAGTAGTATCCATATTCGTATTTGTTGTAGTACTGGTATTAAACCGCAGGCTCATCCCTGCTCCCGCAGCAACCCCTTCATTTACGGCTTACTTACCAATGCTTAACGCATTTTTAAACGGCACCTGCAGCCTGCTGCTGCTGACATCGCTTTATTTTATAAAGCTTCATAACATTAAAATGCACAAGCGCATTAATATTACAGCATTTTGCTTATCATCGCTATTTTTAGTATCGTACATCCTGTTTCATTATTTGAAAGCAGACACCATCTTCGGCGATGTTAATGGTGATGGGCAATTATCAGCTTCGGAACGTGAAGCCGTAAGTACATTGCGCCCGGTTTATTTAACCATACTCATCTCCCATATTATTCTTGCTGCGGGCGTTTTACCACTTATATTGCTGAGCTTTTACCGCGGCCTGCAAATGCAGGTTGAAAAACATAAAAAGCTGGTACGATGGGCCTTCCCTATCTGGTTTTACGTTACAGTTACCGGCGTTATCGTTTACCTGATGATTTCTCCTTATTATCATTTTTAAGGATATCCGCAGGAATTGAAGATAGTTTGTTGTTTTGCTTTAAAATGCAACCAATCCCGATTGCTTCCTAACATTAAATACGCTAAATTTGCCTTTATGAAAGCATGGCTGAGACTAACTTTAGCGCTTGGGGTACTTTGCCTGGTGATGATTGTATTTGAACCCGCGAAAGCACAATGCTCTCAATGTGCGGCACAGGTAGCTACCAATTCAAAAAATGGCGGAAATGCAGCTAATGGGTTAAATAAAGGTATATATCTTTTGTTAGCTGCCCCATACCTTGCAGTGGGCTTTGTTGGTTTAATATGGTATAAAAAATTCAGGCGTAAGAATGTAAATCTCGATATCCAAAACGATAAATTACATTTAAACTAAGTGTATCAAAACCGGGAAACCCGCCTATCTAAAAAAAATGCCAAAAACAGCTAAATCATGGGCAATGTTGCATGCCAAATGCCCGCGATGCCGCAGAGGCGATATGTTTAGTGGCGGGATATATAATTTCGGGTCAAACAAAATATTTGACAGGTGCCCGCATTGTAACTTATATTACGAGATAGAACCCGGATATTTTTATGCGGCAATGTATGTAAGCTATGCATTAAACGTAATGGAAGGTCTTTTGATAGTGGCGCTTACTTACTTTATAACTCAAAATTCAACATCTCCCTGGTTATATATCGGAACGATATTAACTGGCCTGCTTTTCCTTTCCCCTATAAATTTCAGGTATTCACGCGTTTTGTTGTTATATTGGCTGTCTCCTAAAATAAATTACCAGCCACATTTAGATAAAGATGATTCAACGGCACACCATTGATTTTTTAAAAGAACTGGTTGAAAATAATAATCGCGAATGGTTTATGGCCAACAAGGAGCGGTACGAAACAGCCCGGGAAAATGTAATTGCCTTTACAACCGAACTGCTAAGACTACTGCAAAAAATTGACCCGCAAATTGATAGCGCACTTGACGCCAAAAAGTGTGTAATGCGTATTTACCGCGATATCCGTTTCAGCAAAGATAAAACCCCTTACAAAAATTACTTTGGCGTAAGTATACCCACTAAAGGTACAAAAGCCGGCAGGGCCGAATATTATTTTCAAATTTCGCCCGGAAACTCATTAATAGCAGGAGGCTACTGGATGCCCGAAACAGATCACTTAAAAGCAATAAGGCAGGAAATTGACTACAACGCCAACGATTTGAAAAAAATAATTGATGAACCGGAATTTGTTCGGTTGTTTGGCGATTTCAGAAAACAAGAACAACTGAAAAGTGTTCCAAGAGAATACAGCGCTGATAATGAAAATATTGAATTGCTAAAACTTAAAAGTTTTGTAGCTTTTCACCCATTAAAGGATGAGGAATTATTGCTTAAAAATGCGGCATCGGATATTGCTGCCATCTGCGGTAAAATTTATCCATTGAACGTTTTTTTAAATAATGCATTAGCTTAACAACACAAAATTTATTGTCATGAAAATAAGGTACTATTTATTTGCCGCCGTCATCTGTTTTGCTTTACACTCCTGCGTAGTGTTGTCACCTAAAAAATATAAGGCTTTGGTAGCTGAACGCGATTCGCTGGCCACCCGCACCGGAACTCTTGAAGATACCGTTGCCAAATTACGTGCTGACACAATGAGGCTGCACAGGGAGTTGCTTGATATGCAAAACAATTACAATGCGTTAAATGCAAATTTCAATACGCTGAATGACAAATATGGCGCTTTGAATAATAATTTCACTACAAGTTCAAGCAGGGTTAGCCAATTATCAGCAGACCTGAAAAAACGCGAAGCCAGGCTAAAAGAGGTTGAGGATGCATTGCACAAACGGGACGATGCATCTAACGCATTGCGGGATAAATTGCAGAAAGCACTACTTGGATTTCAAAACAGCGGGTTAACGGTTGATATAAGGGATGGGAAAGTATATGTTTCTTTAGCCGATAAATTACTTTTCCCGTCGGGAAGTATTATTATTAATGAAAACGGTAAACTGGCATTACAGCAATTGGCTGCTGTACTTAATAAAGAACCCGATATTACCATTGCGGTTGAAGGCCATACCGACGATAAAAAAGTAATAAACCTTGGCCAGATCAAAGATAACTGGGACCTGAGCGTATTGCGCTCTACTTCAGTTTGCCGTTATTTAACTGAAGTAGAAAAGATTGATCCGAAAAGGCTTACTGCCACAGGCAAAAGTGAATACCAGCCTGTTGACCCTGCAAACACAAATGATGCGCGGGCAAAAAACAGGCGCATTGAAATTGTGCTTTCGCCAAAACTTGATGAATTGTATAATTTGATAAAGCAGTAATGTTGTCTGAACCTGGATTAAACGGATTTATGGATTCACTTGATTAAAAATCGTGAAAATCTGGAAAATTCGTTTAATCCCAGTTCAGACAAAAATTATTCCACCGTTTGCATCAGTGTATTAAATATCACGAACTGATTTTCAAATTCCTGGTTATGAGCTTCCTGCAGGCGGTGTAAATGTTTGCTGTAAAACTGGTTAAAGTCTGCTATACTATCTGCACGGTATTGAATGCAATAAGTAACCCCTTCATTAGGTGAATCAATAACATTAAGCACCTCGTATGATTTAAAGTGACCAGTAGCCATAACTGCAGGTATGTGAACTTCCTTTATCCATTTAAGCCACTTTTCGTGAACGGCTTCTTCTATGATGACGGTATCGTTGAATATAATCATGTGTGGAATTAGTTGATTGGGTGAGTAGTTGATTAAGTTCTATTCGGGCGACTAAGTTAATGGGAAATAATGAAAAATCAACCATTAACTCAATCAACCGAATCAACCGCTCGCGCATTACGATGCATCGTTCTTATCGCCTCTTAAAAGCCTGAAACGTTTACGGGCTTCGTTGATCCAAAGGCTGCCGGCATAATCGGTGATGATCTTTTGGTAATAAATTTTTGCTTGCTCTTTATCTGATAACTGGTTTTCGTAGATATCACCCAGCATAAATACTGCGTCGTCTGCCCAAAGGCCTGTACCATACTCTTGTGCTATTTTTTTTAAAAGAATAACCGCTGCAGGAAAATCTTTTTGCTGAATAAGCAACCTCGATTTCGCCATTAATATTCCATCAGCCAGCGAATTAGCAGGATATTTGGTATCGATACTATCTAACGTACGTATCGCTTCTTCAGGCTGCTCAGCATAGATCAAAAGGTCGGCCCTGGCATACATCTTCAAAGCCGCACCTGTGCTGTCAGCAAACAAACTCTCGGATATAAGCAACGACAAGTTCAAAGCGTCATTGGCGATCAGTTCTGAGGTTGCGGCCTTCAGAACATCCAGCTGGCCTTTTGCCCATGTAAAATCACCCGTATAATAAGCCAGTTTTGCGTTGCGGTATTTTGCATCCTGCCCAATGGTTGAGGCCTGGTTATCCATTTCAACCTGGCTATACAATAATGTGGCATTCCATGGTTTGCCGCTTAGCAGCGAAATGTCGCCAAGGTCCAGTTTACACGAGGCAAGTAATGACCGGTTCACCCCTGTGATAGCCACGGCCTCTTCAAGTATTTCTTGCGCCACATCCAGTTTATGCAATTTAAAAGCCTCTAAATTCGCTAACTTTTGCATGGCAAAAACGGTGTTATTATTTTTGCCAAATTCATCCAACAGACCGTTATAATCTTTTTCGAGGCTCAAAAGATCCTCTTCGGTATACTTACCCGAAGTAACTTTTTGGTTCTTGGTATTGATCAGTTCAATCTTCGAAGAAATGTAATAAGGCGAATCTTTCCCTTTGCTGATCAGGTATTGATAGCCCCTGATCGCCGCGTCATAAGCATCATTTCCTTCAAGGGTACTGCAAAGCTCAAAAATATTGCTACCGTCATCGTTAAGGCGACGGCTTAAAGCAAGCGCCTGGTTTAACGCCTGGTCGAAATCTTTTTGCTGCATGAATTGCCAGGTCAGCAATTGCGGATATAGGGGCTGTTGCGGGTCCTTTTGTATCCTTTTTAAAACAGCAATCCTGAGTATATCATAATCTGCCGCGTTTTCATAAAGGCTGGCCAGTGTATTCTCGGCCTGGCTGATGAAAGCGGGGTTTGATGGCAAAAAGTTAAGGTATTCTTCGGTAAGTGCCACTTTATCCCTTTTATACCTGTAAAGATTAATCAGTTCGTAAGAGTAAAGAGCATCATTGTGCAAGATTTTGCGGCCTTTCTCAAATATCTTTATGGAGTACTCGATATTCGCATTCTGATAGAATTGAGAAGCAAGTGCCGCTATTTCGCCCTGGTCAGGCGGCAAATTTTTTATCAACTCATCGTATAACGCGTTCGCCTTATCAACCTCACCCTGCTGGGTGTATGCTGTTCCAAGTGTAATGACATATTGATGATCGCCAGGGTGTTTCCGGATCATTTTTTTGGTGATCCCCTCCGCCTCGTCAAACTTTTTAAGTTCCAGCAGGGTATTCACATATACACTAAAATAGCTTTCACTATCCTGTTTATACAACTTCTGATAAATATCAAGGGCTTTTTGCTGTTCCCCATTGGCGGCAAATTGTTTGGCCAGCTGCAGCTCTGTATCCTGTGCAAAAGCGCTTGAAAAGCAGGAAAAAAACAGGAAAGCATAAACCAGGGTATATTTCATCTGTTCAAAAGTAATCAATTATGCATTAATTTGAAGATAAGCAGTTTTGAACGTTTTAGCGTTAATAACGCTTCCATTTATAAATGCAAATCTTGTTAATATTTGCATTTTAAACCCTTCAAATTGTCTCATTTTCAAATTGAAATTAAAGTTATATAACGATTTTACAGGGTAAAATTGTAGTGACACTTAAAATTGATTGAGTATATTGCATACCTTAACATAATTAAAAAGATTAAATATAAACCAATGTTAAGGCCTTTAAGGATATTACTTTCAATCGCTGTAATAATGGCTTTATGTACTTGCAATCAACGAAGTACACCCCGTATACCTATTTCTGATTTTTTTAAGATTCCCGAAAAAAGCACCTTCAGAATATCTCCGGACGGCAAGTATATTTCCTACCTAAAAGCATATAAGGGTAAAGAGAACCTGTTTATACAGCAATTACCGGATGGCAGGGAGCAAATGGCCACCTCGTTTACTGACTATCCACTTCGGGGTGATTATTTTTGGACCTATAACAATCATATAGTTTTTAGCCAGGATTTAGTAGCCAATGATGAATTAAAGCTGTTTACGATAGATGTAGGCACGTTAAAACTAAAAAAAATTCTTGACCAGGAAAAGGTTAGGATTAGCCTTTTAAACAGGAATAAACAGCAGCCGGATATAATCACCATCAGGATGAACAAACGTGACCCGGCAAATTTTGATATTTACCGGTTGAACATCATAACAGGCGAACTGACCCCCTACCTCATCAACCCGGGAAATATAACAGAATGGTATCCTGAAGTGGATGGTAAAATCCGGCTGATCACTTCATCAGACGGCGTTGACAAAACTATTTTATTCCGCCCCACTGAAAACGCTCCGTTCCGGCGAATTATTGAAAATAATTTCAGCACCTCAGTAAGGCCTATAGCCTTTACGGGTGAAAAAAATTATTTCTATGCCTTATCAAACGTTAACCGCGACAAAACTGCACTGGTTGAAATTGATGCCGAGAACGGAAAGGAAATAAGGGTATTGTATTCATGCACAAATTCGGACATACAGGATGTTGAATATTCAAAAAACAAAAACGACCTCGAAATGGTGAGATGGGAAGCGGCAAAACCACAAAAACATTTTTTAAGTGCGGACATTAAAAGCATATATGACAAACTGCAACCACAGCTTAAAGGAACCGAAATAAAAATTACCGACAGGGATAGCGCCGAAAATAAATTTATCTTTATTACCTATACTGACCGAAACCCGGGCACCTATTATTTATATGAAAATAAAACCGGGCAGTTAAAAAAACTTGGTGACATCAATTCGACGCTCAATCCGAAAGATCTGTGTACGGTACAGCCGGTATCCTACAAGGCAAGTGATGGATTAACTATTAACGGGTATCTCACATTACCCCGGGGCACAAAAAGCACAAACCTACCCGTTGTAATAATGCCACACGACGGACCATTTAATCAAAGTTTTTGGTGGGGCTATAATCCCGAAGTACAATTTTTAGCCAACCGGGGGTACGCAGTTTTCCAGATAAATTTCAGGGGGTCTACCGGTTATGGCAAGGCATTTCACAACGCGGGCTTTAAAGAAGTAGGGGGCAGAATTCAACAGGATATAACTGATGGCGTTAACTGGCTTATCAGCAATAAAACCGCTGATCCGGATAAAATAGCCATTTTCGGCGCAGGGTTTGGAGGATTCTCTGCATTATATGGTATCTCACTCCACCCCAAATTATACAATTGTGCTATTGTGCAGCATAGTCTCATCAATTTTTTCTCTTTCATTAAAGATGCGCCGCCGTTTTTAAAACCATCGGTAAAAATGATGTACGAAATGGTTGGTGATCCCGAAAAAGATGCCGCACAACTAAGGGCTATTTCACCGGTTTTTCATACCGATAAGATTAGAGCGCCTTTACTGATTTTTCAGGGAGCGAAAGACGACAGGGCGAACATCAGCGAGTTGAACCAGTTTGTACGCGAGCTGCAAAAACAGAACGGGAGTGAAAATGTGAAGTACTTTTTAAAGCCCAATGAACGGACTTTTTTTAGAAGTGAGCATAACAGGTTGCAAATGTATGCTGAGATAGAACAATTCCTGGATAAAAATATGCGGGTTAATCCATAAACCCTGTTATGAACAAGTCAAAAAGCATTTATCGCAAAAACTTTTCGCTGGTCATTGTTTTTCTTATTTTGATTTCGGTGATCTTTATTGTCGCGCTTTTTATTTCGTTTGATTTCAACGCCAAAAATATCGATAATGAATTTGCCTCCAAAAAAATTGACGTATTAGAGCAAACCATTAAGCCCTATAACGACCTGTTTCAAAATAAGATCCCGGAGATCACTTCATACCAGGGATTTTTGGATTCCACCTCTGCAGCAAAATATGCGGATGCAATTTTTCATAATTTTCCTTTTGTGCAGAAAATCGTATTCTACGATGCCCGGATAAGCAATCAAAAAAACAGCACAGTGTTTAGGGACAACTTCGGGATCTCTATCAATCAAATGTATCAGTTTGCTCCCGAAAATGGAAATGCAACAGGCATACGGATATGGAATACGAACGATGAGGATGATTTTAAGGAAATGGCTGTGAAGCTAAGTGATTATATTGCCTTTTCGGACACGTCAAAAGAGTCGTCCCAAATCGAAATATTTAATACCTTTTATGATATAAAATCGGGTAAGATCAGCTATTCAAATATTCCAAGGCGCACAGATGTAAAAAACTACCGCGAATTGATAAAAAATGGAAGTCCGTCGTCTTATTACAAACAAAATATCATGACTTTTTTCTTAGACCCTTATTCACTTAGGGTTAAGAACACGCATAAAGAACTTTACCAGAATGTGAGTATTCAGCCTGTAGTTTATTATCCGTTGGATGCCGGAAACAATAACCTGGTAACTGAAGCTGCTTTACCCGGTGCATTTGCTGATTTTAAGTTGTATTTTAGTTCAGACAGTAATTATCTGACTAATGAAACCACCCGCAGATTTATGCCAATTGCCGCAATGGTTTTATTGATTTATTGTTTTTTGATGTTGATTGGATGGCTCATTTATCGCAACCTTAACGTTAACCTTAAATTGTTTAAGCTACAGTATGATTTCATCAATAATTTCACCCACGAGTTTAAAACACCGGTGAGTGTTATTAAAATTGCGGGGTCCAACCTGAGCGCTGAAGGCGGGCTTAGCGAAAAACAAAGGAAACAATATGGAAGAATATTGAATGAAGAAGCTGATAAACTGAATGACTTGATGAACAAGCTTTTATCATTTACCCAGCTTGAAAATAAATCGATTAATATTAAAAAGGAAGAAATTGACGTTGAAGTATTTGTGACAAAATATATTGAAACTTTTAAAATTAAATACCCCGACTTTAAAATCAACTTTAAGGCGCATGGGGTTACTTCGTTTTATAGCGACCCCGTGCTTTTAGGCAGTGTTTTCCAAAACCTGATCGAAAACGCCTACAAATATTCACACCCAAGTAAAAAAGAGCTGAATATTAATGTTTTGCAGGAAAAACGGGATATTATTTTTTCTTTTGCCGACAGAGGCATTGGCATCCCGAAAAACGAATTGAACAATATATTTAAAAAGTTTTACCGTATAGAAAACCAGTATAATCAAAACGGAAGTGTTGGCCTTGGTTTGGCTTTTTGTAAAGAACTGGTTAATTTTATGAATGGAGAAATAACTGTTAATAGCAAAGTAAACGAGGGATCGGAATTTATCATCACCTTGCCTTATGAAAATTAAATTATGAATAAAGAAATTAAGATCGCGCTGGTTGAAGATGACGAAAACCTGCGTTTTTTGGTAGCTGAACGCTTACAATCAGAGGGCTATAAAGTATTAGAGGCCCCAAACGGCGATGATGGTGAAAAAACAATTTTAGCAGAATCGCCCCATGTTGTTTTGCTCGACTGGATGCTGCCCGGTAAACAGGGATCCGATGTTTGCACCAGCCTGAGAAACAACGGTTACGAAGGTCAGGTAATTATGATGACTGCCAAAGGTCAGGATGTTGACAAGATTGAGGCTTATAAATTTGGCGTATCTGATTACATCATCAAACCATTTAACATGGACGTTTTGGTGGCAATGATAGATAGTAAAATCAAATTTTCGTTGAATACGGACAAATCGGAGTCTTACAAATTTGCGAATATGGAGCACCAGCCCAATACGCACTTATTGATCAGGGATAACCGAAAAATTGAATTAACCATCCTTGAAAACCGGATTTTGCTTTATTTCCTTAAAAACAAAAACAAGGTGATTAACCGCGAAGAACTGATGATGGAAGTTTGGGGCTACAATGCTGATGTTAACACTCGTACATTGGACATGCATATTGTAAGGCTCCGTAAAAAAATAGAAACCAACGCTGATTCTCCGCAATATTTGCAAACCGTAAGGGGAATTGGGTATAAGTTTGTGTATGCAGGATAGTTTCTCAAAGACTTACGAAGTTTTGAAAACTTCGTAAGTCTGATCATCCTTGTTTAAAAACCTGTGATATTATAAATTCACCAAAAAGTGTTTGTGAGGCAATGATTTTATAACCGTATTGTTCAAAATGTTCGTCAATATCAGGCAGTTTAGATGCTTCGATATTGCAAATCAGCCTGAAAAATAAAAACATCGATTTTAGTAATCCCTTTTGCCACCATTTTCCTTTCAATTGAAAATCGCAATTGAGCCATAAACCACCCGGCTTTATTAAAGAATGGATGTGGCTAAATACCTGTTTTAAAGTTTGTTCTGTAAAATTATCAAACAAAAATGGCGTAATTACAATGTCAAAATCAGGAAGCAGACGAACATTTTCAATGGCCTCGTTTATAAAAATCACCCTATTATTACCGGCATTTCTTTTTTTTGACAGCGCCACCATTTTTGGCGCTACTTCTACATAGGCGATCTGTAAACCGGACGGATATATATTGGTAATTTCATCCAGTATCCAACCCGTTCCGCCGCCAACGATCAAAACATTCGAATTTGGGGGAATAAACCGTAACAGGTAAACCTGCGCCTTAATCAAAGCCCTACCGTATACAAGGCGAGAAAGCCTGTCGTAAAACCAGGCGGAATTGTTGTAGTTGGCTGCCATTGGTTATAATAAGTTGTAAGGGTTGCAAAGGTTCTAAGAAGTTAGAAATTTCATAGAAACAAGTCGGATTTTTTAGCAGCTAAAACGATTACTACATTTACAACCCTTACAACTCATTTCAACTAATTCGCTATCTTTAGTCATCCATCCTTAATTCAGCAATTATGAGCACATTTTTTACAAAGATCACATTTATAGGTATACTATGTTTATGTTCAGCTAACCTTTTTGCACAGCCCACCAAACCTGATGATAAATATAGTCGCCAGGAAGTAATGATACCCATGAGGGATGGGATTAAACTGCATACCGTTATCTACACCCCAAAAAATCAGTCAGAGAAACTACCATTTTTAATCACCAGGACGCCTTATGGCGTAAATGAAAACCCGAGCCCGGAAAGGGAAGCATATATCAAAGATATGGCCGAAGAGGGTTATATTTTTGTGGCCCAGGATATCCGCGGCAGGTATTTATCACAGGGGACATTTGAAATGCAGCGTTTTAACCGCGATAAAAAAGATCCGAAAGCAATTGATGAAGCAAGCGATACTTACGATACCATCGACTGGTTGCTAAAAAATGTACCTGAAAATAACGGCAAAGCCGGCATCTATGGCATATCATACGATGGATGGACAGCGATTATTGCCGGTACTGATCCTCACCCCGCTTTGAAAGCAGTATCGGAACAGGCCACGCCGGCGGATATGTTTATGAACGATGATTTCCACCATAACGGCGCCTTCCGGTTAAGTTATGGTTTTGAGTATTCGGTGTTAACTGAGGCCGCCAAAACGGACTCGCTGTATAATTTTGGCCAGTACGATACTTATGATTGGTACCTGAAACTGGGTACACTTTCAAACATCAATAAAAAATACGCACACAATACGCTGCCAACCTGGAACAACTTTATTGCACATCCTAACTACGATAGTTTCTGGCAAAAACAAGCACTGGCTTACCGTCTGGACACCCCAAGAACCGCCATCCAGCATGTATCCGGCTGGTGGGACCAGGAGGACATGGTTGGCCCGCAAACCGCTTACAAAACGCTGGAGAAAAAAGATGTTAACCACAAAAACTTTATTGTTTTAGGCCCCTGGAGGCATGGCGGCTGGGCAGGCGGCGAAGGAAAAAGCCTGGGCAACATAAAATTCGACGACCAGGCCACCGGCACCTATTTCAGGAAAGAAATCCAGGCCAAATGGTTTGCCTGGTATTTAAAAGGAAAAGGCGATGGCAATTTTGCCGAGGCAATATCCTTTCAAACAGGCTCGAATAAATGGATGAACTATAGTGCCTGGCCTCCTAAAGAGGCGGTGAGCAAAAATATTTACTTTCATACCGATGGCAAGCTTTCCTTCGAAAAACCATCCGCAACTGAAACCAAGGCATTTGACAGTTATGTATCTGATCCGTCAAAACCTGTACCTTACCGGCAAAGGCCAATTGAAGAAACCTATGGGCCAGGTTCCCGCTGGTATTTTTGGCTGACAGAAGACCAGCGCTTTGTGGACAACCGCCCCGATGTTTTAACCTGGCAAACCGATACCCTTACACAGGATGTTACCATTACCGGTAATGTACTGGCTAAACTATACGCCTCAACTTCCGGCAGCGACGCGGATTGGGTGGTTAAACTGATTGATGTTTATCCGCAGGATTATAAAAAAGAGTTAAAGATGTCCGGCTATGAGCTGATGATCGCCGATGATGTATTTCGCGGCAGGTTCAGGAAAAGCTTTACAAAACCCGAGCCCATAACGCCCGGAAAAGTAGAAGCGTACAGCATCGACCTGCATGGCGCCGATCATGTATTTAAGAAAGGGCACAAAATAATGGTACAGGTACAAAGCACCTGGTTCCCGGTAATTGACAGAAATCCGCAGAAGTATGTACCCAATATATTTGAAGCCAAAGCGAGCGATTACCAGTCGGCAACACAAAAAGTGTATCATTCGGCGGTTTTCCCAAGCAGCGTTATTTTGCCAGTGATGCAGTAATAGCAGTCGGCTTTGACGACTTAAAAAAAATCGTCAAAGCTGACTTCAATATCAATTTAAAAATTTACCGGCATTATTGTTTAAATACAGCATAGCTGCTTTTATGGCCTCAATGGGTGGCCCCGGATTAAAACCAAGTTCATTTCTGGCTTTGGCAATATCAAAATTTTGCTGAAGACCACTAAACATCGCTATATCTTTTACTGTAAGCTTAGGCATATTACCAGAAATTTTACTGCCTATCTCCATAAAAAAAGCAACTGTGTATAAAAACCATTTGGGCACGGGTGCAGGTAATTTTATTTTTTTCTCTGGAAAAAGTCCCTGCGCTATTTTGGTAGTATCACGAATTGTGGTGCATTTTTCGTTAGCGAGAATGTACCTTTCGCCATTTATGCCCTTTTTTGCCGCCAGGTAGCAACCTTCAGCAACATCTTTCACATCAATCCAGTTGAGCGTAATATTTGTTTCGACGGGAATCTCATTTTTTAAGATCATCCTGACTATATTATAGGATACATTTAAACTGCCGAAAGCCTGGCTCCCGATCATAGCCGACGGAAGAACTGCTACCAATTCAATGTTATGTTTAATAGCCAGTTCAAATGCAAGCTTTTCGCCGTCGTTCTTTGAGTTATAATACATATCCCTGCGATCGGGATTGAAGCCATAATTTTCCTTAGTGGGGATTTTTGAATAGTTGAGCGCTGCGATAGAACTTACATAAACAATTCGCTTTACGCCTGCCGCGGCAGCAGCTTCAATCATATTTTTTGTGCCGATCAGGTTAACATCGTAGATTTCCTTTTTGGGGTTTCGCGCCCATAAACTAAATGCGGCACCCACAGCATAAAAGGTTTCAACCCCGTTTAAAGCTTTGAGCAGCGTAGCTTTATCCATTATATCGGCCTCCACCAATTCGCAATCAAGCCCTTCAAAAGGCTCCCTGTTCTTGATTTTTCGTACCGAAGCCCGCACCGGAACGCCCCTACTGATTAACAGGCGTACTAAGTTGTTGCCAAGGTGGCCGTTGGCCCCTGTAACAAGTGATAATTTTTCCTTTGTCATTTTCATGAATTTATTTGATGAGACAAAGGTGGATCGCCCGTCAAAAAATCCACTTGATAAATGTTAGGAAATGAAAACAGTGTTTTATTGTAAGATCTTCTTTCGGATGCGGCTTAAACTCTCGGGTTTCATGCCCAGGAAAGAGGCTATGTATTGAACCGGTACATTTTTTAAGACATCCGGATAATTTTTTATCAATTTTAAGTACCGTTGTTCGGCCGAAAGTGTTGCCATTTCTTTTGCCCTGTTTTCGTTATAGGCAAGGGCTTGTTCGAACACCATGATACTATAATTTTTAAATACCGCACTATGCTCCAAAAGAAAACCGAGGTTTGCTTTGCTGATCCGAAGCAGGGTACAATCGGTTATACTTTGCAGGTTTTCAGCTGAAACCTTTTGATTAATGAAATTGAAATATGACGTAATGAAGCCCGGCGGGCAATTGATATGTGTGGTTATTTCATTGCCTTTTTCATCAAAATAAAACAGTCGAACATATCCTGAAATAATGAAGTACAAATACGTTGGTACTTTACCCTCAACTTCTATAATAGCGCTATGCGGAAATTGTACTAATTCAAATTGACTCATGCATAAATCGACGTCTTGGGGCGCCAAATTCACACTTTTATTTATCAACGTAATCAGCTCTTCAATCATAATTCAGTAGCAATTATAATATAAACCGTCCAATATTAATTGCTTTTAATTGCCGCGATTGGTTTAAAGGGGCCATATTTATGCTGCATTTCACTAAAGTTGTCGGCATAAGGGCCAAATGGGAAATCAATGGGTTTACTTTTCAGGTCTTTCCAGTCTTTGCGCTGGTCGTAATGCGGGCGGGGTTGAGAGTTAATAAAGGCGGCCACATTCCATGCTTCTTCATCCATTAGTCGTGGACTTTTATAGGTTGCGCCAAACGGCATATTATTTTTAACAAAACCAGCCAGGGTTCCAATGCGGTACATCCCCGCACCGTTATTGTAACTGTGATCTCCCCATAATGGCGGGTAGGTATAACTAAGTTTATCGGCTGCAAGCATACCTTCGCCATTAACTCCATGGCAAACCTTGCATTTTGAAACAAAAACAACTTTACCTTTTTGAGGATCGGCAGGGGTTTCCAAAAAAGTGAGTTTTTCTGTTGCTGAACCAAATAGTTTTTTACCCTTTTTTACCCCCTGCCCTACCCAATTGATATAGGCCATTATGGCGCGTACTTCCTTCCCGTTTGTATCAGGTACCTCCCCTGCCAGGCTACGACTGAAACAGTCGGATATACGGCCGGAAAGCGGCTGAATTTTACCGTTCCGGTAATTCATTTTTGGATAATTAGCCAGCACGCCTGAATAGTTATTTGCGAAAAGCCGACTACCACCCGCCAGATGGCAGTTCTGACAATTCATCCCGTTTGATATTGGGGCGATACTTCCTTTGGGGCCAAAATATTTCGCCGTGTGGGTGAGCAGTTCTTTTCCGTAACGGATCATATCGCCCGTTTTTCCTCTCGGGATAGTGCTTGAATCCGGGGCTTTCCATGCATTTGCGGGGATGAGTCTTTTGCTAAATGTCAGTCGTACCCCGGATAATCTATTATCATTACATGATAGGGAAATAGAACAAATCAATATCAAACCTAAAATGCCGGAGAATTTATAACAAAGCACACTTGTATTGTTATCTACATTTGATCGCACCATTAATGAATTGTGATAAATTACAACATAAAAATAAGCTTTTTTAATTCCAATTCACAAATACCAGCTTTTTACCTATTATGTTAACTTTACACCGAAAATTAAGGATTGATTAATGCCCGATAACGCTTCGTATAACTCCTCCCGGTCCAACAAGATCATTTTTTATTTTTTGTTGTTTTGGACGATTTTGAACGCCATCCAGGCTTTTACTCTTGAGTTACAGGCCGACGAAGCCTATTACTGGCTCTATTCCCGCTACCTGGATTGGGGTTATTTCGACCATCCGCCTATGGTGGCGCTGTTTATCCGTTTTGGCTACGCATTAATCCATAATGAGTTTGGCGTAAGGCTGCTGACAGTACTGGCCAGTTCCACCTCTATCTACCTGCTTTGGCTCATCCTGAAAAAATACGCGATTGATGCTGTGGCCTTCGTGCTGGTAGTCTCAGGGATTTTTATTTTTCATATTTATGGTTTTACCATCACCCCGGATGGACCGCTCTTCTTTTTCACCGTACTGTTTTATTACGTATATCAGCGATATATTGAACAGGACAAATGGAGCCTTGCAATTATTTTAGCACTGGTAATTGCCTGCCTGCTGTACAGTAAATACAATGGGGTATTACTGATCGGGTTTACAATGCTGGCTAATATCAAAATGTTAAAGCGGGGATCATTTTGGGCAATCGTTATCCTGTCAGGCGCACTTTACCTGCCGCATATATTATGGCAGGTAAATCATGGCTATCCATCCCTCAATTACCATTTGTTTGAACGCTCGGCCCGTACCTATGATTTTACCAATACTTTTTCGTATATCCCCGGCCAGCTGTTGATGGCAGGTCCGCTGATAGGCTGGTTTCTATTTTATAAAGCTTTTACCACCAAAATAAAGGATGCCTTTATCCGCACCTTGATAGTAAATTGTGTTGGCACATTTTTATTTTTTTTCATTAGCAGCAGCCGGGGCGAGGTGCAACCGCACTGGACATTTATCCTGTTCGCTCCGCTGGTAATGCTGGTACTCATTCATTTTAAACAGCAAAACGGCAGGCCCAAATGGCTGTTCCCTTTGGCCGCAGTTAATCTGAGCCTGATATTGGCGGTACGGTTAATCATTATTTTCGGCTTCGGCTTTGCCAGGACGTATGGCCATTTAAAAAGCTATTATGGTTTTAAAGATTGGGCGCATGTAGTAAAACAAAAAGCCGGCGACCATTACGTCGTGATGAGCGAGGGCTTTCAAAACCCTGCGAAATACGATTTTTATACCAATAGTCTAAAATGCTTCGCCTATGATACCCGCTATTATCGCCGCACACAATTTGATATCTGGCCTATGGAGGATAGCCTGCAGCACAAAAAGGTATTGTATTTAAATTGGTTCCCGATAAAAGGCTTAACCACTGATTCCATAAAAGTTGAGGCGGGCACCTGGTACACAGCCTGGATCGATGATTTCAGAACGTATCAGCAAATCAATTTTGAAACATCGTCATACAAAACAGCCGCCGCACCCGGTCAAAAAGCAACTTTTAAACTCACCTTTAAAAACCCGTATCCTTTTGCTATCAGCTTTAGCGACAAGGGCTATCTGCACCCGGTTGTTCTCGAGGCCTGCTTTTTTAAGGGTGATGGCATTGTAAATGTCCAAAAAGCTGATAGCACCTTTAATCAAATCCATTTAAAACCAGGCGAAACAGGGCACTATAGTTTTACAATAAATGCACCACGGACGAAAGGAAATTATGACCTGCTTTTTTCACTTCGCACCAATCCTTTTCCGGGCAGTAAAAATGGCAGAATTATTACCTTTGCTGTAAAATAAAACCCCTATTATTAAACAATGAAAAAACTCTACTTTACCTTACTGATTTCAGTTATAACGGGAAGCGCTACTCTGGCTCAAAGTATCGACGTAAATTTTAGCGGCCTTGGCTTTTTGGATAACCGCGAGTATAAAGATTTTGTGGCCCGCTCCCGCACTTACTCCGGCATGCGTACTGAACTTGATTTCGGGTTAAATATTGATAGCCTAAACCATTTTGTTGTGGGCGCCAATGGGATACACGAATTTGGTGCGGTGCCCTTCTTTTTAAAGGTAAACCCCGTAGCCTATTATAAGTTTAAAAGTAGCACCTGGCAATTTTACGCCGGCGAGTTTCCAAGAACAGGATTGCTTGATAATTATCCACGGGCATTATTGAATGATACACTGCAATATTACCGTCCGAACGTGGAGGGTTTATTGGCCAAATATCAAACATCGCATTTTATGGAAACAGGCTGGATTGATTGGGTTAGCAGGCAAACAGATACAGCCCGCGAACAGTTTTTATTCGGTTTTGAAGGCAGGTATAAACCATCATTATCCGGTCCTTTTTACATTGCACATTATTTTTTGCTGGAGCATAATGCCGGGGCGGCTATACTTAGGCCGGACGACCATATACAGGATAATGGCGGCGGACAGATTAAGCTTGGACTTGATTTCAGTCACAAACAAAAACTTTTCGATTCCCTGTCCTTTGAAGCAGGTTTTATGTTTTCTATGGAGCGTACCCGCGGCGTTGACGGATTGCAAACGCCCAAAGGATTTGTTGCCAGTGCTTATGGTAGCTTTAGCCGCTTTGCCATTTTTGACGAATTTTATGCGGGACAAGGCTCGCACATAAACTTCGGCGATTCATTTTACGAAAAAAAATTTTATAACCGCCTCGACCTGATCTTTAATACCTTCGTGTATAAAGGGCTTCGCGGGAAATTTGTATTAAGCGTACACCGCACACCGGGCTACACCAGTAACCAGGAAGCATTTAATGTATCCTACGATTTGGGAAGAAGAGTGATCGGGAGGTTTAAGGAGTAGAGATTTGAGGTTAGAGACCGGAGATTAGGAGAGAAACTAATCTCCGGTCTTTTTTTATAACTCAGATCATTATTGCCGAAACGTCAGGCGCAGCTTCTTCCGGACTTTACTGACTTTCGGACTAATCTCTAAAACCTTGAAATATCCCCGCTGCCGCTTTTGCGGCTGTTGACTACTTTTGCAGACCCTGTATACCGTATGTCGCCTGAGCCGCTTACTGAAGCGTCAATTCTTTCGCTTACATTTACCTGTGCATCACCTGAACCTGAAACCCTTACTGCACAGTTAACGGTTAGCAAATTGCGGGCAGTAAAATCGCCCGATCCAACCAAACTGACTCCTGCTGTTTCGGCATGTCCCGAAAGTTTCATATCACCGGAGCCGGTGATGTTGCATTCAAGATTTTTAGCATCCACCCTGCCTGTCATATCGCCCGACCCGCTGATACTTAACCGTAATGCGTTCGATGAAATCCCGTCTTTAAAAAAAGCATCTCCTGAACCGGTAAGACTAATACCGTTAAGGTTTTTTGCTACTACATAGACTACGATTTTTTTATGATGGCCCCATAGGTCGCCCCAATTAAATGTATCGTGTTTGTTGTATATCCTTAGCACGCCGCCATCAACCTCAGTTATAATTCGGCCCATGATGTCGGCAGGCGCTTCTACCTTGACAGACTCGGTTGAGCCCTGGCTGATATACACATCAAACGAACCGGCAACATCAACGGCGTGGAAGCCTGACAAATGGCGGTCGACAATTTCCGAAAAAATTACTTTTACTGCCGGGTGGGACTTTGCTATAGAAACGCCACTACCGGCTAATAGTACGATTAAGGCAAAAATCCTGGTTAATGATCTCATGATTTGTATGTTTACAGAATAAGACAACACCTAAAACAATTAGGTTGCATTAAAGTTACGAATAAAGAGATAATAAAGTGAGTGGTGAATTGCGAGCGGTGAACGTCAATCATACTATTCACCACTCGCTATTCACCTTTAATCCACCAGCACCCCGATATAATAATTAAAGGTATCCACCTCTATATTATCTTTAGCAGCGTTCGTTATGGTAATGGGCCTGAACCAGGTTGTTGGCTGTATAAAGTGGTAATCGCCACCTTTTACTTTTACCCTAACCGGCATATTAAAGCCTTTGGCATCAGCCTGCCAGCGGCAATTTAATTTACCGCGGATCACCATAAACTCCAGGATCGGAATGTTTTTATAATGCAGGTACTGATCAAATACAGGTTTCAGGTTTTTGCCTGATTGATCGCTGATATAATCAACAATATCATCATAAGTTACGGTTTGATGATAGAAAGTTTTGTTTAAGCCGCGTAATATATTCCGCCACTTTTCATCATCGTTAATAATGGTGCGAACCATGTTTAACAGGTTACCCCCTTTGTAGTACATGTCTCCTGATCCTTCTTTATTTACACCATAAGTGCCTACGATGGGGCGGTCGTTGACAATGTTCATTCGGGTCCCATGCACGTATTCCTGTCCGGCCTGTTTGCCATATCGTTGCTCAACAAAAAGCGATTCGGAGTAATTGGTAAAACTTTCGTGGATCCACATATCGGCCAGGTCTTTCGATGTGATATTATTGCCAAACCATTCGTGCCCGCTTTCGTGCACAATAATAAAATCCCATTTCAAGCCCCAACCGGTGCCCGAAAGGTCGCGGCCCAGGTAGCCGTTTATAAAATGATTGCCGTAAGCTGTTCCGCTCTGGTGCTCCATCCCCAGGTGAGGTGCTTCTATCAATTTATAGCCATCTTCGTAGAAAGGATAAGGACCAAACCAATGTTCAAAGGCTTTTATCATGTCTTTCACGTTTTCGCCGAATTGCTTTTTGGCTTTTTCAAGATTATAGCTCAATACCCAGTAATCCAGCGTCAGCTTTCCTTTTTCGCCGTCATAAGTATCATTAAAATGGGTGTATTTACCAATATTCGCTTCTATGTCGTAATTATTGATCGGGTTAGCCACAAACCAATCGTAGCGTGTATACCCATTGCCTAAATCGGTTACTTTTCGCAAACGACCGTTAGAAACGTCCTGCAAACCTGTCGGTACGCTGATGCTGATCAACGCGCTGTCCACCTCGTCGGCCTGCTGGTCTTTATTGGGCCACCATACGCTGGCGCCCATACCCTGGCAGGCTGTGGCTACCCATGGATTGCCCAATGAATCTGCTTTAAAAACTATACCGCCATCCCATGGCGCGTTTTTTGCGATAATGGGGTTGCCCGAAAAATAAACCGTAAACTCATCCTTATTGCCTTTTGCTATAGTAGTCGGAAAAGTAACAAACACTGCGTTGAATTCGCGGGTGTAAGGCAACTCCTGCCCTTTATACACTACTTTTTCAACCTTTAAATTGGCAAACAGGTCGAATTGCAGTTTGGTAAAATCCTGCGTGGCTGCAAATTTAAAAAGCGTGCTCCCGCTGATGAATTTATGGTCGATATCAAACTTAACGTCCAGATGGTAGTAACCTATATCATAACAGGTGCGCAAAGGGGTTGTCAAATCGCCGCGCAGGGTATCGGCACGTGTAAATGTTTCTTTGGGTTTGCCCAACTGCGCGCTTGCCTTTAAGCTAACCAGACCCAGGGCCAAAATCAATAATTTATATTTTTTCATTTAAATCGGTGTAATCTTTTTAAAAATAGGTGTAATCCTTTATTCTAATACAGTAACTTTTACATTCGAAAATGCTGCATCATTATGATAGATTCTAATGGTTGCTTTTTGAAAATCGGAATCCTTTGCCTGGTTGATATCCTCAAATTTTTGCGGATTGCGGTCAACCAACGGAAACCACGAGTTTTGCACCTGTATCATAATCCTGTGACCCTTTTTAAAAGTATGCGCCACATCAGGCAGGTTGTATTTTACCTCGGTAACTTTACCCGGCACAAAAGGTTCTGGTTTTTCGAACGAGTTGCGGAATTTCCCCCTGAACACCTCGCCTCTGACCAGCATCTCATAACCCGCCATCGTCACGTTTTTCGGATTAGGTTTTGGATCGGGATAATTATCCGGAAAAACATCGATCAGTTTTACCACAAAATCGGCATCTGTCCCGGAGGTCGATGCAAAAAGGTCGGCAATTACCGGCCCGGTGAGCGTAATATCTTCTTTTAACGTATCTGTTTTATAAACCTTCACATCCGGCCTTCTTCCGGCAAAGCGCTGGTCATCCAGCATATATTCCCTGGTGCGGTGCGCCTGTATCCCATCCTGGTAAGGAACCGGTGAATTGGGATCGCTGATGTATTCATCAAAACTGGCAGCCTTCGTTTTTTGAACCGCAAATGAAAGTTCGCCGTTAGCGCAGAAATACAAAGTTTTTTCAATCGTATTTTTTGGCGGCCACTGGTTAAACTTATGCCATTCGTTACTGCCGGTAATAAATATGGTGGCTTTTGGCAGGTCGAGTATTTTATCATCTTTCAGGTAAAATTTAAAAAAGGGCAGCTCCACATTTTCACGGAACCATTCGCTTGTTTTCGCGCCGAAGTTCTGGTCGCCAAAAAACTGTCCGTCTCCCCGCTCCCATCCGCCATGAAACCACGGGCCCAACACCAGCATATTGGGGTGCGTTGCCGAATTTTGCTTTTCCAATGCTTTAAAAACCTGCTGTGCGCCAAAAGCATCTTCCGCATCAAAAAGGCCTCCAACAACCATAGTAGCCGGGCTGATATTTTTTAAGTGCGGGCGGATATTCATCCCCTTCCAAAACCAATCATAGTTGGGATGGGCCATCATATGGTCCCAAAACTTTACCGAATCGCCTAAATAGCGCTTTTTATAGTTGGGTAATGCCCCCAAATCCAGGTAAAACTTATAATTATCCGTCTCCTTATATTTAACAGGGTTTTTAAATTCTGCCGGAGTTATGGGTTTAGGGCGCGGAACACCAAAACCTGTCATGAAAGAAAACGCGTCCATTACAAAAAGGGCCCCGTTATGATGAAAATCATCGCCGATAAACCAGTCGGTAACCGGCGCCTGGGGCGATACCGCTTTCAACGCCGGGTGGGCATTGGGAAGGGAGGCTGTTGAATAAAAACCAGGATACGAAATTCCCTCAATTCCAACTTTACCATTATTATTGGGCAGGTTTTTAATCAGCCAGTCGATGGTATCATAGGTATCCGAGCTTTCGTCAGTTTCCTTATTTGTCTTTTTATGATCAATATCGGGGCGTACGTCAACAAACTGTCCTTCACTCATCCAACGGCCCCTAACATCCTGGTAAACAAAAATAAATCCATCCTTAGCTAACAGCATATTCTGACCCAGTGTGCGCTTGTAGTCGTTTTCGCCGTAAGGGCCCACGCTGTAAGGTGTACGGGTCATGATGATCGGATATCTTTTGGATTGATCCTTTGGCAGATATATCGAAGTAAACAGCCGGATACCATCGCGCATGGTGATATACTTTTCCATCTTGGTATAATGTTCCCTCACATAAAGAGAATCTTGCGAAGATTGGGCACCCGCAGAAGCAAATAATAATGCAGCCCCAAACAGGAGAAATAGTTTTTTCATTGAATTGGTTTGTTTTTTAAAGGGATTACGGCTACCATCAGACACAAAAAGGACATGAAGCGGGGATTGGATAATGGCGCCATTTTAATAAAGTCAGTTAAAGAGGCTAATTTAGTAAGTTAATTGCTCATTTGCTATTGTGTTAATACTGTTACAAAACGTTCTGGTGGCCTAAAAATGGTTAAGCATTTAAAATATGTATGCCGAATAACGCCGTTGGTATAGAGAATACCCGCGTTGGTGTAATTTATTTGCAACTTGTTTATACAACATTACCTTTGTGATAAGTAAAATACAGGGGAGAACAGAAAAAAATTCTCAAACGTTTTCCCGTAGCTAAATACTCCAGGGCTTTAACCTATTCCTTTTTAACCTATTCCTTATTACTTATTACTTTATGTCTGGCTTGAGCGTCAATTCTTATAAAATACAGCTGTTTTTATTGGTTTTCATTCTCTGTTTTTAACCTAATCCGGGGTTAAATTCATTCAAAACTTATATCATTTTCCAACTTATTAAAATATTTTAAAAAGTTTTGGCGATATTAATTATAATTTATTAAGTTTGTATTGGATAATGCATAAAACATCATTAAACGGACTATTCTTTGACCTTATGTCGGTAAGGGTAATTTTAATAGTTAAATTGGTTTGAAGAAATCCTCGTTTAGGCGGGGATTTTTTATGCAATGTTCTTTTATAAACCCTTTCTTCTAAGTCCGGAATCTTGAGTCGAAAGTCTCAAGTCAAAACAGGACTTCAGACTAAAGACTTTAGACTTACGACTCAAACACAATGGCGAGATTAAATTTACTTGAAGAAACGAGGTACGAGAAACTGCCGGTAACGGTATATGGCAACCAGCAGCAGGCATCTGTTGCGGTAGCGGGCCGCATTGCGGCATTGATCCGCAGCAAAGAAGCCAAAGGCGAAAAAACAGTATTGGGGCTGGCCACCGGGGTAACCCCCATTGGTGTTTATGCCGAACTGGTAAGGCTGCACAAAGAAGAAGGCCTGAGCTTTAAAAATGTCATCACCTTTAACCTGGATGAATATTATCCCATGCAGGCTGCAGCAGCACAAAGCTATGTGACTTTCATGAACGAAAACTTGTTTTCGCAGGTAGATATCGATAAAAGCAATGTAAATATCCCCGACGGCACCCTGGCCCTTGACGAGGTGCCCGCCTTTTGTTTGGAGTACGAACACAAGATCACCGCCCTTGGCGGGCTGGACCTGCAGATCCTGGGCATTGGCCGTACCGGCCACATCGGCTTTAACGAGCCGGGCTCGGCGCCAAACTCAGGGACAAGGTTAGTAACCCTGGATGACCTGACCCGGAACGATGCCTCACGCGATTTTGGTGGCAAGCAGAATGTGCCTACCAAAGCCATTACCATGGGTGTGGGCACCATCTTTAAAGCAAGGGAAATTATCCTGATGGCCTGGAGTTTGAAAAAAGCACCCATCGTAAAAAAAGCGGTGGAAGGCGAGATCTCCGGAGAAGTACCCGCTACTTACCTGCAATTATCGGATCATGTTGAGTTTGTTTTGGATGAAGCCGCAGCAAGTTCATTAACCCGCTTTGACACCCCCTGGCTGGTAAAAGATTGTGTATGGGAAAACAGCCTGAAAAAGAAAGCTGTGATCTGGCTGGCCGAAACGGTAAACAAGCCCATCCTGAAATTAACCGAAGAAGATTATAATAACCATGGCATGGCCCAGCTGGCGGTAGAACAGGGGCCTGTATATAATATCAATATCGACATCTTTAACCAGCTGCAGCATACGATCACCGGCTGGCCGGGCGGTAAGCCCAACGCCGACGATTCGCAAAGGCCCGAAAGGGCACAGCCGGCCCAAAAGCGCTCCATCATCTTTTCGCCTCAC
>JARLHA010000004.1 GCA_031292485.1 Mucilaginibacter sp.
AATGCCTGAAGCCGGTCGTAGCGCCTGCCAGCGGCTTCCATAAATTCTTCTCTGGTCATCGTAATTTATTTTTATCGTTAACATTTTGATTTGTCTTACATAAAATTATAAATTAACTGCGACAATTTGAATTGCACCCGTTTGCAGCAGGATTGTATTTTTAATTGCAAACGGCATACTGCCAACGGCAAACTTTCTTAATTTCGCTCCATGAACTTTACAAAAGCCGGCCTGCAAAAGGAAATTACTTACAAAACATCAAGAAGCGGCGGCAAAGGCGGGCAAAACGTAAACAAGGTGTCAAGCAAAGTGGAGCTGCTTTTTTCTGTAGATAATTCAGCTCTTTTTAGTGACGGGGAGAAGGAATTAATCAACCTTAAATTGCAATCCCGATTTAATAAGGACGGTTTGATCCAGGTAATTTGCGATGAGGAGCGCAGCCAGTATTTAAACAAGGAAAAAGCTGTTGAAAGGCTGGTATTGCTGCTAACACGCGCCCTGCATCAACCTAAAATACGCAAAGCAACAAAAGTAAGCAAAGCCGCTAAAATGGCCAGACTGGATAAAAAACGGTTAAATTCGGTTAAGAAGGAGAACAGAAGGAAGGGATCAGAGGATGGAGATTAGAGATTAGTTAGCTACTAAACAACTAATCTTCAGTCTCTAATCTCTTACCTAAACCTATACAAGCCCGTAATCGCAGCCCATTGATGGCTTTGTACCATTTCCCTATCATCCAATGTATGAAAAATGGCCGCGATATCAAAAACAAAACGATTGGTGCTAAAGGCTACACCAAATTGCTGGCTGAATATAAAAGGCTCTTTATTTTTAGTAATCTCAAGCCCGCTGTGGTTATCAAACAACCCGCCCTGTATGGTAGCATCATAGGCTACATAGTTGGCGAGTGGTTTATAATAAAAGAAAATTTCGTGCTTGTTAAGCGGATTTTTCACCTCTTTCCTGATCGCGGTACTCTGCGTACTTACCGAATTAAACAACTGGTTAAATGACCCTAACCTAACCAATGGGCCTGCCCCTGCTCCGGTAAACCCGTTACCAAGGTTAAGGTAACCTGACAGAGAGACATCAATCCATGATCCCCTTACAAGCAGCTTATTATATTCGGCTGAAAGATTTATCTGAGCCTCATTATTGATCTGGTATTCCCAGCCGCTGGGGTGGTAAAAACCAAAATTATCATGTACAAAATCCTGTATCTGTTTGCCCTCTGCACCGGGGCCAATGATACCGACCCTTGCGGTTAGCTTTAAACTGCTCTCGTCCTTATACAGCAGGTTCAATGATGCACCTATGTACATATAAGCCGCAAACGGACGATCAATAAGGTTGGGCAGATCAACACCCTGGGCATTGGCTATACTGCCGCTTTGCGGGTTAAATATTTTTTGCCCGAATTCGAAACCCAAAACCTTGTTCGCCAGCTTTGAACTTTCATTCACCTTTAGGGCATGGCGGTAATAAATAAAAATCCCATCGGTATAATACCTGTCTGATCCCTGGAGCAAATAAGAATCGTTATCAGTTTCGGCGCCAATTTCGGTACTATGAGTTTGAGCAAAAACGCCGGTTGAACAAAAAAGGAAGAAGAGACAAGTAAGCTGTTTAAATTTCATCAGGTTAAATAAAGTCATCGCAAAAATATAAAAAACCTTGTAAAGCAAGGCCTTTTAACAAATAGTGACAGGGAAATCGCTTTTAAAAATTAATGGCTATCAGGAGGCACCTACGGAGCCATCAGCTACTTTAATTATGCTATAAACAGGTGACTCCTCTGGAGTTTTAAACAGAAAGCGGCAATAGTTCCAGCGGAACTACCTATTTATAGTATGCACGATTGAATTTTAATGGCTCCAGCGGAGCCCCTGTTTTAAAAGCGATTTCCCTGCAAATAGTGATCATCAGAACGTGTAACCAAAGCTTAGCCCAAAATAAGGCACAAAATTCGAACTGTCAAAAATCGGGTTAAAGCTGGCCCTGAAATTAAACCCGCCATCTACAGGCTGGTACCGGTAACCAAAGGTCATTGTCCCTAAAACGGTGTTGCTTGTTACGGGTGTGGTATCAAATGATAAAAAATTCGAACCTGAGTTAAATGAGGCATAAGTGGCGCCCAGGCCAATCTCAAAGTATTTGTCTTTTTTCCCTAAAAGGTAATTTAACTGAAAAGGGACAGTTACTACCGAAGCGCCGCCGCTTGCAATAAATCCAAGGCCAATCCTGCCGCCGAGACCATCTCTTCGTTGAGAAAAACGGGTGTCGTAATTAGCAGAAAATAAAAGGCCGGGACCGCCCAGCTCGATGTAAACATTTTGCGCGCGGGTATTTAACGTTGAATCGGTTTTGGAATACCTGACCGACTGAGCCTTTGATGAATGGAAAAAAAAGAAAGCGAATACTAAAAGTATCGCTGCTTGATTGAATTTATGTTTTCTCATAAAGTTGGTTTGCAATAAAGATATTTGTTTAAATCAGTATTGCAAACCAATCTTCAAATTAACATTTTAAAAAGTATAGCCTACGCTAAAGCCACCGGCGGCAATAAGCCCTTCATCATATAGTATCGGCACAAAACCGATCCTGAAATTGATGCCCCCGTTATCCTGCTGGTATCGGTAACCTATGGTGGCGGTACCGATAAACCCGGTGATATTATCAAATTGAAAAACCGTACCGGTAGTACTGCCGTGCGACCTTACAAAAGTGGTACCGGCGCCTAACTCCAAAAAGCTGCTGGCTCCCGGCTTTTTAAAACCATATAAATAGTTTACCTGGAAAGGAATGGTTGCTACCCAGTTTGAGCCTGTATTATAATAACCTGCGCCAATTCTAAAACCCCATTTATCTCTGCCTTCGCCAAAGCGGGTATCATAATTTGCTGTTAAAGCAAGTCCCGGTCCGCCAACTTCCAAAAAAACAGTGCGGGGTTTGGCCGAGTTAGGAACTGTAGTGTCTCTTTTTACAGTATCCTCTTCAAGGTTCTGAGCCTTCAAACAAAAATGTGACGTGACAAGTAGTAATAAAAAAACAGCTTTTAGTAAAAAGGCCTTCTTCATTTTTTTCGGATTGTTTTAGATTGAATATTTTTTAACTATTATCATAATTAATTTATAATTATGATAGGGCGTATTACGGCATTACGCGGTAAAAGGTTTCAGGAAAGGTTATAAGGGGCATATCCGGGGATAAACGGAGGTAGTTATCAGACGATTACAAATAAAAAAAATAGCGCTATTTGTGGCGGATTTCCGTACAAATAGCGCTAAAAAAAACTAATTACTAATTTAAAACGGTGCTTATTTCTTCTTTTATAGTCAAATCGATCGGGTTTTTAACCTTCTCTTCCAAAAGTGCAAGGTCAATTACTTCGCGCATGTCGGTTACATAATGGAACTGCAGATCTTTGATATAATCGCCTTTTATTTCGAGGATATCCTTTTTATTAGAGGCGCATAAAATGATCTCTTTTATGTTTGCCCGTTTGGCAGCCAGTATTTTTTCTTTGATACCGCCGACGGGTAACACACGGCCGCGCAGGGTGATTTCCCCGGTCATGGCCAGGTGAGGTTTAATTTTGCGTTGTGTAAATGCCGATACCAATGCAGTTAGCATGGTAACACCGGCTGAAGGGCCGTCTTTAGGGGTAGCGCCTGCCGGTACGTGCACATGGATGTCCCAGCGGTCAAACAGCCTTACATCTATGTTAAATTCAGCAGAATGGGCCCTTAAATACGCCAGGGCAATACTTACTGATTCTTTCATTACATCACCAAGGCTGCCGGTAAGGGTAAGTTTTCCTTTTCCGGGGCTCAGGCTGGCTTCAATAAACAGGATATCCCCGCCCACCGATGTCCATGCCAAACCGGTAACTACTCCGGCAACGTCATTGCCTTCGTACAGGTCCTTATCAAATATCGGGGCCCCTAATATCCTTTCAACATCACTTTTACTAACAACCGCGTTATAGGGCTCTTCCATGGCAATACTCTTAGCTACACCGCGGATGAGCGAACCGATCTTTTTCTCCAATGACCGAACGCCCGACTCACGTGTATAATCTACTACCAGTTTTTCTACTATTTCGGGTTTCAAGGTAACATCTTTGGTTTTTAAGCCATGCGCCTCCCGCTGTTTTGGGATAAGGTGCTGTTTGGCGATCTCAACCTTCTCTTCAATGGTATAACCATTTACTTCGATGATCTCCATACGATCCAGCAAGGCTGGCTGGATGCTGCTTAATGAATTTGCTGTAGCGATGAACATTACATTGGACAGATCGAAATCCATCTCCACATAATGATCATAAAACGTGCTGTTTTGTTCGGGGTCCAGTACTTCTAATAAAGCAGAAGACGGATCGCCCCTGAAATCATTGCCAACTTTATCAATTTCATCCAAAATAAAAACCGGATTAGCAGCACCTGCCTTTTTTACAGATTGTATAATACGACCGGGCATAGCGCCTATATAAGTTTTACGGTGGCCCCTGATCTCGGCTTCATCCCGAATCCCTCCTAATGCCATCCTCACATACTTACGCCCAAGCGCTCTTGCAATTGATTTACCGAGGGAGGTTTTACCCACTCCCGGAGGGCCAACCAGGCAAAGGATCGGCGCTTTCATATTGTGCTTTAGTTTAAGCACCGCCAGGTATTCAATAATCCGTTGTTTAACCTTATCCAGCCCGAAATGGTCTTTATCAAGAATTTTTTGGGCACGTTTAAGGTCGAAATTATCTTTGGTAAATTCATTCCATGGCAGGTCGAGCAGCAGCTCCAGGTAATTTATTTGTACCGAATAATCAGCCGCTGCGGGATTGGTTCGCGCAAGTTTTTCAATTTCCTTGGTAAAATGGTCATTAACTTCTTTTCCCCATTTCTTTTTGGCGCCGCGCAATTTTAAACTTTCAATCTCCAGGTCAGGGGAACTGCCTCCGAGTTCTTCCTGGATCGTTTTTAGCTGCTGGTTTAAAAAATAATCGCGCTGCTGTTTATCCAGGTCTACCCTTACCTTACTTTGGATCTGGTTTTTTAACTCCAGCATTTGCAAATCAAGGGTGAGATGCTCCAACACCAGGTTGGCGCGGGTACGCAGGTTTGGCTCTTCCAGTAAACGCTGTTTGGCGTTCATGTCAGCGTTCATATTTGATGAAATAAAATTGATCAAAAATGAAGTGCTTTCAATGTTGCGGATGGCGATGCCTGCCTCGCTGGGGATATTTGGTGAAAGCTGTATTATGCTCATGGCCATATCCTTAATAGAGGATACCATTGCTTTGAATTCCTTATCGTCTTTATGTTTTGCCTCTTTAAAAGGTTCGATAGAAGCTTTAATGTAAGGAACGCTTTGAACTTCTTCTTTCAAAACGAATCGCTTTTTTCCCTGCAATATTACCGTTGTATTACCATCAGGCATTTGCAGCATTTTGATAATAAGGGCGATAGTGCCTATCTTATTTAACTGGGAAAATGTCGGGTCTTCGATCCCCACATCCTGTTGCGAAACTACCCCGATCATCCGGTTGCCTTTATTGGCATCACGGATCAGTTTGATCGATTTATCGCGGCCTACTGTAATAGGGATCACCACCCCGGGAAATAATACCGTATTACGCAAGGGCAATATGGACAACACTTCGGGTAAGAGTTCGTTGTTCATTTCTTCCTCGTCTTCTGATGACATGAGCGGAAAAAACTCAGACTCCTCGTTTATAACTGGTAAAGCACTTCTAAAATCAAATGGATCGAAACTCATCAAACACCTCTCGTTGTAAAAATAAAAAACGTCATATTGTCAGCATGTAAAGTTCTGCAGGCAATAAAACCGTTCAAATAGCATCCTGCTATCATTCAGGGCTTATTGGACAAGACATGTGCCAATATAGGTTATAATTGGGCAACATTTGGATTAAACCCATAAAATATTGATTACATGAAGGTTATAATAATTTGATATTATTATAAATGAATAAAAAATATTGATAAAGATGAAAAAAAGTCATATAATCGCCTTCTTTTATTTTTACTGGAACACAAGATTTGATAAAAAACGGTTTAACCGGCATAATAATTTCTAAAAATATCAGTTATTGATATACTGTTTTGATAAACATTAAAGCCCCGATGAGATTTTCGGTAATCATTTCGTTTCTGCTCGTTGCCTCATTCGAAAACACGTCGGCCCAAAATTCCTATGTAAAATTAGGCCAGCAGGCTTTAATGGAGGGCGATTTTAAGGCAGCGGTTACGCAGCTCGAGAGAGCCTGCCTGGTGGATTCAACCAATGCCAACGCACTTTGGATGCTGGGTTACTCTTATTATCACAGCGAAAATTACCATAAATCAATTGTCGCATATACCAAAGAATTACAGATAAACCCTATTGATGCCAGCGCCTATTATTACCGGGCAAGAGCCAAAAGTTATTTGGGAAAAGATGTCCAGCTTTCTGCTGCCGAAAAGGAACAGTACCTGTTAGGCGCGATATTTGATCTTACCAAAGCTATTGCTGTCGACCCTAACGATGCAAACAATAAATTTTTCCAGACCAGGGGCATCGCCTACCGCGAATATGGGGTGTTCAAATTAACAGCACCCGGCCATTATTACGATAAAATAAGGGGGGTTAATTCTTTAAAAGCATCCGTTGCCGACCTTGAAAAGGTTTTGGCAGAAAATCCGGGCCGTACTGACATAGCCGCACTGATCGACTTGTCAAAACAAAAGCTTGGCGAAGCACTTGCCGCCCGCAAATAGTACAAGCTACTTTAGTATTCCCTGGATAATATAAGTATTCGTTCCCAGCAGTTTCACATGTTGCACCGTTTCGATCCGGTAAACCGAATCAGGAAAATAGATAAGCTTTTGGGTAGTTTTATACAACTGATTTTCCACCTTATTATAAACGAGGATATATTTGATATTCTGGCCTGCCCGTTTGATGATGAGTTCGCGCACCCTCAGGTCTTTTTCCATCGCTTTATAAACTAATAAACTGTCTTCATCAATAACCTGATAACTATTTTTAAAGGCTGGTTTGTTAATATCAGCATCTATAAAAAGACCCAGCTCGCTGCTCCAATCAGCAATATGTACCGTTTTTGTTTCCGTAACTCCGTTGTGCGAAACTGTTTTGCGAACAGGCCTGTTCAGTTGATTAAGCCTGGCAGCATCTTTTTTCAAGTACCCGGTTAAATCAAAACCGCCATTGTTTTTAACCTCAGGTTTACACGCCGGCAAGATCGCCGACAATGTTATCCCCGCGACTAAAGCAATGGCGGCTTTTAACTTCGTTTTATACCAATACATTACCCGTCATTTTTTCAGGAATTGGGACGCCAATTATTTTAAGCATGGTAGGTGCTATATCACCCAGTTTTCCGTCTTTAACGTGCGTAACATCCTTATCAATAACTATGCAGGGCACCAAATTTGTTGAATGCGCGGTATTGGGTGTACCATCATCGTTTATCATATAGTCGGCATTGCCATGGTCGGCTATAATTATAAAAGAGTAACCATTTGCGATGCCTGTTTCAATCACTTCTTTGGCACAAGCGTCAACGGTTTCGGCAGCTTTTACTACTGCACTAAAAACCCCGGTATGCCCAACCATATCGGTATTGGCAAAATTCAGGATGATCACATCAGGCCAGCCGCTCTTTAATTCAGGTAAAATAGCATCCCGGATACCCTCGGCGCTCATTTCGGGTTGCAAGTCATAAGTGGCCACCTTGGGTGAAGGCACCAATAATCTTTTTTCATTTTTAAACTCTTTTTCCCTGCCGCCCGAAAAGAAAAAGGTTACGTGCGGGTATTTTTCAGTTTCCGCAATCCTGATCTGATTTTTGCCGGCTTCCTGCAAAATTTCACCAAGCGTTTGTGTCAGGTCATCTTTATCAAAAAGCACTTTTACACCCTTAAAAGATTCGTCATAAGGTGTCATGGTGAGATAATTCAGTTTAAGCGCATGCATGTTATATTCAGGGATATCCCTTTGCGTTAACGCGATGGTTATTTCGCGCCCGCGGTCGGTCCTGAAATTAAAACAGAGTACTACATCCCCTTCTTCTATCACCGCCAATGGCTTACCATTTTCATCGACGCCTACAATTGGTTTTATAAACTCATCAGTAACGTCCTGCAGATACGACGATTTAATGGATTGAACGATGTCTGTCGATGCTTCCCCAACTCCGTTCACCATCAGGTCATAAGCCAGCTTAACACGCTCCCAGCGGTTGTCCCTGTCCATCGCGTAATACCGGCCAACTGCCGAAGCCAGTTTAACAGGCGTATTGGCAATATGATCTTCAAGTTGCGTGATAAAGCCCGCTCCTGATTTGGGGTCGGTATCGCGCCCGTCTAAAAAGGCGTGTACAAAAACCTTATCAAGCCCAAAACCTGTAGCAGCATCACAAAGGCCCATAATGTGCCTGATGTGCGAGTGTACGCCACCATCGCTCACCAAACCGATAAAGTGTACCTTTTTGTCGTTTTGTTTAGCGTATTCAAAAGCCTCTTTTAACACGGGATTCCCCGGTAATTCATTGTCGTCAACGGCTTTGTGTATGCGGCCAAGTTCCTGGTAAACTACCCGCCCGGCGCCTAAGTTCATGTGCCCAACTTCTGAGTTGCCCATTTGCCCCGCAGGCAAGCCAACCGCCATGCCCGAAGCTTCGAGTTTTGAGTTCGGATATTTTTTAAGCAAAGAGTCAATAAACGGCGTATTCGCTGCAAATATGGCGTTCGAATAATCATTCCGGCCATATCCCCAGCCATCAAGAATTATTAATGCAATTTTTTTCTTATTTTCCACAATGCAAATATAAAGGCAACGTTTAAATATGGAGCATTTAATAATTTATTTAATCGGGTGGCTATTGATGCCCGCACGGAGTTAATGAGATAAAATAAAAAATAAGAACATCGGGTTGAACCCCAAACTCAATGGTCATAACAACCTTTTTAATTCCGCGTGATTTCTTGCAACAATCACTTAAGTTTTTTGTCTTATAAATACCATGAAAAATTATTGCCTGCCTCTGCTGATTGTGTTACTGATGGCTCCGGTGCGTCCCCCTGCCGACCCAATTGATAAAATTGCTAACCTTGTCCGGCAGCGAAACATTCCTGAACTTTCAAAATTATTTGCGGATAACGTCGAACTATCAATACTTGGTGATGAAAATGTTTATTCCAGGCTGCAAACCGAACAAATCCTCACTAAATTTTTCAGTCAAAATGAGCCTAAGACAATCAAATTACTTCATAAGGTAAATTCAAATCCCAAATATGGTTTCGGGGTCCTGCTAATGACCGCCAATACGGGTGTTTACAGAATAGCGGTTACCCTGAAAGAAACCGCCGGCACTCTTTCCATTATAGAATTCAGGATTGAAACCGATAAGGTGAAATAGGCGGTTTGGTTTATGGATCATAGTTCGTAGTTGATAGCCGGAATTAAGTTATTCAAAAAACATCCTGCAGCTGTATTTTATTTTTTTCCATGAACTATGATCCATGAACCATGAACTCTCTCAAAATCTTCTTACTTTTGCGGCTTTAAATAATAACCCGGTTTGGATAAAAAAATTATTGATCAGTTTATATTAAATTCGCTTAGCGAAGACGTTGGCGACGGCGACCACACTTCGCTGGCAACTATTCCGGCAGGCACAAAAGGCAAAGCAAAATTATTGGTAAAGGATGAAGGTATTTTGGCCGGGGTTGAATTGGCGCTGGAGATATTCCACATAGTGGACGCAGATCTTAAAACTACTGTTTTTTTTAATGACGGCACAAAAATAAAACCGGGAGATATTGCACTGGAAGTTGAAGGCGATGCCCAAAGTATTTTAAAGGCCGAACGCCTGGTGCTTAATTGCATGCAGCGCATGAGCGGGATAGCTACCAAAACACGACAGATAGTTGATATTTTAAAGGATACAAACACTAAAGTGTTGGATACCCGTAAAACTACGCCTGGTTTAAGATACCTCGAAAAGTGGGCGGTACGCATCGGCGGCGGTGTTAACCATCGCTTTGGCTTGTATGATATGATATTGATAAAGGATAATCATGTTGATTACTCCGGCGGCATAAAAAATGCCATTGAAAATACACAACAATACCTGAAAGCCCATAACAAAAACCTTTCAATAGAAATTGAGGTTAGAAACCTTGACGAATTAGAGCAGGTTTTGCAAACCGGCGGTATAAACCGTATATTGCTTGATAACTTTAATTTCGATAATTTAAAAAAAGCGGTTGAGCTCATTTCGGGCCGGTATATTACCGAAGCATCTGGCGGAATTACCATTGACAATGTTCGTAAATATGCCGAATGCGGCGTTGACTATATTTCCGTCGGCGCTCTGACACATTCGGTTAAAAGTTTAGACCTGAGTTTGAAAGCTATTTAGAGATTAGAGACTGGTTATTAGAGATTAGGCGAAAATTCGTCATTTTTCTCTATCTGCTAATAAATTAACTAACCTCTGGTCTCTAACCTCTAATCACTAACATAAATTTTAGTAATATTGCGGTAACATGATAACCCCCTATTCGATATCAGCACTCATCCTGGCGTATTTATGCGGATCGATACCTACGGCTGTTTGGATAGGAATGGCCTTTTACGGGGTAGATGTAAGGGAGTACGGCAGCGGTAATGCCGGCGCTACCAATACCTTCAGGGTACTGGGTAAAAAAGCGGGCATCCCTGTAATGCTTATCGACATCCTAAAAGGCTGGACGGCAACCAACCTGGCCTATTTTATCGGCACCTCGGTAACCGGGGGACCACATTCAAATTATATCAGCTACCAGCTTGCTTTGGGTATTGCTGCAGTTATGGGCCACTTGTTCCCGGTATTTGCGGGTTTTAGGGGCGGTAAAGGTATCGCCACACTGTTTGGGATGGTTTTGGCGGTAAATTTATCTGCCGCACTATTATGTATTATTGTGTTTGTTATCGTTTTGATGATTACGCGTTATGTATCGCTCAGTTCAATAATGGGCGGCTTCACTTACTTAACCGGTGTTACTTTTTTCTACAATAAATACACAAACGACCTGATCGTGATTTTCGGGATGTGTATTTGTCTGCTAATACTGGTAACACACCAAAAAAATATCGAACGCCTGCTTAAAGGAAAAGAATCGAAAGTAAACCTCTTCAAGCGAAAAAAAGTCACCAATCGGGCATAATTTGCCGTCTCTATACAATTGCTTCTTATGGCGAAACGCAAGTTTTTACAAGCCGAATGGAACAACCTGCTGATGCTGAATTATGAGGTTGACCCCGAAATACTCAGGCCATACTTGCCTTTTGCAACCGTGCTTGATCTGTACGAAGGAAAAGCGCTTGTCAGTATGGTTGGCTTTTTATTCCAGGAAACCAAAGTATTAGGCGTAAAATGGCCGTTTCATGTAAATTTTGAAGAAGTTAACCTGCGTTTTTATGTGAAACATTTTGATGGTAAAGAATGGAAACGCGGCGCTGTCTTCGTAAGCGAGATTGTGCCTAAAAGCCTCATTGTACTGGTCGCCAATAATTTATATAAGGAGCATTATAGCGCCATGCCTATGCGGCATTCTATTGCCCCGGCTAAAGACTACACAAACTATTTGTACGAGTGGAAATTAAAGGGATCATGGAATAAACTTGGCGGCACTGTAAGCAACCACTTTGAAGACATTAAACCTAACAGCGGCGAGGAATTTATTTTTGAGCATTACTGGGGTTATAACATATTGGGCCCGCAAAAAACTATAGAGTACCAGGTGGAGCACATTTCGTGGCAGGTTGCCCAGGTTAAAGAACCGGTTTTTGCGGCTGATATAGCTGAATTGTATGGCGAAAAATTTGTACCGTTTTTAAAGAAAACTCCGTTTTCGGCATTCTTTGCTAAGGGGTCGGAGATTAATGTAAGGATGGGAGAGAAGATATTGGTTGACGCGGTTATTTGATGTTGCAAGTTGCTATATTAAATAATTGTTCCTATAATTAGTAAATTTTTAATAACCTAACATTATCGAATGACTCGAGGTAACATTATTCCTGAGGAAGTTGTAATAAACCAAATTTACTATATAAGGGGACAAAAAGTTATGCTGGACCGCGATCTCGCGAAATTGTACCAGGTGGAAACAAGGGTCTTGAAACAATCCGTAAAACGTAACACCACACGATTTCCAGAGGATTTTATGTTTGAAATGAGCAAAGAGGAATTTCTGAATTGGAGATCACAAATTGTGATCTCCAATTCAGATAAGCAAGGATTACGATATTACCCCTTCTGTTTCACAGAACAGGGCGTTGCAATGCTATCCAGTATCTTGAACAGTGACAGAGCTATAAATGTCAATATACAAATTATTCGCATTTTTACTAAATTACGGCAAATGTTTATCGACAATACTGAATTGCAACTTGATATAGAGAAAATAAAATCCAAACTTGAGAATGTTGATAAGAATATGGAAATTGTATTTCGTTACCTTGATGAATTAATAGAACGCAAGATTGAAACTAAACCACGAAAAAGGATCGGCTACAAATCTGATGACCTTTAATATACGCCAGATTGACTACCCAGCACCTCCATTATCGCCTTTACTTTAAGCAAACATTCCTCATATTCCTTTTCAGCATCTGCGTGAAAAGTGATGGCACTACCTGCATGGAATGACAGGTATTTGTTTTTTTGATTATATAATAACGTACGGATCACCACATTAAAATCAAAATCGCCATCCGGCCCAAAATACCCGATAGCGCCTGAATAAACCCCGCGTTTACTGTGTTCGTATTCCTCCATCAATTGCATAGCGCTGATCTTCGGCGCCCCCGTCATGCTGCCCATCGGGAATGCATTTCTGATAGCTGCAACGTCAGTAATTCCGGGCTGCAATTCGCAAACCACTGTCGAGATCATCTGGTGCACCTGGTTAAAACTGTAAATGCCAAAAAGTTCTTCTGTTTTAACGGTTCCGGGTTTTGCAGATTTTGTAAGGTCATTCCGCACCAGGTCAACGATCATTACATTTTCCTGTTGTTCTTTGGTTTGATGGCGCAGTTCCTGCTTGATCGCTTCATCTTCGGCTTCATTTTTGCCGCGTTTTGCCGTTCCTTTTATAGGTTGAGAAATCAATTTGCGGCCACGTTTAGCCAGGAAACGTTCAGGTGATGCACACAGGATATAATTATCCTTCCATTTAAAAAAAGCAGAAAAAGGATTGGGCGAAACCTCTTTCAATTTTAAAAAAATAGCCAGCGGGTCAATTTCCGACCCTTCGGCATAAAACTCCTGGCAAAAGTTGGTTACATAGATATCCCCGCGAAGGATGTGTTGTTTGATGCGCTCAACTGCCGCTAAATATTCTTTTTTGTCAAACCGGGCCTTGACACCGATATTGGGCTCGCCAACTGTTGCGTTGATCGGTAATTGTGCTATAAGTTCAAATATTTCCGCGTCCTTATCACCAATTATTTCAACCTCATTACCTTTAATACGGATGACATACCTGGGAACAAAAAAATACAGATCGGGAAAATTCAGGCTATCTGTATTTGCTGAAGTTAAATTTTCAGTCTCATTTTTCAGGTCATAACCAAAGAAACCAGTCATCCACCCGTGATTTTTTTTGCGGAAATCTTCTAACTCATCAAATGCTGTTCCTGATTCTGCCGTTAGTTCATCCTCAACACCGGCGGCAATAAGCACATCAAACCTGGAATATGGATCGGTAAATTTATTGGAATCAAGGCAGCAAAAAGCACCAAAGAAAGATGCCCATTGCAAAGCTTTCCGCGTAAAAATTTGAGGATCTGTTACTTTTTTAATCACCCTATAAAATTAAAAAGACGTCCCGGTAAACCGGAACGTCCTCATATATTTAATCCAAAAAATTAATGAAGCACTAAAGTCTGCACCCTGTCCGGTCCAACAGATAAATATTTAACCGGAACACCCAATTCTGCTTCCAGATACTCAATATAAGCATTCAGTTTTGCTGGTATTTGCGATACTTCGGTAATGCCTGTTAAATCTTCATGCCAACCATCTATTTCCTTTAAAACAGGAACCGCGTCGGCGGAGCAAATATCATAAGGCATATAGTCTATCTTTTCGCCCAGGTAATTGTAATGGGTGCAAGCATAAATTTTATCGAAACCACTTAATACGTCGGCTTTGGTCATTACCAGTTGGGTAACGCCGTTCAGCATAATGGCAAATTTTAAAGCGGGAAGGTCTATCCAGCCGGTGCGGCGCGGCCTGCCTGTTGTAGCGCCAAACTCATGGCCTATACGGCGCAACTCTTCGCCGGTCTCATCATTCAACTCAGTAGGGAAAGGGCCACCGCCCACACGGGTGCAATAAGCCTTAAAAATCCCGATCACTTCTCCTATTTTATTCGGTGCAATGCCCAAACCTGTGCAAGCGCCAGCTGTGGTAGTATTTGATGAGGTTACAAATGGATAGGATCCAAAATCGATGTCAAGCATTGTTCCCTGCGCGCCCTCGGCCAAAACTTTTTTACCCTTTCGCAGGTATTTATTTACCACATGCTCCGAATCAACCAATTCAAATTGGTTGATCAGCTCTACTGCTTCAAAAAATGCCTTTTCGCGTTCAGAGAAATCATCCACTTCGCCGTACAATGCTTTTAACATGGATACGTGCTTATCCGTAAGCTTTTGGTAACGTTCTTTAAAGTCAGGTAACGTTATATCGCCTATACGCAAACCATTGCGCCCGGTTTTATCCATATAGGTGGGGCCAATGCCTTTTAAGGTTGAACCTATTTTGCCTTCGCCCATTTTTTTCTCAGACGCTGCGTCAAGCAATTGGTGGGTTGGCAATATTAAATGCGCCCGTTTTGCTATCATCAGGTTCTTTTTAGCAAGCAGGTCATGCCCGGCTGCTTTCAATTTATCAATTTCTTTTTTCAGCGTAATCGGGTCGATCACCACACCATTGCCGATAAGGTTCATGGTGTTTTCAAAAAATATACCCGATGGGATCGTATTTAATACAAACTTTTTACCATCAAACTCAAGCGTATGCCCCGCGTTCGGACCACCCTGAAAACGTGCGATCAGGTCGTAACCTGCACTCAGTACGTCAACAATTTTTCCTTTACCTTCATCGCCCCATTGGAGGCCTAATAATACGTCAACAGCCATTAATTTTTAATATCTATATAGTAATTTCCAATTCCTAATGAATAAATCACAATCCTTTTTCATCGCAAAGGTATCATCATAAATATATCTATCATGATAAAAATGAAAAAGATTGATTGGTTAAACTTTTCTATCGCAAAAGCCCGCGCGCAATTTTTCGCAATTGCCGTACAGGTTTAAAGAGTGGTGTTTTATTTCGAATTTCAGTAAGCCGCCCATCATGCTCTGGATCTGCTCGATCCTTGGATCGCAAAACTCAACCACCTTACCGCAATCAATACAAATAATATGGTCGTGTTGCTTGTAGCCGTATGATTTTTCAAACTGGGCCATGTTTTTACCAAACTGGTGCTTGGTAACCAGGTCGCACGAAACAAGTAACTCCAATGTATTATAAACGGTGGCCCGGCTTACCCGGTATTTTTTATTTTTCATGTGGATGTATAAAGATTCCACATCGAAATGATCAGACCTTGAATAGATCTCTTCGAGTATTGCAAAACGCTCGGGGGTTTTCCTGAGGTTTTTATTTTCGAGGTAGGCCTCGAAAATCTTTTTAACCATAGCTATGGTTTCCAGTTGGGACATGATCTTATTATAAAGGGCAAAGTTATGAATTTAGTTTGCAGTTTGCAGTACTCAGTTTGCAGTTAAAAAATCAGCAAACTGCGAACTATAAATTGCCAACTGGTCAGGACACCTTCTCTATCATCGAATCAAAACGGTTTACACCAGTTACGCCTTTTACTGTTTTTAATTTTTTGATCAGGTTATCCAGGTGCTCGGTATCGTTTACATACACCATAATGGAGCCCTCGAAAATACCATTGTCGCTATCAACGGTAATGGACCGCATATTCACCTTAAAGTCGTTTGAAATTACGGTAGTAATCTTATTGATCAGGCCCACATCATCAATGCCGGTAATGCGCAGTCCGGTTAAAAACGCCAGCTCCTGCTGGTTGGTCCACCTGGCTTTTACAATTCGGTAGCCATAATTGGCCATCAGCTTGGCGGCATTCGGGCAATTGGTTCGGTGTATTTTTATGCCATCGCTTACTGTTACAAAACCAAAAACATCATCACCCGGGATGGGATTGCAGCAATTGGCCAGTTTATAGTCGATTTTCTGCATATCCTCGCCAATTAACAGCATATCGCTGTCTTTGGCTTTTAAATTCCGCATCAGGCTTTGTACCTGTTCCTGTTCAATTTTGTCCTGCGGTTTATTTTCTATTACTTTTTCTGAAGCCTGGTATTCCTTCAGGTCCTTCATATCAATTATCCCGGTGGCAACATTGTAAAAAAGATCCTGGGTGGATTGCAGCTTAAAATAATAGCTCAGCTTATGGATATTCTCTGAATTGTAAGTAATCTTCAGCGATTTCATCTTACGCTCCAGTATTTCCTTACCGTCTTCGGCAATCTTGCGTTTCTCTTCTTTGAGCGCCGATTTGATTTTAGCCTTGGCTTTGGCGGTCACCACAATATTCAGCCAATCTTCTTTGGGCGTTTGTTTGCTTGAGGTGATAATCTCTACCTGGTCGCCGTTTTGGAGTTTATGGTTTAGCGGAACAAGTTTGTGATTAACCTTGGCCCCGATACAGCTTGCGCCTACATCGGTATGTATCTCAAAAGCAAAATCCAGCGCGGTAGCATTTAAGGGCAGCTGGATGAGTGCACCTTTAGGCGTAAAGATGAATATCTCGTCGGAGAATAGGTTCATCTTGAAATCATCCAGAAAATCAAGGGCGTTTGAATCCGGATTTTTCAGCATTTCCCTTACCTTTTGCACCCATTGGTCAAGGCCGCTGTCGGTTGATGATTCTTTATATTTCCAATGCGCAGCAAAGCCCTTTTCAGCAATCTCATTCATCCTTTTTGTCCGGATCTGCACCTCTACCCATTGTCCGCGCGGGCCCATAACCGTGGTATGCAAAGATTCGTAACCATTTGCCTTGGGCGACGAGATCCAGTCGCGCAGCCTGTCGGGATTTGGCCTGTACAGATCAGTAACGATGGAATAGGCTTTCCAGCAATCCGCCTTTTCATGTTCGGGCGTGCTGTCCAATATGATCCTGATCGCAAAAAGATCATAAACCTCTTCAAAAGGGATAGACTTCTTCTTCATCTTATTCCAGATGGAATGGATAGATTTCGGCCTTCCGAAAATATCGGCCTCCAAACCCTGGCCCGATAGCACTTTTTTTACCGGGTCGATAAAATCCCTGATAAATTTCTCGCGCTCGGCCTTCTTTTCGTTAAGTTTATTTTTAATGAACTGATAGGTCTCCCGTTCCATGTATTTCATGGAAAGATCTTCCAGCTCCGATTTAATAGCATATAGCCCGAGGCGGTGGGCCAGCGGCGCATATAAATAAACTGTTTCTGACGATAGTTTAAGCTGCTTATCCCGCGGCATAAACTCCATCGTGCGCATATTATGCAGGCGATCGGCCAGTTTTATCAATATTACCCTTACGTCGTCAGCAAGGGTCAACAACATTTTACGGAAGTTCTCGGCCTGTAATGAACTGTTGGTATCAAAAACCCCGGAGATCTTGGTTAGCCCGTCAATGATCATGGCCACCTTTTTACCAAACTCCCTTTCTATATCATCAAGGGTCATATTGGTATCTTCCACCACATCATGCAACAAAGCGCAAACAATTGATGTTGTGCCAAGGCCGATTTCTTCGGCGGCAATTTGTGCTACCGCTATAGGATGATATATATAAGGTTCGCCTGATTTGCGGCGCATATCTTTATGGCTCTCAAGGGCCATATCAAATGCTTTTCGGATCATGCGTTTGTCGCCTTTTTGCAAAGTAGACTTACACGCGCGCAGCAAAGCACCATATCTTTTTAATATCTCGTTCTTCTCGGTTTCCAAATCAATCACCAATTCTTTCATTTCCGGAGCTTTATAATAAATATCATTAACTTGCAATAAAAATTATAATTGCAGGTTATTATCAAATACCAAAATAATTGCTTTAATTTTGTATTACGTAAAATTATGAAATTTATTGGTCTTTTGCTTTTGTTTTGTTCCGCATTGGGAACTTTAAGAGCCCAGCCTGCTAAGCCTGGAGATAAACCTGCACCTTTAATTTTAGGCAAAAATGATACCATCAAAACTTACCTGACGGTTGACAGTGGTAAGCTGTTGCCATGGATAGTGCTGGAGGATGTAAAAATTGTTGATACCCGCATTTTCAGGAGCCAGGCTGATCTGGATAATTACCGCCGTTTAAGATATAATGTAATGAAAGTGTTGCCCTATGCCCGTTTTGCAGGGCAGCGGTACCGCAAATTGCAACGTGACCTGGCAGTGACCGCTGACAAACACGATCAAAAAAAATTAATTGACGGATGCGAAAAAGAAATCAAAGACCTGTTTAACAAACAAATCAAAGACCTGACAATTAGTCAGGGAGAAATATTAATTAAACTGATTGACCGCGAAACTGGCAACACCAGTTATGCTATGGTAAAGGATATGAAAGGTGGCTTTAAGGCTTTTGTTTACCAATCGGTAGCAAGGCTGTTTGGCCACGACCTGAAAGAAACCTACAACCCCGACGAACAAAGGGATATTGAAGCTATTTTGCTGCAGGCAGGATACAGTTCTTCTAACGATTAATAATGATTGATAACAGCATTTACCAGTTTAATGTTCAAAAGTTAAACGGTGAGGAAGTCAGCCTGGCTGAATATAAAAACAAAGTTCTTTTAATTGTAAATACTGCTTCTCAATGTGGTTTTACCCCCCAGCTAAAAGAACTGGCAGACCTGAAAGACGTATTCAGTGGCGAGGATTTTGAAATACTTGCCTTCCCATCCAACGATTTTGGCGGCCAGGAACCACTTGAAGGCAAGGAATTAGCATCTTTTTGCGAGATACAGCGTGTTAATTACCCTGTTTTTGAAAAGATCAGGGTTCGCGGGCCTTACGCACACCCCCTGTATAAATTTTTCTCTGACAAGAAAGCAAACGGCAAACTCAATTCTGTACCGAGGTGGAATTTCCATAAATTTTTAATCAGCAGAACCGGCGTCATTTCCGATTTTTATTTCCCGTTCACAAAGCCAACTTCCTCAAAGATCAGGAAACGGATCACCCGCTTATTAAAAGGCGACTAATAACAAGATTTTATGATAAAACTGGATATACTGGTATTACCTGTACACCCTGACGACGCAGAGCTTGGTTGTGCAGGCACTATTTTAAAACATATAGCCGAAGGTAAAAAAGTTGGTATTGCTGATTTAACCAGGGGCGAATTGGGGACACGGGGATCGGCGGAAATAAGAGATAAGGAATCTAACGCATCTGCAAAGATCCTGGGTTTAACAGTGCGCGAAAATTTAGGGCTCCCCGACGGCTTTTTTGAGAATACGCGGGAATACCAGTTAAAAGTAATTGAAGTTATCAGGAAATACCAACCCGGCATCATCATTACCAATGCTTATCATGACAGGCATCCGGATCATGGAAGGGCAAGCGAACTGGTAGAAACATCGGCATTTTTAGCTGGCCTCCGGAAAGTTGAAACATATTTTGATGGCCAGCCACAGCAGGAATGGCGCCCAAAGCAACTTTTCCATTTTATACAGGATCGTTACATACACCCGGATTTTGTGATAGACATTACCGCCTATTGGGACAAGAAAATTGAGAGCGTAATGGCATTCGGGTCGCAATTTTTTAATCCGGCCTGGGAGGAAGAACCTGAAACCTATATTTCGTCGCCTGATTTTATCCAGATAGTAGAAGCCCGCGCCCGCGAATACGGCAAAAGTATCGGGGTAAAATACGCGGAAGGCTTTACATCAAAGAAAATTTTCGGAGTTGATAGTTTGTTTGATTTGAGGTAGTCTGAAAAGTCCGGAAGTAAGTAAAGTCCGAAAAACAGGCAAAACGAAAATAAAACCTGAAGGGTCTGTCATATATTCGCTCTAAATTAAACATAGAAATCGAAGAATGGACTTCCGGACTAAAACCTTACATACTCGAAGCGGTTGTTTTCATTGCTTCTTTCTCTCCTCAATTTATTTTCATTGGCAAGCTTTAAAAGAATACCCGACAATTCGGAGGTTTTGAAATCAGAGTCGAAGTTATCTTTACAATAATTTGCTATCGAGGATATTGATCTTGCGGTATCAAAAAAATCAGTTGACAACAACTGATTTAATATTTTTGTGGCACCCGGCTTTTTGGGGCCCCTGCCAAATGAATAAGCCCCGTCTTCGCCGTTCCTTGGCTTATAACCCCGCTTAATAAAAACTTCACCAGCCTCACCGTCCGTCTTCTCTAACTCAAGCATTGCATCCAATAGCCTGTCAACAACCTTTACCTGTACAGCTTCTGATTTGAAGGAGTTTACAACTTCGGAAATTTCCATCAGTTGTTTTTTTAATTTTTCGATGTGCTTGCTCATAGTAAATAATAACTTATAACTACATATTTTTTTTGCCTTAATTTAATACGACTAATAATTAAAAATATTGCTTTTCTTATTTAAAACGAAACAAATATTTTCAATTAATCATCTAAAAATCTCTTAAAGCTTTTTGGAAAGCTAATTATCGGAAAAAAATGATGATTTGCTTATAAAACAACCTTTTGTAGCGAAAGTTTTACATTATTATAACTTAGCAGAAATATTTTCGAGTATTGTGAGCCCTTCGTCAATATGTTTTGTATCCATAATAAGCGCCGGCCTGAAACGGATGGTACGGTCGCCGCAGCCTAAAAACATCACGTTTTGGTCAAGGCCGAGTTTGATAAAAGTATCCCTTGTATTTTTATCAGGAAAATCAAAAGCCGTGAGCAGGCCCCTCCCTCTAACATTGCTGATAACGGGGAGCCTTTCAGCTATGGCAGACAATTGGTTTTGAAGATATTCGCCTGATCTGGCAGCATTGCCGCATAAATTATCCTCTTCAATAATTTCCATTATTTTAGCCGACCTTACCATGTCAACCAGGCTACCACCCCATGTTGAGTTGATGCGCGAAGAGACGTTAAATACATTATGTTCAACCTCATCAACCTTTTTACCGGCCAATATACCGCACACCTGCATTTTTTTTCCAAAGGCCAGTATATCAGGTCGTGCTTTTTCGCCAAAATGCTCGTGGCACCAGAATTTGCCACTCAGGCCAACACCGGTTTGCACTTCATCATATATCAGCATAGCTTCGTTTTCATCGGCCAGGGCCTTCAGCGCTTCTAAAAACTCTTTCCGCACATGGTTGTCGCCCCCTTCTGACTGTACAGGCTCAATAATAATGGCGCAAACATCATCCTTATTTTCTTCAAAGGCCATTTTTACCTGGGCAATGGATAATTCTTCCCTTCTTAACAGATCTTCATGGTTAGCATCTGTGTAAGGGAAATTTATTTGCGGCAACGAAACCCGCGGCCAATCAAACTTGGCAAACCATTTGGTTTTAACGGGCTGTGTATTGGTTAAGCTTAAGGTATAACCCGAGCGGCCATGAAATGCATTTTCAAAGTGGATCGCTTTAAAACCAATCTCACGGGTATAGCCTTTTGCAAAATTCTTTTGTACTTTCCAGTCCATGGCAACCTTAAGGGCATTCTCAATAGCCAGCGAACCACCTGCAATAAAGAAAGCATGCGGAAGGTATTCAGGGATGCCTATTCTGTCAAAAGTCTCTACAAACTCCGCATATTGCGTGGTGTAGATATCCGAGTTGGAGGGGTTGGTCAAAGCTGCCAGCATCAGGTCCTTTTTAAACGCTTCGTCATTGATCATTTTAGGGTGATTGTAACCCAAAGGCACGGATGCGAAGCAGGTAAAAAAGTCGAGCAGGGTACGGTCATGTTTTGAATCGTAGATGTAAACGCCCTTACTTTTTTCCATATCAAAAGTAAGATCGAAGCCATCGGCTAAAACATGCTTCCTTAATGAAGCCTGAACATCTGTGGGAGAAACTTGCAGGTTATACATAGCGGTTTGATTTGTTCAAATTTACTTAAAAACGGCTCAAAAACAAAATTTAGGCAGTTTTTGAACCGATTGACAAAAAAGTAACTTTAAATTGTTTAAAGTTACTTTTTGGACTAAAATAAATTTTGGTTTTGTGATTTTAGTTTTAAAAAGATCATCAGCGATGATATAAATCTTCGCGGTTTAATGAATAGAAGCTTATTTTTACGAAAAAAGTATGCGTTTTAAAAAGCAGAATTTAAAGTTTTTTGGGCGGCATTAAACTGCCAGTTAAAAGAAAAACTGCGTTAGTTTTATTTTCTGTCCGGGAATCACGATATTTATGTAAAATTTGATGTAATGGCAACTGTTGACACACTGAGAAATAACTTAATAGATAAATTACTTACTATCTCAAATAAAGAGTACTTGCTAGCTTTAAACAAATTGGTTGAAAACAGTACGATTGATAATGAGACCGTTAAGCTTACGGGAGAACAAATTTTAATGTTACAATTGAGCGATAAAGATATTGAAACAGGCAAACTGATATCACAGGAAGAGTTAGACAATAATGACTTAGAATGGTTGCAAGGAAAATAGTTTGGACAGAAACAGCAGCCAGGCAACGACGTGAAATTTTAAACTAATGGACGGCCAGAAACGGATCAACTGCCTACACGAAAAAATTAATTAAACTAACAGCAGCAAGAATTAAAGTCATTTTAAAACATCCAGAAAGTTACAAAACTACAATGTATCCCGAAACGAGAACTTCCGCTATGGGGCATTTCAGCATCCTATACAAGCTGACTGATGACAAATTAATTATCACCGCATTTTGGGATAATCGGCAAGATCCAAAAAACTTGCTTAAAATCATAAAGCCGGATTAGGGCGTCACTACCATGAAAATCATCACCTGGAACTGCAACATGGCATTCCGTAAAAAGGCTTATGCAATCCTGGCTTACCACCCTGATATTTTGATAGTACCGGAATGCGAGTGCATCGAAAAGCTCTTATTTGGCCCGGACATCTTACAACCTTCAGATATATTGTGGTTTGGCAAAAATAGGCATAAGGGGCTGGCTGTATTAGCCTATAACAATTTAAAACTTACACCGCTGGATGGGCACAATCCAGACCTGCAAATGATCGTTCCCATCTCGGTGTCAGGCGGCGAATTTGATTTTAACTTACTTGCTATTTGGGCTAATAACCCTAACGATCCTGACGGGCAATATATCGAACAGGTCTGGAAGGCCATTCACTACTACGATAAACTGATCTCTCCGGAGAGAACAGTGCTGGCCGGAGATTTTAACAGCAATACTATTTGGGATAGGAAACACCGACCCGGTAACCACACCAATGTTGTAAAATACCTGGAAGAAAAAGGTATTTATAGCGCCTATCACCTGCATCACCATCAAATACAAGGGAAGGAGCAACACCCCACCTTCCATCTTTACAAGCATCAAAATAAGCCCTACCACATTGATTATTGCTTTGTTTCTGGTGACATTGCAAAAGGGTTGCAATCAGTTGAGGTTGGCGAACATAGCTATTGGACCAAATACAGCGATCACGTCCCGGTGATGGTAACGTTTAACGCCTGGTAGTTCGGATAAAAAATCAAAGCCCGCCTCCGGGATGGAAGCAGGCTTTGCATAATATAGGTTAGTTTGGTTGATTGATTGCAAATTAAAGTTTCTCGCCGTGCTGACTGATGTCGAGCCCGATCAGTTCTTCTTCAGGCGATACACGCAGCGGCGAGATCATATCGGTAATTTTTAACAAAAGCAATGAACCGAAAAATGAAAATATGGAAACCGCTACCAGTGCGATGCATTGTACAAAAAATAAGTGGGTTTGTCCAAAGAATAAGCCGTTACCTGTAGTATTGCCTGCATTAACCGCCTGGTTGGCAAAAACCCCGGTAAGCAGCATACCTACCATACCGCCAACGCCGTGGCAGGGAAATACGTCCAAAGTATCATCAATTGATGTGCGTGTACGCCATTCAACTACCAGGTTACTTACCACTGCGGAGATAATACCAATGGCCAGTGAATGGGGAACAGATACATAGCCCGCAGCCGGCGTAATGGCCACAAGGCCCACTACCGCGCCAATACAGGTACCCATTGCCGACGGTTTTTTTCCCAGCAGCATATCAAAAAATATCCAGGTTAAACCTGCTGCCGCCGATGCTGTTGTACTTGTGGCCAACGCGTTTACCGCAAGGTGATTAGCCCCAAATGCCGAACCCGCGTTAAAGCCAAACCAGCCAAACCATAATAAACCGGTACCAATCATTACATAGGTAATGCGGGCGGGTGCATGGTTAGGCTCATTTCGGCGTTTTAAGTACAAAGCAGAAGCCAATGCCGCCCATCCGGCTGACATGTGCACCACCGTGCCCCCTGCAAAGTCAAGCACACCCAGTTTGTTTAAAATGCCATCGGGGTGCCAGGTACAATGTGCCAGCGGCGAAAATATAAAAATGGAGAATAGTACAAGGAAGATGATATACGAGTTAAAACGGATCCGCTCAGCAAAAGCGCCGGTAATTAAGGCAGGCGTAATAATGGCGAATTTTAACTGGTACATGGCAAAAAGTAATATTGGGATGGTAGGCGCCAGTTTCCACGTCGCGTTACCAAGCATGCCCTTCATCATAAAATAAGTGGATGGATTGCCGATGATGCCATGAAAGCTATCGCCAAAAGCCAGGCTGAAACCAAATATGCCCCACATTACCGTAATGATGACCATACAAACAATACTTTGCAACATGGTAGAGATGACGTTCTTTTTGTTCACCATCCCACCATAAAAAAAGGCAAGCCCCGGCGTCATGATCAAAACTAAAGCGGTTGACGTAAGCATCCATGCTATATCCCCCGAATTGAAATTAGGATTCGGGGTTTTTGGAATGTCAACAGATGGAAAAAAGAATGTTAAGATTAAAATCTGTAAGATCAGAAAAAAGGGGAAGTAACGTTTTATCATAATTTATATCCGAATAAAAAACGGCCCAAATTAGGATATAAATTATATAAAAACGAATAAAAATTTAAATTATCGTTAAAAAAGAATGATTTTAAATATGATTTATTAATAAATCAGGGCGAAGCCCTAATAAAACTATCAAAAAACATATAATTATAGACAGAATAATGATATTGACGGAAGTTTTTGAAATATCTACCACGTTTTCTGTCCTTTTCAGGAATAAATTGCGCGGAATTTTGATGTAGTAAAATAATGCAAGCACCGTTGTAATCGCCCCGGTGATCATTAATGCAAGCAACAGGGGATTATGATTCAACTGGTAAAAGTTATACACTGCCGAAAACACAAGCAACTTCCCGTTAAATCCTGCTGAAATTGGCAGGCCTGTTAATGACACCAGCACAATTACAAAACAAACAGAAGCAGCCGGTAGCTTAAGACCAAGGCCCTTGTAGCCTTCATTATTTTCGGCGCCCGTTGCATTGGCAAAATACGTGGCAAGGGCCAGGGCTCCTATATTAGCCATCCCATACACAGCCAGATAATAGATCAATGCCGAAAAAGCGGTATCGTTGTAAACAATAATTACCATTAAAGCAAAACCCGTATGCCCGATGCTGGAGTACGCCAGCATGCGTTTTACATTCCTTTGCATCACCGCCGCAAAGTTGCCCGCTATCATGGTAATGATGCTGATGATGGCCAGGTAAAACCTAAAATCAAAGGCCGACCAGCCCTGGTAATAAATAAATGGGCGTAAAAAATTAACCAGCAAAGCAAAGCCGGCAATTTTGGGTAAGGTAGATAACCATGCGGTTACAGGTGTTGAGGCGCCCTCATAAACATCGGGCACCCAAAAATGCATCGGCACAAATGATAGCTTAAACCCAATGCCTGCCAATATCAATATCAGCACCACAGTTACGGCCGCCGTGTTAGCATGGGAAAGCCCCATAATTAAATCGCCGGTATATAAGCTTAGTGAACCACCCAAAGCATATAAAAGTGAGATACCATATAACATGATGGCCGATGAGGCCGCGCCAAAAAGCACATATTTTAGGCCGGATTCTGTACTCAGCACGTTTTCGCCACGGTAGGCCACCATCAAATACGAAGCGACGGAAACCATTTCAATAGAAAGATAAACAGAAAGCAGGTTTGCAGCCATCGTCATGATGTGGAGACTGAATATAGCACCTATCATAATGGAATACAGATCGGATAATCCCTTGGGGTGTGCATTTAGCTTATGATCCCATTCGAAATAAAGCAGCAGGATAAAAGCCAGCGCGTCTATCACCAGCTTAAAACTGATGGCCGTGTGGGTAAGTAGCAGCATATCTGTAAAAAAGAAATGCCCGTTTGCCAGTGCTGTTGCCAGTAAAAGTTCATTTTGCTGGTAATCTTTGTGGACCACCAGCAAAATGCCCGCGCAGGCAATTATCCTGCACAGTTTTCCGGAATTTTTGCCAAATAACAAATCGGTTACCAATACCAGGATGAACAATAAGGCCAGGTAAAACTCCGGCATAAAGTAAGGGAAGCTGCTTATCACATCATCAAGGGCGCCCGGTAAAGTAGGTAACAGATCGTGCATTTTATTTATTCAACAATTACTGATTGGTTTTTGGGGTATTTAACCAGGTACTTTAACTGCACCTTTTTTTCATCCTGCGAATTTAGCAGGAAATTCCAAACAACCTTGCCTGTTAATGCATCTGGTTTTGCACCGCTTGTTTCCTGCACCTCCACATCGATGGATGAATTTTGCGAAACAGGCACCTGGTCCTCCACAATAAGGTTTACAGGCTGGTTCTTACGGTTTTTTACCTCGATCCGCCAATCGCGCGTTTCTTTTCTATTTGAGCCGAACGTTTGTTTTTCAGAAAGATCCTTTTGTAATATTCTTTTCACGATGATGCCTTTGTCAACGCCGAGTGATAAATTTAAAGTGTCGTTTACTGCCTGGGTGTTGATGTGTGAAACGCCGATGTATGTCCCCTCAAAAAACAAATTGGCACGCCCGGATAGAAAATTATACTTATTCCAGTCCGTTACCTTTGCTGTTAAAAATACATCAGTATTTATTTTAGGTGCAACATAATATTGAAATGTTGCTTTTACTTCAACCTGGTTTATTTCTACCATACAAACTTTGCCATCAGTTTGAACAGTATATGGGTTTTCAATGGTAAATTCAAAATTAGTTTGCCGCTCTTCCCGGGTTACCTCAACCGGTAGCGTACCTTCTTTTTTGTCAACCTGATAAGCCGTCGGTCTGGTCACGACTACTTCGGCCAGGCTACCGCTGCCTGAGCCACCAGCTACTACTTTTGAAGGAAAATTAAGATAAAAAGGGTATAATTCAGGCTTATTGCTGCTTGTGGTTAAATTTCCGGTAGACAGGCTGAGCCTTACATTTTTCCATTCTTCGCCGCTTTTTTGCGACACATTCGCGTTGTAGGATATATTTAGGGGGCTTTTAACATTCTTAGCCCGAATATCGTAACTTGGATACCAACCGGCGGAACGAATGATATAGCTTAATGAAAACGGCGCTTGTAAAGCCGTTTTTGAAGATACTGTTACGATGATATTACTGGTAGTTGCGCTTTGCCTCTCATTGATCTCATTGATCTGGCTGTAATATTTTTGGATTTGATTATTTAACTCAGCGATTTGGTTATTAATAGCCAGTTCTTTTTCCCTGATGGAGGTCAGCCTTTGGGTTTGAAAGTCAAGCGCTTCCTTTAACTTTAAAACGTCAAGGGTTTGATTTTCAGCTTTTACAAATTGGTTTCTCATCAAAGTACCTTCTTCGGTTTGATAAATAGATAATAAATTGTTTTGAAGGTTTATTTTATCTTGCAATTCCTTTTGCATAGCCTCAAGGTCTTGCACTTGCTTGCTTTTAAACTGGCCACTTAAATAATTTAGCTCGTGCCTAACGGAAAGGATGGTAAATGCCCCATCGGCATGCACCTGCAAGCTCTGGGCATCCACTTCGGGCGAAATATCACTGAATACCAGGTCGGTTGTACCTGGGTTTATCGTCACCATAGCTGTACGTGTTACCTGGGCCCCGTTTAAAAACACCGTAACTTTTTGAACTTTTGATACAACCTTTTGTCCGTCTTCGGCATTTGCGGCCATACCGGTTATCACCAGCAATACGGCCATTAGTAATTTTTTAAACATGCTTTTTTTGTTAAATAAATAATTCCTGTTGGTTTAGCCGCCTGTTGGCGACGATCATTTACAGGATGCATGTTTTTGTGTTATTCCATAAGGGACACAAATATTTATTTAATTTAAAATCGATTGATTTGGCTCTATAAATTCGACAATAATATTGATTAATCCTTTTTTATTTTTAATATTAACTTCGCTTATGACTAACAATATCTTTATTGACGAAAGCTGCCATCTGGAAAGTGACAATTCTTCTATTATGTGTATAGGATTCATTAAAGTCGATGAATCAAAATACGAAATTTTGAAGGAAGGTATTACTAAACTAAAATCCGACCATAAACAATTTGCCGAGATCAAATGGTCAAAATTTTCCCGCAGTCGACTACCTCTATACAAATCACTCGTTGACTATTTTTTCGCAACACCCTTGCAATTTAAGTGTATTCTTGTTAAGTATAAGGATCGATTAGGCGAAATGGACTTGAGCAAAGGTTCTCATGAGAATTTTTATTATAAAATGATCGAATTCCTCCTGCGAACCAGCCCTTCCGAGGAAAAGTATAGGGTATACCTCGACATTATTAACAGCCGCGGCAAAGACCGTTTAAACAAGATACAGGAGTCTCTTTTGGAAACTTATTCCGATGATTTTCCATTTATTCGGCTGCAACATTTGCATTCACACCATAATGTCTTTTTTGAGATGGCTGATTTTTTTGTTGGGGCAATTGCTTATAGCGCACGAAAGGTTATTAACGAAGTGCCGGACAATGCGGCGAAAAATGAATTCCTGGAGTATTTTGAATCCAAATCAGGCTATTCTTTATATGAGGGTACTGAACTGTGGGAAACCAAGTTCATTATTATCGACCACCAGCCAAAACAGAGAACTTTATGAGTTTGGACAGGCTGACCGTTTTAATTCACGAGGATGAATTAAGCGCATCATTTGATGAAGAGCAATTGGATCTGATTTATATGAAATTTACCGAAGATTTTATCAACAGCCCTTTTGAAGTTAATGGCAAACTCGTTAAGATATATACCCAAAAGTCTCGTATCAAACAGTACTCGAAATATTGTGAGTCATTTGTACATATTATTAGCAGAGAGTACGCCAGTTCAGACGGCAGAATTTATATATGTGATAGGGCAAACCGGGTACATTGGATAAAAACAATTTTGCTTAGCCACCCATGCAAGGACATTTATTATTATAAGTGGTTAGATGATAAAGGCGTGTGTAAAGAGCATTTTTGGTACTTCAACAAAAACTTCATGGTCGTATTAAAAGATATCGGCGCGAATGTGCAGATCGTAACCGCATTTTGTGTTGATCCAGATGAAAAACTTAAATATTATGAGCGTTATACAGATTACAGGGATGGTAACGGAACTTGTTAAAAAAGAAACAGCACCCGGTCGGTGCTGAGCGCAAGTAAGGCTTTGCGATGCCAGTACATTATACCCTTTGGGCAGTGTTATTACAAATATAATAATTTTTTTATAAAAACAAATTTTTATTTTAAATAAAATGGCTCGTAAATCCGTTGAAGTCCAGCTTTTCACGGAACACTCATATTTATTTCAACTGCAAGAAATGCACAAAAGCCAATACCGAATCGTTTATTTTCCCGAAAACCAGCGAGGGCATTAATCCTAATGCCAATACCATCAGCGTTAACGGAAACAGGGCTATTCTTTCACGAGGATTAAGGTCCATTAAAGCAGTTTGCCATGACGCGCCGCCTTTCAGGTTTACTTTGCCGAAGAACATCCGCTGGAGCGTCCATAAAAAATAAGAGGCACCTAACAGTATCCCCAACGAAGCGCATGCGGCCATCCAGTAGGGAAGTTCGCCATTAACGGAGTTTGATTTAAAGGCCCCTACCAATGAAAATGCCTCGCCGATAAATGCAGAGAAACCAGGTAGGCCGAGAGAAGCAAAAAAAGCGATGGTTACATAAGCCGTATATCTTGGCATAATAGACGCCAGGCCCCGGAAATGGTTGATGCCTCTGTCGTGTACCCGGTTATAGATTACGCCGGCAAGGAAGAACAGCATAGTAGATAAAAAACCGTGACTAACCATTTGCATTACCGCGCCGCTTAAACCTTCGGCGGTTAACGATGCAATACCCAACAATACAAAACCCATGTGCGATACGGATGAATAAGCGATCATTCGTTTCAAGTCCTTTTGAGCGAGGGCGTTTAACGCACCGTAAATAATAGAAACTACGCCCAATAGCCCCAGCCAGAAAGCATGGGCGGCGGCCACTTCGGGAAAGATGCCTATACAAACTCTTATAATGCCGTATCCGCCAACTTTCAACAGGATACCTGCCAGGATAATAGAAACAGGTGTGGGGGCCTCTACGTGCGCGTCGGGCAGCCAGGTGTGTAATGGTACCACAGGAACTTTAATGGCAAATGCCACGAACAATACCAGGAAACCTACCCCCCGTGCCGAAAATCCAAAAATGGTCTGATGGCTCATGATACCGAAAACTGACCCCTGCTCAAAATTAGCAGGGTTCATCATCTGGATCATGTTAAAGGTATGATTTCCTGTCGCAGGATCTTTAACCGAAAGATAAAGACCAACCATAATCAGCAGCATAAATACGGAACCGAACAGGGTATACAGGAAGAATTTTATAGCTGCAAATTCGCGCCTTGCGCCGCCCCACATCCCAATGAGGAAGTAAAGGGGCAACAGCATCAATTCGTAAAAAATATAGAACAGGAAGAAATCAAGCGAACAAAATACACCCGTTACCGCCATATCCAGGATCAGGAACAGGATAAAATAGCCCTTTAAATTACTTTTGATCTCCCAGGAAGCAAGCGCCGCAATCACCAATACAAAGGAGGTCATCACCAGCAATGCGATAGAAAGACCGTCGATCCCTACAAAATAATCAATCTGCATCTTTCCGGCCGGACCAAGATCAAGGTTGATCCAGTGCAGTTTTTGCATAAACTGGAACTGTGCCTCGTGGTTAATCCCTCCGAATGCCGCGCCGGTTTTAAAGTGGCAATAAATAAATATACTCATGCCCAATTGCACAAGCGTAGCCAGCAAAGTAATGTACTTAAAGCCCGCCCGCCATTTGGATGGCATTACCGCGATGACAACACCAAACAAAATAGGAATAAATATGAGGAGGGTGAGGATGTTCATTGTTAGTGATTAGAGACTGGAGATTAGAGATTGGTCGATGTATTTAAGGTAAAAAACATTCATATCATTTAAATTTTAATTAATTAACTATTTATAAACTAATCTCCCTTATATACCTATCATATTTAGATTTTAACGCAGAGAAACAAAGAAGGCACAGAGTTCGCTGAGTTTTAAAAGTTTAAAATTTTTATATATAAATTCATTAATTCTCTGTGTTCTTTGTGCCTTCTTAGCGTTCTCTGTGTTTAAAAACCACTATTTAATTTAAGTAATTTTTTCTGATGTAACATCTCCACTCCTAAAACAACGTTTTCAAAATAAATATTGCCAAAATAACCGCCAGCATGCTAAACAGGTAATACTGCACTTTACCCCCCTGGAACCTGCGTGCAAAATTGCCGATAGTCCGTACCGCTTTAACCAGCAAATTTAAAAAACCATCAACAATATTACGGTCTGTCCAGGCGGCTAATTTGGACAATGCCACACTCAATTTTGCAAAAAGGACAATAAATCCGTCAATTACCCTTCTGTCGAACCAAAAAGTAACCAGGCTGGTGTTTAAGATTGGTTTTACAATGGCTTTTTGGTAGATGTCGTCAAAATACCATTCCTTAAAGGATAAGTTGAAGATAGCGCCATTTTGTGCGAATGGGTTTACTCTTGTGCCTATATAAATAGCGTAAGCGAACCAGATCACCAGCAAACTAAGCACGTTAACAAAAACAGGGACCCATATTTCGTATAAACTTGCAATTTCGTGCCCCGCTACAGCAGTTAATCCGCCTGTAAGCCAGCTATGTTGGGCAGATAGTGGATTCGACGAGAAAAACGGAAAGAAACAGCATATTGACAATAAAATTAGCGGGAGCTTATACTGCCAGGCCCCATCGCTGATGTGAATTTTCATTTCCGACTTTATTTGCAAAACCCTTAATTCGCCAAAAAACACTTTTGCAATCAGCCTTGCTACATAAAACGCGGTGAGCCAGGTGGTAAGCAAAGCTAAAACAGGGATAATCTTAAAGAAAGCGCTCTTGCCATTGCTCCATTCAAAAGCCTGTACCAGGATGCCATCTTTGGATAAAAAGCCGGAGGTAAAAGGGAGACCCACCAATGCCACCCCGCCAATTAAGGCGGCGATAAAGGTAAGCGGCAGTTTTTTGCGCAAGCCGCCCATGTTTTGGATATTTTGCGGGTCGATGTCGAGGTTATTATCATCGCGGATATGCCCCATCTGGTGAATAACGATCCCGGCTACCAAAAACAACAGGCATTTAAAAAATGCATGTGTTACCAGGTGAAACAGGGAGGATGCATAAGCCCCGATGCCCATCGCCATTACCATATACCCTAATTGCGAGATGGTAGAATAGGCAAGGATACGTTTCAGGTCGTTTTGGGTAAGGGCAATAGTTGACGCCATAAAAGTGGTAAAGCAGCCCACGATTGCCAATATGGTTAATTCCGTATCGTTAAATAAGGGATAAACCCTGCCCAATAAAAACACGCCCGCAGCCACCATGGTTGCCGCGTGGATAAGTGCCGACACAGATGTTGGCCCCTCCATAGCATCCGGCAGCCAGGTATGCAGCGGGAACTGTGCCGATTTTGCCGCGACCGCTAAAAATATGCCTGCAAAGGCGATGTATTGCCAGATGGCGGGGAGTTGAATTGATCCGCCTGTAATGATGATCGCACCACTTGCATTTGGAACGGAATTAGAGCTCAATTGCCATATGCCGT
>JARLHA010000036.1 GCA_031292485.1 Mucilaginibacter sp.
GAAATGCCGCAACTGATTGATTTTTAGCCGAAATTTCTAAATTTTGTACATATTTCACGTCCTCGTTGCGATACATAAAATGAAACGGACTTTGCGCTTCAATTTTTCGAAAAGCTTTGACAAGCGATTCATTTTTAAGTGAGATGTTAACTTCTACCTGGTCAATAGCCTGGCTTTTTGCCGGCGTTGCTGAAAATACCGGAATTGAGGTAACTAATACAAACAATGAAACTATCCCGATTCTCATAAACTGTTTAATATTGGGGTCGGTCAGCAGATGAAACCTGAGCGGAAATTTTAAAAAATGCCGCAGATCTGCAAAAACTAGAGAAAAATTCATAATTTTAATTCGTTTTAAGTGATTAATGTCTTTGATTGAATGTTAAAATTTAAAACACAATGCTTTGGCAATCGATTGCAGTCGGATAGCAAAGCAACCCTCTGAATATCTTTTCTATCATGAAAAAGCTCAGAGGGGTTTTTTATGTTGGGGAACCATTCAGGCTTTCTTTGGAATAAAATCCATTTAGGATTATTGGGTGATTTTTCGTCATATATTTGAGATTTAGTTGATTTTGCCGGTAATAGTTATAATTGCTTTTTCTTTATCATAACTATAAAAAGCATCATTGAAGATGCAAATACTTTTTAGCTCCTGTTCAAGACTTGCAGACTTATCAAAAGTTGATGTGAAATATTTTGATTTAACCAGTTGATCACTGAATAATATTTTAACCTTAAACCGTTCTTCCAATACTTTCGCCGCTTCAGCCACCGTCACATCTTCAAAATGCAAATCATCTTGTGCTGTCCAACCCGTATAGATTTTGGCATCAATTATATTTTGAGTTGTGTTGGATTTTTGTTTATTATAGACGATTTGCTGATTAGGAATAATTATACCCAGGATTTTATTGCAATCACTGACTTTTACCCTGCCCCTTGTAACAGTTACCGTAATAGTTTTATCACCCTTAAGGGCTTTGACATTAAATGCTGTACCCAATACGGTTGTCTTCAATTTACCGGTATGCACAATAAAAGGTTTTAAATCATCATGTTTGATATCAAAAAAGGCCTGGCCTTCAAGATATACATCCCGTTTAGCTAAACCGGCAAAAGATGAAGCATAACTAAGTTTACTGCCATAGCTAAGAATTACCCTGCTGCCATCGGGAAGGACAATAAACAGATTTGGTTTTTGCTTGTGTACCGAATATAAGGGGGTAGGTTTGTTACCCGGGTGGTTACGTAAAAATAAAAATCCGGTGGCGAAAACACCAATAATTACAGCTGCTGCAGCCAATTTTAAGAACCAGGGTTTTATGCGTATTGTTTTTTTACCGGGCTCGCCATCTTCTTCGATATTTTGCCATACCGAAGCCTTAATCTCATTTTTTAACGTCTCTTTCTGCTCATCACCCAATAAAGCAATAATGTCTGGCTCAGCCCGGAACAATTCGTAATATTTTATTAAAAATTGTTGCTCAACATCTGTTGCTTCACCATTAAGGTGTTTATGCAACAATTCGAGAAAATATTGCTTGTCCATTTAAAACGGTTTAAACGATTGGTTATTGGTATGACCAAAAAATAGAAGAAAGTCCCATCGCTGGTGAAAATTTATTTTTGTTCAATTAATCAACCTCTTGATGATAATAGGATGATCACTAGCGGGAGCAGAGGTGATAATGAGATTTTTAATTTCTCAATAGCTTTTCCAAGCTGATTTTGAACTGTTTTTCTGGTAATTCCCAGTTGTGACGCAATTTCCTTAGTAGGTAAATCTTCCTGAAAGTGCATGCGAAAAATAATTTGTCTTTTCGGAGGAAGCGTGTTCAAAAGGGCTTCGTAAGAAATAAGAAATTCTTTCCAAAGCAAATTGTCGTCTGCTTTCAAATTAGTTGCAGGCATACTCTCAAGAATATCAAAAAAAGGATGGATATGTTTTTGTTTCTCAACTAATTTAAATACTTTATTCCGAACGGCAATATTTAAATAGGCAGGCAGGTTGTCAATATGAAGGCTTTCTCTTTTTAACCAAATGTGTGTAAAAATCTCCTGAACAATATCTTTCGCCAGATCTGAGTCTTTTACCCGCCTGTAGGCATCGGCATATGCCTTATCCCAATATTTTTCAAATAATAAATTAAATGAAGACTTGCAACCCCTTTCAATTTGTTGTAATAACAAAACGTCACCAGTATTATTGGGGTCGATCAGGTTCATCATTAGTTTAAAAATATCTTTTTAATAGTTATTGCATAGCTATTTCTCAATAAGAATAGCTAACTTATCAATTGATAAATATAAAATATTAATAATATAGAGGTATTATTATTAGGTTTTACTTGCACTAAGTTAAATTTATTTTTTTTGCAAACAAGAAAAAAAGAAAAAATAATTGTAAAAAACACACCAATTATTTAAATGGACTAATTCAAAACCAAAATAAAGCAAATTTCTTTTATCCGTAATACGGAAATCTTTAACCCCGCACACGGTATTTCTTCGCACACGCGAACCGCTATTTTTTCAGTAATAGCAGATTTGTTTTGGCTGCATTTTTAGGGACGATAACAAATTAAAAAGACTTTACGAACATTTTTTATACTGCAATCGGAAAAGTAGCTTTAGTAAAGATGTTTTAAGAAAAGGTTATAAATAGAATGGCAGACTATAATAAGGCCGGTAAAAAGGCAGGCCTTATTATCGCAATCTCGGGAGGTGGAATTACCGCATAATTTTTCAGTCATTTCTGAATTTAATTTTCAGCGCATTACTGTTCATTTTTTTATTTAAGTCTTTTTTTATTAGTGTAATAGCAACACTAATAAAAAAAGACCCTTGCAACTAATACTCTTCTATGATAAGATTTCTCCTGGAGAATTCGAGAATTCGTCATAGGACAGTTTTTTTTTGTTATCATCGTATCCAACTCCCTGATTTAGTGCTTTTAAATAACTTTCTATTAGCTTAATGGAATTCGCCAGGATCTTCTACGAATTGTGAGCACACTGGAATATCTTCATAACCACCTTGTTGATTATGAACGATAAAAAGTATTTCCGGTTTTATGCAGAAAGGAAAATTATTGACTCAATATTCCCCGAAAAAATTTAAAAGATCGAACCGCAATAGCCAGCGATCAATTCAGGTTTACATACCTGATTGACAGATATTTAAGTGGAAATAAAAAACGGGGCAAACGATCGAAATTTGATTGTTTATCCGAATATCAATAAATATGGGACATTTGAATATCCCCCCTAAACATGAATGATATCACAGATATCAAAAATAAAATCAATATGTTCTTCATTTTCTAATTTTAAATAATTCAATAAAACAGCATCAATAAACACCCTATGGATCAAGTGGATCAAGCGGGTCCATATGCAGGCACTCCATCACAGGATAATAAACAACGTCCTGATTGGAAATACTTTTCTTATCGCGATAAGGCAGGTACCCCAACTCGTGCGTATTTCGCTTGTCAAATGCATCCTTCATCACGTAATCATGCTGACTTTTGCTGGTAACAAATAAAGACGGCTTGGTGACAGGAATACCGTATCGTATAATGAGCCGGTTTGCGTTACGGAAATTAGTTGTGGTATGGCGTGCGTGCGGGTCAACTATAATGGCGTCTTCCGGTATTCCGTATTTGCCCATCAGGTATTTTTTCATTTCGATAGCTTCACAATACGGCCCCCTGAAAGGATAGCAATAGCCGCCGCTCGTGATGATAAATGGAGCCAAACCTTTCAGGTAACGGATAGCCGCTGCGTCGCAATGGAGTTTATTATCGGGGCTTATCGGAGTGGAGTAAATTTCGGGCCCGTTACCAGGTATCACTATTGCAGCATATGTGTATTTATTCCACTGTATCTGTTTAATCCTGTCGAAAGCCTTTTTGTTTTCCTTTTGCTCCATTGGCTCAAACCGGGCGGGTTCATCGCGGTCGTTTGCGTCCATTAAATGCATAGCGATTGCCAGCGATGGCTGATAAAATAATTTCATGTCGCCGGTTTGCTCATCAAGCAGGGCAAAAATATCCTTTAACACCGTGCGGTAGTACCTGCCGGTTACTACATAGTTGGCGGTATCAATGCGGGGGTAGCGCATTTTTTTACCCAGGCCAAATTGATCTATGATATAGTTAATACCATAAATGTATTGCCCCCATGCCTTCAGCAATAGTGCTTTGTTATTTAATGATATAAAACGCTGGTAATAGCCGCTTGGCCTTAAATCGTTATTAATAATTTTATCGAAAACATTTGGGTTGGCGGAATATAACATTGTGATGGCGCCATCGATCTGAAGCGAATCAGCCCTTGTGTATTTAAAATCTGCCACTAAATCTGACGGGAAACTGCAGGTGTCGTTCACATGTCTTTTTAACAGCGCAACCCTTGCTGAAAGCATACCGGATAAGACATTATCCTGCCTGATTAAGCTTTCCGCGTCGGGATAGTTGTTTATAACCGTCAGCAGGTAAAAATTCTTGTCGGCAACCAGGTTGTTTGAATGTGCGAAGCGGTATTGGGGATTATAACCTATCAACTGCCCTGATCCGATCTTTACAAAACTTAATAATAAGAGTACTAAACCTATTTTTTTCATAAAACGTGATATAAAGTAAAAAGAAAGAAAAATGGGGGATAAAACATCCCCCATAAATTATAATTAGATTAATAGCCCGGGTTCTGGTACATTTTTGCCGGATTAAGATTGTATTCCTTAAAGGGAATAGGAAAATAACGGTCTTTTGATGAAAAGTTCGCCAATACTGCAGAACCGAAATTGGCCTCGCTTTTTGCGTGGAAATAACTTACCAGTTCATCATTGGTAAAGGTGCGCAGTAAATCAAACCAGCGGTGGTGTTCAAAGGCCAGTTCTACACGCCTTTCGTGTAAAATAGCCAGCTTAAGTGTCGGAAAATTTGTACTGTAAGGCGCAGTTTGCGAAGACACTTCATAAGTTGGCACTCCGGCCCTTAAACGTACCATGTCCAAATATTGAATTGCTGCGGCAGTATTACCTAAATAATTATTCACCTCTGCAAGCATTAATATTACATCTGCATAACGCATCAATATCCAGTCGTTACCGCCGTAACCGTTTACACCGGCGGCACTGCTTACATCCCTGAATTTGGTTACATACCAATCTTTCACACTTGCAGCATTCGCGTATTTAATGGAAAATGCCATACGCGGATCACCGGTTTCGTATTCAAATACCAGGTCATGCGTAACATTATCGCCTACGCTTGAGGACGGCTTCTGAGAATCAACAGTTTCTCCGGCCGCCTGACTGTTTGCGGCAATTACAGAACTGTAAATGGGGTCGCCCTGTTTGTAAACAAGCTGCCATATTAGCTCCGGGCAGGTCGATTTTTTTGTAACATCGAAAACATCGGTATAGGGAATTGATGACAGGGAGCCAAAGCTCTTATAATTGTAAGCCGCAGTAAGATAGGTTAAAGCGTTGTTGAGATTAGCAGTTCGGTTTGATTGATCCTGGGTGGTTGCCATTGTTAAATATACCTGGCCCAATAAAGTATTAACGGCAGCTAATGACAAACGGCCTATTGTGCCTGTAGCCTGCGTAGTGGGCAGCGGGCTGCTCACCGCATCTTTCAGGTCAGCAACTATCTGGCTGTAAACCTGGGCCTGCGGAACCCTGAAAGTAAGGGCGTTAATTTGATCAACGGTTGTTGGTTGCGTAACTACTAAAGGAACATCGCCAAACTGGCGTACTAAATGAAAATAAATAAGTGCACGGATACTTTCTGTTTCTGCTTTATATATCGCCTTGTTGTTTGCGGTAGTAAAAGTGGCCTTATCAATGTTGGTTAGTATGATATTGCAATCCGAAATTACATTATACATTGCTAACCAATGGGTGTACAGGTAGCTATTACCGGGTACCAATGAAAAGTTATTGAACTGGAACGGTTCGCCGGAATTAGACTGGCTATCATTGGTACCTGTATCATCAGAACGCTGATCTGTCCACAAATCGCTGGTTTCACCAATCGTATTGGCACTCCGCAGGGCGGCATAACAACCATTTACAGCCAGTAAAACATCATTCTCTGTTTTGAAATAATTAGTTACGGCCACCGAATTGGGATCATTTTGCTGCAAAAAATCCTTTTTGCATGAACCCAATACTGTTAATAGTATCAGGCTTAATGATATAAATTTTATGTGCTTCATCTGTTTCAGATTTAATATTTTTAATTAAAAAATTGCTTTCAGACCGATGTTGTAGGAGCGGACAAGCGGATAAACGCCGTAATCGACACCCGGCGTAACATTTGTGCCCTGCGATCCGCTGAAAGAGTAATCATAGTTAACATCCGGATTATACCCTTTGTATTTGGTAATGGTAAACAGGTTGTTGGTAGCGCCAAACACCTTCAAAGCGGATAACCCAAGGCTTTTAAGTAAAAAATCCGATTTTACATTATACCCCACGGTAATGTTTGTACACCTTAAATAAGAACCATCCTGCAAATAGAAAGTAGAGAGACGTGTGCTATTGCTTTGGTCGCCTCCGCGCGATGCACGGTATACAGTGCCTGCGCCGGGGTTACTTGCATTAATATACCTGTTGGCTACATCTTCATATTGATTGCCCGAGCCCTCCATGTTGTACAGGTAATAATCCTGGCCATCAAGGATCTGGTTTCCGTAAGAGCCATTAAATGCCGAACTCAAATAAAAATTTTTGTAAGCGGCATTAATCGCAAAACCATAGGTAAATTTAGGATAAGGATTGCCGATGATACCCGCATCTTTGCTATTGATAACCCCATCGTGATTTGTGTCAACAAACCACAAATCTCCCGGCTCTAACGGTGTAGTTGAAAATGATGATTGTGCCGGGCCTTTCAATACATACCCAGCCGGATATGAATTTCCATTTGCTTTATAAACAGCCTTGTCAGCCGCTATAGCAGCCACTTGCGATTGTTGCACAATACCGCCAACTTTATACCCATAAAACATACCGATAGGGTAACCCGCTTCGGTTATACTTGTGAGGTAGGAGCGTTCGGCCCCGTTGGTAATAATGGTATTGCCGTTACCTAAGTCAAGCACTTTGTTGCGGTTAAAAGAGATGTTACCACTCACATTTAAATTAAAGTCTTTTCCCGCAATTGGCTTTCCATCAACCTGCAGGTCAAAACCCTTGTTGCTCACTTTGGAGTTATTTAAATTGGTGAGGATTGTCGGGCTGCCTGAAAGTGCCGATACCGGTTGATTGAATAATAAATTATAAGAATAGCTCAGGTAATAGTTACCGATAATAAACAAACGGCCTTTTAACAAGCCCAGGTCAATACCGATATTCGATTGCGAGGTGGTCTCCCAACCCAGTTTCTGATCTTTTATGTTACCTGGCGTAATTGCGCTGGTTAAAGCCGTGCCATTTCCAAAAACGGTGCTTACAGGTGAATTTAATGTCTGCTGTGTATTGTAGTTACCGATGTTGTTGTTGCCGCTTAACCCCCAGCTGGCGCGCAATCTGACGGTGGATTGATCGCCAAGCCAATTGTGATAGAACGGCTCGTCAGAAAGGTTCCAGCCACCAGAAACTGACGGAAATACCCCGTATCGATTATCCGGTCCGAACCTTGATGATCCGTCTGTACGTATTGTGCCGGATAAAAAGTACCTACTATTGAAATTGTAGTTTAACCGGCCAAAATAAGATACCAGCGTGTATACTGCATTCCCTGTTGGCTGTGTACCTTCCGGAATAGTGCCGCTTGTTGGTGTTACCAGGGTGATGCTGCTTGGCGCTGCGCCTGTAATGTTAGGAATATTATCATTCTGGAACCCCGTACCCTGTACTTCCAGTACATTGTTGATCGTCTTTTGGGCTGAATAACCGGCAAGCACATCAAAATGGTGCTTATTAATTTGTTTGCTATAGTTTAGTGTGAATTCACCCAGTTCATCCCGATAGTCAATGGTTTGCTGAACAGCTTTTGCGGCAGCTATTGACGCGGCTGAATAGGGGGCAAATGCACCGTTGCCTATGCTTGTTGGCAGGTAATAATTATAATTCTCGCCATAGGTTTGCATACCCAGGTTAGCTTTAAAGGTAAAGTCCTTTAAAATCTCGTAGGTGGCCTGGGTATTATACGTGGCCCTGTTGCCTACCCTGGTTATTTTTATTTCAGTGGCTGTGGCAATTGGATTTTCAATGGTCTGATAACCATAAAGAGGCTGTAAAGCGGCAACTAAATTGGTGGCAATGCTGCCATCAGGGTTGTATGCCGGAAAGTTGGGGGGATAAATTAACGCACCCAGTGCCGGGCTGTGATCCCAGCGCCCATCCTGACTTTCCTGATTATGGTTTTGTGTAAATGCTATATTACCCTCTATTTTTAACTTTTTCCCGATATTCCCGTCAACATTTGCGCGCAAATTTAATTTTTGCTGGCCGGTGCCTAACATAATGCCATTTTGGTTTTGGTAGCCGGTGCTGAAATAATACCGCGTACCGTTTGAACTCCCTGAAAAGGAAAGATTATTATTTTCCATCAGCGCATTGCGGTATAATTCATTTTGCCAGTCGGTATTAGTGGTTTGATGTATCAACGTTTGGGTAGCAAAATCGTAGGTGCTTGGTTGTATACTTACAGATGCTGCGTTTCCCACATTTGCAATACGTGTTGCATTAACATCTGAATACATGGCATCATTCCAGGTATTACCTTTGGCGATCCATAAATCCCTGTAAGTATTATTACGGCCATCGATTGCCAGTTGTGCAAACTGATCAGCATCCAGCAGCGCAACTTTTTTTGCCAGCTGATTAACGCCAAAATCCAGGTCATATTCAAATTTTCCGGGGGCGTCTTTTTGGGATCCGTGCCTGGTGGTAATTAACACGACGCCACCTGCCGCTCTTGAGCCATAAATAGCTGCCGACGCCGCGTCTTTTAGTATGTCGACAGATTCCACATCCTGCGGATTGATAAACAAATCGTTACCTGCGGGATAACCGTCAACTACGTACAAAGGGTCGGAGCTGGCATAAAGAGAACCAACACCGCGTACATTTATCTTTACACTTTGATAAGGAGCGCCGCTTATTTGTAAGATTTGTACACCGGCAACCTTACCCACCAGTCCCTGCCCCAGTGTTGGTGCTGACGTGTTAATTTCGGAAGCTTTTACGCTGGAAATTGAGCCGGTAAAATCGCTTTTCCTTACGGTTTTATAGCCGATCGCAACCACTTCGTTCAAAATATTGCCACTGGGTTTCAGCGCCACATTTATTTGCTCCTGGCCGTTTACCGCTACTTCTTTTACGGCATAACCAATAAATGAATAAACTAAGGTGGCGCCGGGAGCAACAACTATACTATAATCCCCCGAAATATCAGTTGAAACGCCGTTATTTGTTCCTTTTTCCCGAACACTGACCCCCGGAATTGGCTGATTCGTTTCATCAACCACCTTACCAACAATTTTTATTTTTTGCTCTTCGGCATTGCCGGTGATTTTTGTGGCGAAATGCTTTTTTTTAACTTTTATTAAAACATGGCGGTCATCCACCTGGCTGATGGTCCCTGTGTAATCTTTTAACAGCGATTGCAATGTTTGGTTAACCGTTTGGTTATTTACCTGCAGCGATACCTGTTTATTAACATCAAGCTCACTGTCGTACCCAATTAAAAAATCGGTTTTCTTTTCAATGATGGCCAACACCTCTTTCAGGCGCATATTATTCACCGTAAATGAGATACGTACGGTATTTATGGTTTGCCCTTCGGCCCCAAAAGCCATTAAGCTATTATATAACAGCATAAAGATCAGCGGGTAACGGAATAATGAGGGCCTGAAACTATATTTCAAATAGTTATAAAGCTTTGTTCGATAAAAATTTTGCATTTTTGATAAATTTTAATGATAAAGAGTCGTTATAAATTACCAGGCGCTACTTTAGTGCGTGGTCCGGCAGGGGATGGTTGCACATCCTCTGCTTTATTCTGTTATTATTTAATTCATGTTTTTATTTTGTTTGAGGTTGATTGATATGTTTCTATTATTGATCTTGTAAGTTGCTCCACTTAGTTTAGACAATACTTCCAGCACCCTGTCGATTGGCTCGTTTGCAAAACTGATGGTATATCGCTTGTCTTGCTTTTCATTATTATCCAGTTTAACAGTGACATTATACCAGCGCTCCAGTTGCGCGGCTATTTCTTCAAAAGAGGCATTGTCGAAACGCAATTTATTATTACGCCACATGGCGATACCGTCGGCCGGCACCATGGATAAGGTATGGGTGTTTTTTGTTCTACTGTAGGTCATTTGTTGCCCGGGGGTCATAGCATTTGCAAAAATTTCAGTTTTCCCCGCCGGCGTCTGTTTAGCTACCCCTACTTTTCCCGTTTTAACAGCTACGCTAATCCGTTCCTCTCCCGGGTAAGCCTTAACGTCAAAGGATGTCCCCAAATCGGAAATCGTTAATTTATCCGCGCGGAGTGTAAATGGTTTAAGGGCATTGTGTTTAATAATAAAGAAGGCTTCACCAGTAAAAGATATTTCCCGCTTGTGATCACCAAAATCAGATGGAATGCTAACACTCGAACCGGAATTCAAAAAAACCATACTGTTATCCGGAAGTGCAATTTCTTTCTTTTGTCCATTGGGCACGTTTATTACCGTATAGGTAATCATTGCCGGCTTCCTTAAATTGATGCGGTAAATGAATAAGCCCGCACTCATTGAAATTAATAAAATAGCAGCAGCCTTAAACCATATCGCTGATGTACGCGGGTGCAAGCGCCTTTGTATTTCGCTATCCATCGACTTAAAAAGAATGGCTTTATTTTCCTCACTGAGGTTAAATTCCTGGTCAGGCTCAAAACTTGCAAACCATTCTTCGACCAGTGCACACTCCGCAGGGCTTGCCGTCCCAGCCTGGTATCGCTTAAAAAGTTCTTTGATCTTACTATCCATACAGGTCTCTTTGTATGTAGCTCGAAAAAAAAACCTTTTTGTCCTTTAAGAAAATGTTAAGAGTTTGTTATCAGTTTATCACCACGACCAATGATGCCAAAAAGCGGGCAGGGAAAGAATGAGTATAAAGAGCTCAGGGTTGTTGCGTTGAAGATAAAAACGCAAACGCTTTAATGCCTCCGAAATATTATTCCTCACTGTTTTTTCAGAGATCTTTAAAATCGCCGCAATCTCATTATTACTTTTGCCATCACTTTTACTTAATTTATAGCAATTACGCATTGTTTCAGGCAATTGCCCAACAGCATTATCAATGGATGCGGTGAGTTCACGGGCAACCAGGTGGTCTTCTGCAGAGTGGTCAATCTGATCAAGTTGTTCAAGCAGATAGGTTTCTCCCTTCAGCCGGATATTTTTTTTCCGGTAAGCCGAAATTACCTGATTGCGGCTATAAACGTACAAATACGTTTTAAAATCGCGGATATTAGCCAATTGTTTCCTGCTTTCCCACAAGCTGATAAAAATATCCTGTGTTACATCGACGGCTTCATCCGCATCGTCTAACCTGGCGTTTACTACGGCAAATACAAATCCTTTAAAATTGTCGTAAATTACCCGGAAAGCTTTGGGGTCATTCGTGCTGCATCTATTTAACAACGCTTGCTCTGACAGATTCTGATAAATCATGCATTTAACCATTGACTTTGCGGCAAAGCTAGTTATATCTTATTGTCCGTATTTTAAATTCATATTAATAAAATAGTGAATAATAGAGGGTACCGTTCAAACATTAATAAGTTAAGCCATGATATCATTACTACTTAAGTGGAATTGCCGGTATGTTAGTATTTGAACATTCCCAACCTTAAGCAATCTGGTGAAAGACGAAAAATTACGTTTCGTAATGCAGGCAGTTGTTCAATTGAAAAAGTTTTAACAGGTAAAAATACCCGACTTTTTCTGCAATTCATCATAAAATAGTTCCAGAATTGCCCGGTAAGAGCCGATAATTTTGCAGAGCCCCCAGAGGAATCTAACCCCTCGACTAAGCCACCTTAAAGCCATTCAAGAATTTCAATTGCGCTAAGATTTGATTCGAATTCTGCCCCGTCTGGGGACATTGTCCGCACCTTATGCTTATGGCGGTGCGGCAAACCGGTATTAATGGGAAGTAAGGCGATTGATTTCCTATTTTCTTACATGCTCTTGATCAATTATTAATACTACTCAATGTCGTTCAGTTAAGCTATAGTTTTTTATAATTCATGTGATATTGCTTTTTAGTTCGATGCTTTCGATGACGCAACCCGTTAGGTCTTATGATTTCGGTTGTTTTCTTTGTCTAGTCCTGAAATAGGTTTACCTACCTCTTGATTTTCTAAAATATCCAATCATTGACAATTAAGCATATGCCTGCATGGTTCGAGTCCCGTCCAATTTATTGCTTTAATTAATAAAACTATAAGTACGCCAAAAAACACTATCCCTATTTATAATATTGACAGTTAGCGATTTACCGAAATGAATTCGAAAGGAACCATTGCGGTGAAAATGTTCTGTTGCAGCAAAGTTGTAACAAAAATTTATTCGCTTTACTAAATGGCATAGATTATAAACCAATCAGCCTCCCGATACGCTATTACGAAGTTTGTCAAGTGCTGCGTTCCTGATTTGGCGGATACGCTCGGCACACATCCCTATGTTCTTTGAAATATCTATGGGTGACATTGCGAATCCGCCTTTCATACCGTAGGTCAGTTCAATAATTTCCCGCTCTCTTGGCGTCAGCCCCCGGAGCAAAAGGTCAAGTTCATATTGAACAGATTCCGCTACAAGCACATGATCGGCTGCATCTGTTTCAAGGGGTATCTTATCCAAAAGTGAATAGGCATCTTCATCGCAAAAAGTGGCATCAATTGAGCTCGTCCATGGCGCACAGTACAGCGCATCCCTGACTTTTTCGGCTTTCACCTGCAGGTATTCGGCTATTTGTTCAATGGTAGGTTCTCTGAGGGTTTCCTGCTCAATCCTCGACATCGCTTTATTCACTTTAGTAATTTCCCCAACTTTATTCAACGGCAACCGGATCATACGGGCATTTTCAGCAATGGCAAATACAATACTTTGCCTGATCCACCAGACGGCGAAAGAAATAAATTTGAACCCTCTGGTTTCGTCAAAACGATGGGCAGCTTTTATAAGGCCGAGATTACCTTCATTGATCAGGTCGCTAAGAGGCAATCCCTGATATTGGTATTTTTTAGCAACAGAAACCACGAAACGAAGGTTGCCTTTAACCAGCTTTTCCAGCGCCGCCCTGTCGCCATTCCGGATTTTTTGTGCCAGTACAACCTCTTCCTGTGCTGTTATTAATTCTTCCTTGCCAATCTCAGTAAAATAAAATTCAACAGATTTATTTTCCCGGTTAGTAATTGCCTGCGTAATTTGAAGGTTTCTCATCATTAATAAAATATTTAACAGATCAGGTTAACAGATCAGGTGAAACCCGCCAGCCTGTGGCGTCCCCTGTCTGTGTTCAGTAAAAATAAATGGAGGATCACTCTGTTCAGTCCTTCTGAAGAACATGCACCGTCCGGCATTTCAGCCAACAAAATCCGGGAAGTTTACCGGCGCAGCAACAGCCGTTGGCCGGGAGGTCGTTTTTATCCTTCTTAATTGTTCCAGCATATCTTTTGCCATCCCTGCCAGGTCATATTGCGGCTCCCAACCCCAGTCTTTTCTCGCCTGATCATCCCTGATACTTGCCGGCCAGCTATTTGCAATGGCGTTCCTGTAGTCGGGTTCATAGCTGATCTTAAATTCAGGAATATGCGTTTTTATCGCTGCGGCCAGGTCACACGGTGCGAAACTCATTCCGGCAATATTGTACGAGGTCCTGATCGTAAGTTGCTCAGCCGGTGTTGCCATCAATTGCAGTGCTGCCCTTATCGCATCGGGCATATACAGCATTGGAAGGCAGTTATCTTCTGTCAAAAAACAAGTATAACGCTGCTTTTCAAGCGCTTTATGGAATATATCCACAGCATAGTCCGTTGTGCCGCCGCCCGGTGGAGCGGTATAAGAGATCAGGCCTGGAAAGCGAATGCTCCGGACATCAACGCCATATTTCTCAAAATAATAATTGCACCAGTATTCTCCCGCGCGTTTGCTGATACCATACACCGTGTTGGGTTCAATTCGTGTATGCTGGGGGCAATGGTATTTTGGCGCCCCGGGGCCGAATACGGCGATACTGCTGGGCCAAAACACCTTATCAAGCTTTTGTTCCCTGGCGATTTTTAAGACGGAAAGTAAGCTTTTGACATTCAATTTCCAGGCGGCTTCGGCGTTTTGTTCACCGTTTGCAGACAGCATTGCCGCCAGCAGATAAATTTGTGTTACGCCGTTTTCTTTCACGGCGGCATCGAGTGCCTGATGTTCTAAAACATCAAGTACCATATCTGCCCCGGCAGCCTTGTCAGCGGCTATGACTCTATCATTTCCATGTTGGTATCTAAGAGCGGCAACCAATTCGGTGCCAATCTGCCCGCAGGCGCCGATGACCAGTATTTTGTCTTTTTTCATATTTTTTCAATGTTATGTATCAACAAACCATAAGGGATTTTTGGCACAATCCAGGTGGATTTTGGCGGCAGCACCCGACCTGCATCAGCCGCCCTGACCAGTTCGGCAACCGATAGTGGGCAAAGCGTGAAAGCAATTGCCCCGGGGTGCGCCTGGAAGATTGCACCAATTTCCTCCAGCGCTTTTTCACCACCGGCGCATTTCAGACGGCTGTCTGTTTTCGGGTCACTGATACCAAAAAATGGAGCCAGCACACGCTCCTGCAATATTGCTGCGTCAGCATACGCCGAATGATCTCTGGCCTTCAGATGATACCACTCGCCGTTTATGCACATCCCGAAATTGCCGGGATGGCCGGGACGTACCGGCAGATTCCCCGTTACTTCCTGCAGGTAAAAATCGTTTCTTAAAAAACCGAAAAGCGCTACAATGCTCACAGCCCTGTCGGGAATCACAATGCGATCGTAAGGTTCAATCCTCAGCTGGTCAAAGCCCATATACAGCGACGAGATATGTTTAAATGACGACAAAGCAGCCGCTTCCAGCCGGTGATGTCCATCAGCAAGATATACAGTTGGGATTTTCGAGAAGGCCTCTGCCAGTGCTTGTTGCATCCCTGTCTCTTCAATCTTCCACAGGCGGTGAAGACCATACTGGTTGCCCAGGCTGGATTTTGGCTGTTCAGCTTTTACCTGCTCTATCATCGCATTGACGTGCTGAACAGCCGGATAAGCCAACAAGATCGGGCTCCCCTCCAGGCCCGTGTACTCCCTGTAGTTCCTGATCCGGCGCACGCTGTCTGCAAATGTCAGTTCATGCAGGCGGATGTTCTGCACAGCATCTGATGTCAGGGCGGTTAGCGCCCAGATACCGGTTTGCCGGTAACCCTTGTGGACCACTTCGTAGACATAGTATCCCGCCGTTTTTTCCTCCCATAGCTGGCCGCCTGCCAGCAATAACCTTAGGTTCTCCCTGATATCCTGATAGGCCTGCTCCTGCCCTTCCGGGGTCTCCGGCCTCGATCTTGCATTTTCTTCCAGAAGGGTCTTTAATGGTAGTACCCTGTGCCCCGACACAGACTCTGCCTGAGGCTTTGTAAATACCAGCTGGTCCACAAAAAAAGGATTGGGACGGATCGGTTTAAAGGGTTTAATTATCGCCATAGATAAAGTTTTATTAAACCAGGATTGCCGGCCGATGGTATTTTTCCGCATAAACTTTCATACAGTTCACCAGTTCCCTCACGCTTTCATAAGGCAGTGCATTATAGAGCGATGCGCGAAAACCGCCTACTGTACGATACCCCTTTATACCAACCATACCATTCTGTTCGGCGAAAGCAAGGAAATCCGCTTCCCTGCCGGGATCGTGCATCCGGAAGGTGACATTCATCAGCGAACGGTCACAGCGTTCGGCAGCTCCGTAAAACAGCGGATTGAGGTCAATTTCATCGTAAAGCAATTGTGCTTTAGCCCTGTTTTCCAGCGATATCGTTTTTAACCCACCCTTGCTTTTCAACCATTGCAGATTGAGCATCGCTGCATAAATGGCAAACACAGGCGGTGTATTATACATCGAACCATTATCCCGGTAAACACGATAATCCAGCATAGAAGGCAGTGGATGTTTTACGGAGTCAAGGAGGTCGTTTTTTGCAATAACCAGTGTCATTCCCGCGGGCCCGGTGTTTTTCTGCGCACCCGCATAGATCAGATCGAACTGGCTGATATCAACCGGCCTGCTGAAAATATCCGACGACATATCGCAGATCACCGGAACTTTTGTTTCAGGGAACCTGAACATTTCCGTTCCCTCAATCGTATTGTTGCTCGTACAATGAAAATAGGCCGCATCAGCAGAAATACTGTATTCTTTCGGAATATGAGTATAACCGGCTCCCCTTGAGGATGCCGCCACGTTAACAGGGCCAAAGAACAGCGCTTCTTTGATTGCTTTCTGCCCAAAATATCCTGCATCCAGATAAACAGCCTCCTTGCCGCTGTTGTGTAAAAAATTAAACGCAACCATGCAAAACTGCAGGCTCGCGCCCCCCTGTAAAAAAAGGATACTATAATTGTGCGGAACCTGCAGCAGGTCCCGCACAAGCTTTTCCGTTTCCTGTACCACTTCTTCAAATGCCGCCGACCGATGGGAAATCTCCAGGATAGACAGACCCGCAGGCCTCCAGTTTTTGACGGCCTCAGCGGCATTGTCCAATACCTCCTCCGGCAGGATACAGGGGCCCGCTCCAAAATTATGTTTATGCAAATTCTTCATCACTAAAATTTGTAATTCTACTTACTGTAAAGGTTCAATGTTTTAGAATAATTGCCTATACCGCATTATATATTTAGTGTTTTCGCCTAAAAAAAAACAAAATATCAGGTAAAATACCCATTTTACCCGATATTACATGGCAATCGCAGGCAAATAACCAATTTCGATACACTATCAAGATCAGTTTTTTTGTTATTTTTTTTAGCAAAATCCTTTTCTTCTTTCATATTTTGTGCATTTTATATGTAAATTCGTGCTACCATTTAAAATCATAACAAATTGTATTAAATACACTAAGAGATTGAAATCCCTCAAAATATCAGATCAGTCTGTAATTGAGAAACAAGCTGATTACCCCCTATGCAAAAGGTCAACTTTCAAGACTGCGGAGAGCCATCGGCATCACGTCCGGGAAAGTAAACCGGGAAGTGAATGTTGCTGCCAGGGGCTATCTTTCTACAACTTTAATTTTCTATGAAAAAGAAACTTGACAAATTTGATATCGGCATCCTCAATGCCCTGCAAAATGATTGCCGTATATCCTGCAGAAAAATAGGCACGCAAATAGGTCTGTCCGAAACGCCTGTACAACTGCGTATACAGCATATGGTTGAAGATGGTTACATCAAACGGTTTACAGCTATCCTCGATGCAAAAAAAGTTGGATACGGCCTCATCGGCTATGTGCAGGCCAAGCTTGGAGAGCACACGGAGGAATGTTTAACCAGTTTCATGTCTGAGGCAATTAAACTTGGCGAAGTAAAAGAATGTTACCACATGTCAGGCGCCTATGACTTCCTGTTGCGCGTTGCCATTAATGACATGGATGAATACAGCAGCATATTAATGAAAAAACTTGCCAGGCTGCCTGGCAAACCCCATTTTGAAACCTTTTTTGTCATGTCGGAAGGAAAATGCGAAACCAGATTTGATGTCAGGTAAATTACCTGCATCATTTATTCATTAGCAGGGTCATTATTTAGTCTTCTTTGCTGAATGGCATCATATTCCTTTACATAGTCAGGGTGTTCGGTCCTCATCAGCCTGTCCCATAACCTGAAATACAAGCCGTAGTTTCCTTTGAACTTACTGTGGTGCATGTTATGGTATACGGATGTATTCACAATTTCAAAAACAAAAGTCTTCCTTAACCATAGCGGGGCAATCTCGTAACCCAAATGTCCATAAACATTGATCACGAAAGCTGTGATGACAAATATAGTGACACTGACAAGATGCATAGGTACAAACACCACTATGAGCAGAAAAACAGCTCCTTCGGTACAAGCCTCGATAAAGTGGAACGAATAAGATGTCCATGGTGATGGATTAGTGGACTTGTGGTGCAGCAAATGGGCAAAGCGAAACAACCTGCGGTGATGGAGCAGCCTGTGCATCCAGTAAAAATAAGTATCATGTATCAGGAGTGCCAGCACTGGTCCCGCCAGCAACCACCATAACGGATAGTCTGTAATACCGTCGTAAAAAAGGGTAAATTTCTTCAGCGGTGTATAGACAACAAGATAAAGAATTGCTGTAAAAACAATTGTTGTTTGCATCGAATGTAGTATCTCCCTGGTAAAATCCACCCGGGAAGCGTGTCTGTACTGGATCTTCGCCGCTTGTTTTTTTTTAGTGATTAAATGGTAATATACGATGAAAGGGATCCCGGCTAAGATAAAATACCTGAGCGTTGAGATTCCTAAAATGCGGAAAAATATTTCGGATGATTGCTGCATATGATCTTTGATTTGTTTAACGGTACAAAATTAAACTACTGCCCGACCCCAAAAATTAACAATGGTTAATTAACGCTTATGTTGCAACGCAATTCTTTTGCGAATGCGGCTGAGCGAACCCGGAGCAATTCCTAACAGGGTGGCCAGGTATTTATCTGGTACCCGGTTGTTGATATCCGGCTTTTCGTGGACCAGTTTTAAATACCGCTCTTCGGGCGATAACAAAACAAAGCCTTCTAACCTGTCCATGGCGTCGCCCAGCATATGCAGCAGAAATGTATGGCTGGCAGCCGATAGCTCCGGGCTTCGATCGATAATGTGTTTTGCCTTATGGTAATCCACTTCCACCAGCGTGGTGGCCTCCAGGGCCTGGTAAATAAAACGCGATGGTTTTGCCAGAATGACACTGTCGAATGAGGCCACAAACTGGTTTTCCCAGCGAAGCATCAGCGTCACCTCATCGCCGTTTTCCTTCAGGCTATAGGTCCGGATAAGACCGGCTTTGATATAAGCCAGTTTTTGTGATGTGGAACCTGGTTGAATGTAAATCTCGCCTGCTTTAAGTTCTTTGGTATGGGCCAGCCTGGCCAAGTCCATCATATCTTTAAGGTCAAGCCACCTAAAAACAGACAAATAGAAATTGATATCCGCTGCATTGAGCATATAGGCGTTCTTAAATTATTTTGTTTCCTGGATAAAAGGTTTAGTTCTATGATTTGCCTTTAAAGAATTTACTAAAGTTATAAACCAGGCTGAGCAATAGCAGCCGCTGAGGGATGTTGGCCCTGGAAATCAGGATATAATTAGAGCCGATAGCTTCATTGATCGCAGCCTTAGTATTAAGCAGGTTAAGGCCTGATAAGCGCAGTTGTCCGGCACCGCCCTTGAATATTCCTTTCGAAATAAATGCACTCAGCAGGTTATTTTGTTGATCAGGCAAGCCTTTAGTGTGGTCAAATTGCCTGCTTAATTTCAAACCGGTCATTATAGTCCATGGCAATGTACCATTAATGTCAAGGCCGTAATTTTGCTGTAAAGTTTTACTGGCAGCCATATTTGGCAGCGAATAATGATTGCCAGCGTAGTTCAACGAGGCCTCGCTTTCGATAAACAGCCATTTCCCGGTGTGGTAGTCTATTTTAAACTCTCCGTTGATGCCAGTTTGTTGCGTGGTGTTCGCATCGCCATTCAAAATACTCTGGTCATGCCCGTATAATAGGTTAGCCTTAATACTCGCGGTACCATTATCCGGGCTAAGTAGCGGAAAACCATAGCTTGCTCCGGCATTGATGTGATAAACCCCATTGATGTTAACAAAGGTAACCTGCCGGATGCCTCCGGGCAAGGTAGTAGTAGAGGCGGTGATGGCGTGTTGGGTCAGGTCGGCGTTCCAGTCAAATTGAAAATTTGTGGCATTGCCCGCGTTTACAAATAAATATTCGCCATTGACATCATGATTGAAAGACTGACCGAGAGCAGGGTTGCCTATATTAACTAAATAGGGATTGCTTAAATCAGGAAGCGGCTTCAACTGTTGAATGGTTGGCGAATTACTTTGGCCCGAATACGTTATTCTTAACATTCTGCCTTTATTCTGGTACACAAAAGTTGCCTGAGGGCTCCAATTCATATAAGTACGGTTCAAGGACACCCCGGTAGCCAGGTCGTCATCCTGCTGACTGGCCTCCACGGCTGCTAAGCTGACAGTATAGTTTAATACTGATCCTGACTTTGAAGAACCGCCCCCCAATCCCACCGCTAACTGCTGCCGGCTTGTCTTATTCAAAAAATTATTCGTGGTCAATGTATCCGGTATATCATAAAGACCGTTTTGAGGATTATAGCCATAAGCCCGCTGATTGGACATATTGGCGTCATCGTTCCAGTTATAATTAATATTGAAACTAGTGGTCTTGCCCAAAGGTTTCGAATATAGTATTAAGGCATTATAATTTTCATTGCGGACGGGGTCAAATTGCTTTTGGTCGGTCACTTCCGTCATAGCCGGGTTAAACGTATAGATCAGGTTATCAATATGGGTTTGCTGGTTATTTACACCTGATGATTGGTTAAAAGACAGGGTAAGCGACTCGCCCGTCTTCGAAAATTGATGTACCATCAGAAATGAATTATTAACACTATACCCATTATAAACACTGCTATTGCCGTTATTACCGCGGCTTGCCGTATAGGCGGTATCCGCTTTTTGTGTTGTGACCCTGGAGGAATTCTGACTGTTTTGCGAACTCCTGGTGGGTAGGTAGTAAAAATTATAAACGATGTAATTATGCTCATCGGGTTTATAGGTAAGGTTCATCCCGATATTGAGCATGGCCTGGTTACTTTTCGTTTGATTAATCTGCTGTTGCAACTGCGAAGAATCTGTTAAGAAATTCTGCTGTTCTGAGCTATTCAACTGGTTGGTTTGATAATCAGTATACATACCAGTCAATTGCAGGGTAAGCTTTTTATTAAAGTCATCTCTGAAATTAAAGTTAAGATCTGCCGACTGTTGTTTGCCAACAATGCCACCCCTTAAATTATTTTCAGTTCCGTTAAACTGGTTATTGATATTATTAGCTGATGCTCCCAGAAAAAGCAACCTGGACGGGCTTATGCCGTTAATGTCACCACCGGCGGCATAGCCGCCATCATTCCCGGCGCCGGCATAAACTTTACCCGCGAATCCGTTCTTTTTGTCTTCTTTCAGCTCCAGGTTGATCGTTTTTGTATGGTTAAGATCTTTTACCCCGGTTAACCTGGCTATATCACTCTGACTATCAAACACCTGAACATGGGCTATAATATCCGCCGGCAACGACTGCGTCCCTTTGCGCAGGTCGTCAATATAAAACGCCCTGCCGCCAATCATAATCTTTTCTACCCGCTGCCCATTGACTGTAACATTCCCGTCATTATCCACTTCAACACCGGGCAATATTTTAAGCAGATCTTCAACCGTGGCGTAAGGCTTCGTCGGGAATGCCAGTGCATTGTAGTTTACAGTATCCCCGTTTATCCGCATTGGCGTTATAGGCGCTTTGATCTTTACCTCGCCTAATTGTTTACTTTCACTTTGCAGGCAAATAAAAACCTGGGTATCCCTTTTAATGACAACACTTTGGGTATCGCTTTTGAAACCTAAATACGACGTGATTACCCGGTATCTTCCAGGCCGAAGGCCATTAAATGCGAAACGACCGGTGTCATTGCTTACAGTATTGAGCAAGCGTCGGCCATTTTGGTCCAGCTGAAGGCTTGCTTTCGGTAAAGTTTTTTTTGTTTCTGATTCTGTTATTACACCCTTAAGCGTGATAGCAGACTGGGCAATCGCAGCGTTTGAAACTTCTATAAGTAATATAATAATAAACAAGTATTTCATATCGGGGAGATGGCTGACCTCCCAGCCCGCCTTTGTTATATAATTGTCATTAAATTGTCAATACGTCTCATTACGGAACTTTACCAATTTATTTACGCAATATAATTTTCCGGGAATGACGATCCGCCGCAGCTCGTTGGTCACTGCTTATATCTATGTAACTTTTTCATACCCCACATTAACCGTTCACAGTGGCACGCCATTACATATCCGTAAACTCAATATTTTTGCAATACTTCTGCTATTATCCGCGCGGGCGTCTCTGGGGCAACTGTTTTAACCAAAGACGAACTCCATATATAATCTACCCTATTCATTTACTATACATTCCCCCCATGAAAAATAATCTAAGCTGTAATGTTTTAAAAAAAGCTACCGTCTGGCTTTCACGTTGAGTTAACAAATTCATATTATTAAATTTAAAAGCTTACCCTTCCTCAAGAGGTAAGTCTTTTGGGTATAACTACTAACTGTTCTTTTATTAACTACTTAAAAAAACAGATAAAGAACGGAGGGATCAAGGACTTAAATAACCATTATTAATGGTCTTCTAATATTGAACCAAATTCAAAAATATCTATATATCTATATAATAATACGCTCAGCAGACACAGCATTCATTACTTATTATAAGTGTTTTTTTGGCCAATAATATACAACACATCCTCGGTCATTGCTTTCAGGTCATATTTTGGCTGCCAGCCCCAATCGTTAACTGCCTCTTTGTGATCTATGCTTGCCGGCCACCTATCAGCGAGCCTTTGCCGGTAATCGGGTGTAAATTTGACAGTAAAATCGGGCAGATAGCCGGTTATAGCTGCGATCAGATTGCCAGGGCTAAAACTCATAGCCGAAACATTATAAGCTGTTCTGATTTTTACTTGTTCCGGCCATGCATCCATCAATTCCAAAATGGCCCGGATTGCATCAGGCATATACATCATTGGTAACGTTGTTTCTTTTTTAAGGAAACAGTTATACATGTCGTTTTTTAAGGCGTGGTAATACATTTCTATTGCATAATCAGTTGTTCCGCCGCCCGACTTTCCAGTGTGGCTTATCAATCCCGGAAAGCGAAGGCTTCTTACATCTACGCCGTATTGCTCGTAATAATAGTTACAGAGATGCTCTCCGGCAACCTTAGTAATTCCATATAAAGTGGCCGGCTCAATAATAGTATGCTGCGGGCAAGATTGTTTTGGCGAGGTTGGCCCAAATACCTCAACGCTGCTTGGCCAAAACACCTTCAAACTAAATATTTTCGCTACATCCAAAACATTTACCAATCCGGATATATTAAAATTCAGGGTATTTCCAACACTCCGTTCACCACCAGCAAAGGGAATTTCTTCCAGATGGTATATGGTGGTTATTTTGTTGCGGGTCACTAAATCCACAATGGCCAGTTTTTCCATGACATCGAGCTGAAAGTAAGGCCCGGATTTTAAATATTCAGGATTGCATGCTGATAAATCAGCAGCAAGAACGGCCTCTTCCCCATATCTTTTTCGCAATTCCGGAGTCAGTACTTTTCCGATTTGTCCGTTGGAGCCAATCACGAGGCTGATTTCGTTTTTTTCCATTTGTTGAGGCCCTATTTGCCGCGGGTATTGTTATCGGCTTCAGGCTTTAATTCAATTTTGATGAAATTATCGCCGCTTAAATATTTTAAGGCCATTGTTTTTACATCACCCGGGCCTACCTCATCCAGCATAGCGTTGTAATGGTTAATAATCCCCAGATCGTCCTGGTTCTCGAGCTGGGTGCCGATGTACCCAAGCCAAAAGCCGTTCGTTTTTAAATTCGGTTCAATACTCGTTTTGGTCTCTGCCCTCCATTTATCAACATTTTCCTTTAACGGGCCCTCTGTGCGGAGCTTATTGATCTCATCGAGGGTAGAGGCCACCAGTTTATCCACGTTCTGCGGGGCGCATCCGAACCTGATAATAAATGCATAACGGGATTGCGGAAATTTACTAATCACGTCGGAAACGCTGGGAGTGTAAACCCCACTTTCGTCCTCGCGTAATCTTTGCAGCAGGCGTATCTCCAGTGCCTCCTTTAGAGCATCCATGCGCACATTACTTTCTGGGCTATAATCGTAGTTTCCGGAAAATACCAGTATGACGCTTGCCTGCGGTTCAGTTCCTTTGTAAACTGTTTTTTCGATTTTCCCTTCGGGAATATGGATGCCAAGGTCCCTCGCCTGTTCATGAAGGTACTTTGATGGCAGGGAACCGAGATATTTTTCCAATAGCGGCTTCATGGTATTGGTATCCATGCTGCCGACAAAGGTGAAGGTGAAATTACCCGCGTCGGAGAACCGTTCCTTATAGATCGCATAAGCCCGGTCCAGGTTCACCTGATTCAATTTTTCAATTGTCGGGCCTGTTCGCCTTACATTATAGTTGCTCAGAACTGCGCTTACTGTGTCACTAAACACGCTCCCCGGATCGTTGGAACGGTTGGAAAGCGCAGCTTTGCTTTTTTCGATGATCCCCTTAAATACAGCCGTATCCTTTCTCGCTTCGGTAAAATACGCATAAACCAGCTGGAGTGCGGTTTCCAGGTCTTTTGGCGTGGTGCTCCCGCTGATCCCCTGGGAGCGATCCGAAATAACGGGGCTGACGCCAGATTCCTTATCGGCCATAAACTTTTGCAATTGGTTGGCATCGTAGTTGCCCACGCCCCCGGCAGTAATCAGCCCGGCGGCTGCGGCGGCACTTTCGAAATCCGCATCGTCATAAATAGAGGTACCACCCGGCGCAAACGCATTAAACATTATTTCATTGTTTTTGAAATCAGTTGGTTTCAGGATAACCTTGACACCATTGCTCAAGATAATTGTCGTAAAATTAAAGTCCTTATTCCTTTCGGTTGACACGATCTTGCCGGCAAGCGGTTGGTTCGCCAGCAAGGGCTGGGTGCTTACCTCATCCTTATAGGGTTCCAGCTTTTCACCTGCAACTGCGTTCAGCCATGCCTTAACAGCAGCTTCATCCGGGAGGTTATTTTTATCCTTATCGGGGGCCTCGATCAGTACATCCCGGTCTGTATCCTTAATATATTCAGCTGTCAGCCGGTTTACCTCGCTTAGAATGATCCCCGGCAAATAAGTTTTGACCAGTTTGTAACTGGCAGCTATCCCCAGTGCAGGTGTATTCTTTAAAAAATATTCCTGGTACTGTTTTACAAAAACATCAGAATTGGTTTTGTTTTGTTCCTTATAGGTTGATTCAACGGCGGTCAAAAGGCTAGCTTTTGCCCTTTCGAGCTCAGTTACGGTAAATCCGAAACGCTTCACCCGTTCGGTTTCGCGCCAGACAGCTTTAAAGCCCTTTTCCAGCTCGCCGGGTTTGGCCACCACACTGGCATCATAGCAGTCCAGGCCTCCAATAAAATCGCCAATGCCGGCAGCACCATTAACAAATGGCGGATCGGCCAGGCGCGATAATTCATTATAACGCGCGGCTATCATTTCATTAAATAGCAGTTGTATCACGTTATGGCGGAAGTCATCTGTGGTTATTAGCTGCGGCATTTTGTGCTTTATAATCACTTCCATAACCGTAGAGGTCATTTCCTTGTCGGTCATGGCGATAAACTGATTTTTCCCGGTCAGTGGCACGGTGTATCGTGGCCTTGCTTTTTCATGAACAGGATTTTTAAGGTTTGAAAACTGCGCTTTTACAGACTGTTCCACCTTGTTGACGTCAATGTCACCAACAATAATTAAAGCCTGCAAATCGGGCCGGTACCAGTCATGATAAAAACGTTCGATGACCGGGCGCTTGAAGTTATTCAAAACGGTATCAATTCCTATCGGAATTCGCGTTGCGTAGCGGGACTGCTGCAGGATGACCGGCCAATATACCGTCCGCATTCGTTCGCCCGCACCTTTTCCGAGGCGTTTTTCTTCCAGCACCACACCCCGTTCCTTATCAATTTCTGCGGGGTCGAGCAATGCTTCCTGCGCCCAGTCGCGCATGATCTCCAAACCTCCTTTTAGTAATTGGGGATTATCAGAGGGGATCGGTAACTGATAAACCGTTTCATCGAAACTGGTATACGCATTGATGTCGGCACCAAAACGGACACCGGCTTTTTGCAGGTAATCCACCAGTTGGTTATGCGGAAAATGTTTTGTGCCGTTAAAGCTCATATGCTCCATAAAATGCGCCAGCCCGCGCTGATCTTCATCTTCCAGTATGGAACCGGCCTTATTGACCAGGTACATCAGTACCCGGTTCTTTGGCTCTTCGTTGTGGCGGATAAAATAGGTAAAACCGTTAGGCAGTTTACCGGTACGCACTTCCGGGTCGAGCGGGATAACGTTTTGTGCAAATACGCCGAGTGGCAATGCTGCAAAGAGCAGCAGTATTTTGAATTGTTTTATAGCGTTCATTATTGATCTGATGGTTAATTGTGATCATTTATTAATTGATACCATTGTGTTTTGCATGGTTTCCGGCTGCGATACCGTTTATAGTACATGGTAAAAACCAGACATAGGACGCCCCGCAAATAAACAACAGGTATTTATTCATAATAACTAAGAATGTAATGGATTAAAGAAATTTTCCCGGTATTGTACTAATGATATCCACTGCGGTTTTAAGTTCCGGTTAGCTAATCCAAGCTTAAACTGATTAATAAATCCTACCTGCGAAGTATTCAGAAATTAACCTTTTTTTATTTCTCTATTAGTTGATACCTTTCTGAAACGCTCCTGCCGTTTTATTGCTTGTCATAAACCAACTTTACTATAAAGCGTGCTAAATTACCAAGGGTAATTTCTTCATCAATATTCAAGGTTTTGCCATCTTTAGATAAACTCCAGGTTATCATTGCTTTTTGTTCAGATGCTATATTTTCACCCTTTTCAGTTTTAATATTGGTTTTAACAAATACAATTTTTGTTAATTGCTTGCCGTCATCAGACCATCCTGTATAAGCGATATGGTGCTTAAACATGTCTGAAACCGACTCCTTTTTGACATTAAATTTGAATGTATCAATTGAAATTGAATCCCTGTTTCCATTTGCGCTGAGCAAGCGTTTGATGATCAATTTATCTGCATATTGCTTTATGGTCAATTGCATAGCAGCTCCTTTCAACCCGCCGAAGTTGCTATTTGCAGTATTAAGTTTCCATGTACCGGAATAATCCGGTTTTTTTTCGATCAAACGCATTGAGGTCAATAAACAGATGATGATAAA
>JARLHA010000037.1 GCA_031292485.1 Mucilaginibacter sp.
ACTCACCCCGACCGCGCTACGCTGGTCGACCCTCTCTACGGCAGGCCGTAAAGAGGGTGAAAAAGAAGTTTTTATTTTTTTCCTCAGCCCTCTTTGCCGCTTGCGGGAGAGAGGGCAGGTCGAGCGTAGCGATGACCGGGTGAGTTAACCCCGGCGGACATTACCGCCAATGGATGGCGGCGAGTCTACTCACCCCGACCGCGCTACGCTGGTCGACCCTCTCTACGGCAGGCCGTAAAGAGGGTCGGAAGAAAAAGTAAAAAATATTTTTCTTATTTTCCCCTGTGCCAAATATTATTGATTTATGTCGTGAGTTGAGGCGGAGAGAAACTCCGGCTGAAAAACTGCTATGGGATCATTTAAGGAACAGAAAGCTTTTTAACCAGAAGTTTTTAAGACAGCACCCCATTTGCGTAACTTTTGCATTTGGCAGATACTTGTATTACATACCGGATTTTTATTGCCATAAAGCAAAATTAGTGATTGAGGCAGACGGGCCGATTCACCTGTTAAAAAAGGAATATGATGAAAACAGGGATGAAGCGTTAAAAGCTTTGGGATTAAAGATTTTAAGGTTTGATAATGCCCAGATCCTTAATGAAACACAAATGGTGTTGCAAAAGATAAAGGAATATTTATAACGGAATTTTGCTAGCCCGCAGTTGGCGTATATACATTGGCGTTAATGAACGCGATCCGTGGACTCACCCCGACTACGCTGCGCTGGTCGACCCTCTCTACGGCAGGCCGTAAAGAGGGTGGGAAAGACGTTTTTATTTTTTTCTTAGCCCTCTTTGCCGCTTGCGGGAGAGAGGGCAGGTCGAGCGGAGCGATGACCGGGTGAGTAGATTCGCCGCCATGCGATGGTGGTAATGATGTACAACCACGAGTTGCAAACCCGCGGCAGCGGAGAATTGAGTGATGTATTTATGCTGATTTTTCTTTAAAAATACAAATATTTGACAGGATTTATTAGTGTACCAGGTGTGTTCACCTTTATTCAGGTGGTTCAGGTGGCCCATGTGCTTTGGCATTGGTCGGTTGCCCGTTTTAAGTTCTCCGGATGCCGGCCTTAGTGGTAGGCGCGCATACCGTCGGAGCACGCCGGCAAATTGACCCACCAACCCGCTATATTACCACGAAAAGATATTGATTTAGTGATTTTCGCTTACAAACCGCTAATTTCGCAAACAACAAGACCATGAAAGATAACCTGCAGCAGCTTTTCGGCAATATTGATATCTACCTGTTCGACCAATTGTTGAAGGGCACTTATGATAATTGTAACACTATTTTGGATGCCGGTTGCGGCGGCGGGCGTAACCTGGTTTATTTTTTACGGGGCGGTTATTCGGTTTACGGCGTCGACACAAACCCGGAAGCTATTGAGGCGGTAAAAAAACTTGCCCAAAACCTTGCTCCGGCCAATCCTTTAAGCCATTTTGTGGTTGCTCCGGCAGAGGCATTGCCTTTTGATGATAACAGTTTCGACCTGGTGATCAGCAGCGCCGTACTGCATTTTGCCCATAGCGAGGCACATTTTGAAAGTGTGCTGCACTCCATGTGGCGGGTACTTAAACCGGGCGGCTACTTATTTGCCCGCCTGGCATCTGACATCGGCCTGGAAAGCCTGGTGTTGCCAACCGGCCATGGCCGTTACCTGTTGCCCGATGGCTCCGAACGTTTCCTGGTGAACGAAAAAATGCTGCTGAACTATACCCGCGGCCTCAATGCCCGCCTGATCGAACCCCTTAAAACCACCAATGTGCAAAACATGCGCTGTATGACCACCTGGTGTCTGCAGAAGGTGTAAGTACTGGACCGGAAGCCTTTTTAAAATATCCATCGCTCTAATTGTTTTGGCCTTTTCCATCCTGATTGATTAAATAATTCTTTAAATTTGCTATATGACAACGTTAACCATAGAAATTGATAGGGCTAAGGACAAGGAGCTATCGGCTTTAAAAGAATTTATAGGCCACCTGGGGCTAAAATATCAAATTGAGGAAAACGAAGGGTTGTTGTATACTGATGAATTGAAAAATGAACTGGATAGGCGTTATGCCGAATACCAGCAAGGCAAGGAAATGGTTAGTGCGGAAGAAAGCCGAAAGAGAATAAAAAACTTACTTGTTTCCAGGAGTAAGTAATGACCTATCAATACAAGCTTCATCCTGCCGCTCAGGAGGAATATGAATCTTCGGTTTCCTGGTATCTGAAAAGAAGTTTAAAAGCGGCAACAAATTTTGTTAATGCTATTGAGAATGGGTTTGTCAATATTTGTAGTGATCCGCACCGGTATCCTAATGAATTTAAACACTATCATGAATGTGTCATTCATAGTTATCCGTTTGTAATTGTTTATTCAATAGAGGAAAGCAGGGAATTGATCGTGATAATTGCTGTTTATCACCAAAAGAGAGACCCCTCTAAAAAATATCGGTGATTTGTACAGATAAGTTTTTCGCCGGCAGATAATTATCATCCAAAAACTGATCCCCGTCATTTTTATAAACATACAATTAACGCACCTTTGCCGGCTATGTTGATTTACAAGAAATTTATATTTGATTCGGCCCACTTTTTACCTAATGTACCCGAAGGGCACAAGTGCAAAAACATGCACGGCCATACTTACCAGCTTACCGTTTTTATGGATGGCCCGCTGCTGCCCAAAGAAGGGTGGGTAATAGATTACGGCGATCTGAAAAGGCTGATTAAACCTATCATTGACCAACTGGACCACCATTGCCTGAATGAAATCCCCGGCCTTGAAAATCCGACCAGCGAAATATTGGCCATCTGGCTCTGGAACCAGGTAAAACCACTCATTCCCGCTTTAAAACGGGTGGAGCTGAACGAGACGGCTTCTTCGGGGGTGATCTATGAGGGGGAGTGAGGGCTTGAGTTTTACAGATCATATTTTTCCCTTAACAGCGCACTGATCTTCGAGGCTTCGTCAATAATATTTTGCGGATAGTCAAGGCCTTTTAAAACCGCTATGCCGTTTTTATTTTTAAGCAGGCCCTCCTTCAGTTTATAATCAAAGGTGAGGCGGTCATCGCCTGAAAGTTCTTCAAATGAAAATACCCGGTAATCGCTGCCTAAAAGCCCGGCGAGTTCAAGGTCGTGTGTTGATACCAGTACAAAATGTTTGTTCTCAATAAAATATGAAAGTACGGCCTTGGCAGCAGCAATTCGTTCGATGGTATTGGTGCCGCGGAAGATTTCGTCGATGATCACCAGGCTGTTCAAAGGCGTCCCGGTTTCACAATCACTGATGATCTGCCTGATGGAAAGCGCTTCTGCCTGGAAATAGCTGGTTTGTCCGCCCAAATCGTCGCTCATGTTGATGCTGGTGAGAATTTGCAAAGGCGGCGCTATATATTCAGTGGCAAAACTGGTGTTAATGGTTTGCGCCAGCAGGGCGTTAATGGCGATGGTGCGGATGAACGTTGTTTTGCCCGACATGTTCGAACCTGTGATCAACACGCCCCGTTGGTTGTCGATGGTGATAGAATTGGGCACGCAATTTTCGACAAGGGGATGTACCAGGTCCTTAATAACAATGTTTTCGCTGTTATGTACAAACTGCGGTTTGCAAAAATACGGCAGCCCTTCACGAACTGACAGTATCGAAATTGCCATATCCAATTGGCCAACAGCTTCAAATAATGCCCGGATCGCCTCAGGATATTCATTCACCCTTTTGATAGACAAAATAAAGCCCAGCGGCTCGAGCAGAAAAAGAATTTTTATCCATTCGGCAAAAAGCAGGCTGATGTCGGTTGGGTCGGCAGCCACTTTATTTTGAACATTGATATAGCTTAATGATTTTTTGAGTTTCGCCATTTGATCCAAACTTTGCTTCATCTCATCATTATGAGGTACCAGCTTGTTGTCAAAAAGCCAGCTGCTTACTTTATAAAGATTAAGCAGTTGCGGCAGCGAACGCGTGTACCTGATCATTTTGGTTTTATTGCTGTAGTGTATGGCCAGGTTAGCGATAATACATACCGCCAGCAGCAAAATATAAACCGGGTTATGAACAATTACAAAACCAAAAATAAGCGCTACCACCAACGGCCCGGCCATCCTGATATAAAACTGAGTGGCCGGATCGAACAGGGAATCCTGCTTTCTGCTAAACAATTCGGGCAGGTAATAAGCATCGTCGCTATTTAGCGTGGAAAGCTTAATTTCTGTACGTTCGCGCAGTTCATCATCGCTTTTAAAAACTCCTACGTGCTTTTCAATGGCTGTAAAATGGCTTTCGGAAATTTCGGGCGCATGGAGGTTTTTAAACAAGTATTGTTGCCCGGGTTTTGATGCCGCGCGGTCGATATAGGCAAATACATCATCAAGGTCGAGATCACCGGCCGATGCGGCGTATTTGCCGCCCCTAGCGGTAAGGTAGGAAGCGATGAGGTTAAAGTTCCGGTGGATATATTTAGGCTGTCCCCATTGTTCTTTGATTTCTTTCAGCTTTTTCTTATCTGCATAATATCTTTTTAAATAACTTATAGTGATAACAATAGCGGGAATCAGCAGCAGGATTAAAAGGGCGTAGATCATGTATAAAAGTAGGATTAAAAATAATATGGCAGCCTTCTGCATTTGGCATATTTTATCGGGCTTCAGAATTTATTCCTTAATTTTACTTTCTTCCTCAAATCAACCAACATGAAACAACAATTCCATTACGCGACCGTTACGGAAGCCATTGAACAGTTAAGGAACCAGGGGTTTACCTTAGATCTCAATTTAAAGGAAAATCATATTACCGCGGGCGAGCAGGCTTTTCCCGCTGAGGAATTTGAGATCGTCGACCTGTACCGTTACGAAGGCGCATCAGATCCGGCAGATGAAGCTACGGTTTACGCGCTTGCTAATCCATCTGGCTTAAAAGGCATCCTGGTTGCAGGATATGGCATCTCAACAGATGACGATTCGACGGAAACCCTGAAGCAATTGCATTATAAGTATTTGGAAGGGAAGAAAGGGTAGTGTCATGTCATTAATAAGTTGACGTTCGGGCTTTATCAGAACAGCTTAAAAATACCGGGAGGAGGTTATGTAAAATAGTGTAAACCCTATTTTAATGGGTAAACATATAACCAACTTATTATCAGGAATTTACAAAATGTAATCCCTTAAATGTGTAAACCTTTTGTAAACCCTTTTTGCGCTTTTTAGGTTCAATCAACTTGCAGATTGATGATTAGTCAATTTATGGTTGACACGACACCCGGAAAAAAAATGTCATGCTGAACTTGTCTCAGCACCCCACAAATAGGTAATCAGTATCCTGGTAGCCGACTCTGCGTATACCTGGATGGCGTTCACTCAGCATGTGAGGTGCTGATCCGCCAATGGGCGGACGGCGTGACGATCAGGTTTATTATTTTATCCCGTAATGATCATTCATTAATTTTTCGAACAAACCATTAGGCAATACTTTTTTAAGGGTTACGGCAATAGTTTGGCCAAAAGCGCCGATAAGGTAACGCGGCGCAGGGCTTGATGAATCAACGATCTCGCAGATCTTTTTACCAATCACATCAGGATTGGCGCCAATGCTTTCGTCTTTTTCCATGCTGGCAACAGCGGTAGTGAATTCCTTTTCAAGCTGCTCATTTTTAAGCGGGAAAGGTACCTTTTCGCGGCTGCCGGTAAAGTCGGTTTTAAAATCGCCGGGGTTGATAAGCGTTACTTTAACGCCGGTATTGCGCAGTTCCATACGCAAACTTTGTGAATAACCTTCAATGGCATATTTGGAGGCGCTGTATAATCCCTGGTAGGGTAAGCCGAAAAGGCCGGCCAGTGAGCTTACATTAATCACGAGGCCTTGTTTGGCTTCGATCATTTTCGGGATCACTGCGCTGCTTACCCTGATCACCCCAAAAAAGTTAACCTCGAATTGTTTTTTTGCATATTCAACGGGCATGGCATAGGCCGGGCCGGTTACGCCATTGCCCGCATTGTTTACCAGCACGTCAATTTTGCCCTCAGCTTTCATAATTTTATCAACGGCAGCTTTTACAGATGCATCATCGGTAACATCCAGTTGGATGGGTTTAAAGGATACTGAACTGAGGCGTTTAATATCGCGCGATGAACCATAAACGGTGTGGCCTTTTGCCTGCAATGCATTTGCAACAGCTAAACCTATACCGGACGAAGCGCCGGTCACTAAAATTACTTTGCCCATTTTTTGATTTAATAATGATTTTTTTAATGCGATGAAAACCTATTGGTTTACGCTATAAAAATGCAAATTTATATGAAATCAACGAAATTGTTTTTTTTGAATTTGCTAATGGTCAATAATACCGCCCGATAGTTTGATCGTCCACCACAATTCTTTTTAACTCCGCCGGGTCTATCTGCCCCTGTTTGCTGTAAACAATTTTGCCGCCGGGTTCAATCACCACAGTATAGGGCAAAGCGCCCTGCCATTTTGGGTCCACTGCTTCTATCAGCTTATATTTATCATCGGTATTAAAAATATAATTGGTAAAAGAGGCTTCGGATTGTTTTAAAAATTTAAGGGCCTTGTCTTTTTTAGCAGGATCATCTGCGCTGATGGAGATCATTTCAAAATCGCGGCGGCGGTACATCCGGTTCATATCCACAAACTCATGGAATTCGGTAACACAGGGCCCGCACCAGGTAGCCCAGATGTTGATCACCCGTAAATGATCGGTTTTGTTTTGTATCAGATCCTTTAAACCTGCCGCATCAATACTATCAAGTTTTACAGGCTCTTTGGCCCATTCGTCCTGCGCCTTTTGAAGCCAGCTGGCCTTTTCGGCCCATTTAATGGAACAACCGAATACCTTGGTAGTAGTAACCTCGGGCATTTTGCCTGCTAAAAGATGGTCTAAGGCATTGCGGGTATCCTGCGTATGGGGTGTTTTGGTGGGTTTCTCAACATCGTCAATCCGGCCTGAATAGCAGAGCTTCCTGTCCTTGTCAAAAATAAAAACATGCGGGGTGGCAATAGGGCCGTAAGCATGCGACACGCTTTGCGTAGCGCCGTCATACAAATAAGGAAAGTTGAAATGCTTGTTCGCTGCGCGCAATTTCATTTCATCCGGATTATCGCTCATGTCAGTATAGCCGAGTTCATCCAGGCGGATTGCTTTGTGATCATTCGGCATAATAGCTACCACGGCAACGCCTTTATTGCGGTAGTCTTTTGTGATCTGGATGATCCTGTCTTCATAGGCTTGTGCGGTGGGGCAGTGGTTGCAGGTGAAAACGATCAACAGGATAGGGGAGCTTTTAAATGAACTGAGCGTGTAGATTTTGCCATCCACCCCCTGCAGGCTAAAATCGGGCGCTTTTGCACCTATGGCTAAAGTAGGGTGTTCATCACCGGGGCGTTTAAACGAAAAAATAAAGGCGCATAATAAAAGCGTCAACGCGGCAAATAAACGGGCAGTTTTTTTCATTTGGTTTGAAATTGAAGTAAATGGCCAATTGGTTAACCGGGTAAAGGAAACCCAAACGAAAGTTAGGTAATATTTTAAATTCCCGGAAAAAAGCAAGCCAAAGCGGCTACTTCAACAATACATCAGCGCCCCTGAAATAATTTACCCGCGGTGGGCGACCCCTCTAAATAATAGCCCTCACAAAAGAGATCTTTCTCAGCAGGCCCGCGAACAAGAATGAGCCTGCAACCGCAGCCGGGGCTACTACTATTAATTTGATAGCCGGGTTAACGTCCCATGATTTCACCAGCAGGGATAAAGTAATAAGCACCAGTGGATGGAAAATATAGACCGCAAAAGCATTGGCAGATAAGCCATTCATAAAAGGAGTGGAGTTGTTCCATTTAAATTTGGCGATGCATAGCAGGGCGGCCATGATCATGATGCCTGTGATCTGCTCCCATAATGAATAGGAGAGGGCAACCGGGTTCCATCCGCCATTAAATAAGTTACCGGGGAATTTCAGGATCAAAAACAGGATAAATATGACGGGTAAAACCAGGAGCACCAAAAATAAAGCACCATTCCTCATTAATTTACCCTGTTTTAAATTTAATTGATGGAGCCAGTTATTATTTGACGCGACAATGCCCAATATGAAAAGGACGATGTATTGAGGAAAATATCCCAATTGAAATCCGAGCGGCGACAATACCCAGCCAGTCGGCCAGATGAGCCGGGTTAAAAAGGAGAACAGGCCCAGCGCCAGGCCTCCGATCACTATTTGCTTGTTTGAAGGAAAATTAAGTTTTATGCTAAAGTTGAACGCTGGGATACTTTTATAAGTCAGGTACACCAGATTAAAAATAAGCAGTGCGGCTACAAACCACATCACCCCAAAGTCAATCCAGTGATGGTAGCCGGACATATATTCCATAAAAGAATGATGCTGCCCGTAGCCGTAATGCTCCACCATATAATTTAGTATGGGCGATAATACCAGAGCATAAAATACCAGCGGGATGCCCAGCCTTTTCAGGCGATCGGCCAAAAATTTGGCGGTACCCTTTTTTTGATAAGATGGCGCGATAAACAAAGCCGACAGGAAAAAGAAAAAACCCATAAAAAACGACTGGTTGGCGGCTACAAAAACCGTCATCGGGAAAAGTGCCCCCAGCAGGTGCGTTTTTTGCTGGAAATACCAGCTGCCGGGCGCGCCATAGGTAATAAATGAATGGTGCAGTACCACCAATACCGTCATCAATATCTTTAGGTGGTTGATGTAATTGATTTTTTCTGTTGATTTTTTTTCAGGTGTCAGCAAGGCAGTGTTTTCGGTTTTTACAGGTTCCATCGCAGCAATTTTAAAGATAGTTTTTGATCCTAAATAAATTGACAACCAAATTGTTATGGTGTTGCAATATTAGGGTGAAAAAATCGGAAGCAAGTTCCCGGTGGTCAAAGGATTGGGTCGGTTGGTCAAAAAAAAACAAATGGTGAAGTAGTTAACGGATCGGAAGGTAAAAACCAGCTGTTGTTTGCTTTTTTATTTTTTGATACTCACCTCTGTCGTCGCTGTCCTGCGTGTCGCGGTGTAAACTATCCCGTTTACCATTTCGTACCCGGTTGAAACGCTTTGGGCATATCGTTTTAAAATAACTCCGCTAAAGTTGTCGATCAGCAAAGATCCGTTGATGCGGCTATTCATATTGCCCCCCAATATGGAGGTTTTGTGGGTTATGGTAGTGGTGCGCCCTGTGATGGCATAAATGGTATAAATGGTTTCTTTTGAAGGTGTGGCGTCCGTCCATGAATAGCCTTTTTTAACAGCGGGGTTTACCGGAAAATCCGCTATAAATTGCAGCGTGGAACCGGGCGATAAAAATTCCGGCTGGATCCCGGTGAATGATAAAAGCGTGTCGTTTACGGCCGCGGTATTTCTTACGCTCAATATTTCCCCCTTATTATTTACCATAACGGCCGACCGGGCGTTTAGCATTTTCTGCAAGCCCACCTGGATGGCAGAATTGGGGTCGGCGGGTTTATCGGAATTATACACCATGTTTTGGTCCATTGCATTGATGGTATCAATAATTTTATCTGTGGCAATGGTAATTGCTGCTCCCTTTGCAGATACATCTGTCACCCTATAAGTTTTTGTGACGATTGAGAATGAACTTACGTGCAAGGTCTGGCTTCCGCGCTGCAATACGCAATTTGATTTGGTTAATACCTGCCGCTGAAATTCGTCGCCTTTTTTAAACCTAACCTGCGCACACGCAACACCGCTTATAACCGACAGGAATATAAGCAGGGTATGTTTGGCTCTGGTTGGCGTAATCTTCATTTTTTGTATTTCTTAATGAATCTGTTCTGCGGGACAGACGGGTATGTTGGTTCTGACGATTCTTGAGCTTTTGAATAAGCCAGCCGGAATTAAATTCTGAGCGGTTTGGTTTTAAATTTAGGTTTACCCTTACGTCTGCTTTTAACCGCTTTTTCCACAGAAGATGCAGCCAGTTTTATACTGATGTCACCCGGTATTGCCGGTGTCGGCCAGTACATCGGTGCATTCCCTGGCGGCAGCGAAGGCGATTTCAGGCTTAATACCTCGGGCATTAGCGGGATAAGTAGTTTTCCGGGCGATGTTTGGCCTGACGATGCCGGCTCTTGCGGTAAAGGCGGCATTTCCGGGGACGCCGGAAGGGGGAGGTCAATAACCTCCGGGGTCGGCTTGTCCTGCAAAGTTTGCTGTGGCAGCGATGGTGCATCGGGTGCGTCCGGTAAAGGAATATCGGGATCTTCCGGGTCAATACTCAATTTATCCGGCCCGCCGGGTGAAGCTGCAAAAGGCGGTGTCGTAATGATAGCGGCCAGATACGGCATTTTAACAGGAGGTGCCGCCGGCTGGGCAGGAATTGGTATATCAACAGGGGTAAGTATGGTTGGTTTGGCTGTTGCCGGCTTCCCTGTCGTATTTCCCCTGGTGATGGTTCCCGGGGGCAAAGGTGGGGGCACATTCCAGTCTGATAAGTTGTGTACCTGCGCTGCTGCGGTATTTAATGAGATGCTGAAAGCAATTAGCGTAACTATCAAAACAAGCAGTAGTTTTATACAGCCTTTGATTTTAGTTGTTTGTATGGGTAGATACGTTGTTGCCATTAAATTATCTTGCCACCGATAGCGGATAGCATATTACAAATGTTGAATTTATTTTGTCTGAAGAATATCTTGTTAAATCAGTTATGCCAATGCCGATAGCTAAAGGACTATTAAAAGGTTTTATGCCCAATGAACATCCTAAATTTATTCCGGACCATTCAGTATTAAAGTTAACATTTTTTATTAACTCGTAAGATATGCTTCCAAATATTGCGGTGCCATGTGCGCCCCTGCCATTCGTTATATCCAGGGGGCTTTTTGTATAAAAGCGCCCGTTACCTATACCGATGGTATAAGTAAGCTTTGAGCCGCCGTTCGCAGCGGACGGCAGCCATTGCAAGGCATGGCTAAAAGCAAAATAAAACGTTGACCCTGGCGAATCTGACTCGTGTTTGCTTGCAAACAACTGTAAGCCGCCTGCAGAGATGCTGCTGCCGGTAAAAATTTGGCGGCTCACTTCAAAATTCCCCGAAAGGTCTCTTACATCATGCACACTGGTTATATTCATACTCAAAGCAATATTTACCGTTTTTTGCGGGTCACCTGCACAAAAGCCGCCAAAGGCTATCAAATCGGGCGTATTACGATAAGGTTGTGGATAATCACCCCCTAACCCGCCAAATATATACGTGCCGAAACCACCCCAGCCCGATGGCGAGATCAGGTTTTGTAATACACCATTTGGTAAAAGCTCATCCCTGTTTCCTGTAGCTTTAACAGGTGCAAGTAACGAATCCGTCTTTTTTTGCAGGGCACCTTCAAAAGTGGTTTGTGCAAATGCAGCACCTGAATAAACCAAATACAGGGTCAGCATAAAAAAAATTAGTCCCCATATTTTTAATCTGCAATTCATTAGCTTAAAATATCAAGGGTTTAGTTAGAAAAAAGGGTGATAACGTCACTCTAAATTAAGTATTTTTTATAGAAAAGCATTAGCGGGCCTAAATAAATAGAAGGTAACCATCATATTAAAAACATGCAACCACCGCTCATTTTTTAATTGCCCGGCCTGGCTTAACAAATACATGTAAATATACGCGCTATTATACCCGTAAAAATACCAACTGCTTTGTATTGTTCGCCAGGGCGCCGGCCCCTAAAATTGTATTGTAAAAAAATTAAAGTTAAGGCATATGAAAAATTTAGAATATTTAATTTATTGTATTCCCGTTATCTTTATCCTGTTATCACGCAAGTATTTGCTCAAATACCATAAGCTAAGGAACACCGGAAAAATCCCCTGCATTATTAGTGCGAAGCAGCGTAAAAACGTGTATTTCTACCTGGCGATATTATCCGCAGTAGCCATTTTAATTATTCAAATTCAGTTTTTATGATCAGATAACATACTTTAACTGCCATATAAAGTAAGCGCCTGCTGAGCATAAATTTTCATAAATACTTAGTGATTTTGAACCGGTAAAGCAGGTATAACCGGCGCTTTTGCCGATAAGTTTGAAATTGCTACCTTTAACATGGAACACGCCTGCAGCTATGAAACACTTTTTTTCTATTTGCTTTTTTTTAGCTGCAATTTCGTGCTCCGGTCAAAATATTGACAGTTTAAAAAAAATTATTTTCGGAAATGCATCCAGCCAAAAACGTTTAAATGCCGCAACAGCGTTTTTAAGCCATCCCTCGCGAAAAAACCCGGAAGAAACCCTTGAAATTGCCAGGAAAGGATTAAGCCTCGCCAGCCGGTCAGGTGATAAAAAAGCTACAGGTTTTATACTGCTGGCTATTGGAAAAACGTATGGTTTAACAGCGAAATATGATTCCGCCTCCTATTATTTTGATAGGGCGACTGCAGTTTTCGGTACTATTAAAAACCAGGCTTCTGTAACAGATGAATATACCGGGTTGGTAAAATCATACGCTCAACTGAAGGAGTACGATAAGGCGATTAAACTTAATTGTATCGTTATCTCTGTTAGCCCTAAAACCGGCTCGCGCCTGCAACTGATGAGTGCTTTGCGCCGGGCCGGCGCATTATACGAGGCCAGGCAGGATTACCGCGAAGCGCTCAATTATTTCAGACAAGCCTTTGATATCAGCGATTCGCTGGATTTTGTTCAAAAAACAAAAGAAAACACCTCCGAAGCATTCAGCCGGAATTTTATGAAGGATGTTTTGGGAAGTTTAAAACAGAAAAGTGGATCGGAGCAGGATATTTTAAAAACCATCGAAACAAAAAAATTCCTGAATGATACGCTGGCCCTCACCATCAACTATTTTAACCTGGGCGTATTATATAAAAGTAAAAAGTTGTATCCGCAATCATTGGATGCATTGCAAAAATGTTTACAGTACGCCATTAAAATAAATTATGGGGCCATGCAAAGCAGCGCAGTAAATGAAATAGCTGACCTATATGAGCAAAGGGGAGATTACAGGCAATCGCTTATTTATTTAAAGAAACATATAGCGTTGAATGCTTTAAATAATACCGGCCAGTCAAAAACTATTGATGAGCTGCAAACCAAATACGAGATAACTCAAAGAGAAGACCAGGTGTTGCAACAGCAGTTTGAGATAACCAAACGCAATTACTGGATGACCGGTATATTTGTGATGATAGGGTTAATGTTTTTTATAGGGTTTACTTACTATAGGCAAACAAAGTTAAAACAACGCAACATTGCCATGCAGGCAATAATTGAAACGGAAGAAAACGAACGAAAAAGGATAGCACAGGACCTGCATGACAGTGTTAGCCAAACCATGACGGCTGCCAAAATTAATTTAACTGTTATTGGCGGCGAATTACCTTTTGTAAACGACGCGCAAAAGAAACGTTTCGAGAAAGCCATCAAACTGGTTGATGACGGTTTCAGGGAAGTGCGGACGATATCGCATAATATGATGCCCTGGGCGCTTCATGAAACCGGTCTGGCCCTTGTTATAAAACAATTTATTGAGAACATTGAAAACGATACGATAGCCATCAAGTTTTTCAGCAGCGGCTTTGAAACGCCCTTCGATGCAACAACCGAAATTATTTTATACCGGGTTTTGCAGGAATGTGTAAACAATGTAATGAAGCATGCAAACGCAAACAGGCTTGATATTTCGTTGATAAGGGATGATAAGAACATCAGTTTAACAATTGAGGACAATGGCAATGGATTTGATGCCGCAGGACCCGGCGCTTATTGGGGAATAGGATTGAACAACCTGAGATCGCGGATCAATTTTTTAAAGGGGAAGGTAGAGATCGACTCACAGGTGGGTAAAGGTACGCTGGTATCTGTGTACGTCCCGCTTACTTATAAAACCTTATAAATTATATTGCAGGATAAACTTGGTGAGTTCAACCGGGTTTTTCAGGTTCAGTTTTTGCATAATATTTTTCCGGTGTGTTTCAATCGTGTAAATGCTCAGGTTGAGGTGATTGGCCATCTGCTGGTTGGTGAAATCCTGTTTGATGAATTGCAATAGTTCAATTTCCCGTTTGGTGAGCTGGAATTGTTTTAAAAAGGGGTCCAATTCATCAAATGTTGAATTGCCCGAAGGTTGTTTGTACGGAAAGCACGACTGCCCCTGCCATACCAAACGCAATACCTGCAATAGTTGGCTCTTTTCGGCATTTTTTAAAATATACCCATTTGCGCCACCGGCCTTTGCTTTTTCAATCAGGTGCTCTTCGTTATAGGTAGAAAGCATCACCACTTTAATTTTAGGGTAGCAGGATTTCACCCGTTTAAGCACTTCAAAGCCATTCATGCCGGGCATATTGATGTCGAGCAATATGAGGTCGGGGGTTTGAGAATTTAGTAAACTCAGTACTTCCCTGCCATTGGCAGCGATGTTCATAACCTCAATATCAGCTTCGGTTTGCAGCAGCATGCAAAGCCCGTTGATAAATAAGGTATGATCATCCGCTATGATCACCGATAATTTTTCAGATGTCATTTCCATTGTAATAATTATCGGTAAAACTAAGCATTGTGGCTCCGGTAAAAAAATACCAACTGGTTTGTATTGCGCCCCCGGGGGGCACTGCATAACTTGTGCCTGCAAAACGATCCTACTGTCACCATGAACAACAGCACTCATCCGGCTCCCGGATAAAGAATATTAAAACCAGCGTGAATTATATGGCCGGTAAACTACTATACACATCTTAACCCGGAATTTATGAAAGATTTAATCAGCACGGCAATAATAATGGTGCTTTGCATAGTGGCCCTCGTATTGAGGAATACGAATGAAGATACCGTTGCTCAACATAAACCTGACTCTAAAAAGCGGGATGAGCGCTAAGAGAAAAAGTGATACGTAACAAAATAAAAAAGGCGATAGCAGTGTGGTTAGCCTTTTGATATCGGGGAAAAGGCCAAACGTTCTCAGGAACGAAAATAAAGGTAGTTTTTCACGGCTATGCAGTGAAATCTCTTTCGCGGCGCTTTTTTTGTTTTCCTGCAAGGGCTCGAACCTCAATCCTCAGAGCCAGAATCTGATGTGTTACCATTACACCACAGGAAAATTTATTATAAAAGGAACCGTACTTGAAACGGGTCTGATTTTAGGGCCATTCTGGCGACCATGATCCGGCTACAAATATAGAAATAATGCTATTTATACGCTTATAAACTGTGATGGAAATAGACGATTTTTATTTGAATATCTTCAGTATTGATCCCCAAAACCAGCTTTCATCCGCTTTGATCATTGTTTCCAGGGTTTTATCAACATTTTTTGCCAGTTTGTTAATGTCGGTAACTGATTTATGAAAGGTTTTGTACGCCGGATCTTTTTTGTCGCCTTCAACTTTTACCAGCTCGTCTAATATTTTAATTACGGGGTCAAGTTCGCGTTTACGGCGCTCTTTGGCCACCTGCCGGGCTATGTTCCATGTGTCCTTATCTGCATAAAAATATTCTTTACGCTCGCCGGCCCGCAATTGCTTTTCAACCAGGCCCCAGTTGATCAGGTCGCGGACCGTCATATTAACATTCCCGCGCGATATACTTAACGCTTCCATTATTTCTTCGGTGGTTAAGGCATCAGGGGTTATCAGCAGCAAAGCATGCACCTGGGCCATGGTTCGGTTTATACCCCACTCGGAACCTAATTTGCCCCATGCCTCAATAAATTTTTGTTTTGCTTCCGGTAATTCCATATACAAATATACCAATGTTATCGAACTTTCAAAATATATTGAAACTCAATTACTGGCATTTTGCCTCCGGGTAAAATTGATACCCAATATTTTATTTATTAATTAAAATATTTTTTGCGATAAGCTTTCAATTGCCAATAATTTATCAATAAATTTGATCTGCCTCAACAGTTAACCAATTATTCTGTAAACTAACATTTTATTGATCATGAAAAAGCAAAACGTCTCCAGGCGCCAGTTTATTGGCACAAGCATGCTTGCTGCCGCTGGCATAGCGCTGTCCTCAAAAGGTTCCTTTGCAAATTCAATTTTTGCAAAAACTAAGCCAAATTCCAAAATAAATGGTGTGCAAATTGGCGTGATAACGTACTCTTTCAGGAGTATGCCCGGCAGTATAGAACAAATATTAAAGTATTGTTTAGATTGTGATATAAATGCAATAGAGCTAATGGGAGACGCCGCCGAGGCATTCGCCGGAGCGCCCGGGTATGACAACAGTGCGGACTATAAAACAAGAATGGCGGCATGGCGCGAAAGTACATTGATGGATTCGTTTATCGCCATTCGTAAAATGTATAATGATGCCGGCGTAAAGATTTATGCATGGAAGCCAAACGCTTTAAATGCAAACAACACTGACGGGGAGATAGCTTATGCTTTTAATGCGGGCAAAGCACTCGGCTGCAGCCATGTTACTGTTGAGTTGCCTGACGACAACCAAACTGTGCGCCTGGGTAACCTGGCTGAGAAATACGATATGATGGTGGGTTATCATGCACATACCCAGGCCACCCCAACCTTATGGGACACTGCCTTAAGCCAAAGCGACCACAATGGTATAAACCTTGACATTGGCCACTATGTTGCAGGTACCAGCAGCAGCCCGATAGATTTTATTAAGAAAAATCATAAACGCATACTCAGCATGCACCTGAAAGACAGGAAGTTCCACGACGGGCCAAATATGCCATGGGGACAGGGCGATACGCCGATAAAAGATGTTTTGGCGCTGATGAAAAAAGAAGGATACAAATTTCCTGCAACTATCGAGCAGGAATACCAAATACCTGCCGGCTCTGATGCGGTTAAAGAAGTGATCAAATGCCGCGAATATGCCAAAGCGGCTTTAAGTTGATTGATGAGGGGTGAATAATAGATAGTGAGTGGTGAGCGGAAAATTAGAAGTTCTGTTCAACGCTCACTTATCTGCAATTCACAGTTTAACGGGTGCTCTGCTAACCACTCACTATTCACTTTCTCACTACCCCACCAAAACCTTATATTTGGGTATATTCTTTTTGCATGAGGGAAATAGCATTAATTATTCATGAGGATGCCACCTTGTCTACAGTTACGGGTGCTATGGATATGTTCATTCATACCAACAGGCTTTTTCAGCAAACGGGCAAATCCCAGCCTTTTAAAATAATTCTGGCAGGCGAAAAGGCAAGTAACGACTTGCTGCCGGTTAACCCGCTTTTTGTAACCTATTGTTTGGCCGAAGAATTGAAAAAACCCGATCTGATCATCGTTCCCGCATTTTATGGCGACCGCGATAGTATGCTGATAAAGCACAAAGCGCTGATCAGCTGGATAAATACCAGATACCAGGATGGATCCGAAGTAGCGAGCCTATGCTCAGGTATCTATTTTTTGGCCGAGGCAGGATTGTTGCCTGGCCGCTCATGTACAGCGCACTGGAACGACATGGAAGATATTGTACGCAGGTACCCTGATGTTAATTTTCTTTCGGACATGGTGATCACGGACCAGGAAGGGATTTATACCAGCGGGGGAGCCTTTTCTTCCCTAAACCTCATCCTGTATATGATCGATAAGTTTTGCGGCAGGGAAGTGGGTATTTGGGCAAGTAAAATGTTTTCGCTGGATATGGACAGGATCAGCCAGTCGCACTTTGCTGTATTTAAGGGCCAGCGTCAGCACAAAGATGATGACATTTTGAAAGCCCAAACTTATATTGAAGAAAACCATCATCTGCCGCTTACTATCGACGGCATTGCAGAGCGTGCCAATATGAGCAAGCGCAACTTTATCCGGCGGTTTAAAAAGGCTACTAAAAATACCCCGTTTGAGTATTTGCAGCGCGTAAAAATTGAAGCCGCCAAAAAAGCCCTTGAAAAAGGCAGCCAGAACATCAATTTGCTGATGTACGATGCCGGCTATAATGATATCAAAACCTTTCGCGAAGTATTTAAAAAGATTACGGGCCTTACCCCGCAGGACTACCGGAGAAAGTATAACCGGGAAGAAATATATTTAAATTAAAAATGCTTAATAAAAAGAAGAGCTCCTGATGGGCAGGAACTCTTTCTAACCAATTATAAACCTAAATTATGAGAAGAGGATGCAGGAAACGGGATCGAACCATTTCTTTTTTTGGCTGCTGCCTTTCAGCTACCTGCATTAGTGAATATAAACTGTCGGGCTTACATCTTATCACCGCTGCAAATATATAATATTTTTATATCCTATAAAACCGATAGGAGTTAAATTAACATTATTTTAATGTCAACACTTAATAGGGGGATGTGCTTACCGCTGTCCACCCGCCATCAACAATAATGTTTTGCCCCGTAATATGACCAGCCTGTGGCGACACCAAAAATAAAACAGCATTGGCCACGTCCTCAACAGTTGCCGGGCGGCCAATCGGGGTAATGCGCGACCAGGTGCTTTTGTACCCGGCATCTTCCATGGTCCGCTCAGTTAGCGTTGCACCCGGGGCAACCGTATTAACGGTAATTTGGTAGGGCGATAATTCAATCACGAGGCTTTTGGCTAGCATTTCAAGCGCGGCCTTGGTCATGCCATAGGCGGCAAGGTCCTGGTGCGCCTGGTGCCCCGTAACTGATGACATAAACAGGATGCGCCCGCCGCTTTTCTGCGCGATCATTTGATTTGCCGCCTTTTGTGCGAGAAAAAAGCTACCCTGTAAATTTAGCCGCATCACACTTTGCAGCGATTCAACCGGGTAATTCAAAAAATCACCAAATAAAGTGATACCGGCGTTGGCAATTGCAATATCCACGCCGCCAAAATGCCGTGCGGCAGAATCCACCATATGCTGGATGAAATCGACGTCCGCAGCATCACCCGCAAGTGGGTAACAGTTTCCGCCTTCGCCGGCAATCTTTTCAGCAGCACTTTTTACGAGTGCTGCATTAATATCATTGATCAATACCCAGGCACCCTCAAGCGCCAGCTGCCTGGCGATTTCAAAGCCAATGCCCTGGCCCGCGCCAGTTACGATGGCGGTTTTATTCGCGAATTTTTTTGTTGTCATTTGGCCTATAAAAATTGTCATTTCGAACGAAAGTGAGAAATCTATACATTATGCATTGCCGTTTTGCAGGCGGGAATAGCAGGTGCATAGATTTCTCTCTGCGTTCGAAATGACATAAGGGTAAATTTTCTCAATGCGAATCCCTCAGCACCCCCGCACCCGATCCACCTTTTAAAAAATCCATATCAGCGCCCAGATGTGCCTGTTCCACATGCGTTTGGTAAAGCCACACATAGCCCCTGTTGGTTAAATGCTCAAACGGCGCCAATTCGCTTTTTCGGCGCACGATCTCCTCGTCAGTTAATTCAACCTGCAACAAGCCGGCTGCAACATCCAGATGAATAATATCTCCGTTTTGTACAATGGCCAATGTGCCGCCAATCGCTGCTTCCGGTGAAACATGCAGCACCACGGTACCAAACCCGGTACCGCTCATGCGCCCGTCCGAAATGCGTACCATATCCGTAACGCCTTTCTCCAGCAATTTTTTAGGGATCGACATATTGCCAACTTCCGGCATACCGGGATAGCCTTTTGGGCCAACGTTTTTCAAAACCAATACACAACTTTCGTCAACTTCCAGGTTTGGGTCGTCAATTTTGGCTTTATAATCCTCAATATTTTCAAATACCACGGCGCGGCCGGTATGTTTCATCAAAGCAGGACTGGCGGCTGACGGTTTTAATACCGCGCCATTTTCACAAAGATTTCCTTTCATAACTACGATACCCGCGAGCGGATTATAAGGCTCATCCATGGTAGCTATCATATCCCTGTTAAAACATTCGCTTTTAAGGTAATTTTCTTCTATTGGTTTTCCGCTTACGGTTATGTTTTCGCGATGCAAAACAGCATGTAATTCCTTCATCAACGCAGGCAAGCCGCCGGCATAATAAAAGTCTTCCATAAAGTATTTGCCTGATGGCTGCAGGTTGGCAAGTAAGGGGATGTTTTTTACATTGTTAAAATCGTCCATGCTTAAATCAACACCGATGCGCGCGGCAATTGCCAGTAAATGGATCACAAAATTAGTTGAACCGCCGATAGCCGCGTTTACGGTGATGGCGTTTTCAAAAGCTTGCCGCGTTAAAATATCCGAAAGCTTCAGGTCTTCCTTCACCATATCAACGATCCTGCTGCCGGATAAATGGGCTAATACTTTTCTGCGCGAATCAGCTGCAGGGATAGCAGCATTTTCGGGCAGGCTTAAGCCGAGTGATTCCACCATACAAGCCATCGTAGAGGCTGTACCCATTACAGCGCAATGGCCGCGGCTGCGGGTCATGCAGGCCTCGGCAACAAAAAGCTCCTCGTCGCTCATGGCTCCGTTACGGTACGCTTCGGAGAAACGCCATACATCCGAGATGCTGATGTCATGCCCACGGTATTTCCCGGTAAGCATTGGGCCGCCCGAAACCACAATAGTTGGCAGATCGACGCTGCATGCCCCCATTACAAGGGCAGGGGTAGTTTTATCGCAACCGCAAAGCAAAACTACGCCATCCAGCGGGTTGGCCCGGATAGATTCCTCCACATCCATGCTTACCAGGTTCCGGTAAAGCATGGCGGTAGGCTTAATCAGCGTTTCGCCCAGCGACATTACCGGGAACTCCACGGGGAAACCGCCTGCTTCGTAAATACCATGCTTAACGGATTCAGCCAGCTCCCTGAAATGCGCATTGCATGGCGTCAGTTCCGACCATGTATTGCAAATACCTATAACAGGTTTGCCCTGCAGTTCATGTGCCGGGATCCCCTGGTTTTTCATCCATGCCCGGTAAATAAGCCCATCCTTGCCTTTCCGCCCGAACCATTGCCGGCTTCTTAACGCTCTATCCATTTGGTTGATAATTCTAAATCAATATTATTGATTTATTTCGGATGTCGGATGTTTGTTTTTGGATTTATTTTGAATTCAGACAGGTATCACTATTTCGGATTTCGGATGTTCGATTTCGGATTTATTATTTAAAAGTCTCTCCTGCCGGAGGAGTTATACAGTGGGCGTTTTTTTTTCATGCCGATTTGTCGCTGACATAAAACGAAACCGTAGTAATTTATTAGCGCACAGATTTCACCCGAAGTCAGTATCTTGTGTGAAAAAAACCTGCAAGTTGATGAAGTTGAAAATATTGCCGCTCATCGTTTCTATCGTCATTGCTGGAAATTCAAAAGTTTGGGCGCAAAAAACACCCCGCTTTCATGTGATTGCTTTGTACGAAAACGGCGGGCACCACGTAGAATATTCCAAAGCGGCCCGGCCATGGTTGGATAAACTGGCCGCCGACAGTAATTTTACGATTGATTATATCCAGAATACCGATCTGATCGATTCCGCTTTTTTAAGCAAATATCAGCTGTTTATCCAGTTGGATTACCCACCCTACGGCTGGAAGGATAAGGCGGTAAAAGCATTCGAAGATTATATCACTAATGGGCGCGGCGGCTGGATTGGCTTTCACCACGCCACCCTGCTGGGCGAATTTGACGGTTATCCCCTGTGGAACTGGTTTTCGGTTTTTATGGGAGGGATTACTTACAAAAACTATATTGCCACCTTTGCGAAAGCTAAAGTTAATGTCGGGGATTCCACCCACCCGGTGATGAAGGGCGTTCCGTCATCATTTATGGTTGAAAAAGAAGAGTGGTATACTTATGATAAAAGTCCCCGCCCAAATGTGCATGTGCTGGCCAGTGTTGATGAATCAACCTATACCCCTGATTCTGACATTAAAATGGGGGAACATCCGGTGATCTGGACCAACCCGAATGTTAAGGCGCGAAACGTTTATATTTTTATGGGGCATTCGCCGGTTTTGTTTGAAAGCGAGGTTTACAAAACGATTTTCACTAACGCGATTTTTTGGGCAGCAACCCGGTAAAGACGCAATATTTTGCGTCTCCATTGCGTCTTCTGAATTTAAGATAACTGAACACTCTCCGTCCGAAAACCATCAGAGACGCAAAATGTTGCGTCTCTACTCCGTCCGAAAACCATCGGAGACGCAAAATGTTGCGTCTCTACATTAGTATAATCTTCCCTTTTTATGATGCGGCTTTTTCCATAAAATCAACTGCCAAACCAACTCCGCGCTTGCCAAAACGGCAATGGCGAAAACGGCGGCCCAAACGGCTTGTTCAGTGGATGAAAAAGCACCCGCAAGGGCTACAAAATATACTACAAAAGGCAGTAGCACCATCATATAAAGCCCGGTGGTACTCAATGGTATTTTAAATGGCCGGGGTACATTGGGGGCCACTTTGCGTAATTTTATTAAGGAGATATATTCAAGGGATAAACCGGCGCCATAAACGGTTACGTCGATAATAAGCAGGTCGGCAAATGGCCAAAGCACCATCAGGCTAACCACCAGGGAGCAGGTGATGATGGATACATAAGGGCTTAAAAACCGCTTATGCTGTTTGTTTAAAAAATGGGGGAGCAGGTCATCATCCGCCATCACCTTTGGTACGCGCGAAACGGAGAGTAACACAGCGGCATAGATCCCGAAAGTACTTGCCATACCGGCTAATGCGATCAGTTGCCCAAGCCAGTGGCCGCCTATTGCTTCGCCTACCGCCGGGAAGGCGTGCTCTTTTAATGCGCCGGTATCAATACCTGTTTGCTGCGAAACCAGGATAATTAAAAAGTACAGTACAATTACCAGGGCAAAAGCCGTAAAAGTTGAGTATAAATACGATTTTACAGGCCGCTCCACCTCCTCGGCGTAAGTAGTTACATTATCCCAGCCCAGGCAATTCCACATCACGGTGTACAACGCCATACCCAATGATGAAAATGGAACACCCTTTAAGGTTTGCGTTGGAATGGTGGTAACTGAATGATGATAAAACGCCAGTACAAATAAAATGATGAACGGCGTTACTACCGCCGCGCCTAATATCAATGACGTTTTACCTACCGGAACAATACCCAAAATATTGAGTAAGGCAGAAAGCCAAATGAAAACCAGGCAGATGGGGATCCGGTAATCCATCAGCCAGGGGAAAAAGAAGGATGCGTATACCACAAACAAGCCGGGATAGATAGCCAGGTCGATAAAGGTGTAAAGCCAGGTCCACCAGCCTTCGAAAAATCCCCATCGGGTGCCTAAAGTGTGTTTTACCCATTTATAATAACCGCCGGTTACCGGCATCATGCTGTTAAGCTCCAGAACGGTAAAAATTGCCGGCACGTCCCACAACAACGGGGTAATTAACAAAATAATTAAAGCGCTATGCTGGCCCGCGTACGATACCAGTGGCTCCAAACCATAAGGGCCGCCGGAAACCGTAAAGAAAATTACAGCAACAAGCTGTATTGGCCTGATCTTTTTTAACGACAATTGTGACGGCATAAGCGATAAAAATATTGTTTATGCGGGTAATATTTAAATTGTTTTTGTTTTTATTTATAAAACCTGTGATTAAGGATAGTTGCCAGGGCAGATGCATTAAAATAATTGGTTGCCGCCGTCACTTCCCAGGCAAATTCATAGGGTACTCCGATGGAGTCTTTGAAATTGGGTGGAAATTTTCTATAAACAGGTGGCCCCTCCGGAGCCATTTATTCTTTTGCCTAATAGTTTTAACTCCCCTGGGAGTGCCCTGTTTATAGAAAACTCTAAAATCGGGTGTTTAGGCTCCATCGGAGCCGCCTTTTAATGCGTCTGCCCTGGGATAGTTACCGGACTTTTTAACAAGCTCATAATTTCTTATTACTTTTACAGCCAACCAATTCAGGTTTTAAATGAGCAAACCTTTTAACCGTCCTATCCGTGTTTTAGTGGCCAAAGTTGGTCTTGATGGCCACGACCGCGGCGCACGTATTATTGCAACCTCGCTCCGCGATGCAGGTATGGAAGTAATCTATACCGGGTTGCGCCAAACCCCCGAAATGGTTGTGAATACTGCCTTGCAGGAAGATGTGGACGCCATCGGCGTTTCCATCCTTTCAGGCGCGCACATGACGGTTTTCCCAAAAATTATCAACCTGGTGAAAGAAAAAGGGATGGATGATTTGCTCATCACCGGCGGCGGTATCATCCCGCAGGAAGATATGGCCGAACTAAAAAAATTAGGCGTTGGTGAACTTTTTCCGCCGGGCACCAATACAAAGGATATTGTAAAATATATTACGGACTGGGTACATCAGCACCGCAATTTTTAAGAAGGGATTTAAGATGTCATTTCAAAATTTACTTATTGAGCATAAAGAGCGCATTCAGTACATTATCATCAATCGCGAAAGCAAATTGAATGCGTTGAATAAAGCCACATTGGCCGAATTGCACACCGCATTATCGGATGCTTTTAGTAACCCTAAAGTTGGCGGGATCATTATTACCGGCGCAGGGCAAAAGGCTTTTGTAGCGGGTGCTGACATTTCTGAATTTAAAGAAACAGGCTCCGAAGGTGGTGGCGAGATTGCACGGCAGGGACAAACACTTGTTTTTGATGTGATAGAGAACGGCAATAAGCCTGTGGTTGCCGCCATTAATGGTTTTGCCCTGGGCGGTGGATTGGAACTGGCGATGGCCTGTCATATCCGGGTAGCCTCTGAAAACGCAAAAATGGGGTTGCCCGAAGTTACCTTAGGCTTAATACCGGGGTATGGCGGTACCCAGCGGTTAACAGCATTGGTAGGAAAAGGAAAAGCTTTGGAAATGATCATGACTGCTGATATGATTACTGCTGCTGACGCTCTTCAAAATGGCCTGGTAAACCATATCGTGAGCCCGGAGCAATTACGGGAGAAGGCCGAAGAAATATTAAATAAGATATTGATGCGCGCCCCGCTTGCAATCGCTGCGGCAATAACAGCCGTAAACGCAGCTGCAAAGGATGGTGTGAATGGTTTTGAAACGGAGAAAGAACAGTTTGCGAAGTGTTTTACAACAAAAGATCTCCAGGAAGGCATTGCGGCATTTTTAGAAAAACGTAAACCCGATTTTAAAGGAGAATAATTTTTTTTAATAAACAGCAGCGTCCCCATCTGCTATAGCCGCGCATGTTTGTATTTTTGATACTATTTTATAACTGATCGGGCATGATTTTCAGCAAAATATAACTTTTATCCCCTTAAAAACGTAAGAGAGGATTAAATTTATAAATTAGCGGATTAGTATGTTAATTAACATGCAAGCCACCTTAATAATAAAACAATAATTGCTGGTATGAAAAAAATTCTCATCATTGATGATGAAGTTAATGTTGCGTTACTGCTGTCGAAGTTTTTAACGCGAAATGGTTTTGATGTAACTACTGCATCAACCGGCACTATTGGTATGGAGTACCTTAAGAACGGGGACTTTAATCTTGTTCTGTGTGATTTCAGGCTGGAAGATACCGATGGCCGCGAAATGCTGAAAAACATAAAGACCCAATACCCTAAAACAGGCGTGATCATTATTACCGGTTACTCAGACATAAAGATGGCTGTTGAACTGATAAAAATGGGCGCTTATGATTATATCACCAAGCCTTTGTATCCTGATGAAATTTTAAATACCATCACCAAAGCGATCGAAACGCACTATGCGCTGGTTGAGGATAAGGCTGAAAAAAACAATGACGATAAATCATCAAGGGAAAATAAAAAACAAGCATTTAACGGTGAATTTGTATTAGGAACCAGCCGCGCATCCCGCGAGCTTTTGCGCCAGATAGAATTGGTGGCCCCAACAAATTACAGCGTTATCATCATGGGCGAAAGCGGTACGGGAAAAGAGTCTGTTGCAAAAAGTATCCATTTAAACAGCCCCCGGTACAACCAGCCATTTATAGCGATGGACTGCGGATCATTAACTAAAGAGCTTGCCCAAAGTGAATTCTTCGGGCACGAAAAAGGCTCCTTTACGGGTGCTTTGTATACCAAGATAGGCCACTTTGAAATGGCAAACGGCGGTACCCTGTTTTTAGATGAAGTAGGAAATTTGTCGTATGAGATCCAGGCGGCCTTATTGCGGACCGTTCAGGAGCGGAAAGTGAAAAGAATAGGCAGTACCAAGGAAATTAACCTTGATGTGCGCATCATCATAGCTACCAACGAAAACCTGCAGGAAGGCATACAAAAAGGGAGGTTCAGAGAAGACCTTTACCACCGTTTCAATGAGTTTAGCATATTTATCCCGCCACTGCGTGAACGGGGTAATGACATTATGCTGCTTGCCGACCATTTTTTAAAGCTGGCAAATCATGAACTGGGGCGCCATGTAGTTTCGTTCTCTCCTGAAGTTGTTGAATGTTTTATGAACTACCGCTGGCAGGGTAATGTACGCGAAATGAAAAACGTTGTGCGACGGGCGACCCTGTTGACTGAAGGAAACGAAATTACGATGAAGGCACTCCCGCTGGAAATTTCGAACTTTAAAATGCCGGTTCATGAATATGGCAATCATACTGAAAGCTTTGAAATAAAAGAAGTGCGCCACGACCTGAAAAATGCAGCCCTCGAAGCTGAATACGAAACGATATTAAAAGTATTAAGGGAAGTTAATTTTAATAAGACCAAAGCGGCTGAAATATTGAATATTGACCGGAAAACCCTTTATAATAAAATGAAGGCCATCAATATAAAATAACATGAAGGGCCTGGCAAAAAATAAAACTAAAAGCAAATCTCCCTACAAAGCGGATGACGAAACCTGGCAGTTGTTAAAACATGATATCAACAACCAGCTTTCAAATATACTTTTAGCGCTGGAGCAACTGCGCTACGAAATACCTGAAGTTACCGAAGATTGTGCCTTTTATCTCGACTCGATCTCCATCAGTACAAAAAAAATAAATTCCCTGCTTAAAGAAACTGAATAGCGCTCCTGAGGACACGAAGCAACACGTCAAAGAAGATAATGAACAACCTTGTCAATCAAAAAGCAAGGTTATTCATTACTTACCGAAATCATTCCGCAGGCATTACCCTCACCTTTAAATAACTCGGGTTATCCTTTGTGGAATATACCTTATTGGTGGCTTTCTGAAAATCGGTATCCTTTGCTTTCATGATATCTTCAAAACGCTGCGGGTTACGGTCAATCAACGGGAACCAGGTGCTTTGTATTTGTACCATAATGCGGTGCCCTTTTTTAAAGGTGTGCAATACATCCTGCAGCTCAAAATTTACCGGGCTTAGCTGGCCGGGGGTAAATGCCACCGGGAATTCAAAGCTTTTACGGAATTTACCGCGCATTGCCTCGCTGCGTACCATTTGTTCATAATGCGACATATAAACACCCTGGCCCGTAAATTTGTTATTTTTGGCAGAATCAGGATAAACGTCGATCACTTTTACCACCCAGTCGGCATCAGTGCCGCTGGTGCTTACTTTTAAGTTTGCCCAGATATTGCCGGCAAGCGTAATATCTTTATCAAGCACATCCGTTTGATAGGTTAGCACATCGGGGCGGCTTTCGGCAAAGCGCTGATCGCCGGTCATATATTCGCGTTTCATATCCAGGTCGGTACTATTGATAAAGGGCACCGGTTTGTTAGGATCAGATATAAATGAATCTGCACCAACCACCGCTTTTGGCGCGTCAAAAGAAAGTTTGCCGCCGGGCAGCAGGTAAAGATTTTTATCCTCCGCTTCTTTGGGGGGCCAGGTTTTATATGTTTTCCATTGGTTAATTCCTGTTTCAAATGTAGATACCTTCGGGATATCTGCATCCGTGCCTTTTAAATAATGACTGAAGAAGGCGAACTCGATCTTTTCGCGGTAAAACGGCCCGGTTGGCCCGCCGAAATCAACGTCGCCCAGGTGGTCGCCTGCTCCGCGCGCCCATCCGCCATGTACCCAGGGGCCCATCGCAAAATAGATAGGGGTATTGGGATTGTCTTTTACTAAAGTTTTGTAGGTATTGATGGCGCCGTAAAGGTCTTCAGCATCGTACCAGCCGCCGGTAACCAGCGTGGCAGTTTTAATGTCGTGCAGGTGCGGCAAAACGTTGCGGTCTTTCCAATGCTGGTCGTAATTCGGGTGATCCAGCATTTCGTTCCAAAGCCTGATGGTGTCGTTATAATATTGCGGCTTGTTGGAATTTTTTACCGACCCCATTTTCATATAATATTCATAACCGTCTTCGGTGCCGTATTTCAGTTCGCTGCCACGGGCCTGGGTTGGCTTGTCATCCTGGCGGTTGGTGAAAAACGGATAAAAGCTAAAGTTTGCTGCCAGCATAAACGCCCCGTTATGGAATGCGTCATCGCGGTACAGGTCGGACATTGGCGCCTGCGGCGATGCCGCTACCAACGCCGGGTGACGGCTCAATAAACAGGTAGTGGTAAAGAAGCCGGGATAGGAAATTCCCCAGGCGCCCACCTTACCGGTATTGTTCGGGATGTTTTTGATGAGCCAATCAATGGTATCGTAGGTATCGGTGCCTTCATCAACATCTTTATTGGTTTTATGCTGCTCCAGTTCGGGTGTCATCTCGCGGAAAGTTCCTTCACTCATCCAGCGGCCACGCACATCCTGATAAACAAAAATATACTTGTCGTGCAAAAACAGCGGCGATGGTCCCAGGCTGCCTTTATATTTATCAGCGCCATAGGGCGCAATGCTGTAAGGCGTACGGTCCATCATGATCGGATATTTTTTGGAGGTATCCTTTGGCTCATAAACCGAGGTGAACAGTTTTATACCGTCGCGCATCGGCACTTCATATTCGTATTTGGTATAATTATCTTTTACATAGGCCGCGTCCGCACCACCGGGTTGCGCCAGAGAACTTAATGCGAAAAGACAGAGGCCTAAAGCCGAAAAGATGAGTTTCTTCATAAAAGTCAGTTAAAAGTTTTTAAAAGTACGGAATAAAACAAAATGACAAACAGGTTGGGTTGTCATAAAATCGTTACGGAAGGGTCATTGATTTGCAGGTTCAAATAACTCCAAACCTTGAATGAATCTAAAATCTTTTAAATTAAAGGTAAATAGCTTAAGGCCGGTATGGAGCGCGGTTGCTGCTATCAAAGCATCGGGCATAGCTAAATTATGGCTGAGCTTATAATTTTCAATAAGCTGTATGGTTAACGAAGTGATTTCCGGATTAATGAGTAATATATTAAACCGGCTGATATTCTTGTTTAGTGTGCCAAGACCAGCCTTGTTTGGCGCTCCTGCTATCAATTCCATCTTTGTAACAGCGGAGAGTGTTATGAAATCTAACCCTATTAAGTTGTCAAGAATGTATTTGGCGGATTGATGTCTTATTTGCAGATGATCCAAATAATCAATCATTACATCTGTGTCGCAGATTACTTTGTCCTTTTCCACGCTTCTTCTCTAAGCTTTTTGGCATCAATACCACTGCCGGTAAATATATTCTCCAGTTCAGAAATATTTAAAGTTTTATCTCCTGGAATTAATATATCATCAAGGGAAGATTGCTTTTTATTTTTATCCGAAGACATTTTGAAATCCAAATATTTTGCCAGACTCTTTAAAATCTTCAGGGTTTCGGGCTTTTTATATGTTATAACAACCTCGGGCATAATTTAATCTTTTTATAAAGATAGCACATTAAACAAAAAAAGGCAAGCACTGCTCACCTTCTTTATGATTTTTAATAAGTGGAATAAACGAGCTTAACGATCAATTCGAAGTTATGCCGATGTTCACGCTACAAATCCGAAATCGAAATTCCGAATTCCGAAATCATCACTATTCGTTAATTGCTTTAACGCCGGGCAATTCCTTACCTTCCATATATTCAAGCAGCGCACCGCCACCGGTGGATACATAGCTCACATCCTCGGTTAATCCAAACTTGGCTACTGCTGCTGCTGAATCACCGCCGCCGATTAAGGAGAATGCGCCTTTTTCGGTAGCTCTTACCACTGCCAAACCAATGGCTTTGGTGCCGGCCTCAAATTTTTCCATTTCAAAAACACCCATCGGGCCGTTCCATAAAAGGGTTTTTGAGCCTTCAACAACTTTGGTAAATTCTACAATAGAATCAGGGCCGATATCTAAACCCATCCATCCGTCTTTTATATCATTGTTTTGGGCGATGGCCGTATTGGCATCGTTTGAGAAATTGTCGGCGATTACTGAATCTGTCGGCAATAATAAATTTACACCTTTGGCTTTTGCCTTCTCGATAAGGGTTAAAGCTAAATCCAGTTTATCTTCTTCAACCAATGATTTTCCGATCTTACCACCCTGTGCTTTGGCAAAAGTGTAGGCCATACCGCCGCCGATGATCAGGCTGTCTACCTTATCCAGCAAACGCTCAATCAATTCGATCTTATCGGATACCTTTGCGCCGCCCATTATGGCTGTGAAAGGCCTAACCGCACCGTTCAATACTTTTTCCGCGTTTTTCAACTCGGCGGCCATCAGATAACCAAAGAATTTGGCATTCGGGAAAAACTGTGCGATCACTGCTGTGGAGGCATGTGCACGGTGTGCCGTTCCGAAAGCGTCGTTTACATAAATATCACCAAGTTTTGATAGTTTTTCGGCGAAGGCTACATCGCCTTTTTCTTCTTCTTTATAGAAACGCAGGTTTTCAAGCAGCAACACTTCGCCGCTTTCAAGCGCTTTTGATTTTTCAACCGCTTCGGCGCCGATGCAATCGTCAGCAAATTCAACCTGCTGGCCCAGCAAATCGGATAAATGCGGCACGAGATGTCTTAGCGAATATTTATCTTCCGGGCCTCCTTTTGGCCTGCCAAGGTGTGACATCAGGATCACCGCCCCACCGTCTTTTAATATTTTGTTGATGGTTGGCAGCGCGGCTGTCATCCGGTTATCATCAGTGATGTTATATTCTTTATCCAGGGGAACGTTAAAATCAACCCTTATAAGCGCTTTCTTTCCGGCAAAGCTAATCAGATCTATCGTTTTCATAGTAGTTAATCCTGTGAGTTTTAAAGCCGCCAAATTCAGCAAAATTTTTCTATATTCTGAATTTAAAAGTTAAAAGTGATGTAAATCATGAAGTCATTACCTAATCTTAACATACATCACATAATGAGGGCCGATGCCGGGTACTTCAAATTCAGCAGAAATCACTTCAAAGCCAACGTTTAAATAAAACGGAACTGCCTTTTTGCGGGCATTGCACCATACATAATTTGCCCGCTGCCCCCGCAGGTAAACAATGGCAAAGTTTACCAGTTGGTTGCCAAAGCCTTTACCCCGGTATTGTTCAAGAGTTGCCATGCCCCGTAACTGGTAACCGGTTCCTCCAAATTCGCCATAATTTTGGGGGTGAAGCGAAACCACGCAAACCAGTTCATCGTTAAAAAAATACCCCAAATGAAACGCGCCTTCGATTAGATCCGAAGGGAAACGGCATTCATCATTTGTTAGTTTTCCTTCCCGCAACACTTCATTCCGAAGCGGCAGTAGTTCTTCAACCTGTATAAATCTGATCATTCTATTGAAAAGTGAAGTTATTTGCCAAATTGAGTAGGTTTTTCCCCGCATCAATTTGTATTTAATTATTAAACAAAAATAAACTTTGATGGTAATCCTTTTTTAACCTATCCGAAAGGCCTTTTTTCGTTGTTTTTGCAATTATCCTAAAAATTTGCATAGCAATTGCATGCTATCAATTACCTATAGAATTATAAACCTGGTTATGAAAGCAATTTTTACATTGATTTTTGCAGCAATCCTATTCTCGGCATGCACTAAAAATAGTGATGTTACCCCGCAAGCCAACAATAACAGCAAAGTCACTACCCCGCCTGATGCGACTTCGGCGCTAAGTCACGATGATTCCATTCATATGCCTAAGTTTAATATTAACCGGCAAACGGTAAAGACAAGTGTTTCCGGGAGCAAACTTACACTGGTATTTAATGAGAATGTAGCTATTTTGTTCACTCCGGAAGCCTATCAGCGGATATCATCAATTCATTTACAGGAGGATTTTAAAACCACTTTATTAAACGGTGTGGATTTTACTACTGTTGCCGGGGGGGGCAATACCACGCTTGATTGGGTAGATGATAATTTAAACAATGTGATATTAAAAAAAGTAACCGATACGGTGATCAATAGCGCAAAAATGGTAAAGATAAACGTAAACCGGCCGTTTACCTTTTTTAAGGCATATGCTTCAAACAAGGATGCAATAAACGCACAGGCAGTTTTTCTGAGCAAAACGGATGATACCGTTGTTTTTACATCCTATAGCTATTACAATCAAAAAAATTATCAGCCCCAGTCGGAAGCTGCGGTGTTGGTGTATACGAAATAAGTTGATGAAGTTAGATTGGGTTAGATTAGGTTGATTGGGTTGATTATGTTGGGGTGAACAATTAGCTAAGTCTGCAAGTTTTAAGTGATGACAATGGTTTGTTGATTGAGTTAAATAATTTTTTAACCTGTTTAACCCAATCAACCTAATCTAACTCAATCAACCTAATAAACTAATTCTACCCACCAAATCAGCCAGGCGGCTTGAGTAGCCCATTTCGTTGTCGTACCAGCCTACTACTTTTACCAGGCCGCCAACAATGGATGTAAGCTGGGCATCAAAAACACAGCTGTGGGTATTGCCCAGGATATCGGTTGATACAATGGGATCTTCGGTATATTCCAGGATGTTTTTCATGGATCCTTCAGCAGCTTGTTTAAAGGCTGCGTTAATTTCTTCAACAGTTGCCGGCTTTTTCAGAATGCAGGTAAAATCGGTTAACGAACCATTTAAAACCGGCACCCGGATACCGGCACCGCCTAATTTACCATCAAGGTGCGGAAAAATGGTGGTAATTGCTTTAGCTGCACCTGTTGTTGTTGGGATGATAGAAGCCGAAGCAGCCCTTGCCCTGCGCAGGTCCTTATGCGGCGCATCGTGGAGGTTCTGATCGCCGGTCATGGAATGAACGGTGGTAATATACCCGTTTACAATGCCCCAGTTATCGTCCAGAATCTTCACCATTGGCGCCACATTATTGGTGGTGCAAGAGGCGTTGGAAATGATAGGAGAATGCAGGTCGGCTGTGGCATCGTTTACCCCCAATACTACTGTTTGAATGTTTTTATCGGTTCCGGGCGCCGAAATAATAACCTGTTTGGCGCCTGCCTGCAAATGCAGGGATGCCCCCTGTTTTGAAGTAAACTTTCCGGTTGATTCAATTACCAGGTCGATATCCAGTTCTTTCCAGGGCAAAGCGGCGGGGTCTTTCTCCGAAAATACACGTATGGCCCGGCCGTTTACATAAAGATGGTTTTCATCAAATGTTATCGTCCCGTTAAAGCCATGGTGAACGGAATCATATTTAAAAAGATGGGCGAGTGTTTTTGTATCGGCAAGATCATTAATAGCAACAACGCTAATTTCTTGCGCGTTAATAATGTTCCTTAAAAATATGCGGCCTATACGCCCGAAACCATTTACAGCTATCCTCATCATATTTATTTATATGGCTGCAAATCTAAGTAAAATTAGGTAGTAGGGTAGGGTAACAACCCTGCTTAAAGAATAGTATTTACACTACGCTGAAAGTTGACAGCAGGTCAGTTTATATTATACAAATAAATTGCGCAGGGCCAGGTTTTCGCGTTCTTTTGAGCGGATAAAAAAGGTGATGCTCCAGTTGAAAATGAGCGAAAAGGCAACGATCAGAATAATCAGTGCAGAGCTTCCATAATTGTTAAACAAAACCACTGTTATTATCGATATGATGTTAATGCCAGTTAAAATAAGGGTTGTTTGTATATGGTTGAAACCCAGTTTCAGCATGCGGTGATGGATGTGGTTACGGTCCGCTATGAACGGTGACACCCCATTTGAAATGCGCATAATAAAAACGCGCGCAGTATCAAATATCGGCCCTATTAAAATAGCAAAGGTGATAGCAGGCACCGCGTATATTGCAGGCGACGAACCAGTTGCCACCCGGTTAACTTCCATAAACTTGATGGCCATTACTGCAGAAATCAGTCCTATCAATAATGATCCGGTATCGCCCATAAATATTTTTGCCGGGGTAATGTTGAATTTTAAAAATCCGATGATAGCGCCCACCATTGCCAGCGAAACGGCAGCCAGCTCATACTGGTGGATGTATAAAAACAGGGAAGCAAATGCACCGTTGGCAACGATTCCGGTTGTAGCAGCTAAACCATCAATGCCATCAATCAGATTGAAAGCGTTAACGATAGCCAATATCAACAAAAGGGAGATGCCGACACTTAAAAAATAAGAAAGGTCATAAATTCCAAAAACACCATACAGGCTGGTAAGCCTGATATTACCTAAAACTACCAGTATAAAACAAACGATAAGCTGGATAATGAATTTTGTACTTGAATTTACGCCCGACAGGTCATCCTTAAGCCCCATAGCGAATAATATAATGCAGGCGGTAAGTAAGTAATTGATAGGCAGTGATTTATCGGTCATACAAAGCAAAAGCGAAGTAATCGTAAAGCCAACAAAAATAGCTACACCACCAAGCCGCGGGATACCGTGGTCATGAGTTTTACGGAAGTGGCCCAGGTCGTCATACAAGTGACGGAAACGTGCAACGTGTAGAATAGAGGGGATAGCGAAAGCTGTGATGAAAATAGAAATAAGAACTATCAGTATATAATAAACAATAGTATAGTTATGTAAAAAATTCATCATTTACGTAAACAATTAGGGGGGCTTATCAAATCAATAATCAATCGATGGCTGCAATTAACTAACATTTGTCTATTATTTTAAAAGTAAATTATAAACATATTAACATTTTTATTTTCAATTAAAAATACTGGCTGATCTTACGGATTGGTTTAAATAACAACCCTAATAAGGGTGCCTTTATTCCATTGTTTCGCATGGCCTTCAGATCAAACAATAGTCCTTTTACGCGATTGTACAGACTTTTGTTGCTTATTCCGCCGATTTTCATGTTAATCAATACTTTATTAAGGTAAAAGGCGCTTACCCGGTTTTTATGCATGAACCGTAACATCAGCTCATAGTCTGCAGCGGTACCATATTCGAGGCTATAATAGCCAAATTGTTGAAATAATTCCTTTTTACAATAAAACGTAGGATGCGGGGGCATCCATCCCCAATTAAACAACCCGGGGAAATATTTGCCCGACCTCCATTTTCTCACTACCCTCCCTTTACTATTCACAAAATCCAGGTCACCATAGGTAATAAGGGCGTTATTTAGTATAAATTGGTCTGCAATATCCCTTAAAACATTGGCCTCTGTAAAGTAATCATCTGCATTTAGCATGCCAATAATTTCTCCTGTTGCCATTTTTATGCCTTTGTTCATAGCATCGTATATTCCCTTATCGGGTTCCGATACTAGAATTTGAATATCCTGTTTGTATTTGTGGATAATTTGAAGCGTATTGTCAGTTGAACTTCCGTCAATAATTATATATTCGACATTTTTAAAGGATTGTGCCAAAACAGATTGAATGCAGCATTCGATAGTCCTTTCTGTATTGAAAGAGACCGTAATCAATGAAATTTTTAAATCCGGCACTAAACGAAAAATACAAGTGTTTATAGTGGCAAAATTACGTAAATTTGAAGCTGTTTACTAATTATTTAATCTTAAGAAAGAACAGGGTGTGTATGCATAAATTAATTTACCTATATTTAATTTTAGCTGTGGTTTTTTCTTGTACATCTTGTTCCAACCGGCAATACCAGGTGCTTTTTCAACAAAGGAAAATGATTTCAACGGATACAATGTCCCCGAAACCCGAAGCCGCAGCATACCAGTATCATATCAAATCGCAGGATATCCTTGAGATCAGGAATTTGCAAAACAGTAAAAACATTGTTGACCTTAATCCTTCTCAGGGCGCCATTTCATCACAGGGGGGGGCAAACAATCAATCGGAAACATACCAGGTAGAAGAGGATGGAACTGTTGCGCTAACAGGTTTGGGCCATATAGCAGTGGCTGGGCTAACGAGATATGAGGCACAAAAGAAGATTGAGGACCTTTACCAGAAAACGTTTCTTAAACAACCTATTATTGCCTTAAAAATTGTGAACCTGAAAGTAACTATATTAGGAGAGATAAGAGGACAGGGTAATTATGCATTATTAAAGGATAAAACATCGCTGGTTGAACTGATCGGCGAAGCCGGAGGCCTGACTGAAAAAGCGGATGAAAAAAATATTAAAATAATAAGGGGAACAGAACAAAACCCACATGTTACAGAAATTAATCTTAACGATATCGGGGCGATAAATAATCCTGCTGCTCTGCTCCAAAGCGGAGATATTATTTATGTTTCGCAAAATAATCGGGCCAGGCGTGCAGATAACCTCCAGAATTTTTCAACATTGATACAGCCTGCTTTAATTTTATTTAATACAGCATTGATCATTTTTGCTCTTGTGCGTAAGTAAATGGAAGAAACCGATAAGATACAGCATAAAATGCCGAGCCAGGAGATCGATTATTTTAAAATCGGCAAGATACTGCTAAGCAGATGGTATTGGATTGTAGGTTCAGTTACCATTTGTATGCTGGTTTCAAATGTGTATTTGTGGTACACGCCTAAAACGTTTGCTACTTCGGGTACCATGAAGTTTGAGGAAAAAAAATCCGAACTGGCAGATATAACAGGCACCGGGGGGCCAACAGACAGAGCGAATTCCTCACGTATTCAAACCGAAACAATTGTTTTGCAAAGTACACCACTTTTGGAGAGCGCCATTAAACGGCTCGACTATCATATTAGCTTTTATGTCGTCGGGCGCGTTCTTAACCGCACCAATGAATTGTATCCGCAAAAACCAATTGATTTACAGTTGGTTAAATTTGACAGTCTTAACTTTTTTCATGACCTGATTACCTATAAGCCTATCAACAAAAGTTCATTTAGTATCGGCTATAAAAACGGTGGCAAAGATGTTCAATACGTTTACAAATACGATGTGCCGTTTACTATCGGTCCCACGGCATTTAGTATAAAATATCCCGGAGGGCTTCCGTCAACAGTTTCTTATTTATTCAAACTGAATTCTCCTGATGATTTTATTGGAAGGATACGCGGTGGCTTCCAGGCGAACGAAACCGCCAAGAACTCTAATATTATAGCGGTGCATGAAGTAGATTCGAATCCGCAGTTTGCTGCTGATATATTGAACGCAATAATGAGAGAATATCTCAATTACGATCGTAATCAGCGAACGCTTTCTACATCGCATATGATTCAGTTTATCGACAGCCAGTTAGACTTTCTCTCAAGCCAGGTTAAAGGTTCAGCAAACTCAATCGAGCATTATAAACAGAGTAAAAAAATAATGGACGTAGGTTCTGCATCTGAGCTGGCCGGTGGTAAAGCCAGGGATATTGAAAGCCAGCGTTCGTTGCTGAAGATACAATTGCTGGCGATAGACCAGTTAAAACAACAGATCATCAAAGAAAAGGAAGATGCTACCCTTAGTTTTAATCTGGGTGGTATGGTAGAGCCCCAGCTTGAGGACATAGTAGGTGGACTGAATAACCTGCTTGCTCAGAAATATTCATTGCTTAAAACATATACCCCCAACTCTCCACCTATTCTTGATTTAAACCAGCAGATTTTAGTTGCTAAAAACAACATTTTAAACAGTTTAAACAGCTCTCGCATACAGATAGAGGGTAAAATAAGATACCTGGATGTGCAAATCGCACCGATAGATCAGCAAATATCGCAAATGCCGGCTGCAGAACGCGACCTGGTTAGCCTGAAAAGGGATTTTGAGATCAACGACAAAGTGTACTCTTTTTTATCCGAAAAAAAGATAGATGCCCAGATCAATAGCGCAGGAATTTTGCCGGGTGCCACCATCATAGACCTGGCCCAGCCTAATTTTGGCCCGGTTTCGCCGGATGAACATGGCATCCGCCGCACGGGAATCATAATTGGCCTGGTAATTGGCTTGGGACTCATTATCCTGATCAGGGTATTAAACCCATACATATACGACAAGGAAACTATTGAAAGCCTTACTTCGGTTCCTATCATCGGTGTTATCAGAAAATTTCCTGAAGAGATCGATGAATTCAGCTCACAAATCCTCGCAATTACCCGGCCCAAGTCCATATTTGCTGAATCGGTCCGCTCGGTGCGCACCAATTTAAGCTTTTTGGCTTCCGAGAAAACACATAAGATCATCTGTATTACCTCCGAAGTGGCGGGGGAGGGAAAATCGTTTGTGGCGGTAAATCTTTCCAGTACTTTATCCCTTATTGATAAAAAAGTAATATTGATTGCAGCTGACCTTCGCCGGTCAAAATTGCATAAGACCTTCCAGGTGCCTAATGATATCGGCTTAAGTAATTACCTGGCGAATCAGTGCGAAGCGGACGATATAATTATGCATTCTTCACAAGGTAACCTGGATTTTATCATTTCAGGACCTGTACCGCCAAATCCTTCTGAGTTATTGCATTCGCCGAGGATGTCCGGGCTTATAACTGAGTTAAAATTAAAGTATGATGTGATCATGATCGATACAGCGCCTATCGGGCTGGTATCTGATGCGATTCCGTTGATCAGAATTAGTGATGTTAACCTTTTTGTGATTCGTTCAGGAAAATCAAAATTTTATGCGGCAACGGTTCCGCAACGCATTGCACAGGAATATCATTTGGATAATACTGTAATAGTTTTGAATGCCTATGCCGAAGACTTATTACATTCAAGATATTATACAACTAAATTTACGGGCGAGAATTATGGTTCAAGGTATTATTATTATTCGGATTACAGCGGGTATGAAGGCTCAGGGTATTATGTAGATGAAAAGAAGAAACATTGGTGGGATATCAGGAAGTGGTTTAACAGATAACAGGCGCAATAAATTATGCCATTGAAATCAGGTGTAGCTATAAGTAAATGGTACCCGGTTTATACCAACCCCCGATCTGAAAAGAAAGCTTTTGAGGCATTAATAAAAAAAGGTATCGAGGCATATTTGCCATTGCAGCGGCAGCTTAAGCAATGGAGCGACAGAAAGAAATGGGTGGAGGAACCGTTTATCAAATCGTATTTATTTGTACGTATCAGGGAGTATGAGCAGACGGAAGTATTGATGACAAAGGGAATAGCGCGTTTTATATATTTCTCAGGTAAGATTACACCAATGCCTGATCGGCAGATAAATGAGCTTAAATTGCTGATCGCCGGTCCATACGAATTAGAGATTACCGAAGAGAACCTGCAACCCGGTGAGAACATTGTTATCAAAGCAGGGCCATTGAAAGGACTTAAAGGCGAGATTATTTCTTACCGGTCGCAAAAACAACTTGCCTTGCGTTTAGAGAATTTGGGTTACTCCATAATTGTACACGTTTCAGCATCGTTGATCGGCAGGTTTTAACTTTGATAATATAATTATAATAAGGAGCGGGCGGCATTTTTATTTATATTAATGTTCCCCATATTTTAATTAACAGAAAGCAATTTAAATTGCTGAATTATAATAGGTTGCATTTTTAGTGTGTGACTTACGCGGCGAAGCTGTGAATATATTTTAATATGTGTAGGATAGCAGGAATTATATCAAAAAGGTTGGAGCAAGGTGAACTTATTGAAAGAGTTACGCTTATGTGCGATTCCTTAAAACATGGTGGTCCTGATGATGGAGGCGTATTTTCAGATGAAGGGGCGAATCTGGTATTTGGACACAGGAGGCTTTCCATAATAGACCTTACCAAAAACGGACATCAGCCTATGGCCGATGTTAAACAAAGAGTTTGGATAACTTTTAACGGAGAAATTTATAACTATCCCGAAATTAAAGAACAACTATTAAAAGCCGGGACATTATTTCACTCAAATACCGATACCGAGGTTATTATCAATGCATACCTGCAATGGGGGGTGTCGTCTTTTTCACGACTGCGGGGCATGTTTGCATTTGCTTTGTATGATAAGGAAAAAGCAACAACATTTCTTGTAAGGGACGCTACCGGGGTTAAGCCCTTGTATTATTATGCAGAGAATGGAACACTTTGTTTTGCATCTGAAATAAAACCTTTTAAAATTTCGGGCATTGCAACCGAGCCGGATCCGGCCTGGGCAGTTAGATTTTTAGCTTTCGGACATATTCCCGAACCATATACAACCTTGAAAGGCGTTTTCAGCCTAAAAAAAGGGCACTACTTATCTTGGGATCATCATACAGGCAGCTATAGTATAGCCGAATTTTACCATATTCCGGCGGTAAATTATATTACCAACGCTGCGGACGCGAGAGAGCATATTCGAAACAGTTTGGAAGCAGCCATTAACAGGCAGCTGATGGCAGATGCGCCTATCGGCATTTTTTTAAGCGGCGGCGTTGATTCAAGCCTTGTATCATTGCTGGCAAATCAGCAAAAAGAACAGCAGTTAAAAACAGTTTCTATTTTCTTTAACGAAAAAAGTTACGATGAACGCGCTTACCAGAATATTGTATTAGACCAGATAAGTGGTGAAAAGTATGCGCATTTGGTGCAGCAACAGGACTTTGAAGCGTTTTTTCCAAGAATAATTTCGGATATGGACATGCCGACTACTGATGGAATAAATTCATGGTTCATCAGCAAGTATGCGCATGAAGATGGCTTGAAGGCGGTACTTTCCGGAATTGGAGCCGATGAACTGTTTGGCGGATACCCTTCTTTTAACAGAATAAAATACCTGCAATATCTCAGAAAAATACCATCGGCATTATTCCGCGCAGCAAATTATTTTCAAACAGACAGGTACAGAAAAATTTCCTTTTTATCTCATGAACATTATTTGGCCGACTATTTATTGTTACGGGGGCTATTTGTACCTGCTGATATTGCCCGCATATTGAACATGGACACAAAAGAGGCAGGCGAAATTTTATTTAATGAAACTGATGTAAATGACCTCGGTCCGTATGACGAGGAACATGCGGCCTGGTTTGAAAGTAATCTTTATATGCAAAACCAGTTATTGAGGGATACCGATGTAATGGGCATGAGCCATGGCCTGGAAGTAAGGGTGCCGTTTTTGGATGAGGACTTCCAGCAAATAGCGCGGAATATTTCACCTGAAATAAGGTTCAGCAAAAACCAGCCTAAAAAGATATTAATTGATAGCTTTAAGGAAATTTTACCTGAAATGACCTGGAACAGACCAAAAATGGGTTTTACTTTTCCTTTGCAGGAGTGGATGGGCCAGCATATCGAGATCAGCAATGAAAAATTATACAAAGGGAAGTTTGCACAGAGCGAGGTTTTGAAATTCAAAAGCGGCCAGATGCACTGGTCCAAGGTGTTTGCGCTTTACCAGATTCAATTACATGCCTAAAAAAGTAGTTCTATTTTCATTGCAGACGTTTAGCACTACTGGTGGTATCCAAAAAATGACGCGTACGCTAGCCCATTCGCTCTATAACCTTGCCAAAATCAACGAGTGGGATTTTAGTTTATGGTCCGTTTATGATTCAAATAAAGATTTAATACCGCAATACCTCCCCGCTGAGAATTTTGTGGGGTTTAATCTTAACCGCGTAAAGTTTATTCTCACCACGATATTTCAGTCAAAAAAGCCTGATGTAGTTATATTAACTCATATCAACCTCTCCTCAGTAGGACTTTTGCTGAAAATCATCAACCCTAAATGTAAAGTGTGGTTGATTACACATGGTATTGAGGTATGGAGGCCATTGTCCCGCGTTAAGATTGGGCTGTTAAAACATTGTGACAAGGTCATATGCGTGAGCAAATTTACCAGGCAGCAAATGATAAGCCGGCATCAAACCGACGCTGCCAAATGCATCGTTCTGAACAATGCGGTTGATCCGTTTATGAAATTACCGGATACGTTTGCAAAACCGGGACATTTACTACTGAGATACGGCATAGCGGAAGATACCCCCGTACTATTTACATTAACCCGCCTTGCCTCAACTGAGCAATATAAAGGGCACGACCAGGTAATAAAAGTAATCGGGCGCTTAAAACAAAATTATCCTGACATAAAATATATTCTTTCCGGGCAATATGATCACAACGAAGAGATCAGGATACAGAAACTCATTTCAGAGCATAAAGTTGAACAACAGGTGATACTTACCGGCTTTATTGATGAAAATGAACTTGCTGATCATTTTTTACTCGCCGACATGTTTGTGCTGCCGAGCAAGAAAGAAGGGTTTGGAATTGTTTTTATCGAGGCGCTGGCATGCGGCCTGCCTGTTATTTGCGGAAATGTGGATGGAAGCATTGATGCCATTTGCAATGGTAAATTGGGGAGAGCCATAAACCCCGATGACCTGGCAGAACTGGAAAATGCCTTAACCGACTATTTAAAAACAGCCTTGACTAAGGATACCCGTAAATACCTGCAGGAGCAATGCCTGCTGCATTTTAACGAAAAGCATTATATGGAGAACTTAGAAAAACTAATCAACAATGGATAAACCGGAAGAGGAAGTTTGGGACATCGAAATTAGCCCCAGGAACAATCTTCTTGACCTGAAGCTAAAAGATGTATGGCATTACCGCGATCTGCTTGTATTATTGGTGCGAAGGGATTTTGTGGCATTTTACAAGCAGACCGTCTTAGGCCCTCTTTGGTTTTTTCTGCAGCCATTGGCAACTATTGTTCTGTTTAATTTCGTTTTCGCCAATATTGCCAAAATATCCACCGGATCAATTCCGCCCCCGGTATTTTATTTGGCCGGAACGATCATCTGGAACTATTTTTCAGATTGTCTGACCAAAACTTCGACGGTATTTAAGGACAATTCAGCGATGTTGGGAAAGGTATATTTTCCGCGCCTGATAATGCCGTTGAGTATCGTGCTTTCGAATCTGATCAGGTTTAGTGTGCAGTTTATTTTGTTTTTATTGCTGATGATCATTTACAGTATCCAGGGATACCCGATACACCCTAACTTTTACCTTTTGCTGTTCCCGGTGTTGATCGTATTAATCGCAGCTTTGGGTTTGGGTTTGGGAATGATGATATCCGCCGTGACCACCAAATATCGCGACCTTACCTTTGTGGTAAGTTTTGCGGTACCGCTTTTAATGTATACTACCACCGTAATTTACCCACTGTCGGTAGCCCAGGCAAAGTACCCAAAGTACAGCTGGTTAATTAAATACAACCCGATCACCGTTGTTATTGAGACCTTTAGAAAAGGCTTTTTAGGCGAAGGTAGTTTTAACTGGGCTTTACTGGGGTTTGCTGCCGTTGCAACCATAATTATTGTAATCATCGGCACTATCATATTTAACAGGGTGGAGAAAAATTTTGTTGATACCGTATAATGACTAAAGTAATAAAGGTTGAAAATTTGTCGAAAGCGTACCAGTTGGGTGACTTTGGTACCGGTACCATTTCGCGCGACCTTGAACGTTATTGGGCCCGGATCCGGGGTAAAGAAGACCCGTTTTTAAAAATAGGTGAGCTTAATGACCGCACCAAAAAAGGCACCAGTGATATCGTATGGAGTTTACGCGACCTGGATTTTGAGGTGGAACGTGGAGACGCCGTTGGGATCATCGGGCGAAACGGGGCGGGTAAAAGCACCTTACTTAAAATTTTAAGCAGGGTAACCTCACCAACCGCAGGAACGGTTAAGATCAAAGGCCGTGTAGCCAGTTTGCTGGAGGTAGGTACGGGCTTTCACCCGGAATTGACAGGGCGCGAAAATATTTATTTGAACGGCGCCATACTAGGTATGCGCAAGGCCGAGATCAAACGCAAGTTTGATGAAATAGTGGACTTTGCAGGCGTTGACCGTTATATTGATACCCCGGTAAAAAGGTATTCATCGGGCATGTATGTACGCCTCGCATTTGCTGTTGCAGCCAACCTGGAGGCAGAGATTTTAGTAGTTGACGAAGTTCTGGCTGTTGGGGATGCCGAGTTTCAGAAAAAATGCCTCGGAAAGATGGGTGATGTGAGTAAAGGCGAAGGCAAAACGGTTTTGTTTGTAAGCCATAACATGGGGAGCGTGCGCCAATTGTGTGATAAAGGCATATTGCTGACTAATGGCCAAATAACCTTTACAGGCAATACAGAAGCGGCCATTAAGAATTATATGAATAGTTCTTTGGACCCAAAATCTGGAATTGTTGCCATTGGTACCCTTACCAACACGGTAAAAATAAAAAGCGTTACGGTAAACGGCACCCCCCTGGATGTTGCAATTACGCCAAAGGATGAAATAAATGTTTGTATAAAATACCAATGCCTTAAATATTTACCGGGCTTCCGGATTTCGCTCACTTTATTTAAAGACGGAGTGAGGGTGTTGACTGTACAGGACCTGGAAGAATCCATTGCGATTGAACCCGGCTTTTACCGGTCGGATATAAAGTTGCAAAGCTATTTTTTAAGGCCCGGAACCTATTCAGTAGCCGTAGGCGGGCATAATACCAATCATACCAATTTTTCATTGGGTAACACTGAATGGTTTTTTGTGACTGAAATCAGTTCGTTCGAAGTATTGGAAGAATGGAGCAGCGTGTATGACTTTAATAATTTGGGAATAATAAACCTGCCAAATACAGGCGGCAAACGCACCGCAATTGGAAGTGAGGACTGATACTTAATGAAAATTTATATCCTGGATACCCCCTCCATATTTCAGCCGGAAAAACAATCTTTTCAATATCCGTCACACAATAAAGATTACGGTATTGAGCAGGATTTTTATATCTGGCTTAAAAAGCAAAAAAATATTGTTACTAAAGATCCGCTGGCAGCCGACTGGCACTATTTGCCGGTTTACTGGACCCGCTGGCATATCAATCATAACTTTGCGGACCAGGGCGAAGGCCTGGCGGAATTGCAGGGTGGTGTAGATAAAGTTTTAATTGATCACGCGAAAACATTTACCATCACCCAGTTTGACGGCGGGATATTGATTAACGGTGGGGCAATAAAAGTTTTTACCGCAGCCCGGACAGTAAATGAAGGCATCGATATCCCCATCTTATGCAGTCCGCATCGCAAACCACCGTTGCCGGTTAAAAAGAAATACCTGGCATCATTCAACGGTTCATTTATTACACACCCGATAAGGGTAGAGATGGAACGGCGGTTTAAGGAAAACCCCGAGATATTAATACAGGGTGGGTTACCAACGCGGTTTTATAAAAGGTGGTTTTGGGCGAAAAGTTTTAACGTTAATACCATGGCGTCATATGTCGCATTAAGCCCCAGGGGCACCAGTTGCAGTTCATTCCGTTTTTTTGAAGCGATGCAGTTGGGTACGGCGCCATGTTTGATTGGCGATGTTGATGTACGGCCCTTTAAAAAGTTTATCCCCTGGGATGAAATCAGTTATTTCGCCGCCACGGTTGATGAGTTGGAAGACCTGCTCAAAAACCTGGACAAAAAAGAAGCGATAGAAAAAGGGAAAAAAGCTTACCAATACTGGAAGAATGAATTGTATTACCAGAAATGGTGTAAGTATGTAATTAAGGAACTTGAAAGCATTGAGCCCGTCGGCTGACATAATAAAAATTCCAAAACATTATAAAAGGGATTATGCCGTCGATAATCTTAAGGGATTTTTAATTATACTTGTTATACTGGGCCACGGGAATTTATTGCCTTCGTTTAAAACTACTTTGGCAGACTTTTTACAAGGCTATATTTATTTGTTCCACATGCCACTTTTTTTTGGGATATCAACTTTGTTTATCAAAGAATTTTCCTGGACCTATTTCAAAGCAAGGTTCATCCAATTAATGATTCCATTCTTTTTTTTTATAGTGATTGACCCGATCAATGTTTTTTTTCAGGTTATTCACCCGGGATACAGCACCTTGCCGCTTTTTTTTGATTTTCATTTAAAAGAGGTAATTAAAAGAGTATTTATTGGTTCAGGTGTTTATATTCAAAGCCCCTTGTGGTTTTTGCCAGCATTGTTTTTGGCAAATATGTTTGTGTCATTGTTTATTAAATATCGTCATAAACCACTGTGCATTGGTGCTTTCTGCTTAGCCTTTTGTGGCGTGTTACTTTATGTTCACCTGATAAGGGAGTATAATTTTATGGTGCCGTATGGCGTTTTCATTGTTATATACGTTAGCCCCATCCTGGTTTTGCTGCGTTATTTGTATATGAATAAAAATCGTCTGTTAACTTATAATCCTTTTTTATTTGTAATGGGTATTTGTTTCAGTTCTGTGCTGATCATTTATTTGATACCGAAGACACCGCCTATGGCTTTAACCGGGAGGTTTGACCTTGCACAATTTCGTGTTCCCGGTAATATTTTAGGCTATTTGCTGATTTGCGCCTTATCTGCATTCATTTTTTTGTTGTTTTTGAATTTTAATAAACGAAGTGTTTTTAGTAAAATAGGATATTATACGCTACCCATTTTTCTGTTGCATTTTTACCCCTGGTTCACCTGGCTGCATTTTTCGCCTGCACTTTATTTGCCGGTAAACGTGATAGGTAACATCTTAATAGCCATTGGTATATCAAAATTATTGATGAAAATATCACCTAAGTTTAGTTGGATAGGGATGATCGTGTAACATGCCAAACATTTCATTTTTTATTCCTGCCTATAATTGCGCCAAAACCATATCTGAATCGGTTGATTCAATTATGGAAACAAACTTTACTGCTGGCGATGAAGTCATCATTGTAAATGACTGCTCAACAGATGACACTGCCGGGGTTTTAAAAGAACTGAAGCAAAAATACCCCGCCATAATCTTAATCAGCCATCAGCGAAATAAAGGCGGTGCAGCAGCGCGGAACACAGCCGTTGAAAATGCAAATAATGAACTTTTGTTTTGTCTCGATTCGGACAATGTTTTAGCTTCGGCAAGTATTACGCCGTTAAAAAATTATTTAGTTGAAAATAAGGCAGATGTAGTTTCTTTTCAATTTCAGCATTTTTTTCATGATGATAAATATAAGCCGGCATATACATGGTCATTACCCGAGGGTGATTTTTCTTTAAACAAATATTTGGAAAGGGAAAACACACCAGGTCAGCACGGTAATTATTTATTTACAAAACAAAGCTGGCTAAATGCGAAAGGCTATGCCGAAGGCACCGGCGCGCTCGACACCTGGACATTTGGCCTTCGGCAGGCTATAACGGGGGCCAAAATAATGGTTTTAAAAGATACGTTTTATTATCACCGGCTTGATTACGAAAATTCATACTGGATGCGCGATGCCGAGGCCAATTTAGGGTCTGTCTCTGTAAAAGTAAGCTATTCCCTGTTTCCGTTTTTTGATATAATTGACGAACGTTTTTTAAACTATATGCTCGGAAAGGGCAGGTACTCGTGGTTTCATAACATGGGACGAAAGCCACTTAAATTAGTTGCAAAAGGCAAAAAAAAAGATTTTTATGAAAAATTGCATAAAAAAACACAAGACTTTATTTATCCAAAACCCTCCTTTTTAAAAAGAGCACTTAATAAAATTAAAAGAACCTTAGGTTTTAAATGATATCCGTACGTCTTGAAGGCCGCTTAGGCAACCAATTATTTCAATACGCATTTATCTATGCTGCTTCGCGAAGGCTTAATACTGCCTTTTATTTAGATAAAAGCGTTGAAAAATTTATTCTGCCCCAATACTTTGAGGTTAAAAATGATTTCTTGGCCAAATTGGATAATAAGGTATTCTCCATTCCAGGCTATAAAAACATTTTCAGTTTTCATACTAAAAAGTTTTTTTATCATGTTGTCGGCACAATAATATTCAAAGGAAAAAGAATTACTGTAGATAACGAAACACCTGCCGACGAAGTTTTAACGCTATTAAAAAACAACCATCAGTACATAGGGTATTTTTATTCCGAAACCTATTTTGAAGATTTTAAAGATGAAATTAGAACGTTATTTAAAATTAGGAAAAAGCATGCCGACGGTTTTGAGTTAATTATAAACCGTCTGGATATTTCAAAAAAAAAAGCAGTTATCCATGTTAGGCGTACTGACTATGTGGACTTAGATATATCATTACCTTTAACTTATTATAAAAAAGCCATTGAAATGATTAACGGAGCCGACATCGAATACATTTTCATTTCGGATGATCCATCTTTTATTGAAAAAGAATTCAGCTACATCGAAAATAAATATATTTCAAATCATAGCGAAATAATCGACCTGCAATTTCTCATTAATGCCGATATATGCGTTTTGTCTAACAGTTCATTTAGCTGGTGGGGTGCCTGGTTAAATGGCAATCAAAACAAACAAGTATTTGCGCCCAAATACTGGCTTGGTTTTAAAGAAGGAAAGGAATTTCCAACGGGTATAGCTGATAATTTAAATTTAAACTGGATAGATGTATGAAATTAAGGAAGGCGGTTTATAATATTTTAACCTTTCTGATGGATAGGGAAAAGTTGATGTTTTTGCTTAGCAACAAAGAAGAAAGAGTGTTATTAGGTTTTAAAAGAGAAAACTACCTTTACGATATTGGTTGGACTAATTCAATAATCACAGATAATATTGTTGATGGATCAAATAATCCGTTACCCTGGGTAACCTATCCGTTTATTCAATTCATAGCAGAAAGGTTGAATAATACCATGGACATTTTTGAGTTTGGTAGCGGCAATTCTACGCTTTATTATGCAAACAAAGTAGCAACAGTTGATAGCATTGATCACGACAGGTTTTGGTACGATAAGATAAAAAGTTCAGTACCTTCAAATGTGAACTTATTTTATTGTGAATCAGCAAATGAAGGAGATTATTGCAATTACCCTGCAAAAACCAATAAACAGTATGACGTTATTATTGTCGACGGGATTGATAGGGTAAACTGTTGTGTAAATAATATTGATGTGCTTAAATCTGGCGGAGTAATGATTCTTGATGATGCGGAGAGAAAAGAATATGAACCGGCTGTAAATTATTTGGCAGAAAAAGGATTTAAGAAAATTGATTTTTGGGGCATAGCGCCAACGGTGAATTATTTAAAATGCACAACCATATTTTACCGCGATATTAATTGTTTAGGAATATAACATGGCCTTAGCCCCAATAGTATTATTCGTTTATAACCGGCCCTGGCACACCGAACAAACGTTAAACGCGATTGCCGCAAACGAATTGGCCGCTGAATCAATACTCTATATTTATTCAGATGGGCCAAAATATAATGCATCGGCTGAGGCCCTTGAAAATATTAGCAAGACAAGAAACATAATAAAAAAACAAAGGTGGTGCAAAGAGATATATATAATTGAACGTGATGAAAATTATGGACTACAAAAATCTGTAATTGAAGGTGTTACGGAAATTGTAAACCAATATGGGAAAGTTATAGTGCTCGAAGATGATATAGTTACTTCAAAATATTTTTTGCAATTTATGAACGATGCGCTTGATGTTTATAAAGACGAAGAAGAAGTTATAAGTATTGGCGCATTAAATTTTTTCGCAACAGATAAACAAGTAGATGACACCTTCTTTATACCGATACCAGACTGTTGGGGCTGGGCTACCTGGAAAAATAGGTGGCAGCTTTTTGAAACCAATGCCCAAACATTGCTAAACCGCTTAAGACAAAATGACTTAATTGACAATTTCAATTTGAATGGAGCATTTAATTTTGAAAATATGCTTATTGACCAGATCGAGGGTAAAGTAAGCTCATGGGCAATTAGATGGCAAGCTGTTGCTTATCTTGAAAATAAACTTACATTATATCCGAAATACTCTGTAACAAAAAATATAGGCTTTGGAGCAGGCGGGACACATGGTGGAAAAGACCATTTCACGAAAAATATAAAATTCGCAACCCAAAAGATAAATGTGCAAAAAATTAAGGTAGAAGAAAAAGCTGTTATTAAAAAAAAGATGAGAGATGGTTACTTCAAGACAACCCAACCTCAAAAAATAGCGAAAACAAAGCAATTAATTAGAAAATATATTAAATATTTAACTCCTCCTGTTGTAAGTTTACTTTACCGTAGACTTACGCCACCAGTTGCTGACGGGATGTGGGGTGGTGATTTTTCCAGCTGGGCTGATGCAAAAGGGAGATGTACCGGCTACGACGATGCGATAATACTTGAAAAAACAAAAAATGCCATATTAAAAGTAAAAAATGGCGAGGCAGCGTGTGAACGTGATTCTGTTTTATTTGATAAACCGGATTATAATTGGCCGCTTTTGACAATTTTATTAAAAGCAGCAGCCGAAAATGATAATAAACTAAGTGTACTTGATTTTGGTGGATCGCTTGGCAGCGTATATTTTCAAAATCGAGCTTTATTAAACTCAATATTTTCATTAGAGTGGAGCGTCGTAGAACAAACACATTATATCGATACGGGCAATTCCGTTATTGCTGATGAGCATTTGAAGTTTTATGCCAATATAGAAGTGTGCCTGCAAGAAAAAACGCCAAACGTCCTGATACTCTCAAGTGTGCTGCAATACCTCGAATTTCCCTATAACCTGATTAATCAATTAATTTGGGGGGGATTTGATTACATCATCGTTGACAGAACAGCATTCATTAATGGCTCAACTGAATTAATAACTATACAAAAAGTGCCCGAATATATTTATAAAGCTTCATATCCTGCGTGGTTTTTCGCTATTAACAAATTTGTTAACGCTTTTCTCCCGGCGTATGAACTAATATCGGATTTCGAACCTTATCAGGGCCTGGTTATTCCCTTATCGGGTAAAAAAGCAGGTTTCTACAAGGGGTTTATATTTAAAAAGAAAGATATCAATGACAGACCAGGAATTATTTGACAAAATATTCAAATTTCCCGATTTAATAACCAGTCCGCCCGTTTTGCTTGACATAGGCGCCTCTGGTAATTTACATAATAACTGGCAAAGTATAGCCCGTTACGCCATTTGCATCGCCTTTGATGCAGATGACCGCGAAATGGATTTCATCAATGATAAGGCAAAAAATTTCAGGCAGCTTCATATCGTTAATAAAATTGTTTCAGATAAAAATATTGAAACGGCCGATTTTTACTTAACATCGTCCCCTTATTGCTCCAGTTTGCTCCAGCCTGATAGCGAATGTTTGGCAGACTGGTACTTCGGGGACAATTTTAACATAGAAAAGAAAATAAGTCTCCCTGCAATAAGTCTTCAAAAAGCGCTCGCTGACTTAGCTATTGACTACGTTGACTGGTTTAAATCTGACAGCCAGGGACTGGACCTTAAACTTTTTAAAAATATCGAACAAAAACAATATAATGCCATCATTGCAGACTTCGAACCTGGTTTTATAGATGCCTATAGGGGAGAAGACAAGATAAAGGATTTATTGGATTACATGGATACGATGCCTTTTTGGCTTTGCGCTTTTGCTGTCGGCGGCAACAAAAGAATGAACATTTCAAAGTTAACGCCGACATTTTCTTCGACGGAAATTGATCGGATCCGGTACACCACCAGCGATGCAGCTATTTTTTCGGAAGTAACCTACATCAACAATTTTAAACAGCCGCAACTGCAAACCGAACGCTATTATCTATTGGGCTGTGTATTCTCACTCATATTAAAACAATATGGTTTTGCCGCTGAACTTGCTATCCACGGCCTTAATTTAACCGGCAACAGCCTGTTCAGTGAAATATTGGATTATATCAAACAGGTAAGCCGTAAACCAACCATTGCAATGCTGATTGCTAACCCTGCCTTACTCAAAAAAAAGATACTCAACAGAATGATTTACAGGCTGCAAAATCTCTTATAAATGTTGAATTTTTGTACCCTTTTTAACAGTAACTATTATGCAAAAGGCATTGCGTTGCATCATTCCTTGTTAAACACATGTGAGGGGTTTCACCTGTTTATTTTTGCGTTTGATGAGGCTGCCTGCCAGTTACTGATGGCGGCTAAATTGCAAAGCACAACCATTATCCCGTTAAGTGCATTAGAAAATACGCTATTGCTTGAGGTTAAACCGTTTAGGACAATGGCAGAATATTGCTGGACCTGTACCCCTTTTACGATAAAATATTGCCTTGAAACATTCAATTTAACAAACTGTACCTATTTAGATGCCGATTTGTATTTTTATAAAAACCCGGCAAGCCTGATAACTGGCATGGGTGATAATTCGGTACTAATAACACCGCATAATTACTATAGTGCTTACGATCAATCAGCCACGGCCGGCATTTATTGTGTGCAATTTATAACCTTTAAAGACACTGCTGATGGAAATTTAGTGTTAAATTGGTGGGCGGGCGCTTGCATTAAATGGTGCCATTCGTATTATGAAGAGGGAAAGATGGGCGACCAAAAGTATCTTGATTCATGGCCTTACATGTTCAATGGTGTGCACATATGCAAAAATTTGAATGCGGGCATTGCGCCATGGAATGCGATTAACTATAACACTGAAAGCGATATTGAAAATATGATTTTTTATCATTTTCATGATCTGCAACATATTTCGGATGGCTCCTGGTTCACTGGCGGATATGAATTGCCACAAGCGATAATAGATAGAATTTATCGTCCATACATTAAGCTTTTGCTGTTGATAAGAGAACAGAACAGCACCATAAATAGCTTAAACACAAAAAACAAAACTACTTTTGAAATTCTCACTCTTAAATATAAAGTCGGGATTTATGTTATTGACTTAAAAGCGGCAATTAAAAACCTGTTTCAAGCTATGTTTTTTACCAAAAGAAGGCGGTTTTATAAAAACAATTTTATTAAATAATGGCACATTTATTAGACCTGACCACTTTCACTGATAAGAGAGGCAACCTTACCGTGATTGAAGAAAATATTCCTTTTGAAATAAAACGCATATTTTATATTTACGGAGTCAATGATGAAGTAAGGGGGGGGCATCGTCATTATACAACTTTCCAGGCTGCCATCTGTTTGCAGGGGAGTTGTACCATTTACAACAATAATAGTATTAAAGAGGATGTTTTTACGCTTGATACCCCCTCTAAGTGCCTGATCTTAAATCCAGAGGATTGGCACCAGATGTATGATTTTTCACCTGATGCCATTTTAATGGTGCTGGCCTCCACACTTTTTGACGCCCGGGATTATATCTATCAAAAATATGAACAGAGTCATTAAGTACGAATCACTGGCGGATACCAATGCCGCGTTATTTAATGATTATCAAACCGCATTCGGGAGCTTTCTCAATTCCGGGTGGTACATATTAGGCGAACAGGTTGCTGCCTTTGAGCAGGAGTTTGCGCGGTATTGCGGAACCACTTATTGTATTGGTGTAGCTTCGGGTTTAGACGCTATCGTTCTATCGCTCAAAGCCCTTGATCTACCAAAAAATGCCGAGGTAATCGTACCATCAAATGCCTATATCGCTTGTGTATTAGGGGTAATAAACGCCGGGTTCAAACCGATATTGGTAGAACCTGACATTCATACTTACAATATTGATCCTGCTAAAATTGAGGCTCATATCAGCAATAAAACTAAAGCTATATTGGCTGTACATTTATATGGTAAAATGTGTGATATGACAAATATCACTTTGATTGCCCAAAAATATGATTTAAAAGTTGTTGAAGATTGTGCGCAGGCGCACGGTGCGCAACATCGGGATAAAAAATCAGGTAATTGGGGTAACGCCGGGGCATTCAGCTTTTATCCTACAAAAAATTTGGGCGCATTGGGCGATGGGGGAGCAATTACTACAAATGATGGTGCTTTAGCTGAAAAGCTTTTTTATTTAAGGAATTACGGTTCCAAAATAAAGTACGAGAATAAATATATTGGCTACAATTCACGATTAGATGAGGTACAAGCAGCATTCCTTAGAAAAAAGCTTTTAAAACTGGATGAAATTAATAAACATAAAAGAAAATTGGCGCGAATATATTTTGATAAAATTGAAACAGGGTTTGTAAAACCGGTTGAACAACCTGAAAATAGCGATGTGTTTCACATTTTCAATATCCGCAGCAGCAAAAGGAATGAATTAAAAAAACACCTCCTTGAAAAAGGGATACAAACAGAGATACATTATCCCGTTCCGCCCCATAAACAAATTGCATATCGTAATTTGTTTAAATCGCCGAAGTTTCCCATTTCTGAAGAAATTCATGCTACAACATTAAGTTTGCCCATAGCTGTTTTTCATACGGAAGATGAGATAAATTACGTAGCAGACTGTTTAAATGGATTTAATTAAACCATTTTGGCGCAATAGTCATTATACCGGTTACAATGAAATTGTTATAACTATAAACCATCGCGACTAAGTAAATTGAATTTTTCCATCTCATACGTCATTGTAACCCGCAACCGCCTGCCATTCCTTCAAATTACTTTGGCGAAATTGATGGAGGAATTGCAGCCAGATGAAGAAATTGTAGTGGTGGACGGGAACAGTTCAGACAGTACGAAGGCATATCTGCAAAAACTATTTGATGATGGCAGGATACACCAATTTATATCCGAACCGGACGTAAACCAGGCGCATGGCTGGAACAAGGCCATGCTGATGGCCAGTGGCGATATTATAAAAAAAATTATTGATGATGATGTTTTTTGTTACAAGGCCATCAGGGAGTGTAAAAACTATATGCTGTTAAACCCCGCCGTTGACATCGTCATTTCCAATGATCTCAGCAGCCCTTTAAATAACTATAAAATCGTACAGAAACATAGCCGGTTCACACAATTTGAAAAATGGAAAAATGGCCTTGCGCCCTCGTTCACATTTCGGGATGTAAACATCCTGGTAAGAAAAAAATCTTTGGCTTATATCGGCCTGTATAATCCGTCATTTATAATGATGGATTGGGAGTATTCACTAAGAATAAGTTATATGAAAGCCAGCATAGCGTATTATACAGGCTACAACGCGATTACCATTGGCCATGCGGATACCATTACGTCATTAAAAAACGATGCATCAGTTAATGAGCAGGGTAAACGCGCATGCGTTTTTTATGAGTATGCCGGCGATAGAGCCGATATAAGTTTATGGTCGAAACTGAAAATTTTTATCGGTAAGCGGCTTAAACCTTCGGCCAAAACAGGTGATAATAAAAAAAATAAGAAGCCGGTTGAAAACTTAGGCGCGGTATACGATTATTACTATACGTATATTTCGGAGCTTAATGAGGGGCAGCAATTTACTTTCTTTAAAAAAGATTGAAATGAATCCTTTCTTTAGAGGGATTTAAGGCACTATAAATTATATTGATATTTAATTATTTTACTACAGCCCCGGATGAAAGATTTTTATAATAAATTAATTCAGTTTCTTGAAAAATTTTTGAATAATAAATACTGGTACCTTATAACATCCATAATCGTCGCTTTGGTTATACTCTTCCTGACAACCCCGTCATATTATGCCCTTACCAAAGGTTTTAAACCCTGCGTCGGTTGTGTCGATTTTCAGGATGAAATAAACAGGGCAGACCATATCTTAAAACCTACAATCTACGGGAAGGCATCGCATATGGCGAATCTGCAATTGCGGTTAACCGTTCCCATGATCGCGAAATTGATAGGGACCAGGTCTAAAATTGTCATTTTTATTATCCAGGAAATTCTCGGGGTGGGCTTTTTAATTATTACCTGTCTTTTATCTTACCGCATAACAAAGGATAAAGTTATTGCTGCAATACTAACTTTATCCATGGGATTTATTTATGCCGGTAAAGCGGCCTTTGTGGATGTGGAGGGGTTCACGGATTCGTATGCTTATTTTTTCCTTGTCCTGGCACTTTTTACCCTTAACAAACCTTTAATTTTAATCAGCCTGACGTTGGCATATTTTACTGATGAACGGGCTTTATTAGCCTCTTCATTGATAGCTGTTTTTTATTTCCTTGAATTCCTTGACATAAATAAAGGTAAAATTGATTTTTATTCGGTTATCAAATCCAGGGTATTTTACATTATACTGTCGTGGATCTTTTGTTTTCTAATCCGTTTTATCCTATTTAAACTATATGGTTTAAATACCCCTTCATCTGCCGTCGTTATTCCTGACTTTCATCGACTGGGATATATTTTTTGGGATGGCCTGCAGGGTTTTTGGTTGTTGTTAGCAGGTGGTGTACTTTATCTTATAATTGAAAAGCGTTTTTTTATATTATCACTTTTGATACTTTCTTTTTTGGTAATGGTAATATCAACCGCAATGATTTATGATTTTACAAGGAGCATTGCTTATATTTTTCCAATAATTTTTATTGCGCTGTATTTGACAGAAAAAGCAATTAATAAACTTCAGCTGCGAAAATTAATGATTATTACCTGCCTGATTTGTTTTTTATGCGGAGATGGGTATTTTGGGGAGGTCAATTCACCTGATTATTATCAATCTGTACCTGTAAAAATAATTAACAAGGCCTTTTTTCACCAGCAATGAATCCTGAGACAAAATCGATGGTTAATTCAGGGATTATAAATAGCTTTCTCTTGATTTCAAAGTATTTTTCCTCATCATTCGTGAGGTTATGATGATCATTTACCCCATCTAACATGAACGCTAAAATTTCAATTGTAATCCCTTTATATAATGAAAGTCTTTCATTTCCAATTTTAGTTAACAGGTTAAATGAGCTGATGCAATTAAGCCAGTTAGAAATAGAGGTGGTAATGGTTGACGACGCGAGTACCGATAATACGGCTCAGCTCATTAATCAGATAGCACTTACGGACGAAAGATATACAGGATTATTTTTAGCACGGAATTATGGTCATCAGATAGCTTTAACTGCAGGACTTACGGTTGCAAGAGGTTCAGAAGCTGTAATGATTATTGACGGGGACTTGCAAGATCCCCCCGAATTACTGTTAACTTTTTATAACTACCTGGCAGAAGGTTACGATGTAATTTATGGCATCAGAAAAAAAAGAAAGGAAAATATATTTAAACGTTTTGGTTATTACTTGTTTTATAGAATTCAAAGGAAAATAGTCAACATCAATATCCCTTTAGATAGCGGCGACTTTTCATTAGTTAGCAGGAGGGTTGTTAATATTTTAAACCAAATGCCCGAGGAAAGCCGGTTTATCAGGGGTATGAGAACCTGGATAGGATTTAAGCAAATCGGGCTTGAATATGAGAGGGATAAAAGAGTTGCCGGCAGTTCAAAATACACACTAAAAATGTTAATCAGGCTTGCCTATAATGGTATTTTTAACTTTAGTGACTTTCCGATAAAGGTTATCACCTCACTTGGTTTTTTTACGATATCGGTGTCCTTGATATTTACATTAGTGGTATTAATTAAAAGAATTTTTTACAACGATGTGCCTCAAGGCTATACGAGTTTATTACTAACAATTACACTTTTCAGCGGCGTTCAACTGATTTCATTGGGAATTATCGGAGAGTACGTTTACCGGATTTTTTTCCAGGTAAAGGGTCGGCCGTTATTTAATATCAGGCATAAAATAATAGAAAAGGAATTATTTAATGAATAAAGAATATTATGCTGAATATTTTAAATTGGAAAGAACACACTGGTGGTTTAAAGTACGCGAAAGAATAATTGAAGATGTAATCAAATCGCACATTATAGTTCATAAGGATTTGTCGATACTCAATATTGGCGCGGCTACCGGCAGGACAAGTGAGATGCTCAGTAAATACGGAACAGTAAAATCGTTGGAATATGACGAGGATTGTTGTGAGTTTACCAGGCAGAAATTAAATATTCCAATTATTCATGGTTCAATACTTTATTTGCCTTTTCCTGATAACAGTTTTGATTTAGTTTGCGCAATCGATGTGATTGAACATATAGAAGACGATAAAGCAGGCATAAATGAAATGGAGCGGGTTTGTAAGTCAAACGGTAATATCTTTATCACCGTACCTGCATTTGCAGGCTTATGGAGCCACCACGATGTGGTGAACCAGCATTTCAGACGGTACCGGATGCCGCAGGTGGTTAATTTGTTTGGTTCATTGAACAATGGACGTATTATCTTTAAAAGCTATTTCAATAGTTTACTTTTTCCTCCAGTGTATGCGTTTAGAAAACTAAGTAAAATAATTCCGGAAAAGTGGATCAGAAGAGATTCCGGTTCTGATTTTTCAGTAACCCAAAGCAGTATAATCAACAAGCTCCTGTTTAATATTTTCTATCTTGAAAGGTTATTATTAAAATTCATGAAATTTCCTGTGGGTGTTTCGATTATATTTCTGTGGAAGAAAAATTAAAAAGCCATTGATAACCATAGCAAAACCGGATCAGATACTCCATCCGCTTCCGGTGCAACGCTCCGGGACTTCTTTGCCGCCCGTTATAAATTAATAGAGAGTCAACACAAAAAACACCGGCATATACTTTTAAGGTTTGAGCAAAAAATCAATCAAAATAAAATTTCAGAACGGCCTCGATTACCGATGGTCGTTAAATGAAATATTGTCTGAACTGCTGGATGAGTATGATTTTATCGATAGCGCCGATCCTGATTTTATCATTTTTGGCCCTTATGGCAACGATGTTCCGCCGAAGGGCAATTATACCCGTATCGGCTATTTCTGTGAGAACATAAAACCCGACCTGTCTGTTTGTGATTGGGCATTCGGGATCCCGCGTGAAGAGGACGTACAGCAGCCCAACTACAAGCGGATACAATGGCACGAGTTTAACCCGCATGACTTAATAAAGGGGCCTGCTTACGATGCAGAACAGGTAGCAGCTTCAAAATCAAAATTTTGCAATTTTTTATATTCCCATAAAGTATCGTACCGTGAAGCTTTTTTTAGCCAGCTATCAAAATATAAAAGGGTGGATGCCCCGGGCAGGTCGATGAACAATATGCCCGGCATTGATATGCTTTATTCAGGAGATAAATGGGATGTAAAAAGGAAATTTTTGTCGCCCTACAAATTCACTATCGCTTTTGAAAATGACATTTACCCGGGTTACCAGACTGAAAAATTATATGACGCCATGCTGACCCAAAGTATCCCGGTTTATTTTGGCGACCCTTTTGTGAACGAAATATTTAACACCAAAAGTTTTATAAACGCCGGCGATTACCTTAGCGCTGGTAATAAGATGTTTGCCGAAAAATTGGGTAAAATAGGCCATATGGATTTTGAAGATATCCGGCCAACCTTTATGAATAGCCCCCGCCACCGGATCAAACGAAAAATAAAGTCGTGGGCCAGAAGTATTAAAACCAGGACGCAATTTGCCGGGCTGGATTTTAGCCCTGTGATTGAACAGCTCATCGCTATTGACCAGCAACCCGAACTATACCTGCAATATTTAAAACAGCCATGGCTGAATAATGATGCACTTCCGGAACGTTTTTCGACGAAAAAAAGGTGGGTGGAAATTTTTAATACAAGGTGAGCGCACTGGTTTCAATCATCATCCCGATTTATAATGCTGAAAAAAACTTAGCAGCATGCCTCGATTCGGCTATAAACCAGACCTGGAAAAATACGGAGATTATTATGGTTGATGACGGCTCTTCGGACTCGTCACTAAGCGTCGCTCAAAAATATGCGGATGGAAAAAAGATAATCCTCATCAGCCAAAAAAATAGCGGGGCATCAGTTGCCCGTAATATGGGTTTAAAAGTGGCAAAAGGTGAATACATCCAGTTTTTAGATGCTGACGATTTGTTAAATCCGGAAAAAATTGAAAGCCAGGTGAATGTTTTGGAAAATTCAGTAAACCAGGTGGCCTTATGCCGCACCATTCATTTTTTTGACGGGGACGACCCAACTAAAAGCGAGGTTACCGACGATTGGTTTTGTGCAGATAACAACAATCCTGTGGACTTTTTATTAAAACTATATGCCGGAGAAGATGAAATGCCGGGCTTCGGCGGGATGATACAACCCAATGCATGGCTAACGCCACGGGTCACCATTGAAAAGGCCGGGCCATGGAACGAATTCAGGGGCCCGGATGATGATGGCGAATTTTTTTGCAGGGTGGTATTAGCTTCTGAGGGCATAAAATTCAGCGGCAAAGGCGTCAACTATTACCGGAAATATAAATCAGCAGCTTCATTATCCGGGCAAAAAAGCGCGGAAGCATTTGAAAATATCATCTTGTCTCTCAACCTTAAATATGGATACTTAAAGGAATGGACCACAGATCCTATACTTGACCGTATTTTTGCCCGCCATTATTGGTGGACGGGCGTGGCCGCTTATCCACGTTTTAAGGAATTATCAGGCAATTGCATACAAAAGGCAACTGAATTGGGGTACAAAGGAAAAAAATATATGGGCGGCCCTGCCGGGCATACATTGGCCGGTTTTTTGGGTTGGAAACCAGTGCGTTTTATGGCCTATTGGCAGCAACGTTTTAAAGCAGTATGGGCCTGAAAGCAAACTTAATATTTTGGGCAAGGCAATTTCCGTTCGTCTTACCAAAGCGCATTATCCCTTCATGTGCGGATTGGATAGCACAGCAAAAAGACCGGAAAGGTATCTATTTTGCGCAGCGGGGGCCGTGGGTGAAAACAATTTTTGAAGCCGGTTTTTTTCAGCATGATGAACCAAAAACGCTCGGCACGCCCAATGAAAAAGCGTTTTATAGCAACCGGAATTATCCCACAGAAAAGGCTTCGCTGTTTTACCTGCAAAATACGTATTTACTGGGGAACATGGGGCTGGTGTTAACTGCCGACCACCGGGTTTTCCAGGAGTTTAGCCATAATTTTGGGATATCGACCTTAAGAAAATTCCTTCTAAAAAAACCGTTTTATACGTTCAGCCGTAAAGCACAGAGGATGAAAGGCAACGGCGCAGTATTGGTTTCGCCCGAAAGCCACAACTATTATCACTGGCTCAATGATGTATTGCCGCGAATAAAAATTTATGAGTCGGTTTTGGATCAGATCGACTACTTCTGTATTTCCTCCAAAGTCCCAGTTAAGTTTCTTGATGTTTTATCGGATTTTGGTATAACCAAAGAAAAAATCCTTTTAATTAATGATAACGAAAAACTGCATTTCGACAACCTGTTCGTATCATCCCTGCCTGGAAGCGAGGGGCGGTCGCCACAATGGGCAGTGGATTATGTAAGGCAAAAACTTATCAAGGCAGATTTGCCTGTAAATCCTTCAAAAAAATTGTACTTTAAACGTGGAGATAGTACCAATCGTAAAATCATAAACGAAGATTCCATTATAAAATCGCTTCGGAATAATGGGTTCGAGATTATTGAACCAGGGAATCTTAGCATTTACAGGCAAATTGATTTGATGCAGGAAACAAAACTAGTGATTAGCGCACACGGCGCGGCGTTAAGTAATTTACTGTTCAGCCAGGATAATATATCTGTAATTGAGATTTTTTCATCAGATTATTTTCGAACTGATTGTTATTATACTCTTTCATCGGCAAGGGAATTAAATTATTGGTACATTGTAGGTGACAAATTTCCGGGCGAGAAATGGGGCGATATAATTGTCCCGGAGGAATTACTTTTAAAAACCATAAAAAGAGTTGACAGCCAAAGTGAGAACAACGCAAAAAACAATAGCTGTTGACTTTTAAAAGCTGCCGGTCTCCATTTCAAATAAATTCATAACAAGATATATGCTCAAATTCTACTTCAACCGCTTCAGGGTATTTTTAAAGGAGAAATTAGGTTTGTCTGTTTCTTTAGATGAAATTACATTCTCATACTTAAGGCCTGATTATATAATTTTAGAGGCAGGGGCCCATGATGGTAACGATACCAAAAGACTCGCTGCCTTAACAAAAAACAAAGTATTTGCTTTTGAACCCGTTCCTTTTTTATTTGGGTTGTTGAAAAGAAACACAAACGGTTTAAAAAACGTCTTTGCGTTTGATATCGCTTTGGCTGACAAAAATACTACACTGCCTATGTATATAAGCAGTGGAGGATCGGATGCATCAAGTTCATTACTAAAGCCGGCAGCTCACTTAGATAAAAATCCGGAAGTGGTTTTTGATGAAAAAATAAATGTTAAAGCTTTGACTCTTGACGACTGGGCCGCATTGCAGCATGTAACGAACATAGACTTTATGTGGTTAGATATGCAGGGTTACGAATTTAACATGCTTAAAGCATCGAAAATAATATTTCCTACGATTAAAGTATTGTATACTGAGGTGTCGACTACTGAATTATATTTAAGCCAGGTATTATACAGTGAATATAAAGAATGGTTGTTAAATTCTGGTTTCGACTTAATAAAAGAGGATTTGCCATGGGGCTTCACCGGAAACGCCCTGTTCGTAAAAAAATGATATTAGATCAAAAAAATGTCCCACTATGTGGCCGTCAAAATATGTGCCGCCAGCCATATAACAAAAAGATGAATTGTCTATTGTCAAGCGAAAATTTGATGTTATTAGATACATTATCAAAACAAGGCCAGTATTAGAATGGAAGTTATTAAATTAACAACGCCCTGGAGGCACCCCTTTTTAAAAGATCAACTAAATCCGCAAATTGTTGATTATAAGTTTGAAATAGATAATGATTGCAATGTTTGCGACTATTGGATAATATGGGGCGATTTACCCTTTGAGCATGAACAACTATCCGTTAAATGCCCCAAATCAAACATTATATACATGACGGATGAAGCACACGAAAATAAAGTATTTAACCAAAAATTTCTTGACCAATTTAACTATGTGATAACCTGCCGGGATGATCTCACGCATAAAAACCTCATTCGTACACACGAAATAAATCATTGGCATTTAAAAAAAACATTCTCCGATGTCTTTAATAAAAGCAGGATCGTCAAAACTAATTTGTTATCTATAGTTTGTTCGGATTTGACCATTTTAAACGGACACAAAAAAAGATTTGCATTTGTTAATAAAATGATCGGCCATTTTAAAGACAGGATTGATGTATTTGGCCGGGGTTTCAACCCTATTGATGATAAATGGGACGCGCTGGCGCCTTATAAATATTCAATTGCTATTGAAAATTCGGCGGTCCCCGGGTATTTTACTGAAAAAATATCAGAGTGTTATTTATCACACACTTTACCAATTTATTATGGCGCACCTGATATCGGAACGTATTTTGCCCCGTCGTCTATATTGACAATCGATATTGACGATTACAAGTCCGGTATAATACTAATTGAAAAGCTTTTGGAGGACGACCCCTACGAGAGTTTACAGGATATACTTATCGGGCAAAAATTATTGTATTTAAATAAATATCATTTGTTTCCTTCCCTTTGTAATGTTTTAGATAGCCTACCTAAACAACATGGGAGTTCGAAATATCATACAGTAAACGGACACGAAACTTATTACAACAATTATAAGTTGCGAAAATATTACAAAGCCGTCAAACGCATTATTAATTGAAGGGTATCTCAGTAATTGTTTGTTGCTACAATAGCGCCCTGCGTTTACCGGAAACGCTAAAGCATTTGGCCCTGCAAAAAGTGTCTATTGAAATTCCATGGGAAATTATAGTTGTAAACAATGCATCAAACGACAATACTGTTCAAATAGCAATTGAAGAATGGAGAAAATATGAAAACAAAAATATTAAATTTAAAGTAGTAGATGCATGTGTTGCAGGGCTAAGTTTTGCGCGCGAAAAGGGGATAGCAGAATCTGAATATGGCTATTTGATTTTTTGTGACGATGATAATTGGTTTTTCGAGAATTATATTGAAAACGCATTTAAATTATTAGAAACCTGGCCCGATGCGGGGATAATCGGCGGATATGGTCTTCCTGCGCCTGCAGTTGAACCGCCGGAATGGTTTAAAAATTATAGTTCATATTATGCTACCGGGAGCCAAAACTTATGCAACGGCATAATTGCGGGTAATAGTCCCGGCGTATACGGCGCAGGCGCTGTTATCAGAAAGACTGCGCTGCAGCAATTAAAAGAGATAAATTTTGAAACTATAGCTACTGATAGGCGTAATGAAAAATTAAGTTCGGGCGGAGATATAGAATTATGCTTTGCCATAAAATTGTTAGGTTACAATGTGTGTTATAGCGACCATTTGAAATTTCATCATTTTATCCCTGAAAACAGGTTATCAAAAAAATATTTATTAGCACTGGTTTATCAGTTTGGCTATTGCGATATTCTTCATCGCCCCTACTATTGGTTGTTTAATTCATCACTTCCGAAATATAAAAAAACATGGTTTTGGGTACTAATGATCAGTTTAAATATATATTTGATCAGCCTGATAAATTTATTTAAACGCGGAAATTCACTGGCGAGGTTTATTCATAGGATAAACTTAAGTCATTCAAAAGGCCGTTTAACTGCAATCATAAAATTAAATTGGCGCATACAGAAGTATTATAAGCTGGTCTGCCAGAAATTTAAACAACCGATTAATTGAATAAAGCTATCCTTACCATTGCTACGGGCAAAAAATTATATATAGACCTTGCCAGCAATTTAGCAAGGTCATTTTATTTTTGGAATCCAAATTCGGCGGTCACATTCCAAATTGTTACAGATAATCCGGAGTTGCTTCCGAACGATATTAAGGAAAAATCAAAGATAATTATAGTTCAGCCAGGCGAATTTGGAGAAGGATTTTCAACTAAACTGCAATTAGATAAGCTGGCGGGCGAGGGACAAACTTTGTTTATTGACAGTGACTGCCTGATCTTTGGCAATATTGACTTTTTGTTCGACCGTTTTAATAATCATGATGTATCGGTAGTTGGCGCCTATCTCTCAAAAGGTGAATGGTTTGGCGATATTGAGTCGATATGCAGGAAATTTAACGTTCCCCATCTGCCTAAATTTAACGGTGGCATATACTATATTGAAAAAGGTGCAAAAGCTAGCGAAGTTTACGCTACAGCGCGCGAACTTGAAAAACGATACGACGAGATTGGATTTATAAGATTGAGAAACCGGCCTAACGATGAAGTGTTGATGGCATTAGCTATGCAGTTGCACGGCCAAACACCTATTAATGACGATGGAACAATAATGAGCGACCCGCAGGCTTGCCAGGGAGGCTATAAAATTGATATAATAAATGGTAAACGATTGTTAACAAACCCTCCTGCACCCAGCAATTTACATCAAAGCTGGTATCCATTTCACGAGGTTTCTCCTGTAATTGTTCATTTTCTGGGTTATTATACCCAACATTATCCATATTTGCGCGAAGTTTACAGGCTGAAAAAAGCAATTAACAATACTTTGAGTAATATTGATAACTTAAAAAGTTTGATAATTATTGAGTATCCATTGCGCTTTAAAAATTGCTTTAAAAATTCGTTGCGGCCTCTATATCATCTTCTATTTGGCGCCAGGATGGTGAAAAAGTCCGAACGGTTGTAAAAACATAAAAAGTCTGTTTGTACCTGTAATAGGCCCGGGTCTTTTCTCTACGAATAAAAAAGCTCATCATACGTAGTTTTAATTATTGAATGAAAACTGAGGTAGATATTAGCATTATAATTCCCACCTATAATCGCTTATGGTCGTTACCGCAGGCAATTGAAAGCTGCCTGAATAATAAATGTACTGTTGAGATAATTGTTATCGATGATGGCAGTACCGATGATACATTCCAATGGTTGAGCGTACAAAATGACATCGTTGTTTTAAAGCAGCAGCATTGGGGAAAATGCTGGGCGGTAAATAAGGCCTTTGCCAGGGCAAGGGGTAAATACATCAGGTTTTTAGATTCTGATGACCGCATGGTTCATGGCGCCAACGACGAGCAGTTCCAGTTGGCGGAAACTAATTTAAGTGATATAGTGGTTAGTGGGTATATTTTAACAGACGAAAATAACCAAACATTAAAGCGACAACTCTGGACTGAGTGCGATGACTTTATTGCACAACAGTTGGGGGAATGTGACAGTTCACACTATTCGGCCTATTTATTCAGGAAATCTTTTATAAAGGAAATACCACACCGCCCTGATTACGCTTTTCGCGATGACAGGCTGTTTGTACTCGAAGCGGCATTAAAACATCCAAATATTACTATCCACCCCGGGTACGGATTATTACATACCAGCCACGAAAAATCAAAATTACAGAAAAGCCACGGGATACAGCAAGTGGCACAAAATTTTCAGCACCTCAATATATACAAAAATATACTGGCCCAGTTAAGGCAAAATGACCAACTTACCGCACGAAGAATAAAAGCTTCGGTAAAAATTTTGTGGCCATTGTGCCATTGGATAGCCAAAAATGATATTAACGATGCTGTAAACTTATTGAACTGGATTATAGAACTGGACCCTGACTTCAGGATACCTGAAAAAGGCCTGGTAGGTGCATTATATCAAATACTTGGATTTAAGTTAACCGAGCAAATTCTAAGTATTCGTCGTGCGGTAAAATATGGATAAACTTATAAAACCCATCAACATATTTTACAGCGAACCCGACCCGGACAGGTGGTTTAAATATGACCGTTACCCCCGCCGGCTGATAAGGAGATTGGTTAGAGGCAAACAAAAGCCCGGCGGCGTGGCAACCATCGCTATCAATCTTTTAAAAGGATTCGATAGGATCGGCTATCCGTACCGCTATAACGATTATGGCTACATCCGCAAACATCCCGGAGAAATAGCCTGCATTATTGGCAAGCCGCACCTGTTGTTTGAAAAGAAATGGAAAAACCCGATTATCCTTGGTGCAGGGATCTACTCGCACCCGATAGAATGCGCTGATCTGTTTGAACAATACCCAAACGTTAAACGTGTGCTGGTGCCCGGCGAGTGGATGTGCGAGATGTTTATGCCGTCCTATGGGAGTAAGGTGCTTTCGTGGCCGGTTGGCATTGATACGGAGCAATGGAAGCCTTATGACAGTGTTAAGACCTTCGACTTTTTGATCTACTATAAAATCAGGTGGCAGCATGACCAGATGGACACGGAATTAGTGTCCCCGATCACCAAAGTGCTTGATGAACAAAAACTCAGCTATCGTTTTATAAAATACGGGCAGTACACGCTTGATGAGTTAACGGAAAAACTCAAAGCGTCAAAAGCGGTAATTTTTCTTTGTGAGCATGAGACCCAGGGGCTGGCTTACCAGCAGATATTGGCTACCAATACGCCCATTTTAGCCTGGGACAGGGGCGGCATTTGGCAAGACCCGCATTATTATCCCGACAGGGTAAAATATCAGCCGGTAAGTTCGGTGCCTTATTGGGACGGGCGTTGTGGAATTAAATTTACTGACGCGGCTAATTTTAAACCTCAGTTAAAAATATTTTTAAGCAAATTAGATGATTTTAAACCGAGGAATTATATCCTTGAAAATCTCACCCTGGAAATTTGCGCGGAGAAATACCTGAAGATATTCAGGGAAGTGGAGAATGAGTTAGCATGAGGATATTACTGATCATGGACCCCGGGATACCCGTGCCGCCAACATTATATGGAGGCCACGAAAGGTTGGTGTATTTGTTCGCCGAAGAATACCAAAAACTGGGCCATGAAGTAACGCTGCTAGCCGGCCCGGAATCACATTGCAGCGGCAAAACAGTCACCTTCGGCACGAATGATTTGGCCCGGTCAAAACAGGTACGATTCGGAGAAGCCCGGTTTGTTTGGAAATTCCTCCGTGAAAACCGCCACAAATTCGACCTGGTCCACAACTTTGGCCGCCTGATTTATTTGCTGCCCATTTTAAATAATCCGGTAAAAAAGATAATGAGTTATGGCAGACCGGTAGCCCGGGGTGGGATAAAAATTGTAACCAGCCTGCCGAACCGCAATTTAATATTTACCGCCTGCAGCAATAACTGCGCAGCCACCGGCAATATAAAAGGCCATTGGGAAACGGTTTATAACGCTATTGATTTTTCGCAATATAAACTGATTACTAAAGTTACTGAAGATGCACCTTTAATGTTTTTGGGCCGGTTAGACAGGATAAAAGGTGCGCATACTGCTATACAGGTTGCTAAGGCAACAAATAACCAGTTGATTATAGCGGGGAATATATCGCACACGGAAGAAGATCTGGCCTATTTTAAAACGGTTATTGAGCCGCAAATTGATAATAAGCAGATAAAATATGTGGGCCCGTTAAACGACGCTGAAAAGAATAGCCGGCTGGGCCACGCAAAAGCATTGCTGTTCCCGATTGAATGGGATGAGCCTTTTGGGATGGTGATGATAGAGGCGATGGCTTGCGGTACGCCGGTAATCGCCTTTAAAAAAGGTTCCGTACCCGAAGTGGTTGAAAATGGTATTACCGGTTTTATTGTGGATGATGCCGCAGGTATGCAACAAAAAATCGCGGAGATGGATACGGTTGACAGAAGCCTTTGCCGCAAAACAGCGATGAAACGGTTTAATGTAAATGTGATCGCCGGCAACTACCTTCAACTGTTTGAAGGTAAATAATGCAAAATAAAAGATGAGAGCAATATACTGGTTATTGGATTGGCTGTTGGAGGATGACCTGGGGCAGCTGACCGGGTATCATCTTTTATATGATTGTATCACATCTATTTTTCTTTTTTGTTTGATCAATTTCTCCATGCAGGTTTTAATAAAAGCAGAATTAAAAGTTAATCCCGATCCCATTGATGGATTTAAATTCAGGCTGGGGGCCACCAGGGTGGTTATTTTTGCATTCGCCATCTGGATCGGCTACCGCCTCGTAAAATTAGTATTGATGAGTTCCATAGCATCAGATAATGACCGGTTGTATCACGGGTGGCATTATGGTATTTTGTTATCGCTGATCGTGGGCATCCCGGTAATACTGTATAACCTGCTTAACTATCGAAAGGCGGGATAATTGAACTTACCTGAACTTTATTGGCACCACATAAAAAAATAGTTTTAATTTCATCGGGCCAGCCTTCGCTCAACCCCCGTTTGGTTAAAGAGGCTGATGCATTAACTGATGCGGGGTATGATGTAACCCTATTATATGCTTATTGGAACGATTGGGGTACGCAACACGACCAGGAATTATTCGCCGGGAGGAGCTGGAAAGCGATTCGCCTGGGAGGCGACCCCGAACAAAAGCGTTTTTTATGGTTTTTAAGCCGCTCAATTCACCGTTTCAGCCGGTTAATCACTCAAAAAACAGGTGACTATAAATCGTTCGCGGATTATGCTATTTCAAGAAGTAGCTATTTTTTAAAGAAAGGGGCCAAAAAGCATAAGGCCGACCTGTACATTGCCCACAATTTAGGTGCATTACCCGCAGCTGCCCATGCGGCTGCACTAAACAAAAAGCCTTATGGCTTTGACGCGGAGGATTTTCACCGGCAGGAAATTGACGATAACATTGATTCATTCCACTATAAAATTTGCACTTATCTGGAAGATAAATATCTCCCGGAAGCAAATTACATTACGGCGTCAAGCCCGCTGATTGCCGATCAGTATGCCGCTTTGTACAAGCGGACTGTAAGCCCTATCCTGAATGTATTTCCCCGAACTACCGGTATTTCTATCGTCAAAAATGAAAAAGAGTCTTTAAAACTTTTTTGGTTTTCGCAAACTATCGGAACAGGCCGCGGGCTTGAACTGGTGATACAGGCTATCGGCCAGTCGCGCGTTAACTGCGAACTGCATTTATTGGGCAAACCGGTGGAGGGCTATAAACAAAGCCTTTCGCAGCTGGCCCGGGATGCCGGCATCGCCAATGATCACCTTTATTTCTACGAACCTGTGAAGGCAAGCCAGCTTTTCAGCATCGCTTCGCAATTTGACATTGGGCTGGCCTCCGAAACAGATTCGTGTCTTAACAGGGATATATCGTTAACCAACAAGATCTTTACCTATATCCAATGCGGGCTGGCTGTGGCGGCAAGCAATACCAAAGCACAACGTTGTTTGCTTGAACAATACGCGCCAATAGGTGATGTATATAGCAATGCGGCCGACTTGTCGGCCATTCTGAATAAATACCATAAAAACAGGGAACTGTTATATCAAACCAAAACAGCAGCCTGGCAAACAGGGCAAACCGAATTGAACTGGGAAATGGAAAGTGAGAAATTTTTAAAAGTGATAGGCAATGTTTGAAGCGGCACCCCAGGCGATGCTGACTAACACAAAAACCAAATGGTTTTATGGGGTTGACAGTATCAGGTTTATTTTGGCATTTATCGTAATGCTTTCACATTTTGATAATGTTTACGCCATGGCGCTCAAACGTTCAGCGCACTCCATTTTCAGGGATGCAGGTTATTTTTTAGCCAACGCGTTTGACGGCACCTCGGCAGTTATTGCTTTTTTTATCATATCTGGTTTTGTGATCCATTATCCCAATAAAAATGGCATCCCCAATTTAACAGAATTCTGGATCAGGCGTTTGCTGCGGATTTCGATCCCGCTGGCCGTAATCCTTATCATTGGCACACAATTTAACCACCCTGAGAGTGCCGTGGTATGGAGTTTATTTTGTGAGCTGATCTATTACGGTTTGTACCCTTTTATGGCGAAGATCAAACTGAGCTGGAAAAACAAATTCCTGATCTCCTATGCCATCGCCGCATTGGTGATCGGTACACTTTGTTTGCATGAGGTGATGGCTTTTGTTAAACAAACCAATACCAATTACCATGGCAATTACTGGCAGCTGGGCGGCTGGTTAACCTGGATAGTCGGTTTGCCCTGCTGGTTGTTGGGCGTGTTGATAGCAGAACATATCGATGATTTAAAAAAAACAACCTTTAAATCGGTAATGATTTACCGGGTAATTGTTTTTCTGATCAGCTGTTTTTGCTGCATCGGGAAATTCCACCTTCATCTCAGTTATATTCTTTCGATGAATATTTTCGCGCTGCTGATCTATAAATGGCTGCAAACGGAGATCGTTTATTTTAAAACACATCCTTCCAATAAAACGCTCGAAAAAATGGGTAAGTTTTCTTATTCGCTTTATCTGTGCCATCCTTTGCTGTACGTAATCCTGAGGTTGTTTTTGGTTAATAATACTTTTACCTACCCGCTATTTCTGTTGCTTGCGGTTGCCATATCCTATGGCTTTTATTTAGTAGTAGAAAGACCAGGGCACCAGTTGGCCCGCAAGATCAATAGTAAATATAATACGACTGCTTAATTGAAACGTGTATTGATCATTTCGCCCTATTTCCCGCCTGTAAATACAGCCGATATGCAGCGGGTGAGGATGAGTTTGCCGTATTTTGAAGCGAATGGCTGGCAGGCCGAAGTGGTGGCGGTTGACCCGGCTTATACCGATTTGCCGCAGGATAAATTGCTGGTTGAAAGCCTCCCGGCAGGCACAAAAATACACCTCATTAAAGCCCTGGGTAAAAAATGGACTTCGAAGCTGGGTTTTGGGAGTATTTCTTACCGGTCGTGGTGGTTTTTTCGTCATAAAGTTAACCAGCTTTTAAAGGAGGGCGGATTTGACCTGATTTATTTTTCGACCACGCAGTTCCAGGTTTGTACTTTGGGGGCATATTGGAAAAAAAGATTTAAAGTGCCTTATGTGATCGACATGCAGGACCCCTGGCATTCCGAGTATTACCGCGACAAACCTAAAGAGCAGCAGCCACCAAAATATTGGCTATCGTACCGGCTGAATAAATTCCTGGAGCCTAAAGCCATGAATGAGGTTGGTGGGTTGATCAGCGTTTCGGAAAATTATATTGAGATACTTAAGGATAGATACCCCCGGTTAAAAAATACCCCCGCGGAAACCATCACCTTCGGTGCTTTTGAACCGGATATGAAAATCGCGGCAGAACATACGGGTGAATTTACGCACTTGCTTGATGCCACATTTAAAAACATCGTTTATATCGGCCGCGGCGGGATGGATATGTATAATTCGATCAGCCCGGTTTTTGAAGCGTTAAGATTGGGTTTAGCGGCTGAGCCGGATCTTTTTAAAGACCTGCGGCTTTATTTTATCGGCACCAGTTATGCGCCAAACGGGCAGGGTAGTGCAACCATTTTGCCTTTAGCTAAAGAATATGGAATAGAAAAAAATGTGGTGGAGATTACCTATCGTATTGGCTATTACCATACTTTGCAAACCCTGCGGCAGGCCGACGGCTTGTTTATCCCCGGCTCAGATGATCCGCAGTATACGGCTTCAAAAATATTTCCGTACATTTTAACCCATAAGCCCCTGATGGCTATATTTAATGCAAAAAGCTCTGCCATTGCTATTTTAAAAGAGTTTGGGTTGAAAGATGCTTACAGCTACGATGAAACACCTGGCCTGCTCTCAAAAATTGATTCTTTTTTTAAATTGATATTGAATGAAGATGCGGCCGTGCCGGAATATAATGCCAATGCTATTCAAAAATATTCGGCTCAAATGATGACGAAACGACAGTGTGATTTATTTAATAAAGTTACTTTTACATCCTGATGAAGAGATATGTTCAATACGGGTGCGGATTTTCGGCCCCTGCCGACTGGGTGAATTATGATGCTTCCCCAACCTTGCGTTTTGAGCGACTGCCGTTACTGGGCAAATTATATACGCGCAACAACCAGCGTTTCCCGGCAAATGTAAAATATGGCGATATTGTAAAGGGGCTGCCCGAACAACCAGATAGCTGCGACGCTGTTTATTGTTCGCATATCCTGGAGCACCTGTCCTACGAAGATTTTTTAACCGCGCTGAAAAATACCTATAAGATATTAAAGCCAGGCGGAACGTTCCGGGGCGTAGTGCCTGATCTGAAAGCTGCTGTACAGGATTATTTAGCCGGCTATGGCAACATAGACGCGCCCGCGAATGAATTGATGCGCGATACCATGTTGGGCGTTGAAAGCCGGCCGAAATCCCTTTCAGCCAATATTAAAGGCATGTATGGCAACTCCAAACATTTGTGGATGTGGGATTACAAATCGCTTGAGTATGAATTGAAAAAGGCCGGTTTCATCCATATCAGGCAGGCCGGCTTTAATGATGCAAACGATCCCATTTTTAAATCGGTGGAAGATGAAGGCAGGTTTTATAAGGCCGCGGCCTTTGATTGCCAAAAATGAAGAAACTGGCCATCATCACTACGCACCCCATACAATACTACGCGCCGGTATTTCAATTACTGCACAAAAGGGGTAAGCTGGATGTCAAAGTTTTTTATACCTGGGGCGAAGCGTCGGCCCATAAATTTGATCCGGGCTTCAACAAAAAAATAAAATGGGATATTCCTTTACTGGAAGGATACCCGTATGAATGGGTAAAAAACACATCAAAAGAACCCGGTACACATCATTTTAAGGGGATCGTTAACCCGGACCTGATCGGGCAAATAAAAAACTGGGAACCTGATGCACTGCTTATTTATGGGTGGGGCTTTCAAAGCCATTTAAAAGTACTGCGGTATTTTAAGAATAAGGTGTCAATTTTCTTTAGGGGCGATTCTACTTTGCTGGATGAAAAAAAAGGGGCGAAGGCTATCCTGAAAACAGCTTTTTTAAAATGGGTTTACCGGCATGTTGATCATGCATTTTACCCGGGCACAAATACCAAAGCATATTTTAAGAAATACGGCCTGAAAGATGAGCAGCTAAGTTTTGCGCCGCACGCCATTGATAATGGGCGGTTTGCTGCTGACAGAAGCGATGAAGTATTGTTATTAAGAAGAAAACTGGGTATTAAAGATGACGAAATACTCATCCTCTTTGCCGGGAAATTTGAAGAAAAGAAATCTCCGGTACTATTACTGGAGGCTTTCATGAATTTGAATGCTACCGGAACACATTTGCTTTTTGCAGGCAACGGCCCGCTGGAGGAGCAACTAAAACTGAAAGCTGAAAAGAATGGCCGGGTCCATTTTATAGATTTTCAGAATCAATCGCAGATGCCGGTAGTTTTCCAGGCCTGCGATTTGTTTTGCCTGCCTTCAAAAGGGCCGGGTGAAACCTGGGGGCTTGCCATTAACGAAGCTATGGCAGCAGGAAAAGCCATCCTGGCGTCGGATAAAGTTGGAGCGGTAGCGGACCTGGTTGAACCTGGTAAAAACGGAGAGATTTTCAGTGCGGACACGGCTTCTGACCTTACCCGGAAGCTCGATCAGTTAATTTGCAAGGGAAAAAGCGGTTTGGCTGAAATGGGAAAAAGTTCGAAGGTTTTGATCGAAAGATGGACAATTGAAGAACAAGTGAATGTTATTGAAAACGCAGTAAAAAATGGATAAAAATCAGCCTATTGAACGGTACCTGGTTTTGTTTTTGCCGTTTGGTATTGCCTTGCTATTTCAATCTGATCCTGTTTTATCGTATTTCATCGCCTGGATCGGCACAAATTTAATTTTTTACCTGAGTTTGAGCGGATGGGTAAAGCCCCTGCCAACGGACAGACCCATCGCAGAGCAAGTAATGCGACCTATTTTTTTGGTTCAGATTATTTTTGCGGGGTATATGTCGTGGAGTTCGATATTCTATTTTTTGAACTTATTGGGGTATGATAATTTTCAAAAAACTGATAATGTTTATTTTGTTATTGATCATCAAAAAGTTGAATTGACAGCGCTTTGCCAGCGGTATTACGTTTTAGGCCATGCAGCTTTTGTAATCGGTATTTCTGCATTTATGAAATATCCTGTAAAGAAAAAATATCACATTGAAACAGCAAAACTGGCCAACGTTTTGTTTATAACCGCAATCGTAACCCTGCCACTTTCGGTTTTATTTTTAAAAATTCCAGGCTTACAACAATTTTATTTTCAGTTCAGTTCCCTCAGCTTTATTGCAGGCACGCTTGCGTTGGCATTTGCTATCCCGCTAAAAAAAATATGGAATACCGCTTTTTGCGTTTTATTATACACATCCAATTTTTATGAGGCGTTGATCTCCGGTTTTAAAGAGCCTATCATTATCAGTGTTTTGGTATTGGGTTTGTTTTTATATCCTAATTATAAAAAGCTGGTTATGGTTATTTTTGTGCCGGCATTGCTGATCCTGTTTATATTTCTGCCAACGTATAACCAGGTATTTCGTGAAAATAATTGGTCGGGAGATATTGATGCGGATGATGCCTATAAACTGGCGCTGGATGCAACGATAAAAAGCGAACAATCCGGAGATGATTCAAGTTGGGGTTTTTTGGTTTACAGGCTGAGTGAAGTGGATATGTTTACTGAATTTGTCCAATCGACCCCATCAAATATCGACTATTATGGCTTGCAATTGCTAAAGCAATCGGCCATAGCGGTAATTCCCCGGGCCTTCTGGCCCTCCAAGCCAAGTACTGAAGAGTTGGTAATGGAGCGGGTTTACGATGCGGGTGTGATCAGGCGTGGTGCCAACGTATCTGCGAAGCCAGCCTATATAGTGGATGCTTATCTTTCATGGGGGATCCCCGGTATTTTGATCGGTCTGTTTTTATATGGCGCAGTAGCCCAACTGGTATCACTAAAGGCCGAATATCTTTTTGGCGGTTATACTTTGGGTACGGCGCTTATCTTCAGCGGGCTTTTCCAGATCTTTTGGCGGGGCTTGAGTTTTGAGTTCCTGGTTAACTCAGTTTTTTGGAGTTACGTTAGTATGTTGATCATATTTAGAATTTTAAGATATACGGGAGTACTGGAAGAGGTTTGAAAACTTTACAAATATGTGCGGCTTATAAACCCGCTTTTATTTATGGCGGCCCTACGATGTCGGTCTCTATGCTGGCCGAAAACCTGGTGAAGGCAGGTGTATATACCGAAGTTTACGCTACCACCGCCAACGGGAAACAAGAGCTGCCGGTAACTCCGGGTGAAAAGGTGATGGTGGGTGGTGTACCTGTGACCTACTTTAAAAGAATTACCAAAGATCACAGCCATTATTCGCCGACGCTTTTAAAGCAATTGCGCGGCGAAGCAAAGCGTTTTGACGTGGTACATATCCACGCCTGGTGGAACCTCGTGTCCATCTTTTCATGTCTCATCGCTTTAAAAAATAAGGTGCCGGTATTACTGTCAGCTCGTGGCACATTGAGCCCCTATTCCTTTCAAAACAGAAACATTGGTGTTAAATGGGCACTCCATCATTTGCTGGGTAAAACGTTGTTAAAAAAATGCCATATCCATGCTACCTCCAAAAGAGAGGCGGATGCCATAAGCAGTTTGTTCAAACCTCAAAGCATGACCGTTATACAAAACTTTGTAAAGCTGCCCAAAGAAAGGAACTTTGCCGCAAGAGAATATTCCCCGGTGTTTAAGTTATTATTCTTTTCGAGGATCGAAGAAAAAAAAGGGCTGGATCTGCTGATCAAAGCGTTGCCGGACGTCACCATTCCCTACAGGCTTACGATAGCGGGCGATGGCGAACCGGATTATGTTGAGTCTCTTAAAACGCTGGCGGCGGACAACGGTTTGGCCGATAAGATTGACTGGATAGGCTTTCAAAATGAAAATAAATTCGACCTGCTGTATGCTCATGACCTTTTTGTGCTGCCCTCATACGACGAGAACTTCGGCAACGCGGTTATTGAAAGCCTGAGCGTTGGTACGGCGGTATTGATCAGCGAAGAGGTAGGCCTGGAGGATTATGTGAATGTAAATAGTATGGGCTGGCTCTGCCATACCAACCCGGCGTCAATAGCCTGGCACATCAATAATATAGTGATTAATGATAAAGATGGTTTGAACAGGATCAGAGAGTTCGCACCCGGCATCATCGCCGATGATTTTATGGAAGCCCATTTGGTGAAAAAGTATGCTGACCTTTATGAAGAATTGATTGTAAAATGACGGAATACAAAGATTACGGCTTTTATACCGATGCCCCCGCCCATACCTTTAATTACCTGCAGGCGCCGCTGCTATCATTGCTGGACAAAAATACAAATACCTGCATTTTAGATCTGGGTTGCGGCAATGGCTATCTGGCCAATCAACTGATAGCGCAAGGATTTAATGCCTACGGAACGGATGCCTCCGGGGACGGAATTACTATAGCCCGGCAGGCAAACCCGGCGAGGTTTTTTATCCAGGATCTATCGACGGGCAAGCTGCCTGAAGAATTGCAGGGTTTAAAGTTTGATACCGTTGTTTCGACCGAAGTGATTGAGCACCTGTACGATCCGGCGGGTTTTATCCAGTTTTGTAAAGAGGTATTGAATAGCAAAGGCGAGCTGATCATTACCACGCCGTATCATGGTTATTTAAAAAATCTTTCACTCAGCCTTTTTAACAAGTGGGATCACCATTTAAGCCCCGGCTGGCATGGGGGGCATATCAAATTCTGGTCGAGGGCATCCTTAAGTAGTCTGCTAAGGAATGCAGGTTTCACCGTAACGGCGTTTAAAGGCTGCGGGCGTGTACCTTACTTTTGGAAATCGATGATCATCAAAGCAAAGATCAGTTGAATAAACAATTTTCTTTTATTATTATTACGTTTAACGAAGAAGTGCACCTTCCGCGCCTGCTACAATCTATAAAAGATTTAAATGCAGATGTGTTTGTGCTGGACTCGGGGAGTACTGATAAAACGATATCCATTGCTCAATCATTTGGGGCGCAAGTTTTAACCAATCCCTTTGAAAATCATCCCCAACAATGGCACTTCGCCCTAAAAAATTTCCCGGTTCAAACGCCCTGGGTTATTTGTTTGGATGCTGATCAAATCGTTACGCCTGAATTGAACAAGCGACTGAAAGATTTTAAGGATGAAGATTTTGCAGAAGTAAGCGGCATTTATTTTAACCGGAAGAACTTTTTTAAAGGCCGTTGGATAAAACATGGCGGCTACTCGCCTTTTTACCTGTTAAAAATGTTTAGGTTCGACTCGGGGTATTCTGATCTGAATGAAAACATGGATCATCGCTTTATCGTTCCTGGGAAAACAATCATCTGGAAGGATGGCTATATTTTGGAAGAGAACCTGAAAGAGAACAATATTAGTTTCTGGATAGCCAAACATAACCGCTACAGTGATTTGGTGGCGCATGAAGAAGTGGAGCGGATGATGCAGATCAGGTCGCAAACCATAAAACCGCATTTTTGGGGCTCGCCCGATGAACGTACCGCCTGGTTAAAACAACTGTGGTGGCAACTGCCACGCTACGTAAGGCCGATGCTTTATTTTATTTACCGGATGTTTTTCCAGCTCGGGATACTGGACGGCCGCACCGGGGTAATATTCCATTTTTTACAGGCCTTTTGGTTCCGGCTGGTGGTGGATATAAAAATTGACGAGATCCTGCAGCAGGATAAACCCTTAAATGCAGTTCCAGATAAAAAATTAAGCCCTATTCGGTTTGTGCTCGTTTTTGTGGTGCTTTTTGTGTTGTTCTACTATTTTAACATATTTTTTTTCGGAATCACATCCCCGGGAAACCATCACTATTACAGCGCTTTTTTAGCCGGCCATTTAAACTATATCAGCTGGCTGCGCCATTTTTTGCTCATGAGCAGCGCCGCGTTGCTTAACCTTACTGGCTTTGGCGCTGTATACAATGAATATGACCTTTTAGTGGCGGGCCATGGTATTATTCAGTTGGTTTACTCCTGCCTGGGTTTGGGGGTGATCAGTTTTTTTGCCGCTTTTGTATTGGCTTATCCTAAAAAGATCAAGTCGAAATGCCTATTTTTGGCAGGAGGGATCATTGGTATCGAGCTATTGAATATACTGCGGTTTGTACTCCTGGCTATCTTTTGGGATAAAAAAGCAGGACACATCCTTGATCACCATACCATATTTAATATTTTGCTCTACCTGATCATCGCCATAACATTGTATTTTTGGGTCAGGCATGACGATGCATTCAATGCAAATGAATCAAAAAACTGATCTGTCCTCCTACAATAATGCCCCGTTTAAACCCGGCGGTACCGCATTCAAAAGGTTTTTGTGGTATTACCTCAATGCCTTTTTTTTAAAGACCAGTTTGGTGCCCTCAAATAGTTTCAAAGCGTTTTTACTCAGGTTATTTGGGGCGAAGGTGGGTAAAGGTGTCACCATTAAACCTGGGGTAAATGTTAAGTACGCGTGGCACCTCAGCATCGGCGATCATACCTGGATCGGCGAAAATGTTTGGATAGATTGCCTGGTGCCGGTAACTATCGGCAGTAACGCGTGCATTTCGCAGGGCGCGGTTCTGCTTACGGGTAATCATGACTACAAAAAAACAACATTCGACCTGATCGTTGAAGGCTTTATATTAGAAGATGGGGTTTGGATAGGGGCGGGGGCGATGGTAATGCCCGGTGTAAAGGCGGCATCGCATGCCGTATTGTCCAGCGGTTCTGTAGCGACAAAAGATCTTGCGGCATATACTATTTACCAGGGTAACCCGGCGGTTAAAGTTCGCGACAGGGTGATTAGTTGAACAAATAAAAGTTTAGCATAGATTTTCAAAATAATCCTGATGTTCTCTCTTAAACGAAATCCCCACCAAATCATTGTTGCAGTTATTGCTGTTGCCGTACTGGCAATGGGGATACTCCTGTTTTTGATCCCGCCGGCACTTTTTCCCGACCCGGCAAATGGTTTACAGGTTTTAAGGAGCATGCACCTGGGTGGTGGTTTTAATAATATGGTGGCACCCGACCAAAGTGATATTTCGCAGGATTATACCGAATATTTAACATGGTGGAGTCCCGGCCAATACCTGGTGCCGTATTTTTTTAAGCTGGTCGCTGCCATTAGCATGGGGCAGGCCATCGCCATAACGGTAAGTATGTGTACTGCTATCGGTTTAACCGGTTTTTATCAATTTTTCAAAAAAGTCGGGTTTTCGCCCATGATAGCAGCATTAAGCCTGGTTTTTATTATTTGCCAGGTAGCCTTTTTTGTGCCCTATGTGTATTACAACGGTGGCGAAATATTGCTATTTGCGTTTGAAGGCTGGTTTTTATATGGTTGTGCCTCCTTTAATAAGCCGGGGATTAAAGTTGCACTGTTTGTATTAATTGCCGGATGGGCGGGCTTCTTTTTTAAGTCATCCTTTGTCTGGATTTATATCGCAGGTTTATGCTGCCTTTGGATAAAGCTTTGCGCCCACCACAAAGGCTTGCTGGAATGGGTAAAAAAAGGTTTATGGGTAGGCATCCCGACAGTACTATCGCTGGCGTGCATTTATTTGTTTTTCCTGTCGAAGGGGCCAAGCCCCGCAAGTACAACCAAAGGGTTAAAGCTGGCTGCCGAAACTTTCAGCTTTCCGCTGGCATCACCGCTGCTGTCAGCTTTTTCTATTGATGATTTCGTTCACGGGTTGATCTATCATTTTGGCCCTGCACTGCTTCCACCGGGCTGGAGTGTGGCGATCCTGTTTTTATTTTCGCTGATGAGCCTTGTATTGATCCTGATGATCATACGCCGGGTAACCAATAACACGTACCGGCTGTTCCTTGTTCTTTTTTACTTTACCGCCCTGCTGTTTTTTGGCTTTGCCTACCTGCACCAACTGAACATTTCGTACGAGGCCAGGCATTTCCGGATCCTGGGCATTTTAATTGTTCCGGGCATGGTCTGGCTGGTTTCCCGGTCGGGCCCTGTTGTTAAAGTGTTTTTTGTGTTGATATGTGCGGGGATCGCAGGCTTTTCGGTGCATTATCTATACAAGGGCTTTTATTTCAATAAGAATGTAAGTGCGCATGGCATTACAGGCATCGCCCAACCAAATATCGACCAGGAATCGCTTAACAAGATCATGCAATTGGATAAAGAAAATAAGCACGCTGTTTTTGTTTTCATAGCCAATGATTTAGGCCTTGAGGTTGTGAATAACCGCATCATCACGCTGCCTGCAATACGTGATAACCTAAAAATAGATATGGACGAGTACACCTATGACGGTTTTGCCGGCCCGCTTTTTATTGTTTTGCCCGAAAGCTATAATGGCCCGAAAGAAAAAATGATCATGAAATCATTTACCGGGTACAGAAGATTTGATATATCGCCATTAAGCAATAATTATATGCTTTATGAGGCCAGGGAGAAGAGGTAAGGGGGAATGTCATTTGGTCATTGAGTCACTGACCGGTTGGCGAACAATGCTAACTCAATCAACTTAATCTAACCTATTCAACCCAATCAACTACCCGAATTGATTTCCCTCCAAAGAAGATCCTTCAGCTCATCGATATTTTTTTGAGCGACTGACGATATAAATATGGAAGGGACGTCCGTCGGGAGTTCCTTTTTCATTTCGGCCTGCAGTTCATCATCCAGCATATCCGATTTGGTTACGGCCAGCACCCTGGGCTTATCCAGCATTTCGGGGTTGTATTCCCTCAATTCGTGCAGTAATATTTCGTATTCTTCTTTGATGGTGCGGTTGGTATCGGCAGGTACCATAAAAAGCAGTACCGAATTACGCTCTATATGCCTCAAAAACCGGAAGCCTAATCCTTTTCCCTGCGATGCGCCTTCAATAATGCCCGGGATATCCGCCATCACAAATGATTTGCCGCCGCGATAAGCTACGATACCCAGGTTGGGCACAATGGTGGTAAAGGCATAATCAGCAATTTCCGGCTTGGCCGCTGAAACTACCGAAAGCAGGGTTGATTTACCCGCATTTGGGAAACCTACCAGGCCCACATCAGCCAGTATCTTTAGTTCCAGTACGTTCCATTCTTCTTTGCCATCTTCACCGGGTTGCGCAAAACGGGGGGTTTGCAGGGTTGGTGTTTTAAAATGCCAGTTGCCCAGGCCACCGCGGCCGCCGTCGGTTAAGATCCGGGTTTCGCCATCGGTAGTGATCTCGAATATGGTTTCGCCCGTTTCTGAGTTTTTAGCGATGGTGCCCAGGGGCACTTCCAAAATTTCATCACGACCGGTTTTACCTGATTTTAATGAGCTTCCGCCCGATTCGCCGTCGCCGGCGATCACATGTTTACGGTATTTTAAATGAAGTAATGTCCAAAGCTGGGCGTTCCCTTTTACAATTACATGTCCACCGCGACCACCATCACCACCATCCGGGCCGCCTTTTGCCGTAAACTTATCACGGTGTAAGTGCGACGAACCCGCCCCGCCATGACCTGAGCGACAGCAGATTTTTACGTAATCGACGAAGTTTGAACCTTGACTCATTTTATTTCGGATTTCGGAATTTGGATTTCGGATTTGGGAAAATTTTCATTTGCGAATTATCATTGGCTTACACCAAATAAATCCCAAATCGAACATCCGAAATCCGAAATTAATAAGAATCTATTACAGCACCTATCGTATTAAAGATCTCTTCAACAGAGCCGATGCCGTTTATGCTTTTAAATTTATTTTGACTTTGATAAAAACCCGCAACAGGTGCAGTTTTATCATTATATTCTTTTATACGTTTGCGGATCACTTCAGGATTGGCATCATCAGGGCGACCTGAATCTTTACCCCTTAGTAATAAGCGTTGCTCAAGTTCGGTGTCATTCACTTCGAGTGCTACCATACCTGATATAGGGGCATTTTTGCTTTCCAGCAGTTGATCCAGTGCTTCGGCCTGCGCTACTGTACGAGGGAACCCGTCGAAAATAAAGCCTTTTGCCTCTTTATTGGCATCCAGTTTATGGCTGATCATACTGATAACCACTGCATCGGGCACCAAAATACCCTGGTCCATCAGCTTTTTTGCTTCAAGGCCCAAATCGGTTCCTTGCGCTATTTCGCTACGTAGAAGATCGCCGGTTGAAAGATGGATCAAGCCATATTTCTCGATAAGTTTCTGCGATTGGGTGCCTTTTCCCGCTCCGGGGGGGCCAAACAATACAAGATTTAGCATTGGCTGTTTAAATTAAAAGCCTTTCGGTACAATACAGAAAGGCTTGTTATTTTGTCATTGGTCAATCGTCATTGGTCATTTACTGAACTTTGCCAATGATTATTGACTTTTAACTAAGTGCACTTGAAGGGAGTCGAACCCCTAACCTCCTGATCCGTAGTCAGGTGCTCTATCCAATTGAGCTACAAGTGCATTGTTTCAAGTGTTTTTGAAACGGGACTGCAAAAATAGGATTTCTTTTCAATCCACTATAATATTTTTGAAAATTACTTTACAGCTTCTGCAATGGCTGTAAAATCAGGCAGGTCACCTGCTGATTCAAGCACTTCGGCATAGATGATATTTTGTTCTTCATCAATAACAAAAGCAGCACGTTTTGATACGCCTTTAAGGCCTAAAACAAACTCTTCGTAAATAGCGCCATAGGCAGCGGATACTTCTTTATTAAAGTCGGACAGTAATTCAAACTGGTAATTGTTTTCTTGTTTAAACTTAGCCAAAGTGAAAGGCGAATCAACTGAGATACCCAATATAACAGCATTCAGGCCATCATAATAGCCAAAACTATCGCGCATGGTGCAAAGCTGGGTGGTACAAACGCCGGTAAAAGCCATGGGAAAAAAGTGAAGGACAACTTTTTTGCCTTTAAAGTCGGACAATGAAACCGGTTTTTTTTCGGTTGATATTAAAGTAAATTGTGGTGCGGGTGAGCCAGGTTGTAATGCCATAAATAGTTTTTTATGCAAAGAAATAACAAATATCCGATTGATTGAGGGCGATTTGATATTTTACATTTTTGTGTCTTTGGTAGAGTTGGATAAAATATTACGCAAAAAAGCATTTATTGGGTTATAATAGCCAAATGACCAACGAGGTCATGAAAATATTTGGCAGACCAAATTTCAATTCGCGCAGGATCGGGGATAAATCGGACAATGTCTGCTCTTACGCGTTTTAAATTTACTTGGTCAATTTTTGCATTTAATAATTGTTGAAGTTCGTCGACTGTGATGGTCGTTTTATTCCAATCGCCGCTGTCTTGTGCCCTTAATAAAAAATGAGTCAGGTTTAATGGCACGCCCTTTTTGATATACCATTCCATGTCGTACCAATCGCGCCCTTTTACATTATCTCCCCATTTGCGGAACAATAATGCATGCATTTTGCCTGCAAACAAGTCCGAAATAACAAAGCATTTAACGTAAAAGGAAAACGGTTTCAATAACAACCTTTCTTCTGTATTAAAGCCTTGTGGCGGACTGATATCAACCTCCAGTTTAATTTTAATATTTGGTTTTTGGTCTAATCCATTTTGCGGGATAATATCTTCTAAAACCAATTCTTTCCAGATAGTTTCCGATTTTAAAAATGCAGATTGAATATTACCCTTATTGGTCTTTTCTTTTTCTTTTACAGATATTTTAAAGCCTAATGATTCAAATTCGAAGCGAACGGCCTCCAGGTACCTGTCAAATGAAAACGCGGGGGTTGCTGCTAATAGTGAAAAGTCCAGGTCTTCGGAAAATCGGTCGAGCCCGTAAAATATTCTTAAGGCGGTGCCGCCGTAAAAGGCCGCCTTTTCAAAAAAACCGGCACGTTGCAGGCCGGCGAGGGCGATCTCCTGCATAATCTCACGGAGCGCCTGTAGTGCTTCTTCTTTATTTGCCGGCTTGTAAGTATCCAGCCACTCTTTAATCATAAGTTAGTTATCGCTTTTATAATCATTGATAAACTCTGCTTTTTCGGTGCATCCTGCAGCCATGATGACATCGAGTCAGCATCAAAGTCTTTCAGGCTATCTTCATCCATTCTCAGATTTTCCACCAGGTATTCCAGTGCATGTTTTTTACTTCTGAGTACCAGGCCCGAAGTGGTGATGACTTTATCGAATAAAGCTTTTTCGGGCGAAGCTATCATTACGTACTCTTCATCAGACAATATTTGTTGTTGAATACCGAATGCATAATAGGGCAGTAAAAGGTGCGTATAGCTAAAAAGACCCATTTCTGTCACAAATTTTCTTGAAGCTTTTACCGTCACCGACGTGATCTCATAAACGCGTTCGGGAATCAGCCCGTAATAGGAGAGCGCGGAATCTAACGAGATATAACTTGGCCCCAATATTTGGTTAGCCATTAAAAACGGTTCGGGTTTATTGGCCTTTAACATGGGTCCGGCGATATACAGCCCTTTCTTAATACCCGTCAATACGCCATCGTTAAGTAACGAAGAAATCTTATCATTAGGGCTTTTGTATCCCTTTAATAGCGACAATAATAATTGATGGGTGAGTGGTTGCCTTGCGTATGACCGTATGGCTTGCTGAATATCCATTTACAAATGTATATATTTAATAAGATAATCGGAAATAATCGATTATCTTATTAAATATATACATTTTAAGCTTTTTTAACGCAGGTTGTATGCTTGAGCAAAAGATTGAACGAAATATGAACAGCACCAAAGTAGTTGTCCGAAAAAATCGGACAACTGAAATTAAAATTAATCGATGGTAATTTCTATAAAGCTGATGTTGCCGATACCGAACAACTTTTTAGGCTAATACAACCAATTCTATCCCCAAAGGTCGCAATTTTTCATTTCAGCTTTAGCAATTTATCCGCATTGCCATGTGCTAATTTTTCAAGGTCTTCCGTTGGTAGTTGCATGCTTTCAAGATATTGCTTACCCTGTTGGTTGGTGCTAAACGGATAATCTATCGAAAACATGATATTATCTATCCCGAAAGTATCTATTGCCGTTTGTAATGGCGGCAAACTAAACAGGCCGCTGGTGGTAATATGCACCTGATCACGCAGGGTTTGAATAATGGAGCGCTGGTTGTTTCCGCCCTGGTCGATGCCAAACATTTTATCGGTGCGCACCATCATCATTGGCAGCATTTCGCCCATATGGCCGATGATGAGCTTAAGATGAGGGTACTTATCCAATGTGCCAGATACGATCAACCGTAATGTATGCAGCGCCGTTTCTGAATGCCAGCCCCAGCCTGCGATAGATAAAAAAGGACCCGCTTGTTTGGGTAAATTGCTATAATAAGCATCAAACACGGCCTTGGGCGGCAAGCCCGGGTGCAGGTAAATGGGCACGTCCAATTCTTCTGCACGGGCAAAAATGGGCGCATATTTTTCATCATCCAAAAACTCATCGTTGGTTAACCCGTTGATCAGTGCGCCGCAAAAGCGGTAGTTTTTTACCGTCCGCTCCAGTTCGTCCGCCGCGGCTTCGGGGTTGGTTGTCGGCAGATGGGCAAAAGCCCTGAACCTGTCGGGATGAGCCGCGATCCGTTCAGCTATGGCGTCGTTGTATTGCCTGGCAAAAGTGGGGCCATGGGCGGCGTCAAGCAGGTCGGCGCCAGCCCCGGCAACAGACAGCACCTGCACGGTGATGCCATTTTCGTCCATGGACTGCAGGCGTTCACCATCAATATCTGCCAGTTTGTTTGCCATCCGCTGCATTGCGGGAGATTGGCCGATATAGTCTTTGTCTTTTGCTTCCTGCGGGAGTTTATCAACCAGTTCAGGAAATGTTATATGTTCTTCGAGGGTTACTACGCGCATATCTTTTTTTTTGATTTAACAAAGATTACCCTATTTGAATTTAGAAACATTGATCTGCATCAACAAATCAAATTTTTGATTTTAACCTGCTCAGCGCTTCCGGCGAAATATGGAGGTAATTGGCCACCAGTTTATTCGACAGGCGCAGCACATAGTGCGGGTTTTCTTTTAATAAGAGTTTGTAGCGCTCTGCGGCATCCTGGGTGGCAAAACTTTGTAAACGTTTGGTATTATTTACATAGGCAAACTCCAGGTAATGGCGGTAAAATTTTTCCCATGCGGGTATTACATCCAGCAAACGGTAAAAGTCATCGCGCGGGATGTAAAGCAGTTCGGTAGTTTCAATGGCTGTTGTAAATTCTGTTAGAGGCTCGCCGCTGATAAATGATGTCAGCGATGTTGAAAATGTATTTTCAAAAGCAAACCTGCGGGTAACCTCGCCTCCGTCAACCTTTAAAAAATAAACCCTCAGGCAACCTTTGTTTACAAAATACATTCGCCGGGCAGGTTGGCCAATTATATTTATGACTTCGTTTTTTTTAAGTGTTAAAGGCTTAAAATGGGAAAGGATGACCTGTAATTGCTCATCAGCTATCGCAACCCTGTCCGTTATATATTTAGCCAGTTGTGTATACATCATTTTTAATTTAACGTAAACTCCTGTAAGCTTACCACAATAGCAAATATAGCATCCACCAGTACAGTTCCGGTAAATTTGCCGATACATCATGATGGAAATCGTTTCATTAATAAGTCATTCTTTTTTTAATAATATTCAGATCCTACAAAAAGGTGATATTATTGTTAATTATTGATGGCAGCGATGAAACGGCTGCAAGAGAAAATATTTACCCCATGAAAGCGATAGTAATAACCCAACCCGGCGACCCCGAAGTTTTGCAGATAGAAGAACGCCCTGTACCTGCTTACTCCCCGGATGACGTTTTGGTAAAAGTTGCTGCGGCCGGCGTTAACCGCCCGGATGTTTCGCAACGCAAGGGGCATTACCCGCCGCCGCAAGGTGCATCACCGGATATACCGGGGCTTGAAGTTGCCGGAACCATCATTGAAACCGGCGCTAACGTTACCCGCTGGAAAGTTGGCGATAAAGTATGCGCCCTGGTAACCGGCGGCGGCTATGCCGAATATTGCAGCGTACCCGCAGGGCAATGCCTGCCTGTACCCGGCAACTTAAGTTTTGTGGAAGCCGCATCCCTGCCCGAAACCTTTTTTACCGTTTGGAGCAACGTGTTCGACAGGGGTAAACTGCAAGCGGGAGAAGCCTTACTGGTGCATGGCGGATCAAGCGGCATTGGTGTGGCAGCAATCCAGATGGCAAAAGCCATGGGCGCTACGGTGTATGTTACTGCCGGGAGTGATGAAAAATGTAAGTTTTGTGAAGATCTCGGCGCAGCCAAAGCCATTAATTATAAAACAGAAAACTTTGCTGACGCGATCAAACAGCTCACCAACGGTAAAGGCGTGGATGTTATTTTAGATATGATCGGCGGCGATTATACCGCACCGAATATCAAATCCCTTGCGTTTGACGGCCGCCTGGTGCTTATTAATATGATGATGGGGAAAGATGTGCAGGTAGACCTTTCCCAAATTATGATCAAACGGCTTACCATCACCGGCTCCACCTTGCGGGCAAGGGATACAGCTTTTAAAGTTGCTATCGCCCAAAACCTCGAAAAAAATATCTGGCCGCTGCTGGCATCAGGCAAAATAAAAGCCATCATTAATGCCACCTTCCCGTTTGAAAAAGCCGCCGAAGCACACGCGCTGATGGAAAGCAGTGCGCATATAGGGAAGATTGTGTTGGTTCATGGTTCATAGTTGATGGTTCATGGCAGGAGGGAGTTTCATGGTTCATTGCAGCTGCGGTGGCGGTGTGCCATCGGCGCTAATGTCGCTTCATTAGTTTACTCACCCGGACATCGCTTCGCTTGTCCACCCTCTCTACCGCAGGCGGTAAAGAGGGTTTAGGTTTTTTTTATTTTTTTTACCCTCTTTTCGCCTTCAGCGAAGAGAGGGTCGGAGAGCGCAGCGACTCCGGAGTGAGTTAACTCGCCGCCATGCCCGCTTCTCCTCCTAAAAATAATATTCTTTTCTCCCCATAAAATATTTAAATGCACCCTTTAAATATTTAACAAAAAACTTTAACTTTGCGGCTCTGAAAGGATGGGTCTGTTTTGCAGGCACTGATTTCATTGAAAATACTTTAAATTACCAGGTTATATATGCCAAACATTGGAAAAATATCACGGATCATCGGTCCGGTAGTTGACGTAAGCTTCGCAGTTAATGCACATCTTCCAAAAATTTATGATGCATTAGAGATCACCAAACAAAATGGTCAGAAAGTTATTTTAGAAGTTCAGCAGCACTTAGGCGAAGACCGCGTTCGCGCTATCGCCATGGATTCAACAGACGGATTGCTTCGCGGCATGGACGTTGTGGATCTGGAATCGGCTATTAAAATGCCGGTTGGCGAGGATATTAAAGGACGTGTATTTAACGTGGTTGGCGGCGCCATCGACGGTATTAAGGAATTGGACAACTCGGCTGGTCGCCCTATACACGCCAGCGCCCCACGTTTTGAGGACCTTTCAACAGAAACCGAAGTGCTTTTTACAGGTATCAAGGTTATCGACTTGTTAGAGCCTTACAGCAAGGGTGGTAAAATCGGATTGTTCGGCGGCGCCGGTGTAGGTAAAACCGTATTGATCCAGGAGCTGATCAACAACATCGCGAAAGCATACTCAGGTCTGTCGGTATTTGCCGGTGTAGGTGAGCGTACCCGCGAAGGTAACGACTTACTGCGCGAAATGCTTGAATCGGGCATCATTAAATATGGTGACGAGTTTATGCATTCGATGGAAAAAGGCGGCTGGGATTTATCCAAAGTTGACGCTGAAGCATTAAAAGATTCAAAAGCAACCTTCGTTTTCGGACAAATGAACGAGCCTCCCGGTGCACGTGCACGTGTGGCCCTTTCAGGCTTAACCATTGCGGAATATTTCCGCGACGGTGATGCTGAAGGCAAAGGACGCGATATATTATTCTTTATCGATAACATCTTCCGCTTTACCCAGGCAGGTTCCGAAGTATCGGCATTGCTTGGCCGTATGCCATCAGCGGTAGGTTACCAGCCAACACTGGCGACTGAGATGGGTAGCATGCAGGAACGTATTACATCAACCAAACGTGGTTCAATCACATCAGTACAGGCCGTTTACGTACCTGCGGATGACTTGACTGACCCTGCACCGGCAACAACATTTGCCCACCTGGATGCAACTACTGTATTGTCACGTAAGATTGCCGAGCTGGGTATCTATCCTGCGGTGGATCCACTGGATTCAACCTCACGCATCCTTAGCCCTGCTATTTTGGGTGACGAGCACTACAATACCGCACAACGCGTAAAGGAAACATTGCAGCGCTATAAAGAGTTACAGGACATCATCGCCATCCTGGGTATGGATGAGTTGAGCGAGGAAGATAAGCTGGTTGTATCGCGCGCACGCCGTGTACAGCGTTTCCTGTCGCAGCCGTTCCACGTGGCCGAGCAGTTTACCGGCTTAAAAGGTGTACTGGTTGACATTAAAGAAACCATCAGAGGCTTTAACATGATTATGGACGGCGAAGTGGATGAATATCCTGAAGCTGCCTTTAACCTTGTAGGAAGCATTGAGGAAGCGATTGAAAAAGGCAAGAAACTATTGGCTGAGGCTAATGGATAATTAGTTAGAGCCAAGAATCAAGAGCCAAGAGCCAGGAAGAAAAAAAAACATCTTCTATCTTGACTCTTGATTCTTGACTCTTGATTCTAAACAAAACACCATGACATTAGAAATCCTGACTCCCGACAAAACCGTTTACGAAGGTGAAGCCACATCGGTAACCCTTCCAGGTACTTTGGGATTTTTTGAAATATTAAATAACCACGCGCCTATCATCAGCACGCTGGAGGATGGCAAAGTAACCGTTCGCGGTGGCAATGCCGGTAAGGAGCAATTCCTTTTTATCAAAGGCGGCGTGGTTGAGGCATCACACAACAAAGTAGTGATACTGGCCGAAGGCATTTTGGAAAAATAGTTACCTGTTCAAACCAACAAAAATTATTAGAAATCCCTGGCCAAAAGCCAGGGATTTTTTTATCCCCATCCGTCATCCCGACGCAGGTCGGGACCCCACAGGACAGGCCGGCGACAGGTATACTACATGCAGGTGGCCGAAATGCAGGTTACCTGGTTGTTGGTTACCCTCCAGCGCACCTATCTTGCGGTTACCTGGCTGTGGGGTCCCGGGACAAGCTCGGGATGACATGTCGGTTTTTCCGGGATATATTTCCCTGCTGCCACCGCCACCAACAACAAAGGCGGCAATTTATACTACTTTTCTCACATTTTTTATCCTCACCGCTTTTCGTTTATTTGGTTGCCGGGTTATATAGCGCCGGGCAATTAAAACCTTTAAAAATGAAACATGTATTTTTTTTATGGATAGCGCTTGGCCTGTTAGCGCCGTTTGCAGGCAGCGCACAGGTTATGCCCACCACCGTTACCGACGCCGACATCGCTAAAGAGGCAACCATCCAGCGCGCTATGCTGACGGTGATAGGGCAACTGCAAAACAATTTTGAAAAATACAAAGGAGCACTGCTGCAAAAAAATGCCGACGGCAGCACCTATTATGCTGTAAAGGATCTGGATATGGGCACGCCGTCCCAATACATCATGGTTAATCCCCAGGGCATCTCCGTTTACATAGCCGTTTTCTCTGAAAGTAAATCAGATGCATTACTGCCATTTTTGGGCTCAGCCGCGTTTAAAGGCCTTAATAATAGTGAGTCCGGCCTGTTTGTTAAAGAAGTTGATACCGGCACGGCAAAAGGAATGCTTAAATACAATTTAACATTTGAAGGATTACACCCGGCATCTTTTATGTTTGATGTGGTGAAAATTCAGGGCACATTGGTTGTGGGCAATCAATAGCAGGCGGCGTTTAGCAGTTCATTGGTGTGATGCGTGCTTTTTGTTTCTGGCTCCGCAAAAAAATAGCCATCTTTAACTATGGAAGTACCATACGCAGGCCGCGCTATCATAAACGATAATTTTGATGGTACCGAGATCATCATTCCCGCAAAAAAGAATTGGAATAATGTGGTGTTTTCAAGCCTTTGGCTTTGTGGCTGGGCTTATTGCGGAATCCGTGCATTTGGCATGGTTACCGGTATAACCGGGCATGGGGGCGGATATATTTTTATGGCTTTTTGGTGCTGCGTATTGGGCGGCAATTGGCGCATCTGCCATCCAGAACTGGTGGTGGAATTTTGCAGGGAAAGAAGTAATTACCCTAACACAGGGCATACTCACCATTGATAAAAAAGGCGCCCTCTTTAAAAAAATAAAAAGCTTTCACCTTAACCAGGCCAAAAATTTCCGCGCTTTGGAAGATCCGGGTATTAACGATGGCTTTAGCCGGTCGCGGCAGGGATCGTTGTTGAATCCTGCCGGTAATGGCACCATAGAATTTGACTATGGCATGGAAACGGTAAAGTTTGGCGACAAGCTGTACCAGGCCGAAGGCAATTATATCCTGGACCGACTGCGTGCTAAAAAAGCTGATCAGCTAATACATTTACCTTTTTTGCAAACTGTAATAGTTGTATTTTGTGTATTTGACTGCCGAACCCAATTACAGTAAATACACTAAATACAGCCCTCAACCTAGCAACCACAGCCCTGAAAAAATAAGTCATCCCGACGTATGTCTGGATCTCACACGCTAAGTAGCCGCCATACAGGTAAACGCTTGCCAGGTGACCGAAATACCGGCTACCTGCATAATAGCTACCTGTCGATGGTATACCTGTCAGCGGGCTACCTGTCGATGGGGTCCCGAAACAAGTTCGGGATGACCTGTCGGTTATTTTCAGGATAAATAAATCAGCCAAAAGCAAATACAGATATTAGTAATGGTTTATTGTATTTTTGGGTGATGGCCGATGTACACTCCAAAGCAACCCGCAGTTACAACGTGTCGCGCATCCGGAGTAAAGATACCAAACCCGAAATGCTGGTGCGCAGGTTTTTGCATATTTCGGAAAGCGCTCTCAACCCTCGTCATCAAAGAGGAAAATTATAATTTGAACCTGGCAACCCGCTTTGGCTTTTTAAGCAAGTTGCTTTTGAAATTTTTATTTGAGATGATAACCTGGTAGGCGCCTTCATTTAACCGTTCACTTCGAAAGCTATATTCCGCAAACTTTTGAGGATAAATTAAATCAGTGGAATGATAAACCACCAGTTCGCTCTTCTGAAAGTTCATGATTAACTTGTTTACTTCTCCTTCGCCTGTATAAATAAAATCAGTTCGGTCGAAATAAAAAAAATACCGGGCTATATTTTTAAAACTCTCGTTAAAATTGATTTTTATATTACTGCCTGATATGGTTATACCATTTTCCTGCACTCCGCGGAAAGCCACCCTGTTAACCGACTGTTGTATATTATCCAGAAATAGTACGACCAACGAGGTCTGATAACCAGCATTTCTCGCCTCGTCTGCCAGATCTTTAAATGATTCATCATTAAAAACCGTTTCAATTAAAATATCCTTGCCCTGGCTAACAGCCCGTCTGGCCAGTTCTTTAGTTCGCCCTTTATATACATCCGTCATCAGTATCTCAAATCCCTCCAGCTCATTCAGGCGCGTGCGTATAAAGGTTGATTTACCCGCAGCATTGCAACCGGCTACTAAAACCAGTTCAGGCTTTTTCATTAATCGTGAAGCTTTTTTATAACGGTATCTATTACCTTCACAGGCATATCATTTTCATCCATTATCACCTCAACCGTTACCAGGTATTTTTCGCCATTAGGCATCTCCTTACGCCAGTACCCGCCGTCCTCTGCAAATTGTGCGTAAAACGGGTTGCCCAACTCAAACGCACGCTGACGGCCCAGTTCGTGCATGTTACCCATATTTTTCAACAGGCGGTCGACAATTGAAGGCGATTCCATAATGATTGACTTATAATTTTTATTACCAGCGTATTCAAATTTACAAAGATTTTGGGAAAGCCTTTATTTATTTTTTTGAAAAAGCGGACATATATCAGCGGCATCGGGCCGCGCAAAGTTTCAGTACTTTTGTACCATGGCCGATGTACACTCCAAAGCAACCCGCAGCTACAACATGTCGCGCATCCGGAGCAAGGATACCAAACCCGAAATGCTGGTGCGCAGGTTTCTTAATGTTGATTAATTGATTTAAAGATTTTTTGCTAACTTTATAATATGATGCTACGCGAAATTATTACACCAAAGAAGGCAAGCTTTACCATGCGCATCCCGGCAGAGATGGTAGGCAAAACAGTTGGGGTAATTGCTTTCGAGATCAACGACGGGGGGGCAGTTACAACCAAAGCACAACGATTGCTGGAAATAGAGGAGCTTACCAAATCAAGTTTGGTTGATTTGAGCGGGTTTAAGTTCGACCGTGACCGCGCTAATGATTACCATTCATAAAACCCCCTCCGCATAATTTAACGTATTTTTGCCTTATGGCAGATGTACACTCCAAAGCAACCCGCAGTTACAACATGTCGCGCATCCGGAGTAAGGATACCAAGCCCGAAATGCTGGTGCGCAGGTTTCTGCATAAAAACGGGTTCAGGTACCGGCTGCATGTAAAGGATCTGCCGGGGAAGCCGGATATAGTACTGCCAAAATACAAAACCGTAATTTTTATACACGGCTGTTTCTGGCACGGGCACGAAGGATGCAAATATTATGTTGTGCCGAAAACCAGAACAGAATGGTGGCTGCACAAAATAGGTACAAATATTACCCATGATATTAGCGCCGAAAACCTTTTAAAAGCGGCTGGCTGGAATGTTATTAAGATTTGGGGTTGCGAGTTAAAGGTAACCACTCTCTCGGATACTATGGAAACTTGTTTAAACGCACTGAAAAACTTATTTTAACACTTGTTAATTTGATATTTTTTTATACGTGTTAAATTTCGGATATTAGTACCTTAAAAAGAGTAAAACCTAAATGCCTGATATTCAAGATAAAATACAAGATATAAAAGAGAGTAAACTACATAGTTTTAAATTAGTTGATTTTTTTTGTGGCGCCGGAGGCATGTCCTGTGGTTTTTCACAAGCTGGCGTTACGATTTTAGGGGGAATTGATATTGAAAAACAGTTTGAAAAGACATATAAAAAAAATAACAGAGGCGCTAAATTTATCAACAAAGATATAACCAAATACAAGCCTGAGAAACTACAAAAGACCCTCAAAATTGAGAAATTTGATGATAAACTAATTTTTATTGGTTGCAGCCCTTGCCAATATTGGAGCAAAATAAACACGATGAAGCATTCTTCGTCGTACACAAAGAATTTAATAGCTGATTTCCAGCGCTTCATAAAGTTTTTTATGCCGGGCAATATAGTAGTGGAAAATGTGCCAGGGTTAATAAATGCTAAGAACAATCATGTGTTGCTTGGATTTTTAGATTTTTTAATATTTAACGGATACAAGTATGAGTTTCGGGTAATTCGAACAGATCAATATGGCGTTCCACAGCGGCGTAAAAGGTTTGTCCTGATCGCGTCTCGTACGGCAGATAAAATAAACTTTCCAGAACCTATTGACGATCCTAATTTGACGGTTCGTAATTATATTGGTGAACATAATGGATTTCCTAAGATACCAGATGGGCACAAAGACAATTCCACGTTCTTACATACTACTTCATTATTAAGCCCTTTTAACAAAAGGAGAATTAAAATGACCCCTTTAGATGGAGGCACACGTGAGGTGTGGAAAGACGATAAAGAATTGCAAATAAATGCCTATAAAGGCGAAGGAAAAGATAAAGATTTCAAAACTATATACGGACGTCTATTTTGGGATAAACCGGCTTCAACTATAACTACAAGATTTATTGCTACCTCTTGTGGGCGGTTTTCTCACCCCGATGAGGATAGAGGTCTATCTTTAAGGGAGGGTGCAACGCTTCAAACTTTTCCCAAAAAATATAAATTCGTTGGAGGATTGGTGTCTGTAGCTAAACAAATTGGAAATGCTGTTCCGCCAGAAATGGCAAGAAGAATAGCACTGAGTATTATAGGCAACAACTAAATGGCTGTATTTAAAGCAAGGGCAAGAGCGTTAGATTTATTAGGACGGCAGCAAATAGCTGGTATTCCAACTGCAATAAATGAACTGTTTAAGAATGCTCATGATGCATATGCCGATAATGTCGACATAGACTATTTTAGAAAAAGCAGATTGCTTATTTTGAGAGACAATGGTTTAGGAATGACTAAGCATGACTTCGAAACCCGTTGGCTTACTTTAGGTACCGAAAGTAAATTTCTAAACAACAAATTCCCCGCCCCTCCTAAACATCCAGACAAACCCGAACGACCAATTATGGGAGAAAAGGGTATTGGCCGCTTAGCTATTGCCTCAATAGGCAGACAAGTATTAATATTAACTAAGGCCTATCGAAAATCGGAGAAACATCCCATTGTTGCTGCCTTTATAAATTGGGGACTATTTGAATTGCCTGGCCTAAATCTCGAAGATATAGTAATACCTGTCCGCGAATTTGATTCGCTACCTTCTGGAAAACAGATTGATGAAATGAAAAAGGAGGTAATTAATGCCATCCTTATTTTGATCAAGCAAGATGAAATATCTAAATCTGACGGAGCTAAATTAATAACCGAAATTAAAGGATTTGTTGTCTCGCCTGACGATTTAGATAAAGTATTGATTCCAACCACTGCTATTTCGAATGAAAAATATGGGACGCATTTTTATATATCCCCGGTTGACGAGACGTTAAATAGCGATATAGATGGAGAAAGCGAAACGAAGGAGGCTACCAAAATTGAAAAAATGTTAGTTGGCTTCACAAATACGATGACTCCTAACTTTAAAAAGCCAGATATTGACGCTGCTTTTAGAGACTATAGAAACGATGATGATACATATTTTAGCTTGTTAGAAAAGGAACAGTTTTTTACACCTAAAGACTTTGAGTTAGCTGACCATCACTTCCAAGGGAAATTTGACATTTTCGGGCAATTTTTAGGAAAAATAAAGGTGTACAATGAAAAAGAATTTGACCACAAGATATTATGGAATGGCAACAATTATCGAGAGACAGATTGTGGTGCTTTCTCGATAAACGTAGCCTATGTACAAGGGAGACTGGCCCAGTCAATGATTGATCCAGAAAATCACGGCCGGCTGTTGGCCAAAGCGGACAAATTTGGGGGACTCTACATTTACAGGGATAATATAAGAATATTGCCGTACGGAAATTCTGATTATGACTTTATCGATATTGAAAAAAACAGAACCAAAAGTGCATCATTCTATTTCTTTTCATTTCGAAGAATGTTTGGCGTGATTGATATTTCAAAAAAAGTAAACTTTAAATTAAACGAAAAGGCAGGGCGGGAAGGCTTTATAGAAAATAAAGCCTATAGACAGTTAAGAGAAATTTTAAAGAACTTTTTTGTTCAGTTGGCTGCGGATTTTTTTCGAGAAGGGGGCGGGCCAAAAACAGATTTTTGGATCAAAAGAAGAAGCCAACAAGAAGCTATTTATAAGTCTATCGAGAGGAGAGATAAGCAAACGAAATTTAGAAAAGATAAATTTCAAAGTTCACTTACCATTTTCTTTAAGGATTTGTCGGAAAAGAAATTCCAAACGCAAATCGATGAGTTTATGGAAGCGACTGATAAGAAAATTGGGTCAGTTGCGTACCTTGACGATCCAGATGAAGCAACTCAAAAGTTACTCGACTACGAAATAGAGGCTCGTCAAAAGCTTGAATCTTTAAAAGGAAAAATAAAAATCAATCAGCCTCGAGGATTTTCTATTTCGAAAGATTTACGACAGGATTTTGAATCTTATCTGGTTGAATATGAAAAAGTTGTTTCAACTTTATTCGTCGCAACTGAAGAGAAGATCGACGACTTAATAAATGAGTATACAACACGTTTGCAGCTAGAAATTAGTAAAAGAAAACGATTAGAACAAGCTGTTGATTTTATTTCACAAGAAGCAAAGAAAGCCACTAATAAGAAAGAAAAAGAAACCAAAGAAGCGGTTTCCAACATTACCCAAAAGGTTAAAGAATTGACTACAGAAGTAATGTCTGGTTTGGAAGATAAAATTCGCGATGTAAAGGATCAGTTTAAATCAATGAAAATTGAGGACGTTCAAGATTTCGATTTGGTTTCCGAGAGAAAGAGGATGGAAGATGAGATTTTAAAAGAAAAAAACAGAGGACTTGAAATCTTTGAAAGTATAATTAAGCAAATTGAGAGTATTTATTGGGGTGAAGACCCAGAAGGTAACATTGTTACAAATGATCAGATGAACGATGCATTAACAGAAGAACTTTATGAGCTTCGCGACCGTATACATGCAGATGTTGAATTGAGTCAATTGGGTTTAGCAGTTGGAGTAATTCATCATGAGTTTAATAGTACAGTAAATTCTATAAGAGCCAGTATAAAAGATTTAAAAGCTTGGGCTGATGTAAACCAGCAGCTTGAGGGTGTTTATGATAATATTAGAATAAATTTCGAACATCTGGACGGCTACCTAACACTTTTTACACCCCTGAACCGACGACTATCCCGGACGCAAGAAAAGATTCCGGCAAACGATATCAAAGTTTTCTTGATTGATCTATTTAAAGCTCGGCTTAGTCGACATAATATCCAGTTAAAACACACAAAAGGATTTAGTAGCAGGTCATTATTTGGCTATAGATCTACATTTTATCCCGTTTTTGTAAATGTCGTTGACAATGCTATTCATTGGTTAAATCAAAAAAAAGACACCGAAGAAAAAATCATTCGCCTTCATGCAGATGATTCGGGTTTTTATATTTCCAACAACGGCCCTGCTATTTTAATTAATGAAAAAGAGAGAATTTTTGACTTAGGTTTTACCCGAAAAATGAACGGCAGAGGAATGGGATTGCATATCTCAAGAGAAGCACTTGAAGGGATCAAGTATAAAATATTTGTGGACGAACCAAAGGACGGAAGCAACGTAACTTTCAAAATAGAACCGAACCAATCAACACAAAATGAATAGCGCCTTTTTTGAGTCGTCTAAAGTAACGGCAAATGATTTTTTACAGAGTATAGTCTTTATTGACGATGAGGCTTACGCTGACTCAAAAACTGATCATAATTTAAACGCTGCTGAAATATCTAAAGTTTTTGCAAAAAAACAGAAAATTTGTTCCGTTTATAACCCAAGAAATGAATCAGACATCTTAGACTTAATTCATATATCAAAAAAAGCGGATATAGTTGTTGTAGATTGGAAAATTGAGTTGGAACCTGAAATAATTGCTGTTGACGAAAACGACGATGACCCGAATGATGATCCTAGAGGTGCACACACAACTCGTATAATCAAAGCGATATTATTAGACCCATTAACTGGACTTAATAGTCTTAAAATGATAGCCGTCTATACTGGAGAAACTGATTTAAAGGGAATTACAGCAGAAATTTTTAAACAATTACATGACATTCCCGGGATAGAATCAAGCGATTACGAAGTATTTTCAAAGAGTTTTAAAGTAATCGTAGTTGGTAAACCCTCAATAAGTGCAAAACATCTTCCAGAGTTTGCCGCCAGAATTAAAAATTATGAAGAGTTACCTGATTTTATTTTAGAAGAGTTCACTAAACTAACATCTGGATTAGTTTCAGACTTCGTATTGTATTCGTTATCACTGATAAGATCAAATATTTTCAGACTTGTTAATCTATTTAATAAGGACATTGATGCTGCTTTTTTGTCACATAGATTATTGCTTCCTGAGCCAGATGATTCAAAAGAACAATTAGTTGAGTTATTGTCACATTCAATAAATGCCTTGTTGAATTACAGTAAAGCGGGTGACTATATTTCCAATGATCTCATTAAAACATGGATTGATTCACATGAATTTACAGGAGTAATAAGTTTGTCTGGAAAAAATATATCTATTGATAAATCATTTCTAAACGATTGGGTTAGCAGCGGCTTTGAAGAAACTTTTAGAGCAAAATGGGAGGCATTGAATAATGGTGATTTTCCCGAAGGTAAATTCAAATCATTACATAAAACTTTATATCAAGATGCAACTAAATATTTCAATTTAGATGGCGCATACGAAGTAAAGGATTATGAGTTTTCGATTTTGACTCATCAAAAGAGCAATATTAAATTGTCAGGGACATCACCTAAGTTAACACTTGGAACGATTGTAAAACAAAATCCTGAAGGTTTATACTTTGTTTGTATTCAACAGAAATGTGATAGTGTGAGACTTCGTTCCGAACGGAGATTTTTATTCTTGCCATTAACTGCTGTACAAGATGGCAAATTTCATTTTGTAATCTCAGAAAAAGGGAGCTTTATACGCCTTAAAATTGAGGATTCCTCTTTTAGCTTAAAAACGGCAAAATTTAAACCCAATGAACAGGGCGGCTTCCCGATTGTAAAAGACGAAAACGATCATTACCATTTCACATCTATTTATGGTGAGGAATACGTATGGCTTTCTGATTTAAAAGATGCACACGCTCAGCGGATAGCTAATAACTATGCTGCAAAACTTTCGAGGGTTGGCCTGGATGAGTCTGAATGGTTGAGAAGATGGGCCATGGCTACTTAAAACTGAAATTGAGCGTCTATTTTTTAAACAAAATTTAAGTTTTGGAAATTAACGTAAGCTTTAACGATCTGAAAATTGGAAAATTTTACGACAGAAATTTCCTAACTGAACTATGGGGTTACAAAGGGCGGCAAGCTATAAGTAAAGGGGTAGTCACTCCAGCAAATTCTAATTCAATAGTTCTTTTTGTTACCAAAGAAAAACAACGATCTTTAACTCAATATGAAGATTATATCAGCGATGATTACCTCTATTGGGAAGGAGAAGAAAAAGGCGGAAATAATGATAGGATAATTAACGCAACAAAAAATCATCATCCAATACATCTTTTCTATAGATACAGACACCATGCCGAATTTAAATATATGGGCATCATTAAATTAGCTTCATTTATTGAAAAGACTAATGCTCCATTTAAATTCATTTTTAACATTGCTTCTGAAACAATTGCGCGTCCTGAAACCTTTGACGAACCGGAATTCTTATACGGCAATAGAGAAACCGAAAGGCTATCAACATCGTTAAGTCGCATCGGTCAGGGAAAGTTTAGAGTTGATCTATTAGATCTTTGGGATGCCTGCTCAATTACTGATGTAAAAGTTCCGGAAATTTTAAAGGCATCGCACATAAAACCCTGGAAGGAATCCAATAATTTTGAAAGGCTCGATCCATATAATGGTTTGGTTTTAACGCCAACGCTCGATACGTTATTTGACAGAGGATTTATATCGTTTGAAAACAAGGGTCAAATAATAATATCTAAGGAAATCGAATCTTACTCTAAAATATTGAATATCTCGCCGGACATGAAATTGAGAAAACAGTTTGAAAGCAATGGGCACTATTTAGAGTATCATCGAGATGAGGTTTATTTAAAGCGCTTTAAATCGCATCTATAATTTCCCCAAAAATCACTTATATCCTATTGGCAACCTTTTATCAATATGATATCTTGGCTTTAAGCCTGAAGGTGAAACGGATTGAGTAAAATAATAGCTATAATTGCCAGCGCATCATGAAAGAAAACACCATGAAAAAACTACTTTCTTTATTGTTGGTTTTGCTGTCCTTCCCGTCTCAGCAGGGTCTCTCGCAGAGGACCCTGCGCTGCGTAGGGCATCCCGGAACGCAGGGTCCCTTTCAGGAGACCCTGCTGAGACATAATAAGGAAGTCATTTTAGAATTATTCGGCAAGTTTGAACAGGCCTGTTATAATTATGAAGGAATAGAATTTTGGAGCGCGCGGGAATTGCAGGAGATACTGGGTTACCAGCGCTGGGAGAACTTTGCAAATGCAATAAGCAAGGCAAAAAAAGCTTGCGAAAATGCAGGTTAAAAAATATCAGATCATTTTCGTGACGTCACGAAAATGATCGCGATATGCCGGATAGCGATAACAAAAAGGCGTCAAAAAGCCCCAAACCCTGAAAGTCTCCGCGGTATTTTCGGTGTAAATTATTTAAATAGCTGGTCGTCAGTATTTTAAAAGTGTTCTCTGCTGTTCCCCTCTGTTCACCGGTGTTCATACTGTTCAGGGGGAACACCTGCTTCTTTCCGCCTCCATGGCATCAATACCCCAAACGCAAAACCGGCAGGATTGGGGTATCCTGCCGGTTTTAATGTAGTTGGGTTCGGTGGCCGGTTACTTTACCTGCAATACGGTGGTCGCGCTTTTCAACCCTGCGGCTGTTGCTGTAAAAGTAATATTGCCTGCTTTTTCTTTGGTTTGGATGATCGCCAGCGCCAGGCCGTTAAATGCCTTGCGGTAATTGGCTTTAAACGGATCATGGCTCACCTCGTCGCCGTTGTCAACACCGGCGATGAAGCCGGGGCCGGTCACTTTAAAGTTAACCAGGTTGCTGGCATTTGGCACCAGGTTGCCGTCTTTATCCAGTATCCTAACGGTAATGAAAGACAAGTCCTTGCCATCCGCTTTAATATTTTTACGGTCAGCCACCAGCTCAATTTTAGCAGGTGCTCCGGCGGTATGGATCTCGCGGGTTAAAACCACTTTGCCGTTCTTGCGCGATATGGCTTTTAGCGTACCGGGTTCGTATTTAACGCGCCACATAATGTGGAGGTCGTCACCCAGTTTCTTTTTAGTCCCCAGTGATTTGCCGTTCAGGAACAGTTCTACCTCATCAGCATTGTTATAAAAGGCCCAAACATCCACCAGTTTACCGGGTGTCCAGTTCCAGTGCGGGAAGATGTGCAGTACTGTTTTGTTGGTCCACTCGCTCTGGTACATGTAGTAAATGTCCTTGGGGAAGCCTGCCAGGTCGATAATGCCAAAATAAGAGCTCCGCGACGGCCATGAATAAGGGGTTGGTTCGCCCAGGTAGTCGAAACCGGTCCAGATGAACATTCCTGAAAGGAAGTCGTATTTTTTCATCACTTTCCAGGTAGCTTCATGCGTTGAGCCCCATCCCGGGCGGACGTTGTCATACGCCGAAACGCTGTTATCCGGGTTGCCATCGGTAAATGGTTTATCATAACGGGACGGCCAGATCCTTATACTATCCGAAGGCATATCATAATGGCCGCGTGTCTCTAATCCTGAGGTTGTTTCTGTTGCGATGAATTTCTTGCCCGGGTACCTGTCGTGGAAAGTCGCATAATCAAACTCATGGTAGTTATAGCCAATCAAATCAATCGCTCCTGATTGGATGATTTTGTTGCCTTTGCCGGGGTTATCATTGGCGGTAGTAATAGGGCGTGTTTTATCCAGGCTGTGTACAATGCCGGCCAGTTCGGGCGCTATACGCAACGCGGTGGTATCCCCCTGCTGCGGAATCTCGTTACCGATGCTCCAGATCATTACGCTCGGGTGGTTGCGGTCACGCAATACCTGGTCCTCCAGGTCGCGTTTATGCCATTCTTTAAAATACAAATGGTAGTCGTATTTAACTTTTTGCCATTCCCAGCAATCAAAAGCTTCATCCATTACAATAAAGCCCATTTTGTCGCAAAGGTCGAGCAACTCGGGGGCGGGCGGGTTATGCGAGGTACGGATACCATTGCAGCCCATCGCCTTCAGCATTTGCAGCTGGCGCTCAAGGCCGCGGGTATTAATGGCAGCGCCCAGGCTGCCCAGGTCGTGGTGGTCGCAAACGCCCAATATCTTCATCAACTTTCCGTTTAGTGAAAAGCCCTTGTCGGCGTCAAAGTTAAAATAGCGGATCCCGATCGGGGTCGTATAACTGTCGGCGGAGTTTTTTCCGGATATTTTGGTTAATACTTTATACAGATAAGGCTTCTCCACCGACCACAGGATCGGGTTGTTTATTTTGAGATCCTGGGTAAAACGGGTGGAAGCGTCTTTTAAAATGGTATTTGAAGTTACGCTGGCAACCGGTTTCCCTTCGGCATTTAATAAGGTAGTGGTGATAGTAACCGCTTGTTGCGCACGCGTAGCGTTAAGGATGCTGGCCACAACTTTAACTTCGGCTGATTTATCGGTAACGCTGGGCGTAATTACATAGGTACCCCAGTGATCAACGGCTACCTTATCGGTTGTAGTGAGCCAAACATTGCGGTAAATGCCCGAGCCGGAATACCAGCGTGAATTTGGCTGTACCGAATTGTCAACCTTAACGGCGATGGTATTGGTGCCGCCAAAATTAAGGTAAGGCGTTAAATCGTATCGGAATGAAATATAGCCATTCGGCCTGAAGCCGAGGTTATGGCCGTTGATCCATACGGTGCTTTTTTGGTACACGCCGTCAAAATCGATATAAACCAGTTTGTTTTTTGAGGATGCCGGCACGGTAAAGGTTTTTCGGTACCAGCCGATGCCGCCGGGTAAAGCGCCGCCTTCAGGTGTCGCAGGGTTTTCCTTGCTGAATTTTCCTTCAATGCTCCAGTCGTGCGGAAGGTCAAGTATGCGCCATGTGCCATCTTTTACATCCAGTTTTTCGCCGCCTGCAACATCGCCAAGGTTAAAGCGCCAGCCTTTGTCGAAGTCGGCAACAGTACGGCCTGGTTGGCTGTAGCCCTTCAGGGCAAATAAAACGATAATAAAAAGGCAAAGCGGCCTGGCCATCTTTGTAAAAAAAGCTTTATGAAGCAGCATAATAGGTTGATTTTGGATTAACTGTAAATCGGACACTAAATTATAATTAATTATTGAATTCGCGAGTTATTGAATAATTGAATTAGTGTAGTTACTAATTTTTATAAATTTAGACTTAAATCTTTATCACAATAGAAAAATTGCTTTTTTATTACTGATAATTATTGATAGAGGGAGAAATATAGATTTTCAGGAACTTTAAATGACTTTGTTTTTTTCTGTAAATAAGACAAATAATTTTTTCCTTTTCTTCTTAATATTACAGCATGAAACATTACGGTTTGATCGGTTACCCGCTTTCACATTCTTTTTCGAAAAAGTATTTTACGGAGAAGTTCGAAAAAGAACATATAACGGATGCCAAATACGACCTTTTCCCCATCGAACATATTACGCAATTACCGGGGCTATTGAGAGAAAACCCAGATCTTTGTGGTTTAAACGTTACCGTTCCGCATAAAATTGGCGTATTAAAATACCTCGACTGGATTGAACACGACGCCCGCAAAGCCGGAGCCGTAAACTGCATCCGCATCAGTGCTGAAAGCCCGGTATCAGCCGCGTTTTCGGGTGAGGTTGGGATTATCGGCGACGATTTCAGGCTTGAAGGGTTTAATACAGATATTTATGGCTTCGAGATGTCTTTAAAACCTTTGTTAAAAGATCGTCACGATAAAGCGCTGGTATTGGGCGACGGAGGTGCGGCGAGAGCGGTAAAATGTGTGCTCGAAAACCTGGGGATAGATTATAAAGCGGTTACCCGTAAACCGCATCCCGGCAATTTGCTGTTCGCTGATCTGAAACCAAAACATATTAAGGATTACCTGATGATCATTAACACTACCCCCATTGGTACGTCGCCGAATGTTAATGAATGCCCGCCGTTACCGTACGATGCAATAACAGAGGATCATTTATTATACGACCTGATTTACAACCCCGAAAAAACGCTTTTTTTAGAAAAAGGCGAACAAAAAGGCGCGGCTATAAAAAATGGATACGAAATGCTGATATTGCAGGCCGAAAAGAGTTGGGAAATATGGACGGAAAAAGAAATATATCCATGAGGAACGCTGCACTATTGTTAATAGCCTTGTTTTGCCTTGCCTCATGCAGCGGCAATCATAGTTATTCGCCAAAACCAAGGGGGTATTACCGCATTATTTTCCCCAAAAAAGAGTACCAGCAATATGTTGGCGGTTGCCCGATCATGTTCGATTATCCAAAATATGCGAAGATAGAACCTGACAAAAACGCCGATGCAAAACCCTGCTGGATGAACATCCAGTTCCCGCAGTTTAACGGTACGCTTCATTTAAGCTATGAGCATATTAAATCAAAAAAGGAATTTGATGAACTGGTGGAGGATGCGCACAAGCTCAGCTTTAAACATACCGTAAAGGCCACCGGCATTGATGCGGGGGTAATATCCTACCCGGAGCAAAAGGTTTATGGCATCTACTATACCATCGACGGGAATGCGGCATCGTCCGTCCAATTCTTTTTAACCGACAGCACCAAAAACTATATTCGCGGCGCGCTTTATTTTAATACCGAGCCACGGCTCGATTCGATACAGCCGGTATTAACCTTTGTAAAGCAGGATGTGAATGTGATGATCAAAAGTTTCAGGTGGAAGTAGGTTAGTGATTAGAGGCTGGAGATTAGAGATTAGGCTCACATAAAATATTCAATCATGCGAAGAAGATTCTATTTTCTAATGCTTTTAGTTATGGCTTTTAATTCAAAAGCCCAGGTTCAATTCCCCGCGATTGATGTGCAGCATTATACCTTTTCCATTCAATTAAATGACGCTAACGATACCATAAAAGGCAAAGCGGTTGTTGAGCTTAAATTTTTGAAAAATGTAAAAAGTTTTCAGCTTAACCTGGTCAAAACCAATAGTTCGGGTAAAGGGATGCGGGTGTCGTCAGTTAAGGAGCACGGCAAAAGTATTTTGTTTTCCCAGGACAGCGATGTCATTCATATCAACACACCCGTGAAAGCCGGCGGCGCGCATAATTACAGCATTACCTACCAGGGCGTCCCGGCAGACGGGCTCATCATTTCAAAAAATGAATTTGGCCACCGCACCTTTTTTGGGGATAACTGGCCTAACAGGGCGCATAACTGGCTCCCCTGTGCCGATTACCCGGCAGACAAGGCGACCGTTGATTTCATTGTTACCGCCCCCGATCATTACCAGGTAGTTGCCAATGGCCTTAAAACAGTTGAAACCGCATTGCCGGGCCATTTTAAACTGACGCACTGGAAAGAAACATCGCCGCTGCCTACGAAAGTAATGGTGATAGGCGTGGCTGATTTTGCCATTGATCATCCCGCTGATATTGGCAATATCCCCTTATATACCTATGTGTTTCCGGAAAGTAAAGAAGCAGGCTTTAAAAGCTACCAGGTAGCTAAGGAGATCCTGCCATATTACAACAAAATGGTAGGGCCTTATGCTTATGAAAAGCTGGCTAATGTGCAATCAAAAACCATTTTCGGCGGCATGGAAAATGCCAGCGCGATATTTTATTTTGAAAACTCTGTTACCAGCAAGGGTATTGAAGAGTTGATGGCCCACGAGATTGCACACCAGTGGTTTGGCGATGCTGCAAGTGAAAAAAGCTTTGCCCATTTATGGCTGAGCGAAGGTTTTGCTACTTACATGACCAACCTGTATCTCGAAAATAAATACGGCACTGATACTTTAAAAAAACGTTTGAAGGACGACCGTGAAACGGTGTTAAAGTTTGAAAAAAGAAGACTTACCCCGGTTGTAGATACCGGTGTGAAAAATAATTTTATGCAGATGCTGAACGCCAACAGCTATCAAAAGGGTGGCTGGGTATTGCATATGCTGCGCAGGAAGTTAGGCGATACTTTATTCTGGAGAGGCATCCGCAACTACTATGCACAATATAAAAACAGCAATGCCAATACCGATGATCTTTGCAGGGTAATGGAAAAAACCAGCGGGCAAAACCTGGAACAATTTTTTAAACAATGGTTATATACCGCCGGTCATCCGCAGCTAAACATTACCTGGAAATATGATGAATCCAAAAAGGAAGTCGAATTAGCCATCACCCAAAAGCAAAGTACATTGTTTGAATTTCCGTTGGAGGTTTCCATTGATAATGAAAATCATACTATTAATATTAACTCAAAAACTACAACTGTGGTTTTTGCAGTAAATAGCAAACCATCATCGGTTGTATTCGATCCGGATGTGAATTTACTGGCGGGATTTGAAGTGGTCGAAAGCAATTAGTTTCCTGCGATCACAAACCACCCTGCCCGCGGTATAATTTTACAGGTTTATCCAGTTTCAGCTTTAACACAGTGATATATTTATCCTGAACGCCTTCCGGCAAATTAATATAAACCAGGCCGGGCACCGGGCTCCACGATATTTTGCCGACTATTTTGTGGGTGAGTTTTGTCCCATTGCCAAGTACAGTGATGTCTTCAATTTTATTATCAAGCCCTTTCAGCATTAATGGCCCTGTTGTTTTGCCATGTACAAATAAGTAAAGTGTGGTTGAATCTTTTGATAAAGTGGTTGGGCCATAAAAATGGCCCTGTGGTATACCCGCAATGGTATTAAAAACAGCTTCGCCATTTCTTTTATTCCAGGCGCCCAATTCTTTTAATACGTTGATCTCTTCTTCAGGGATCGTTCCGTCTTGTTTCGGGCCGATATCCAATAGCAGGTTGCCGCCGTTTGAAACAGCATCTGCAAAAATTGAAATGATCTCGTAAGGCGTTTTCCAGTTCTGATCATGCTGCTGGTAGCCCCAGTTGTCATTCACCGTCATGCACAGTTCCCACCAGTTATAAGGCGGCCGCGTAACCGGGAAGTTTTGCTCGGGCGTGGTATAATCGCCATAGCCCTGCAAACGCCCGTTAATAATTGCTGAAGGATTTTTGGAGAGGATAATATGCCTTACTTTTTCTGCTTCCCATTCTTCGGCGCTGTGTTCCCAGTCGCCATCGAACCACCACAGGTCAGGATTAAATTTATCGCCGATCTCTTTGATCTGCCCCTGGAAAAACGTCCTGAACTTATTCCACCGCGTATAATCATTTTGTGCGTCGTAACGTGAGCTATCTTTTAAAAAACCGGGATAATCCGGGTACGACCAGTCGATCAGCGAAAAATAGGCCCCGCATTTAATATCCCGTTTGCGCAATTCTTCAAAAAAAGGTTTGATCATATCCGATTTTGCGGGCGACGCTTTTACAATGCTCAGGTTATCCATTTTGGTATCATACATCGCTACGCCGTCGTGGTGTTTGGTGGTGATGACGGCATAACGGGCGCCGCTCTCTTTGATCAGATCCGCCCAAAATGCAGGGTCATATTTTTTCAGGGTAAAGCCGCTGATCTGTTTCATATAATCAGCATAGCTGATCTTTTTATTATGAAAACTCAATGATTCATCAATGCCATTTACCGAGTAAATGCCTGCATGGATAAATATACCCAGCTTGGCATCCTGGAACCACTGCATTTTACCGGCGATGGTTTTAGGGTCGATTTTATTTTGTGCGTTGCAATAATATGCCGTGCAATAAAAGCAAAATAATAGAATGAGTCTTTTGGTCATTTTAATTGAAAATTGAATTTACGTTACCTGAATTATTTGATGAGGGTGTTTTTGATGGCATAACATAGCAACAACAATTACAGCCGGGATGGACTGGGCTTTTACTTTTTCTCATGCTTTAATGGCCAGTTTACGAAGGCAAGTTAAGGATATTTCTATTAAATAGGATAAGGCCAAAACACCCTTTATTTTAGGATGATCAAATCCATTTAGGTAAGGGGGGCATCTCTTTACATCCCGATGAATTAATATTGGCTGAAATTGCGTACTTTTGTGGGCTTTTCGAGAAAGGCCAGTTATGTTAGAAAAATTAGAAGCCATATACCAACGCTGGAAAGATGTTGAAGCCGAATTAAGCAGCCCTGACGCCATGGCTGATATGAAACGCTTTGCCCAGCTCAATAAAGAATATAAAGATCTTGCCAAAATTGTTGATGAGTACAATATCTACCGCAACATTATGAGCAATATTGATAGCAACAAAGAAATTTTAGCGATCGAAAAGGACGAGGAATTCCGCGAGATGGCGAAAGCCGAGTTGGACGAATTGCTGGTAAAGCAGGACGAGATGGAAGAAGCTATCCGCCTGATGCTGATCCCGAAAGACCCTGAAGACTCCAAAAACGCGATCATCGAGATCCGCGGCGGGACAGGCGGCGACGAGGCTGCCCTATTTGCCGGCGACCTGTACAGGATGTACATGCGCTTTTGCGAAAAACGCGGCTGGAAAACCGAACTGGTGGATTATACCGAAGGTACCTCAGGCGGTTATAAAGAAATTGTATTTAATGTAAACGCCGAAGATGCCTACGGCACGTTGAAATATGAATCGGGTGTACACCGGGTACAGCGCGTACCGGATACCGAAACCCAGGGTCGTGTGCATACTTCTGCCGCCACCGTGGTGGTATTGCCTGAAGTGGATGAGTTTGATATCGATTTGCAGGTGAGCGATATCCGCAAGGATCTGTTTTGCGCATCCGGACCGGGCGGACAGTCGGTAAATACTACCTATTCGGCGGTGCGGTTAACCCACCTTCCTACAGGTATTGTGGCGCAATGCCAGGATCAAAAATCGCAACTAAAAAATTACGATAAGGCTTTACAGGTATTGCGCTCGAGGGTGTACGAAATGGAGTTGCAGAAACACCTGGAAATAACGTCCAAAAAACGCAAAACCATGGTTTCTACCGGCGACAGGTCGGCTAAAGTACGTACCTATAATTATCCGCAGGGGCGTTTAACCGAGCACCGTATAGGCCTTACCATTTATAACCTGCCGGGCGTAATGAACGGCGATATCCTCGAGATTATGGAAGCGCTTCAGTTTGCCGAAAACGCTGAAAAACTTAAAGAAGGAACTACTGCGTAAACCTTAATTTTAACGTGAGTTCGATCTGGGAAATTAGCATACAATTTCAAAATGCCCCATCGGGGCTGCCGCTTTGTAGAAACTAAATACCAGGGATAATTGCCACGTCAGTGGCTACCCTTCGCGAATTGGGTAACCGCTGACGCGGCGAAAATAACGTTTGAACATAATGCTACCAAGCGGCAGCCCCGATGGGGCAAAGGTTTTTCTTATCTCTAACTTACGTTAATTTTACAACTGCAAATCATAAATAAAAAATAATAGCATTTAAATGACTATTGTTTTTTATTTATATAAATAGCTAATTACCAAATATTTGCATCTTGCATTGCGTCCCCGGGCAGGTAAGCTATTTCCCTGTTCCCAGGATTGCTTTTATCGAAACTCCCTTTTCATCTTATTTTCATATAAGCCCTCTACTTTTGAATTTAAAATTAGCAAAATCTCATTTCCCCTGATTAAAGAGGTTTAATTGCGACGGTTTTTAATAAAGGTTTATTGTTTCGCACTTTAATATCAATGAGCGTATGTTAGCTATAAAAACACTATCACCCAAACCAGTTATTTTCAGGCGCACTGTACGGCTTATGGCTGATCAGTTTGAAATTGGCGTTGTTGGAAGTAACCCTCAATGGGCCGATGAACGTATTGACGACGCTATTGCGGAGATAAACCGTGTTGAAAAGCTGCTGAGTACTTTTAGTGATGATAGTACAATAAACGAGATTAACCGTAACGCGGGTTTAAAAGCGGTAAAGGCAGATCCGGAAATATTCAGGTTGATAGACAGGTCGGTACAAATATCCGGGCTTACATACGGCGCGTTTGATATAACTTACTATACGCCCGATAAAGAAGACACCGATATTGAAAATACCCCTAATAAAACAGCTACCAAAGCAACAATAAGCCGCGTAAACTACCAGAATGTGGTGTTGGATGCAACAGCGCAAACGGTTTTTTTAAAGGAAAAAGGGATGCGCATTGGTTTTGGAGCAAACTGTAAGGGTTACGCGGCCGACCGCGCCAGGTACATCCTGCAAATGAACGGGGTAAGCAGCGGCGTAATTAACGCTGGCGGCGACCTGCTGACCTGGGGTGCACAGCCCGACCACGAGCCATGGACAATTGCAACAGCCGATCCGTCGCAGCGTTCACAGCCCTTTGCGAACATCAACATCAGCAATATGGCGGTGGCAACATCGGTAAATTCTGAAAAACTTACGGCAGTTATCAACCAAAGAAAGACAAAAGCGGTAAATACAAAAAAGGGATTTGCTGTTAGCGGTATAAAAAGTGTAAGCATTATTAGCCCCAGCGCCGAACTTGCCGATTCAATGGCTACTCCGGTAATGTCAATAGGAATAAATGCCGGTTTATATTTAATAAACCAGTTAAACCAGATGGCCTGTATTATTATAGACGACCATGAACGTGTTTATTCCTCGAAAGATATCAGTTCCCTTAATTAACGCGGCTTAGCCATATTTTATATGGTTAGCATCGGTCATAGCAGGTTGCCATTAACATTCTAAAAATAAACCCGGTTTATATAATTCCGATCAATTAAAGTTCAATGGTGCTAAATGCATTTTTATGCTTAAAATTGTATGGCGCGCCCTGGCTGCTAAATTACCAGCTTAAATAGTTTTAGTGTTTAATAACATTATTTGAAAAGAATTTTACAATTTTTCTCCTCTTCAATGATAAAGTGGTTTGCATATGTTTGCATCTTATTAATATTTGCGCCATTTTTTTTATCCGCAAAAATAAAAATCAAACGTTTTAACGTTATTACTTATACTTTAGGCATACATTCGCCTTTGAAGATAATTTTAACAGACACAACAAAAAACGGTAAGAAAACAGACGCAGACGACAAAAAGAAAATTAAGGAAGTCGCCAAAACAAAAAAACAACCAAAACCCGAAAAAATTGAAACCGGGGACAATACGGCGTCTTTAAAGCCCAAACCGAAGCCTAAAAGACAGCGGCGGCCAGAGGGGCTGGAGCGGCCGCCGGAAATACCAAGAAGAAATGGTAATTAAGACGTTCAACAAATAAACTATTGAATATTAATGAAATACCTTTTTGCAATATTTTTTATCACCATTTGTAATGCTGTAAATGCAGCAGCAACAAGGCTGCATTTGTTTAAAGACACCTCTAAAATAGTTGCAGATACAGATACCGTGATCCGGGAGCAATCGGTTTCTTTACACGTTAATTATGGTAGCGATATCCAGTTTTTTGGGAGGACGGGCCCGGTTAAATACCCCTATTCAAGCGGCGATGCGATATACAATTTTAAATCGGGCTTTTTTGTTTACGGTTCGGCGGTGCAAGTTTTTGGGTATACTCCTGCCATTGACGAAGTGGACCTTGGAGCGGGTTATTTATTTAATTATTCTAAAACACTGACCGGGATGTTTAGTTATACCCGTTTCATTTTTACAAAAGACGCGCCCCCGGTAATCATGTCGGCTTCATCAAATGATATCAATTTTAAAAACGCCTTCGATTGGAAATTTGCGAAATCAAGCGCTACTTTTGACTACCTGTTTGGGGATGCGAATGATTATTTTATTACGTTGAATACCTCAAAACATATTGAAACCAGCTGGAGTATTTTTGACGATAAGGATTTCCTTTCAATTGACCCCGGCGTGAGCATGATCTTAGGAACCCAGAATTTTGTCGGGCGATATTCCTCGTTACACCCACAGCAGTTGAATTATGACAACACTGTGCGCGGCCTTGACGCTCCTCCCTATTTTCACGAGTATGATAACGGAAAGTTTAGGGCATTGAACTATAGCCTTAAGCTGCCAATATCATACAACAGGCCGCATTACACTTTTGAAGCCTCATGGAAATACTCAATACCGGTAAACGTTGAGGGGGCCTTAAAAAACAGGCATGAAGTTTTTTTTAACTTGACCTTTTTCTATTTATTTTTCAAATAAAGCATGAACGTCCTGATCATTGAAGATGAAAAAGCCCTGGCGGAGGAATTGGAAATATTTCTTACCAACTATAACTATATATGCGAAGTTTGTTTTGACGGTGCTTCGGCCTCTGAAAAGATCGCTGTGAACCTTTATGATTTTATACTGATAGACCTGGGCCTGCCGGATTATGACGGTTTGGAGCTTTTGAAAGAAGCAAAAAAAAGTAATCCGGAGGCCATTTGTATGATTTTGACCGCAAGGGCCGAAGTTTATGACCGCATTAAAGGGCTCGACCTTGGGGCTGACGACTATTTACCAAAGCCATTTTCGTTACTGGAACTGTACAGCAGGATGCAGGCCATCACCCGCAGAAAATTTGGGTTGAAACAAAACCTGGTCGACCTTGGAGGCTTTTTGATCAACCTTACCGATCGCACCATCAGTTATTATAACGACGAAGTTAATACGATCACCAAAAAAGAATTTGACCTGATAGCTTACCTGCTGCTTCATAAAAACCGGACGTTAACCCGGTCGCAGCTGAGTGAACATATTTGGGGAAGTGTAATTAATGATGATTACGATTCAAATTATATTGATGCCCATATAAAAAACATACGAAAGAAACTGAACGCTTTTGCCCCGCCCGACTGGCTCGAAACCGTGCGCGGTTTAGGTTATAAAATAAAGATCAATACTTAAGTATTTGAAACTCAGAACAAAACTTACACTGTATAATACCATATCAAAACTGGTACTTGTAACCTTGTTTGTATTGCTATTGCCCGTTCTGATCAGGAATATCAACCAAAATTTTACCGACAATAAATTGCGGCGGCAGAAGAAAAAGGTACTCGGCATCATCAAAACGTCCGGGATAAAAAACAATTTATATGCCGCCTATTCTCCGTTAAAAGACCAGTTTTATAGCCTTGATGAGGATTCACTGGAAGAAAACCTGGATACCATAAGGAACGAGAAGCGAAAAATTGAGGGGGACACTATCGACTACAGGATCCTGAGCTATAATTTTATGCTGGGAAAAAAAAGCTACCTGCTCGAGATTGGCAAAAGTATTGATTCAATAGAAGAAACAACTACGCCGCTGCAAAACATCGCTTTTGTAGTATTACTTGGAATGATCCTGTTAACCGTTCTTGCCGACCAATTTTACTCCGGTTATGTGTTGCGGCCACTCGGGCAAATCATCAAATCCAAACTTATCGGAAACAAGTTCCCGAATTTTGGTTCGTATAAAAAGGTTAAAACCACAACGTCCGACTTTGAGTACCTGGATATCAGTATCCATAAGATGATCGTAACGATTGAAACTACTTTTCAAAAGGAGCGTGAATTTATTTCAAATGCGTCACATGAATTGATGACTCCTGTTTCGATACTTCAATCGAAGATCGAAAATATGTTCGAACGGGAAGATCTCAGCGATGACCTGAAAACACGGCTGCTGGAGATGCAGCGAATATTGAACCGTTTAAAAAGCATTACGAAAACGTTGTTACTGATCTCGCAAATTGAAAATGAGCAATTTTTAAAAGAAGACAAGATTTCCCTGGCATCGCTTCTGCAGGAAGTTTACGACGAAATATCCATCCGGCTGCAGGATAAAAACATCAGCTATGAAGCTCCCGTTCCACAAAACTGGAACCTGGTGCATGTAAATAAATTTCTGCTGTTTAATTTGTTTTTTAACCTGATTAACAATGCGATAAAATATAATCACGAAAATGGCGAAATAAAGATCACCGCTACCAGGGAAGGCAGCAATTTCGCCGTTAGCATAATTGATACCGGTATTGGCATAAGTGAGGAAGAATTGCCCTATATCTTCAATAGGTTTAAAAAAATGCGGCAATCCCTTCAGCAGGATAGTTTCGGGCTGGGCTTACCTATAGTACAGTCGATAGCCGATTTTCATGGTATAAAAATTGAGGTTAATTCCGAAAAAAATAAAGGGAGCACCTTTAAGCTCATTATGCCACCATTTCTAATTGAAATATAATGTCACATTCGTTCTGATTTGTGCGTATTGGTACATAGATTTGCTTAACGTTGCAAAAAAAAAAGCTTAAAAAAATTATAATTTTATGTTTTTAGATTAAACCTTTTGCTCCGGTTTTGTCTAATAGTTAATTTAAAAACTTACTGAAATAAGTTTCATACTTAAAATAAAAAAAAGCAGTTAATAGTATTTTGAATATAGCGATGAAAAGGATGTATAAATTTGCGACCGGTTTGTTTTTGACCGGTTTACTTTCAGTATTAATTATTTCAACGGCCAGCGCCCAGCGCGGTGGGCATTCTGGCGGTGGCGGCGGCGGTAGCGTTGGCGCGCACTTTGGCGGTGGCAGTGTAGGTTTTCATAATAGTGTAGGTGCGCGGTCGGCTTTTAACGGCCAGGTAGCCGCAAATTTCCATAGTACAATAGCCTATAGAGCCGGCAGAGGGTATTTTGCCGGTGCAGGTTACCACGGCGGTGCTTTTTACAGGCCCGGATTCGGGTATTACGGGTATCCGCACCTTGGTTTTTACTGCGGAATACTGCCATTTGGGTATTACCCATTTTATTGGGGTGCAGACTTGTATTACTACAACGATGGCATTTTTTATACCCCTTATGATAACGGTGGTTACCAGGTAACCGCCCCGCCGATAGGCGCGGGCGTGCCAAATCTCCCCCGGAATGCGAACCCGATCAGGATAGATGGTGTTCAGTATTACGAATCAGATGGGGTTTATTACAGAGAAAGCGTTGACGATAAAGGCAAAAAAATATACGTGGTTGCAGGACGCGACGGCGTTTTAAATACCGGTGACAATGTTACCGACCCGAACGCAACTGTAGCTGCACCAAAAATAGGTGATATGGTTAACCAGTTACCTGATGATTGCCGCAAGGTTAACTTAAACGGTAAAAAATACTTTATATCTCCGGATGGCATCTATTACGAAAAAGTTACCGACCCGGAAGGAAACGTTGCTTACCGGATAGCCAGCCTGCCTTCAGATGATGATAAAGGCATTTAATTTAAGGATAGATAAATATTTATAAGCCTGTTGGATTACCGGCAGGCTTTTTTGCTTACTTTCATGCCGCCAATTTATTTGTAAATCAGTTTCTGCATGAAAAGATTAAAAATAGTAATAATACTGCTGGTTTTAGCGATTGGAGCTGCAAATGCTCAATTTACAAAAGCTGAATTACAGGTTAGCGGTTTAAACTGTGCACTGTGTGCAAAAACTACAGAAAACTCATTAAGGTCGCTTCCTTTTATCCTGGATGTTAAGCCCGACCTGATGCATAATATTTATGTGATTACTTTTAAGAGCGATAAGCCGGTAAACTTCGACCAGATCGGCAATATCGTTCACGAAGAAAACTTTTTCATCAGTTTTTTAAAAGCCACCTTTAATTTTGGTGACGTAAAAGTTACCAATAATTATTTTAGCGCGCAGGGTGCTAATTTCAGGGTGATGAATGCGGATAAACCGCTAAGCGGCGAGGTTGCCTTTACCCTGGTTGATAAAGGTTTTGCCCCGCGGTCAGTCACCAAAAAATATAGCGGACTTACGGCCAATGACAACCCTGTAAAAATTGGCCGCGTATATCATGTGGCTATTTAAGATCTAATTAAAACGTTTTTATCGTTTCCGTAACATGTGCCAGGTGATGCTTGCTGTGCCATGCATATAAAGCAAGCGCCTTTTTAAGCTGTAACGTATTCCCCGATTCAGGGTTAACAAAAGTACGGTTCCATTCGTCTTCTGTAAAACTCTCAAGCAATGCAGCCCAGTGCTGGTGGACGCCTTCAATTATTTTTAACGAGGGTTCAACAGGCATGCGGTAATCGGGCAACAAAGCCCAATCGGCTTCCTTATATGGTTTTATGCTGGTGTTTTCTTCTGTAAGCGCCCATTTAAAACGCATTAAGCTGTTCATATGGCTGTCGGCAACATGGTGTACAACCTGCCTTAAGGTCCAGCCCCCCAGCCGGTATGGCGTATCCAGCTGTTTTTCGTTCAGGGCGATAATGGCATGGCGCAGCCTGCCCGGAAATTCTTTAATAATGGTAATCCAGGTACGGATATCTTCCTGCGTGTACGATACCGGGGCCTTGAATTTCCCGATAGGATATTTTTGTTGTTCGTCGGTCATTGGTCTAAAAAAAAAATTAAATTAAGTATAATTTTAATTCGCAGCAAGGTTTTGCTTTATTTTAGCGTTTGTATGAGATTATTTGATGCCGCGATGATAAAAAAGCTAATCCTTATATTATTTGTTTCTTATTTCTCCTCAGCTTATGCTCAAACTGTTAAAACTGATGTGCTGGTAATAGGCGGTACCCCGGGCGGGGTGGCGGCGGCAATTCAAAGTGCGCGCAGTAAGGTAAAAACAATTTTGGTTGAACGGGATTCAATACCTTTAATTTATGAACAGGCCCCGGGGCAATCCGGGCAAGTATTTGTAAGCCCGGGTGGGACCACTAACTTGAATGGAAATCTGTCTTCAGGTATCTGGGATGAATTCCGTACCAGGTTTCGTGAATGCCACAAAGGCGATAAAGGTTTGGACACTTCACATAAATCGTTATTGAGCGTCGATTCACGGTCAGGGGGAGCCATCCTTAAAAAAATGATGGATTCTGTAAAAAATCTTACTGTATTTACAAATTCAACATTTTTAGGAATAAAAAAGGACAATGAATATTGGGAAGTTACCATTACCCAAAACGGAAAACCTAAAGTGGTAAGAGCCCGGGTTATTGTTGATGCTACGCCAAACGGTGTAGTTTTATCCGGCGCCGGCGCCGCGTCTTCTACGCTTGATAGTATATTAAATACCGCTGATTCAAAATTGTACCGGACTGCAATAGCTGTGGGTGATGGCTTACCGGGTCAGCATTATAACGATATTATCGCTCCCAAAGGTAATTATCCGCCTTTTCCCACATATAGTATCCCAATGAAGGCTGTTGTTGCCAAACAAGTAGATAATTTATTATATACAGAAAACCTGTTTCCAACATCGCCGGGTATCGGCGCGTTACCGCGGGAACTAACAATAGGCCAGGGCGTTGGTGCAATAGCCGCTTATTGCGCTTTTTTTAAAACTACGACTAAGAGCTTGAAAGTTAGAATTATACAGGGTGAACTTTTGGATTTTAAGGGTTGCCTCTTGCCGTTTGCAGATGTTCCGCAGAAAGACCGTGACTGGCGCGCGATACAACAGGTTGGCGCAGCGGGGGTATTAAAAGGTGAAAAAAAAGAATCAGGATTTGTATTTATGGCGGACGGGCCAGTCGCAACCGCCGAAATAAAGCCCGTTTTAACCGAAATTTACACCCGCGCTTTTTTGTGGTTTGAAAAGGAGAAGCCCGGCGAAAAGTTTACAGTTGGAAACACATTGTCGCTTATCAGCGATTACACTTTAACTGATCCGGTGGTTTTAAATGCGCGGATAAAAAGCGACTGGAAAACCCGCTATCAATTCAAGCTTGATTTCGACACGAACCGCCCCATCACCCGCCGGGAGTTTGCCGTATTGATCAACCGCTACTTAAATCCATTTGCACGAACGGTGGATTTGAAGGGAAACCTGGTGAATTAAAAGCGAATTTTAATTATGTACTACAGGGTTAAAGGTAAACGTGCCGGCAGTAGTTTCCGGATTTTCAAAAACAACCTGAAGGTTCAGGGCTTTAGCAACCAATGGTTCTGAAGGCATCCGCGCACACTGTAGTGCGGCAAAAAGTGGTGCCGGGTCAAAATCAAAATTCACCGTGCGTTTTTGCTTGTCGATCGCCGTATGGATGGAAGCCAGCTCATATTCCAGCACCTTGCCGAGGTAAGGCACAGCAATTTGATTTGATTTGATATAAGCTGAAAATTGTTCGGCAGCTACAATGGGTAATAGCTCAGGGGCCGCCGTATCAAAAAATTCATTTACATAAGTATTAAACAATGCCTCACCAACGGAAAGGCGAAGTAACCGGGTAGAGAATTTTAAGGTGGAAATAAGTACAGAACCCCTGAAATTGAACACCATATCTTTAATGATCGCAATGCCTTTATCATGAATCAATTCTTTTGAAAGAGCATTATCAACCACCTTCCCCAACACCATTTTACCGAGGGTGTATTCCCAATCGCTTACGTTTATGGCTTCATTCACGCATTGTTCCGGACAGTTTGCAGGTTTCATTTTTCTCTTCCTGTGATAATAGCCCCTTTTATCCCAGATCTGCCGCATCGTGTTGAGTTGGTTCCTTATTGCAGCCTGGGGAACCTTTGTAAATGATTCCGGGTCGATTTCAAACATGAGGGCTTTAAGGTTTGGCAATTTACCAGCCACCTCTTCCAGGATACTGAACAACTCCGCATCCGAGGGGCCGCTGTGGGCATCGAGGTAATAATCTTTATAATAAATACCGCCGCCAACATGCAGTTCAATCACCCTTTCATAGGGCAGGCATTTTAAAAATTCGCGTATGCTTTGGCGACCGTTTCTTTGATTGACCAGGATATTGTGCAGGTCGAGCAAAATATGACAGTCAGCTTCTTCGGCCACTTTTCTAACGAATAAGCCATCGGGGATCTCATTTTTGCGTGGTTTAAGATAATTTGCACCGGTTTCAAAAGCAAATGGCAGGCCCATTTCATCCTGGTAATGCCTGATATTCGCTGCCGCGATTTTTACACCTTCAGCTGTTTGTAAGGGCGGAAGCAAAAAACCTGAATTTATTTCGCGGCCGGCATCATTAAACATATTAAAGCTGAGATGCTCACTAATCCATTGTGGTTTTAATTCGTTTACCTGCTGCCGCAGGGTATTGAAATGTTGTGCCGGAGGGATGCAGGTTCCGCCAATGGGATAGCCAACCCCGTGGAATAATTTGGGGCGATCATACGACCCGAGGAATGACATAACATCAGCATCATACTTAAATGCATCGCATTCATCATTTTTATCGTACCAAAATGTTTGAGGTTCGATCTCAACCACGTCAATCAGCGATGAATGCGATGCAAGAAAGTTTTCAAATCCCTGGAAGTAAACAAGCCCTATACCAAGTTCATTCATTTTTTTAAATGCCTGGTTTTAACGGATGCTTAATTCCTGGTTTTCACTAAATCGTGCGGTGATCATTTCACCCTCATCAATAAATTGAAATTTAAACCCTGAATAACAGGTTGGGCACCCAACAATACCAAGGATCTCTTTGGTGATGTGCTGGGTTTGATCCAGTGATAATTTTGAAGGCACTGCTACAAACACAGTGTTTTCTTTGGAGAATTTTCTTCCTGCTGACATAGTCGTAGATTTATAATTGTTGCCTACTCTTTTCACCCTTTTCGGCTTCCGGGGGTAAATTCATAAGCGCCCTGCTTACAGGTATAAAGGTAGATCAGCTGGTGGAGGCAGGCAAGCGGAAAAACCCCTGATCTGCATGGGTTTACTACGGTTTAAGCTTGCGTAGAATTACGTGAATGCGGTTTTTTAGCAGGAGAAAGAGAAGCGGAGATACTTAATTTTCTATTGAAATTTTAAGCATATTATCGACCGATGCGTTGGCTTGTATTAAATGCCCTCCATCAATAAAATGGAATTTGAAGCCGGCGTAGCCGTCCGGATAACCTAAAATATGCAACAATTCATTTGTTACACTGCGCGCTTGCTCAAAGTTTAATTTTGAAGCAGTAGATACGTAAATATTAGTTTCCGTTGTGGAATTTCCGTCAGTTCCCATGATCCATGTCGATTTTCGGTTGTCCATACAGAGCGTCCTGCTCATAGGATAAAGGTACAGGGCATTGTAAACCCGTAAAAGAGGGAAAGTACCTGATCTGTTAAGTAGTAATACGAATAGCTATTGAGTAAAATTACTGAGATGAGCCTCCGGCAACAGCATTCAGAAGTGTTTCAGGACCGCATAAATATGCTCATCCAGTACGGCCCCATTTTTTATGATATTATTTTTCAAAACGCCTTCCATGGTAAACCCGGCTTTTTCCAATACCCGCATTGACCGAGGATTATTGCTCAAAACACCTGCCTGTATGCGTATCAGGCCGAGATTTTCAAAAGCATAAGCTGTGATCAGTTTTATGGCTTGCGGCATTATACCCCGTCCCCATAGGGTTTCGCTGATCCAGTAACCCAGCAATGCCGTTTTCCGGTAAACATCTTCCCGTATTTCAAGGCCGATAACGCCAACCGCCTTGCCATCAACATCAATAACAAAATTAACCTGCGGATTTTGGTCAAGCATCATATTAACCCAGCCAATGGCTGCTTCCATGGTATAGGGGTGCGGAAACCTGTCCAGTAGAAAAGAATAAATATTGGGGTTATCGGCGTGCTGTTGCAGCGATGCCGCATCGTCCGTGTGCCATTCGCGTAATGTAAAACCAAATCCCTTTAATCGCATTTTATTTTTGCTCACCGCTTCTTTTTAGGGTGTCTGCTTGTGTGAAAAACGGAGAGTATCATGATTAATTTCCGGCTTTCGTTGATCTTGTAAATAATAAGGTAGGGAAATGTCTCTGTGACTGCTTCCCGGGCCCCTTTCTTTAACGGGTAATGCAAAGGATTCGCAGCTATTAAAGCTATCTTTCTAAAAACTTCATCCTCAAAACGATCACCTAAACCTTTTGGTTCCTTCTCATACCATTTCCATCCATCAAATATTTCCTGACGTGCTTTAAAAAGCAAGTCAACCGTATAATTCATTTCCCCGGGGTTTTTAGATAATCCTTTTTCATTTCATTTAATGAGGATTTGGCCTCCTCAATAGAAAATGCCGGATCGATACCGGCTTCATATCTTCTTACTCTTTCATCTAATTCAGCTACAAAATCTTCATCTTCCGACCAATGAATCGACGGCACCATCTGATCCTCCAGCAATGTGTAAATTGCCTTTATCTTTTTATCATCAGCCACCCTGATATAATCGTATAACCGTTGCCTGATTGCAGTTGTTGTCATAATTTAAAGCCTTTAAAACAAATTTAGTTATAAAAAAGCAAATCCGGGCATTTGCAAATACCGGTATCAACTTAATTTTTGTGTAACAAAATGGTCGGTACAAATAGCAATTATTATTGAAACTGTTATCTTGCGTTTTAATAGCGTTGGTTGGTTGATTGAGTTGGATTAGGTTTTATGGAGTTAATTTACATTAACAATATTTACCTGTACCGCTTATTTGGACTGATTAACTATTGACTGACCTCATTATGAAAAAACTTTTTACGCTCCTATTCTTAGCGGCTTCAGTTGCTGCGTCTGCACAAAAGCTGGATACCTTAACCATTGAAAAAATAATGCGCGACCCTAAATGGATCGGGATTTCGCCCTCTGCTACTCATTGGGCCGGTGACAGCAAAACGATCTATTTTAACTGGAACCCCAATAATACCGAACGGGATGAATTGTTCTCCATCACGCCATCAGCTATTAAGCCGGTAAAAGTAAGTATTGATGAAAAACGATCTATCGTGTCCGAAAATGGCGCATGGAACAAAAAACATACCCTGAAGCTATTTGAAAAAAATGGCGATATCTTTCTTTCAGATCCGCAATCGGGCAAAGTCTCCCAATTAACCAATACCACCGAACGTGAATATGATCCATCTTTTAATGGTGACGAAAGCAGGGTATTGTTTATGAAAGGAGACAATTTGTATGCTTTTAAGCTGAACGCAGGTGAACTGGTACAGCTAACCAACTTTAGCCATTCAGCCGCGCCGGCACCAGCGGGCAGCAAAAAGGGGGCAAAGACAAATAAAACACCAGCAGCAGGCAACGAGCAGGAAACCTGGCTAAAAAAACAACAACTCGAATTATTCGATATCATTAAAGTAAATGAAAGGGACCGGAAACTGGATTCTATCGAAAATAAAGAACTGGGGCCGAAAAAACTGAAAGAGATTGCCACAGATGATAAGTCCGTTGGCGATGTTCAGCAAAGCCCGGATGGCCGTTTTATTACCTATAGGCTGACGAAACGCCCGGCCGATGCCAAAAGGACAATTGTACCTGATTATGTTACCGCATCGGGTTTTACAGAGGATATTAACAACCGCACAAAAGTGGGCGCGCCGCAATCAACGTCGGAGTCTTTTGTCTTCGATACGCAACGTGATTCGGTTTATAAGATCATCAGCTCAACTATCCCCGGCATAAAGGACATCCCGGATTATGTAAAAGATTACCCAAAAGAACTTGAAGAACGGGCAAAACTTAATGAAGATAGAAAAGTAGTTATTGAAGCCACTTACTGGAGTGAAGATGGCAAAAATGCAGTTGCAGTGGTAACTGCGCAAGACAATAAAGACCGCTGGATAATGAAACTCGACCCGGCGACAGGCAATTTAACCCTGCTGGACCGTGAACATAACGATGCCTGGGTAGGCGGACCCGGCGCCGATAACTTTGGCTTTACAGATAATCTTCATTTTTATTTTGAAAGCGAGGCCAGCGGTTATGCCCATGTTTATTTGGTGGATGTAACCAATGGCACCAAAAAACAACTTACCAGCGGCAAATGGGAAGTGCAAACCCTGCAATTATCCAACGATAAAAAGACCTTTTATTTTACCGCCAATATGGAGCACCCCGGCATCACCAATTTTTACCGGGTACCGGTTGCAGGAGGTGAGCCGGTTAAAATCACTTCTATGAAAGGGATGAGCGAAGTATCGCTGTCGCCCGACGAAAAATGGCTGGCGATCCGTTATTCCTATACCAATAAACCCTGGGAATTGTATGTACAAGCCAATAAGCCCGGTGCTATAGCAGTACAGGTAACCCATTCAACCACGCCTGAATTTAATTCGTACCCATGGCGCGACCCGGAAATCATCACTTTTAAAAACCGCTATGGCAGCGATGTTTACGCGCATTTATACCTGCCTGCGCATCCCGATCCGGCAAAGCCTGCGGTAATTTTTGTGCATGGCGCGGGCTATTTGCAAAATGTGGATTATGGGTGGACTTACTATTTCCGCGAGTTTATGTTTAACAATATGCTGACTGATCAGGGTTATACCGTAATGGATATGGATTACTCGGGCAGTGCCGGCTATGGCCGCGACTGGCGTACTGCCATTTACCGGCACATGGGTGGCAAAGATTTGACCGACCAGGTGGATGGCGTAAAAATGCTGGTGGATAAATATGGCGTTAACCCCAAACACGTGGGCCTTTATGGTGGCTCATACGGCGGTTTTATGACCCTGATGGCCATGTTTACCGAGCCCAACGTATTTACCAGCGGCGCAGCCATCCGCTCGGTTACCGATTGGGCGCATTACAACCATGGTTATACGGATGCCATATTAAATGAACCTTTTACCGATGAAAAGGCCTATCGTTTAAGCTCGCCGATTTATTTTGCCAATGGCTTAAAAGGCAATTTGTTAATGCTGCACGGCATGATCGACCAGAATGTGAACTACCAGGATATTATCCGCTTAACCCAGCGGTTAATTGAACTGCATAAGGAAAACTGGGAACTGGCATCATACCCGATAGAAGACCACGCCTTTGAACAACCCGGCAGCTGGACGGATGAGTATAAACGGATCTTTAAGTTGTTTGAAACGACGTTGAGGAAGTAGTTGAATGGTTGATTGAGTTTTGCGGTGATGTTAACGTAATCAACCACTCACTCACCCGATAGGCTATCGGGTCAACTTTAATCTAACTTCCAGGAAGTTGAATGAGTTAGGACTGGTCAGCTTAAGGCTATGCCCGCGAAGCCGATTACCTGTGCCGGCCCGAAACCCATGAAAAGGAATTTTTAAAACAACAGGTTTTGGAGATTCACCAAAAAAGGGTATACCCTGCAGCAAATAGCGGCCGAATTGGGCGTGCATTTTTCAACGGTGAGCAAGGTATTGAAGAAAAATGTACAGGATGTTTAGCTCTTGCCACGAGTTTGTGCCGTCATATTTCCAGTTGGCTGTAAAGTTCTGCTGTATTTATAACGCGATCAAAGCCCATTGATTTTAAGTGTACCGAGAGCTTTTTGTCCCCGGTCCACAGCCAGCCGCCCGTTTGAACAGCCAGCGCGACAAAACTGACGTCTTTACTATCAACGCCCGACGTCAGCCGGTCCGCGTACTCCCAATGTTCGCTTTCAATGATGTCTTCACTGATGAATTCAATTTGTTTTAATATGGAAGAAAGAAGGATATCTACCTCTCCTTCAACAAAGCCCGACAATTTGATAAGTTTTGCTTTGTGCAGCATTAATTCTTCTATCGCGAAATGGCTGCTTATAAGTTGGGCGTGGGGTGGTGCATTAAACAGGATTTCGAATATCCGGCCGGGGTAATACAGGCACTGAAAAGAATATTCGTGTCGACGATAAAAATCATTTAATAAAGCGGCCCTTGTTTTCAGCCCACCATTTTTTATTTACTTCGTCTGCCAGCGCGGCTGCCTGTTCTTCCGTTCCTTGCCCGCGCGAAGTAATTTCAAGCACATTAAAATAATCAATGATCTTTTGCACCGCCTTCATATTCACAGGGGCAGTCGTTTTAATCAAAATTCCATCGCTGGTGCGTTCAATAACCATTGGTGTTTTCTTTCTTTATTCAAATATAACCTTTTTTAAGTGTTTTACAATGCTTGTAATAACGGGTGGCATTTTATACGCGGCGGCAAAAGGTGAAATAAGGGCGGCACCAAAATATTTTATAAAAACCAAAACCACCAAACACTATGACAAATGAATTTACCGCCTGGTGCAACTATTACTACCTGCTCACAACGCTGTTTGCTGATGTAGCAGCATACACTTCAACAACCTGCTTAACGATGCCCCGCTGTACCAGGGGCAAACCAGGCTAAGCGAAGTAGATGGCATCACCGATTATTACCGCGCCGTGCAGGCCGAAAAAGTAAAAATGGACCAGCTGGCTGAAGAAGTAAAACAAGCCGGGCACACCATCCTCACCATGATGCAGCACTTTGCCATCCCGCCCGGCACCGTCCTAACCGGCGAAATCCCCGGCGAAATGGCCTACGAGGTATGGGCCGATGAGCAGGACAATATCCATATCCGCAAAACCGGAGATTTAGCGGTCGAAGCCGATAACCCCAATATTATTGTGATTGAATGTTCGGGATGGTGATGGGGGGAGGATTGAACATTTTAATAAGAGTTTGCGTGTTTGGAAGTAAAAATTATTCTATATTTAACTTATTCAGAAAAAAGGGGAGTTTAGAAAAATAAAATGGCCACGCTAACCAAATATGATAGTTTTGACGCATTAAAAGCCAATACCGGATCGGGCGCAGAAAATTTGGCCGAATCGAATGAACGCCATAGGGCATTCGAAAAGTTTATAAACCTGCTGCAGGCCCAGGTAAATAAAAGCCAGCCGCCTAAAGCAAATAAGATTTCCAAAAAGCGCGTTTGAATATGGAGAGCGAATTGGCCGGCTACATGCTTCATGTCTGCGAAATACTTAATAAACATGCAATTGAGTATATGATCGCCGGGGGCGTTGCGATGGCTTTACATGGCTATTACCGCAAGTCAATCACACCGGACGGAACACAGACTGATAAGCCCGATATAGATATTTGGTATAACCCTACGTATGGCAATTATTTCAGGCTGCTTGATGCACTGGACGAACTGGGGCAGGACATTAGCAAATTTAAAAATGAACAGGCACCAAACCCAAAGAAATCCTTCTTTAAATATAATTTCGACGAGTTTACGCTCGATTTCCTTCCAGAACTTAAAGCTAAATTATCGTTTCGGGCTTCTTACAAACAACGTCAAATTGTCAGCCTGAATAGCGTTGATATCTTTTATCTTAATCTCGAAGATTTGATGCGCGACAAAAAGGCAAACGCGCGTAAAAAAGATTTGGAAGATATTGCGTATCTGGAGCGTAAAAAGTTGGGAAACTGATATTTACTCACTGTCTGCCTGTGTCTACAGATTCTGCATGTACGTAGTCTTAGACTACGAGCATAATAATCCCTAGATGCAATCTACAGACAGCTGCGTGCAGGAGGCAGGGCGCACTATCCTGGCAATGATCCCCGGCGAAATGGCCTACGAGGTATGGGCCGATGAGCAGGACAACATCCATATCAGCAAAACCGGAGATTTAGCGGACGAAGCCGATAATCCCAATATTATCGTGATCAAATGTTCGGGATGGTGATTGGGGGAGGAGGGACTTAAACTCAATACCGAGACCAAGTCTCCAGGGATAGTCATCCGAAGTTACAAACTTCGGACAGCAGGGCTCTCAAGGCATAGCTTATTCGAAGACAGTACCTACGGACATCAGGGGAGAGACCCTGCTGAGACGGAAATCCATAAAACATCAAGCGCTGATCCTGTCAGAGATTTGAGAATAAGGCATACGTATTTGGTCGCTGTAGAATAAAATTTCCGACCCTTTAGGACTGGAATGAGAAACGCTATATCTTAAATCGTAGATAACCTTATTTTTAAGATCGTAGATATTGTTTATTTCTTCGACATTATCGTAGGTCACAATCCAATGTTTCAGCGAACTGCCCTTGATGGCATCTGCAATTAGTTGATGGTCATTGTGGCTATAAAAGTTTGTATAAAGTTGCTTGCCTTGAACGTAGTAAGGCGGGTCGAGGAATACCAAACCTTTAACATCATTATCAGGGAGGGTCTTCGTTATCAAATTTAGAGCGTCTTGCCTGTAGATATGAATGTGATCTGCCAAATTAGCAATAGTATTGATCCGCTTCACAAGTTCGGACTTGTTATAACGTGCATCAATCTTAAAATTACCGGTTTGGTCGTTCCCGCCAATCACCCCGGCTTTTATCACCCCTGATCGGTTAGTCCTGTTCATGAAGAACGTGGAAAAGCCTAAGTCAATATGGTCGTAATTGTCTTTATCTGATTGTATGGATCTTTGCTTTCGCCATTCAGGCATAGTTATTGGCGTATCCCAAATCCGTTTTATAAATTCGTCGGTGTCATGCAATATCGCATGCCAAAAACTATGGATAGCTTTGTCGTAGTCGTTTATATGTATTTCGGATACATAATCCTCAATAAGTAGTCCGAGTGCTATGCTCGCGCCGCCTGCATAGGGCTCGCAGTAACTGCCGCCGTCAAGATTATTGTAGAGGATTAAATCCTTTACAAATTGAAAAAGTTTCCCTTTGCCGCCTGGATAGCGCAAAGGTGAATAGTATTTATTACCGTTTGCCATTTAAGGTTTCTTGGGTTTATTAATAATCATATCAATTACTGCAATTATTAAAGGCTCTAACGTTGTAAAGTCAGCCCGAAGCTGTAGTGCCGACGTAGAGTAATTTCTGGCAGAGTGCTTGTTCGCATTTCCTTTTTCCGAAATTTCTTTTAAAACCTGCTGAAAGTCTTTTTTTTCTGTCTTGTTGTAGTTCAACGTGTTATTCAATATCGAGCCGAGATACCCATCAAAAGGTGTACCGTCCGGTCTGCCAAGTAGCGCTGTTAATGATTCAAAAAAGCTCCAAGCCCCAATATAAAGTAGTTGTGCATGCTGTACTGCCGAAACAACGCATAAAGAACGATAAAGTGAAATTAGTTTAGGTGATTTCAACGACACAAGGCGTTGTGCTATTGTTTCGGATTGTTCAATTCCATAAATCCTATCCTTTGTCACGGTAGGAGACGCAGACTGCTGTGTACCCGGTCCCGTCCCTTGACCTGAAGAGCTATTTGGATCTGCTGTCGAATTGGTCGAGGGCGCTGAATCGTTAGAATTCGTTGAGTCGGACGATGAACCATCGGAATTGCCTGCAGGCGACTGATTATTTTCTGCCGAAGTATTGTCGGGGGGGGGCTGCGATCTAACATTGTCAGGAGAAAGACCGAATTGTTCGACAAAAGCATCGACTGATGCTTTATCGGCATACTTTCCGCTTCGAGAAAGACTAATATCTTTATTCCGCATCGCTTCAAGAAAGTGAACCACTTTCTCGACAGCGTCTTTAATGAGCTTCTTATCCGCGGTGGTCTTTATCCGCTGATGCCTGCCGGAAAAGATGCTGTTAGAAATAATCCCTTTATCCTGTGCGGACCTGAAAATTCTGCGGAAAACCTCATGCGAATATTCACTCGAATCTAAAAAAGCCGTCCATTCCGGATGTTTTCTTTCCGTTTCAAGCAACAATGCGATGGCATACCATTCATTGCCATCTTCCATTTTCTGATCATATCTAAAACGTGCAGCGCCGTAAGCGCTCCAGTTTATCCTGGCTTTGCCCTGCCCGGCTGCATGTCTTTCGTATACGGTTTTGTATATCAGTTGTTTGTCATTCGATACCTGTGCCAAAATATTTGTCAAATCGACCGTATGAGCCTTTAACAAAGAATCTGCGTGGTCTCTGATCGCTGTCGATGGGCTATACTCTTGGGGGTTATTAAGCACTTTTAATGCTGCAAGACGGCGATTTCCGTCAAGCACAATATTTTTCTTGCCGTCCTTATAGACGAGAAGGAGTTCTCCCAAATTATCCTGCGCTATGCTTGCCATTATATTTTTAAAATATGCCGGATTTGCTGAATAGATTTTTACGACACAGCTTTTCTGATCCTCTGCTTCTTTAAAACGGTAATTTCCCTGATCTAAAAGCAGATCGTCTACTTTGAATTTTTTTACATCGTTAAAACGCATATAATTGGATAAGGCTTAAAGTTTATTAATAATCTGCTATATTACAATTAATATTGTATCAGCAATCTAATTTTTTTTCATATTTAATTTGCTGATACGCTACACAAAGCTCGGCTGGTTCAAGTATCCCTACTTTAACCGAAATCCTTATCAGTGTCCCGCCGGCATGTCACAATGATTATATGGCGTTTTTCCGACAGCGTAAAATGTTTAATGTAAGCGGGACGCTTACACTTATTTGGGTTCAAGCAGCATGTTTGCATCAGCGAAGGAACGATTGTAAACTTTATATGGATGCTGATTAATCGATTTCATACATTTTTCCTTTACGGTTTTGTACAGGTTTTTCACTTAGATAGTCTACGTTAGTTCTGATAAAATTGTCGTCAAAAAGTGTGTCGTACCATAAGTTATGTATCATTTTATAATCCGCTAAGAAACTATGATTGTTGTTTTCCCAGTCACCTCCGTATCCACTTAGCCAATTATAAAAAAGCAAAATTTGTTCATGGTTCGACAACTGTGCGCGTAATAATGCCAGATATTTCATCTTTTCCTCATAATTTATAATCACTTTACTATTTGCTACGGATTTTACGGCAAGATATAAATGCCTGAAATAATGCCCTAGGCGCGACGCGTGTCCCGAAAAAGGTTTATAATTGAAATTTAGATGCGCTACGGGCGAAAACTTCCGCCGGTTCAGGCATCTTGCCTGAATCCAAACAAATGTAAGCGTCCCGCTTACGATAATATATCGGCACGAAAAGACAATATTCCGCATATTTATTGCGAAACGTCGGCGAACTTGACCCGCTGAAAAACATTGGGTGAAATTAGCGGGCCCAAGCGGAATACTTAAACCTGCGGGCGGCAAAATATAGCATTATTTTTGTGTAAACCCTCTATATTAGTAAGTGTATGATAATCAATAATATAACAACAAATAATATGAAAAAGTGTAAACTCTGTGTAAACCATGTTTGCTTGTTAACTTGAGTTGAACTGAGTTGTACCCAAACAAATGTAAGCTTGCCGCTTTCAATAATAAATTGGCATGAAAAGAAAATGTTCCGCATACTTATTGTGCGTCGTAACGCTCCATTCGGCGAGCTTGACCCGTTAAAAAACATTGGATGATTCAGTGAGGCGCTGACCCAAATTCAGGTTAAAACATCCCACTCGTACCAGCGGGCGTAAAATGGACCTACAGCAATAATGTTGCTAAATTTGGTATATTAGATCGCATCTGAGGGCATACAAACTTTACACACAACCAACCATGATAAAGAACAATTTTAAAACTACTTTAAGATATTTATGGAAGAACCAGGTATTTTCACTGATCAATATCATTGGCTTAGCCACAGGTATTTGTGTTTGTTTTTTTGCGTTATTGTATATTCATTTTGAATTAAATCATGATACCTATAATCAAAAAGCCGGCAACATCTTCAGGCTTGTAACCGACGTAAAAACACCTGCTGGCATCAACTATGAAAGCGCTTCAACCCCGATGGGGCCCGCAATAAAAGCGGCCTTTCCGGGAGTAAAGGATATGGCCCGTTTTTTTATGGACGATATGATCCTGCAGAGCAATCCAAACAATCCTATAAAAGAAGAAGTAGCCTATGCCGATTCGTCCATATTTAAAATTTTTTCATGGCCGCTGTTGCGGGGTAAAATAAGCCTCCTTTTTAATGCACCCTGCAACGTGGTGCTATCTGAAACTGCTGCAAAAAAATACTTCGGCAATGCCGACCCATTGGGGCAAACCCTGACAATTAACGGAAAAACAAAAGCCACGGTAACCGGTATAATGAAGGATATCCCTTATAATTCGCACCTGCGGGTCGATATCATTTTTTCCATAACTACGTTGGTTAACAAAGACTGGAATAACAATTGGACCCGTTTTGGATTCTATACTTATCTTTTGTTACAACCCGGTCAGTCAGGGGCTGCGTTGCAGGCCAGGCTTCCGGCTTTTGTAAAAGCAAATATCGATCAAACTGCCTTCAAATATCAATTGTTATTGGAGCCGTTAAAAAAAGTTTATTTATATGGTAAACCACGCGGGCATCGCACCGGCACCTCGGCTAGCGGAAGCATTACCAATGTTTATATCATTTCAATAATAGCGTTGCTGGTATTGTTTATAGCCTGTTTTAATTTCATTAACCTCACAACAGCGTTTTCATTGCAAAGAGCTAAAGAAATAGGGGTTCGTAAAGTGCTTGGCGCATCAAAATACCAGCTGGTATTGCAATTTTTTATGGACGCTTTGGCGCTTTGTTTCATCGCTTTTCTGCTTGCCTTGCTGTTTGCACAACTGTTATCGCCTTTGTTTAATCAGGTAACAGGCACGGTTGTATCCGATGGCATTTTTGGCAATTGGCAAAATATTTTATGGCTTTTGCTGCTTGCCCTTATCGTAGGCATTTTGTCGGGCGCATATCCGGCATTGTTCTTATCCGGCTTCAAGCCTATCAGCAGCCTTAAAGGAAAAACAGGTTCATCAGGAACAGGGCTTGTTTTACGGCGTTCATTAGTAGTGGCGCAATTTTCAATTTCGATATTTCTTATCCTGGCCACTACCATCGTCTATATGCAGCTCAACTTTATGCAAAACCAGCAACTCGGTTTTCAAAAAGATCATAAACTGGTAATCGACTATCAATTCAACAAACGTGTAAATAACGACATACAGGGTATAAAACAGCAGTTAGCGGGCATCCCGGGCGTTGGATTGGTCAGCTGCTCCTCATCTATACCCGGCACAGCAAATAACCAGTTCAATACCATAATTGAAAATAGCAAAGGCGAAAAACAACAGCAAAGGACTGATGTTTATTTTATTGATGATAGCTTTTTAAAACAGTTCGGCATAGATGTTGTCGCCGGGCGTGGGTTTTATAAAGAGATTCGGGCCGATTCAATGAAGTCGATGCTTATCAACCAGGCGATGTTAAAAAGCCTGGGCTTTAATAATGCCAATGAAGCTATTGGCAAACACTTTAAGCAACTAAATCATGAGGGGGAGATCGTGGGCGTTATCAAAGATTTTCATAACCATTCGTTTTTAGAAACTATTCAGCCATTAACGCTAAGGGTTGATCCGGACCATTTAACCAATATCACTATTGATATCACATCACCTGATGTCAGCTCAACGGTAAGTAAACTGGAATCCTCCTGGAAAAAGATGGTACCCGGCGTTCCATTTGTTTATTTTTTTGCGGACGAGGCCTACAATCAACAATACATAGCGCAGCAACGCTTTGGTAAACTGTTTATTTGTTTTGCAATAGTGGCTATCGTGATATCATGTCTTGGGCTGCTGGGCCTGTCGGCTTATAACATTGCCCAACGAAAAAAAGAAATTAGCGTCCGCAAACTTTTAGGAGCCTCTGTAATAAGTATAACCCTGATGTTATCCAAAGATTTTATAAAGCTTATTATTATTGCCCTGATTATAACATCACCGGCTTCGTGGTGGTTGATGCGTGGTTGGCTGGATAATTTCGCCTACCGTATCCATATACCGGCATGGATATTTATTTCATCTGGATTAGCCGCAATATTTATAGCCCTTTTTACGATAAGTTTCCAATCGGTAAAAGCGGCGATTGCAAACCCGGTAAAGAATTTAAACAGTGACTAATTAATTCTCAGAATTGGGATGCTATAAATGCTGATTTAGATAATGAACTTTATTGCCGATATTTAAACATGAAAAGACAGGCTTTGTTCTTCCTTTTACTTTGCTTTGGCTGCGGACACCGCAAAGCCCCAGCCGTTCACATCAGCCTGGTAAACAATAACCAATCCATCCAATTCAAAGGGCTCGATCCTGCAATTATGGGCGAGGTCACTCGCAATGCATCGCCCGGTGTTTGGGAAAACCTCATTCCGGTTTACCGGATGCCTGCTGATACAGACCTGAAAGATTACCAGCCCATTCAACCAGGCAACTATCAGGTAAAAGACAACGTTATTGTATTTACGCCCGATACTCCATTTACCAAAGGCCACACTTATTTTATGCGCTATTACCAGTTTGAAGGAGGTACAAGGCCCTGGGATTTTATCGGGGGGAGAAAGAGATTAGGTAGTGTTAGTCATCAGGATCTGGTGTTTAGGGATTAGTTGATTGGGTTGATTAATTGGATTGAGTTGAAAGAGCTTTTTTGCTCGTATTTCAACCTGATCCACCCAACCACTCACTTATTACAACCCAATCTAACTTAATCAACTAAAAAACCATTTTGAATCCCCAAAAAAATGCATTACATTTGCATTTGAATTAAAAAAGAGGGGGCGAGTGTCCCCTCTTTTATTTTATCAATCAAATTATCTGATCGATAGTGAATATTGAAAAAAAAGTAAAAGAACTGGTTGAAGAGAAGATTGCCGATAAACCAAACCTGTTTATAGTCGACATTAAAATGCACCCGAACGGTAAATTGGTGATATTGGTGGATGGCGATAACGGCATCGGCATTGATGACGTTGCAGGCATAAGCAGGTACGTGGGGTTTAAGCTGGAAGAGGAAAATGTGATTGAAACGGCTTATAACCTGGAGGTTTCATCGCCGGGTTTGGATGTTCCGCTTAAACTCATCAGGCAATATATTAAAAATATTGGTCGTAACTTAGCCATTAAAATGGCCGACGGCACCAAAAGAGAGGGCAAACTAAGTAGCATTACCGAAGATGCCATCGTAATAGAAGAAAAAGTAAAAGAAAAGGGAAAAAAAGCCGAAGTTATTGAGGTGGTTATCCCGATAAATACAATAGCAGAAACAAAAGTTTTAATATCATTCAAGTAAGAATTATAATATCATTCAAGTAAGAAAATGAGCAATATTAATTTAATTGATTCTTTTCAGGAATTTAAAGATTTCAAGAACATCGACCGCCCAACCATGATGAGCGTACTGGAAGACGTTTTCAGAAGCATGATCAGGAAAAAGTATGGTACCGATGAAAATTGCGACGTAATTGTTAACACAGATAACGGTGACCTTGAAATCTGGCGTACGCGCAAGGTGATGGAAGACGGTTTCAGTGAGGATGACGACCTGGAAATTGAACTGGCAGAGGCAAGAACACTTGACCCGACTTTAGAGGTTGGCGACGAGTATATTGAGCAGATCACCCTGGAGAGTTTTGGCCGCCGCGCTATTTTAGCTGCACGCCAGACACTGGTTTCAAAAATCTTAGAATTGGAGAAGGACGAGATCTTTAAAAAATATAAAGATCGTGTGGGTGAAATTGTAACCGGGGAAGTTTACCAGGTTTGGAAAAAGGAAACCCTGGTGCTTGACGATGAAGGCAATGAGTTATTGCTGCCAAAATCAGAACAGATCCCGGCCGATTATTTTAAAAAGGGCGATACGGTAAAAGCGGTGGTTGATAAGGTGGATATGCTGAACAGCAACCCTAAGATCATCATTTCGCGCACGGCGCCTGCATTTTTGCAGCGTTTATTTGAAATGGAAGTACCGGAAATATTTGACGGACTGATCACCATTAAAAAGATCGTTCGTGAACCGGGCGAGAGGGCTAAAGTTGCCGTTGAATCATACGACGACCGGATTGATCCTGTTGGCGCTTGCGTGGGTATGAAAGGATCGCGCATCCACGGTATCGTACGTGAGTTGAAAAATGAAAATATTGACGTAATCAATTACACCAATAACTTACAGCTGTACATCCAGCGTGCATTATCTCCTGCAAAAATCACCTCCATTAAACTGGATGATGAGAAAAAAACTGCAGCAGTTTACTTAAAACCCGACCAGGTATCCTTAGCGATTGGCCGCGGCGGGCATAATATTAAACTGGCCGGTAAGCTCACAGGATATGAAATCGACGTTTACCGCGAAGCGGATGAACAGGACGAAGATGTGGATATAGAAGAATTTTCAGACGAAATTGATAGCTGGATTATTGATGAATTTAAACGAATCGGCCTGGATACTGCCAAATCAGTATTGGCATTAACTGTTAACGAATTAGTGAAACGCACCGACCTGGAAGAAGAAACTGTGAAGGATGTGTTATCAATTCTGCAAGCTGAGTTCGAATAATCGTTATTACCAAAATTAAAATCGTATTTTTGCACAAAAAGCAGAGAAAGCATATAATATAATAAATGTCAGAAGACAAGTCAATAAAATTATTTACAGCAGCTAAAGAGCTGAATATCGGGACCGGTACTATTGTTGATTTTTTAGCAACAAAAGGGTATAAGGTACAAAAGCATCCTATGGCCTTGCTTGATGGCGATATGTACACCGCTCTTTTAAAAGAATTTGCTGTAGATAAAATTATTAAGGAAGAAGCAAAGCAGATCAGTATCGGTAAGATCAGAAAAGAAGAACCGGTGCATTTTCCTGAAAAGCCAGCTGAAACCCGTCGTTCGAGAGATTTCGAGAACGAGGAGATCCTTATTAAAAATACCGGCCATCATTTTACCCCTCCTGTAGCAGAAAAACCAAAACCGGTTGAACCTGTTGCACCTGCACCTGTAAAAGCAGAGGAACATGCTGAAGCTTTACCTGGTGTAAAAGTAGTTGGTAAAATTGACCTGGATAATTTGAACGCAAAAGTTCAGCCGGTTGAAAAACCTGTTGAAGTAAAAGCGCCGGTAGTTGAGGTTGTTCAACCTGAGGTTATTGCTCCCAAACCGGAGCCAGAGCCTGTAAAAGAACAGCCGAAAGAAATTATTCCTGAAGCACCGAAGGAAGAAGTTAAAATAGCAGAGGTTAAGGCGCCCGAAGTTATTGCTGAACCTGTTAAGGTTGAACCAAAACCCGAACCAGTTGCAGAAGCCCCTGAGGAACCACAGGAGCCTGAAGTGATCCGTGCGAAAGCGGAGCGTTTAACAGGACCTAACGTTATCGGCAAAATACAATTACCGGTGGATGCGCCAAAACGCAACCCGGTAGCTTCGTCTTCAAACACCAACAACGCCCAGGATCATAAACGCAAACGTAAGCGTAAAGATCACCATGGCAACCATCCGGGTAATAACCCGGGCCAGCAGGCTGCAAACCCTCCGGGCCAGCAGCAACCGCATGGCGGTAATCGTCCTGATTTCAGGAACCGTGGCAACAACCCGCCAGCAGGCGGACCAGGTGGCGGCAACGCAGGAGCAGGCAACCGCCCTGATTTCAGGAACCGGAGCGCAGCTCAAAACAGCGGGCCGAAAGAAGAACCTACAGAAAAAGATATACAAGACCAGATAAAGGCAACTTTAGCTCGGTTAAGCGGTGCCGGTAAATCCGGCAAATTCGCGCAGCGTGCCAAGTTCCGCCGTCAAAAACGTGATGATGTTGCTGCTTCTGCAGAAGAACTGGCAATGGAAAACGAATTGCAGGCAAAAGTATTAAAGGTTACCGAGTTTGTTACGGCCAATGAACTGGCTTCGATGATGGATGTTTCTGTAACGCAGATCATATCCACCTGTATGAGCCTGGGCATGTTCGTTTCTATCAACCAAAGGCTTGATGCGGAAACGCTGAGCATTGTGGCTGATGAATTTGGCTACCAGGTTGAATTTGTAAAACCACAGGACGAAGAAGGCAGCCTTGACCAACCCGATGATCCGGCAGACCTGATCCCACGTGCACCGATTGTTACCATCATGGGCCACGTTGACCACGGTAAAACATCATTGCTCGACTTTATCCGCAAAACCAACGTAATAGGTGGCGAAGCAGGCGGTATTACCCAGCACATTGGTGCTTACGAGGTAACACTGCCCGGCGATAAAGGTAAGATCACGTTTTTGGATACACCGGGCCACGAGGCGTTTACCGCTATGCGTGCCAGGGGTGCCCAGGTAACAGATATTGTAATCATTGTAATTGCTGCTGACGATAGCGTGATGCCGCAAACCCGCGAGGCCATAAACCACGCCCAGGCTGCCGGTGCGCCGATCATCTTTGCATTCAATAAAATTGATAAACCGGGTGCAAACGCGGATAAGGTGCGCGAGCAATTATCAGCCATGAATATTTTGGTTGAAGAATGGGGCGGTAAATACCAGTCGCAGGAAATATCGGCTAAAACCGGGCTAAACGTAGAGTTGCTTTTAGAAAAAGTATTGCTGGAAGCTGAATTACTCGAGTTGAAAGCCAATCCGAATAAACGCGCCGTAGGTACTGTAATTGAAGCGGCCCTGGATAAAGGCCGTGGTATTGTTACCACCATCCTGGTACAGGCAGGTACTTTAAGAGTTGGTGACCCTATACTGGCAGGTTGTTATAGCGGCCGTGTAAAGGCATTAACCAATGAGCGTGGCCAAAGGGTTGAAAAGGCCGGACCGTCAACCCCGGTACAGGTATTGGGTATGCAGGGAGCGCCTACTGCAGGTGATAAATTTAACGCGCTTGAAAGTGAAGTTGAAGCACGTGAAATTGCCAACAAACGCCTGCAATTACAGCGCGAGCAAGGTTTACGTACGCAAAAACACATCACCCTTGATGAAATCGGACGCCGTTTGGCAGTAGGTAACTTTAAGGAGTTGAATATCATTGTTAAAGGTGACGTGGATGGATCTATCGAGGCATTGTCAGACTCATTGCTGAAACTTTCAACCGAACAGATCCAGGTGAATATCATATCAAAAGCTGTTGGGCAGATCTCAGAATCGGATGTATTGCTGGCTTCGGCATCAGATGCGATCATCATTGGTTTCCAGGTTCGGCCATCAGGCAGTGCGCGTAAACTGGCTGAGCAGGAACAAATTGACATCAGGCTTTACTCCATCATTTACGATGCGATCAACGAGATCAAGGCAGCGATGGAAGGCATGCTTGCACCAACTTTCGAAGAGAAAATTGTTGCCAATGTGGAGATCCGCGAAACTTTCAAGATCAGCAAAGTTGGTACTATTGCAGGTTGTATGGTGCTGGATGGCAAGATCAACCGCAATAGCAAAATACGCATTATCCGCGAAGGCGTGGTAGTTTACACAGGCGAACTGGCTTCGTTAAAACGCTTTAAGGATGATGTGAAAGAAGTTAGCGCCGGTTACGAGTGCGGTTTGAATATCAATAACTTTAATAATATTGAAGTAGGCGATATTGTGGAAGCGTATGAAAATGTAGAAGTAAAACGGAAGCTGTAACAGGCATCTGTAAAATATAGCAAGGCCCGCTGAGTAATCTAGCGGGCCTTTTTTTATTTCTTTTTATTTCGCTTCGCTTGATGTATGCTGTGGCGGCGATGCTTAAGGACACGGGCGCGGTGTTTTCGCCCATAATGTTTTTTGTGCCTGCTGCTGTGTTGTTTCTTACGATGGCTGCGTTGTTTGGATTGATGGTGTTTTTGATGGTAAACCTTATGCTGCTGTTTTGGTTGCTGCTGCTTTTGTGGTGCCTGTTGCGCTCTGGATACGCTAAAACTTAACATTACCAAAAGCGATAACGCAAGTACTTTTAATGCTTTCATAAATTCTTCTTCTTCTGTTTTGTATTTAATTCAATAGTTAATAAATCATTGCAATTTATAAAAAGCATCGGGTAACATCTCCGTTTCGAATTCATTTGACAACTGCAATAACATTGTTACAATGAAAAATAAATAAAATCAACACTGTTGCGATTTAATTTTTGAAACGTATTGATTATTAACTTAAAGTAATGTAATTTCCCTGCTTAACCTTAAATTATGAGAAGACGGACCTATTTACCTTTAATCTGGGGTATATTATGCCTTATCGTCAGCAAAAAATCTTTTTCACAGGAAGCTAAACCCGATAGCAGTTCGCAGCAAGGCGCTTTGAATGGCACGTTGTCGTTATTTTATGCTTCTATCGGAAAACAATCATCCTTGTATAACGGTACCGAATACACCTATTATGACCCGATAATAACCGGGAACGCATACTTTTCAGACGTAAAGGCATTCACACCGGGTGTTGTTAATTATAATGGGATAACGTTTAGCCAGGTGCCCATGTTGTATGATATTTACAGCGATCAGGTAGTTGTTTTGCTTTATAATCATTTCACCAAGTTCGCATTGGTTAAAGAGAAGGTGACCAGCTTTGATTATTTAGACCATCACTTTGTAAACATAGATGCCGACACGCTGGCGAATAATACCATCTTACAATCTGGTTATTATGATGAATTGTATAACGGCAAAACACAGGTGCTGGCTAAAAGATCAAAAAACATTCAGACTACTGCGGGACAAACTACAATCGAGTCGTATTTTAATCCTGTAAAAAGCTATTATATAAGGAAAAATAATGTTTACTACGAGATCAGCAGCAAAAGTTCGATGCTTGATGTTTTAAAAGATAAAAGGAAACAGGTGCAGCAATATATCAGAGCAAGTCAAATAAATTTTCGCAGGGAACCTGAAGAGGCTATGGTCAAAATAGCATCTTATTATGACCAAATATCTAAATAACATGAGAAAAACATACCTTATCAGCCTTTGCTTTTTGTTTTTTTTACAAACCGCCCTGGCCCAGCAAAAAAATATAAAATTGATCAGTTGTAACTTTCAACAGGCTACCATTGCACAATTTGCCGCTGATCTTGAATCTAAAAGCAGCGCCCATTTTTATTACGATCCGACGCAGTTTGACAGTTTACGGGTAACCCTGCAAATAACTGAACAACCATTGGAGAGTATTTTGTATGCGGCATTTAAGAATACCAATTATCATTACGCTATAACTTCTTCGCAACAGGTTTTTATTACCAAGGGGAGGCAGATCAAAACGGATCTTGCGCCGGGTTTTATTACCATCGCCACGGCAAGCAATACACAAACCTCGGCAGTTGCCGACTACACCGATGATAAAGACAAAAATGTGCCGGATGCCACTACAGAGAATAAGCTTTATGAAATAGGCACCCGGACAAATACCATAAAACCAGGTAATGCAACTTTAAGCGGATATGTGCGCGACATCAAATCGGGCGAGGCTGTAGTTGGGGCAAGTATTTACGTAGCCAACACAAAAACAGGCGTAGCTACCGACCAGTTCGGGTATTTTACCATAACGCTGCCGCGTGGCAGGCATACACTAAATGTACGCGGGCTTGGCATGCGTGATACACGGCGCCAGACCGTTCTTTATAATGATGGGAAGTTGATCATTGAAATGCAGGAACAGGTAAACAGTTTGAAGGAAGTTAAAATATCAGCCGATAAGGTAGCCAATGTACGCAGTGTGGAATTGGGCGTTACCCGGCTCGACATAAAGAACATTAAGCAGATTCCTACCGCATTTGGCGAAACTGACGTTTTAAAAGTGATTTTGACCCTGCCAGGCGTTACCTCGGTAGGCGAGGCCACAACAGGGTTTAATGTTAGAGGTGGTTCGGCAGATGAGAATTTGATTTTGCTGAATGGCGCTACTATTTATAATCCTGCACACTTTTTTGGATTCTTTGCGGCCTTTAACCCCGATATTGTTAAAGATATTGAGCTGTATAAAAGCAGTATCCCCGAAAAATTTGGCGGTAGGCTTTCATCTGTACTGGAAGTAACCAATCGCGAAGGGAATAAGAAAATATTTACCGGGTCAGCAGGTATCGGTTTATTAACCAGTCGCATTAACGTGGAAGGGCCGATAATAAAAGATAAAACCTCATTTATATTTGGCGCCCGTACTACCTATTCAAACTGGCTGTTGAACTTACTCCCTGATGCTTATAAACATAGTTCAGCCTCTTTTTACGACGTGAATCTCGATATCAGTCACCAGATCAACGATAAAAACAATATTTATCTCTCCAGCTATATTAGTAATGACAAGTTTAAACTGAACAGCGATACCACCTATTCCTACAGCAATAAAAGTGTATCCCTTAAATGGAAGCACAATTACAGCACAAAGCTGTTTAGTTTGATTTCGGGAGGATTTGACAGATACCAGTATGATATAAACAGTACCGCCAATCCTGTTAACGGTTATGATCTTGCTTTTAACATCAACCAATCGAATTTCAAAGCAGATTTTACCTATTATTTGAATAATAAGCATACCATTGATTTTGGATTAAATTCCATCCTTTACAACATCAACCCCGGTACTTTTGAACCCCTTGGAGCCCAGTCATTGGTGCTGCCTCAAGTTGTAGCGCCTGAACAGGCGCTCGAAAGTGCATTGTACCTTGGCGATAAATACGATGTAAGCACTAATTTTTCAATCAGCGCCGGTGTAAGGTTTAATATTTACAATTACCTGGGCCCGCAAACTGTAGATAATTATGCGCCTAATTTACCCAGGGAGCCGGGTAATGTTTTAGATAGCACAGCTTTTAGTAAAGGCCATATCATCAATACTTATGCGGCGCCTGATATCAGGTTATCGGCCCGTTACCTGCTGAATGATAATCTTTCAGTTAAGGCGGGTTATAATACTTTGCATCAGTATATCCACCTGTTGTCAAACTCAACATCTATTTCGCCCACCGACGTTTATAAATTAAGCGATCCGAATATAAAACCTGAAAGCGGTGACCAGGTATCCCTTGGCCTTTTTCAGAATGCGAAACAAAACACTATCGAAATGTCTGTTGAGGTGTATTACAAACGGCTGAGAAATTACCTTGATTATAAAAGCGGCGCTGTGCTTTTATTAAACCAGCATATTGAGCAGGATGTGATTAACACCAAAGGCAAAGCCTATGGCGCAGAATTTTTGCTTAAAAAAACGGCAGGTAAATTAAACGGATGGATCAGCTATACCTACTCGCGCACCTTCCTTAAACAGGATGATCCTAATGCTGGTGAGCTGATAAATGAAGGCAACTGGTATCCTGCAAATTATGACAAGCCTCATTCCTTTAATTTTACAGGTAATTATCGTTTTACCCACCGTTATAGTGTATCGTTGGACGTAGCCTACAGCACAGGCAGGCCAATTACTTTACCCATAGCGAAATACGAATATGCCGGGTCGGAAAGAGTATTCTATTCTGACCGTAACGCTTACCGGATCCCTGATTATTTCAGGTCTGATTTTTCCATAAATATTGAAGGAAATCACAGGGTACATCAAAAAACGCATAATTCATGGACGGTTGGTGTATATAACTTAACCGGCCGCCAAAACGCTTATTCAACTTTTTTCACAGAACAAAGCGGGGTGATCAGCGGGTATAAATTATCCATATTTGCTTCCCCCATACCATTTATCAATTATAATATAAGGTTTTAACCCCCCTATGAGTTATCATCATAGATTTCTTTATTTTATACTTATGGTCGCTTCTTTTAGCTGTAAAAAACTTTATAATCCACCGGCAATTGCAGCGCCGGGAAGTTACCTTGTGGTTGAAGGTGTGATCAATAATGGCCCTGACTCTACCATTTTTAAGCTTAGTCATACAGTAAATCTGGCCAGCAAAATAACTTTAAGCCCGGTTTCAGGCGCTGTTTTGACGATTGAGAGTGATCAAAAAGCAATTTACGCATTAACAGAAACCGGGAAAGGCAGCTATGCTATTGGTGGTTTAACGCTTGATAATAGCCGGAAATACCGATTAAGAATAAAAACGGCGGATGACGAATACCTATCCGCCTTTGTGCCGGTAGTAAACGCGCCTCCGGTTGATACGGTTGGTTTTAACGTTGAAAGTAAAGGTATTCAAATTAGCGTAGGTACCCACGACCCTTTAAACAATACCCAATATTACCGTTGGGATTATCAGGAAACTTGGGTTTTTCATTCCTATTATCAATCAGGCTATGTATCCAATGGCGACACCGTAGCGGAACGGGTTTTTCCGGCAAACGAGGTGTATAATTGCTGGGGAAATGATACTTCAAGTACAATTATCCTTGGGTCGTCGGCTAAATTGTCGCAAAATATTATAACAAATAACCCGCTCACATTTGTTTCATCCACGTCGGAAAAATTGGGAACAAAATACAGCATTATTGTAAGAGAGTATGCTTTAACAGCAGATGCCTATAATTTCTGGCAAATATTAAAAACCAATACCGAACAATTAGGGAGCATATTTGATGCCCAGCCGTCACAAATAAACGGGAATATCCATTCAGCCAAAAATCCTTCTGAAGCGGTTATTGGTTATGTAAGCGCGGGCACCGTTACGCGTAAACGAATTTTTATTACAGATCAACAACTGCCGGGCTGGGTGCCTGCACAACCTTACCCTAATTGCAGTCTTGATTCTATTTATTTGCAATACAAGCCGCCCGGCGCAACGGTGGCCATTAACCAGGAAAACGTATATTTCAATTACCACTATCTGGCCAACCCGAAAGATGCGCTGATACCCGTGAGTGCCATTATAGTTATTCCGCCGATTGGGCCTGAATTGATTGTTGGCCATACAGGAGCACAGCCGGAATGTGTTGATTGTACATTAAGAGGGACAAATAAACAACCGGTATTTTGGAAATAAAAAATGCGAAACCCGGAAAAGCTGATATTGATAGCCATGATAATAATTAGTTGTAAAAAGCCATATGATCCGCCTGTTGTTAATTCAAACAGCAATTACCTTGTTGTGGAAGGGCAGATCAATACCGGCTCAGATTCAACCGTCATCAAACTCAGCCGTACCGTTAATATTTCAAATAAATTTACCCTTAACCCTGAGCTGGATGCCGTTGTTACTGTTGAGAGTGATCAAAACGCCTCATTTCAATTAACAGGTACAGGCGGTGGCTACTATGTATCTGCAGGATTGAATCTTGATAATACGCGCAAATACCGGTTGAGGATTAAAACAGCGAACGAAATTTATCATTCGGATTTTGTTGCCGTTGCTAACTCACCAGCCATTGATACCGTTAGCAGCACTTTTGAAAACGATGGGGTCCGTTTTTATGTGAGCACCCACGATCCAAACAATAACACGCATTATTACCGGTGGGATTACCGTGAAACCTGGATCATCCATTCCAATTATTATTCGTTTTATAAATCAAACGGCGATTCGGTAATTGACAGGAACTTGATGAATGATGAAGTTTATCAATGCTGGCGCAGCGATACGGCCAGCGGTATAAACATAGCATCATCTTCACATCTTCACAAAGATGTGATCAGCAACAACCCGGTTACCTTTGTATCCTCCGCATCAGAAAAATTAAGTGCGAAATACAGTATTGTTGCTGCGCAATCGGCGCCAACTAACAGCGCTTACAGTATCCTGGTAAGGCAATATGCATTAACCGCGGATGCATACACTTTTTGGGCGAACCTTAAAAAAAATACAGAGCTGCTGGGAAGTATTTTCGACGCGCAACCCTCGCAGTTGAAGGGAAATATCCATTCGGAAACCAGCCCTCCCGAACCGGTGATAGGCTATATCAGTGCCGGAACAGTTACCAGTAAAAGAATATTTATAAAAAACCAGGACGTCCCGGCCGGCTGGGCGTCGCCACCCGCTTTTAGTAACTGCAAACTGGATACTTTATTTCTTTCCTGGTATGCGCCGGGGGCAACTGTGCCGCTGAACCAGGAAAATGAATACTTTAATTATAATAAAGGAAATCTATATAAAAACAGGTTAATACCCGTAGTGGCTATCTGGAATCAACAATTAGGAACGATCATCGGGCACACGGGTTCGACTCCTGAGTGTGTGGATTGTACGTTAAGGGGCACAAATAAACAACCGGATTTTTGGAGATAAGAAAAATGAGAAACTGGAAAACGTCAATATTTATTTTAATACTATTTACCGGCTGTAAAAAACTATACAATCCGCCTACAATTACTGCGCCCAATAGCTATTTGGTTGTAGAGGGCGTGGTAAACAGCGGGTCTGACACCACAATTATTAAACTTAGCCATACGGTTAACATTGCCAGCAATATTACATTAAATCCGGTTAACGGGGCCGTTCTTACTGTTGAAAGTGATCAGTCGGCAGTATATGCTTTGTCTGAAACGCAAATAGGCGTTTATAAAGCATACGGTTTAAATCTTGATAAAAACCGTAAATACCGGCTGCGAATAAAAACAGCTAATGAGGAATATTTGTCGGATTTCGTCCCTGTAGAAAATTCGCCGCCTATTGACAGTGTTAATTTTGCGATCCGGAGTGATGGGTTAAATATTTACTCGAATACCCACGATGCTAATAACAACACTAAATATTACCGTTGGGATTACCAGGAAACATGGATCATCCATTCGCAATTCGATTCCTTTTTTAAATCAAACGGCGATACCGTTTTAGCCAGGGATTATACTACAGACCAAATTTATACCTGCTGGACAAGTACGGCGTCGAGTACTATTATCTTAAACTCTTCGGCAAAACTTGCCAGCGATGTAATTGTTAATAATCCGATTATTTTCATCCCGTCGTCCTCTGAAAAATTGAGTTCGAAATATAGCATCCTTGTTAAGCAATATGCTTTAACCGGGGAGGCCTACTCTTTCTGGCAGAATCTGAAAAAGAATACAGAACAGCTGGGCAGTATTTTTGATGCACAGCCCTCACAAATCAACGGTAACATACATTCAACTACCAACCCATCAGAACCTGTAATAGGCTATGTTAGTGTAGGAAGCGTTGCAAGCGCGCGGATATTTATTGCCAACCAGCAACTACCGGCCTGGGCAGATACGCCGAATGATCCGACTTGTAAGCTTGATACTTTTTATTATGCGTATACACCAAAAGGATCCACCATCCCAATTAACCAGGTTGACCAGCACATTAATTACAATAAAGGCGCCACGTACCCGGAAATACCGGTTCAGGCAATTTCGCCACCGGGGAGCCCGCCGATAGCGTATACCGCATCTGAGCCGTCGTGTGTTGACTGTACATTGAGGGGTACCAATAAACAACCGTCGTTTTGGAAATGATGAGAGATGAAGAGAACTGCCCGCATATTGATACTAATAAGTGTGATTATGGGATGTAAAAAACCATATAACCCGCCGCCTGTTGCTGGTGACGGCAGCTACCTTGTGGTGGAAGGTGTGATTAATAGCGGCGCTGATTCAACAATTATAAAGTTGAGCCGCACGGTAAATATTTCCAGTAAAATTACCACCAATCCGGTTAGCGGGGCTACGCTTACCGTTGAAAGCGACCAAAATGCCATTTACCCGTTAACAGAAATTACTGCCGGAAAATATGGCGCGCCGGGCTTAAATCTTGATGCCTCCCATCAGTACCGGTTAAGAATAAAAACGCTTGACGACAAGCAGTATTTATCGGATTTTGTCCCGGTAAATATTACGCCGCCTATTGACAGTGTTGGCTATAATATCGTAAGTGTTCCGGATACGGGGCTTCAAATTTATGTTAATACCCATAATTCGAATAGCAGTACGCGTTACTACAGGTGGGAATATAGTGAAACATGGCGATTTCATGCAGCATATTTTTCGTTGTTCATTTCTAATGGATCTTCTATTGTCGAGCGGCAACCAAATCAATGGCGTTTCTTTTGTTTTGCGAGCGACTCATCCAGCGATATTGTTTTGGCTTCGTCGGCCAAATTACAAAACAACATTATTTATCAAAATCCTTTAACAGTAATTTCGTCTACATCTGAAAAAGTTGAGTTACAATACAGTATGCTGCTCAGAGAATATGCTTTAACCCCGGATGCTTACACTTTTTGGACCAATCTTAAAAAGAACACCGAACAATTAGGGAGTATTTTTGATGCTGAACCTTCCCAAATTAAAGGCAATATTCACAATGTCAATAACCCGAATGAGCCGGTGATTGGTTATATAAGCGCCTGCACCGTGCAATCAAAACGGATATTCATCAGTCGAAATAATCTCCCTGATTTATGGAAGCCTGCCTACCCTTATACATGCCAGATTGATTCAGATGGCAGTCAGGGGCCCGGTTTTTTAATCCCGCAGCCTAATGACTTTGTACCAATGAGTGGTTCGACATATACAAGTTCGATTTGTGCAGATTGTACATTAAGGGGCACACAAACAGTTCCTCCTTACTGGATATATTAATAAAATGAAAATATTAAAGAATTTTAAATAAATTACACTATTAAACCAACCTGATATGAGAATTATTACAAAAAACAGCCGCGCTATAGGATTAGTGCTCGTGCTTTTTATGCTTATGCAAAACAGCAGGGCACAGGTGATACAGGAGGTTCAAAATAGCTTTAATCTGTATAAGCAAAATTCATTGCTTGAGAAAATATATGTTCATACAGATAAAAGCGTTTATCTGCCGGGCGAAATTTTATGGTTTAAAGTTTATTGCGTTGATGGCAACGACCATAAGCCACTTAACCTGAGTAAGGTTGTTTATATTGAAATTCTGGATAATAATCAAAGCCGGATTGCAGAGGCTAAGGTTGCTATGAAAAATGGTTCGGGTGATGGCTCTTTATATATCCCGGTTTCGGTAAGTAACGGAAATTATAAATTGAGGGCTTATACCAGCTGGATGAAAAATTTTGGTCCCGATTTCTACTTTGAGAAACTAATCACCTTTGTTAATCCTTTAAAATCGCTGGAAGCAATTGCCAAAGAAAATGTGGGGGCCTATGATATCAATTTCTTCCCGGAGGGCGGCAACCTGGTAAATGGTATTAAAAGTAAAGTGGCGTTTAAGGCGGTTGGGCAAAATGGCAAAGGCGCTGATCTGAGCGGCGTTATTGTTGACCAAAAAAACGATACAGTGGCACGGTTTAAATCCTTAAAATTCGGTATGGGCAGTTTTTTATTTACCCCTGAAGAAAGAAATTTTTATAAGGCGATTATAAAAATAGATGGAAACCCGCCGATTACAAAGGACATTCCAGCCGCTAACAGCCAGGGGTACGTGATGTCGTTGACTGACAACGCATCGGGACGGTTATTGGTTAACGTAAAAGACAATGAAAATGTGGGTGGTAATATTTATCTTTTTGTTCACACACGCCAAACAGTAAAGATTGCTGAAAGCGCTGCGGTTAATAATGGCAGCGCAGTTTTTAGTATCAACAAAAGCGATTTGGGGGAAGGTATCTCACATATTACAGTTTTTAATAATGCAAGACAACCGGTTTGCGAGCGGCTGTATTTTAAACGTCCGGCGCAACAATTATTGATCGCTGCGGGCGCTGATCAGCGGCAATACGGGTTGCGCAAAAAAGTGACCGTTAACGTGCAGGCTAAAGATCCTGCAGGCAAAGCATTAAACGCAGATATGTCGATGTCGGTTTACCGGGTTGATTCATTACAGGCCATCGACGGCAGTAATATTTTTAGCTATTTATGGTTAAATTCAGATTTGAAAGGCAGTATTGAGTCGCCGGATTATTATTTCAGTAATGTAAATGCTGAATCGGATGAGGCGCTGGATAACCTGATGCTCACACAAGGCTGGCGGCGGTTTCAATGGAAAGATGTTTTGGAAAACCGGGCCGCTGCCTTTAATTTCCTGCCTGAATATACCGGACATATCATCACGGCAAAAATAGTTAATTCCGAGAATGGCACTCCCGCTAAAAACATAATGACGTACCTTGGGGTACCCGGAAAAAGAGTGCAGCTTTATACATCCCAAAGCGATTCATCCGGACGCTTATTGTACGAAACAAAGGATTTTTATGGTACCGGCGAGGTTATTGCACAAACAAATGAATTGATAGACAGTACCTATCGTATCGATATATTAAGCCCCTTCTCCGAACAGTACACCAAAACGGCGCTCCCCAAATTTGAATTTAACAGCGGCCAGGCAAATGCATTAAAAGACCACAGTATTGGCATCCAGGTTTTGAATATTTACTCGGGCAATATGTTAAAGCGCTATTATGATCCGCACGTTGACAGCAGTGCCTTTTATGGAAAGCCCTTTAAAACCTACAAACTGGATGATTTTACGCGTTTTACTACAATGGAAGAAGACTTACGTGAATATGTGTCGGAGGATAATATTGTAAAGACAAGAGGGTATTTTCACATTAAGGTTTTAAATAATAAGGGATTTTTAGATAGCGACCCGCTGGTTTTGCTTGACGGTATCCCTGTGTTTAATATGAATAAGGTATTTACCGTAGATCCGTTAAAGGTTAGAAAACTGGAGGTGGTGCCTTTCAGGTATTATTATGGCCCATCTACCGAAGAAGGAATATTTAGTTTTACAACCTACAAGGGTGACCTTGGCGGTGTTGAGCTTAACCCCAGGGCCATAGTGGTTGATTATGAAGGCATGCAAATCAAACGGCAATTTTATTCCCCGGTTTATGATACCGAAGCCCGGACCGCCAACAGGCTGCCGGATTTCAGGAACCTGCTGTATTGGACGCCATCAGTAAAACAGCATGCAGGAGGAGATGGTATATCTTTTTACACATCTGACGAGCCTGGCACGTACGTTGGCGTTATACAAGGCCTTACCCCTAATGGCGAGCCGGGAAGCGGGTACTTTACATTTGAGGTTAAATAGTATATTATTATAAATAATAATATAGATGCGATAATATCCCTGTTTATATAGGTATAATGCATATTATTAATTTATTTTATTGATATATTTTAAATAGTTGTGTTTAAAAACAACCACAGCAGCTTCAGAATTTCCTCAGAATTCCCTCAGAATACACTCAAAATCAATTAAGGCCAGCGCGTTGGCCGTTTTTGATTGTATTTATATTAAATTAAATATTTTTCATAAAAAACATACTTTTTTTACAAACCTCCCGTTTTTCATTTCAACTACTAAATTGAAGTGTAACATTGTTATTACAAATCAACAATGTTGTTACCAAAGAAACTTGCCTGAAGCCGGACAGCTTTTCTTTCGGACGGCACTACAGAAAAGTATATGGTAGTTAGGTTTTGACATTAACGAGCAACTAATGAAAAGCAATTATAAAAAATCAACTTTAATGAAAAAGTCAATTATTATTATTCTGGCGTTAATAATCGCAGGGATATTTTCGTGCACCCATGATCACCTCACTCCGGTACCAAAAACCAATACTGGCGGAGGTGGCGGGACCGGTGGCGGCGGCGGGACCGGTGGCGGCGGCGGCGGAACCCCGTCCCCAAGTGATACGGTATGTTTCCAAACAGATGTACTGCCGTTGTATCAAACTTATTGCGCAAGCACAGGCTGTCACGACGGAAAATCAAATGGTGAGGACAATAACTTCAACCTGACCACCTATGCCAATATAATGGCGGGGATAGTTGCGTTCAATCCGGGGCAAAGCAGGTTCTATACCATCATCCAGGACGGCTCAATGCCACCAAGAAACTCGCCGAAGATCACTTCGACACAGCTGGCCACCATTGCAAAATGGATCAACCAGGGGGCCTTGAACAACTCTTGTGCAATAACAGGTACCTGCGATACAACAAAAACGACTTATACAAACGGGATCTCCCAAATCTTTGCAACCTATTGCAACGGATGTCACGGTGTGGCGCCGGGTTCGGGAAATGTTGTGCTAAGTGATTACAATAGCGCCAAATCAGCCGGAACTTCGCTTAAAGCCACCTTCCTGAATGCGATAAACTATACCTCAACCAGCTCATTAATGAACATGCCACCATCGGGCCCGTTAAGCAGCTGCCAGGTTAAACAAATTACTAAATGGATAAACAGCGGTTGTCCGCAATAAGCAAAAAGAACCATGCGATATATTTTTGTATTAATACTCCTGCTGCTGGGTATGACAGGATGTTATTATGACCATGCCGGCCTGGTTTACCCCCAAACGACGTGTGATTTAACAAAAGTAACTTACAGTGTGTCGGTAACCGGGATTCTTCATGCCAGCTGTTACAGCTGCCACAGCGGTAATGCTTCGGCTGGTGGAAGTGTGGTATTGGATAATTATAACGCTGTAAAAAAATATGTAGCCAACGGACAATTGATGAACTCGATCAATCATACGGGTGGCATCCCGGCGATGCCCCTGAGCGGTTCACAATTAAGCTCCTGCGAAATATCAACGATTCAGAAATGGATCAATAACGGAACACCAAACAATTAAACTTAAAAATATGAACAGATTAGTTTTTTTCCTTTTGCTTGCAAGTGTAAGTTTAACCCTGCACGCACAAAAAATATATGCCACCAAAACCGGGCAGATAAGATTTAATGCCAGTACGGCGCTTGAAAACGTTGCCGCCACTAATAACCAGGTTGACAGTAAAATGGTGGATAAAACGGGCCAGATCGTTTTTAGCGCGTTAATCAAAAGCTTCCGGTTTGATAATCAGCTGATGGAAGATCATTTTAATGAAAACTACCTGGAAAGCTCCAAAATTCCCAAGGCCGAATTTAAAGGTTTTATTACAAATGCATCGACCATTAACTTTTCCAAGGACGGCAAATATCCTATAAATGTTGATGGTACTTTGTCCCTGCATGGCGTTTCACAAAAAGTTACTGCCAGCGGAGTAATGGCAATTTCCGGTGGAAAGCCAACGATAACAGGGTCCTTTAAAATAAAGATAAAAGAGTACGGTATAACCGGCTTATACATAGGTGAAAAGATAGCCAGCGAAGTTGAAATAACGATTAACTGTGCCTATGACTAAAATAAAAGCAGATAAGAGCGCAGGTTAAATATTGAGCATTTTAAATCTGCCTAATCTCATAATTTGGAATGACTGGGGTCATTTTAGGAAAGATAGGTACTGATAGATTTGTACTATCAATTCATTTACCCTTTTCCTCCGATTTTAAAAAGTAAAGTTCCGGGATTTTAACAAATCTGTTTTATGAGAAAGGCACTAATTATTATAACCATTACCGTGGCAGTACTCTATTCGTGTACACATGATCGCGTGGTTCCGTACAAAACAAGCAGCGGGCCCATTGCTAAAGGAGACACTGTTTGCTTTCAATCGGATGTGTTGCCGTTATTTCAAACGTATTGCGCAAGTACCGGTTGTCACGATGGAAAAAATAACGGCGAGGACCAAAATCTGAACCTAACTACCTATAATAATATCATGCAGGGAATTGTTCCATTTAATACAGACCCAAGCAAGTATTACACTGTGATTCAGAAGGGGTCAATGCCGCCGGGCAACTCGCCGAAATTAACAGCGGCCCAAACGGCTACCATTGCCAAATGGATAAACCAGGGTGCTTTAAACACATCATGTGCGACAGCTACATGCGATACCACCAAAACTACTTATAGTAACGGCGTGTCGCAGATATTTTCTACCTATTGCAATGGTTGTCATGGTATAGCGCCAGGGTCCGGAAACGTAGTATTGAGTGATTATGTCAGTGCGAAATCGGCAGGTACTTCACTTAAATCCAGTTTCCTGGCCGGCATAAATTATACATCTGCTTTACCGGCTATGAATATGCCACCATCCGGGCCGCTAAGCAGCTGCCAGGTTAAACAAATTACTAAATGGATAAACAATGGTTGTCCTCAATAAATTTTGAATGTCATGCGATATATTTTTGTATTAATACTCTTTGTTTTATGTGCTTCAGGTTGTTATTATGATCATGCAGACCTTGTTTACCCCCAAACTGCGTGTAATTTAACAGGCGTAACGTATAGCGTATCCGTAAAAACGATACTCAGCTCGAATTGCTACAGCTGCCATAGCGGAAGCGCGGTTGCCGGGGGCGGTATTGCCCTGGATAACTACAATACTGTAAAAGCATATGTTACTAACGGGCAACTGATGAATTCTATAAATCGTACCGGCGGAATACCGGCTATGCCACTTAGCGGATCACAACTAGGTTCGTGCGAAATCCAGACTATCCAGGCATGGATCAATAACGGAACGCCAAACAACTAAACTCAAACGAAACGATAATTAACTGCACCCAGAACAATGAAAAACACCACACACAACCACCTCCGGATACGCAGCGTATTTGGTGTTATATTTTTTGCCTGTTTTTATTTTTTGCCGGTTATTGCAACGGCGCAAAATGTCGACCTGTTTAAACAGCAGGATGAACAGGACAAAAAAGACGCAAAAGAAAAAACCGATATTGTTACCTCAACATTTAAAACCACCCGGATTGTGAACAGCCAATCTATTGAAAATACAGGTGCGGGTATTTTGGACGTGAAAATCTCTCACCGGTTTGGTTTGGTAAATACCGGGTCCTATAATTTTTACGGCCTCGACCAGGCAACCATGCGTTTAGGGTTAGACTATGGCATCAGTAACAGGCTTGAAGTTGGTATCGGCCGCAGCACTTACAACAAAGAGTTTGATGGCTTTTACAAATTCAGGATTCTGAGGCAGTCTACCGGCAGAGCGGCTATGCCCATATCACTGAGCCTGAGTTCGGACGCGGTTTGGCGGACGATAAAAGACCAGCCAACAGTGTATGCAATCAACAGTTCTGATCATTTCAATTTTACAAATCAACTGATCATTGCGCGCAAATTTGGCGACTATTTTTCGCTCCAGTTTGTTCCTACAATGGTTCATTACAATATCGTGCCGACAAAAGCAACGCCAAACGATCTTTATTCTGTCGGGACCGGTTTTAGAATAAGACTGTCCAAAAGGGTGAACTTTACCGGCGAATATTACTACCAGGTTACAAAGTTCCAGGGCACCTACGACGCTATGTCGCTGGGATTCGATATTGAAACCGGCGGGCACGTATTCCAGTTCTTTTTCACCAATTCAACCGGCATAAACGAAAGTAGCTTTATTACCCAAACCAACAGCCAGTGGAGCAATGGCGGCATCCATTTAGGCTTTAATATTTCAAGGGTATTTACTGTAGTTAAACACAATCAATAAATATTACAAAATGAAAAAGAAGATCATATTAATTGCATTGGCTGTCATTTTAGTTGGTGGCTTTGGGGTGTGGTATTACGTTTTCCCCTATTCGGAGTCACACCACCGGGATGTGGTAAATGAAGACGCTATCAATGTTACGTCGGTTCAAATCGTAAAGGATTATCAAACCAACGAGAAAGCCGCAAATACCAGATATTTAAACAAAGCGGTACAGGTAACAGGCACCATTTTGTCAAAAAAAGCAGACCAGGCGGGTAATACAACGGTAACCTTAAAGAGCGGAGACGCTTTTGCGAACGTTTTTTGCACTTTAAAGCCAGGCATAACATTGGGTTCTGCAGATTCAACAGTAGTTATAAAAGGAATTTGTTCGGGTTTTTTAAGTGATGTAGTTTTAAGTGGGGGGATAATTATTAAACCCGAACAAATTCCAAAGTAATAGATTAAAGGTGTCCTATGTCAGGCAATCGCTTTTAAAATAAAACGACTATGAGGAGGCTCCCCTGGAGCCATAATTTTCAATTTTATTTTTCTATAAACACGGGACTCCTCCGGAGTCTGACAGGTACGTTATTATTAGCTCCGGAGGAGCGGCCTGTCTATAGAAAAAATTTGTATCGTTTTGAAGGCTCCACAGGAGCCTCCTCTTTAAAAGCGATTTCTCTGTGTCCTATGTCATAAATTTTGGCAGAGAGGATGGATATCGCTAATTTGGCCTATAATGAGACTAAAACACAATATCATTACGGGGCTGTTTTTAGTGGTCGGTGTCTTTGGTGCCAGGGCACAGAAGGTTACGCTTGATTATTATTTTAATCACGAGGTGCATCAAACGGCTTCAGGAAAAACGCAGCGGTATCATTATACATGGGAAGATAAAACAAACACCGGATTTTCCATTTTTGGCGATGCTTTTAAAAGAGCAGGCGCCCATTTGGACACACTTGGTGCAGCACCAACATTAAATAATTTAAAGGGAACTGCTATTTATATAATAGTTGACCCGGATACAAAAAAAGAAAGCCCCGACCCTAATTATATTGAGGCAATTGATGCCGGACAAATAGCCGCCTGGGTAAAAAATGGTGGTGTATTATTATTGATGGCGAATGACAGCGCTAATGTTGAATTGCCGCATTTTAATAACCTGGCGGCTAAGTTCGGAATGCATTTTAATGATGATTTGCAAAACCATGTGATTAATGATGAGCATTTTGATGACGGCGCGGTTGTTACTACCGGGAACCCTATCTTTAAGACCGCCCATAAAATATTTATGAAGGATGTTTGTTCAATCGGCATCCGCCTTCCGGCTAAAGCGGGTTTAAAAAACAGCAATGGCGCGGTCATCATCGCCATTGCTAAATATGGTAAAGGGACGGTTTTTGCCGTTGGCGATCCATGGTTTTATAACGAATATACCAATGGGCGTTTACCGCAGGGGTTTGAAAATGATAAGGCGGCAAACGACGTAGCACAATGGCTTATCGCCCAAATCCCTGAATAAAAAATTTAAATATTTTCAAGCAGTGCTGCCGCCGCTATATCCATAAACCATTCAATTTCGCCTACGATTGGTTCAATCAGCTGAGCTGGGTATTCTTCAATATCCTCGTCGTCTTCCAGTACATGATGCACCGCAACAGCCTTGCCCTCGCCGTAAACCAAAAAGGCAATGTGTTTGGCTTCATTGATGAGCGGCGCATTCATGGTAATGCGGTAAACATTTTGATCGGGTAAAAAAACTTCGCTTACGCCAGGCAGCCTGTCGTGTAAAACCGGGGTAAAAGGGAACAAAGAAGCGGTATGCGAGTTGTCTCCCAAACCCAGCAACACCAGGTCGAAGCTTAATTCATCTTCATCAAAAAAATCTTCAATCACTTCCTGGTATTTTGCGGCAGCCTCTTTAGGGCCAAGGCTGGTATCTACCGGGAATATATGGTCAGGATCAATCAGCAGCGTCGCAAACAGCGCATTTTTGGACATCAGGTAATTGCTGTCCTTATCGGTTTGCGGCACGTTGCGTTCATCGCCAAAAAAGAAATAAACCTTATCCCATTCCAGCTTGTCTTCATAGGCAGAGGCCAACAGTTCATATAGTTTTTTAGGCGAATTCCCGCCCGACAAGGCTACGGTAAATTTACCCTTTGCAGCAATGGCTTCGTTTGCAACTTTAACAAAGTGCGCTGCCAGGGCAGCAAGCACTTCGTTTTCGTTATTAAAAATATTTAGTTCCATGGGGTTAGAGATTAGAGGTTGGAGATTAGAGATTAGAGATTAGAGATTAGTTAAGTCCGAAAGTTGGAAAAGTCAGTAAAGTCCGAAAGATGCTCCTTCGCTTTACCGGTAATACTTCTACCTAATCTCCAGTATCTAATCTCTAATTAACTACTTTTTGCTTATCGGCAACGTAAACCAGTTAAAACCATCCCTTGCAATCAACGCTTCAGCAGACTCAGGGCCCCATGAATCAGCTGAATAATTAGGAAAGTTTAAGCTCTTTTTAGTTTGCCATGTACTTAAAATCGGCATGATCAATTCCCAGGCAGCTTCTACCTGGTCGCCGCGCATAAACAGCGTTTGGTCGCCCAGCATGGTATCCAGTATCAGGGTTTCATAAGCCTCGGGCGGCTGTGTGGTATAAGTGCCCTTATAATCAAATACCATATCCACCGTATTCAGCACCATATCCAAACCCGGGCGTTTGGCCTGCACCTGTAAACGGATGCTCATTTCGGGCTGGATGCTGATGATCAGCCTGTTTTGCTGCCAGCTTTCAGCTGCTTCGGTAGGGAAGATCAGGTGAGGTACATCCTTAAATTGTATGGTAATTACTGACGCAGACTGGTGCATGCGTTTGCCTGTGCGCACATAAAAAGGTACGTTTTGCCAGCGCCAGTTATCTACAAAAAACTTAACAGCAGCAAACGTTTCCGTATTTGATTCCGGGTCAACTTTGGGCTCTTCCCTGTAGCCGGGCACTTCTTTGCCTTGCATCCATCCGCTGGCATATTGACCCCGTACGGCAGACATCCGCACATCATCAGGCCCAAACCGGCGCATGGCTTTTAAAACATCTACCTTACGATTACGCACCTCATCGGCATTAAAGCTAACCGGTGGTTCCATGGCAATATGGCAAAGCAACTGCAATAAGTGGTTTTGGATCATATCGCGCATAGCGCCTGCGCCATCGTAATAATCGCCGCGTTCTTCAACGCCCAATTGCTCGGTAACAGAGATCTGCACGTGCTCAATATAGTTACGGTTCCATAACGGTTCCATAATGGAGTTGGCAAAACGGAAAGCCATAATATTCTGCACAGTTTCCTTGCCAAGGTAATGGTCAATACGGTAGATCTGGCACTCGTTAAAAATACCCGAAAGTAATTTATTCAGTTCTTTGGCAGTTTCAAGGTCGTGCCCGAATGGTTTTTCAATTACTATCCTTACCCGGTCGGGGTCTTCAGCTAATTTTGCTTTGGAAATATTGGAGGCGATGATCGGGAAGAAATTTGGCGATACCGCGAGGTAGTAAATCACGTTGGCCTGTGTTTTCCATTCGGTGTTATGCTCTTCTACCCGTTTTCCAAATTCTTTATAGGTTTCAAAATCATTGATATCCGAAACCTGATAGTGGATGTTCTTCGAAAACTCTTCCCATTTTTTCGGGTCAGCCTTGCCGCTGCGCGAAAACTGGTTAATATCTTTTAACAGGTTCTCGCTGAATTGTTCGGCAGAAAACTTGGTACGGCCCGTTCCAATGATGGAATATTGCGCAGGCAACCAACCATCCAAAAATAAATTATAAAGGGCAGGGGCAATTTTCCTCGAAGTCAGGTCGCCGGTACCACCGAAAATTATAAATACAGTTGGTTCTGTTTTTATGCTAGAGTTCATTTTTTGGTTTTTTGTAGCCATCTATATCTTTTCTACCCATTGTGTATGGAATACGCCTTCTTTCCCGATCAGCTCATAGGTATGAGCGCCAAAATAATCGCGCTGCGCCTGGGTAAGGTTTGACGGCATTCTTTTGGTACGGAAATTATCAAAATAACTTAATGATGCCGTAAATGCCGGCGCCGCTATGCCTGCTGCAATTGTTGCAGATAAAACTGTCCTGGCGCCTTGTACTGTTTCACTTACCAGGTCGTGAACATGCTGATCAAGCAGCAAGTGTTCAAGTTTGCTGTTCTTTTCGTACGCATTGAAAATGTCATTTAAAAATGCCGAGCGGATGATACAGCCACCACGCCAGATCTTGGCTATTTCACCAAGTTTAAGGTCGTACTTAAATTCTTCAGAAGCCCGTTCGAGCATATGCATGCCCTGTGCATAGCTAATGATCATGGTAAAATAAAATGCCTGCTCCAGAGCGGATAGAAATGCATCAGTATCCACATTTAGTACCGGCGCATCTTTGCTGTACAAATCGGATGCCTGTACACGCAATGCTTTATATTTCGATAAGTCGCGCATAGAAACAGCGGAGTCGATCGTCGGGATCGGCGCCTGTAGGTCCATGGCTACTTGCGAGGTCCATTTACCTGTTCCTTTTGCTTTAGCTTCGTCTTTTATATCATCCAGTAAAAGATGATCGGTGCCGGGTGCTTTAAAGGCAAAAATATCTTTGGTAATATCTATCAGGAACGATTTCAACCTTCCCTCGTTCCATTTGGTGAAGACAGCGCCAATAGCATCGTTATCCATTTTTAGCCCGGTTTTCATGATCTCATACGACTCCGCAATCAATTGCATCAGGCCATATTCAATTCCGTTATGCACCATCTTAACAAAGTGACCGGAAGCTCCGGGGCCAATATACGTAACACAAGGAGCACCATCTACCTTGGCAGCGATGGCCTCAAAAATGGGCTTCATTACATTATAGGCATCCTTATCGCCGCCCGGCATCATGCTTGGGCCGCGGCGCGCGCCTTCTTCACCACCAGAAACACCCATGCCGAAAAAGTGAAGGCCTATTGCTTCAAGCTCGTCCACGCGGCGGTTGGTGTCTGTAAAATGTGAGTTGCCGCCGTCGATCAGGATATCACCCTTATCCAAAAGCGGGGTGAGTTCAGCTATAACACTGTCAACAATTTTGCCTGCCGGTACCAGCATCATAATGGCACGCGGGGTGGTAAGGCTTTGCACAAATTCTTTTGCATCCCCAAAACCTTTAACATCCTTGTCTTTTCCTTCTTCGTTCAGCGATGCAACTTTCGCAGCGTCCTTATCATGGCCTGCCACGGCATAGCCATGATCTGCCATGTTAAGCAACAGGCTGCGGCCCATGGTACCCAGGCCTATCATGCCGAAAGCATATTTATTTGATGTATTGCTCATTTTGGTTGGAATGTTTCTTGTTTAAGTTCTTCTAATATTCTTTTGGTAGATTCAAAGTCAGTATGCTGAAAAGACCTGATGCCTAATTTTTGTGCAGCCCTTACAAACATGATTCTGTCATCGAAATAAACACATTGGCTCGGCTGGGCCAGCGCCACCCCCATAGCCAGTTTAAATATACCCGGATCCGGTTTACGCATTTTTACTTCGCAGGAGGATATAAAGGAATCAAAACATTCGTGCAGCTTAAACTTTTTAACCCTATAATCGTTCAATTCTTTCCCTTCATTATTGATGGAAATGATCCTGAAACCACAGGTTTTCCGCCATTCCTTCAGCCATTGCAGGGTATCCGGCAATTCAATACTTTGCCGGTAAATAAACTCTTTGAAATCTTCGCGCGCGAATTCGCGGGGGTGGTTAAAAACTACCGTGTCCAGGTATTCATCCAAACTGATACTGCCAATTTCATACACATTAAAGATGAAACTGTGCAGGGCGTTAACCTCTTCGTAATCAAGGCCGAATTTTTCAGCAGCCTCCTTACGCGACTCGTGCCCCCAGCCATTGCTCAGCAGCACGCCTCCTATATCAAAAAACAGGATCTTTACCGACGTAGCTTCCAAATTTTTTAAACTTTAGTTTTCTGGTCTTCGATGGCGTTTAGCAATTTCTCAAATGGCTTGTTAAATTTATCAATGCCTTCGTCTTCCAGCTGTTGGGTAAGTTTGTCCAGATCGATGCCGGCGGCTTTCAAACGGTCTAACGTTTCAGTTGCTTTATCCAGTCCGTCTTCCAAAACATTGGCGGCAATACCATGGTCGCGGAAGGCCTCAATGGTTTCTAACGGAACGGTATCAACAGTATCTGCGCCGATTAACGCTTCCACATATTTGGTATCTTTAAAAGCAGGGTTTTTGCTGCTGGTACTTGCCCAAAGCAAACGTTGTACTTTAGCGCCCTTTGCAGCTAATGCTTCCCAGCGCGGGCCGCTGAATACTCTTTTATAAATTTCGTAAGCTTTTTTTGCTGACGCGATGGCCACCTCGCCCTTCAGGTCGCCCAGGCCTTTTTCATCCAGTATCGGATCAACCAAAACATCTATGCGGCTTAAAAAGAAGCTGGCAACAGATGAAATATGGCCGATGTTGTGGCCGGCAGCCAAATGGTCTTCCAAACCTGCTATGTACGCCTCTGCAACTTCTTCGTAACGTGGCAAACCAAACAGCAGGGTTACGTTAATGTTGATACCTTTCGCGATGGACTGCCTGATGGCAGCTAAACCCGGTTTTGTACCAGGGATTTTGATCATTACGTTTTTGCGGTCAACAGCTTTCCAAAGCTTTTCTGCCTGTGCGGCCGTGCCTTCTGTATCAAGGGCCAAAAATGGCGAAACTTCAAGGCTTACATAGCCATCTTCGCCTTTTGATTCTTCGTAAACACCTTTAAAAAGGTCAGTGGCTTTTTTAATATCTTCAATAGCCAAACCGAAGAAGATCTCTTCGTTGGTTTTATCACTGTCGGATAATTTGCGGATATCAGCATCATAGTCTGAACTGCTGGTGATCGCTTTTTCAAAAATAGCCGGGTTAGAGGTAACGCCCCTTACGCCATCTTCATCGATAAGTTTTTGCAATTTGCCCGACGACATGATCTCGCGGTCAATAAAATCCAGCCAAATGCTTTGGCCAAAGCTGTGTATTTGTTTTACTTTGTTTGTTTCCATGATGCTTTATTTTATTTGAGGATTTGAAAATGTGCTGATTTGAAAATGGTAAACATCGGCACAGCAATTTTCAAATTTTCAAATGGTTAAATTTTCAAATTATTTAATCTCTTTTCTCCAGTTCGTGCACTTTACCCAACCGGCGTAAATGCCTTTCGGCAGCGGTAAATTCCGCAGTTAAAAAAGCCGTGACGTATTCTTCAGCAGCCATATTGCCGGTAACCCTGCCACCCAGGCAAAGGATATTCAGGTCGTCGTCCTCAACGCCCTGGTGTGCCGAAAAATGATCATTGATGAGTGCTGCCCTAACCCCGTGTACCTTGTTGGCGGCTACTGATGCCCCAACACCACTGCCGCAGACGGCTATGCCGCGTTCAACTTCGCCATTTGCCACTGCTTCAGCCAGGGGGATCACAAAATCCGGATAATCATCCTGATTATCCAGCTTGTAAGCACCAAAGTCAACCACCTCATGCCCCAGCTTTACCAGGAAAGGGTGAATAACTTCTTTGAGTTTATATCCGCCGTGATCGGCTGCAATTCCTATTTTCATTTTTTTAGATTTGAGATTTGAGATGTTAGATATGAGACAAAATCAATCAGACTTGCCTCATATCCTGAATCTCTAATCTTAACATTTTGTGAGAAGGAATAAAAGACGAAAAATCTCACGTCTCACATCTAATTTCTCACATCTATATTACAGTGCTTTCGCCTTCTTTACCACATTATCAACTGTAAAGCCAAAATGCTTGTATAATTCTTCTGCCGGCGCTGATTCGCCGAAAGTGGTCATGCCTAAAATGTCGCCTTCATCGGTAACATATTTATGCCAGCCCATTGGCGAAGCCATTTCAACCGCCAAACGTTTTTTAATCGCCTTAGGGAATACGCTTTCTTTGTACGCAGCATCCTGTTTTTCAAACAATTCCCATGATGGCATACTTACCACGCGGGTTGAAATACCGTCAGCCTCCAGTTTAACCTGGGCTTCCATAATCAAAGCTACTTCAGAACCTGTTGCAATTAAAATAATTTCAGGAGTTTTACTTGCCTCTGATAAAACATAGGCGCCTTTCTCTAATCCGGTGGCTTTGCCATATTTATCCTGGTCGATGATCGGCAATCCCTGGCGGGTAAATACCAACACAACCGGGCCGCCTTTATGTTCAACGGCAACCTTCCATGCCTGTACGGTTTCGTTAGCGTCGGCAGGGCGGATAACGGTGATCCTTGGTATGGAACGAAGCGAGGCCAGCTGCTCGATTGGCTGGTGGGTAGTGCCGTCTTCGCCAAGGCCAATACTGTCATGTGTATAAACAAATATCGGGCTCACCTGCATAATCGAGGCCAGGCGGATTGGTGGGCGCATGTATTCGCTGAACATCAGGAAAGTTGCCCCGAATGGAATAACGCCCGCTGTTAAGGCCATACCGTTTAATGCCGAACCCATGGCATGCTCGCGGATACCAAAGTGAAAATTGCGGCCTCCGCGATTTTCAGAAGTGAAGGAATCGAAGCCCTTTAAATTTGTTTCTGTTGACGGTGCCAAATCGGCTGCGCCGCCAATTAAGTAGGGAATTTTATTTGCAAGGGCATTTAACGCTTTTCCTGATGCCACCCGTGTTGCCACTTTTGGATCAGAAGCCTTAAATACTGGCAGGTCATCGGCCCAGCCTTTTGGCAGTTCACCTTTGGTTGCCAATTCATATTCTTCGGCAAGTTCAGGGAATTGTGCTTTATAATCGCTGAATAACTTATTCCACTTGGCTTCTTTCTCAATGCCTTTTTCGCCTGCCTTATGATAAAATTCTTTTACCTCGTCAGGTACATAGAATGATTTCTCCGGATCAAATCCAAAGAATTTTTTAACCAGTTTTATTTCATCAGCACCCAGCGGCGATCCGTGAGAACCAGCAGTGCCTGATTTATTCGGACTACCATAAGCGATCAGTGAACGAACACGGATCAATGATGGTTTTTGGTTTTCGGCTTTGGCATTGGTGATCGCTAATTCCAAAGCATGCGTATCGTTAACATCCGGCAGGTCCTGCACGTGCCATCCGTAGGCACGGAAACGTTCGCTTACATCTTCGTTAAAGGTAATATCCGTAGCGCCCTCTATCGAAATATGGTTATCATCGTACAAATAAATAATATTGCCCAGTTCCAGGTGGCCGGCCAACGAAGCGGCTTCTGAAGTTACACCTTCCATCATGTCGCCATCGCTAACTATAGCATAAACGTGGTAATCAAAAAGGTTGAAACCAGGCTTATTATAACGGGATGCCAAATGTTTTTGCGCGATGGCAAAGCCTACACCGTTTGCAAAACCCTGGCCTAAGGGGCCGGTAGTTACATCAACCCCCGGGCATAAACCATATTCAGGGTGGCCGGCGGTTTTGCTGTTTAACTGGCGAAAATCTTTAATATCGTCCAAACTGAGGTCATAACCCGTAAGGTATAAAAAGTTGTATTGCAAGATACAGGCATGCCCGCATGAGAGAATGAACCTGTCGCGATTGTTCCAATGCGGGTTTTTAGGGTTGTAGTTTAAAAACTTAGTCCAAAGCACGTGGCCCATGGGCGCGAGCGCCATTGCGGTGCCCGGGTGACCGGAATTTGCTTTTTGTACTGCATCGGCAGATAATATTCGTACGGTATCGATTCCTAATGTTTCTATGTCCTGTGTAGTTGCGTTCATTGCGTAATGTAATTTTATTTTAATTTTGCTTTAATTGCTTTCTCTGTTGATTCGGGGATCAGATCATTTACCCATAACCTGGTGCCACCCTTTATCCCGTCGGCATTGGATACTATTTTCATATTCTTATCCAGCTTGAACGTTAACTTATCCGAGTTACCGCCGCCTATATATAAATAATCGTAATTGAATACTGTTTTTAATACTTCGAAAACCTTTTGCATACGGCGGTTCCATTTTTTATATCCTTCCTTTTCGATGGCCACCTCGCCGATGTATTTATCATAAGATTCAGATTTCCCAAAAGGCTGGTGCGAAAATTCAAGGTGAGGAAGCAGGTTACCGTTGTACAACAACGCCGTGCCGAAGCCAGTGCCCAGGGTGATTACTAATTCAAGCCCCTTACCTCGTACTACGCCAAGGCCCTGCATATCTGCATCGTTCACCACTTTTGCGGGATGGCCCAATTCCTCTTCCAGTTTTTTGGCCAGGTCAAAATTTTTCCACAATTCCGTGCTTAAATTAGGTGCAGTTTTTATTACGCCATCTTTTACATAGCCCGGGAAGCCGACTGAGATCCTATCAAATGCAGGGAAATCGATAACCAGCTTTTTAATCGCTGCGATCACATTTTCAGGACTGGCTGGAATTGGTGTCGGTACCTTTTCATAAGCTTTTTGCAGCTCGCCTTTTGCGTTTAAGATCGTACCCTTGATGTGAGAACCTCCAATGTCTAAGGAAAGAATTTTTAACTGGTCGGGAGTGGTTTCCATTAAAATGATTTGTTTTTAATTTTTATGCCTGGTAGAACGTCTGGACAAAATTTGTTTTAACAAAACCGGCAGCTATCTGTTTTTTTAAAGTAATTGATCTGAAGAATTTAGCGGTGTAAATATCAAGATTTAATCATAATTAATTGTTAACAATTAACAGGAATATTCAACACCAAATAAACGACATTAACATAACATTACAGGTAATCAGTTTGTTTTTTTTGATTGATGGGCCGGGTTTTTAAAGTGGAATTGCATTTTTGGGATTAGTTGGCACGATCATTTTAAAAAAAACGAGAAAGATTTACCAAGTTATTAAAACTTCGTAAATCTGATGGAGTAATCCTCCGAATTCAAATCTTAAACGAGTTCTTCCCTGCTTTTAAAGGATAAGTTTTTCCTTTCCAGATGAAAATACCTGATGTTTTTTGAGGCAGGTTAATATCGATCTTCCAAACCACCCCGTCCTGAACATATTCAACCGCTACTTTCCCGTTTGGATGCGGGATTTCACCCGAAGCATTTTTCAACGCCCCCAAATGCGGTTCAATTTTTATTTTACTAAAGCCAGGCGCATAACTGTCGATCCCCAATATCGTTCGGTAAAACTCAATGTTCGGGCTGGCGCCCCAGGCGTGACAGTCGGAGCGGGCATTGGGCAGGTCGGAGATTTCGGCCCAGGTGGTTAAGCCATTGGCGATATTTTTGCGCCAGATATCGAGCCAGTTCATATAATTATTTCCTAAACCGCCTTTTACCAGGGCCTGGTGCATATAATATTTAAAATAGATGGTGCAGGGGGTTAAAGTGGTATCGCTTAATATTTTTTTGCTCAGGGCCATTTCCTCCTGCGGTTTTACCAGCCCGGCCAAAATGGCCAAAGAATTAGCATGTTGCGAAAACAAGTCCTTGTCTTCAGTATCGGCATAAAGGTCTTTAGCAGCATCCCAATATTTATTTTGGATGGTTTGCTTTTGCTGTGCTGCTTTTTCATGACAGCGTTTTGCATACGCCGGCATACCTATTTTGCTTTCCATATCAGCTGCCATCTGGTATGCAAGTAATAATTGCAGATCAAGTATTGCAGAACCACCTTTTGAGCCAATTGGCGGCTTGCCGCCATCCCAGTTTTTGCCTTCGGCCCAATCAACAAAAGTCCAGTACGGTGTTCCCTTTAAGGAGCCATCAGCCTGCTGGTATTTGCTGAAAAAATCAAGCACCGAGCGCTCGCCCTGTAGTTTATCTTTTACAAAATTACTGTCGGGCCTGTACATCCAGTAATCATGCAAAACCCCGATATACCACAGCGAAAAGGTCGAAATGATCTGAGGGCTGTACGACGGATGCCGGCTCAGCGTCAACCCTTCAGCAATCCGCGAATGATCCATCAGGTTGATGGCGTTGCGCATCAGCCGGTCATCGCCGCTGTTATAGTAGGATACCAATCCCTGGATGCGGGTATCGCCGATATATTGCAATTGCTCATAATAAGGGCAATCCATATAGGTTTCCATGGCGTCAAGCCGGGCAGTGCGCCAGCCGATGTCCAGGATCTTTTGCATTTCAGGGTTGCCGGTTTGCAGTTTGGCGTTCTGCTGAAAAGGATAGCCGGTAAAAGTGCCGTAAATATCATCGATTACCAGCGGATCGTCCTTGGTTTGAATTCTTAAGCGAATATACCGGTATGTACGCCAGTAAAGCGTATTGAAGGTTTGTCCGGGCGTTCCATCCGAAATCACACTGTCCCGCCTGCCTGCAAAATCTTTACCCTCTACATCATTCCGGTTGCCCTTACGGGAGCCATATTTGGCCAGGTTGTCAAACAGGGCCTCATTATACATCAGCGACATCGCCGCGCCCTTACCATTGCTGAAATTAAAGGTAACATAAGCACTGGTAAGGTAGGTTTGATCCAGCAGTAAAGTAGCAGATGTATTGGCCGGTACAGTTATTGATGTTTTGGTTGCAGGAAAGGTTGAAGGCACAGTAACCCCGTCTGCCTTGCGCAAAACCGGGATCCGCTGTAATGTGCGCTCCATTTGCGGGATGACCGACGGTACCAGCATCCAGCCAAATGCGTCGGCTAAGCCTTTGGGTTTGCCGTGTTCCATTGGGCCCGCGGCAGGCCATGCAGTGTCGTCATAATCAGCGCCCATCCAGTTTTTAATGGTTTTATTCATATCCACCAGTTCGCCCGGACCAGCCACATAGTAAGTAGGGTAGCCAATGCCGGTGATAGGCGAATACGCTTTATTTTGAAGGCATTTCCAGGTGTTATTGGTATTTAATATTTCTTCAGTGGTTGTATTTCCCTGCAAGATAAAAGCAGTACGCAGAGAGATCTGTGCTTCCGGCCTCACTTCTGCTTCGTTCCAAACAATGGCCGCGATACTATTTTTTCCGGCGATTAAATAGGGCGCAAGGTCGATGGTTTCGTAATTCCAGTAATAGGTATCCCCGCGCGCCGGGCCGACGGAAACCAATACCCTGTTCACATATAATTTATAGCGGTTATCGCCGGATACTTTTACGATAAAGCTGTTTGGCTTTGCAGGCAGATCGATGCTTTTTCGAAAATAGTAAACGCCGTATTCCCTGCCGGGATCATTTGCCGGGCCTATCCAGTAAGCATTCCAGGGTTTGCTTAAAACGGTTTTATCATTGGCTATCTGGGCGGAGCCCTGTTTTGCAAACAGCAAAAAGCAGGCAAAAAAAACAGCAGTTAAATAAGTCCTCATCAGTAGATTTATAATGGACTAATTTAACCGCTTTTATTTAAGCCAGTGTACTTTACTGTGTAAAAATTTTATGCCGGGTTATTCGGTCTTCCTTTTGGCTTGCTTTTATTGCCCCATTTGCGCTGCTGCGGCCTTTTGTTGGCCGATTGCGGCGCATGTTTAACCATTTCGATGCTCTTCAGCTCGTCAGGTACTTCCATCAGGCGGATCGGTTTCTCAATCAGCTGCTCAATGCTTTTCAGTTTGCGCTCGTCGCGGTGGTTTACAAAGGTGATCGCAGTTCCGGTAGTTTCGGCACGGGCGGTGCGGCCTATGCGGTGGATATAATCTTCCGGGTCGCCGGGCACATCATAATTGATCACCAGGTCGATCCCTTCTACATCAATGCCACGTGAAAGGGCATCAGTGCCGATGATAATCGGCAATTGCCTGTTTTTAAAATTCAGCAAAATCTCTTCCCGCTCCTTTTGTTCCAGGTCTGAGTGAAAAGCGGATACGTTAAGCCTGGCCGATTTCAATTCCCTCGCCAACGACTTCACAATTTCCTTCCTTGAGCAGAAGATCAGGATACTGGTATAGCTCCCGTTCTTCAGCAGCATTTGCAGTAAAGGCGTTTTCTGCGCATCATGCGCACGGTAAACCTGTTGGTCGATACCCACGGCTGGTTGCGAAAGTGCTATATTGATCTGTTGCGGATTGTTTAATATAGATTTTGCCAGTGTCCGGATCCTTCCCGGCATAGTGGCAGAGAATAGCAGCGTTTGCCTGGTTTTCGGCAGGTAGCTTACTATCCGCATAATGTCGTCGTAAAAACCCATGTCGAGCATGCGGTCGGCTTCGTCTAAAACCAGGTGAGTTAAATGGTTCAGCTTTAATACGCCCGAGGTAAGGTGCGCTATCAGCCTGCCTGGTGTAGCTATGATGATGTTTACGTTGTTTTGGATACCCCGGCGCTGCTGCTCATACGCAATACCGTCGCCTCCGCCAAAAACCGCTATGGAGCTGATGCCCGTAAAATAGGCAAGGCCCTCCACCTGCTGGTCGATCTGTTGTGCCAGCTCGCGCGTTGGCGCAAGGATCAGGCAGTAACTATGGTGCTTAGGGGTTTTGCTGATATGCTCCAGCACCGGCAACAGGTAAGCTCCGGTTTTTCCGGTACCAGTTTGCGCACAGGCAATAATATCGTTACCCGCTAATATAATGGGGATGGCCATTTCCTGAATCGGGGTAGGGGTATTGAAACCCATACTCAAAATGCCTTCTAATAAATGTTCGTTAAAATTGAATTCCTGGAATGTCACTATACTTTTTATGGTGATGAGGTATGCAAGATAGGAAAAATAGTTGTGTTAACAGCAAATTGCAATAAAAGCGACACGCGCGTGGCATTAAACGGCATGAAAACGGCATAGCGGCTGGTTTACTCACCCGGATCGAGTACGTACGGGACTGCGCCCGGCCGGCCCTTCCGAGATCATTCTTTTACCCCTCCCGGCCTCCCCTGATTTTAGGGGAGGAGGTAAAAACAATAATCTTTCTCTCCCTAAATTTAGGGAGAGATGTCGACAAAGTCGACAGAGAGGGTAAAGTGGAATACGAAAGAGTTTTAGGCAAATCCCCACCCGCGTTTATTGCCCCATTATTTATCATTAATTCCGTTATTTGCATCTTTATTTCCCTTTTTAAATATGGCAACAGAAGTTAAGTGTCCGAATTGTGGTTTTGGATTTCCGATTGAGGAAGTGATGGCCGAAGAATATAAAAAAGAGCTGCAGGTAAAAATGCGCGACTATACCCGCCAAAAGGAAGAAGAATACCGCAAAAAGGAGTCGGAGTTTGCGAATAAGGAGCGCCAGCAACAGCTTCTGTTTGAGCAGCGCCTTAACGACGAGAAAAAGCAATTGCAGGCCATTATTGAGCAATCCCTGCGCAAAAGCATTGGGTCCGACTATGAAAATAAGCTGGCCCTGCTGCAGAATGAGAAAAACGAGGCAGACGAAAAACTCAAAGCGTCCCGCCAAAAGGAGCTGGAGTTTATGCAAAAGGAAAACCTGCTTAAACAACGCGAAGAAGAACTTGAACTCTCTGTACAGCGCAAACTGCAGGAGCAGCGCAACGAACTCTCTGAACAGATCCGCAAGCAGGAAGCCGAAAAATTCAGTCTGAAGGATACCGATTACCAGCTAAAGCAAAAGGAGCTTGAAAAGCAACTGGAAGACCAAAAGAAACTGGTTGATGAAATGAAACGCAAGGCCGAGCAAGGCTCCATGCAGTTACAGGGCGAAGCGCAGGAACTGATCCTGGAAGAATTGCTGCGCGACAGCTTCCCGTTCGACCTGATAAGTGAGGTGGGCAAGGGCGTGCGCGGGGCCGACTGTATCCAAACCGTGCGCAACAAGTTCGGGCTGGAGTGCGGGCGCATTATTTATGAAAGCAAACGCACCAAGGATTTCGGCGGCGACTGGATAGATAAACTGAAAAAAGACATGCGCGCCATTGGCGTGGATGTGGCCGTCATCGTTTCGCAATGCTACCCTAAGGGGATGGATTGTTTTGGCGAAAAGGACGGCGTGTGGATCTGCTCCTTCGAGGAGGTAAAGGCCGTGGCCTATATCCTGCGGGATGGCATCATTAAGCTGGCCAACCTGGCCAAGGCGCAGGACAATAAAGGAGACAAAATGCACCTGCTGTACGATTACCTCATCAGCAACGAGTTCAGCGAACAGTGGAAAGCCATCCGCGAGGGATATATGAGCATGCGCATCTCCATCCAGAAGGAGCGCGACGCCATGGAGAAAATGTGGAAGGCCCGCGAAAAGCAGCTGGAAAAAGTGCTCCTCAACGCCGCCCATATCAAAGGCTCTATCGAAGGCATCGCGGGCAGCGACATGATCCACCTGGAGCTGGGCGATGAGGACGATGCCCTGCTGCTGGAGTAGCGCTTTATTGCCCCGGTGTTCCCCCTGAACAGTATGAACACCGGGGAACAAGGGGAACAAAAGGGAACGGGGGTGAACACCTTAATGGATTGAAAATCAATTGCGTTTGTTTTGTAAACTTTAAATAATGCCCGGTTTGGCTTGCCTTAATCCTGGTTTTTATGCCGAAAATCGCTTCGGATTTAGCATAAATACGGGTGTTTTTAGCCTTTATGGGTGTTTTTACCAACAAAAAACCACTATTTCCGGGTTATTTTGCCCCGATCTATCCCGGTGGTCCGCGTTTAGGTAACCAACTATGTAAGCAAAGCTATTTCAGCTGGATGGCAGGCGACCTGTCAGCGCGCCGTAGGCCGGTAGGCTTGTATTGGCGGAAGTCGGCCTGCGCCACTGGCTATGCGATGGGCTGCACCCATCGTTGGTGTATTACGTCCTTTCAGGACTTAAAATTGGTTTACACCAGCCCTGAAAGGGCGCTATACGTTAACGCCGGGCGAAGTCCGGCGGATATAGGTACCCCTGCCAGCCCTGAAAGGGCGCTACACCTTTACGCGGGATGATATCCATCGCGGTTAATTTTTTTGTCGCAGCAAGGTTTCTGGCAGAATAGTAGTTCGCTGGTGTATTCCAGTGAACGGCATAGTTTAATACCTGTCAGCGGGGCACGAGTATCCAGCCGTACAGGCCGGCGCTGCATCGCGCCTGAAGGAGAGGTAAGTAATCGCTTATTCTAATTGTCTTTTACAAAACGAAGATTGTAACCGTAGCCAACTTGCGGCATCATATTTACATAAGCATTTTGCCCGTTAATGACTTCTTGATTTGCCGTGTAAGTGTAATCGTAGCCAGTTACTTGCAAAACCCACTGCTGAGGTGTGCCAGCAATAGTATCTGATGTCGAACTCCAGAACTTTGCCTCGTCATTCCCACTATTAAAGGATTGACTAATAGAATATTCCCCAGACGGTATAACATTAAATCCCGATTTATTATCACCAATAATACTCCATTTAGAAGTAGCCATGAGATGTTTTGCTACCGTGGAATCCGCTATAACTTCGCCATAGCTGTTAATTGTAGTTGAACCCTGTAACTGCAACAAACTGATAAAATCAGCTTGCGTTGGAATTCTCCACCCTGAAGGTAATTTGATTGACTGTATCTCAGATAGAAGGTAAAATTTACCTATGCTGGCCTCTTGTGCATTACCTACACCACCCGGTCCGTCATAATTTTGAGTTGTCCAAATTTGGTGTCCAATGGCAATCGTACTATAGATAGTTCCGTTGATATTTACTGAACCTTTAATGTTGGTTACTGGTGTAGGATTGTGTTTCTTAGTACAAGCTGTTAATAGTATCGAAACGATAAATAATAGTTTGAGTTGTCCCCGCATGATAAAGTTGGGTTAAAGCATTTATTCTCTAATATATAAGGTTACAGCATTAAAAACAAGGGTTTTTCAAATTATTTCCCAACCGTCTGTCCCAACGAGCACGCTTGGACACATCCTGCATTGAGCGTGCCGCTCAAATAATTACAAAAAACTACCGTTGAATGTAACGACATCACGTATCCAAACGGAAATCAAACGGAATGCTTGACTGGGCGGAGGATTTGCAAATAGTCAATTTTTGGTATAAATATCATCGTAAACTATTCCGTTCCCGGAGGTTCCCCCATAGATCAATTCTAACTGATTATTGGTCAATGCTTTAATCGTAAAATTTGTTGGTATGCCCGTCACTGCTGACGACGGTACGTTGCTATCAAAATTCCAGGTTAGCTGATTTCCGGAAATTACATAGGTAAATGGAAAACCCATCAGACCGGGCTGTTGATAAGTACCTGTTAGATTATTATTAAATTCAATAACAAGATCCAGATTGCTGAAACCAGCATTAGTATTATTAAAAGTGGTGGTTGAAGTATTTGAGCGTACGCCATTTGTGTAAGTGATGCCCGTTGCAGTATGCAGAGACCATGTGCCCGATAGTGCAGCAGGCGTAATAAGTAAATTATTGGAACTCTTTTTACATGCGTTAAAACATAAAATGATAAAGAGCAGGATTGAAAGGTGTCTCATGGTTATAGGATTATAATTAAACTTACGAAATTTAAGCCCCGAACGCTACAGTGCTTTACAAAACTATTTTAACTAAAAACCCTGGTGCTACCCGAATTTTGCAAATCGGACCGCTATGAATGTATGCACGACTACAATCTACAATAAAAAAACAAACAATCCGCCTCAATCACCTGGTCGATACCCGCACAGTTGGAGGCGCTTGAATAAATATAAGATTTGGCTGCCGTCTATCCCGTCTTCACCCCAAACAAATAACCTACCAGCGCGGTTACACCCATCGCTATCGTTCCCCAAAAGCAGATCCGGATCATGCTTTTGATTATAGCTGAGCCTCCCGCTTTTGCCGCAACAGCGCCCGACAGGGCCAGGAACACCGTAGCAAAGCCGTATAAAAATATCTCCATCAGATGTACCGGCGCGAACAACGATACAAAAAAGGGTAAAATCCCGCCTGATATAAAAGATGCGCCTGAGGCCAGAGCCGCCTGCAGCGGTTTCGGCTGCGAAAATTCGTTAATACCCAATTCGTCTTTGGCGTGGGCTTCCAGGGCGTTATGTTTGGTCAGTTGCTCCGCAACCTGCAGGGTCAGCTTGCTGTCTAAACCTCTTTTCTTGTAAATTTTCGCCAGCTCATTTAATTCAATCTCCGGCATGGTGTCCAGTTCTTTCTTTTCCCGCGCCAGGTCTGCCGTTTCAATATCCGACTGCGAACTCACCGAAACATATTCACCTGCCGCCATTGACATTGCGCCCGCAACTAAGCCCGCAAGTGCCGCCAGGACTACCGGGCTCCGGGTATGGCTGGCCGCAGCCACGCCTATTGCTATACTTGTGGTGGAAAGAATCCCGTCATTGGCGCCCAGCACAGCCGCCCGAAGCCAGCCGCTTCTGTTTGAATAATGTTTCTCCAGTTGCATTTTTTTGTTTTAGCGTTTGCAACAGTTCACCGATGCCCGCAATAGTGTAAAAATCAATAAAAATTATTTTAATATGGCCGGGTGTAAAATAAAAAAACAGCTAATTAAAAGCCCGGCTTGATTTTACAAACCGGGCTTAGTTTCAACTGCATCTACCTAAATGTATTGGTGTTGCTTTACGCTAAATAACGTTAGTATCTCTTCTGAATAATCCAAGGAGTAAAGCGATAACCGCTATTACTAATAAAATATGGATCAGGCCGCCTGCTGCGTAAGCAAATGTGCCGATAGCCCATCCTATAATAAGGATAACTGCTATAATGTACAAAATTGATCTCATGATGTTGTTTTTAAAGGGTGACTGATTACCACAGGAGATACAAATAGGATACCAAAGCCGAAACCCCTTTGTGCAGCCCTTCGGGGAAACAAATAGTGTCCAAATTCAAATAAAAAGGGTACCATAAAAGGACAGTTGCTATTCTTCGCTATCCGAAGTTTGCAAATCGCACGCCTATGCACGTAGCCGACCACACAGTACCCCAAAGATAACCACCCATTCCAGAGGTGTGAGGGTGGATTCGAACCACCGTAAAAGGTTTTGCAGACCCCCGCCTCGCCACTCGGACACTCCACCGTTTTGTTTTGCCTCAGGCAGCGGCCAACCGGGAAACCACGGCCAGTTTTTCAGCTACCTGGTCCATCTCGGCCCTGGTATTAAATTTACTGAATGAAAAGCGGATGGTAGTGCGTGTTGCATCCGTGCCCAGTGCCTTCAATACATGCGAAGCAGAACCGGCCGAACAGGCGCTGCCGCCGGAAACGGCAATGCCCCCGGCGTCGAGGTATCGCAGCAGGTCGGTATCCGTACCCGGCAAGCTCACGCTTAATACGGTATAAAGGCTTTTGTTTAAATCGGCCGAATTGCCGTTAAACTGCACCTCCGGCAAGGTTTCGGTCAAACGGCTTATCAAATGATATTTTAAGTTTTGTATGTACGAATGATCCTGTTCCATTTGAGCGTAAGCAATTTCAAGCGCTTTGGCCATGCCTACTATACCCGGTATATTTTCGGTGCCCGCGCGCAAACCGCTTTCCTGCCCGCCGCCGTGGATGAGACGGTTGAGCCGCTGCCCTTTGCTGCGGTACAAAAAGCCAACGCCTTTAGGGCCGTGGAACTTATGCGCCGATGCTGCCAGGAAATGAACTTTAAGCCGGGCAAGGTCGTGCCCGTAATGCCCCATGGTTTGCACCGTGTCGGTATGGAAGAGCGCCTGGTATTTCTCGCACAGTTCGCCGATCCGCACAATATCATTCAGGTTGCCCACTTCGTTATTGGCATGCATTACCGAAACCAGATTGCGGGTATTGGTCCGCAGCAGGTACTCCAGGTGGCCCAAATCAAGGTTGCCTTTGGCATCATGCTTAATATAACTTACGCGGGTATGGTATTTAGCCGACAGCGCGCGCAGCGTTTGCAATACGGCCGGGTGCTCAAACGGCGTAGTGATCACGTGGTCGATATGGTTACAGGTAACTGCCGACACGATGGCGATATTATCCGCCTCGGTACCGCCCGAAGTAAAGACGATCTCTTCGGGTAAAGTGTTTAACAAACCGGCGATCTTAGCCCGGCTGGCTTCCAGTGCCTGGCCAGCCTCGCGGCCCGGCCCGTGTTGCGAAGATGGGTTGCCATAGTGGTTCAGAAAATAAGGGGTCATCGCTTCAAATACGTGTTGATCAAGCGGGGTGGTGGCGGCGTTGTCCAGGTAAATTTTCATATTTCGTTTTCTTTATTTAATTGCCTTTATTCAATATGCCAGAAGCCGCGCAAACAGTAGCAATTACAAGTAGGTACACTTGATGTTTTATCTTTCTCCCGGTTACAGGAGTGGAATTAGCACCTTATCATTATAGGTTGCTAAGACGTCGCAGGGCCATTCCCTCGGTCTTTCTGGATAAATAATAAAGAACGTTTCGGGGACAAATATAAAATAAAAACTATAATTCCTATAGATTTTATAGAATTAATTTGCAAAGATGATTTCTTTCTCTACATTTGCCCTGGATATGAACAAAAAAACGACCGCAAATTCACATTTATATACGCTGATCCAGCTGGGCAGCCGCTGCTGTTGTTGCTGTTGATTCCGCTTTAAAGCAGCGAACATCGCAAGGTAACCTCCTTTTTTTTATGATCATTTTGTTATGGCACAACCGGGTTTAGTAAACATCGTATGGAAAATTGTAAATACATTTCTTCACCGGAAAATCGGTCGCCCTGCACAATTGCAAAAAAAGAAAGATGTCACCCCGCCAGCTGTTTCGCCGGCTGAAGATGCACCTTTACATAATGATGGGGTTTCAAATTACTTGCGGTTATTACAGGACCCGTTTTTTAATTAAAATTAACTATTAACTGATCTATAATTTATCTGAAGTATCAATATGAAAACAGAACTTACAATTTAAAAGTGATACGGGCGGCTGCTTGTAAGTGTAACGATTAATTAGTTTGATACCCGGCCTGGCCGGGTAATGGTCAGGTGGCCGAGCGGTTAGGCTAAGGTCTGCAAAACCTTCTACAGCGGTTCAAATCCGCTTCTGACCTCCGGTGCGATGCATAAAGAGCTCTCTCAAGTTTAGGTTTATAATTGGTTAGTAAAGGCCCCTGCCCATCAGGGGCTTTACTTTTTCCGAAAAACTTGTGGGCATGAGCCAAAAAGGCGAAAATCCGCCGGCGATAGATCTGTCACAGGACTCGATTTTATTGCGTGGCGTACGTAGCCTGGAAAGTCCCTTCGGTAACGGTGCAGGTGCCGCTGGTGGTCAGATCAGTTCCGTGAAATGAGAATGTGCCGGCCACGGTAGTGCTGGTGAACGAAGTGATCACAATGCTTCCCGAATCGCTAAAAAACGAGGCAGACGGGCCCGTGCTGAACGTTGCGGCCCCAGCCCCTGTTGACAGGTCGAAACTGCCCACCTTAACGTTGCCGGGTATCGCAAGGTAAAGCGTTGTACCGCCAACATAGGAGCCAATGATCTGCAAGGCCCCGCTTTTGTACGCGGCGGTAATGGTTGAAGTGCTGTACGCCGTTCCGTTAAACTTCAGCGCGATGCTGTTGGTTACCGCAGGCTTATTGCTGGCGCTTTTTTTACAGGAATTGAGGGTGAATGCGAATAGGGTAAAGGCTAAAAACGCCCATTTAAGTGATTTCATTCCGTTAGGTTTTTCATGCAAGATAATAAAAAATCACAGCCTTACCCATGTGCCGCCCCGAAAATAATTTACCGGAACTGCCGTTTCAATCAAAAAGCCCATTCTCAGCCTGCCGGCAGGCGTATTCAAAAAGCGAATTTTTTTTGCCCGCCAATTCTCATAACTTAATCTATCTTTGGGCACAAATTTTTACAAGCGCATTCTCATGGCAAAAGCATCTGAAATTAAAGTAGGGAACATATTACGTTTTAACGGCGAACTGGTAAGCGTTACCGAGGTTCTGCACCGTACACCAGGCAAAGGCGGAGCATTCTATCTGGATAAGTTTCGTAATATAAAAACCGGCAGAGTTGTTGAGGCCCGTTTAGCTACTGACGAGCAGGTGGAGATTTGCCGCGTAGAAACCAATGATTTCCAATACCTGTACCAGGAAGGTGATTATATGGTGATTATGGATAATACCACTTACGATCAGCATAACATTGCCAAATCATTGTTCGGCCCGTCTGCACGGTTCCTGAAGGAAGGAATGAGCGTAATTGTTTCCTTTGAGAGCGAAGAAGCCATTATGGCACAGGCGCCAAACTTTGTTGAACTTGAAATTACCTACGCCGAACCCGCTGTTAAAGGCGACACCTCATCCGGCGCACTAAAATCTGCCACCACCGAAAATGGCGTAGAAATAAAAGTACCTCTTTTTGTAAACCAGGGCGATAAAATAAAAGTTGATACCCGCACCGGCGAATATGTTGAGCGTGTGAAATAGGGGCGAAGGGCTTCGTTTTATTCCAGGCATACCATTTAACCCATAAAATCACCAACCCGTTATGCAATGACGTAGTGGTGGATTTGTGGGTTAATTTTTGCAACTTGCCTTACCCATCATCATGATTAAAAACACAGGCATCAATACCTTTTTGCAACTGGATAGCAATATCCCGGTGGTGGATGTGCGCACACCTGCCGAATTTGCGCAGGGCCATATTTGCGGCGCCCATAATATCCCACTGTTCAGTAACGAAGAGCGGGTGCAGGTGGGCACTACCTACAAACAAGTGGGCCGCGAGCAGGCTATTTTATTGGGGTTTGATTTGACGGGTTCCAAATGGTCGGGTTTTATTAAACAGGCGCTGGAGCTGGCGCCTGATAAAAAGATAGCCGTGCATTGCTGGCGCGGCGGTATGCGCAGTGGCGCCATGGCCTGGTGTTTGGATCTGTATGGCTTTGAAGTTTACCTGCTTACAGGGGGTTATAAACACTACCGGCGCAAAACGCTGGATACCTTTGCCGGAAAATTTGACGTCCGCGTGCTTGGCGGTTTAACAGGATCGGGCAAAACCAGGGTATTGCACCAGCTGAAAACCCTTGGCGAACAGGTGATCGATCTGGAAGGCCTGGCGCAGCACCAGGGCTCGGCCTTTGGGTCGATGAATAAAATGGAGCAGCCCACCCAGGAGCAATTTGAAAACAACCTGGCTGCCGAACTCCGTTTGCTCGATCCGATGCGCCCGGTGTGGGTTGAGGACGAAAGCATCACTATTGGTAAACGATTTATCCCCAACGCTTTTTTTCACCAGATGCGCAACGCGCCCCTAACCGTGCTCAAAGTGTCACCCGAAGCAAGGGTTGATTTTTTAGTGGGCGAATATGGTGTGCTTGATAAGGAATTCCTGAAAGAGTGTACCCAAAAGATCTGGAAACGCCTCGGCCCCGAACAAACCAAAAACGCCATAACCGCGATTGACGAAGACCGCATGGCTGATTTTATCCGCATCGTACTGGTATACTATGATAAAACCTACCGCAACGGACTTGCCAAACGCGACCGGGCAAAAATAATGGAGATTGATAATGATGATACCGACGCCCTAACTAATGCAAGGCTCATCATCGCGCAGCAAAATAAATTGTCCGCCGCGACAACAACCTTGAAAAGTTAAAAAATGTTTAAAATCGATTGAAAGATTCTTTTAGTAAAAAAATCATTGCCGTTGACTTTAGTCAACGGAATAGCAGGAAAGAGCTTCCGGCTTTAGCCGAAACTGCAGCTACAATCGCGAACAAGCTATTTGGCTGAAGCCAAAATTGTTAAATTTATAAGCCCCGTTGGCTAAAGCCAACGGCAATAAAGAATTCATTACCATTGTCATACAGCATCTATATGGAAACAGAAAATATAAAACTCACCCAATACTCGCATGGCGCGGGCTGTGGCTGCAAAATTAGTCCTGCGATACTGGATACCATATTGCACAGTCCCATTAAACATGCGCCCGATGCCCGTTTGCTGGTGGGTAACGATACCCGCGATGATGCCGCAGTATTCGACCTGGGCAATGGCACGGCCCTCATTTCCACCACCGACTTTTTTATGCCGATTGTGGATGATGCCTATGATTTTGGTCGTATCGCCTCGGCAAATGCCATCAGCGATGTATATGCCATGGGCGGCAAACCTGTGCTGGCAATAGCGATACTGGGCTGGCCTATTGATAAGATTCCCGCCGAAGCGGCCCAAAAAGTACTCGAAGGCTCGCGCGCCATTTGCGCCGAAGCCGGTATTACCCTGGCCGGCGGCCATAGCATTGACTGCCCGGAACCTGTCTTCGGGCTCGCGGTTAATGGTATTGTGCCCGTTAAAAATCTCAAACAAAACTCCACAGCCACTGCCGGCTGTCGCCTTTACCTTACCAAAGCATTAGGCGTAGGCATATTGAGCACGGCACAAAAGCGTGGTGTTTTAAAACCAAAAGATGCCGCCATTGCGCTGCAAAGCATGTGCATGCTCAATAAAATTGGCGAAGTGATGGGCGGCCGGCCCGAAGTAAAAGCGATGACGGATGTTACCGGATTCGGGCTACTGGGCCACCTTGCCGAAATGTGCGAAGGTAGCAACCTGCAAGCCGTAATCGAGTTTGATAAGATCCCCAAAATTGAAGCTGTGGATGAATACCTTACCCTGGGCTGTATCCCCGGCGGTACCATCCGCAACTGGAAAAGCTATGGCCACAAAATAGCGCCAATTTCCGAACAGCAAAAAAACATCCTGGCCGACCCGCAAACGAGCGGCGGCCTGCTCATCGCTGTTGACACCGCTAACCTTGCTGCCTTTGAAGCTTTGCTGCGCGATAACGGTATCGCCGAAAAATGCATGTTACCTGTCGGCTGGCTTGAGGCAAGGACTGGTGGGGCACTGGTAAGAGTAGTGTAAGTTTTAATATATGATAACATTTTGATTGTTTTACCGGATGGTTATGACCCGTAGGGTCTATCCCTTTGTAGAAACTGCAATAAATGCTATCTATTGCCTCGTAGAGGCTACCCTTATACCTCCGCCAGGCAATTAAAAATACATTATAAATAAGTTCAAGTGGTCGTATCCTTTAATCAATCAGCATTATGCTTACCGTTTAGTTTTTAGCCTGAAATTACGAGGCGGCGATGGGTAGCCTCTACGAGGCAATAATCACTATCCTTATTTTTTCTACAAAGGGGTTATCCCTGACGGGATATTTTCGCTGCCATTCAACGGTTGCTCGTTCATTTGACGGGATCGCCCACTTTTTACATGACCGGGCCGAAAATCCCTACAGAAACCAAATAATGCAATACCTTAAATTATATCGCATTATTTCTATATTTATACCACCTCATTTTTCCTGAGCCAAAAACCTTATGGTACAATTCAAGTATTTTAGCATAATTATAATTGGCTTTTACGTTTTTGCCCAATTACTTTTTATCGTCCCGCGCTTGAAGAAAGAACAGACCATTACGGTATACAGACGAGACTATAATGATACGAACGCTTATATCACGGGCTATAAAACAGCATCACCCAAAATTGAAGTTTTTGACGTGAAAGTAAAGCCCAATGATTTTTGGGACCGCATGCTGCTCACCCATGAAGATGAAAATATCCTGACTGATATTGTGAAAGCCCTGGCAGGCCTGGCTTTCGCCTGGTACATTTTCAAACTGGAATATGACAATGTTTTTTCAAAAAGAAGCTTCATTGTTTTTTGGCTTGCACTGTCTTTGAGTATATTGACTTTTTTGGCCCTTGATATCGGTGCGGGCCACACTTCGAGCTTCTACCATGATCTTTCTGCGGCAAAAAATCATGATAAATCAAACTATGACTATGAATTTGAGCGGGGTCTCAAAACAACTACGCTTTTGCATAATTATTGGATGTATTTATGGGTGCCAATGATCATTATGAACTTTTATAAGACCTTTAAACTGCGCCATGAGGGGGAAATCGGAGGAAGAAATGTTTTAGGTAGCAATTAGGGATTAAATCACTAAGAACCATTCCGCAGTCGACATTCAACACTCCGCACTCAAAATAATTCCGAAATCGAAATTTCGAAATCCGAAATACCCCCCATCACTCATACCTCAACGCCTCTATCGGGTCAAGCCTCGAGGCTTTCTGTGCGGGATAATAGCCAAAGAAAATCCCCGTAAGCGCGCAAACAACAAAGGATAACAGTACCGAGGAGTTAGAAACTACGGTAGGCCACTTGAGTAACAGGGTTACCAGCCAGGTTGACAGGAAACCCAGCAACACGCCGATCACCCCGCCGGTTAAACTGATGATTACCGCTTCCATCAAAAACTGCAACAAAATATCTTTACCCCGGGCGCCGATAGACATGCGCAGGCCGATCTCACGGGTACGTTCTGTTACCGATACATACATAATGTTCATGATGCCGATGCCGCCAATCACTAAAGATATGCCTGCAATTACGGTCAGCAAAACGGTAAGCAGCCCGCTGGTGGAACTGAGTGTGGCGATCAGTTCCTGCTGTGTACGGACAGTAAAATCATTGTCCTCAGCCTTGGTTAAGCGGTGCGAGGCCCGCAGTACCCTGGTCATTTCGCTAACGGCCGAATCTGTAACCGACTCATCGGCTGCCGAAGCATAAATATTCTGGTAATAGATGGTGGCCAGTATCCGCTTTTGTACAGATGTATACGGCGCAATCAATATATCGTCCTGGTCCTGCCCGAATGCATTAAAGCCTTTGGGGCTCAATACACCGATGACCTGAAATGGAATGTTGCCGAAACGGATCACCTTGCCGATGGGGTTTTCGCCATTCGGGAAAAGGTTATCAATAACTGTTTGCCCTATCAAACAAACTTTGGCCGATGTTAAAACATCATTGTCGCTAAAGGCGATACCGTCCCTTACGGTTAATTTACGGATGTCGAGGTATTCAGGCGCTACGCCTGCCATGGTCGTAGGCCAGTTAAGCGCGCCGTTAATCGCCTGTCCCTTGGCCGAAACCGAGGGCGATACTTCTGTAATATACGTCGGGTTAGCCCTTAGGGCCACGATATCTTTAATGGTAAGCGTCTGGAAACTGCTGCCCGCTATTTTTACACCGCCGTTTAAATTACTTGCCGCCTGTACGGTGATCATGTTGGTCCCCATATTTGACAACTGATCATGAATGCTTTGTTTTGACCCCTGCCCGATAGCCACCATCGCAATAACCGAAGCCACACCGATAATAATACCGAGCATGGTTAAAAGGGCCCTCAGCTTGTTCCGCTGCAGCGCCTTTAAAGCTATCCGAATCAGGTTAATTAAACTCATTCTTTTTGTTCATTGGGTCATTACGTCATTGGGTCATTCGGTAAATTCGCAAACTCACCATTCACTCACTCACTATTCACGCCTCACCACTCACTAATTCACCAATTAATAATCATCCGTATGCGGCAAATTTTTCAGCACTTCCACTGCCGAACGTTTATCTGCTATTTGAAAGTCCTTTTGTACCCTGCCGTCTCGTAACTGTATGGTGCGGCTGCTAAAGGAAGCAATGTCAGGTTCGTGCGTCACAAACACAATGGTTTTTCCCTGGTGGCCGTTTAGTTCCTGCATCAACGCCATAATCTCGTACGAAGTACGGCTGTCCAGGTTGCCGGTAGCCTCATCCGCCAGTATCATTACCGGTTGATTAACAAGGGCCCGGGCTATAGCTACGCGCTGCTGCTGACCGCCTGATAGCTGGCTGGGCGTATGGTCAAACCTGTCGGCAAGTTTTACCGACTCTAAGGCATGGATTGCCCTTTCGCGTCTTTCTACTGCACTCACCTCCTTGTTATATAATAAGGGCAGTTCAACATTTTCAAGCGCGGTAGTTCGGGGTAACAGGTTGTACGACTGGAAAACAAAACCTATTTTATGATTTCGCAACTGTGCAAGCTCATCGCGCGATAAACTCTTCACATCCACCCCGTCCAAAAAATAATCCCCGATGGAGGGTTTGTCCAAACAGCCTAAAATATTCAATAAAGTTGTTTTACCCGATCCGCTGCTGCCCATAATGGTAACAAACTCGCCGGCCTCCACATCAAATGTAATCCCCCGCAGGGCATGCACCGTTTCGCTGCCCATAATAAAATCACGTTTCAAGTCCCTTATCTCTAATATCTTTTTGCTCATCGGGTCCTGCCGCCTCCCTGTGGCCGTTTTGGCAGGAAGGGGCTGCCACCCGTCGATGCAGATGATGCTCCGCCATTTGCCCCGCCGGTAATACCGACTGCTACCTGGTCGTTTTCGCTTAAACCGGATAGTACCTCAACCGATGTGTTGTCATTCATGCCTGTCTCAATCCTTTTTTGCACCAGTTTGGCGCCCTGCAATACCCATACCAATGCTTTCTGTCTGTTTACGCCCAAGGTGTCGCTGCGGCTTTTGGCGGTGTGCGAAACCTGGCTCGTTGTATTGCTCCCGGCCGCGCTGCCTGCTTTGCGTTTGCTTTTTTTGCTCACCCGCCCTTCAATCTGGTAATTTGCTATCAGGGATGAATCCGGTTCGAAAGCAAGCGCTTTAGCAGGGATAAGCAGCGCGTTATTTACTTCTTTTGTATAGATAATAATATTAGCAGTCATCCCCGGTTTTAGTTTCATGTCGTCATTGGGTGCATTGATAATGGTGGTATAGTTAACCACGTTTGCTGATACCGTAGGGTGCAGGCGTATTTCGGTTACGTTTCCGCCAAACTGGTCGTTAATAAACGCATCCACCGTAAAGGAGGCCCGGTTACCGGCTTTTACACCGCCTATGTCCGCTTCATCTACATTGGCCTGCACTTCCATTTTGGTGATATCTTTGGCGATAATGAACAGGGTAGGCGTGCTGAAACTTGCCGCCACGGTTTGCCCGATACTGATACTACGGTTTAGAATCACCCCGTCAATCGGCGAATAAATATCAGCAAAGGATAAATTTTTCTGCGCCAGCCGCACCTGCGCCGCAGCGCTGTTAACGCCTGCTTTTGCCGCATCATAAGTATTCAGTGCACTATCAAAATCGGCTTTGCTGATCGCATCCGCTTTAAACAGTGTATTTTGCCGTTCGTAATTATTTTTCGCAAAAAGCAGCTGACTTTGCGCGTTCTGCAAAACTCCTTTATACTGGTCAACCGTAGCCTGCAGCAAAGATTTATCCAGCTGTGCCAATAGTTCGCCTTTTTTTACTTTCGAATTAAAATCGACATACAAATACTGGATAATGCCCGATACCTGGGTACCTACGGTAACGGTATCAACAGGTTCAATTTTACCTGTAGCGGTAACGCTTTGGGCGATATAACCATAAACCGGTTTTTGTGTAAGCACGGTGGACGAAACGTCTTTTTTACGAAAAAATAAGATCCATACCAGCACTATTGCTATCAATATCACCGCAATTACAAGGATTTTTTTTACTATAGGTTTCATGATAGCCCCGTTTTAAAGTTTAATAGGTATTCCCCTGTAAAAATCATAGATCTTCAGGGTTAGTAACTCGTTATATTTTGCTTGTATAAAGGCTTGCCGGGCCTGTATAAAAAGATTTTTTTGTACAGAATAATCTACGGTATTGATGGCGCCCACCTTTAGCTGTTCGCTAGCGATACGGTACCCCTCCTTATTAAAATTATATTGTTGCAGGGCAGCATCATACTGGCTTTTGGCGTTGGTTACGTTCAGGTAAGCCCGTTCAACCGTTTGGGATAACGTGATCCGGGTGTTTTTTAGGTTGAGATCGGCCTGGTCAACGTTTATTTTAGCTTCTTCCACCTGGGTTTTAACCACTCTTTTGGTGAAAATTGGTACCGAAAGCGTAAGGCCAACGTCCTGGTTGAAGTTGTTGTTCAGTTGGTATGGCAAACTTCCCTGCCCGGTTAGATAGGAGGTGCCAAGTGATCCGCCGGCCGACAAGGTGGGTTTGTAACCTGCTTTTGCAATATCCACGCCGTATTGTGCAATTTTAACACCCAGTTCGCCGCTTTTTACTTCGGGGCGGTTTTGCAGGGCCGTTTGTTCAGCCGTTTTAAACGCGGCAACGGTATCAATCGGCACAATGGTATCCGGCTTTATGATGTCGAAATTTACATCGCTGAGTAAAAGCAGCAATTGTTTTAGGGTGAGCAGGTCGCCTTTTTCTGCATTTCTGGCAGTTATTAGGGTAAACTGGTCGGTTGATTGCTGCGCCTGCAGCTGGATAAGTGAATAACGGGCCACCGCGCCTACATTGTATTTCTGCTGTTCCAGTTTTACCTGGGCGGCAGATGTATTCACCAGGTCGGTATCATAAATAATATTTTCCTTATCAAGTAAAACTGCAAGGTAGGCCTGTGTAATTTGCAGGGTGATGTCATTTTCCTGCTGGATGATGTTCAGGTTCGCTGACTCGACCGAAAGATTGGCCTGCAGGATCGTATTATTGATCAGGTTGCCATTATACAGCGTTACCGAAGAATTTAAACCATACGCCCCCGAGGCACTAAGTCCGGAGCCGCCGCCGGTGCCGGTAGCGGAATTATAACTTCCTGTATTTTGATGGCTGAAATTTTGCGTAGCGCTGCCGCTTAAGTTTGGCAGGCGGGCCGCCTTAGCCAGTAAGTATTGCTGCTGGCTGGTTAACAGCGACAAGCGGTAGGTGTTGATCTGGATGTTGTTTTTTTTTGCGTAATCAATACATTTTGCCAGGTCCCAATTTATGGTAGTGCCCATAAGTGTACTATCCTGGGCAAAAAGGTTGCAAAAACAGGCCAGAAGCAACATCAGCGAAAAAAGGGATTTTGGTATTGACGGCATACTTTTAACCCTTACCGGGAATTGTTTAAAGGTATTAAATGATTCGTAAAAACAATACAATTGAAATTGTAAAATGTTTGATTGACTGTGAGTTATATTAAATTACAACCGTATTCAAAATGCCGGAAAGCCAAAGGGTGCGGCTATTTAAAAGAGCAGCGCCAAAAGAAACAACAAAAAAAACAGGCTTATAATTGAACTGTTTTATGAGTCAGTTATAAGCCTGTTGATATGGTAATGCTGAAAGGATCAGCGCATTAAATAAAGGCAAATATGCTTTGTGCAACTCTACCCAAAAGAGGTATTGGCTTTTCTTCAGCATTGTTGGCCGCATTCAGCCCAATTGCCCAAAAAATAAGGAAAACTATCGTTATAACTATTTTTAACAAATAAATGCTAAAAATACCTGAAGATTGTACAAAGGAATGCGACACCATGGTCAATCCAAACCAAATAGCCAGGTAAGTAAGGTATAAAAACAAGGTTTGCCTTAAATGAAAAGCGCTTAACGTGTTTTTATTGGGTTGATGAAAGCCGAAATATCCGATAGACCATCCAATTACAAAAAAATAACTCACCATCCCTGCAGTTCTCCCGCCATCCTCAATCCCGAAAAGATATTTCCGCTCCATGTAAATTTTTTTTAATAATCACTTTTACGGGGAAAGGCTTGTGAATGTTTCTAAAAAATCCGGGTTATTAAAAAAAACGGATTTTTTTCCGGGGATTTGTATTGACTACCTGTACCATTCGATACTTTTTTCCGGTTAATTTATTTGCAAAGCCGGTTTTGTTGCTTTTCTCTTCACATTGTGGAATAATTCTACAAATTTAAAAGACTTTTAATTTTATAAGTTATTGATTATGTGGCTAATGTGATATTTTTTATTTTCTGGCATCGTTTTGTTCACTGTTATTGAAATTAGTTAAACATAAAACAAATAAGAAACTATGAAAAAGCTATTTACAGTGCTGATGTTATCAGCTTTTACTTTCGGAACTTTTGCCGCAACTGCCCACACCGTTATGCAGCAAGACACCTCAAAGCATAAAAAATCAAAAAGTGATACCACTAAAAAACCAATGAAGAAGGATACCACCAAACATCCCTAAAAAATAGTCCGTCTTTTAAACAAGGCTTTTTCAACGGGCCTTTAAAAAAGCTTTTAGATAAGTTTTCTAAAAGCTTTTTTGTGGAATATACTATCTGGTTGTTATCACAAAAAACTGTTTGTCCTTTCAATCAGGAATCGGGGCGCCCTTTACTTTGATTTTGTACGTTTTACGACAAGGATTTAATTGCTGCCATAAGCCTGTTTTTACTTGTGATACCCAATGCAGGGTTTGATTTCAAAAAATCACGCCTCATCGCCGAAGCTGTATTGGATGAACACACAGGGGTCCATCCGGGGGGCATCACAATATATAACAACTTATCTTTTATACTGCCTGCTTTTTTTACATCGCGGTAAAGCCATATGATTTCCCCGAAATACAGGTCCCAGAAATTGGTAACGTCTAAATCGCGGGTAAGGCCATAGTCGGCGCTTACTTCTTCTTTATAGGGTTGCAGAGTCCCGAACATCCAGTCCCAAACAGGCACAACAGTGGCAAAGTTAGTATCCACATACAGCGGGTTTTTAGCATGGTGCACCCGGTGATGGGCAGGCGTAATCAAAAGATATTGCAATAAGCCTAATTTTCCTTTTTTTAAAGTTCTTTCGCTCACATGGGTAAACACGCCCCATACACTGCTGATTGACATAATAGCCACAAACATTACCGGTTTAACGCCCAGAGGTGTTAAAATAAGTAAATGAACAATAGTGGAATAATAGCTCTCTGCAAAAAAATGGACCCAATTTACCGTCATATTTAATTCGGTTGGGGCATGATGCGGCGCATGCAGGCACCACAAAAACCGTACACGGTGCGAACTGAAATGGAATATCCAGGTTGAAAACTCCCAGCACAGATAGGCATAAACCCAGCTGTACCATTTTAAATTGATGGTGAACAGCCCGATTTTTTGAATATGTGGCAACCAGATCCAAAACATATGGATAAAAAACAACTTTGGCAAAAGCTCGAGGATTAACAGGGCCAGGAACGACGGCTTATAGTTTATTGAAACCTGCTTGAAAATGCGCTTAAACTTATGATAATCATGTGTATTGCCACGTTCCTGTTTTAAAAGCTGAATGATGAGCCTTAAAATTTCCCATAAGATACAGGTAGCATTCAGGATGATCATTACTGATATGAAACTTTTATAGTACTCGTGAGTGCGCAGCGGGTCGATGATTGCGCCGATATAGCCATGCCCCTTTATTGAGGCATAAGCATATCGCCAATACGTGGAAATAAGGTTGTACATGATAAAGCCGAACGCGCATACGAAAGCGACGTTTTCGATGATCCTCCAGTTTTTGTTCGGGTTTTTAGTAAAGCTCATTTATGCGTTCTTTGACCAGGGTTTCCACCAAAGTTAATATTTCTCCTGATGATATTTAACCAATAAGATGCCGTTTAAATGTTTCTGGAATGAAAGCGGCGCAAACAGGTCATCAATTTACCAGGCATACGGCACATTATTTACCGGTTAAAAAAAGATTACTGATAGTGCCTTTTATGTGGTTTTGCCGGTTCATTTTACTGAAAATCGGATAATTGTAAAATTTCACAGTTCTGTACGTTTTTTAGGTGTTACCGTTAGAATATTATCATAAATTAGTATGTCAATTATAAACTAAAACCAAATATGGAAAACAACACCTCACAAAGCATATCTGCTCAAAATAACGGCGCAGGCAAATGTCCGTTCCTTGGCGGCGCGCTAAAACAAAGTGCAGGCAGCGGCACGGGAAACCGGGACTGGTGGCCTAACCAATTAAAATTAAACATTCTTCGTCAAAACTCTTCCCTGTCTAACCCGATGGGTGGGGCATTTAAGTACGCTGAGGAATTTAAGCAGCTGGACCTGGATGCGGTAAAAAAAGACATCTTCGATCTGATGACTACCTCACAAGACTGGTGGCCGGCCGATTATGGTCATTATGGCCCGTTCTTTATCCGGATGGCCTGGCACAGCGCAGGAACTTATCGTATCTCCGACGGGCGCGGCGGCGCGGGCTTTGGTACCCAGCGTTTTGCTCCCCTGAACAGCTGGCCGGACAATGCGAACCTGGATAAGGCACGTTTGCTGTTGTGGCCGATCAAAAAGAAATATGGCAAAAAAATCTCCTGGGCCGACCTGATGATCCTCGCCGGCAACTGCGCACTTGAATCAATGGGCCTGAAAACTTTTGGGTTTGGCGGCGGGCGTGCAGACGTATGGGAGCCTTCAGAAGATATCTATTGGGGTGCTGAGAGTACATGGCTGGGCGATAACCGTTACACTGGTGACCGCGAGCTCGAGAACCCGTTGGCTGCAGTTCAGATGGGTCTGATCTACGTGAACCCCGAAGGCCCCAATGGCAATCCCGATCCGGCAGCTTCTGCCCGTGATATCCGCGAAACTTTTGGCCGCATGGCCATGAATGATGAAGAAACTGTCGCGCTGATTGCAGGCGGCCATACCTTTGGTAAAACCCATGGCGCTGCCGACCCCGGAAAATATGTTGGGAGGGAACCCGCGGCGGCTCCGATTGAGGAGCAGGGCCTTGGCTGGAAAAACGCCTTCGGTACAGGCAATGCGGATGATACCATTACCAGCGGCCTCGAGGGCGCATGGACCACCACGCCAACCAAATGGAGCAATAACTATTTTGATAACCTTTTCGGCTACGAATGGCAGCTCACCAAAAGCCCGGCAGGCGCCTACCAATGGAAACCGAAGGATGGCGCGGGCGCCGATACTGTACCGGATGCACACGATCCGGCAAAACACCATGCCCCAACGATGCTGACTACGGACATCGCCCTGCGTGTTGACCCTGCTTATGAGAAGATCTCCAAATACTTTCATGAAAACCCGGATCATTTTGCAGATGCTTTCGCCCGTGCCTGGTTCAAACTAACCCATCGTGACATGGGGCCGCGTGCGCGCTACCTCGGCCGCGAAGTGCCTGCTGAAGAATTGATCTGGCAGGACCCAATACCATCCGTTACGCATGAACTGATCAATGATGTGGATATTGCCGGGTTGAAGAGCAAGATACTTGGATCGGGCCTTTCTGTATCCGGGCTGGTATCAACGGCCTGGGCATCTGCTTCCACTTTCCGTGGTTCTGATAAACGCGGCGGTGCAAATGGCGCACGCATCCGTTTGGCGCCACAAAAAGACTGGGAGGTAAACAATCCTGCGGAATTGGCGAAAGTGTTGGAAACCCTTATAGGTATTCAATCAGAGTTCAACGGCGTTCACGCTGGCGGCAAACAGGTTTCACTGGCTGATCTGATTGTTTTAGGTGGAAGCGCAGGCATTGAACAGGCTGCAAGGAATGCCGGTTGCGACCTGAAAGTGCCTTTTACGCCGGGACGTACCGACGCATCACAGGAGCAAACTGATGTGGAATCATTCGCTGTGCTTGAACCGGCCGCGGATGGCTTCCGCAACTATTACAGTGCCCGGCATACCGCACTGCCAGAGGAAATGCTGGTAGACAAGGCGCAATTGTTAACGCTGACCGCACCTGAAATGACCGTTTTGGTCGGCGGCATGCGTGTACTGAATACCAACTTTGATCATTCTCAGCACGGCGTATTAACTAAACGCCCCGGCGTACTCAGCAACGACTTTTTTGTGAACCTGCTTGATCTTGGCACCACCTGGAAACCTACTTCCGATGCCGGGAAAATATTTACAGGCGCTGACCGCAAGACAGGCGAAATCAGGTGGACCGGCACCCGTGCCGACCTTGTCTTCGGCTCCAATTCCGAGTTGAGGGCCGTTGCCGAAGTTTATGCCTGTGAAGATTCGCAGGAGCAGTTTGTGCATGACTTTGTTGCAGCCTGGACCAAAGTGATGAACCTTGATCGCTTCGATTTAGCTTAATTTAAGCGCTGTATGTTATTTTTAAAAAGCGGTACGGTAAGTGGCCGCTTTTTTTATGAAATTGACCGCGAAACCTCGCCCTGTTTCCCAACCATCATGTATTTCAGGAAATACCGCAATGTCCCGGCTAAGTAACGTGGCTATGCTAACAGCGATTTTGATAATGGATTTCGGCGGGAATTGATGGGAACAATGCTGTTTACTGGAAAAATGGCGTTGAAACTATATTACCCAGCAGCGGGACTGCGGCCGTAGCCGGGAAGCTTTTATAGGATCAGACGTATATATCGTTGGTTCTGATAGTATTGATGCTAAAGGTATTATTCCGGTGTATTGGAAAAACGGAACTGAAATTAGCCTCCCTAAAGTTGATCCGGCAATAGGTAACGGTTTTGCCGTTGCTGTCGCATACCAATAGAAATGGGCTATCAACGAAGTTTCGCGCTGGTAAACGCCTGGCATGTGTCTTAAAGGATATCGCTTCAACAAAAAAGCCCGGATATCACTATCCGGGCTTTAAGTGGAGAATATCGGAGTCGAACCGATGACCTCTTGCATGCCATGCAAGCGCTCTAGCCAGCTGAGCTAATCCCCCTTTTTTTAGTTTGCAGTGGGCGGTGTGCAGTTTGCCTGCCGCAGGCTGGTTTGCAGTTGTTTTACTGCCAACTACTAACTGAATACAGCCAACTGAACTGCGGTCGGCAAAAGTAACAAAAAGTTGCTCAATGACAAATTTGAATGCAAAATAGCTGTAATTCAAGACCTTTTGGCCCCTTTTTCAACAAATTCAGTGAGTTCCAACGAGAACAATTCTTTTTTACAATCTATTTCTTAGAGTGTTCTGCATGTCAAACCCATGCTGCACAACGATGAGAATATAGGTATGTAAATGTGAAATGCACGTAAAAATGCACGTAAAAAGCACGTAAAAAACCACATGCAAATTCAGCAGATCTGATCACAAAAAATGTGATTATGGCTACAGTAAAAATGATTTTAGACAAACGAACAGTAAAAAGTGATGGTACTTTTTCCATTAATTTTCAGATTTGTCACAACAGAAAAACAACAACAAGAAGTAGTAAAGTTCATGTATTAGAAACTGATTGGGATGAAACTACAAAGTCAATTAAGAAAAGCAATCCTTTACACAAGGCTTTGAACCTTAAGTTAAAGTTGGGCTTCGCAGAATTGCAATCACAATTATTAACGGCTGATGACGATGAAGTTAAATCTTTTCTAACACCGGCACCTCCGCTTCCTGCTGAGATTGTTGAGGCTAAGAAAACCATATTTGAATTTGCCCAGGAATTAATAACCCAATTGAGAGCAGATAATAAGATTGGTAACGCATGGGTTTACGAAGCAACCGTTAATGCTTTAAAAGAATTCCATCCGGATGAGAAATTATACTTTGAATCTATTGATTATCAGTTTTTAGTTAAATACAATAGTTTTTTAGCAAATCGAGGCATTAAACATAATTCAATTTACTTGTATGTTAGGACGATCAGAATATTCTATAACAAAGCCATAAAATCAAAAATAGTTGATAGAGCATATTACCCCTTTGATGATTATAAGCTTCGGCCAGAGAAAACAAAAAAGCGAGCAGTCGAAATTGATATTCTTAAATCTATTCATTCGGTTCAGCTAACACCTGACTCATCAATTTGGCATGCCAGGAACTATTTCCTATTGTCCTTTTACTTAATAGGAATATCAATAGTTGATTTATCGCTATTGAAAAAGAGCAACAACAAGAATGGAAGAATCATTTATAAACGGAGGAAAACCGGCAAGTGGTATGATATTAAGTTACAACCAGCTGCCATTGAAATTCTTAACTATTATTCCGGTAACATAGAATATTTGCTCCCTATCACAAACAGGCAAGCTTTAAATGACGAGCATTTAATACGTGGTATAAAAAGCAAAACGAAACTCATTAACAAGTTCTTATCTCAAATAATGAAGCTACTGAATATTGATGCCAAGGTAACTACTTATACAGCACGTCATTCCTGGGCTACCATTGCAAAGAAAGCAGGCTTTAGCATTGAATTAATTGCGGAGGCATTGGGCCATGAATATGGTAACAGAACTACTGCTGTTTATCTTGATAATTTTGATCAAGACGTAATCGATGATATGAATGAAAAAGTCGTTCAAAGTATCATCAAATAATTAGACAAGCAGAGCAGGAAACTATCCTGCTTTTTTTACCTTAGTGCCCTTGTAATAAGAAAGCCCAACCGTTTGAGTGGTTGGGCTAAAAAAGTTCTATGACGTTATGGTATCTCTTTTGTTAAAATATATTTCTATCTTTTTCTATCACCGTATCATCTTCACTTATCTTCTGGTCTTAATTTGAAGAGCGGTTTGTAACCAACCACTTTCTTTTTTATTACACTATCAATTATTTCTTCGTTTGAAACCTCCTGGACGATAAAAAGTCCGAAGAAGTCGTTTTCGCAGTTTGTGCGTAAACGCGATATATAGGGATCCATTCGGAGGTCACGTCGGACATCTCCTGTTATACCTATGATATCACTCGATGAGTATATTTCACCCACCTCAAAATTATCATATAATGCATCGTAATAACGCTGCGTTTCATATGAGGCTTGTTCAAGATTATTAATCTTGCGATTTACTAAGGACCAACTATTCCGGCCCCTTCCTTCAATCAAGTTAACTAATTCATCTGTGGAATCGTTAAATAAGTGCACAAGGTATGAAACTCTGTGCTTGTGAGTGGCGCTCATGCTGCTTTTAGCAGTGAGGCTATTGGTACCCTTTAGGGGTGAATCAACCGCCAGTGCGTTGATTACTTGATTTTGAGTGTCCATTTTATTGGATTTTAGGGCTTTAAGCGGCCGCCTGACGCTGAGATAACCATAATGTCAAAGAACACTTCGAAAAATACTTGCGTGGTTTTAAAAGTCCGCGAATTTAATTTCTTATTTTGTAATATCCAAATATATTTTAAAATAAAACTCAGGGTCATAAAATTAGTCAATCATGAGTTAAATATTTAAAATGCCGTAGAATTAATGATTAGCTAACTTCCTGATTATTAATTATTTAATTTGGAAATGTCATTTATTTTTTGTATATTTGTATCACATTTCAAAAGTCAATATATAACCTAACGGTAAGGATTTAGAGGCCAGTTGATCACTGGTCTTTTAATTTTGTCCTTACTTTCCAAAAAAAATCGACTTTTGGCAGATCCGCCATCTCCATTTTCAGATCATTTTTCCTTTCCAGATTCACCTTACCGGAAATTTTATTCTGACAAACGAAAATGTTAAAACCCACAAACACTTACAAAGTAAGCCCCAAAGCCCGATTAGACGAGATTTTTACCAATGGATTACCTGTTAATGCTTTTATCGATAAAGGCAGGTGCGCCATCGGTGCAACGTATGGCGAGATAATGTATAAAGAAAGATGCACAATAATTGTTGTTCCCAACATAAGTATACTCCTAAGTAAGCAGAATCAGCACCAGGAAATAGATATTGTATATAGGAAAGTAACACCTAAAGAAGTAGAAGAATATTTGAGCGAATACAAACCAGGGCAAAAGATTATGACAACGCCTGAAGGTATGAGTAAGATTATGAAAGCAGCTGAGAAGAATGGACGATTGGAAGAACTATATCGGAATTGGTTTTTGCTTCTAGATGAATCCCATACCTTCATAAGTGAGTTTTATCGGAAAGACATTTTACTTCCTTTTAGATATTTTTGGCTATTTGATAAAAAGTCTATTATTTCAGCGACACCATTTGTATTCTCAGACCCGAGATTCAGCGATCTTGATTATTACAAGATCGAATTCACCAAAAAGCTGGGAACTGTTTTAGTATTGCATGCAAAAAGTGTGTTTGCGACTCTACACTATATACTAACACATTTAGATCAATTTCCAGGCAACCTTCACATCTTTTATAATTCGGTTATTGAAATTGTAAGGGCGATCAACCGCGCGGGGCTAACGATCTGTAACATCTTTTGTGCCAATGATAAAGACAATGCCAATATGAATAAACTTGGAGACCTCGTTAAGTTTTTTGTAGCTGAACCTGAAACAGGCATATACAAAAAAGTAAACTTCTATACCTGTAAATATTTTGAAGGATGGGACTTATACGACCAAAACGCCACGGTGTTACTTGTTACCGATGTTCACAGCGAACATACTATGGTTGGTGTAAACACAAAAGGTAAGCAGGCCATCGGCAGGCTAAGAGACACACCCTATAATATTATTCATTTGACAAACCATAAATATACCAGAACCATGAAACCACTAGAGGAATTCCGAAAGGAGTACTTACATCAGGCTCAATTAATGATAAAACATAATAACTCTTATGTTAATGACTGTAATGAGCGGGGACTAAAGCCTGAACCTGATGAACGACTAGACAAATTTGCCGATATAAACGACACAACAAACATTGCAACCTTAAACCTCATGAAACTTGATCAAAAAATTAACCAAGCTGCGAACAACGAGATATATAACCATATTGACTACGTAAGGAAAGATTGGGAAGACGGCTACTTTAAAGTAGAAAGTCAATATTCTGATTTAGAAATTGAGACTACAACAACGATAAAACGAAAATCGGCTGCTAAGCAACTTGAAGAAGATTATTTAAGGTTAAAAAGCTTTAAGGAAAAACAGCAAGACACAATGATCTTTAGTTTGGGCCAAACTGTTGAGCAGGAAGTTAAAGCAAACAACCCGATTGCATATAAAGCCTATCAATTATTGGACGAACCTACTTTACTTCAACTTAAATACAATGTCAAGAAAGTACAGGCAGCGATAATAATGAAAGAAAATATTTCAGTTGAGGTTAAGCTCCTCAAGCTGATAGGACAGACATTTGATGTTGGTAAATTTTACCCCAACGACGATATTAAAAGTAAGTTACAGGATGTATATAATAAATTAAACATCCGCGAAGAAAATGGTAAGGTTAAAATTGCAAAGGCGAATCAACTTGGTGATAAAGGTCGTTTTGAAACGCACGCCACTAAAGGACCTGATAAGAATGGCAATTCAGTACATGGCTTGTTGATTCTTCGGTCGCAATTCGGCTTACGAATGGTTGCTTAAACTCTAATTAAAATCCATTTTCCACAGAAAATACAATAAATACCTTATAAAGGGGAATTACAAAAAGTTAAAAAATAATGGAGAATCCGAAAAATTAACTTTTCCAAAATGACTTTTAAACCTGCATTACGTGCAGGTTTTTTTGTTGGTAGATAGTCCAAAATATGATCAAGCGTCAAAACCCTCTTATTGCACAATAAATTGCCAAACCCCCACTTTTGCACCAATATTGACTAAAACCTATGTTTTGCATCATTTAGCGGTAAAACCTGCACTTATAAAAAAATCAATCCCCCTGATACCAATTTCAAAGCTGCCAAGTGCAGCTTTTTTTATTTTTTTCAAAAGTGAATTTCGAGAAGTTGCCTTTTAATAAGTAAGCTGAAATGTGTTGTTCCGTCCTTTCTACTTATAAGGCAAGAGGGATAAATCAACACCGGACAAACAACCCCCCATTACTTATAAATACCCCCTGGTTCAATTTATAGACCTATCCCTTCACATAATAGCCAAAAAGCCGTCAACCTACATTTTAAATTTCTATAATTTTTTTGAGTGGCATCTGCGTTCAGTTGCAGGTTAGATTCATCGCCCGACCAGTTGATGAGAAAAAACGAAAAAATGTTTCCTAAACTCTAAGCTCAAAGCCAGCCCTGAAAGCCGAATTCCCACTTTGGCAAAATTGCTCACTGAAAATCACTACTCTGTTCTATAAACAACACCTGACTTTCAGAGCGCTTCAAGCTTAAGTTAGGAAACTTACCTATTCAATTCACCAAAAACCAGTCAAAACAATGAAAGAGTCAAAATTAATCGGAGAAATCATTAAAGAACACTATCCTATCACCAAAAAACATCATCGGCAGAAACGATGGAAAATAGCACAGTCAAGGACTACGGAAACGCATAAGTACCAGAGAATGCGAAATGAAGCTACTGAAAGTGATTATCACAAAATTATTGCAGCTATAAAAACGCTTTACTTAAAGCCGGGTGAAATTTATTTCGAGAGGGATTACAAAAACGAGGAAAGTGAAAACTTCATGACCATGCATTGCTTCATGTCAGCTACTTGCTATTTATACCTGGAATGCGATATTCTTTATGATTTTCAGGTTGAATATGCATTTAATAACTGTCCGTTTGAAGCAGCAATCCGGGAAATGCTTAAACCACATCCATTTGATACCCGAGCAACTGAAAAACAGCTGCAACCTAACTTTAACACATCTTTTCAAAGAACCTTAAAATTTCAGGAGCCACAATTCATTAAAAACTTAAACATAATTTAAACACACAAAATGGAAACAGATATTTTCCCCTCAAATTCACCAGCAAAAGATCTTTACGAAATAGTATACTGGCCGCAAGTTTTGAAATACATGATTTATGACTGGTTCACTTTAGAGTGCTTTTTATGCGTTTCACTTGAAGAAGACGTAGTGTTATCAACAACCTACTTTGTGCCAATTAGAAGAATTATGGAAATCGATGAAAGTTAACACTAAGCCACCTTCTTAAAAGGGAAATAAACCCAATTCACACCAACACACATAACACAAGCTTGGCTTAATCAGCCAGGCTTGTTGCATTTTCTAACAAATCCATTAACCCATTAAAAAAACAATGAAACAGCAAATTAACAACCAACCATCCTTGTTACCTTATAATAAGGTAGTCAAAGATGCTTATTTTCAAATCCTGAAAGAGGCAAAAGCCATGCTGGCAACCATCGAGCATGATGAACTGCGTTACTCTTTGGTAAGGGAAGAACGCAAACTAACAGCTTCAAACATGGTGATCCATGAATTCATCAATCCCTTGCTTTATTTACGATTGGAGTGTTCAGCAGATAACCAGTTTGTTATTCATTATGGCTTTGAACAGATCGGTAAGGATGAACAGTTGAGTAATCGTACCTCACTATTTACAAGGTCAGTCTATCGATTAACTTCTAAGGAATTAACACAAATCAACATTGAAGCCAGTGTTTCAAATTCCTGGTGCATTACTGAATGCAGTGCTTTATATGAATATACCGAGGAACAAATGAAATACCATCAGTTTCAGCTTATTAAATATAAGCCGGCAGCAGTTCGCAGAAAACAGATGAAAGCGGTAGCATAATATAGATAGGAGGCCCAAGGTCTCCTATTTAAAGGGCTGATCAGGTATGAAATCCTTAACTGAACATTTGAATATGATAGCCAATTTATTCAGGTGGTTAAGATTGTATTTGGTGGGTGACTTTGAACTTTCAGCTTGTCCAATGAAACCATTGGATACATCTAATTCAATTGCAAGATCAGATTGTGAAAGATTATGTTCCATTCTTTTCTCCCTCACTTTATTGATTACATAAGCTTCAATATCTGATTTTAGACTAATCGCCATTAACAACGAAAGAATAAAAACAAAACGCAATTAACGCTTAGCAATAACTAAGTATTTATTAATTTAGCATTGCAGGAAAGTCCACTGTAATCATCACTAAACCTACCGGAAAGGACTATTCGGTAACTTAAATCTATTAATCATGTTAAAGAAAACTTTATTTATTGCCATGCTCGCATTTTTTTGTTTAAAAGCAAAGGCACAAACTAATGCACCCGATATACAAATCGTTGATGCTTATTCAATAGACCATTCCACCAATCAGGTCGTGAACGTTAAATTTAAAGTAAGGAAAAATGAATATGGTACTTTTGTTATAGCTACTAAACAACTATCTGACTCTGACTGGTTTTATTATAGCTCTGCTAATACTAATGCTGTTGAGGCAAACTTCATTTCACAATTAGACCCTAGAGTAGGGACAATAGAGCAGTTAACAGGGCAAACATTCCACTACATAGTTTCTATAACTAGGCTTGGTGGTGGTACTTATTACTTTTAATATCGAATTAACTATTATATTATAAATCCATTAGCGTTCAGTCTCCGCTAATTATGTTTAACCTACCAATGAAGGACTGCATTGGTTCATTGAAAGTATAGTTATGTTAAAGAGGAAGCTAATTCTAATAGTATTGTTGCTATCATCAGTAAATCTGAAGGCCCAAGAGACACCCCAAGATATTTCACCAACAGTTCTTCTGCAAGTCTATAAGTATTGGCAAGGTGACGATGAACAATTCTGGAAATATACTGTAAAATATCTAATGACCGATGATAATCACTGGTATCCCTTGGCTGAACCACATATATTTGATGGTACTTTAATGATATTCATGGGATATATGCTTATTCCTTTAGACCATGATTCATGGTACAAAAATAAAGAGTATCATTTAGACTTATTATGGGACAAAAATCAGAATTCAAAGCTCGTTTCTTATAATTTTACAAGCCAGGATACTTGGAATAAGTATAACGCGCAGATGGAATTAATGAATGCTGTTAAATTAGGCGACCGTCCTTTTCAGGGAGGGAACTCAACCTTTTATGCTGTAAACGACATCAATTTTATGCTTGTTGAGTTTCCTCCAGGAATAAATGGTGACGATAAAACCTACCGCGTACAAATATCACGACAAAAGTAAAATTAAGACACGGACAATGATGCTTCGCAAACTCACTGCGTTCGTTTGCTTGCTTTAACAGAGCTACCGATGGTAGGCTCTGTTAATTATTTTTTAATTACACGTTGCCAATCTATCTTTTGTAGTTCAAGATTTCGGTTTCTATTTATTACTGACGCACCGCAGTGAAACATCGGAAGTAACTTAATGTCATCTGTTAGGTTAATTGCTGGCCCTGTCACCATCTCAGTAAGTTTATTCTTTTTTTCTGTAGGTATGTCGAAAACATTAAGTAAGGCAGTCGTGGAAGCTAAACCTAATGTTATCACAATTTTCGGTTGAAGAAGCTCAACTAATGGCTTCATAAATATAAGTGCGAATACATTTATTGTTTGTTGATTTAAAATTAATTCAAGTGACCCTTGCATTTTTCCCCTACGAATAAAGGGAATGATATTAGCAAAATGTAATTTTAATTCTGTGTTAGGCTTTAAAGGAGAGCCAATTTCAAAACCAATTGACGAAAAAAGCTTAATCAGATTACTGCAAGTAGGATTCGATGGGTTATCTAAACCGTTGTTTTTTTCGTAATATTTAACATTGCCCCAATCTTGGCCTATAACCAAAATATCAGGATTGGCACTATTATACCATTTGCCCCAAGGATCAAGATAACAACCAGTATCAAAATCAAGTTCGCTTTGATTGATTAATCCGTCAATGTTTAGTTTACTATCTTTGCGGTTTTTTACCAATTCTTCGTATGTCATAATAGGTTTAAATTAAGCACCTAATCTAATCATTTTATATTCGTAACTGTAATTAACATAGACTATCACCATCATTAGTCACTTTAGTTGCTTAAGGCATAATAATTATTAATCATGAAGGAAGTTTAAATAATAACCATAAGCCATCACTTGCCTTTACCCTCGTTTGTTGCTTAAGAGAGCAAAGGCAAGCTCTGCTTATGCCGGTCTGCCGCACAGGGCCTTTCACACACAGGTTATAAGGCATTCACTCATCGTAAGTCATGCAAAACAGATACGCCAAGTTGCGTTTCAATCAATAAGTGCTTTGCACACATTGATTTACACCAGCTATGCTGACTTGTCATACTGTTTGCGATGCCAAACTCTTCGTTCATATTCGCTGTCTCTGTACTTTTATGAGTTTTACTCAAGCCATTCGCTTACCCTCATTCTTCGACTACGCTCATGTTTTCGTTTCAACATATAAAAGTCCAGACGCTCATCTATATTTTACTCGCCTACGCCCGACGAAAAAGGCTTCAGGCCTGTCATGGCTTTTGAAGTATCCAACACACAGCCTTAGTTATCAAAAGCAACGCCAGGCCTTTGTGAAGCATTCTTTGAAGTCGCGCAGTGGCGCTTTCTCTTCAAAGACCTTTTTCGTTGCTCGTAGGACGGCTCGAAAAGTAGGTTTGCATCAATTATTTTCAGGTTAAATAAATGTCAATATTGCAATCCACTATCTTTGAATATGGCAAAGCAAGCAAAGCACCAACTTAACAGTTCAGCATTAGACATGTTTAGAAACAGTCGACAATGTCCCGATGACAACGGTTTGATATGGACTACCTATTGTGAAGTAACTTGTAGATATGGAGACACATATATTGAAGACAGAGCGGAAGTGTGGATTGTGTATCATTACGGAAATGAATACGTGAATATCCAATTGCGTGGAATACAACTGTTTGGACAGGATTCAAATACAGTATTTAGCGCTAAACAAGCAACAATTAGCTATGAAAACGAAACCCTTGTTGTCCAAGGGAAGCGAAACGGAGTATATTATAAGGTGTTGATTGGAAAGTACGATAGTGCTTTACAGCGATTATATAGCAATGCCATTAATTAAAAAAATAATAAATGTTAAATGGTATATTTTCTAAAAATAAAGACGCAGTTGACAAGGCTCATCCACATGAATTCATAAAGCTTTAGCGGTTCTAAAAGTAAAAGCGATATAAGGAAAGAATTAAGTCATTCTCTCCCCAAAGTTAGCTTAAACCAGCATACAGTCACTAACGTTTCAAGGTCGTATCTCGAAAATGGGTATCATTCGTACCTCATGAGGCTCCGCATTTTCTCGATCTCCACCTTTCCTTAATGCCTGGTTTCAGCAGTGAGTCTGCTTCGAGAATTCACTCGACATTAAAACTTACTGCTATGGACATTAAACAACTGCTTACAGCCTTTGAACGTTATGCTTACGGCCAATCTTTACACACTGCATTTACTGAATTTCTTGATTGGACCTTGTTACCTTTTAAGATGTACAACACAAGTGACCAACAAAACCAGGCCCTTGAAACATACAAATCTCATCCAAAAGTTGAACAACTGGTTAACCTGGTTACATTAATTGGCGATCTGTCAGAAGATTTTAACGATCCTATTGGTGAATTATACATGCAAGCTATCTCTAATGGTCACAATGGTCAGTACTTCACGCCAACACCAATATGTGAAATGATTTCAGCTATGACGATAGGTGAAGGGATTGAAAACAGAGAAACAATATTAGACCCAGCTTGTGGTTCAGGAAGAATGCTTTTAGCAGCTGCCAAACAAAACAGACATTCAGCTTTTTATGGTGCAGACCTGGATAGTACATGTTGCAAAATGGCTCTTTTTAATATGCTGCTTAACTCATTAAAAGGTGAAATTTCCCATATGAACAGCTTAAGCAACGAGTTTTACACCGGTTATCAAGTTAATACAACGCTGGTTAATGGTTATCACATGCCTTACTACTCTGAATTTACTACACCGGAATTGAGTTATATCTGGCTTAAACCAAATCAAAAAGTACAACCAAAACCAACATTTACAACACAATTTGAAACAGTGAGAGCTTCACACCCTGTTAGCGGTGTTCAGGGAAGTTTATTTTAAGTTTCTTGCTGAATAACCCCTTTGCTTTTCGGGCATAAATTAGCTTCGCAGTGTTAGTTTGGTTTGGACGGCCCACTATAAATTTATTTTTATAAAAATTAAGCCAAGACTTTCCCATTATTAATGCATACATTCAAATAATAATTCTAAACCAGTGCGATTTAAATTGACATTGTTGCCCACAGATAAAAATACCGCTGTCCCATTTAATTACCAGTATGCGCTGTCAGCAGTAATCTATCATAAAATTGCTAATGCCAGCTTGGAGTATGCCAATTTTTTACACCAAAAGGGCTATGCTTTGAACGATCATTCCAAACACTTTAAATTTTTTACCTTCTCCAATCTCGAAGGAAAGTTTTCGGCTTCCAAAGGTGCACTGGTTTTACAGAGCCCGGAAACAGGATTTTTGCTGTGCTGCCACATGCCCGAATTTGCAGCGCATTTAATAACCGGGGTTTTTGCTGATCAGCATATCGCCATAGGTGGTAGCGGGGCCAAAGCAACATTCAGTATTGGCCAGATCATATCGCTGCCAGCTACTTTTAAAGACGAAGATGATAGCATATCGCATACAGTGAAGCTTAATCTACTGTCGCCTTTAGTAGTTGGACGTACCAATGCGAAAGGCAATGATGATTATTTGTCGCCAAAGGATGAAGATTTTATACCCCTGCTGCATACTAACCTGGCTGATAAACTTGCGGTTGCATTTGATAGTGCCTACAGCGGGCAAATCAGAATTGCAGCGAAGTATGTGCCGGAAAAGCTAAAATCGCGCCTGGTCACCATTAAAGAAGGAACTCCCGCCGAAACACGTGTGCGCGGCTTTACGGGCTTTACCCTGGAAATGACCGCGCCTGGTAACGTGATTAATCTGGCGTTGGATGCCGGGCTTGGAGGGATGAATAGTATGGGGTTTGGGTGTGTGGAGGAGGAAATGTTTATTTAATTAATGAGATATGAGCTTAGATACGGTTTTAAAAATTGGGAAAATATATAGGCAATCAAAACAAGGTTTAGAACAGCATAGATATATTAAATCAATCTGGAAAGACGTCGAAATTTTTAAGAAAAATAAAGATGCACACGGCAATTCTATTGAACCTATCTTTTATAATTTACCCGTTATCAGTAGTGGCAGTGATTTTGATTTTGATAACCTTTCTGTTATTAACGATGAGGATAAGAAAAAGTCTTTAAAGTATTTGAACTTTAAAACATCAGATAAGGACTCTGAAAAAAGGTATCTTTTTGGTGATTTAATTTACGCAAATTACATAGATAAAAAAGGAGTACAAAGGGAAGGTGGCAATTACAAAATGGAAAAAGTTACCAAAGGAAAAACCAAATCGAGCTCTTTTGGTAGAGCTACAGAGGAAGCCCAAAGCCTTGAGAACACACTTATTGGAACCTTTAGAAAAGCTTTTGAGAATAATATATTTAAGATTGAACAATTACTTTTAAGTCATCCTGCTGTTGTTATTCATTTTGCATTTGAAGACAATTCAATGTGGCATGAAACCCAAAATACTTTAGATTTAATAAACAATAAGCTTATCGAGGGCTTTATAATAAATCATTCCGGTATACAAAAAACAGTTTTAAATAAATTTCTTTTCAAGACAATTGGCGGTCTGAATCCCGATTTCTCCGAAGATAGTGCTTATAAAATAAAATCGTTTGATTCACCAGATGATGTTATTGATCTTATATATGGAGTGAGCATTTCCGAGAAAGTCCTTATTAATGTACGAGATATAGGAATAGTAATTTTACCCAATGGAGATAATTTAAATGCAGATATTTTAGATAGATTTTTTTACAAGAGTGGTTTGCAACAAGTAACTGACGCCGAACCAATCTTAAATGAAGAAAACAGAAATGATTTAATAAAAGATGACGTAGATAGCTTATTTGGCGATTTAACGGAAAACGAATTACCGGCAAACGTGAAATATGATATTGTCTTTATTAAACCTGCTGGTTTATCTTCTCCATCAATTGATATGTTAGAAATATCTCATATAGAGAAAAGTTTTTTGCGTAATATTTATGAAAAAATCACCGGTGAAAGAAGTAAATTAAAAGAGATATCAAATATCACTTTGGGTAAAAGCAAGCTCAAACCTAAGTACGATATTAAAGAAAGTTTCTTTGAAATCTTAGGACAGAAAGGAAAAAACCAAAAAAAATTCTCATTTCATCTCCTTAAGGTTTTACCTCAAATATATACTGATACTTATTACCGGGACCCGGTTTTATTGCCTGCTTTTATCGAGAAAGCAGAGCGCAATATTCGTGATGGCTTTTCAAACTTTAATGTTCTTAAATATGATTTCTACTTTCTAACGCGAATACAAAAACAAAACAATATGCAATCAATTACAGAATCTAAAAGCTTCCATGCCGGTGAAGCACTTGGCACCATGGCGCGTCCTTTTGCTGCTTGGCGTGACGACTGCCCTATCAAGTCATTTGAAAAAAATTATGTAGGTAACCTGACCCGAAGAATTGTTGACTTAGCAGAGCTTATTAAGTTTGCTAATTTTTTAAATGAGAAACTTACCATTCACGAAAAAAATTATAAAGATGTGCAGGAAGCATATCTTAATTTAATCAAAAATATCAAAGCACTAGAGATTCTTAAGGAAAAGTATGATAAAAACACTTGTGCGTTGGGCTTTTTTGAGAGTTATTTTTCACATTAATTTTATCCACTTAAAACCATTTTAAAAATGAACACCGTAACTGAAAAATCAGAAATTTTATTTCTTTATGAAACTAAATATAATATCCCCAATGGGGATCCATTTACAGGGGAACCTCGCTATGACGAAGAAACCAAAAAGGCATTGGTAAGCGACGTACGTTTAAAACGATATATTCGGGATAACATGTATGCAAATGGACACCCAGTATATGTAATCAATCCTGATCTTGATAATAAAATGACGTCGGGACAAAGATTTAAAGCTTTGTATGACGTTTGGCCTGATAAGAATTTAAGCCCGCGGGATTTTGCTCTTACTCTTACTGATGTACGTATGTTCGGAGGGGTAATGGCGATTCAGCAGGATAAAAAAACTAAAGGTAAAGGGAAGAAAAATGATGAAACAGGTGATACAAGTGATGAAACAAATGTAACCGATGGGAATGTTGGAGCTTTTAATGTAACAGGTCCAATTCAGTTCGCAATACTAAACCCCTCCCTCAATTCAGTAAATATGATGATGAATCAAAGAACATCTGTTTTGGTTAGTAAAGAAGGAAATGAACAAGGTTCTATTGCCACACGTTATCTTATTCCTTATACAATTATGCAGGCGCACGCTTGGATAAACCCCTTCAATGCAAAGATTACTAAACTTACTCAGGATGATGTAACCCTTATGTTCCGGTCTTTATGGAATGAAATTAATTCAAAAAACACTACTAGCAAAACTGACCAAAGCTCTTTATTGATTTTACAAATTGTATACAAGGATCCCAATGACAAATTATATGGCGCTGATCGATTTGTTAAAATACGAAGTGCTACTAAACAAGAAGAGCAATTAAGGAGTTTGGAGGATTTTGAATTTGATTGGAGCGCCTTGAAAACAGCCTTAGATTCACCGAAGGTTCAAGCTTTAAGATACTATACAGAGATCGAAAGCATTGAATCGGAATTAAAAGGTTTTGGTTCTACTAAAATAGAAAAACTAAAATTATAATCTATGAAAGCCTTGCAATTTACAGTTAGAGGCAATTGGGGACATTTCCGAAAGCCGGAAACTAATAATAATCCGCTTTCGCACGATTTTATTACCAAAACTGCATTAATTGGATTAATTGGGGCAGTTATAGGGAAAGAGCGCAAGGAGATGAAGCCGCTTTTTCCCCAGCTTTCAAATGATTTAAAATACAATGTGAAAATTAATAACGCCGTTCAAAAGCAATCTTGGGGATTTACTTTTCGGGGTGTATCCGATGCATATAAGCAAGCGCCGAAACAAATGGAGATTATCCGTAATCCGGATTATCTTATTACACTTGGTTTATTCAATAATAATTCTGAGGTAATTTTTGAAGATTTTAAACTCTTTCTTCAAAATTCTCTATCAAAATATACACCAATTTTAGGGTTGCATAATTGCCCGGCCGAATTAGAATTTATTGAGGAGGGTGATCTTTTACAACATAATGGCGAATTTGAAACCAGTGGTTTTATTTCTGTTAAGCACAGGGCAAAGAACTTCTCAAGATTAGGTTTTGAGAAAATACCTACTTATCAGAATGACGATTTCTGGAATCTACCTGAAAAATATGTCCAGGTTGTTTATCCATCTGAAAATAAAACAATATTGGCGGAGGGAGACCATTTTACTTTCAATAATCAATCACAGTGGTTTTTGATATGAATTATCGATCACACCCACATAAGCTTTTAGAAGTGCATATAAAAGGTGTTTTAACAAAGGCTAAAAAACGCAGTAATTTAAAAATTGTCGATATAGCAGTCTTGTTTCATGATTTGGGTAAAATAAATATCAATTTCCAAAAAAAACTTGACTTAGAAAACGGAGAGAAAATTTCTGGATATAGTGAACACGCTTATCTCTCAATGTATTGTTTTTTATGCTTTTTGGACTGCAACAGAACATTTATAGCGACTGAATTAGGCAGTGATATTATAAAAGTTAAACAGATTATTGCGATTGTTGCAAAACATCATGGCAATTTACCTGATTTTGAAAATATTTTAGGACATGAGGCTCTAAAAAGATTAGAAACTTTCTTAAAATCCGATCCCAGCTTACCCATATCTGATTTCTATGAGAAATACCTATTACAAAAACATCAAAAATTTGAAATAAAATGGAATGAAAATTTATTAAAAAGATTGCCCAAATTTTTCGATGAGGATTTTATTAACTGGCAAAAAGATTCTCTGAATTATTTCTTAGATACACAGATCGCCTTTGCTTCACTGATTGAAGCAGACAAAAGAGATGCAGGAGATAATGAAAACTATTTCTTTGATGAAGCAATAAAAGATAGCAATTCTAAATTACAATCTTCTTTGCGAACAATTTTTAAAAATCTTCCTCAAAAAACCGCTTTAAATCAACTAAGAACACAAATACGAAATAAAGCAATAGAAGGCCTAAAGGAGGGTTTAAAAACTGGCAACCGCGTTTTCTGTTTAACAGCACCTACCGGCGCCGGCAAGACTTTTATACTACTTGCATTAGCGTGCGAAATTCAAAAGACAAGGGCTAATTTTGGAATTCTCTATGTTTTACCTTTTTTATCAATTACCGAACAAGTTGAAGAAATAAGTAAACATGAAATTTTTAAAAATTCAGAACAAGTGCTTTCTGTTAATTCGAAAACCATTAACGAACGTATGCAGTGTATTCAAGCAGATTTAGAAAGTGATCAAAATGAAGAAAACCTGATTCGATTGCTTGAACAAGATTTTATTGAAAAAACATTCGATCATCCTTTCGTTATTACCACCTTTGTACAGTTTTTTGAAACATTAGTTAATAATAAAAATTCTGCACTTCTTAAGCTTCCAAACTTTAGTAAACGAATATTTTTAATAGACGAAATACAAGCTCTACCTCCGAGGCTTTATTTATTTTTTGCAGGGTGGCTTGATGCATTTTGTCGTAAATATGATGCTTATGCAATTTTGTCAACCGCTACGATGCCGCATTTCTCAATCAAAAAAAAAAGTTATTTAAATGAATGCAAGAGGGCAGATTTGCTTTTTAAACAGTATCATGAACCATTTCAATTGATAGATGCAAAAGGATTCTTCGATGAAGACGTATTTAATCGATATCGTATTCAATTAATAAATGAAGATAATTTTTCTATAGAAAAACTTGCCAATCATATTCAATCACAAACTAAATCCAGCTTAGTTATTTTAAATACCATAAATGACACTAAAAAACTTTATAGTCTTTTAAAATGTAACCCAAACGTTTACTTACTGAACACCCACATTATACCAAAAGATCGTCATGAAAAAATCAAAATAATAAACGACCATCTTAAGGCGAATCAAAAAGTAACACTTATTTCCACTCAATTAATAGAAGCAGGAGTAGATATTGATTTTCCTATCGTTTACCGTGATTTATGCCCTTTGCCGAATTTGATCCAGAGTGCCGGTCGTTGTAACCGGAATAAATTATTGAAAATAGGTACTGTTTATTTTTTTCATTTAACTAATGAAAATGGAAAAAGCAGTGCAAAGATGATTTATCGAAATGAGGCGAAGCAATTTTTAGACTTTTGTAAAGAAAAAATTAAACATGGCATTGAGGAGAAAGAATTATTTGAGGTGCAGGAAGTTTTTTTTAAAAAAATTGCCGATGATCTTTCAATAGGAGAGGTGAACGCAGAATTCAACATGATAGAATGTGTAAATAAGGGGCAGTTTGAAAAATTAGGGCGATTTAAACTGATTGAAAGAAAAGCATTTGGCGAAGAATATCTTTATTATATCCGTGGGAACGAAAATGATAGAGAATATGAAAAAGCTGTTGATATTATGAGACTTATGATCACAGAGAAGGAAAAAGATTATAAATCTTCGAGGAGTCTTAAAATTGAATTGAATAGTCAATTAAAATCATTGGCAGATCGAATGATAACTCTACGTGCTTTTGACGGCACTAATATTCCATTGTCGGCAAATAATCCAGAGTATTTTGATATAAAAGTATTAGCAGATTTATCTCTCTATACATTTGAAGAAGGTCTAAATCATAATTCAACTGAAAACAGCATTTTATGAATGTTACCGCAACGCTCGTTAGTGAATATCATATTTGCAAAAGACGAATGTGGCTGCACGCCAACGGTATCCGCATGGAACATACCAGCGAAACAGTAGCCGAAGGAAAATTGATCGGCGAAACAACGTACACCAACCGGGCCGAAAAATATACCGAAATTGAAGTGGATGGCATTAAGATAGATTTTTATGACGCCCGGAACAAAGTAATCCACGAGGTTAAAAAAAGCGACAAGGTTGAACATGCGCATATAGCCCAGGTAAAATATTACATCTATAAATTACATCAGCAGGGCATTGAGGGCGTAACCGGCATTATCGAATATCCCAAAATGCGCCGACGGGAAACGGTAACACTTGATCCTGCTGAATATGACACCATTTTGCAGTGGGAGCAAAACATACAGCAAATTATTACAGATGAGCGCTGCCCGCAGCTGTTAAATAAACCCATTTGCAAGCAATGCAGCTACTATGATTTTTGTTATATACAGGAGGATATTGAATAAACCGTCATCGTATGAAAAAGACCTATTACCTCTTTAACCCTGGCCGTATCAGCCGCAAGGATAATACACTTAAATTTGTCCCAACGGATGACGAAGGGAATGAGGGTATCCCCAAGTATATCCCGGTTGAAGGCGTTTCTGACCTGTTTTGTTTCGGTAGCCTGGATGCCAACAGTGCACTCTATAATTTTTTAGGCAAGGCCGGCATTGCAGTTCATTTTTTTGATTACTATGAAAATTATACCGGCAGTTTTTGTCCGAAAGAATATCTGCTAGCCGGTAAAATGCAGATATCACAAACGCGCCATTATATCGACAATAAAAAAAGAATGGTTCTTGCCAGGAAGTTTATCAGCGGCGCTGCCTTTAATATGATTAAAACATTGCGGTATTACCTCAACCGCGAAAAAGATGTAAGCCTACAGATCAGCAACATTGAAATACTGGCCCTGCAAATAGAAACCGCTACTGCGGTTGATGAACTCATGGGCATCGAAGGAAACATCCGTCAATGTTATTACCAAGCATTTGATACCATTGTTAACGATTTCCAAATGGAAGGCCGCAGTAAACAGCCGCCGGGCAACGAGCTAAATGCGATGATCTCATTCGGTAATATGATGTGTTATTCACTTTGTCTTAACCAGCTCTATCATACCCAGCTTAACCCGACGATAAGTTTTTTACATGAGCCCGGTTTCCGCAGATTTTCGCTTGCCCTTGACCTGGCCGAAATATTTAAACCCATATTGGTTGATCGTACTATCTTTAGATTGCTCAACAAAAAGGAAATACAGGAAAACGATTTTGACCTTAATATGAATAGTTGCATGCTTAAGGAATCGGGTAAAAAAGTGTATGTACGCGCCTGGGAAGAACGTATTAACGAAACATTCAAACACCCGGTGCTTAACCGAAGCGTTAGTTACAAGCATTTGATCAAGTTGGAATGTTATAAGTTAAGCAAGCATTTGCTTGGCCTTGATGAATACAAACCGTATAAAGCACGATGGTAAACGCAAATTGACTAAAAGATAATAATATGTATGTAATATTAGTATACGATATTGGAGAAAAGCGTGTTAACAAAATGCTGAAACTGTGCCGGCAATATTTAAACTGGATACAAAATTCGGTATTTGAAGGTGAAATAACGGCCGTAAAACTTAAGGAGCTTTTAGCCAAATCAAAACTAATAATTGAGCCAGAAACGGACAGCATTATAATTTTTAAAAGCAGGGAAGAAAAATGGCTTGATAAACAGGTAGTTGGTGCGGAGCGAAATACGCTTGATACCATACTGTAAGGTTGTCGGTGAGACGATCACATCTATTTCTTTGACATGTTAAAAACACTTTTAAAGCGCTAAAACGTTTTAAAAAGCATAAGAAGGCGGTTGTCTGTCCCCCGGTAAAAATCAATTACTTGGGGTAGACTAATTTTTTATAAAATATATCTACACAAAAGATCCTTTAGGCCTATATTTACGCATATTTATCACCGTTTTTTAACGGCTACCAATCGCACCATACTGGAATTGAAATATAATGCGGTAGTTGCATTTCCAGCAGCTATTTTTACTACCAATCGCACCATACTGGAATTGAAATATCAAAAGGCACAGTCAAATCTACAAATTTTTTCCGCTACCAATCGCACCATACTGGAATTGAAATAAAAGACGAAAAGGTGTTAAGAGCCGACGAAACGAGCTACCAATCGCACCATACTGGAATTGAAATCTATTATAGAAGAGGCTGGGTTTCCGGGCGATATCTACCAATCGCACCATACTGGAATTGAAATTTAAGTTGCCAGGGTGTATGTGTCAACTGATAATGCTACCAATCGCACCATACTGGAATTGAAATTCGTAAAGCTCTACTTCGATACCGTCTTTAGTTTCTCTACCAATCGCACCATACTGGAATTGAAATTAATAAGCAGGACGGTTTTTTATTGCCAAATATTCTACCAATCGCACCATACTGGAATTGAAATATTACGGCGTAAAGACGTATAACCGGCCCGCCGTTACTACCAATCGCACCATACTGGAATTGAAATAGGGTACTTAACTGAATTACAGTATAATCCTGAAACACTACCAATCGCACCATACTGGAATTGAAATTAGAAATAATACTCAATACCGCTATTGCGGTGAGTCTACCAATCGCACCATACTGGAATTGAAATCTGTAAATGAGATGTTTATAAAATGGGTGATAGCCTACCAATCGCACCATACTGGAATTGAAATAGAGCTAACCCGCGATGCTTTTCCGGCTTATTTCCTGCTACCAATCGCACCATACTGGAATTGAAATGCTTTCAGATTCGACGCCGTCACACCGGATAGCCTCTACCAATCGCACCATACTGGAATTGAAATTTTCCGGTTACAGCCTTATCCGTCGCTCAATCAACTACCAATCGCACCATACTGGAATTGAAATTTGATGATGGCAGAAATATACCCAACGACACCGCGTCTACCAATCGCACCATACTGGAATTGAAATGTGCTATCGGGTGCAGATGATCAAAGTTATGCGTAACTACCAATCGCACCATACTGGAATTGAAATGTGAATGTTTTACTGGGCCGCGCTCCGGATAACGCACTACCAATCGCACCATACTGGAATTGAAATTAGCTTTTACCTGGTGAAACAATGCGCTCGGTATTTCTACCAATCGCACCATACTGGAATTGAAATGCATGTTAAGCCCGTTGCCTATAACCTTGATTCTATCTACCAATCGCACCATACTGGAATTGAAATCTTACCAAAATAATAAACCTTTTTTACCGCACTCCGCTACCAATCGCACCATACTGGAATTGAAATTAATTAATGGGCAAAGGGTATTTTATAAGCGGAAGGACTACCAATCGCACCATACTGGAATTGAAATTTATTAACGCCCAGGCATCGGCAATTCAGACAGCCGGCTACCAATCGCACCATACTGGAATTGAAATTATCGCCTATCGCTTTTTAACAGATGACCACCTGGCTACCAATCGCACCATACTGGAATTGAAATCATTCAGATCGTTGCTTAAGGCATCAGCCTGTTTCTACCAATCGCACCATACTGGAATTGAAATTCGCTTTTACAACCTGCTCAAAAAAGTTATTCATCGCCTACCAATCGCACCATACTGGAATTGAAATAATTATTAACACCTTCGGCATAAGGGATTAATTTAACTACCAATCGCACCATACTGGAATTGAAATTACATTGATCAATTGGAGCGGTAATCTACATGGGGGCTACCAATCGCACCATACTGGAATTGAAATAAGTTTACCACTTCTTACACGGCCAAAATTTAAGTCACTATTGATTGATCTTACAGTTAACTATCTGTTTGCCCTTTTAATGAGTAAGGAAGGTGCTGATATATTGTATAATAAACGAAAATCAACACACAGACTTACATCTTACACGGCCAAAATTTCGATAACACCAGGTTAAACTTATTATTTTCAACCTAAATCAATCTTCCGACACTTAGTTAAATTACCTTTATAAATGGAGTTTTAAAAGTAAACTGTCGTTGCTTCTATACCTTGTTTTATCATTGAATTACCAGTCGTACCCTGTAAGATGTAAGGAAGGATGCCACACCAAAATCTCAACTATCTAAAAAATAACAATTTCCAATAATTTCATAATTCTTGTAAGTTTCTTTATAAAAGTATTTTTTCAATAAAAATTGGAAAAAAGTAAAAGTGTCAATTAGACTAATTGCCGTTTAAGATGTAAGGGAAAGTTGAAATAAAGTGAAAGAACCATCATTTTTGAAATTTTGCTACAGTTGGTTAACAGGTGGTATAAAAGTTTAGTCGCATTTACAAAGACCTTCCAAAACCCACCTATGTAGTTTATTCTGTTCATCAATCCTTAAAATTAGGGATAGTGTCTCAATTTAAGTTTGCATACCTTTTCCACCTTTTTAATTAACTTCGGTGAAAAAATAAAACATATGGCAATATTCCACGGTATTCAGGTCTATGAAATTTTAGAAAATGGCAATCTACTCAATGGGATTTATACAAATATGGGTCTTGTGGATACTAAAAATACTAGCTATGATATAGATAGTGAGATTGCTAGAAAGAAAAAAGGTAATAATAGTAATGGAGTTGAAGGAATTTATGATTGCCGCTATATTGAATCATATGACAACTCGATAACAAATTGTGATTTAGTAATTTCGAAGCATCTCTCAATTTACAATTCGAAGAATAATGGGATATACTTATTTACGTGGAATAAACTAGATGAACCCAATAAAATCCTTTGGACAGGAATAGGTTTAATGTCAGGCACTACACATATTTCAGTTTCTTATATTAAACCTCAAAATTTACAAACCTAGACACTACCTTAACAAAGGAATTGACAAACGTTAATCAGTATTTTTTAGAGTATAAGAAGTTAGGTCAAGGAGCAAATTCACATTCCTAAAATCAATCAATTTTGCTACAGTTGATAAAAAGGGGCTTAATAACCCTTAATTTCGAAAAGGTGTAGCAAAAATGAAAAGTTAATTTATCAGTTTTACCTTATAGGAAGGAAGGATGAAGAACAAAAAAATATCTATCATCATTTCCAAAAAATAACAAAAACTTGTAAAATCACTTATATAAGTAACAATTGACTAAAAAATTGGAGAAATGGAAACGCAATTCAGGAATTGAACAGTATAAATAAAACAAGAAATTTCACATTTCGCGAATTAATGACTCAGTTTGAAAATCATTGCTCTAAAACCGCTAAACATAGCGAGTGCCATTAAAAGATACGCATTTCTCTTTTAAATACTGGATCCACCATAGTCTCATAAAGTCCGCTCGATGGGTAGTTAGACGTTCACGTTGATTTTCATTGCAGATAAATCCTTGGTCTTGCAGCTCAAGATAAAATTGTCGATAGTGGGATGCTAAATAATTTTCAAACATTGGATGTCGCCTATTAGCCGTAAAAGACAACGACCTGTAGCTCGATGGAGTTGGCAAAAAAAACAACTTTATAACGCGAGAGTGTCCATTTATATTGATTCTATATTTAACCGCATTGGACGTTTCCTGGAATGGTTCGAATTGGATTCCCGCATTCGTAAGCAGCTGTTTAAACCACCTCCCCGGAGTTTTGCCAATAGTGCCTTGGGCCGTAAAGTAGATAGCCTCTATGTTTGTACACAATATTAGCCAGCTTAAAATATCCTCATTTAATAAGAATTGATTTAATACATCTATTTCCGCTGCCCTGTTAAATAAGGCACTATCATTTGGAGAGTATGGGTTTCTTTTTCCATTGTCAAACCTATTGGTTCGGTATACAACATCGGTTAGCAGTATATTCTCAGCTTCAAGCATATTGATTGCGTTCTCGACACGTTGAGTAGGCGTTTCACCTAACAGTGGGTCGTTGTAACCTAAAGTGTCTGCAAGAAAACTCCAAAAACCATTTGTATCGCTGCCATAAAAGAACGGCATTATTAAGTCGGGGTTTAAATGCCTTCGTTCATTGAACGGATAAATAGTTTCGGTAATCTTATAAATTGGAAAACTACCAATAATCATACTTTTATACTGCAACCAAGGAACGTTGCCGTTATGATATGAATTAAAATATGTTAGATATGGGTGTTGTTCAACTTCGTTTAAAGGCATAACTGGTTATGATTTAACGTAAAGATATAGCACCAAGTTAATAATAAAGAGTATGTTGAACAAACGTGAAATGCAATTACTCGCCTAAGTAAGACAGATAACTAATATCAAAAAACACTAAAGTGATGCATGCTTTCTTCTTAAAAGGGAAAAAAAGGAAGAGAGTGAGAAATAATTATTCAGCAAAGTTAGGTGGGAGTCTGGATACATGGCAAGGAATTTCCGGCATAAACGCTCCTATGGCAACCGCACAATCAATTTATTCCGTTCCTCCTTGCATTTAATCCAGCCTTGCACCTGTAGGGCACCATAATTATTAATCACTTAATCAAAAATCATTATGGAAGACACAAGTTAAACCCAGTTAACACACAATAAATCTATTGTGTTATTGAACAAACTTTGTTCATGAAAAACCAATATCTTTATAACAATTAACAGATTATTTAAACAAAGATCAGGTTGCACGTAATTTGCACGTAAAAAGAATAGAAAGTAGTAAAAAAGAGGTTTTAAGTGTATTTAGGGGCGTTTTTAACTTGCATGCCATGCAAGCGCTCTAGCCAGCTGAGCTAATCCCCCTTTTTTTAGTTTGCAGTGGGCGGTGTGCAGTTTGCCCGCCGCAGGCTGGTTTGCAGTTGTTTTACTGCCAACTACTAACTGAATACAGCCAACTGAACTGCGGTCGGCAAAAGTAACAAAAAGTTGCTCAATGACAAATTTGAAACTGAATTTTAATAACGATCCTGTTATACGGTTTGCTTATCTGCCGGGTGCCTGTTAAAGATGATGCCAAAACATACAGCAAAAACAAGGTAAATACCACCCAAAATCCATAAAAAATAGGGCGAGCCGGGATTATTGATCAGGACTTTGATTAAAGCTAATCCGCCGATTAAAAAATGGGCCGCATTGGCAACCGATATAGGTTTATTGTAAATGCCGCCAATAATTGCCCCTTTGGCCATCCAGTTGAGCATAGCGAAGCCAAAATACAAAGCACCCAACAACTGCAACATAATAAGTAAAGGCGCTGATGAAACGATGCCCGCGTGTAGTAATATTTCGGCAGGAAAAAAGGTTAGGCCGATCCCGATAGCAGCCAGTACGACGGCGCTCAGGGTCATTATTAATTTTGTATTCATTAGTTGAAGTATAGATACTTAGTATAGCTTCGGATAATTAAGCTGTTTTTAGCGTAAAAAGGTAAAGGGATGTTACATCCCCACAGACTTAAGACTTCTTCCCAATCACCATTTGCTCCAGCGCGTCTATCCACGTAGGCGAGTCGTTTAGGCTCTCCACCAACTGCACATGTTCGCCGCCGAGGGCTTTAAATTCATCGCCATATTCAACGGTAACTTCGTAAACTGTTTCCAGGCAGTCGGCCACAAAGGCGGGGCAAAATACCAGCAGGCGCTTTTTCCCTTCTGCGGCCAGTTTGGCCACTACTTCGCTGGTATAGGGCTGTACCCATGGGTCTTTACCTAATCTCGACTGGAAACAAACAGAATATTTCTCTTTCGGGAGTTTCATTTTTTCGGCAATCAGCCGCGCGGTATCATACGATTGTGCCGAATAGCAAAACTTGTTGGTATCGTTAAGTGTATTGCAGCAGCCATCCACCTTTAAACAATACTTGCCGGTATGGTCGCATTTGATCAGCTGGCGCTGCGGCAGGCCATGGAAACTGAACAGGATATGGTCGTAAGTTTCGGGTTTATACTTTTTGCCATTATTGGCAAAGGTTTCAATCATCAGCTCGTTATCGTGAAACGAGTTAACAAAGGAAATTGACGGAATAGTTTGCCATTTGCGCACCAGTTCCATCACCTTATCATAAACCGATCCTGTACTTGCCGAAGCATATTGCGGAAACAAGGCAATCACCTGGATGTTTTCCACCAAAGCCGCTTTCATCCTGTTTAAGGCTGATTCAATCGACGGGGTTTGGTAGCGCATGGCCAGTTCAACCATATATTCGCCGCCCAAACGTTCCTGCAATAATTTGTGTTGCAATTGGCTGTAATATAACAGGGGTGAGCCGGTTTTATCGTGCCAGATGGCCTTATATAATTTGGCTGATTTTGGGCTGCGGAACGGGGCGATAATACCTTTTACCAGCAGGGCCCTCGAAACCGGGTTGATGTCAATCACCCGCGGGTCCATTAAAAACTCATCCAGGTATTTACGAACGTCCCTGGTTTCCGGACTGTCGGGCGTACCCAAATTAACCAGTAAAACTCCTTTTTTCGACATATTATTCTTACGCAAAAATAGTGATTAGAGATTGGAGATTAGTGTTTTTTTGTCCGAAAGAATATAAGTTGTAGGGTACTGAAGATTTACCTGCTTAAAAGCTGCAAACTGCCAACTTCAAACTGTTGGCTAAAACCCCTCTAACTCCGCTTTTACTTGCTGCATCAGCCACATAGGGGTGGAGGTAGCGCCGGCAATACCCACTTTGTCGCCGGGCGAGAACATCGAATTTTTTAATTCAGATGGGGAGGATATAAAATAAGTATTGGGGTTATGCTTGCGGCAAACTTCATACAGAACTTTGCCGTTGGATGATTTTATTCCCGAAACAAAAACGACCTTATCAAATTTAACAGCAAATTTGGGCAGGTCCTGGTCCCGGTTGGATACCTGGCGGCAAATGGTATCATTAGCCTTAAGGTCGTAGCCGCGTTGCAAAAGCTGTTCTTTAATGCCGTAAAACTTCTCCATGCTTTTGGTAGTCTGGCTGTAAAGGGTAATGTTTTTAGGCAGGTCCACGTTGTCCAGTTCCGCAATATCCTGGAAAACCAGGGCCTCGTTATTGGTTTGGCCCTGCAGGCCAACAACCTCAGCATGGCCGTGTTTGCCAAATATCAGGATCTTCTCGTTCGCGTCGAAAGAGGTTTTAATCCGGTTTTGCAGTTTTAAAACAACAGGGCATGAGGCATCTATCAGCGTAATATTATTTTCAAGCGCTATCCGGTAGGTATCAGGCGCTTCGCCATGCGCCCGGATCAGCACCTTTTCGTTCGACAGGTTTACCAAATCGGCATGTTCTATTATCCTTAAACCCTTTGCCTTTAAACGGGCAACCTCTTCATCATTATGCACAATGTCGCCCAGGCAATATAAATAGCCGTCTTCCTCCAGTATTTCCTCAGCCATATCAATGGCATACACCACGCCAAAGCAAAAGCCCGAATCCTGGTCGATAGTAACCTGTAGCTTATAATCACCCATTGTGCTGCAAAATTAATGAAAAATGTTCATTGGTTCTCTGGTTCAATAGTTGTTTTTTATCTTATCCTGGCTCCTGATTCTTGATTCCTGGCTCTATACCCTTCTTCCTTTCCACACAATTGTTTTGGTAAGATATTTTTGGATAGATAAGAACGCGATAATGGCCATATTGATCATTTGAATGGGGTGCAGCAGGATATTGTATAACACATTTTGCCCTGCGGATAGCGAGATCATCACACGGGTAAGAAAAATTAAACCTCCCATAAAAAAGATCAGGCTAAAATTAAGGGTGGTGATCACGATCATTGGGCCGCTCAACAGCATCAGCAAATAAATCAGTAATCCTGCAATGCTATAATTGAAAGCTGCCAGTGCATTTTTGCTGAAGCCGCCAATTGCTTCGCCGTAACTTCTGTACATACGGCAGCTCAGCATACCGTTTGCCAGTAAAACATCCCCATTATACCCGGATAATTTTACCTCGCGCATAATGCCGGCATCCTCAACTATCTTGTCTTTTACAAGCTGGTGCCATGTGTTTTGCCTGTAGATATCCGCGTCAAAAAGCATAAACTGTCCGCAGGCAGTTGCCACAGCGGCATTTTGGGTTAAAAACACCAGCCTTACAGGCAATAAATTCAATAACAAATAGTGCAAAAGAGGCACGGTAATATTTTCGCCAAAGGTTTTCATTTCCTGGTTTGCAAAAAGACTTAACAAGGCAAGTTTATATAACTTCATGCGATGAACGGCGCTATTGATCAAACCATTATTCACCGTATCGTCTGCATCTAAAAATAAAAAATAGTCGCCTTTAGCTTTGTTTGCCAATTGGTGGCAGGCATGATTTTTACCCGTCCAGCCGTCCGGAAGCCTTTCACCTTTTATTACCCTGACATGCGGATCAGTAGCTGCATAAGCAGTACAGATTTGATAGGTATTATCCAAAGATTCATCATCATATACAACCACCTCATAATTTTTATAATCCTGTAACTGTATTGATTTTAATAGCCGGAGGATGTTAGCAGCCTCGTTACGGGCAGGAATGAGTATCGAAACAACATCAGCATAGTGCTTATTTACCCGGGTTAATTTTGGATTTGACAAAAAATTAAAAAGCGTTACGGTAAACCGCAAAACAATAAAAAACAAGGTAACGGTAACGGCAATGATCATTTATTAAATCCTGATGCAAATAAGTAAATATACTTCATATAACAACGGGTTATTACGCTTATAAATTCAGGTAGTAACACGGGCAAAGTCCCGTAGATATCCTCATTAGCCTCATTGTCAATTTATTCAACTTTGTTTCGCCGCGGTTAAGGCGTTTTTCCGGTGGTGTTTTTCAAACGTTTTCTAAATTAAAAATTTACAACCTCTTAAAAATCAATTTTATGAAAAAAATCAACTACTTGTTATTGCTGTCAGCTGTTGTTATGCTGTTTGCGGCTTCATGTGGAAAAAATGGTGCAGTTGGCCCGCAGGGTGCGACTGGTGCTACAGGCGCAACAGGCGCTACAGGCGCGACAGGCGCGACAGGGCCCGCAGGACCCACTGGTACAACCGGGGCTACCGGTACAGCCAATGTTATTTATTCAGATTGGGTTACTCCGGCAACTTATGTAAAAACAGTGGTTTTCGGTACAACCTATTTTACTTATGACATGGCAGCCTCAAAGATTACGCAAGATATTTTGGACAAGGGCACTATTGTTGTGTATGGTAAATTAAATGGCTATAACCCAGTAATATGGCCTACAGATCAGGTTAGCGCCATGCCAATTGTAATTACTTACATGTCTGGTTCCACTGCAAATATTGATACCTGGACAGCAACTGAGACTGTCGGTAACGTTAATATTAGCCTTACCAGTAGTACAAATGCATACGGCAGCATATCCAACGCTCATCAATTCAGGTATGTTATTATTCCTGGCGGAGTGCATACTACAGCCGCTGTGAATTTGAAAAACTATCAGCAGGTAAAAGCAGCCTTTAATTTAAAAGACTGATTTTACGGAGTGGTGAATTAATTAGAATTGAATAGTGGGCGGAGAATTGGGATATATACGCCTGATAGCTGCTCACTGTTTTTTTTCTATCCCGTTCACAATAGTTTTGGTCGCCCCTGTATGCTCTTTTACATAAGCCAGTAGTTTTTTATTGGCGGCCGAATAAAAAGCCCCGTCATTTACCAGCGTATCCATGATGGTACGCAATTGTTCTCCATTGGTAATACTGAAGCCCGCCTTTAAGGCAACCAGGTCGTTCGCCTCCTTAAACCGTGCATAGTTGGGCCCAAATATAACGGGCAGGCCAAAGGCCGCGGCCTCCAGCGTATTATGGATACCTGCGCCAAATCCGCCGCCGATATAGGCGATATCGCCATACTGGTACAGGGATGATAACATGCCGATATTATCAATAATGAGTATCTGGTGAGCAGCCAGCGGTGAGTGACGGGTTGCAAATTCCGAGTATGTTATTGCAGCATTTGAAGACAATAAGGCTATTAGTTTATTTACCCTTTCTCCGCCAATCTCGTGCGGGGCAATAATGAATTTCCAGCCGGGATATTCGGTTACCAGTCCGGCCACCAAGTTTTCATCTTCGGGCCAGGTGCTGCCGGCAATAAATAACTTGTGTCCGTTCTTAAATCCGGCAATGGATGGCAGCTCCCTTGGAGCAAGCGCATTGTCCCACACCCTGTCGAAACGGGTATCGCCGCTAACGGTTACATGGTTTATCCCGATGTTTTTCAACAATTGCTTCGAGTTGTCATCCTGCACAAAAAACCAGGTTACCAGGCCCAGCATTTTACGGTGCAGGCCACCGTACCATTTAAAAAACACTTGCCCGGGCCTGAAAATACCCGAAATAATATACAAGGGTATATGGCGGCGGTGCAACTCGCTAAAAAAATTATACCAGTATTCATATTTGGTAAATATGACCAGTTTGGGTTGAATAGCATCTATAAATTCACGCGCGTTTCGCGGCGTATCCAGCGGCAGGTAATAAACGGCGTCGGCAAGGGCGGTATTCTTTCGCACCTCATAGCCAGAAGGCGAAAAAAAAGTGATAACTAGTCTGTTTTCAGGATATTTTTGCCTGATAGCTTCTAAAACAGGACGCCCCTGTTCAAATTCACCAAGTGAAGAAAAATGAAACCAAATACACCCTTGTTCACGTATAACGACCTGTTTATTACGACCGCTTATCCAGAACCTGGCCTTTTGATTAAAGAAGGAAAAAACCCAGATGACTACAAAATATAAACGTATTGCGGCATTGTATATTAGCAACATTTTTAGTTTTGAATTATTAACTTCGCAAGCGGTAAAAGTATCACATTTTAAATATAAAATTCCATGAAAATTGCAGTAGTTGGCACTGGCTATGTGGGCCTTGTTACAGGTACCTGTTTGGCCGAGACCGGTAACCAGGTGGTCTGTGTTGATATAAATGAGAAGAAAGTAAAGATGATGCAGGAAGGGCAATTGCCCATTTATGAGCCAGGCCTCGAGCTTCTTTTTCACAGGAATATAAAGCAGGAACGGTTACATTTTACTATCAGCCTTGCCGAGGCGATAGCTGAGGCAAAGATCATTTTCCTGGCACTGCCCACTCCTCCGGGCGGAGATGGCTCGGCCGATCTGAGCTATGTTTTGGGTGCTGCAAAGGATATTGCAAAGATTATAACCGACTATAAAGTTATCGTAACCAAATCAACCGTTCCGGTAGGCACGGCAGATAAAGTTACTGCGGTGATGAAAGCAAATACAACCGTTGAATTTGCAGTGGTATCAAACCCTGAGTTTTTGAGAGAGGGCGTAGCGGTAGAAGATTTTATGAAACCCGACCGCGTTGTTGTCGGCACAAAAGATGAGCGTGCCCGTAAGTTGATGGCAGAGTTATATGGCCCTTATGTCAGGCAGGGTAACCCGGTAATTTTTATGGATGAACGCTCGTCTGAATTGACAAAATATGCTGCTAACTCCTTTTTGGCAACCAAAATATCTTTTATGAACGAGATCGCCAATCTTTGCGAGCTGGTAGGTGCAGATGTTGATATGGTAAGGCGTGGTATCGGGGCCGATAACCGCATTGGTAAACGGTTCCTGTTTTCGGGGATAGGTTATGGCGGAAGTTGTTTTCCGAAAGATGTGCAGGCCCTGGCCAAATCGTCCGAAGAAAATAAATACAATTTCAGGATACTGAATTCGGTAATGGAAGTTAACGAGATCCAGAAAAAGGTATTGGTTGAAAAAGTAAAAAAATATTATAAAGGCGATATAAAAGGTAAAAAGTTTGCTATATGGGGCCTTGCCTTTAAGCCCGAAACAGACGATATCCGCGAAGCCCCCGCATTATATATTATTGACGAGTTATTGGCGGCCGGAGCCGAAGTTTCAGCCTTTGACCCGGAAGCAATGAAAAACGTTGAGGCTTTATTTGGCGACAAAATAAAATATGCTGCTGACCCGTACGAGGCAATTGATGGAGCGGACGCATTGCTTATCGTGACTGAATGGTCGCTTTTCAGAACGCCTGATTTTGACCAGATGGAAAGCTTATTGAAAGAAAAAGTTATTTTTGACGGCCGTAACTTATACGATCTGGATAAGATGATAGATTGCGGGTATTATTATAACAGCATCGGACGTAAAGAAATTAAATAATGGCTGAACGTAAAAGAATATTAATAACAGGCGCCGCTGGTTTTTTGGGATCACATTTGTGCGACAGATTCATTAAGGACGACTACCATGTAATAGGCATGGATAACCTGATAACCGGTGATTTGCGCAATATCGAGCATCTTTTTAAACTGGAGAACTTTGAGTTCTACAACCATGATGTTTCCAAATTTGTTTACGTGCCAGGCGACCTGCACTATATCCTGCACTTTGCCTCGCCCGCAAGCCCGATCGATTATTTAAAGATCCCGATTCAAACCTTAAAGGTGGGTTCGCTGGGTACGCATAACCTGTTGGGCCTGGCCAGGGCCAAAAAATCAAGGATGCTGATCGCGTCAACCTCCGAAGTTTACGGCGATCCGAGCGTAAACCCGCAGCCCGAAGAATATTGGGGTAATGTGAACCCCGTGGGACCAAGGGGGGTGTATGACGAGGCTAAACGTTTCCAGGAAGCTATCACCATGGCGTACCATACCTTTCATGGGCTCGAAACGCGCATCGTGCGGATATTTAATACTTATGGTCCCCGTATGCGGCTAAACGACGGGCGCGTATTACCAGCCTTTATTGGGCAGGCACTGCGCGGCGAATCACTGACCATGTTTGGCGATGGTTCGCAAACAAGATCGTTTTGTTACGTTGATGACCTGGTTGAAGGCATCGTTCGTTTACTTTTCAGCGATTATGCACAGCCAATGAATATTGGTAATCCCGACGAAATCACCATAAGAGAATTTGGCGAAGAGATCATCAGGCTAACGGGTACGGATCAAAAACTAATCAGCCTGCCTTTGCCAACGGATGATCCAAAGCAACGCAGGCCTGATATTACCAAAGCCAAAAGCATACTTGGCTGGGAGCCGAAGATCTCAAGAAGCGAAGGATTGAAGATCACTTTTGAATATTTTAAATCGCTGCCCGAAAAAGAGATACAGCATAAAGATTTTACTTATTTTAATAAACACTAATGGCTAAAATATTAGTAACAGGCGGATTAGGCTACATTGGTTCGCATACTGTTGTTGAACTTGTAAACGCCGGTTTTGAGCCGGTAATAGTTGATGACCTTTCCAACTCACATCACCGGATATTAGATCAATTGAGTAAAATAATCGGCTTCAAACCTGCTTTTTACCAGTTTAATTTGTGTGACGAAAATAAGTTAAAGGAGTTTGCCGCCGCCGAGCCGGATATTGAAGGCATTATTCACTTTGCCGCTTTTAAAGCAGTTGGCGAATCGGTAAAAAATCCCTTAAAATATTACCACAATAATTTATCCTCGCTGTTAAATTTACTGCGGCAGTATAGCGGTAGAACTTTGAATTTTGTTTTTTCATCCAGTTGCACGGTTTACGGACAGCCGGATGAATTGCCTGTAACTGAAAATGCCGCAGTTAAGCCTGCGCAGTCTCCCTATGGCAATACCAAACAAATTGCCGAGGAAATACTGAAAGATGCAGTAGTATCGGGTGACGCAAAAAAAGTTATTGCATTAAGATATTTTAACCCGGTTGGTGCGCATGAATCGGCCCTGATTGGTGAGCTTCCGATTGGGATCCCGCAAAACCTGGTGCCTTTTATCACCCAAACGGCCATTGGCAAACGCGAAAAAATAACCGTATTTGGGAATGACTACGATACCAGGGATGGCAGTTGCGTGCGCGACTATATACATGTGGTTGACCTTGCCAAAGCCCATGTGGCGGCGTTAAAATTGATGGAGGGCGAAACATTTGCCGGGTACGACGTATTTAACTTAGGCACTGGTAATGGTAATACTGTTTTGGAGGTGATTAACGCTTTTGAACGCGCTACGGGTGTAAAATTAAACTATGAAATCGGGCCCCGCAGGAGCGGCGACGTGGAGAAGGTATGGGGGGACGTAACCAAATCGGCCAAACAGCTGCATTGGAGGGCGCAAATAGGGCTTGACACCATGATGTCATCTGCCTGGGCATGGGAGCAATATTTATCCGAAAATTCTATTTAATACCATCTTCGTACGTTAAAGTGATACAAAAAAGGTTGGGCGGGAATTCGGATGCATTGTTTACCTTTGCAGCCCGTTGTTACACAAATGGTTGTGCTGAATAATTTAAAAAATTAGCTTAACCCGCGTGGCCACCGGCCCTGAGTAGTTTGGAGCCGGTATACGCAGGCTTATCAATTAATACCCCTGATAATCAATAACGGCTCGATTTGCCCGGTAAGGGTTTTGTATGATGTGGATACGATAATTATTGATAAAATGTTTGGGATCTTTAAAAAGAAAGAATACAAAAAAAGTATTGCGTTTGATTACAGTTCGATAGTGGTAGACATGCACTCGCATGTTTTGCCGGGAATTGATGATGGTGCCAAAAACCCGGAAGAGTCTATAGCGCTGATCAAAAAAATGATGGATCTTGGCATCAGGAAAATAATTGCCACGCCACACATCATGGCAGATTATTACAGGAATACGCCTGAAACTATAAACGGCGCCCTTGCAATACTAAAAGCTGAGCTGGAAAAGGAAAAGATTGATATTCAAATTGAAGCCGCGGCCGAACACTACTTCGACGAAACATTTGAAGGTAGGGTAAACAACCGCGATTTGATGACCATTGGCGATAATTATGTGCTTTTTGAGTTTTCGTTTATTAACCATCCGCCAAATACGATAACCGTGGTGCAGCGGTTACGAGATTTAGGCTACAAACCTATACTGGCCCATCCCGAAAGATATCCTTACCTGGATATTGAGCAGATGAAGACTTTGCACGATTGGGGCTTATTGTTCCAGATCAACACCATCTCGCTTACCGGATACTATGGCAAGGAAACCAAAAAAGCCGCTGAAAATTTGATCGACAACCAGTTGGTTGACTTCATTTCGAGCGATATGCACCATTTAAGACACGCTGAAGCGTTAAAACAGGCTTTAAAAATGCCCTACCTCGAAAAAATCATGTTTGACTACCCGCTGAAGAATATTATGCTGAAATAGATGTGCGAATTTCAGATGTGCAAATGTGCAGATGAAATTCGTATTTGGTGAGCCAGCTTAATGCTCCATTTGAATATTCAGGCATCCGTACTTTACTTTCCCATCTGCACATCTTAAATTTGCACATCCGCACATTATTCATACCTCAATGCTTCCACCGGATCAAGTTTGGAAGCTTTTTTTGCAGGATAAAAGCCAGAGATCAGCCCGATACAGGTACACAGTAAAATTGCTGAAAACAGCCATACCCACGGCGCTACAAATGCCCCGCTGATATTAATTGCAATAAGGTTACCGGCGGCCATTCCCAATATAATACCCAATATGCCTCCGATGAGGCAAATTACAATTGCTTCAATTAAAAACTGCTTTCGGATAATAGACGGCGTTGCCCCCAATGCCTTGCGCAGCCCAATCTCGCGGGTACGCTCGGTTACCGATACCAGCATGATATTCATCAATCCAATGGCGGCACCTATTAAAGTAATAGCACCTATAGCGGCACCGCCCATCGTCATCATAGATAGGTTGCCCGAAAGTTCATGCTGTATCGAGTCGCTTCTTTCTATTTCAAAATTATTATCGCTGGTCACATTCAGGCCCCTCACGTTTCTAAAAAGCGAAGTGGCTTCTCCAATGGTAGCGTCCAAAGCAGCAGGGCTGCTTACCTGGATGGTAACCGTGAAGGTTTTATTGGTATCCGGATCGATCTGCTTAGCTTTTAAAACAGGTATCACGCAAAACTTATCGCCGCCAAACATATTACTCGATCCTTTTGTTGCAAAAACACCGATCACCCTGAACTGGGTGCTCCCGATGTATATCGACTTGTTAATAGGATCCTCATCCTTAAATAGTTTTTTCTTTATTTCGTTGCCAATCATTACCACGTTTTCGCCGTGTTCCAGTTCTGATGAGGAAAAATTACGACCGAAACTCAGTTTATACCCGCTGATGACCAGGTAATTTTCATTTGAACCTGTTACCGATATATTAGGGTTGGTTTTTTTATTGCCGTATTTTGCTACGGCGGTGCCGGTAACATCAAGGTTTACCCTCGTTAAAACCGGAAGCGCAAATTTCTTTTTAAACCTGTCCGCCTGGTCGTAGCTAATTTTTGGATAAACTTTGTCATGCCCGCCGTTGCCGAAATTAAGCCCTGATCCCCGGTTTTGAATGGTGAAGGAGTTGGCGCCCAGGCCGGCAAATGCGTTGTTAACGGAGGTTTTTACCCCTTCAATAGCCGTTAATATGCCCACCAATGCCATAATACCGATGGCGATGATCAGGGATGTTAACGATGTCCGCAACCTGTTGCCTGCAATTGACTGAAGGGCGATGGCAACATTTTCGCGTAAACTGGTTTTTACAGGCATGGTTTAAAATTAACGGAAATCCTGGTGTTAAGACTATAGGGTACGCTGCTTTGTTACAAGCTTTTCAATTAATTTAAATACCCCGCAACCCCGACAGAATTTAACTGTTAATTCACCTTTTCAAACCTGGCGGCCCATCCGCCTCCGGATGCCATTTTTATTGGTAATTTATCTGCCGCGGTTACGGTGATCACCTTGCGGATATAGTCGGTACCGTCGTGGTTGGCGTTGGAGCCATCTTCAAATATAGTGGCTTTATAGCTGCCTTCCCCTAAAAAGGACAGGTCCATCGTTATATCGCGCGGGGTCCAACTGGTCATTACGCCGGCGTACCAGGTAGTGCCTTTTTTGCGGGCAATGCTTACAAAATCGCCAACGCTGCCATCCAGCGATACGGTAGCGTCAAAAGTGGTTGGTATGGCGGCTATAAAGTCCGTACTTTCCTGCTCTTTCATGTAAATAGTCGGGTTGTCAGAAAGCATTTGCAGCGGGGCCTCAAATATGGTGTACATAGCCAGCTGGTGGCAGCGGGTGCCCTGTGTCATCGGGTTTGAATTAACCGGCCTGAAGGCATCTTTAGGCGCATTGCGCATACCGCCAGGGGTATAGTCCATCGGGCCGGCCATCATCCGGATAAATGGAATGCTTACGTCATACCCCGGCTGGTCGTTTACGCCCCATTTCATATTCTCCAAACCCTTCACGCCTTCGCAGTTGATTACGTTGGGATAGGTGCGCTGCATACCTGACGGCTTATACATTCCATGGTAATCAACCATTAAATGATTATCGGCCGCTTTTTGGGCAAGTGAGTATAGCGAGCTTACCGCTTCCTGGTCATCCCTGTCAATAAAATCTATCTTAAAACCTTTGATGCCCATTTTGGCAAATTTGGCAAATAGTGCATCCGGTTCCCTTGTAATCGCATACCAGGTAGACCACAGGATCACGCCAATATTTTGCTGTTTGCCATAGTCAACGATTTGTTGAACGTCCAGCTTGGATTTATTCAGGTCCCAATCATCAGACCAGCCTTCATCAATAATAATATACTCCAGTTTATTTGCTGCCGCGAAGTCGATATAATATTTATAGGTAGGTACATTTATACCCGCTTTAAAATCAACATGACTGATGTTCCAGTCGTTCCACCAGTCCCAGGCTACTTTGCCGGGCTTTATCCAGCTCACATCCTTTAAGCGGGAGGGTTCAGCAAGGCGCTGCATCATGTCGTTATCCGCAAGTTGCTTGTCTTCATTGCTGATCACTACCACCCGCCATGGAAAGCTGCGTGTACCGCTTGTTTTGGCGATATAATCAGCCCGGCTTTTTACCGCATAGTTAATCCTGCTTACAAACTCTTCCGTTGGCACCGGAGCAAATACGCCGTGCAGGTTATTGCCATCGCCAGGCATAAGGTACATGCCGGGATAATCCTGCAGGTCGGCTTCCAGGATCACCGCCTTTAACGGATTGCCTATATCAACCAACACAGGCAAAAATGCCAGGGTATCTTTTTTAATGGCAGAAATGCTGATATGGTCGTAATGCGACTCAAACGAGGTGTTGAATTTATCTTTATTTCGGTAATCGTTTACAAATGGAAGAAAAGCTTTGTCATCATCCTTAAAGTTAAAATTGACTTCCTCGTTTAAGATGGTAATATCGCCTTTTTTCTGTGTTACGAAGCGATACGCTGCCCCGTCATTATACGCCCGGAAGACCAGCCCGTAATCGCCCTTAAAATTGATGATTAACTGGTTATAATTATTCCGAACCTGGGCTTTTTTATAAAAGGGCGTGTTAAATGTTTCGTCGCCTGATGAAGTCGCTGCTTTTTTAACGGATACATTTTTACCCAATATATCGCCATTATTAACGGTAAGGGAAATTTCCGAGGGCAGAATTACTTCGGTTTCGCCATGCTTCACTGACCAGGTTACATTGGCCCCGGCATTCACCGTAATATTGATCTTACCATCAGGGGAACTTACGTGGTAAATTTTAGCACTTTGTGCCGAAACAAATGATAATGGCAAAACAAGACACAGCAGTAACAATATTGCGGTTTTCATCAGGTAATAATTATGGTTTAAAAAAGCGGTTTAATAGCCGTCTAAGCTAAATAAAATCCAGAAAAATAAAAGTGTAGTATTGACAATTTTTAACTGCAATTGAATTTGCCTATTTCCCTGTTAGCACAATTACCACCCGCCTGTTTTGATCCTGGTCGATCGAACTCATTTCGGGGTAAACTTTTGGTTCTTTGCTGCCCAGGCCTTTGTAGGTTAACCGGGTTGGGCTGATGCCTTCGCTTACCAGGTAATCATAAATAAATTTTGCACGGGTAAGCGATAATTCAAATTTCCGGGTGTCAAAGTCTTCACCATCCTTGCCGTTGTATTGGCAGCAAATGTGCCCCTGTATCTCAATCTTCAGGTTGGGGTGGGCTTTTAACAGCTCTTTTAAAGCCACCATATAACGTACAGCCGATGGCCGCAAAAAATGCCTGCCCGGCTGAAAAGTTAATTCGCTGAAACTGATGCTGTCGCCCACATTACGGCCGCCGATATTATTGATCCGGGTGTAAACGCTGTCGTCTTTCTTTTTTATACGGATCGTATCCCGCAAACGGGGAATTATAATTTGTTTTTTTGGCACTGGTTTTGGTGCAGCGGGCCTTGCGAAAATGATCTCCACCCGGCGATTAAAAGGGTCGCCTATAGCAGAATGTGTCTTTGTTGTTACATCTACCTGCCCCTTGCCATTGGCAAACAGCCGCTCACTTTTGCTGTGTAACTTTTGCAGATAGGCTTTTACTATTTCTGCCCTCGCGGTGGATAGGGTATAATTGGAATCCCTTTTACCCAGGTAGTCTGCAAAACCATGAATTTTAACGACCGTTGTATCCCGTATAAAACGGCTCAGCGAATCAAGGGTAACTTTATGGCCCGCGGTGAGTTCCTTTTGGTTAATGTCAAAAAACAACCTTATGGTATCCCGCCCACACGACCATGAAGGCAATGCTTTCCCGAGGATCAATAGGCAAAATATTAGCTTAAGTTTCATTTTTCCGGGTTAACGCAATGGCTTCACCATAATATTTTTGAAAAAGGTCAAACTCTTCGGATCATGGCCCTGCAGGGCAAATGTACCGCTTGAAAGTACCCGCTCCTCATCGCCTTTCTCCCGTTTTACGTTGTCCGGTTCGGTATAGTCAAGCACCACTTTGTCATTTAATTTAACCAAAACCCTTTTGCCTTCAACGGTTATATACATGGTAAACCATTCATTGTCTTTAACATACACCTCTTTGATGTTGTCGATACCGTATAAGCTGCCGGTGCGGATCCAGTCTGTATGGCTGTTGTTTACCTGTACTTCGTAGCCTTTTGAGGGCCATCCGCCCTGCTGGTAGCCGGTATGGATATAAATGCCCGAATTGGTTCCCTTGTGCGTCATCACATCGGCTTTAAATTCAAAATTCTTAAAGTTGTGGTCTAAGACGGGACCATCGTAAAATAGATGTGCCGTTTTGCCGTGAACGATGATCATTCCGCTATCAACAGAAAATGTTTCGGCGTTGTCACCCACCTTCCAGTTATTTAAAGTTTTTCCATCAAATAAGGAGATCCAGCCTTTTGCATGTTGTTTTGAGGCTGAACATGAAAGCAGCAGGCAGGCGATAAAGCAACAATAGTTAATTTTTTTCATAGCAGGAGTTTTATATAAATCGGTTTGAAAAATAAAACTAAGCTAATACTAATTATTAATGATTTAAAATGGCCTGAAATTTGGCCTGCTGATCAACGGCGAGAACGACCAGGGGATGGAGCTTAAAATAACGAGTAAAGCAATACTGAACCAGATCGCCATCGTTTTAAATTTCTCCTGGTCTGTAGTTTTACGCTTCGCTTTTACCGAGCCGATCGTAATAATGATGATGCCCGTTAGCATCATGGTAACGTGCTCCATCCCAAAAAACCTGATCTGCCGCTCATGAACGGCTTCGCTAAAATGATGCACGAAATAGCTCACTACCGGGCTGATGAAATACAACCATAAGCCCAGCACTAATTGAACGTGCGCGATGGTAGCGGTGATATGCCTTACCCTATCGTCAAACGCCCGGAACGGCTTTTTAAAAAGCCAGCCGCGATATGCCCAAAAAATGGCAAAAAGTAAACTTGCCAAAACAAACCAGCGCACCAGCGAGTGCAATGCCAATAAGGTGAGGTACATATTAATTTCCGGGTTATTTTTTACAGATGATTTTAGGATAGAGACGATCAGCATTTTAAAACATTTTAAGGTGCAAACTAAAAGATTGCCGTTTATACAGGGGCTGGCTATTATTAACAAAAGTTTAATACTGCCGGTTGTTAAAGGTTTTATCGGGGCGATATATTTGTATGACACAATATTATGCTGATACACAAAGCCCTTAAGGTTAATGTCATCAAATTCATAAAAGTTGCTGCCGTGCTGTGCTCAAAAAAGGGACTAAAAAAACTGGCAGCTCAGCTTTATGACCCAAGCCAATCAGACGAGCGGAAAGCATTTTCGGCGGCCCTGGGAGTCTTCCTGGGCATCATCCCTATTTGGGGGTTTCAAACCTTATCGGCAATTTTCCTGTCCGTTTTTTTTAGGTTGAATAAAGCTTTGGTGCTCATCTTTTCGCATATCAGCCTGCCGCCTTTACTGCCTTTTGTGGTATTCCTAAGCTATAAAGCGGGGAGCTTTTGGGTGAGCGATCACAACGTCAATGTGGCCCCTGCTGCAAAAATATCGGGTCGAAACTTTAGTGCTCATCTGCTGCAATATCTTTGGGGCAGCCTGACGCTTGCAGTTGTGGCAGCCATTATCGCCGGCTTGATAACTTATGCCGCCCTTAAGTCGGCAAATGCTATAAAGCAATACCGCCTCGCTGCCGCTTCAAAAAGAGAACCGACAGTTTCATTTGCAGTAGTATCCGGCCTGCTGGAAGACTAAGAATGCTTAGGTCCTATATTTCAATCTCCTCTGTTAGTTTCATTAATCGCTTTTCATCCGTTATCAGAATGTTTTTACTGGAAAGGGCAACCATTTTTTCCTCCTGTAAATCATTGATCACCCTGAATAAAGATTCATAGGAAGCACCGGTAAAAGACGCCAGGTCCTGCCGGCTTAGCTCAATATTAATATACCCTTCATTATTTGTTCCGAATTGATTTTTAAGGTTGATCAGCGCCTGGGCAACACGCCCTTTTACCGGCATATGGGCCAGGTTACGCATCCTTTTTTCCGATTCCTTAAGGTCATTGGCTAAAACCAATACCAACTGCTTTGTAAATTGTGTATTGATATTTAATGTCGATTCAAAAAACGCCATATCCACAAAACAGGCCAGCCCGGTTTCAATAGCAGTTGCCGAAACCGGGTAAGTAGCTTCTGGCCCGAGGCCCATCTGCCCAACAATATCTCCTGTTTTGGCAAACCTTAATATCAGTTCCTTTTCATTATCCCACCGTTTATGCACCTTTACCGCGCCTGAATAAATAAAGTAGATGCCGGCAGCAGGGTCGCCTTCCTTAAATAACTGCTGTCCCTTTTTTATTTCAAAGTTTTTACGGTTTGCGGCAACTGCCGGAATCCAGTCCTTTAAACAATACTTACACAAAAAACAACTTTTAAGGTCGCATTCATTTTTGGCCATGGTCTTTAAAAATCTGTAGTGTGCAATATTAATTATATAAATGCAAAAAACGGGCTTTAAAATTTTTATATTGTTTTGTCAATAGATTCATCACCCTTCATCAATTGTTTGTGCAATAAAATTTAACGTTTAAAACTATATTTAGTTAAATAAATATTGCGTGTGCAATATTTATTTGATTTTTTATTTTATTTCGACAGCATTGTTATGTACCTTTGCAATCAAAATTAAACGGTCAAAAGCCAGGTTTTTGGTTTTGCTGTTTCGCATTATACCTGCAATGAGCAATTCTAACATATATACCCATGAACCGGGGATTCCGATTTCCCCATCACTAAATGAAATTGAAAGCAACATGGTTCAACTACCAAATAACGGCGCTTTAAAAAAGCGTTTGCTCCTTATCTCCGCATTGTCCATAGCGGTGGCTCTCGCAGTATGTGTTATAGCCAGGTTATTGGTTTGGCTTATCAATATTATTACCAATATCTCCTTTTACGGCATATTCTCTACAGCTTTTAACAGCCCATCGGCCAATCATTTGGGCCTGTGGGTAATCATCATTCCAGCTATCGGGGGCATAATGGTAGGCCTTATGGCGTTATATGGTTCGGCGGCGATACGAGGGCACGGCATTCCCGAAGCAATGGAGCAAATATTAACCAACCAAAGCCGCATCAAGCCTTCCATCACCTTTTTAAAACCCATATCATCGGCAATAGCCATAGGTACAGGTGGCCCGTTTGGCGCCGAGGGGCCCATCATCGCTACAGGCGGAGCATTGGGTTCAACCATTGGGCAGTTGTTTAAAATAACGTCAAATGAGCGCAAAGTTTTACTGGCCGCCGGAGCAACGGCTGGTATGGCAGCCATTTTCGGCACGCCGATCGCGGGTGTATTCCTTGCTATTGAATTATTGCTTTTCGAGTTTTCGCCGAAAGCCATTTTGCCGGTTGCGCTGGCCTGTATCACTGGTGCGGCGGGCCATCATCTACTGTTTGATGCCGGCCCCGTTTTCCCTATGCCTAATCTTACAACGCCCACTAATACCGCGCTGGCTATTTATAGTTTTATAGGGTTGATCATTGGATTTTTATCACTCGGCCTAACCAAAATAGTTTACCTGGTTGAAGATACTTTTGAAAAATTACCTGTACACTGGATGTGGTGGCCCGCTATTGGTGGCCTGACAGTGGGAGCGATAGGTTATTTTGCGCCGCACACCCTTGGCGTGGGCTATGATAATATCATCAACGTATTATCAGGCACCATGAGTTTGATGATCGTAATCAGGCTGTGCCTGTTCAAATTTCTTTCATGGGCAATCGCTTTGGGGAGCGGAACTTCCGGTGGCACGCTGGCGCCCCTATTAACAATAGGCGGTGCCGGCGGGGCAATTATCGGGGGCGGTATTCTATACCTGTTTCCCCAGTCGGGCTTAAGCATTCCTATGGCGGCATTGGTGGGTATGTCAGCCATGTTTGCAGGGGCCTCCAGGGCTTACCTTACCAGCATTACCTTTGCATTAGAGGCAACTATGCAGTCACATGCTTTGCTACCTTTACTGGGCGCCTGTACGGCAGCTTACCTGGTTTCATTTTTCATGATGGAAAATACCATCATGACCGAAAAAATTGCCCGCCGCGGCGTTTTTACACCTGATTCATTTGAAGCTGATCTGTTAGCTAAACTTACCGTTGAACAAGCGCTAAGCAATGATGCACTTGTGCTAAGCGGCCACCATACTATTAAAGAAGTGAGGAATTGTCTGAAAATCAATAACGACCGGGCCAATGACTTCGTTGTTTTAAACAGCGAAGGTAAATTTATCGGCACAATAGGGAGGAATGATATTTTTACAAACGGCACTGATCCTGAAACAAAGTTAAGTGACATTGTAAAATCCAGCCACTTGTGGCTGCGAAATACGGACGCCCTAAGGAAAGCTGTTGAACTGATGGCAAAACAAACCGCCGAAATATTGCCCGTTTTATCATCAAATGGAAAGGTAACGGGAGTTTTGTCCTACCGGGATATTTTGTCTGTTTACAAAGCGCAGCTGGATGAAAATGAACGCGCACATATTCATATCTCACTTAAGCGGCAGCGGTTAAAAATGCTGGTAAGGGGAAGAAACCATGTCAATCTGAATGATTAAACAAGTTGAAACAATAATGTTTTGCTGGGTTTTACCTGATCCAATTCCCCTTTGACGTTTTGCCCTCGAATATCTTTTAAAGTATATTTGCCTTACCCAATCAAAAGGTTTAAAACAATCTCTTTATCTCAAGCGCTTAAAAAGAAAGAGTAATAATAACTTTTGAGTTTAATTATTGAGCACGAAAACAATCTCACCTGCCGCCTGAAAAAAATAACAAATACGGTGGTATTGGTATTTTTTTTAACTCTTTTTTGGTTATATCTCCTTGTAATTTAATAATTAATGAAATAATGAAAACAATTGCATTTATTATTTGTAATATGTAGTTTCATGTTGTAATAAGCCAATGGATATCACTGAAAAAAAGATTGTAATATTTGATGATGACGAAGATATACTATCTATCTGCAGCTTCATTTTGGAAGAACAAGGATGGACGGTTTATGCGTATACCGATTGTAATAAAATCGTAGAAAAAATTTCAGCTGTTATGCCTGACATTATTATTATGGACAACTGGATCCCCGATGATGGCGGAATAATTGCAACGCAAACACTCAAAAAAAATGAGGCTTTAAAAAACATCCCTGTGATATACTTTTCTGCGAACAGCGACATTGAACAGCTTGCAAGTTATGCCGGTGCAGAAACTTATCTGGCCAAGCCTTTTGACCTTGAAGATCTTGAAATGGTGATCAACAGTGTGCTTGTAAAAAGTTAGTGTTGTATCAATTATGAATTAACGCTATTGATACGTTGAAAGGCTTAAGGCAGAACGCACAAAATTGACACACGACTATAGACCTGATACCAGATTATCCCTGCGTTATTTTAGCAATAGGATATAATTTTGCTGCATAATTCCATTACTCTGGATTGCCGCCTGGCCCGCCACCAGGTCCACCCGGCCCTCCATCTCTTCTGAACCCGCGCATACCAGGCCCGTGTGTTGGCGCTTTCCCGGCAAATTTTTGCAGCCTCAGCGTAAATGTAGCCAGGTAATAACGTGCCAGCCTGTTGACGTGCGACTCCGTAATTGAATTGGCATTGGTTGAAGAAGTAAAACCTGTGTTTTGGTTAAATAAGTCAAATGCAGATAGGCGTATAGTACCCCGGTGATCTTTCATAAAACGGCGTTCGACATACATGTTTAAAATATTAGGGTTGGTAATTTTAAGGCCCGGATCATAACCATAATTAGTGGCATGTGTATAGTCATAACTAAAGGTCCAGTCGCCAAAATAATTTTTTCCATTGATGCCGGTATTCCAGGTTCTCACATTAGCCGTTCCGTTGGTTATAAAATCCTTTACTGAATTGTCTGTTTTGTTGATGGCATAATTCGTTAACAACTGGGCGTCAATCTTATCCGGTATATCAATCCTGAATTGAAACTGCGGCGTGAATTGTAAGTTTTTTGAAATGTTTTTCTCCGTTGTTTCATCATAAGTTACCGGGTCGATATTTGTCAAAAAGCCCACATTGTTCGCATAGGTAACGGTGCCCCTGAAATATAAAGTAAACTTGCGGTTGTCCAGGGGTTTTGCGTAGGTTAACTGTCCCGAAGTGGTATTATAGCCGCTGGTATTCTGATACTTTGTTAATATCGTATTTTGAAAAGCAGTGTCGGGCAGGTATTTGTGCGGAAATGTAATGGTATTTGAGGCTACATAGTTGGATATGGCCTGGTATTGAATACTTGCAAAAAATATATCACCGGTTTGAAAGCTAAAATTATTATACCGGATAGAAAAGTTATTGGTAAACTGCGGCGCAAGATGGGGATTACCTTCTACCGGGTAAAGGGCATTTGAAAAGTCAATAACTGGTTGCAATTGCGAAAATGAAGGCGTGCTGCTTGAGCCATTATAATTTACAGAGAAATTCCTGCTTCTTGAAAAATTATATACAAAGCGGGCGGTTGGAATAAAATTAAAGGTGGAAACATGCGTGCTGGCCCCGGTTGCAGGCGAATAGCCGCTTAACACCGCAGGTTGCGCCCCAATACCGAGGGTATAATTGTATTTTTTTTCGATAAAGCGATAGTTAACGCCGACTTTATTTGTAGTAAAAGTATAATTGTATTGATTGCTCAACGCACTGTCCCTGGTGAATACCATACTTTGTGTGTCAAGTACAGCCATATCCGTTTTGTTATTTGTGGTGGCTGAATAATTCAATGCGTAAGTTAATTCCAGATAAGATAACTTTCCGATGGGCAAAAGATAGGATAATGACGTACCATAGCTATTTGTGCGGCTATAGGTACTGATCATTTGGTTCAGCGGCGCTGTTGGCGTTCCGGAAGTATAGTTATAAACCGGGTTTTGGTATGAATTGCCGGGCGCAGAGTTTAAGGTTACGTTAATGCTCAAATTGTTGCGATGTGGCAGCCTGCGATTATATAAAGCGGTAAACCCATACGTTGGCGCATGAGAATCGGCGTTGGTGAGCACCGTGTAAATGGTAGGCGGCGGCACCGAACTTGTAAAATTGTCGGCTTCGTTGTCAAAAGTTTTCGTACCCGCATACGAGAAGGTTGGGGTAACTTTCAGATAATTGATGGTGTCCGGTTTGTATTCCATATTCCAGGTAAACCGGTGGTTTATGTTTTCAATATTATCAATGCTGTTTTGCTTCTGCTCACTTGGATTTGTAGGGTTGGTATTTCGCTGGTTGTTGATTGTAGTTGTTGATACCGTGTTGTCGGCAAAACTGTAACTACCGTAAACTGAAAGATATTTACCCCATTGATCCCTGAAATTTGCTCCAATAGAATGAGCATCGCTGATGCCGTTTTGCGTACTGGTGAGGCTGCCATTGTTTTGTCCGCCCCTGGCAGCGTTACCGCGGCCACCACCACCGCCTCCTCCACCAAAACCGCCGCCGCCACCACCGGCACCGCCGGTTGAATTAAAGCTGAAAGTGTTTGCATTGGTGTTATTAATACTTCCCAAAACAGCTATTTGCTGATCACCGTTAAAGTTAAAAGCGTTTACAGACACTAAATGCCTGTTTGCATCAGGAATTCCCTGGCTCTGCGGAAGAGCATCCTCGCCATCGCCGGCAGTAGCCTGGCCAAAATAACCGTAGTTTTTATCCTTTCGGATAGTGATATTCATGATCTTATCGGGCTCGCCGGTTTTTACTCCGGTAAGGTTTGCCTGGTCACCGTAATCATCAATCATCTGGATATTTTCAACCACGTCGGCAGGCAGGTTTTTTGTCGCACTTTGCACATCCCCGCCCATAAAATCCTTGCCGTTTATCCGCACTTTGGTAACCTGTTTTCCCTGCGTAGTAACATTACCGTTAATATCAACATCAACGCCAGGCAGCTTTTTTATCAGGTCTTCAACCGGGGCATTTTCGCGTACCTTATAAGCGCTGGCCTTGTATTCAACGGTATCTTCTTTTATGGTGATAGGTATTACCCCAACAATATTTACCTGGTTAAGCATACGCGCTTCGCTTTTTAGTACGATGGTGCCTAAATCAGCTGGCGTTTTGTCATTTGCGAGTGTGTAATGTCTCTTAAGGGTAATATACCCTATTGACGAAATCGTAACAACAACTTTATAGCCTTTTATCGAAGGGAATACAAATTTACCGTTTACATCAGTAACGGTAACGGTGCTGTCATGCTGGTCAGAAACAAGGGTTATTGAAGTACCCGGAAGTGTTTGTTTGGTTGAATCGATAACGGTTCCGTGTACTTCTCTTCCGCTTTGAGCGAAAGCATAAGTCGTTGCGAAAACTGAGAGGATCAATATGTTAAATATAGCTTTCATTCGGGTATTAAAATACTGTTAGCTTAATTTATATGTATAAGGCACAAAACTGATGCAAATGTTCAATTATAAAATGTTAAATAATTAATAATCATAGCATTGTTACATACCTGGCTATAGTATTGTTACAAACGAAAAAGCCCCCCGGAGAAACCGGAGGGCTTAACATATTTACTGTTATGTATTTTATAAATTATTGATATTAGTTTGAAAGGTGCAAAGCTTGTGAAACCTGAGAGAAGTTTTTAAAGTTAAGATGCGGATTGGCAACATTCAATTGTGTAAGTCCTGAGCCTGAAATTACCACAATTCTGAAGTCAAATGCATTTGCAAGGGTAAAGTTCGCCTTAAGGTCAACAAAACCTACTCCGAAATCTGACAGGTCGATGGTGTTGCCTGCCTCTGAGTAAGGGATAGCATACCAGCTGCCCGATGTCCCGGTGTTTCTCAGGTAGATCAATACCGTGCCCTGGTCAACAATATCCTGTGTAATAGCAGGGATCGAAAGCCTGGTTAAACCTACTTCAACAACGCCCATTCCTTTCAATATATAGCTTTGAACGTTCGCATTGCCCTGGGCGCCTGTTGCGCCGGTGGCACCTGTTGCGCCGGTGGCACCCCTGGCACCAGTAGCACCAGTAGCACCAGTAGCACCTGTTGCACCTGTTGCGCCGGTAGCACCTTTAGGGCCTTGCGGACCTGTTGCGCCGACAGCGCCTGTTGCGCCGGTAGCACCTGTTGCGCCGGCAGCGCCTGTTGCGCCGGTAGCACCTGTTGCGCCGGTAGCACCTGTTGCGCCGGTAGCACCGATGGATCCTTGCGGTCCAGCCGGACCTACCGGACCTTGAGCGCCATTAGTTCCGTTTGTGCCGGCAACACCCGTAGCTCCCGTAGCTCCCGTAGCGCCGGTAGCACCCGTTGCGCCGGTAGCACCTGTTGCGCCGGTAGCACCTGTTGCGCCACCTGAAGGGCCTTGCGGTCCGGCAGGCCCGGTTGCGCCAATTACTCCCTGCGAGCCGGTGGCTCCGGTAGCTCCGGTAGCTCCGGCAGGCCCGGCTGTTTTATCCTTTTTACATGCTGCAATGCTCAACAGGCACATAAATGTAATTGGTAGTAAAAGTCTGTTTGATTTCATAACTAACGAATAATTTAATTTCTTAATAATTTCAAGTTTGATTTTGATTTTGATTTTCACTTTCTACGGTAATTAGTTTCAATAGGTTACAATTCTTGTTATATGAAAAATATTTACCTGATATTTTATATTATTAAAACAGGCTTAAGGATAGCAAAAACTAAACATTTGTTTAAAACTTAGCACGCCATTTTTAAAACTTATGGCACGGTTTTTCGTTTAAAAATATTAAAATATTAACCTATGAATAATGTAAGCGGATCATTGCACTCAAAAGTGCATAAGTGGATTGATGCCATCGGTTTCAGGTTAAATGGGTCGCAAACTAATTTTAAGGACAATGTAACGACTAATCATTATTTTTTCGAAACCTTCAATTTTTTTGAAAAGGCGAAAAATAATGACCCTAAAAACTCTAAGTTTTTATGCTTCGACGCTTACGGCGAATCTATAAAGGTTAAGTCGCTTTTAGATCTTCAAACAGCTTTCTTTGAAAATATCAGCCAGCTTTAAAAACGGCAGGCATTTTACTTAGCGCTTTCAATTATATTTCCCGTTTTGGGCCCAGCAAAAAGCCCTGCATTTGCAGGGCTTTTTGCTGGTAATATTCTCGTTTTTACCGATCCTAAGGGCGGCTGTTATTGTCTGACTCAATGTTTTCATCAACCGGAAGATCAAGTGTTATCCCCCTGCTGGTTGATGGCGGCAAATTGATTACAGGTTTATTGGGGTTCAATGCATCTTTTATCCTTGCATCCAGGTCGGCATAATGTGCTGCCGTTATCGGGTCGCCGCCTTTAGGTAAACGCGAATCGATCAGCTTTAACTCGACACGTACCATCGGCCTGATATCCGACAACATCATGTTAATTGGTGTCATACCAAACGACGCCAGCTGGGTTGATGAGATCCCGGGGGGGCTCTTAAAATCATCTGTTAATAAGCTTTTCAGGTCCTCAATATAAGCACGCTGCAGGTTTCTTTTATATACATCCGGTTTGCCGGCGGTAAAGATCCCGCCACGCAGGTCAGTAAAAAGGTCGGACACCGTATAGGCTTTAGTACCATTTTTTACCTCATTGTCATACATTCTGGACAGTCTCGGCGGAAAAAGCACATTATTCAATACAGCAGTTTGCACACTTTTTACCCGGTTAACCATTACCCCGTTGTCAAACTTGCTTAATTCAGGGTTGTTGATGAGCCATGCCGGGGTGGTAAATAATTGTGTATTAAAAAATATGATTGCATCATGCTGCCTGTCTTTACTTATAAAATTATAAACCGGCCCGTTTTGATCATATGTTTTAAAGTTCTCGTTCATGCCGCCAACATTAGTTGCCACATGGCCCATATAACGGTAAAACTGGGTCAATACTTCAAGGTATAATTCCTGCAGATCGCTGTAATCCTCGCCTTTCTGGTAGGTCCAGGTTTCTATGTTAGGTAAAATACGTTTTAAATTGGCAATGCCATACGTTCCTGCTTTCATAGCGTTGTCGCCAAGGTCCTCGCTTTGCAAGCGCGGGTCGATGCTGGTACCCTGGCGGCCGAAATAATAAAGCGGGTTGCCGGCCTTTTCCTTCACCCATTCATCCAGGATCTCTTTTTCCTGTTTGGGTGTTTTTTTGCCCGGGAGCCACGTATAACCCCATTTAATGGCCCATTTGTCATATTCGCCTATCTGCGGATAAAAATGGGTAACCCCGTCGCCAGGCTGGGCGATATAATTGAAGCGGGCATAATCCATAATGGATGGCGCGGTGCCATGCTTATCAGTAAAGCTTTTTGACCGCAGCGAATCAACCGGGTAAGCATAGCTGGATCCAAAGTTATGCGGCAAACCAAGCGTATGCCCTATCTCATGCGATGAAACAAAACGGATCAGGTTGCCCATTTGCTCGTCGGTGAATTTAGCGTGACGGGCGTCGCCGTTAGCGGCTGCGGTTTGCACAAAATACCAGTTGCGCAGCAAATTCATAACGTTGTGGTACCAGCCCACATGGCTTTCCAGGATCTCGCCGGTTCGCGGATCGGAAATGTGCGGGCCGTAGGCATTCTCTACATCCGAGGCGAAATAACGCACTACCGTATAGCGGGCATCTTCAGTGCTAAACTCCGGGTCCTCCTTAGGCGTCGGGGCTTCTTTGCCCACAATGGCGTTTTTAAACCCTGCGGCTTCGAAGGCCACGTTCCAGTCGTTTATACCGGCTATAAGGTAAGGTACCCATTTTTTAGGGGTTGCCGGATCAATATAAAATACGATCTGTTTTTTGGGCTCAACCAGCTCGCCGCGAGCGTAAGCGGCTTCGTCCTTTGGCTCCAGCTTCCAGCGGTGGATATACGAGGTTACCAGGGCCTTTTGCGCGCCGGTACCGTAATCCGTTTGCGTTTGCCCGAAAAAGCCAACTCTGTTGTCGCTTAAACGCGGTTTCATCGGCGTTTTTGGAAGCAATAACATCGAGGTGTTAAACTCAAAAGTAATAGCGGCGTTGCTGTTATCCGTAGGCGACTCGCCGGCACGGTAGGTTTTCAGCGTGCGTGCTTCAATATTTATGGGGAAGCTTTTGATGGTATCGATATACGATCGGCTGTTATCAACCCCCGAGATCTTATAAGCCTTTTTCAGTTCATCGGTTATGCCTATCGCGGCTACATCGCCATTGTAAAAATCAGTTACGTCAATCACCACCCCGGTAGTGTCTTTATTAAAAGCCTTGATGTCAAATGAGGCAAGTATAGCATCCAGGTTTGAGTTTTTTACCGATTTGTACATATCGCTGCTGCTATCGGCCCTGACGGTATAGCTGGGTACCCTGATGAAGATCTGCTTATCATGGCGCTCCCACTTCCAAACCTGCTCATTGGCTTCCTCGCCGCCGTATTGCTGGGTAAACACCTTTATATTGGCAGGCGTTTTCATGAAACGGGTAATCACCTCCATCTCGCGGCCCAGCAGCGAATCCGGGATCTCGTAATAATACTTATTCTCTACTTTATAGGTATTAAAAAGGCCTTTGTCAACCTTGGTCTTTTCAGGGATCACATCGCTGAATTTCTTAATGCCTTCCTTTTTGTCCTTGCCTACGGTGGCGGTGGTGGTTGTTCCGTTGGCCGAAGTGGTTTTAACGGTAAGCGTTACCGCCTCCTTTTTGGTTTTGCACGAGCTGGCCGCGACACCGCCTATAATGGCCGCAATTAACACGTAACGGTTTATTTTTAAATATCCGGGCATATCAATAATCAAATTAGTTGGTAAAGATGTAAACTTATGCAAAATACAAAGTATTTAATAATATCCATGGTTTTGTTACAATAACCAACATCCATGGGTGTTCCCCTGGAAATTAGGAACAAGGGTGAACAGGAGGGAACACCAGGGAACACCCCCAAATATTTGAATTTTAGCTGTAAAACAGACGGAAATTGCTTCAACAACCAGCTAAAATTCGCCAAAAAACCATTAAATGGCCAAAACCCCCATTTATAGTTAATCGACTTTATTTCAATATTTTAACTACATAAACCCTGGTTTTATCAAGTTAAACGTTATGAAAAAAACCAAGAAAATTGGTTCGAAGAGGTGTTTTTTGGGGTATAAAACGCAATTTTTTGAAGCTTTTCCGGCTATTTATCCCTGTTTTCAGGTGCGGGATTTTCATACCGGCCCAATGCCATTGCCATTTCCGCTTTGAGTTGTTTTACCAGTTGGCGTGGACCTAATACCCTTATTTTCGACCCAAAACCCAATAACTCCCGCTCCAGCTCAAAGTTGGGGATTACCCGGATACTGAAGATCTTGCCGTCCTCATCTTCGCTCAGCAATTTTTGGGTGTGATGAATAGGTTTGGTAATAACATAAGGGGCATTGGCATTGTCTATCCAGAAAATAACTTCGCAGTCGCGCTGGTTGGGGTTTTTGGTCACCCCCAATACATCGCTGTAATAGGTGGCCAGGTTGATGCTGTTGTTTTCGCGATAGCTATCCTCATGCATATCAATGGCCTGCACCCTGTCGAGCGCCAGGGTTAGCAAGGGCGAATTCCGCGCATGCGACAGCCCCAGCACAAACCACCTGTTGCGGTATTCCTTCAATAAATAAGCGCTAAACCCAAAGGTGCTTGCCTCCCGCGCCTTAAACGACCGGTAGGTAACGCCAATGGAATTTTTCGCCACGATGGCCCTCCTGATCACTTCTATCCACTCCAGCCCCTTCAGGTTATCATTCTTCTCGAAATCGATTACCGGCGGGCTATGCGTTTTTTGCGTGTAGATCTTATCCTCCAGCTTACTCACCATTTCGCTCAGGTCGGTAAAATGGTTAAAGCCTTTAAACTGCTGCAATAGGCTGGTCACCTCGCCCAACACCTGCATATCGTGGTTGTTGAGGGGGATATTGGTGATGCTGTACGCCTTATCGCTATAGGTATAATACTTTTTATCCACCACCACAATGGGCGCTTCGTAACCCAGCTTGTTGCTGCGCATCATCTCTATGTCGGCCTGTATGGTGCGGCGGCTTACGCCTGTGTTGATGCCCTGGTATTCGTACAGCGCATCGGCGCAGGCGTCGATGAGATCGTCCAGCGTCCATTTTTTGTAGCGGTTTTGGAGGCAGTTGTCCAGGGTTCTGTAGCGGATGAGGGCGTTGCGGTTTACAGGCACTTTGATTTACGATTTTAGAATTACGATTTACGATTGGGTTAGTTGGCTATTGTTGTTTTACCTGGCATTTTTCTTTTATTCGGAGCCGCTGCCCGCTCATGGCCGCGGGGGGCTGTTAGTTATTCACGGGTTGTTTATTTTTTTATGGTGTGAATGATTGCTATCGCAATTTTTGTCTTGATAGGAGACTATATACGTGTTAGACCATGATAGCTAAAATTACACACAGTAATTTAGATTGCTATATTAGTAGTCTAAATCAAAAATCATGCTTCAGTTTATCCTTTGGTTCGGTGTCATCGTCAACGTTTGTTCATTCATCGAAATATGTATTAAGCTATATAGAAACAAAACAATGAAATCAGTAATTAAAAGCCCCTACGGAAAATTTTTCCTTTATACATTCTGCATAACTTGTTTGGTTTATTTGCTATTTATTAATTGGAGCAAGTTCCATTATGGAGATGAAAAGCCTAAAATTATTTACATAGATAGTTCTAAAAAAGAAAATATAAAATCAATTACACCTAAAACGGAAACTGTATATGTTAAGCAAAAAACAGTTTATCCCCTAAAGTATAATTATAAAAAAAATAGCGATATAACCAAAAAGCAATTAACTCCACCTACTAATGGTATAATATCAACAGGGGCAAACGCTCATAATGTAGCTGGAACGGGAAATAACATAGGTATTAATGGAGATTATAATGTAGTTTCAAAATTACCACAGCGAGAGGTGGACGATAAAACTATAGACGAATTATTAGGACATAATCCAAATCATCTGCCAATTAAAATAACATATTATCCTAATAATGAATGTTTTAAATTGTATAGCGAACTTAATATAAAACTAACAGCAAGGGGATATAAAGTAACATTTATATCAAGATGGAATTCGATGGGGAATGATAAAATAAGTAGCAACGTTGAATACTTTAATACAGACTCGATATTTTATATAACAATTTATAAGCAGGAATAATTTAACTCTTTTCGGGTTTACCACGATTGTTAATGCACCCAATCAAAGAAATTCTTTCACATCCATTTCTAAAACATCAGCGATACTCTTTAAGCTAAGGATATGACAATTCCGCATTCCCCGTTCTAAGAATGATAAGTTAGCCATATCGATTTTGGTTAAAACTGCCATTTCGTTTATCGGTATCTTTTTGGATTTACGGGCAACTCTTATCTTTTGTCCCATTTCTTTTAAATATATATCGTTGCTCATATTATGCCTTTTTAGCGGTTAATGCTTTCCATTTTAATGTACCCTCGCTGTTAGCCAGAGCATCAGCAAATCTTTCGTCTTGTGCCGTCTTACGGCGGTTGTAGCGGAACGCTGATTCATTACAGTAGCGTTGCAAGTGTTTTTGACTTACAGAGTGGTGTATGCCATTTATTTGCTTTTTAAGGATATTCCAATAACCCTCAATTGAGTTTGTGTGAACCTTAATATCTTCATACCTCACATATTCTTTCTCCCTGTGGTTTACAGTCTTGTGTGTGTAATCCAAATGAAGTTTATTATAGGCGTGGTGTTCATCTGTTACCATAATGGTATCAGGTGCAACAAACTCTTTTATAACTGGGATAACATTTTGTTGGTCGGTTTTAGCGATCACTTTAACCCGAACCTCACCACCTCTTTCAACCGCACCTAAGACCATAGCTTTGTTTCCTGCACCACCTCTCACAGTCCTTTTGCTTGCATGTTTATTTGATTCAGATCCACCGCAATAGGTTTCGTCAATCTCAACAATCCCCTCTAATAATTCGGGTGCTGTGATAGTCAGCATTTGCCTAATCCTGTGGTTTAAATGCCAAGCTGTTTTTTGCGTAACGCCAAGCCATCCGGCCAGTTGTAAACTGCTGATACCTTTTGAGTGAACCGACAGAATATAAGTAGCTAAAAACCATTTAGTCAACGGTATTTTTGTGTTTTCGTAAATAGTACCAACGGTAACAGAAAACTTTGAACGACATTCTTTTTCACGGCATTTAAAAATCCTGTTATTGGTAGCAAACCTATGTACGTTTGTAGAACCACAGCAAGGGCAAGCCGGAGTATCACCCCACCTTTGAGCCTCTAAATATTCTCTGCATTTTTCTTCTGTGTTGAGAATGTTGCCTGAAAGTCGAATACGTTTTTGAAAGTTTTCATTGCTGCGCCATTTTGATAGTATAAAGATAAGTAAAATTTTGTGTTAAACCAAAATTTATTTTAAAATAAATGTAAAAATAGCACGAAAAAAAACTCGTAATGAGATTAAAACTAATTTTATTAGTGCATTTTTATTTTTATTTCGCTTTTATTTAAGTTTGTTTTTAAACAATAATTATAAACATCACCTGTATTTTATATCATAACTAACTATAAAACAGAGTATTAATGTAATTATAGAATGTTAGTTATCTTACTTTTTAAACTTCTTTTTTAATTTGCTTAATTAAAATATCAGTTCTATATTTGTAAGGCAAACTTTAGATTAATTTTAATTAAGTAAAATGGCTTACAATGACGCAATAGTAACATTAGAAAAAAAACTTTTTTCTTTTGATCCCCAATCCGAGAGGGTTTATCACTTAATCAATGAATTAAAGGATTTTGCACCCGTAGAACAGGTGCAGCCTTTAAATGACACGCCCAAAACTTCTATTGACTTAGATAAGATTGTATCGTTAATCTTTGACAAAGATGCACCTGTTACCGATTTAGTGCTTTTTACCTTACATTATAGTAATGTGGTTTTAAAAGTAAAAGATATTGAAAGTGTAATAAGGAAGTTTTATCCTGCCTTTGACAAGGGGTTATCAACACCTATTTTTAAATTAAAGGATTCAGATGTTATTGATACATATAATCCGACAACTTCGAATAGAAGTGTTTATTATGGATTAAAAAGCTGGTTTAAGGAACCTGGAAAAGTAAAAGAAGAATATTTAACTGATGAGATAAAATGGGCGGATATATAAAATAAAAAACCGTCTTACCTATGGCTTGCAAACTTTAGGGTAAGACGGTTTGAAATTTTCAATTTGATAAAGGGGGATTTTGCTGGTGCAACCGGGGTGACTTGAGACCCTCCCGGGACGGGATCGAAACCCGTATCCTCCACCTTTATTATTACACAAATGTAATAACAGTTATTGGTATATACAAGAAATAACAAACAAAAAAGGGCAAAAAGCCCTTTAATTTAAAGATCGTCGTCGCGGACGGCAAGGAAGTTGAGTGCAAATAAATTCACTCTTAACCTCGTAAAACAGCAATCTCATGAGCTGTCCCTCATTACGGTGCAAATGTTTTACGGGGCTTTCTTGTGTGTCAAAGTTACGGATTATTATTAACTTTGAATGTATGAGAGATTTTACGGCATTTGATTTAGAAATAGAAAAAATTGAAAAAGAGCATTTTCATGAACTTTCTAAACCGTTAAATCACTATTATACCATTTTTATAGACACAAATGATAATTGTCAGGTAGTGTGGGAAGATTCCACCTGTCCGAGTATAATTAGAAATAAAGTTATTTACGCTTATAGACTTTTACCATAAATATATTTTCATGTCAGACGAAAAGAACCCAAAAGAAGCGAGCAACATCTTTCATTCAATAATGAAAGCATCGGTAACACCACCTAAGAAGATTTGCCTTTATTGCGATCTGCCTATGAAACTGATACAGCCCCCCAACCTGGCGCTAGTATGCAGCGCAAAGGCCAAAGAGGTGGCGTACTAGTGCCCCGCTGATAGGTATAAGCTGTGCTTATCCATCTTTTCTAAAAATACATTGTTAATTGTTTCCCATCAAAAGAGCTGCCTGTATAGCGGCTACCTATCAGCTGGGCACTAGTACCCAGCCGCACAATGCCACGCTGCATACTAGCGCCAGGATTGTGGCTTGCGGCAGCGGAGGATACTCTTTTTTTGGATATTTAAGTGCTGCTTGATACATGTATCAATTTCCTGTTATATTTACGTAATGAAACAGGGGATTAAATTTTTACATTCATTGTTCGAGGTAGCACACGTTGAATTTCAGACTTATGATCTTGATAATCGCCAATTAGTATTTTCAAGTGGGTTGGTACACAAATTGTTAGGCTATTCAGAGGAGGATTTTTTTAAACTTAGTAACGATTTCTCTAAAGGTATTGTCCATCCGGATGATTTCCAGAAAGTGCTGACAACTATAGAGAAAATCATTCAATCGAAAGAAGGGGAGGTTATTGAAATGACCGTGCGTCTGCGCAGAAGTGACGGTATTTATATATGGGTCAATTCGCGTCAAATGATCCTGGAAAAGAATCTTAACAACCATGTTTCCACGATTGTCAGGGAGGTTGAAGATATTACCAGGTTGATAGAAATTAAGAATGACCTTGAACAAAAAGTTAATCAATTAAAAATCGTTTCCTTTAAAAACGCTCATTTATTGAGAAGTCCTGTAGCAAGTATTATTGGCCTTATCGATCTTATCGACGAACAAGAAATTACAAGTGAACACAACAAGCAAATATTTAGTTTTCTGAAAGAAGCCATAACGAAATTAGATGATATCATCCGTGAGATTAATGATGCCGCACGGGTGGAATAAAAGACTTTTAATTTTACACGCAGGGTAAAAAGGACCCGAACACGCAGCCCCGCTTACTACCTGCTTAAGACCTAACATCCGTGCTGTCCGATTTCTACGGATGCCTGCGCGAAGTCTTTATGAACCCGTTAAACCATGGTTTACCCCAATACGCTACTCATCAACTATTCTTTAATAAAAAATTCCATTTTCGCTTGAAAATGATAGAGTTAGTGCTTAACTTGCATTCACTTTTAAACCTTAGTTAACCTAAACCACGAATTAACCTATATCCGTTAACCTTAACCAACCTGCAACCATGAAAAGCCGTTTCGTATTATTTATCTCAGTGTTGTTGTTTTCATGTGGCCAAAGTTCACAAAACAACCCGGCAGCCGCCCCCGCAAACACTTCGCCTGATTGGGTGATGACCAAAGCGCTCCAGCAGAAGTTTACGCCCGACACCATCATCACGATCCTGAAAAACGGGAACACGAATTTTTCCGACTTTAAACTAACCCCAAAAAATGACAGCATGCGCATGCGCATTACCGCCGACAGCGGGCAATACCCGATGGCGGCCGTGTTGTCGTGCCTTGATGCCAGGGTGCCTCCCGAGCATGTTTTCGATCGCGGTATTGGCGATTTGTTTATCGCCCGTGTGGCAGGCAATTTCGCTAATACCGATATACTGGGCAGCCTTGAATACGCCTGCAGGGTGAGCGGCTCCAAAGTGATCCTGGTATTGGGTCACGAGAATTGCGGGGCCATCAAATCTGCCATCGACAACGTGCGGCTGGGCAATATTACGGCCATGCTCCGCAAGCTGAAGCCCGCGGTTGATTCAACACACACAACGGGCGAAAGGAACTCAAAAAACAAACAATTTGTGCATGATGTGGCCGTAAAAAATATTGAGTTTACGATAAAGAAGATCCGGGCGGACAGCCCGATTCTTGATACCCTGGAGAAAGAAGGGAAATTAAAGATCATCGGCGGGATGTATGACCTGGCCAACGGGAAAATAACGTTTTATTGATTAAGGGCCCGTAGCTGTTACTTATCCGGGAAGAAAACGAACAAATAAACCTGCCTGAATTGGTCCGAACCGGTTCGCATGCTGATTTGTTGTAAAATTTTAATTTACATTGGCCGTTTTTTCAAATCAAAAGGCTTCGAAAAATATCCGAAGCCTTTTGATTAGCTCGTAATTTTAATTCAGGTGAATGCTGCTGATCCCGTTTTCAAGGGCAGTTTCCTTTATACCCGGTATATTGGTACCTTCTACGCGGAAAGTGGTAATATCTTTCAGGCCGATAAAGCTTAAGATATGTTTCAAATAAGGTTCGACATAGTCGAAGGGCTTCCATGGGCCTTCGGAATAAACGCCGCCTGAGGATAAGGCAATATAAACCTTCTTGCCTTTTATCATTCCATGAGCGCCGTTTTCATCATATTTAAAAGTAATACCTGCTCTTACAATATGATCTATCCAGGCTTTCAGGCTGGAATGGATGCTGAAATTATAAAGCGGTGCACCGATCACCAGGATATCCGCATCCTCAATTTCCTGTATGGCTTCGTCAGAGTGCCTGGCAGCTTCAATGTTAGCCGGTGTCCTGTTTTCAGCCGGTGTAAAAAAAGAGGTGATATGCGCCTCTTCCAGTTGGGGGAAATGTTGCGTTACCAGATTTCTTTCAACCACCGTACTGCCGGGGTATTCGGCTTTGATCTTTTCAATGATCGCATTCCCCAATTTAATACTTAAAGAGGCTGCGCCTCTCGGGCTTGAAATTATATGCAATATTTTTTTCATCGTTTTTAAATTTTGTCCGGACAAACCTATGTACATTTGCTTGTAAAATATTAGTAGTATACAAAAGGTTAGTGGTAACCTTTTGTATAGTTAATTGAAAATAAGATAGTTATGTATTTGGCAGAGCCGATAAGTCACCAGGCATGTAATGGGTTATTAACTGCGGTAGGCGATTCGCTGTATGTAATAGGCGGTAAATGGAAATTGCGGGTAATTGTAGCCCTGAGGGGTGGCAATAAGCGTTTCAATGAAATCCAAAGGACCTTAGGGGGGATCTCGGCGCGCGTTTTATCCAGCGAATTGAAGGAATTGGAAATGAACGGCTTTGTTAAAAGGATCGTTCACACGCAAACGCCGGTAGTGGTTGAATACCAGATTACAGATTATGCAGGCACGTTGAATGAAGTTTTGCAGGCACTGGCGGATTGGGGCATCCAACACCGCGACAAGATCAGAAGAGAACGGTAGCACCCGCGCTGTCCGCAGTCCTTGTAGACTTCATCTGCGGAGCCTATGCACGCAGTATTTGACGACCCGCCGATCAGTGGTCCATCAACGCCGCCGAGCCCGGGGGGAAAATGGCTTTAGGCGCCTCGGGGTATTTTTTTGCAATAGCTTCGTACCATACATCGGTACTGAAAGCAGCGCCATCGGCAACCGTCCATTTACCGCCCTGCTTTTTAAACAGGGCTTCTGCGTGGCAGCAATCGTAAGCGTCTTCTTCAAATTTTATCTCCTTGCCGTCTTTCCTGTCGGCCGTACCCTCAAACCAGGCGTAATTGTTACCCACTTTTAAATGGTCAACGTAAAACTCCAGGGTCATTTTCAGGTCTTTGTACAGGTAGGCCCGCAACGCGTCCAGCATTTCGGTGCGTTCCTTTGCGTTGGCGGCTGTTTTAATTTTATAATCAAGCACGGCCGCCCTTTGTGAGCGAGCCTGCAGCGCAAACATAAGCAGGAATACGATAAGGTATTTTGGTTTCATAGCCTGGTGATTAAACAGATCATTTAGCCAAATTTAAAACGAAAAAACGATTTTTAAGGCCGGTATCGACGGGGGATCGAAAATAAATGCCCTTATAAAAAAACGGGACCATCAATAATGATAGTCCCGCTGTATGGGCTGGCAAATGCGCACGTTATTTTTACGCGGGCCGGCCTTTATTCAGTTTTCTTAACTGTAGTGGTCGTAGTGGTTTTTGTAGCCGACGCAGCAGCAGCTGTTTTTTTGTAAGTTTTGTGGTAGGTATGTACCGGCTTATGATACGTATGCGTGGTGTGGTGCGTTGCCGCAGTAACAACCGGTTTTGTTTCGGTAGTGGTAGTTACCTCGGTTGTTGTGGGGGCTGGCGGCACAACAGGTGCAACCACGGGTGCAGGCGTGCGTACGGTATCATGTACCACAACTACTGTTGGTGCGGGCGGTTCAGGTGCCGGCGGTGGTGTTACCACTATCGGTGCTGGAGCCGGTGCCGGCTTTAAATGACCCGTTACCGCGCCATCCGCAGCGCCGTTAATAGCGTCGGGGGTTCCGGTGCCGGTCATCTTGATTTTGGTTACGGTACGCCCATGAGCTCCTTTTTTAACCTTCTTTTTAACTTCTATGCTGTTTTTTGTAGTGTCCTGTGTTTGGGCCTGTGCAGTTTGTACTGTCCAAATCATGCCGGCGATTAATATTATTAAACTGATCTTTTTCATAATGATGTATATTGGTTATCTATATCATTATGTAACAATGCCTTTACAATATTGTTTTTTATTTTAATTATTTAATTTAAATGAAAATAATATAGTTGGCTCAATTTAACGTACCGCTGCCGGCCGATCTCCGGTCATTTCACCTAGCCTGGCGTCAGTACGCCGCGCGGGCCAAAAAAAATGGCGTAATCGCCGGCATTTTTTATCTGGCTGGATATCTGCTCAAAATTCAATATACTTATCTGTTTTAAAAATAGATTTTTTTTGTTTTGTGATGCAGAAAGGGGGGCAGTGCAGGGAAATCGCGTTTAAAAACTCGTCGCTTAATTGTGGCTAAAGCCGTTGTCTATTTGTTTGTTTTTACCGTTACTTAAAAGGAACGGTAATGAATTTTAGCGGCATAATATTTCATTCATTGCCGTTGGCTTCAGCCAACGGGTAAATTAAAGCAATAAATATGGCTTTAGCCTCACTTGTAAATGTGCTTGGTTTTTTAAACGCGAGTTCCCTGGGGGGCAGTTTATTTGCGCTGTCTGTATTCTTTTTTTCTGCTATATTTATTGGCTTTTCGTTTTTTGTAAACGGTGGTAAAAAAAAGCATAGAGAGCGTGATGAGTGAAAAATCAATGAGGATCGGCGCAGCGGCAAAAAATTTACGGAACATATTTATCCTGTTCCTGCTGTTTACATTTATAATCACGGTAGGTTCGGTGGTGTTAAAGTATTCCATCGGGCGCAAACTGGAAGGGCTGAGCGCCCGGCTCAAAGAACCGTCTCCGGCACCGGAGATCAGCAATATCCTGTTGGAACTGAACAGCGCAGAGAACGATTTTCAGCAGGCTAACCTCAATGGTAATGCCGGTAAACTGGTTGCCTATAAGGACAAGCTCAGCAACGTTTTTGCCGAAATCAACAGGCTTTTGGTAAAATACCAGGCCGACAGCGCGCGTTTTTTTCCGGGCAGCAGGCAGCTGATAGCTGGTTCCTTCGCGAAAAAGCTGGAGATTTCACAGCGGGTCTTCGACCTGAAACAGCATTTCGATTCGTTGTTAAAGGCGACCACTCCGGCTATCATTGGTGTTGCCCGTGCCGGCCGGCTTCGTTCACTCAAACCCGATACGACGGTCAGTATCAGGGAGGAGGCGACGAAAAGCGGGCTGCTGAAGCGTTTAAAAAATGCGATCGCCAATAAAAACCAGGTCAAAGTATTAACCATCCGCGAAAGACAGCGCCGGGATTCGGCCAGGCGCCGGCTCACACCGGCGCAATTACTCCAACAACTCAATAAGCAAAATGCCTATTTGCTGCTATCCAATGAGCAACTTATTACGGCCAACCTTAACCTGCTGGCACAACTGCACCAGCTTTTAGAACAATTAAAAGATGTTAACCAGGCGGCCTGGGAAAGGAGCCGGAACGATGTGCTGGAGCAGTATCAGTCAACCACCAGCGATATGGACCATTTTATCAGCGTGGCCATCACGCTGATCCTGGTGTTTATTATCCTGCTGATCTACTTTATTCGTAAAGCCGGGGCGGCAGAACAGAATTATCTGATGGAAAATGAGCGGGCGGTAGCTTTGGCAGGCCAGAAATCGGAGATACTGGCGACGATGAGCCACGAGATCCGCAACCCGCTGACGGCCATTACCGGTGCTATTTACATGCTGAATAAAACTAACTTGTCGGCAGATCAGGAGCAAAAGGTATCAGCCATCAATCTTTCTTCGGCCATGCTTATGGAAACAGTCAACAATATTCTGGATCTCAGTGCATTGGAACATCAGCAGGGCAGTGTGCTTTTAAACGTTGCTTTTACACCTTACCAGGTACTGCGGGAGGCTGTTGAAAGTATGCGCTTTATGGCCGAAAAGAAAGGTATTTTACTAACAGCAGAATTTGCCGGAGATGAAAGCATGACGGTTATAGGCGATACCTTCAAACTTAAGCAGATCATGGTGAATTTACTAAGTAACGCCATTAAGTACACCGATGAGGGGGGCGTAACGGTGTCGGCTATACTACACATCCGGCCGGAACAAAACGCGGCGCTGGAGGTCAGCATCAGAGATACCGGGATCGGTATCCCAAAAGAGCAGCAAGCGGGCCTGTTTACGCGTTATTACCAGGGCGGTGGGAGTGATGCGAAGCCAGGTACCGGGTTGGGCCTTTATCTTTGCAAGCAACTTGTTGGCCTGCAGGGCGGGACGATAAGCGTGGAAAGCGATACGGGCAAGGGTTGTCTGATTCGGTTTACAATACCTTATCCCCCACAGGTCGTAGATACCATCCAGGCGTGACGATGTGCGCAGGCTTTCATTGACGAGAAAAATACGTCGATGGGCCGTCCGATAGCATATCTTTTTTAAGCAGAGATGTTAAAGATCTCAAACCGTTGTCAGAAGTTTCAGGACCAGCTGACCGCAGGTCATCTACCCATCGCGCCAAATGACATAGCAGTAAACAAAGCAAAAAATAGGCGGGTCGGGTTTATAAAATTATAAGAAGATATATAAACACCTATTTAATTTAGAGATGATTAACAGGTACAGGCTTTGCTGCCATTATCTTTTACTTCATATTATTCCTGAAAAATGCCAGCGTCATGGCCCAGGCTTCGTTGGTGGCTTGTTCGTTATAGGCGAGCCTTTCGTCGCAGGCAAAAGCATGATCGGCGCATGAAAATTTCACGTTGGTGTATTTTTTCCCGGCATTATCTAATGCCCCGGTAATAAGATCGATCTGGTCCTGGCCGATATGTTTATCCAGTCCTCCCCAAAAAAATAAATGAGGCCCGTTTACATCGGCGGCTTTATCTGCCAAAGTTTTAATATTGCCGCCATAATAACTTACACCAGCAGTTAGTGGAAGCGTTGCATTAGCCAAAAAAGATACCCTGCCGCCCATACAATAGCCTATGCTAAAAATATTTGCAGGGTTTACCAGTTCGTGATGCTTCAGAAAATGGTAAGCGGCTTTCAGATCAGCCTGGTTACCCTCAATGGTCAAACCATTCATATGTGGCATCAGCGATGGAAAGTCAGTATAATCGCCCTCAAAATACGGCGGCGCAGTACGGTGAAATAACTCAGGAGCCACTACTACAAAACCCTGCGCTGCAAAACGGTCGGCCACATCGCGGATGTGGTGATTAACGCCAAATGCTTCCTGTAATAAGATCAATCCGGGTGCGTTCCGGCCTGAAGCATCGGCAGGGATCGATGTATAGGCTTCCATATAGGTGCCATCATCAACTTTAAGGCTTACATACTTTTCCATGTTCAATGTTAAGCATAGTGTTTGATGATTGGTTCAGGGTATTTTAAATTTTACAAAGATTGAACACAATACCCCTGCTGTATGACGGTACTATCTGCGGATGAGCTATGCCCGTAGTAATAAACTATATTCCTTTAACCGCTTAAAATAAACTCGCCTGTTCCTCGCCTGATCCGGTGATCTCCAGCTGGTAGCTGCGGATCATGCCGATCAGTTCTGCGCCATACTGCCCGGCTTTATGCGGGCCGATCCCTTTGATGGCCCCCAGCGTTTTTAAGGTTGCCGGCAGTTTTTCGGCAATGGCTGCAGCGGTCTTTTCAGAGAGGATCATCGCCGGCATCACCTTTTCTGCCGCTGCCATCTCTTCGCGCCAAAGCAGCAGCCTTTCATAAAGTTTTTCATTCGGCACGGCATTTAATGCTTTTAAATAAGAGCGTTCCGGCGCTGCAGGTTTGTTTTTAACCTGCGCCAGGTAAGCGGCTGCAGTAAATGGGTGAAGGGAAAAATAGTCCATCAGGTGGATGCGGTGCATTAACCAGTTGATCAGTTGATCGGACTTTCCGGCCCTGTCTTTTGACTCGCCGATCAGCGCAGGTAATTGTATATGCAGCGTTTCAACCGCGGCGCGCAATTTCTCAAGGAAATAAGCGGCTGCCTGCCGGCTGCGTTCTGGTTTTAGTTGCCTGATGAATTTTGCTGCAACCAAAATGATGTCATTTTCCAGATCAGGTAACAAGCTTTTAAAATCCCGGAGTTTTGCCTGTAGTGGCGTAAAGTTAAACAACTCCGTCAGCAGGAACAGCCGGTATAGTTCCCGGTCGCGTTCAAGGCTTTGTTCGTCAGGCCGGATGTTTGCGCTTTGTTCGTTAAAACGGGCCACGGCAGGGTCGCCAATGATGTTATGCGCAGCAATTGGGTTCCGCAGCACCATCCCCGTTAAACTCCGGCAGCGGCTCAGCGCTACGTAAGCCTGGCCGTGTGCAAAACATTCGGAAATATCGATGATTGCCCGGTCAAAAGTCAATCCCTGGCTTTTATGGATAGTGATGGCCCAGGCCAGTTTTAAAGGGAGCTGCGCGAAACTGCCGGCGTTGGTCTCATTAATGCCTTCGCCCTCCGCCTGGTATTTAACATTGCTCCATTCCAGGGCCTCTACCGCAAGCTCCCGCCGGCCCTCACCGCATTGCACAAAAACTGTTTGTCCTTCCATCCGGGTTACGGTGCCGATTTTGCCATTATAAAACAACTTTTCGGTTGAACTGTCATTCTTTACAAACATCACCTGTGCGCCAACCTTCAGCCTTAGTTGGGTTTCCGTCGGGTAGGCATCTTTCGGAAAATCGCCGCGAATCGTTGCTGTAAACACTTGTTCCTGCCCCTGCAATGCATCCAGCCATTCGGTATTGATCTGCTGTGCGATGCTGTTATGCGTGGTAAGGGTGATATAGGGGTCTTCAGCCGTTGGCCGGAAGCCGGGGATATAGCGTGTATTGAGGACTTCCAGGTTTGCCGCGCTGATGCTTTGATGACGCACCTCGTTCAGGATGTCTACAAAAGCCTGCTCCTTTTGGCGGTAAACATAATCCAGCTCTATCCGCACATAGGCCGCTTTTTGAAGCACCCGGCTGCTGAAAAAATAGGGGGTGGCGTAATAAGGCCGTAAGATGGACCATTCTTCGTCACGGATGATCGGGCTGAGTTGGGAAAGGTCGCCGATCAGCAACAGTTGTACACCGCCGAAGGGATGAGCTGATCCTTTCTCTGTACGCAGGATCAAATCAATCTGGTCGAGAACATCCGGCCGCACCATGCTGATCTCATCAATAATCAATAGTTCAAGCTGGGATAGCAGGTCTTTTTTTTCTGTGCTGTAATAAACTTCCTGCCGCTCGTTTTCCGACGGCACCGCCGGCGCAAATGAAAGCTGGAAGAAGGAATGAATTGTCATTCCCCCTGCGTTGATCGCCGCCACACCGGTGGGCGCCACTACTGCCAACTTTTTTTTGGAGGTTTGACGCAAATTTTGTAAAAAAGTAGTTTTGCCCGTACCTGCTTTACCCGTAAGGAAAACCACCGTATTCGTACATTCCAGGTAATCATATGCCAGCCGCATCACCGGATTGAAGTTTTCCACCATGACACCGCAATATTAAGATTAATCACTAAAAATATTAGTATTTAATCGGGCTTCTGCGAAAAAAATATTTTGGCGAAACCTGATTTATTACCTGAAAAATTGCAGGCCGGAGATTTATGGGATAGACCGGTGTCCGAAGGTGGTCAACCCCGGCGACTTTTTGTAAAATTACCGTCAGGAAATAACCCGCCCATATTTATCAAGCCTGGTATGGCATTTCGGGCAGGTTGTTCCGCCCCAGGCAGCCTGTTCCATGCTTTCGGGCCAACGAATAATAGGTTGTTTTGTGTTACATACAGGGCAATAAACACGCTTTAAATTAATGCCCCATTTGGATTTATCCTTGCCGGCCTTTCTGAAAAAGAAAACAAGGGCTATAAATACGATCGAATAAATAACAATCTGGATCATGGTGTGAGGGTTATATGGTACTTTTTCTGGTTTAAAGATACATTTTTTGCTATTACTGAAAGAACCTGCCTGGCAAACCCAGGCAGGTGTTAAAGAAAAACAGAACCGAAAAACCAATCGGCCGGGGCATTTTTGTGAAGTTTAGGATTGAATTTTTTTATAACCTGCTATTTAAAATCCAGATCGCCGACATACACCGCCCCGCCTGATCCTTTCTTCATTTGCAGTACGATGATCTCCTTCTTTTCTTCAGGGGTGCCGTAATGGGTAAATAATTCGGCCATAATGGCGGTAGGACCGGCAATAGTTGCCTGCCTGTCGCCATAATAGTTGATTTCGATCTTATAGGTTCCTTTAATAGCCTTTTTCAGCAGGAACTGTTCGGGGCCGAAGCCCTGGGTCATATCATGCGAGATACGGCCGCCGATGGCGGTGCGGTTATGGCTGTAATAGCATTTTTCGCCGTTGGGGTCGGTTACCCACAAGTCAATATCGGTATTGTTCATGTTCCAGTCCATTACGATACGGATATCCACCGGCATTGCTTCGGTCATGGTTTTTGCGATGGCCGAAAGGTTCAGTTTCCCTTTATTTAAAGCGATGATGCGGTTAATCTCGGGCAGGAATATTTCCTGGATACCGCGGTAAAGGCCGTCGGCATCCGGCGTATAACTTTTGGTCATGGCGTTGTACAATACATCCAGGGCTTTCTGATGCTCGCCGGCATCTTCCAATGCCAGGCCGTAATCGCGGAAACTTTGCGGATCCATGGGGCGCAATTCGGTTACCTTTTTAAAGGCAAATACTTCGCCTTCCACATCGCCTGATTGTTTTAGTTTGTAGCCCAGCATTTTGTAAAGCTCATAGCTGCCCAGGTCCAGTTCGGCCAGGTTGCTTAATATGCGTTCGCCCATTTCCATATTGCCGGTTTTTATAAAGTGGTCCGCCACATCAAAATAATAAACGGGGTTACTGCCAAATGTGCTTCTTAAATCGAGGTATTTGGCATATTGCAGTGCTTTATCTACTTTCCGGATCGTTTTTAAATAATCTTCTTCCTGGTGCTGATAGGTGACATTGATGTCGCTATTTTTCTCTTCCGCAGTATCCGTATGCGTTGTTTTGCCTTGTTTAGTAGTAACCACAACAACGCCATTGCCACCTGCGGCGCCATAGATTGCGGCTGAAGCTGGATCTTTTAATACACTGATGCTTTCGATATCGTTGGGGTTGAGCATGGACATATCTTTTACCACCGCGCCATCCACCACATAAAGCGGTGCGGTATTGCCAAAGCCGGAGATACCGCGAATATATACGTTGGAAGGTGCGCCGGGCGCGCCGTTGTTTACCACCATAACACCGGCAGCCTGCCCCTGCAGCATCTGCCCAGCGTTTGTTGCTCCTATCTTTTTTGCATCGCTGATGTCCACTACTGACACTGAACCTGTAACATCCTTTCTGCGCTGTGTGCCATAGCCGATGACCACAACTTCATTCAACGCGGATGAATTGCTGGCCGGGCTGGTAGATACTTGCGGCGCATTATTATTAGCAGGTTGCCGGGTGCCGTTTGTATTTGCCACTTCGAGCTCGCGAACAGTCGGCGGCGTTTCGCTGACCTGGTCGTCGTTAACAGTGGTTATTGAACCGGTTCTTTTATGGGCGCTATTTTCCGTTACCACCACTTCGCTCAATTGCTGGCTGCTGGCTTCGAGCACAACATTGACCGAGCTGTGTGCGTCTGCATTTACCTGTTTTGACGCATAACCAACAAACGAAAATACCAGCGTAGCGTTTGATGGCGCGGAAATGGTATAACGGCCGTTTACGTTGGTTTGAACGCCGATATTGGTGCCTTTGATGCGCACTGCAACCCCGGGTAAAGCCTGGCTATCTTCTTTTGCTGTAACCTTACCTGAAATCATATGATTTTGTCTGTTCACTGCGCCCTGGTTTTGAGGTGTAGTATTAGCCGGATTTCGCACCGGTGTTTCCACCCTCACTTCAGGAGTAATTGCAGGCTTTACCGGTGCTTCCGCTATTTTCGTATCGGCATGCCACCACTGCGCAAGTTCAGCCTGCATATTGGCTGATGTACTGACATTTTCTCTTTGTATCCGGTTATCAGCACCTCTTTGCTTCATAATGGCATCAAACTGTTCGCGGAGTTCGGCAGGGGGTTCAATATCATAGGTGATATAATCGTTCACCGATTCGAGTACGATAAGCGAAGTATTGCGGGTAACGATGCCAAAGCGTTTGCCCAGCGATTCAATATCCTGCCGGTTGGCGTTGTAGTTGATATCCAGTTCGCTGATCTTTTTTTGCGCCCACAGTTTGGCTACATCCACATCATCAACCTCATCTTTTGACAGGTCGAGGGTTACCGCTTTTTCATAGCTTACCTTATCGCCATAACCATATTGTAAAGTAAGGGTTTGATTTGGGTCGCGGGTGATGCCGGCAATGGAAAATGTGCGGCCGACGGCTACCCGCAGCGAGGGGTAGTTTTCTTCCACGGTACCGCTCACCTTTATGCCTAAAAAGCGCACAGGCTGCGTGGTTAAACTTTTGAGCGCTTTTAGGCTGTCGGTTGAGGTAAGGTCAATCAGTTCGCCGCCGGTTTTCAGGGCGATCAGTTTCAGGTTGCTGTAATCGGCCGAGGCAGAGGAGTTGATACAGTAAACCGGCTTGTTAGTCAGCCTGATGGCTTTTTCGCCGAATGTCTGGTGGCCGTCGCTCATCAATAAATATTCGTCGGCGGGGTATTGCGCCAGGTTGATCTTGCCGAAATCGGTAGCGCCATCATAAATAGTATGCTCCAGTACGGCCTTTAATTCCTGCCAATTACCGTTTGCGATGGTAAAGGTTTTGGTGTTGATAATGGTATTGCTGAAGGTTACCAAAATGATCTCCGCATTATTTACTCTTTTGAAATAAGCATCCAGCAGCGCGAACTCCTTTTTGCTGTCTCTTGCTGCGCCGCTTAGCGAAGCATCCCACAGTAAACCGATGCGATGCGGCAGCGTTTTATTTACTATCTGCGGCTGTAGCCTGGTATTGATGAAATAATAATATTTATTGCCAAGCGCCTGGATCATGACCTCTGTAGCATCGGCTGGTTTAGGTATAGAGAATGACAATGAATGATTGGGTGTGTAATTGATTTTCTCTATAGCTGCTGACCAGGTGTTTTGATGCCTGTCGAATTGCAGATTATCGCCGTTGGTATTATCTGTCACCGGCGCTGCGGAACTTTGGATGACGGAGGCGCTGAGGGAGAATTTCTCCACGGTATCTTTTCCGTTGAGCGGCAAGGTAAATTTAAGCTCACCGTTATCTGCCAGCGGGATCTCTTCCTCATAACCAATAATTACCGTGCGGGTGCTGTGCGGGTTGATGGGGTAGATGCGCGTGCGGAATATATTTCCTTCGACTTTCTCCAGCAGGCCGGGGTCAACACGGCGGCGTTCAACCGCTTCGAAAACTGCAGTGCCTTTGCCACGGTCAACCGGGACTGCTTCACGCATTTTACCATTGATGTCCAGCGCGTAGCGGCTTACGCTGATACCATCCTTCAGCGGGAACGACAGCGTACCTTCCAGGATGCGCGGGGTGGTATTATAGAAAGTCATTTGCCAGGTGGTGCGGCTGATATTGCCGTACACCGCGACGTCGATTTTTAGCTGCTGCAGCTTTACGCCGTTATTGCTTTTGCCATCCACCGTAAGCTGCGGGCTTTGGCCGGAGGCGGCCGGTACCTGCATCATCAACAATACAAATACCGGTACAAGGAAATAGGTGAATTTTTTCATGGAGTCGTTCATTTTCCTGTAGGATGCAGGAAGAAGAACGATTCCATAAATGATTTAAAAAAATTATAACAATATGTTTAATAAATAAAAATATAGCACAAGGCAGATTTCAAAGCAGGGCCTGTGCGGTTCCCCTCTTGAGGGCATATATCCCCGTAGAGCAGTCAAAAGAACAAGGTTCGGAGGCTGGTAAAAGAAACAAAGCTATTTCATTCATTGTTTATTGGCATCATGAAATGTGGGATTATTCCCCTGTTGTGTATGTTTTATTGATTTTAAACTTCCTTGCGGTTGTTGCAATGATTTTGGATGTGTTTCCAGGTCTTTGTAATCACTGTGTGTATAAATTGTGTAAACAATTGAGGTGAGTGTAAGTGATAAAGCGATAATAGATATAATAACGCTAATTCTAAAATTACGCAAGGTTTTAACAGCTAAAAGATGAGTACTATAAAATTGGATTCCCCCAGCGGTGATACACGCCTTAAAGCAAATTGGCTTTACATAAGGATATTTATTATAATCGGTTGGGCACAAGTCAATAAAAAGAATATAGCCGTCATTTTGAATAATAGCAAGGTCTTTATTGATTTTATCGGTTCGGGGTATTTTGCCCAACAAATGATTAATATCCTGCTTGGTGTAACAGTCGTTGAAAATATGAGAAACATCAACGTATTCATGTACTGAACGCTGATTATATAAAAACCCCAACACCCTTAAGTAAATATTATTTTCCATTTATAAAACTACAAAAAACTACAATGAGGTACACTATTAACCAATTCCGCAAAGACTACCCGAACGATGACGTTTGTTTGGACATGATCTTTAAGCTACGATATGCAGTGCAACCATGCTGCCCATGCTGTAACCAGGCAACCACGTTTAAGCGGATCGCCGGGCGCAGGGCTTACCAATGCTCGGATAAGGATTGCCAATATCAGCTTTACCCAACAGCAGGGACAATATTTGAAAAGACCAAAATCAGTTTAAGGATTTGGTTTGCCGCAATGTACCTATGCACAGCACACAAAAAAGGTGTTTCATCTTTACAATTGAGCCGGGATCTGAACATTACTCAAAAAACAGCATGGTTTCTTTTACATCGCATTCGTGAAATGTTAGCTAATAACGAAGCTGAACAATTAGACGGTACCGTTGAAATTAATGAAACCTATGTTGGCGGGGCTACTAAGAATAAAAGCAACAAAAAACGTGCTGAATTAAGGGCTACAGGTGGCCAGTATTTCAGCAAAACAAGTGTGGTTGCTATGGTAGGCCGCGAAAGCGGACAGGTTAAAACAAAGGTATTACAAGCCAATAGCGTTAAATATTCTGACGTGTTACCGTTTATACAAGCTAACGTTTCTGAAAGTAGCTTAATTATTACTGACAGTTCCACTATGTATGGTAGCCTGAAACACTCTTATAACCATGAGGTTGTTAACCACGTGAATAAAGAGTACGTAAGGGGTGCAATGCACACTAATACTATTGAGGGTTTCTTTAGTCAACTTAAAGGAGGGATAGTAGGTATTTATCATTACGTATCTCCAAAGCATTTACAGGTGTACTGTAATGAGTTTGGATTTCGTTATAATACCCGCAAGAAAACCGATGTGGTTCGTTTCGAGGATGCTTTTAAAAAGTGTAATAACGTTCGCTTGACTTATGCAGGATTAATTAAGTAATTTTGTATATGGCAAAAGAGAAACCAAAAACAGAACCAAAGCCCAGGGCTGAACATTACGACCCGAAAGTTAAATTTGAGGGGACTTTAGAGGATATGATAAAGATTGCGGTTAAACCGATACACAATAAAAAGAAGTAATAATATAGGTGTTATCCCACCTTTAAATCCTGCTTATAATAAAAGTTTGATAGTATTTGGCTCTTAATATCCAAACAATCTATAGCGCATTTTTCAAAAGTTAAACCATGCTCAATACAAAAGTAATTCAGTATAATATCAAGCTTTGATAGCGCCTTTTTTAGATGCCTATCATAGGTATGGTATTCAGTTTCATTTGGTATTTCGGAATCTTCGTGGCATAAGTATCTTGCTCTTCTTGAAAGATTTTCTAAGCTTACATATGCCGTATAAATTTCATCTGGTATTTTACAGGCAAAATATTCATTGTATAAAGCAATCTTTACGTCTTTATGGGTTTTATAGTGGAGGTTTAGTTTATCAGCTAAACGTGCGTTCATTAAGTGCACAGCTACATAATAGGAAATTGTAACTTGCCAATCCCAACAGTCGTTGATTTTTTGACTGGTTTCTGATAATATTTTCAGGTTTTTTTTAGCCTGCTTAATGTGAGCCTGAAAACTTGCCATGAATATTAACTTCGTGATAATGGGAAGGTACGCTAAGTTTATCACTTTCTTCTACGATGGTAGTAGTTACAAAAAAGCCGTTATCTGAAAATTTACTATTTGCTTTAGCTTCTGATAGTATTAGCGCATTTTCCGAACTTTCATCTTCATCAGCTATCTGTGCCCAAACTAAAATCTTCGCATCTGAAAAATCAAATGCCAATCGTTGTGGCTTTATACTATACGATGTTAATTCCTTAAAATAAAATTGAACTAAATTTTGAATGAAAAATTGAGTAGTCGTATCCCTGATAGATTTAGTTATTTCATATGGATTGCCATGAATATAGGTTTGATACAACTCTTGCGTTTGGGTTGGCGCAACGCCAGTATCCAACATCATTTTATCAGTGATAAGGTGGTTTAGTATCCCGTCAAACCACGCATCCCTTTTTTCTCTTTTAGGGTCAGTAATTTGATTTAATTGTTTTTCCATTTTGGGGGCAAAGGTACTGTTTTGTACAATACTAACAATAATTATTAACAAATGAGCAAATAAAAAACAAAATAGTTTTACAAAAAATTAAATAATTCTCAATAAAATAATCGTGTTGTTACGGTAAGAATGAATACTAACAAAGGTAGTAATTTTATATTTATGAAGTGCTGACACTATTTTGTCAGTAATTTGTAAAAAGGGGTTTGTCCCAACTGCTATATAGTTACCCTCTTGAGAGGGGAGTTATCGTAATGCTAATATTTTCAATTAGTTATCATCACTAATATTGGTTTTTTTATCGCTAAACATGTTATGCTAAGCCGTTAATCCTTTACGGGACCAGCACAATTTTCCCGCGGGTATGGCGCTGCTCCAGGTCGCGGTAGGCTTCCTGTACTTTAGCCAATGGATAAGTTTTCGCTATCGGCATATCCAGTTTGCCGGCCGCTATCAGCCCCGCGAGTTCTGCAAGCACGGTGGCATTGGCCGCTTTTGCGCTGCCATCGGCTTTTACGCCATACTTTGCGACAGCGGCAAAATCAATGATGGTGTTGATCCTATCAGCGCGGACACCCAGCTTAATTGCCAGATCTACATAGCCATGCCCGAAGGTGTCGATAAAAGCGTTTATCTTTCCTTTGCCGGCGTCGCGGATGCGTTCTATCATGCCCTCGCCGTAGGTAACCGGGATGATGCCATGATCGGCGAGCCATTGCTGGTTTGATGCGCCTGCGATACCGATCACCGTGGCGCCCGCGTTTTTGGCCAGCTGTGCTGCCAGGGAACCCACGCCCCCTGCCGCCCCTGAAACAACCACCGTATCACCCGGCTTCAACGAAACCGCATTTACCGATGCCCGGGCGGTTGTGCCCGCAACGAAAAGGCCGCCTGCCTGCTCCCAGGAGACATTAGCAGGGCGGAACACCAGATGGTCCGCTTCGGCCAAAACATAGTCCGCATGGCTGGCCCTGTTGTTTGTAAAGCCAAGCACTTCATCGCTGACAGAAAACCCTTTCACGTCGCTGCCAATTGCTTCAATAATACCTGCAAAATCGCTGCCTTCCCCCGAAGGAAATGTGGCGGGGAACTGTTTAGCCATTAAGCCTTCCCTGATGGCGGCCTCGCCCGGGTTGATGCCGGCAGCTTTAACTTTTACCAGTACCTGCCCGGCGCCTGGTTCCGGGCGCTCAACTTCTTCTACCTGCAAAACATCCAGGCCGCCGTATTTTTCAAACTTTACTGCTTTCATGATTTTGTTGTATTAACTGTAGTTACAACGTGCGATTACCTATCCTGTTTTAGGTATTAATGATTACTTCAGGGTTCAATTTTGAATTTTACTACAGCTGTATCCTTAAACTTCCTATCTTCGAAATAATAACAAATCACCATATCGCCCTCATCCTGAAAGTAAATAACTATGGCCGATTATAAAATGGAAGCCGCAAAAGCGGCGTTTAAACTCATCCAGCCGGGGCAAACCATTGGCCTGGGCGCAGGCACTACCATTGCCAACCTGCTTTCGCTGCTGGCAGCTGAAAGCAGCCTTGCGGCATCGCTTACATTTGTATCGTCGTCCTTTAAAACTGCGGGTTTAATAAGGGGATATGGTTTCAATATACAAGCTATCGCGCTCACCAAAAGCCCTGATATTTATTTCGACGGCTGCGACCAGTTTGATCTTGAACTAAATGCTTTGAAAAGCGGCGGCGGCATCCATACCTCCGAAAAAATACTTGCAGCTATGGCGGCGGAGTTTATATTGATAGGCGATGCCGGCAAATTTGTAAATAAATTGGATACCACCTATCCACTGGTAATTGAAGTTTTACCGGCCGCGCTGCAATTGGTAATGCAACGGCTAAACAGCCATTTCCCCGATGCAAAGATCAATATCCGCATGGGTGATAAAAAAGACGGCGCGGCTATTTCAGACAATGGCAACCTGCTGCTGGATATTTATTTTACTGAGCTGATGCCGTTGGATCAATTAAATGTATTGGTAAAAATGATCCCCGGCGTTGTGGAGCATTCGCTGTTTTACCGGATGGCAGCAAAGGCCATTATTGCCGGGCCGGAAGGGGTCAGGATAATAAATCACGTGTATTAAGCTTTTGTTTAAGAAATAATTGTTAACGGATGAAGATCGCCGGACTAATTTTAAACCTTCTCCACCGCCCGCGTCAATATCCCAACCCCGTCTTCCAACTCTTTTACATTTAAAGACGCAAAACCCAGGCGGATAAAACTTGTATTATCATGCCGGTGAAAATACCCGCTGCCATCACTTACCGAAAGGCCCATTCCGGCAGCTTTTTCTGATATTAATTTTGCGCTGCGCCCGTTGAGGTATTGCATCCAGACGGCAAAGCCGCCATCAGGTATTTTGAAGGACACACGCCCGCCTAATTGCTCCTGCAAAAGGCCGCAAAGTACATCGCGCCGCTCATGGTATATTTTATTTGTTTTTTTAAGGTGACGGCCGATGTCGCCGTTTTTCAGCAGGTTCGCCATCGCTTCTTCCAGCAATTGTTCGCCCTGCCTGTCGATCATCCGCCTGAGCCGGGTAAGTTGCCCGATCAAATTTTGCGGCGCGACTATAAATCCAACGCGGATCCCCGGCGCAATGGTTTTACAAAATGACCCGACATAAATTACGCTGCCGTAATAATCGGCGCTGGCCAAAGGCAATATAGGGCTGCTGGCATAATGAAAATCGTAGTCATAATCGTCCTCCAGGATGGCGAAGCGATATTTCATGGCCAGTTCAAGCAGTTGCATGCGGCGCTCAGCACTTAGCGTTACACAGGTGGGGCGGTGGTGGTGCGGGATCACATACAAAAGTTTTACTTTTCTCTTTTTGCAGATGTCTTCCACCGCGTTAAGATCGATACCATGATCATCTACCGGTACAAAAGCCAGCTGCGCGCCGGCATGTTCAAAAACCTCGTTTGCCATAAAATAGCCGGGATCAGGTACAATAACCGTATCGGTTTTTGACAGCAGCACCTGTGCACTTAAGTACAGGGCCATTTGTACTCCTTTGGTGATCAGGATGTTTTCGGCCCCCACCTGCAGGCCCCGCGTTTCGGATAGAAAACGCGCCAGCTCGTTCCTTAAATTCTCCGCCCCCTGCTCGGGGCCGTACATCAGGTATCCGGACGTAAAATGGTAATTGCCAAAACGCCGGTATTCCCTCACCAAAAGGTCAACCGGGGCCAAACGCGTATCGGGGAAACCATCATTAAAAACAATATGCCGGGCGGCAGGGGCCTGAAATTGTAATGGAAAAGGCAGGCGCTGTTCATCCACCTCATAATAAGTTATCGCGGCAATCCCGTCCTGCCGCGCATTTTGAGCGATGGATTTCGGCTTTACCTCCGGCAGGTTTTTGGCAACAAAGATCCCCTTTCGCGGGTACACATCCACCCAGCTTTGGGCATATAACTCATCATACGCAGCGACTACGGTTTTACGGTGCACTTTTAATGAAGCCGCCAATACCCTGCTGCCGGGCAGAGCCCTTTCAGGTTTTAACGTCCCCCTGCGGATGTGGCCAATAATGCTATTGGCGATCTGCAGGTATACCGGGACGTTCAATTCTTTATTGACAGTAATCAGGCTTTCAATTATTGGCATATCTGGACTACTTAGTTTGTTGTTTCTGGACTATTAATATAGTCCAAGTTAGGGATAATTTTGATTCAGCAAAAAATAAAACGTCATGCAAATTCAAAATTCAATGCTTCCTTCCATCTACCTGCGGGTAGCCATAGGCTCGGCCTATATATGGGAGGTGGCCGACCGCCTCGGCTTTTTAGGCCCCAATGGCAAACCTCACGTAGGTTGGGGCGACTGGGCACATTTTTTAGCCTACGCCCACCAGGTAATGAGTTTTTTGCCAACCGGGATGGTGCCCGTTTTGGCAATACTGGCAACTATCGGCGAAGCAACTTTCGGCCTGTTCTTAATAATGGGCCTTTTTACACGGGTTGCCGCTATAGGCAGCGGGTTGTTGAGCTTTAGCTTTGCCTGTGCGATGGCTATATCATTTGGGATCGATTCACCGCTGGGCTATTCGGTTTTTACCTTAAGCGCGGCCAGTTTTCTATTGGCTGCTTTACCTGGTTACGCCTGGAGTCTGGATGCCTGGCTAATGGGCAGAACCGTTAATAAGCGCCTGGCTTCCGGTGCCGCTAAAGTATTTTTTATTGCAGGCTTCTTGTTATTAGTAGCTCCTGGCAACAGCGCATTGGCACAGAATAAGCCCAGACAAAAAATAACTGAGCAATATTTACTTCAGCAATTGCTCAACGAAAAAGGCATCAGCAACAGGAATGTACAGATGGAAGTAGTGAATTTTCCTCCCGGAAGTGTTTCGCCTTCGCACAGGCACCCTTGCCCAACTTTTGGCTATTTGCTGGAAGGTGAACTGGAATCGGTATTTGAAGGCAAACATCATCTTTATCGTCCCGGTGATGCCTTTTATGAAAAAGCCAATGGTTTGCATTCATTGACCAGAAACCCGGACCCCGTTAAGCCGGCAAAATTATTGGTGTTTTTTATCAATGAACCGGCGAGGCCAAATTTCATCGCCATAAAAAAATAAAAACAGCTTACAGGTAGCATCATAAAAACAAAAACCATGAACGAACTTAAGATTTGCGAAACCTGCGGCACCCAATATGGGGCAGAACACCGGCATACAGATCTTTGCCCGATTTGCAACGATGACCGCCAGTATATCGGCGATAATGGCCAACGCTGGACAAACATGGATCATCTAAAAAAAGATCATATCAACAAATTCAGACAGATTAACCACAGGTTATATACCGTAAAAACGGAACCTGCTTTTGCCCTGGGACAGCGCGCTTTTTTACTGCTATTACCCAATGGCAATATTTTATGGGATTGTATCCCGCTTTTGGACGAAACCTCCATTGATTTTATCAAATCAAAAGGTGGTTTAAAGGCCATCGTATTTTCGCATCCGCATTATTACAGCACCATGAACGATTGGGCAGCCGCGTTTGACTGCCCTATATATATCCACCAAAATGACGCGGGATTCGTTTTTTGTAAAGGAGATGCTATCAGGTTTTGGGAGGGGGAAAGGCTGCATCTTTGGGATGACATAGGCATTGTGCATATAGGTGGCCATTTCCCCGGCAGCTGTTTATTGCAAATCGATTCTCATTCGCCTAAAGGCACTTTACTTTGCGGCGATAGCCTGTACATCGCCAAAAGTAGAAAGCACATCGCCATCATGTACAGCTATCCTAACCAAATCCTGTTATCAAAAAAGGAATTTATCGCGGCATATGGCCGGTGTTCAGGATTGCGGTTTGATACTTTATATGGCGCTTTTGAAGGGCAGGGAATTGAAGGGAACGCATATCAAATATTTACTGCCTCCATGAACAGGTACAAAGGGAGTTATGAAATTCCGGAGTTTTAATCTTTGCAAAAATTAACTCAAAAACAATCAAATTAATTATCCATAAAATTATAAATATGAAATCACGGATGAACATTAACCAGGCCGAGCCCAGGATTTACAAAGCAATGGCCGTTGCCGATAATCAAATAAAAGATTTTGATATCGACCACAAATTAAAAGAGCTGATAAAAGTTAGGGTATCGCAGATCAATGGCTGCGGCTATTGCATCGACTACCATACCAAAGATTCCCTTGCATTGGGCGAAAGCTACCAGCGGCTTTTCGCGCTATCTGCCTGGTGGGAAACACCGTTTTTTACCGAAACAGAACAAGCCGCGTTAAAGCTGGCTGAAGAAGTAACCAATATCTCCCGGGGCGTTTCGGATGAAACGTATAACAGGGCCTTAAAGTTTTTTGGCGAAAAAGGGATAGCACAGCTCATTTTCATCGCCATTACCATCAACAGCTGGAACAGGATCGCGATCCCGGTGCATATGGTTGCGGGGGTAGATTGATCTTGCTTCCTTTTGATGCTTTTAAAAGAGGCTGTATCAGAAGTCCGGTAACACGAAAAGTAACCAAAGTATGTTGAATGATGAGGTCTTTGTGTCTGCAGTATTCTCTCTTAGTGTTCTTCGTGGTAAAAAATAAACCACAAGGAGCACTAAGAATTCACAAAGAACACCCAGGCTCAGATAGTATTTTGCTTGCGTTTTAGTTCATATACTTTTGATACAACCTCTTTTTGCCGCTCCGGGGTCGGTAACCCATACGGGCGATGATTTCGCTTTTTTTGAAGAAATCCAATGTGGAAGAAGATGGGTTAGGGGAGGAATTGATTGGGGTTAAAAGTTACTTTTTTTTGATCAACACAATAATCAGCCAAACGATGGATAATCCCTGCACCATCAGCATACTGCCAAATAGTAAGCTCCCGCCGGGCCAGTGCATTATTTTTAGCATCATGGCTGCCAGCATAAAGGCAAAACTTGTTATAAACAATACGAAGGGATAGCGGTAATTGGTAAACATCTGCTGATTACTTAGCTCTTTTTTGTTTAAAATAAGCCAGTATAGCGGGGGACTTAAGGATCAGCAAAGCAATAGCTCCGCCTGCGATAAAACTGCTCCATGTTTCCACTTTTGGGTCGAAATTCATTAAGCTGACCACCACCATAATAATAGCCAAAATGCCCACAAACATAAACAAGTAAATCTTTTTCATACGTTGAAATACCCTACCGGGTAAAGTGTAAAGCTAAATAAAAATAGCAGCAATATTAAGCCTTCCCGGTTTTGTCGTTCACCTCGGTAACCATTTTCCAGGTTAACAGCGAAAGTAACAATAGGGCCGCGATGATAGAGAGCCAGAGGATCATGCTATTGTCTTTCTTAACCACCGGCAAATGGAGTTGATAAGCTGTGTTTTTTACCACCGCTACAGGGCTTATCTCGGGGATACGCTGATGAATACTATCGATGAAAAATTTCAGGTCGTAGTCCGGTGCGGTGGCTTTTTTATCGCCCGTTAAAAGCTGATAAGATTGCCCTGCGTCAAGGTAGGTTACAATAAACTGATCTGCCTGAAAAACCTCCACATTTTTAATGATGAGAGGTAAATTATCACCGTTATCAATCTGCAATTCAAGTTCATCCGCTTTAGCAGCGAACAGCAGGCTGTTGCTTTTGCCGGAATAGATTTCAGCATTGCTTACCAGCGAGCGTTGTTGACCATCAATCTGGTAAACAGCTATATCCCGTTTATAATATTTCGGTGCGGTTATTTCCAGGTTGATCCTGTTGATCAGATATTTGTCATTCAGCCTGATCCGGATATAAGTGACGTTGTTGCTGTCCTGCTGACTAACGCGGACGCCCGGTACCGGAAAATATGACTTTGAAACAGATTGTTCAGTATAAATACCCGCTTCCATGAATTTTAACGGCGTTTTGTTTTTATCATTTACCAATAGTTTTAAATACCGGTAATTACTTGCCGGGAACGAGAGGGATTGCGAATAGGCGCCTCCGCTGTTTAAACCTGCCTGTTGCAGCGGAACATCCTCCTCAATGGCAAACCAACGTTTCAGGTCGTCGCTTCCTGATAAGTTTACCGTACGTTTTACCGCGGTATTCCTAAGTTTTACCCAGAGCATACTTACCGGCAGGCTCGCTGTGTTTTCAATAATATAGGAGGTGCCGGTATCAGTTTTTGAAGCAACTGCTAACCGCGGAAATACCACAAACTTTTCGTTAGCAGGCTGGGGCAAATTATCAGCGGTGATATACGGAACAAAATGCCCTTTTTGATCGATCAAACGGATATCCGAAAAATCGGGATTGCTTTTTGCAACAAAAGCCGGCTGCAGGCTGATTTTATAAAAGCCGGCGGAATCAGTCTTAGGAATTGCCGCCGCATATTTAAAAGTGTTTTGCGCCGATGCTGAAAATAGCGCCAGAAACAATCCGGTAAAAAATATTCCTGCTTTAATCTTTTGACTTCGCCTCATCGTCCACAATAATTTTTTTAACTTTTTGGTACATAAAAGATATGATGAGCAACAAAACCCCCAGGCAAAAGAACGCCGCTATCTTCCCGGCAACCGGTATGTTGTTGATATCGAATATAAACAATTTTAACAGCGTAATAGTAAACAGGCTTAATGAAATGATGCGCAGGTTCCGTTGTTTGTTGCGCATCCCCAACCACATTAAAATAAAAGAGATCACGCCCCATAAAACCGGAAGCGTAGTTTTGATATAAACCGTTTGGATCGTATCAATACTGTTTTGTTTGGAATAAAAAAACAACTCGCCCAACAGGCAGATCTCTAAACTTAAGAACGTAACAATAGCAGCGGTTAACAGCCAGGCACAGGTGTTTTTAGTGGCATCGTTAAACTTACTCCGGTAAAAACGAATGATGCTGTAAAATATCATCGCTATAAAAATGTCGCTGATCCAGTGAACAGCAAAATGCGAAACGCTGATCTTTTTAAGCTCCAGCATTTCCTCCAGCTGGTTAAAGAAAACAGGGGCCAGGAACAGGTAAATGGTAGCCGTGCAGCCCAATAAACTTAAAATTAGTTCCCAATTGTGGTCGGCTCCATTCATTTTTGCCGAAAAGAACTGTAACAGGTAAACAAAAACCGGCACATAAAGCGCCAGATATAAGATATTGATAGCTGAATTTGGATAGTAGTAGGAATACTGGTGGTTAACCTCAAGCAATCCACCTAAAAAGAATAGGATTACGGCAACAATGCGGAAAAGGTTTTTATTGATGGACAGGCCGTTTAAATCAGGCTGCGGGTCCTTTTTTACCAAAATATAAAGCAGGTAAGAAGCGACGGCTGCCACAATCGTGGTGATAAATCCCTTGTTGGCGATGATGGCTAAATGTACATCCGAATGAACATAAACATTGGAGATATCCATCAGCAAACTAAAGATCATCGCGATGAAGATGACCGTGGACGTTAGTTGCATTAACCTGATGGATGATTTAAGATACAGCCAGTACAGCAGCACCGCCTCAGAGGCCCAGAACAGGGTAATGTTATTGCCATGTAGCTGGATAGGAGCAGTTAACGAAATAAATGTCAGGGTGATACCAATCAGCAGGTAAAGAATATTCGGATCGACGGTTTTTTTACGAAACAGGATATAGGACAGCACCAGGTTAATTAACGCCAGCGCCGTACTGAATAGCCCGCGGTATTGGGGCAGCCCCATTTCAGTTAATAAATACAGGCCGGCGGCAAAATAAAGCGCCGTATTGATAAGCAATATGCTGAAATCAATAGCCAGGAAGTTTTTGTTTTCGCGGATGTTGTTGATGATATTGATGATAAAAAACAGCAGGTAAAAGATAGTGGCAAAGCGTAATCCAATATAATAATTAGTGCCTGTTAGGGTGTACAACACGGTGGCAAAAACAATAACCGATAAACCGAACGACGAAATATTGAGGATGCGCCAGGCCTTAAAATAGGCAATGACGAGGAGACCGGTATTTAAAATGAGCAGGTAGGTAAACAGCCCGTTATAATTGGCAGTACCGTTGCTTACCAAAAAAGGGCTTGCGAAACCGCCGATGAGGGCAATTACTGCCAGTTCCTGCTTGTCATACAATAATGCAAGCAGCACCGCGAACACAGTGATCACAATCAGAATACACAAGGCTATCAATTGGCTAAACAGGTGAAATTGCTGAAAAGCCAGAGTAATGGTAAAATAAAAAACTGCCAAACCGCCGCCGGTAAGTACCGAACTGAAGGCTTTATAGTTGTTGCGCATGCGATGGGCAAAGCCAACTAAAATAGCGCCGCAAAAGATACCGATTCCTACGCGCCCAACGGGGCCTACCCAATTGTTATCGATAGCATATTTTACGAAGAAACCGATGGCGAGTACTAAAATGGCAATGCCTATCTTATTCACCAGATTTTCGCCGATAAATTTTTCAAGATCGGGATAACGCTCAAAAAATGATAGCTCAGGCTTTGGTTCGGGTTGAGGTTTGCTGAAATTTGGCGGCGGATCAAACGTTTTTACAGGCCTGTGCAGGTTGGCCATCACATCATAAATCACCTCTGGATGCTTCTCAACAACCGGTTCCGGTTTAATCTCAGCCGGGTTTGGCGGTTCGGGGAGTTTAAATTCCGGCGGTATTGGTGGCCCGGGAAGTTTTTCTTCGACGGTTGGTAAAACAGGCGCTGATTTAACCTCAGATTTGGGGCCTTCGGTAGCTTTGGTTTGCTGGTAGGCCCGTAGCTGATTTTGCAAGTCTATGATCCGGTGTTCAAGGTCCCTGAATTTATCGTTGATGCCCGATCTGTTCGTAATGAGCAAAATAAGGATTACTAAAAGTAAAATGATGGTGATTGCGTCCATAATGCCAGGTTGGTGAAATAAAGGTAGAAGATTTAGGTAGAAAACCCAGCATCAGGAGAAATAATGCGGAAAGGCAAGTTCGCGATGCGTTTATTCATCCTTATTCTAAAGCGCTGGACAGCGGGGCTTCAATAGCCCGGGTCAAATATTGGTAGAATATAACAAAAACGAAAAACACGTGCCGTTAGGTATGGAACCCCGGCGAGTTACTTACCTAACGCTATGTCTTTCTTTTTCAATTTTCTACCAATATTTTGAGGTTGTCTCAAAAGTCGGTTTTATAAAAAGCTTACCAAATAATATTTGCCTCTGTGCTCTTTGCGTTCTTGTCTCCGTGACCTCTGTGGTTAAAATTCACCACGGAGGGCGCGAAGAAGGCACAGAGAGGCGCAGCGTTTTTATTGCGAAAAATATAATTTTGTATAACCCTTCTTTATTTCACTTATGACGCAGCCTCATTGCGAAAGCTTTACGTAAATGAAATCGTCACAGGGCAATAGGACTCGCCGGAAAAATTATTCTTTCACCAAAGTCCCAATAGGCTGGCCCAAAGCTATTTTCATAAAATTGCCGGGTTTGTTCATATCAAAAACAATGATAGGCAGTTTGTTTTCCTGGCACAGGGTAATGGCAGTCATGTCCATTACATTAAGGCCTTTATCATAAACTTCCTGGTAAGTGATATTTTCGTAGCGGGTTGCAGAAGGGTCTTTTTCAGGATCTGCGGTGTAAATGCCGTCAACGCGGGTGCCTTTTAGCACCACATCGGCTTTTATTTCGATTGCGCGCAGGGATGCCGCAGTATCTGTCGTAAAATAAGGGTTACCGGTGCCGGCGCCAAAGATCACAATTTTGCGTTCCTCCAAATGGTGCATGGCACGGCGGCGAATGTAGGGCTCGCAGATCTGCTCCATTTTTATGGCCGATTGCAAGCGGGTTTCAACCCCAATACTTTCTAATGCGTTTTGAAGTGCCATACAGTTGATTACAGTAGCCAGCATACCCATATAATCGGCCTGGGCGCGATCCATACCCGATTTCTCAGCGCTGAGGCCACGGAATATATTGCCGCCGCCAACCACAATGGCCATTTCTATACCCTTATCATGCACATCCTTAATGTCATGTGCATATTGTAAAACCTGTTTATTGTCAATTCCGTATTGCTTGTCGCCCATCAGCGACTCTCCGCTAAGTTTTAAAAGGATCCTTTTATATGTCATGAGGTCGTTTTGTCAAAAATATAGAAATATGTTCAGTGTTAAAATTTTATGTCAGATTTGTTAAGAAATCACCTTTAAACAAAGTGCCGCTTATTTTAAAATCTTCGTTAAAAATCACCATGTCTGCATCGTAGCCAGGGGCTATCCTTCCTTTTTTGGTCATTTTTACCAGTTGGGCAGGATATAACGAGGCCATATTGATCGCTTCGGCAAGGTTAATACCCACATGCTCCACGCAGTTTTCAACGGCTTTTAACATGGTAAGGCATGAGCCGGATAAAGTACCATCAGGCATTACATAACGGTCGCCGGTAAAGTGGTGGTGATAAGCGCCCTCTTTTGATTCGGTAACACGGTCTGTAATCAGGAAAAGTTTGTCACCCAGCTCGCGTTTGGCCAGGCGTACCATGGCAAAATCGACGTGGATACCGTCGTTAACAATACTTGTAAAAGGCCTCTCCTCAAAAATAGCCGGGATATAGCCGGGTTCGCGGTGGTGCATTTGCGGCATGGCGTTGTATAAATGCGTTACCGCCTCTACGGGATTATTTAAAAACGATTTTCCCTGCTGGTAGGTGGCGTTGCTGTGACCCGATGAAAGGATAATGCCATGATCGTGCAGGTAATCAATCACCTCCTGGTCCTGTAGCTCGGGAGCGATGGTCATCATTTTAACAACGCCATCAGCCATTCCGATCCAGCGCTCCACTTCGGCCAATGTGCCTTTTTTGATGAATTTAGCAGGATGTGCACCTTTTTTTTCCACATTCAGATAGGGTCCTTCCAGGTGCAGGCCCCAAAAGTTGCCTTTGCATTTTTCGCGGTAGGCCTTAGCCGCTTCTATCCCTTTTTCAACAACCTCGTTGGTATTGGTAGCGATGGTAGCAAAAAATCCTGTCGTACCTTCGTTTAAAAGGTCATGCTCCATCTGCGCCAGCGCCGAAGGTTCGGGTACGCCGCCGAAGTTTTTACCGCCGCTGCCGTATAATTGCAGGTCGATCAATCCGGGAGCCAGGAATGCATTTTTGAGATCTGTTTTTTTACAATCAGCCGGGATGGCATTTTCGTCAACAATAGCGGTGATGCTTCCGTTGGAAATTAATACCGCTTTGCCATTGCTGATGGTTCCATCAGTAATGAGTTGAAGGTTGTGAAGGGCAGTTATCATATCAAACACAAATAATTATCGTATTTGCATCATAGCGATGGGTTTCAAACCCATCGCTATACAGGCATATTCATTATGCAAAGCAAAGACGCAACACTTTGCGTCTCCGGTGATTATTTTTCAGAGAAGCAAAGTATTGCGTCTCTACGGAACAATATTGCAAAAAAAATCCCCCCGGTTTATCGGGGGGATCAAAATATTTAAGCTCCTAAGGCAACCCGCTTAAAGGCGGTTACTGTTAATCCCTTTTCAACCCCGTTTAAAAACTGGGCCACGCTTTTGGATGGGTCCTTTACAAACTCCTGGTTCAATAAAGTTGAATCTTTATAGAACTTGTTCAGTTTGCCTGCAGCAATCTTTTCAACCATTGCTTCTGGTTTGCCTTCCAAACGAATCTGCTCTTTAGCGATCTCTAATTCACGTTCGATAGTAGTAGCGTCAACGCCGTCTTTATCAATGGCGACAGGGCTCATTGCTGCAATTTGCATTGCCACGTCTTTGCCTGCGTCATCAGCACCGGCAACATTTGCGCTTAAACCAACCAATACACCTAAACGGTAATTGCCATGGATATAAGCGATCACTTTTTCGCCTTCAATTACTTCGTATTTAGATACGCCGATCTTCTCGCCGATCTTGCCTGTTTTGTCGATAACGGCTTCGCCGATTTTCTGACCATCAACAGCAAGATCATTCAATGCTTCCAGGGAAGCAGGGTTATTTTCAACGGCAACGGTAGCAATCGCGTTGGCAAAAGCAATAAATTCAGCGTTTTTAGCCACGAAATCAGTTTCGCAGTTCAATTCGATAATTACACCACGTTTGCCATCAGCCGAAGTACGTGCGATAACCACACCTTCATTTGATTCACGGTCCTGGCGGCTTGCAGCCACTTTAGCACCTTTTTTTCTTAAAAAATCAATGGCAGCTTCAAAATCACCATTGGTTTCAGTTAAAGCTTTTTTGCAATCCATCATACCCGCACCAGTTTGCTGGCGCAGTTTGTTTACGTCGGCTGCAGATATTGTTACTGTAGACATTGTTATGTGTTTTTAATGTTGTAGTATTTGTAAATGATATAAGGGCTGCAAAGGTTGTAAGGGTTTTAAATTTACAACCTTTACAACCCTTACAAAATGTATTACTCAGCAGGCTCAGTTCCGGTTTCGGCAGCAGCTTCAGCAACTGCGGTATCAACTTCTGCAGTTCCTTTACGTGCTCTTTTGCCACCTTCGTTTGGCGCCCGTTCAATCGTTACTGCTTCCGGAGCATCAGCTTTTGCTTTCGCAACTGCTGCTTCTTTTTCAGCTTCGTCTTCTTTTTCGCGTTTGCGTTCTTCCAAACCTTCAACGATAGCCTGGATGATGATACCGGTGATCAATGAAATTGATTTGGTTGCATCGTCATTTGCAGGGATAGGGAAATCGATGTTTGAAGGATCAGAGTTGGTATCCACCATCGCAAAGGTAGGGATATTCAATTTTAAAGCTTCCGAAACAGCGATGTGTTCCTTTTTAACGTCGATCAAAAATAAAGCTGCCGGTAAACGGTTCAGGTCAGAGATCCCGCCTAATAAAGTTTCCAGTTTAATACGCTCGCGCTGTATCATCAGCCTTTCTTTTTTCGAAAGGTTTGCATAGGTACCGTCTTTGGTCAATTTATCGATGTTTGACATCTTTTTGATCGACTTGCGTACAGTAGCAAAGTTGGTTAACATACCACCCAACCACCTTTCGGTGATGAAAGGCATGTTTACAGTTTTTGCATAATCAGCAACGATGTCTTTCGCTTGTTTCTTTGTGGCTACGAATAATACTTTACGGCCTGATTTTACAATTTGTTTTATAGCTGCAGCAGCTTCTTCAACCTTGGTTAAGGTTTTATTTAAATCGATAATGTGGATACCGTTGCGCTCCATAAAAATGTACTGCGACATTTTTGGGTCCCATTTGCGGGTAAGGTGACCAAAGTGTACACCTGCATCCAGTAAATCCTGATATGTTGTTCTTGCCATTTTGTTGTCCTCCTTTGATTAACGTTTACTGAATTGGAACTTCTTACGTGCTTTCTTGCGACCTGGTTTCTTACGTTCAACCATACGGTCGTCACGTGTCATGATACCTTTAGCGCGCAGGGCTGGTTTCTTTTCAGGGTCGAGTTCAACGATAGCTTTCGCGATGGCTAAACGAACGGCTTCTGCCTGTCCTTTTACGCCACCACCTGCAACGTTAACCTTTACATCGAATTTGCCGGTTGAGCCGGAAACTTCGGTGCTTTGCATAACGATGTATTGTAATGGCAATGTTGGAAAATACTCCTTGTAATCTTTACCGTTTACGGTAATTGCACCGGCTCCCTCTGTCAGGTAGATGCGTGCAACTGCTGTTTTTCTTCTGCCCGAAGTGTTAGTTGTTGGCATTTTTTCTTTTCTCCTTAAATTAAAAGTTAAATGGTTGTTGGGTTTTGTGCTGCATGAGGATGCTCGGCGCCCGCATAAACATGCAGGTTGCCAAATAATGCTTTGCCCAAACGACTTTTAGGTAACATACCACGTACGGCTTTTTCAATTACGCGCGTTGGATGCTTTGCCATTAACTCCTTAGGAGAAATGAAACGCTGACCACCCGGATAGCCGGTGTACGAAACATACTGCTTGTCGCTGAATTTGTTTCCGGTCAGTTTTACCTTGTCTGCATTGATAACGATCACGTTATCGCCGCAGTCTACGTTTGGGGTAAAGTCAGGCTTGGTTTTTCCACGGATGATCATGGCGATCTTCGTAGACAAGCGCCCCAAAATCTCGCCCTGTGCGTCAACAACAACCCATTGCTTGTTAACGGTCTTCTTATTGGCTGAGACAGTTTTGTAACTTAACGTATTCACTTGCTTTAAATTAAATTAATTAAACGTTTATTATACCCCGCATTTTCGGGACTGCAAAGATAGGGCTTTTTGTTTAATTGTCAAATGGTTTTTGTGATTAGTTGATTGAGTTGGATTAAGTTGATTAGGTGAGTGGTTTTTGGGGTTGGAATGTTGTAAAGTTGGAAGGTTTTAAGGTTGGAATAATGGGGAAAGATGTTGTTTAAGGAATTTGTAGAGATCGTATGTATGAAATCGGGATAGCCTAAAAAGGCAAAAGAGTTCTTGAAAAAAAGGTCGTAGATTAATTAAACATTGAACGAACACTTTAAATCAAGAACTCATGAAACAAGGTAAGCAATTAGATTTTAGC